>CALLBA010000008.1:0-8820 GCA_938002045.1 Tenacibaculum soleae
ATATTCGTAAAATTCTTCTTAAATAACTTTTTCTTTAACGCACTATTTTGTTTATGTTTTATTATTTTTAGCTCTGTTTTAAAAAATGAACCCCCGAAACAAGAAAAGAAGAATGATATTTAATGAAGATTCTAGAGTAAAACTTCCTGCTATACTCCATTTAATACAATTAGGCTACCAATATATTTCGTTAAAAAATACTACTTGGGATAATAGCACCAATATATTTACATCAATATTTAATGAGCAAATACAAAAAATTAACCCTGAATTATCCACTAACGATATTCAGAAGGTATATGATGAACTATCGCTTTCGTTAGATAATGAAGATTTAGGACGTGCTTTTTACAATAAACTGATCGATCAGTCAGGTATCAAGTTAATTGATTTTGAAAATTTCAACAACAACTCATTTCATGTTGTTACAGAATTGCCTTATCAAAAAGATGATGAAACTTTTCGTCCCGATATTATTTTATTAATAAACGGAATGCCTTTGGTATTTATTGAAGTTAAAAAACCGAATAATAAAAACGGCGTACAAGATGAGCATAACCGTATGCAAAAGCGTTTTAGAAATAAGAAATTCAGGAAATTTATTAACCTAACCCAGTTAATGGTGTTTTCTAACAATATGAATTATAGTGATGACGACACTCAAATGTTAGAAGGTGCTTTTTACAGTACTACCAATTACTATAAACCCATATTTAATTATTTTAGAGAAGAAGAAAGCTTTGATTTAGAACAATTATTACAACCTATTTCTGACGAAGAAGAAAACTTTGTTTTAAAAGATACTAATTTATTAAGTATTAAAAATGCTAAAGAATTTATTACAAACAAAGCTCCTACAAAACCAACCAATAGTATTTGTACCTCTTTATTTCAAAGAGAACGCTTACAATTTATTTTACAATATGCTTTTGCATATGTAGAGGAAGAAAACGGATTGCAAAAACATGTAATGCGTTATCCGCAATTATTTGCTACGAAAGCCATTGAAAACAAGTTAGAAAACGGACTTAAAAAAGGGATTATATGGCATACACAAGGTTCTGGTAAAACTGCGCTAGCTTATTTTAATGTAAAACATTTAACAGCTTATTATCAGCAAAAAAATATAATTCCTAAATTTTATTTTATTGTAGATCGTTTGGATTTATTAGTACAAGCAGCAAAAGAATTCAATGCTCGTGGTTTAGTAGTGCATAAAGTAAATAGTAGAGAAGAATTTACCAAGGATATAAAGTCTACAAAAGTAATTCACAACAGTTCTGGTAAAGCAGAAATTACGGTGGTGAATATTCAAAAGTTTAAAAACGATCCTGATGTTATTAAAAACAACGATTATAATGTAAGCGTACAGCGGGTGTTCTTTTTAGATGAAGTACACCGAAGTTATAACCCTAGAGGTAGTTTTTTAGCAAATTTAGAATTAGCTGATAAACACTCCATAAAAATTGGATTAACAGGAACACCGCTTTTAGGAAAAGAATACAATTCTAAAACTTTATTTGGCGAATACATACACAAGTACTACTACAACCTATCTATAAAAGATGGGTATACCTTACGTTTAATTCGAGAAGAAATAGCTACTAATTATAAATTAGCACTAAAGGAAGCTTTAGAAGAATTAAAAATTTTACAAGGAAATTCCGATAAAAAAGTTATTTACGCACATGAAAAATATGTAGCGCCCATGCTAGATTATGTGGTAAAAGATTTAGAACAAGGTAGAATTGCCATGGGTGACAATACTATTGGTGGTATGGTGGTTTGCGATTCTTCGGAGCAAGCCAAAATGATGCATGAATTATTTTTAGAAAAGTATGCGCCTAAAACTGGTTTACAAATGGGTTTGGCGGCAGAAGAACCACTTAGTTATGGCAATAAGAAAAAAAAATCAAGCAATGTTACTTCTGCCCAAGTTATTTTACACGACGTAGGTACCAAACAAGATAGGCGTAATTGGGTTGCCGATTATAAAGCGGGTAATATAGATTTCCTTTTTGTGTATCAAATGTTATTGACGGGTTTTGATGCCAAACGTTTGAAAAAACTTTATATCGGGCGAAAAATTAAAAGTCATAATTTATTACAAACCCTAACTCGTGTAAACAGAACCTACAAAAATCATACATATGGTTATGTAGTAGATTTTGCTGATATTCAAAAAGAGTTTGATAAAACCAATCAAGATTATTTTAACGAATTACAAGCAGAGTTAGGTGATGAAATGGAACATTACTCGAACCTGTTTAAATCTGCCGAAGAAATACAAGCCGAAATTGAAGAAATAAAGGACGTTTTATTTAGATATGACACTGAGAATCCTGCTATATTTAGCAATCAGATTTCTGAAATTAACGAGCGTACCGAAATACGACAAATTGCCAAGGCTTTAAATAATGCTAAGGAATTATATAATTTAATTCGCTTATCGGGTAATTTTGAATTATTAGAAAAACTAGATTTCAGAACACTAGCTGTATTAGCACGTTTAACAAACGATCGTTTAGCGTTAATTAATACCAAAGAAGCTTTAGAGCATAATGTAGCAACCACCAATATTCTAAACACTGCTTTAGAGGATGTTATTTTTGCTTTTACCAAAATTAAAGAAGAAGAAATGGTATTGGCAGACGAACTTAAAGATATTTTAGGAAAAACACGCGAAATGTT
Source organism: Tenacibaculum soleae (assembly GCA_938002045.1). Taxonomy (GTDB): domain Bacteria; phylum Bacteroidota; class Bacteroidia; order Flavobacteriales; family Flavobacteriaceae; genus Polaribacter; species Polaribacter soleae_A. Next base: position 2,692 of record CALLBA010000008.1, read on the forward strand.
AGGGGGGAATTTTGACCCCAAAGACCCTATTTTTGTTTCTTTACGCGAAGAGTTAGAGCGTTTGTTTAAAAAGAAAAATTTAAGCGAAGTTTCTAAAGAAGAAATGGAAGCCAATATAAAGGCTTTAAATGCTATTTACGATAAAGCCAAAAAACTAGAAAGAGAAAACCAATTATTACGAGCAAAATACGATTACGATGCTAAATATGCTCGCATACATAAACGTTTGTTAGAAAAAAATCCGTTAACGGATAACGAACGTAAGTTGTTTGAAGCCTTAAAAGGATTAAAAACAGCCGTAGATCATGAGATTTTACAAAACGCTAAAGTGTTAGAAAACGAAAGTTATGTAGAAAAAATGATCATGCGATTGGTAGTCACAGAGTTTAAAAAAACACAAAAAATTCCTATTACTACTACCGATGTAAAACGCATTAACAGTATTATTGTAAAAGAATATATGAACGAATACAACGGATACGTTGCTTAACACTATTACATGACCACTACCACACAATTTGAAACCCAAACCAAAGCACTTATAGACGATTTAAAAAGTGTATGTGCCAACTATGGTTTAGGAAATGATGGAAACGAATTTAAAGTAATTACACAGGTTTTTTTATATAAATTCTTAAACGACAAGTATGTTTACGAATTAAAAGAATTAGAACCGGCTTTAAAAAATGCCGAGAGTTTTAAGGAAGCTTTAGCGCAATATTCTGATGACGATTTAGAGTTAATAAGCATGCAAATTAACGAGAACACCGCTCGTATTGCCCCTAAAAACTTATTAAACCGCTTATTTGAACAACAAAACGAACCTAAGTTTGCCGAAATATTTGACCAAACCTTATTAGATGTTGCCAAAGCTAACAACGATATTTTTTCGGTTAAAACAAAAGGAGGCGAAAAAATAGTGTTGTTTGAAAACATAAGTAAATATGTTACCGATAACAGAGATGCTTTTTGCAAAGCCCTAGTTAACAAAATGATTACCTTTAGTTTCGAACATATTTTCACCCAAAAATTTGACTTTTTCGCAACTATTTTCGAGTATTTAATTAAAGATTACAATACCAATAGCGGTGGTAAATATGCCGAGTATTTTACACCTCATGCCGTGGCTAAAATTATGGCGGCTTGTTTGGTTACCGAAAAAGATGTGAGTAATGTTACGTGTTACGACCCAAGTGCGGGTTCGGGTACTTTGTTAATGAATATTGCCCATGCTATTGGCGAAGATAAGTGTACCATTTACTCGCAAGATATTTCGCAAAAGTCTTCTGCCCTACTGCGTTTAAATTTAATTTTAAACAATCTGGTGCATTCTATCCAAAACATTATACAGGGTAACACCATTTTAACACCGTATCACAGACAAGAAGACGGACAATTAGCCACCTTTGATTATATTGTATCTAACCCACCTTTTAAATTAGACTTTTCTGATTATTCCGCAGATTTAGATTCTAACCTAAATAAAGATCGTTTTTTTGCAGGTATTCCTAAAGTGCCTGCTAAAAAGAAAGAATCGATGGCTATTTATTTGTTGTTTATACAACACATAATGCATAGTTTATCTGACAAAGGAAAAGCAGCTATTGTAGTGCCTACTGGTTTTATTACGGCACAAAGTGGTATTGATAAAAAAATACGTCAGAAATTAGTGGAAAGTAAAATGTTAGCGGGGGTGGTTTCTATGCCTTCTAATATTTTTGCAACTACGGGCACTAATGTGAGTATTTTGTTTTTAGACAAAGCGAATACTAAAGAAGTGGTTTTAATTGATGCTTCTAATTTAGGGACTAAGGTTAAAGAGGGTAAAAACCAAAAAACGGTATTAAGCGAACCCGAAGAGCAACAAATTATTGATGTTTTTAATACCAAAGAAGCGAAAGATGATTTTTCTGTAGTGGTTTCTTATGATGAAATTACTGCTAAAAATTATAGCTTAAGTGCTGGGCAATATTTTGAGGTAAAAATTGAGTATGTAGATATTACTCATAATGAGTTTACGGCTAAAATGAATGAGTTTGAAAGTAATTTAGAGCGTTTGTTTGCGGAATCTAAAAGTTTAGAGAAAGAGATTCAAAAGAATTTAAAAGGGTTGAAATATGACTGAGTATTATCTTGAAGAGCTACTAGAAATTAAAAATGGTAAAGATTATAAACATCTAAATGATGGAAATATACCTGTTTATGGAAGCGGAGGCTTAATGAGATATGTAGATAAGTCTCTTTATGAAGAAGATAGCATTTTGTTACCTCGAAAAGGATCTCTTCAAAATATTCAATACACTAATAAACCATTTTGGACTGTTGATACTTTATATTATTCTGTAATAAATAAAAACAAAACTGAACCTTACTATTTATATCACTATTTAAAATTATTAGACTTAAGCAAACTAAACTCAGGAACAGGTGTTCCTAGTATGACTTTTGGTGCTTATTATGGAGTTAAAATTCAATTACCTAATCTTTCAACCCAAAAACAAATAGCCAAAGTTTTATCTGATTTAGATGCCAAAATAGAAATTAACAATAAAATAAATACAGAGTTAGAAGCTATGGCAAAAACACTGTATGATTATTGGTTTGTACAGTTTGATTTTCCCTTCGACTTCGCTCAGGGTAAACCTGATAAAAATAGTACCCTGAGTTCTGCCGAAGGGTATAAATCCTCTGGTGGTACAATGGTTTTTAATGAAGAATTGAAACGTGAAATTCCTGAGGGATGGGAGGTAGATTCACTTTCTAGTTGGATTAAAAATGATAAAAGTGGAGATTGGGGAAAAGAATCAAAACAAGGAAATTATATAAATAAAGTTTCTTGTATTCGTGGAGCAGACCTAAATGGATTAAACGGAAAAGGAAGTGTAAAATCACCTACACGCTTTATTTTAGAAAAAAACAGTCACAAATTATTGGAAATAGGTGATTTTATTATTGAAATTTCTGGAGGAAGCCCCACACAGTCGACAGGTAGAATGGCTTTCATTACTAAAGAAACTTTAGACCGATTTGAGAACCCTTTAATATGTTCAAACTTTTGTAAAGCAGTAACTTTAAAAGAGGAAAAAGCTTTGTACAATTTTGCTTATGAATGGAATCGATTATATGATGCTGGAGTTTTATTTGGTTGGGAAGGAAAAACAAGTGGTATAAAAAACTTATTATTTGAATCATTTGTTACAAATCATCTAATGGTTATTCCTGATTCGAAAATTATAGAACAATTTTACAATAAATCAAAACCTATTCATGCACAAATTCAAACTAACCTAAAACAAAACCAAAAACTAGCCGAGTTACGCGATTGGTTATTGCCTATGTTAATGAATGGGCAGGTTAGGGTTGGTGAGAAAGAGAAGATATAAAAGAAATTGTTATGGGACATCAGTTAAACTTAAATAAAAGCACAATAATAAAAGTGGGAAACTTACTACCTCGCTTAAAACATGCTGTTGAACCTATAAAACTTATAAACTGGTTAGAAAACTTTAAGGAAAATGAAATTGACTTAGTCATAGATTTACTTAGTGTATACGAATACATCCCTTTTAATGAATTTATGTTTCGCTTAGATGATATATTAAAAGAGATATTTAAGAACATACCAAAAGGAGAAAAAATAATTATATTTCCTTATGGTAAAGTAGGAAAAAGTGGAACCTTAGTAACCTATCCTTTAAAAAATACAAATGCCTTTAAAATAAGAGAAGAAGACATATTACTAACACATGATTATGAATATATAGAGAACCCAACACAATACAAGCATTTTATTTTTTTAGATGACTTTATAGGCAGTGGAAAATCTTTTTGTAAAGTTTACTCAAAAGAAAATTCTATTCAAAAGTGGATTAAAAACCATAACATAGGAAATGTTTATGTTTTAGCTACCATAGTAATGGCAGAAGGGAAAAAATACATTAATCATAAGTTTAATGATATTCAAGTAATCGCAGAAGAACGGAATAAAATTTTTGATGAAAATTTATCCCCATTAAAAGTTTTTGGAAATACTAAAGAAATAGAGGAACTGTGTATTAAGTACGGAGTTAAATTATCAAAAAGAAATTCAAGAGGGTTTGATAATAGTGAATCTTTAGTATCATATTTTCACACTACGCCAAATAATACTTTACCTATTATCTGGTACAGTAATAAAGGATGGTTATCTTTATTTCCTCGGTTTGCAGATATTAAAATGGGGGAAGCAAGAGCTTTTAAAAAAGAAATTGCCTTTTACATAGGTGTATGTAATAGATTAGGTTTGGATTTATACACAGGAAAATCGATACTTGAGAAAAAACAAGATCGATATGTAAGAAAAAGAAGCTATAATACAAAAGAAGATCACTCAATTATTGCATTATTATTTTTAAAAAAACTAAATTATGATGATTTAATAATTTGTCATTTATTAGGTATTACTAAACATGAATTAGATGAAATCTATACAAAAACGGAGGAATTTAATTTCATAGATAAAAGACATGAATTAACAAATCTTGGTATTCTTTTTCTTAAAGAATTAAAAAAAAGAACGAATAAAGAAAATTTCAGAAAAGAAACAAAAGAAAGTTTACGAATTAAGAATGAAGTATACATACCACAACAATTTAATTATATGACATAGTTTTTGTTAGCAAATAACCCTAAAAAGGTTTTCTCAGTGTAGTTCATTGAGAACTATTAAAGCTACTCAACATTATAATCAGTTTATTATTTAGCATAAATTATTTTACTTAAAGTATTAATTGTTTCTATAATAAATATATAAAATCATTTTCTAGAATATGTTTAATTAAGCATTCAAGAAAGAGTAACATCAACTATGTCATTTCCTTATAAAGAATTTAGAAACAAAGCAAAACAAGAAGGTAAATCAGACGCTTTTATAAATGCGTGTTTGTTATATGCTCAGAAATTATCTGAAAAAGAATTTCCTGTAATATTTTCTATAGAACATCTGGCTATACAAATAGGTGTACAATCTAATTATTTAAGAAATTTAATTGGAGATGGTAAGAATGATATTGTTTACAGCTATGAACATAAATATAAAAGATATAATTATTTTAAATTAAAGAAACGTAGTGGTGGTTTTAGAGAAATAATGTCACCTGCAAAAGATTTAAAATTTATTCAAAAATGGATATTAGTAAATATTTTAAATAATTATCCTTTAAAATATAGTTGTAAAGGTTTTCGTACAAAAGTTTCTATTTATGATAATGCTAAAGAGCATGAAAATTCAGAAATGATTTTAAAGGTTGACTTATTAAAATTTTACGATACCATAACAGAGAAAAGAGTATACGGTATGTTTAAATCTTTAGGCTATGTTCCTAATTTAGCATATTCATTAGCTAAGTTAACAACAGCAAAGCATAGAGATCATTATTGGAGGAATTTTGATGAAGATTCTAAGAAAATTTTAAACAAACTTTATACACAAAGACCACCTATATTACCTCAAGGTACTTCTACAAGCCCTATGATTTCAAATATTTTAGCCACAAAAATGGATATCCGATTTGAAAGCTTAGCTAAAAAATTAAACTGCAACTACTCTCGTTATGCAGATGATTTAACTTTTTCTATAAAAAAAACAGGAAAGTTACCTTCATTAAAACTAATTACAAAAATAATTTCAGACGAAGGTTTTTTTATTAATGAAAAGAAAACCAGATATATGAAAAAAGGATGTAAACAATATGTTACAGGCTTAACAACTACCAATGGAATAAATGTATCTAAAAAGTATAGAAAAGATATAAAAGAACATATTTATTATTGCAGAAAGTTTGGTGTAAAAAGTCATTTAAAAAAGCGTAATGAAAAGAATGAATTTTTAGGTTATAATCCTATAAAATTTCATAATTGGTTATATGGACATCTTTGTTTTATAAAATCTGTAAATGAAGAAGCTAGTAAAAAAATGTTAGAAGATTTTAATAAGATTAATTGGTCAATTAACTTAACCACTATGGACTAGAAGTCCATAGGTTATAAAATCTGACTAAAGTCAGCAGTTCGAAATCAAATGTGATCACTCTAATATGAAATTATCACTATCATTACTGGATTTCCTATGATGTTCTAAATATTCATTTA
>CALLBA010000009.1:0-33442 GCA_938002045.1 Tenacibaculum soleae
GTTCAAAAATATTGATGAGCTTAAAGAATGGCTGCATAAAATAGTGAAAGACCAAATCAACGAAGAAAATATAATGAGCATCGTGAAATCTGAATTTTACATCAAAACATTTAAAGCTTGTTTTAATTTATAATTGGTATAATTTACCCAATCACCTAAAAGAATTCTTTTACTACCTAGAGAGGCACGGACATAGCCATATTGGCACCATCACTACCCAAATTATCAAAGAATATTATCAGCAATTATCACAGCGAAAAAATGAACGTCGAGGTGGTAGTTTGTCTAAAGCTTTTTTAAATAAGCATCAACAAGCGTTAAATAAATTTCAGAAGTATTTAAAGGAGCATAATGCCAATACTAAATTCGGAGTCCATCTTAAACAAGAAAAAGTAGATTCTAGAGAACATATCAATATCGTCACACAATCAGAAATCAAAAAACTCTTTGAAGCTTGTAATTACACCCACATGAGTGCCCATTTCCAAGCGAGAGACAAGGTAATATTGGTATTACTCTATAGCTGTGGACTCAGAAGAAATGAAGCCATGCACATGGATTGTTCAGACATCCTTTTTGATAAAGGACGTATCTACGTAAGAAAGGGAAAGAACTACAAAGAACGTTTTGTGCCGATTAATAAATTCAATTTAGAAATTTTGGAAGATTATATCTATGAGCATAGAAATGAGTTTACAAAGAATTATCAAACCGATGCTTTGATTCTTTCCAATAGAGGAAAACGTGCCAGTGATTTAACCATTGCTAGTCGCTTGCATGAAATAATACAGGCTACCGATAATCAAACCTTGATGAACAAAGGAATTACCATGCATACACTACGGCATAGTATTGCAACGCATTTAATGCAGAATAAGGTATCACTACAACTCATTAGTACTTTTCTAGGTCATGCTTCCTTAGAATCGACTCAGATATACACTCATATTGTTAAATCCCATACGCTAAAATCTACAAACGATGAATAATAATCAATACGCTATTTTCTTTACTGATTATTTACAGCAACAAGACTATTCTAAAACCACGATTAAAGGATATACCAAAAACACAGAACTATTCTTAGATTGGTGTGATTTAAAAGAATATGATGTCTTATCTATAGATTATAAATCCTGTTTAGAATACGTGCAGAAGTTTCAAAAGGGAAAGGGAAAACGAATATTACAAAACACGATTAAAAACTATATGGGAGCTATCAAGCTCTTTTTTAATTTCTTGGTAGATGAAGATTTTAGAACAAACAATCCGATAGAGAATCTACATATAAGAGGGATTAGAAAAACCATTCATCAGAATGTATTTGAGTTTGAAGAATTAGAAGATTTCTATTATAGCTATCAGACAGACTATATAGAATTTCCGAGTTGTCCATCGGTAGCCATGAGAAATAAAGTCATTATTGGATTTATGATTTACCAGGGGATGAATTCGACAGCCTTAAAATCATTAAAACTGGAGCATATTCATTTAGATAAAGGGAAGGTATATATTCCAAGTACACGAAAAACCAATAGTAGAACATTAGAGTTAAAATCGAATCAAATACTACCACTTGTTCAATATGTAGAGAAGCATAGAGAAATATTACAAGAGAAAACAGATAATCATACAAATACTTTATTTCCTGTTAAAGGAGACCGTTTCTATATTAGTCATGCCATTTGCAAGGAGATAAGAAAATTCAATCATAAACTTACTAATATCAAACAAATTAGAGCTTCTGTGATTACACATTGGCTTTCTCATCAAAATATACGTGAGGTGCAGTATATGGCTGGACATCGTTATATTTCTTCTACGGAACGCTATGTTCAGGAAAACTTGGAGTCATTACAAGAGGTGATTGAGAGTTTGCATCCGATGTCGTAGTATTTAGAAAATTTTATTATATTCGAGGTAATAAAATTAACCTACCTCGAATGAATTTATCAAAAATAGACAACCAACTTCTAGTTGCTAGAAATTGGAATACCTACAAAAACAAAATTGTTATTCCACAAGAATTACGTAATAAGATTGAAATAGTTGAGAGTAATTATGATCAAAGGTTACTTACACTAGTTGAATCTAATAATCAAATTTTAGACATACTTAATTCTTTTTATTCTAAAAAAAAATAGAACTTTTTTACGGAAAAATACAGATTTAAATGCGGCTTTCCGTAAAAATAAAAAGCTTTGTTTTATTACATTTATATAGCCAAAAACTATAAAGTTATTTGTAAGTATATTAAATATATATAAAGAACTAAGCTAACTTGAAATTGAAAAACTTATGAAAATCGATAAAATAATAGAAGAACTTAGACATCTAGACTTATCCAAGTACCCTTACGCAGAAATAAAAGGCTTATTTAACAAAGTAGGTCCAATTGGTGCTGTTATTGTAACTTTTCATAAAGGGAAATCAGTTATGCGGGCAAGACCAAATGAAGAAAATGAACGATTTGAAGAGAAGTCTGATTTATCATTTAAACCACAAAAATTTAATAAAACATATCAGAGAGCAAGTACTCCAAATGAAACTATGTTTTATGCAACTTCTGTTCCTGAAAAATTAGAAAAAGGGGAACTAGATAATATGCGGATAATTGGAATAACGGAGACAATTCCAATGTTAAGAGATAAATCTAAAAGTGGCTACCAAAAAATATCTTTTGGTCGCTGGGTTGTTCAAGAAGAGATAAATTTGATGGCAATTGTTCATCATGAATCTTACTATAATGAGAGTAATTACACGAGGGAGTTAGTTAATGCATTTAAAGGTTTTATTAAACGTTATCCTAAAGAGTTAATTGATAAAACTTTAAAGTTTCAAGATTATTTGGCAAGCGAATTTGCAAAAGAAGATATCCAAGCGGATTATGACTATATGATTTCAGCGATTTTTACAGAAAACATAACTAGTAAAGGACTTGATGGAATACTTTATCCAAGTGTAAGAACAGCTGGTAAGGGGTTTAATATAGCTATTACACCAAAAGCAAGTGAAAAACTTGCTTTGTATGTAGCTGGAGAATGTTCTATTTACAAATCAAAAGACCATGTTGTTGTTGGAAATGATGCCATTGTCGAACTTGATGGGAAACAGACAAGTTTTAAGTTGGTTGATAGAAATAATAATGAAAAATTGCTTTTACAAAAGATTGGGGTTAAATCAATTGATGAGCTAAAGATGAGTAAGTGATTAGTGTATAAAAAATATGATTATTGGAGGTTAAATCGAAAGGACTGTATTTGTGTGTAAGTGTTTGATTTTTAAATAATATATAAAAATTTAATTCTGTTTTAATCCGAAAAGTTAAGGTCTTTTATAGATAAAACCGTCAGTTAGAAACAAAATAAAGCCAATAAATATTAGAACTAAATATGGGACAATTCAGAGATGTATCAATAAAAAATGTGATAGAAAACTTAAATCAAAGCTATTTTCTACCTGATATTCAAAGGGAATATGTCTGGTTAAAAAAAGCGAAAGAAAAGAAAATTGAGCAACTTTTTGATTCTATACTAAGAGGTTATCCAATTGGTTCATTTTTATTTTGGAAACTCAAGAAAGATGATATTGAAACCAATAAAGATGCTGAAGAAGACTCTGAAAAACTGAATTTTCAATTATATAAATTCATAGAGAATTACGATGAACGAAAAGGACATAATGAAAAAGTAAACATAGAACAAATAAACGCTGATGATTTATCTATTGTACTTGACGGACAACAAAGGTTGACTTCTCTTTATATTGGGCTTAAAGGTACAAGAACTCTAAGAAAACATAAAGGCTGGAAAGAAAATCCAAATGCTTATAAGGAAAAACAACTATTCATAAATTTAAGATACCAACCTAATGAAGAAAATCCAGACGATAATTTTAAATTCGATTTCATTAGTAGGAGTACAATTCCAAAAAATGATGAAAGTAACTATTGGTTTAAGGTTGGGGACATTCTTGAACTAGGTAGTATTGTAAGTTATGCAAGAGAGAATAATATTTCGGATAATGAGGCGGTAATACTTGAAAAGTTAAAAGATGCTTTTTGTACCAAAAGTTTGATTTCATTTTTTGAAGAAACAGAAAAAAATCTTGATAAAGTATTAAAGATATTTATCCGAGTAAATAGTGGTGGAACACAACTGTCTTATTCAGATCTTTTAATGTCTATTTTAACGGCTAATTTTTCGACAGATATTCGAGACTTAATGAACAAGTTTGTCGATTCGCTAAAAGAAGAGGGTTTTGGTGTTATGGGTAGAGATCAAGTGTTAAAAACTTGCTTACTCTTAACCGAATGTAATCACGTTTTTCAGTTAAAAAATTTCAGTAAAAGCAATATTAATAAAATTGAGGAAAATTGGGAAGAGATAAATGATACTATCTATAAAGCCATTAAAATATTAAAAGAATTTGGTTATGCAAATCGACTTTCTTCTGCGTATATTTTATCGGCAGTTACTTATTATATTTTCAAGAAAAAAAATATATCAAAAGAAGATAAAATACAATTACTTAAATTTGTGCGAAACGCACAAATTACCAGTTATTTTACTACTTCTTTAGATGGTAAATTAGAAGTTGTTGCTAAAATTGTTAGGTTAGCTGAAAACTTTGAAATTGTTAATGAGAAACTTGCTATAAGTAAAGTTCAACCCTTAAAAATTTCAAGTGATGATGTGGATAGAATGGTAGATTATCAATATGGAAACCCCGCAATTTTGCCAATTTTACAAGTTTTGTATCCTAACTTGGATTATAAAAGTTCAACTTTCCATATTGACCATATTTATCCAAAATCAAAATTTAAAAATCAAAATAGTGAATTAGAAGAAAATTATCTTGGAAAAGCTAATTTCCTCTACAATCTTCAACTTTTACAGGGGAATGAAAATCTAGTTAAAAAAGCTAAAGATCCTGAGCAATGGTTAGAAGAATACTTTTCTAGTGATCAAGAGCAAATAAAAGCCTATAAGCAAAGAAATTATATAGATGATAATTTTGAATTGAATTGGAAAAAAATAAAGGAATTTGATAAATACCGAACAGATAGAATTAAAACTAAACTGAAGGAAATATTACTAACAGAGAAAGAAAAACAAGTACATAAACCCACTACTATTTTTATACTAAATCATTAATCACAAGCTAAAAAAACTGTAAATGAAGCCAAGTTTAACAAAACTAATAAGTAAAACCATTCTTTTTGAATGTAATTTACCCAATTTGACAACCAAAATAGATAAAACTTGTGTTACTACAGCTAATATTAAAGACGATTGTTTTAAATCAAATGATGAATCTGATTTAGCAAAAATAATATACGAAGGCATTTTATATTACGCTTATGACGAGTTTCAATTAAATGGTAGTAATCATCAAAAAATGTTTTTAAAAGCATTTAATAATAAGTTTAAGTATAATTATTCTGCTAACGAACTTGCAAAAAGAAAGCTAGGAATTTATGGAGAGTCGCTACTTTATTGTATTCTAAAGCATTTTTATAAAACTGATACTTTAATTTCAAGAGGATACTTTTATGACATTCAAAAAAAGACAGAAGTTACAGGATATGATGCTTTTCATTTAGTTCAAAGAAAAGGTGAAATTGAACTCTGGTTTGGAGAAACAAAGTTTTATGAAGATTGTAAAAGTGCAATAAATAGTGTATTCAAGAGTATTGAAAAAGCAATTTCTGATGATTATTTAGTAAATACTAACTTTACTACAATACTACAACATAAAGGAAATATAGTTGATAAGACTTCTAAATTATATTCAATATTAGATAGATGGGACAAGTGTATGATTGATTCTTTGGAAAAAGAATTAAATGATAATAACATAAGCTTGATTTATCCAGTACTTGTAACATATAACACAATTAGTGAAACTTATAGTGATTCAATAAAATTGGCAGTTAAACACATAAAAGATAAATACAGCCATATTAGTTTAGGCAATATAAGTCTTGATTTTTCAATCTTCTTCATATTCTTACCTATAGATGATGTTAAGGCAACAAAAGAAACAATAATTAAATGGATAGATACGAAAGAACCCTTAATGTCGTAACAGCACTAAATTCATTTAATAATGGTGAATTAGAAGATTACAATCTTCTAAGTAGTGTTTGTGAATATTTTGATTTCATTAAAAATGAAGAACTTGATGATGCTGACAAAAGATTCCTCCTTTATCTTTCCAATAAAGCTGGTGTACCTCATTATTATGATATTCTTACTAATTTCAATAAAGAAAATTCTATAAAGATAGATGATGAAAATATTGGTTTAAGTACAATATCATCTTTACTTTATGAATCAACTCTTTATACAGATGATAATTCAAAATTGCATCAGTATCAAAAAGAAATATTAGATCTTTTTAATCCTAGAAACAGAAACCGTTATTTTCTATCCGCATCAACTTCATTTGGTAAAACTCATTTGGTGTATGAAGTTATTAAGAAAATAAAGTATAAAAACATTGTTTTAATCTTTCCTAGTATAGCTCTTCTGTCAGAGAACCTAGCAAAAATTAAAGAAGGTAAAATTACATTTCCTATAGAGTATGAAATTCATACTTTAAGTGATATAGACAATAATTATGGGGAGTTTAATATCTTCATTTTTACTCCTGAAAGATTTCTTTCATTTCTTGATAAGAATAATGAAAACTTTGATCTAGATTTCATTTTTGTTGATGAAGTTTACAAAATAGATAATGGATACATTATAGACAATGAAGCGCAAGAAAATGAAAGAGATGTTGCTTACAGAATGTCTGTATTTTATGGTCTTTCAAAATTTCCAAATATTGATATTTTATTAGCAGGTCCATATATTGAAATTTTAGATGAGGACTCTGATTTCTGCAATCCATCTTTTGACTTGTTTTTGAGTGATTTAGGAATGATAAAGCTTCTTAGAAATGAATATGAAATAGTAAAAGTTAGCCAAACAAATATTGAAGATATAAATACTGAAATAACAGTAGATGGTATAAACTTTAATTTAAAAGGAAAAAACACAAAAAAGAAAAAAATTCAAGAACTGTTAGATAGAATACTACTAAGTAATGAAAATGCTATAGTTTATTGTAATACCAAAGCAATTACGGAAAATGTAGCATCAGGATATGAAAGAAGTAAAATACATACTGATTACATTAAAACTTTCCTAAATCATCTTAAAGGCAAATATGATAATAATTGGATAGTGATTTCTGCTCTTGAGAAAGGAATTGGTGTGCATCACGGTGTTGTTCCTAAATATATTCAAAAAGAAATTGTTAGTCTCTTTAATAATCCAAATTCAGGTCTTGATATACTTTGTTCAACCACTACAATTACTGAAGGTGTAAATACTACTGCAAAAAATATGATTGTTTATAAAAGCCTTAAGGGGTCAGGAAAACATGCTAAACCATTACTAACATTTGATGCTAAAAATATTGCAGGAAGAGCAGGTAGATTTATGGAACATTATACTGGTAGAGTTATTTCACTAGAATCAGAATTTATAAGTAAACTGAATCAACAAGGTGAACCAATAAAACATAAGAATTACGATCCGAGTCAAGTAAAAAAAGAAATTGATGACGAAATGACACCAAATCAGTTTTTAGATGATAGAAGTAAAAAAAGGCTTGAAGAAGTTCGTGAAATGCAAGCTAAAAGAGGTATTCCAAATGAAATTATATCACAATTTAAAGTGGTCAGTAAAAGGGATAAAATGAAAATTTATGACAAAATAATCGCTCTTGATTCACATCAACATCTAAAAATAAGAAAATTAATTAGACGCTTAAACTTATCTACTATTGGAATTGATAAAGATGGATTCCAAGTTATTCTTGATCTATGTTTCGATATTATTGAGAACGAAACTCTTAGAAGTATGGTTGAAAATAGATTTAAAGATAATTTTTCACCCAATAGTTATTCTATAATTTTTGCTTCTCTTAATAGTTATTTAAGGAGTGGTTTTAATGGTGTTTATAAATACTATTTAAACAACGAAAAAAGAAAAAAGAATAAGAATGCGGTAAATAGTGCAATGCGACAAGCATCTAGTTTGATATTTAATATATACAAGTATCAATTAGTAAAATACTTAGGTATATTCAATTTGATGTATAAATATATCGAATCTAAAAAACGAGATATTACTATAGATGAAGTTTCTGGTATTGATAAATTATTGATAAAACTAGAGTATAATGCCTTTAGTGAAGAAGCTAGAATTGCAAGTGACTTTGGAGTTCCTCAAAAAATAATTGATTATTACGATTCTTCTAATACAAAAGATCGTAAAAGAGTTTTAAAAGAATTTGACACTTATGAAAAAACGGTATTTGAAAGAATAAAACGAATAGTTGAAGAATAAATAGAAAAATTATATTTTCTAAATTATCAAACCTGTGGATCAATCTTTAATTTAAATATTCTATAAATATTAATGAGTCAAAATAAAATAACACAAATACCAGATGCAGATTTATCAAGTGCTGGAGACGACTTCCATGTTTTATGGACTATGAAAAGAACTTTTGAACTTTTAAATTTTGGAGAAGAAAGTTTAAAAGCATTGTACATTGAAGGAATAGAGAAAAAGTTTGAAAAAAAGAATGATCCAACAGGAGAGAAATTATTAGGCGTTGATTTAACTGAGTACTATGGTGATGAGGAGTTTGAAAAAGCTTCTAAAATTGTCTTATCTCAATTAAAATATAGTACACTTAGAGCTAATGAAAACTACACCTTCTCAAAACTTTATGAAAGTAAAAAAAGTGGTTCTTATGATGGCTCTTTAATTCATAGACTTGCCAGTGTTTTCAAAACTTTATTAGACGAATTTGGAAGAGATTTAGTTTTAGAGAAAGTAACTATAAAATTGATTAGTAATAGAATGTTTAATACTAATCATTTAAAAATAGTAAAAAACATTCAAGAATACCTTAAAACTAACAAGCGGAAAATTAGTTTTAATAAGGTATTAACCGACTTATCAATAAACAAAAATTCCCTAAAGAAACTACATAAAGCCTCAAAGTTAAATCTCACAGAATTTACTGACTTCTTTAGACTACTTGATTTTGAAGATTGTGGAGTAGATTCAAGATATAACTTAAAGTTAGAATTAATTAAAGCTATTTCTGACACTAGTAATAGTAGTAAAGGTCAATACAATGAGTTGTTCCAATTAGTTTGGAATAAGATGATGCCTGAATCAAGGAATCAAAGGAAAATTTTGGTTACTGATTTAATTGCTAGTTTAGGCTTCAATAGTGGTAGTATCGAAAATTTATTTCCTGTAAGTCAAAAATTTGTAAGAGCAGAAAACATTGTTGTTAGAGAACAGATAAAAGAAATATTAGATACAATTGAAAACAACAAAAACTCTCTTCCTATTTGTCTTCATGGAAAAGCTGGTATTGGTAAGTCAACTATCGCTCAGCAGGTTCAAAAAGATATACTTAGTCATTCTGAGTGTATAATATTTGATTGTTACGGAAAAGGAGCTTATCAAAATCCAGAAGATAAAAGACATTTACATAAATATGCTTTACTTCATTTATCTAATGAGTTGGCAAAAAGATTAGGTGTTGGTTTTCTAACAGACAGGAATGAATCAAATGAGGTTTATTTAAAGGGAATCAAAAAAAGAATAGTTAAAGGGATTGAAATTTTAAAAAACAGAAACTCTAGTGCTACACTAACTATAATAATTGACGCAGGAGATAATAGTGTTGCTGAAGCTAAAAGTAATGGAGAAAAGAACTTTGTAGAAGGTTTATTAAACATGGATATTCCAAAAGGTTTAAACTTAATTATAACAACAAGAACTTGGAGAAAGAAGATTCTAAATTTACCAAGCAACTTTATTGATATAGAAATAAATCCTTTTAACTTGAATGAAACAGAGGAGTTTATCAAATTTCATTTTGAAAGTATTTCATTAGAGGAAGTTAAAGAATTTCATAAATATACTTATGGAACACCAAGAGTTCAATTAAACGCTATAGGAAAAAAGAAACAACTGGTAGGCGAGATAATAAAATCTTTAAAGCCAAATGGAAAAACAGTTGAAGATTTAATTGATGAAACAATTGAAGAAGCTAAAAGAAAAGTTGGGACGAACGATCAACAAAAAATTGATTCTTTTTTTCAACTTTTAATTACACTACCTAGACCAGTTCCTATTGATTATTTATCAAAAATATTGAATGTGGAGAAGATTTTTTTGGAAGACGTTTCTCTGGATATATGGAGCGGTTTAATTTATCAGAATAATAGTTTTGAATTTAGAGATGAAGATTTTGAAAACTATATAAGGGAAACATATTCTTTAAACAATAAACAGAAGTATAATCTTGCGGATGTTTTTTTATCTAAGGCAGATACAGACACCTATGCTTCAGTTAATTTAGGATATGTTTTATATAATTCTAAACGATATGAAGAATTAAAAGATATTGTTTTAAAAAAGCAGTATCTAAAGGTTCCTCATGATCCAATAAGAAATAGAGAGATATACATCAGTAGGACAAAGTTGGCAATGAAAGTTAGCAAAGAAAACGAAGACAATCTAACTTTTTTTAAACTAATGTTTATTGCTGCGGAAGAGGCAAAAACAGATAAAAAATTAACAGAATTATTAACTGAATATCCTGATTTAGTTTCTAAATTTAATGATGATACTTCTTTAATTCGATTAAAACTAAATTCTGATGAAAAATCTTGGGCAGGTTCATTTCATTTAAAGTTAGCAGGATATTTCTCAAGAAACCCAAAAAATAAAAAAGAAGCTCTTAGGCATTTAAAAACTGCTAGAGATTGGATTAATTGGAGGTTTCATTCAAATTTTAAAGAGAGTAAAAATGATTACGAAAATAGGTTTTCAATTTCTAGTGTAGATATTGCTTATCAAACAGAAGCAGTTTTAAGAATTTTTGGTGTTGAAGAAGCTATAAATTCAATAAATCGATGGACTCCTAAAAATGTTAGATTGTCAGCGGGAAATTACTTAACAAATGATATTTTATCGTCAGACAGCTCTAGTCAAATATCGGATTGGTTAAAGTATAATAAGTTTCGAATTGACGTAAAAATATATCTAATATGTAAATTATTTAAGTTTAAAAAGAAAATTGATTTTGACTTAAATAAAATTGCTAAATATTTTGAAAAAATACTCACTAAAACGAACATTAAATTTGAACAAGGTTTTCAGTTATGTATTGTGAACTTCTGCGAGATATTAGCTTATTACAAAATAAATGAGCATATAATATTAAGGCTCCTATCACATCTTACATATTCAAAAATTAAAAGAACTCCAAGCTTTTATGGTCAATATGGAGATAGAGATGAGGTAGGTGAAATGAATATGTTTTTTAAATTAGAATGCTTAAAACACTCATTAAAAAACAAAAAAATATCGCTTGAATATATTTACCCAAGTAAGTTTGAGAATCTTGATAAGATTGAAGATTATAAGGAAAGAAACTCAATAGAAAGAGATAAAAAAGAGTTTAATAGTTTTTTTAAGTATGCTGTTAGTATATATCAACTAAGAAGTGACATCCTAAGTAAGATAATTAATGCTGAGGAAACTACTAAAGAATTTGAAAAAATATGTGAAAGTTACAATAAGGATTATGATTTTCATTATATAAACGGGCATCAATCCAAAGAGAGGTTGAATTATTTAGTTGGTCTTCTTGTTGAAGTTATTATATTATCAAATAAAAAAGAATTAATAGAGAAACTCAATCTTTCATTTAATGGCAAGTCAAACCAATTGACTTATCGATTTTCAATTTTAGAAAAATTAATTCATTTAGAAAGTTTTTCTAATATAAACCTAACATTACTTAGTGAAGTTGATAAACTAATTAAGAATAGTTCACAGACATCACAAAATATGGTAGAAAACTATATAAAATGTGCTTTGTTAGGCAAGAATATTGATGATGAAACAGGAAAATACTTTTTTAATGAATCAATAAATGCAATTAATGAAATAGATTATGAAGCTACTTCAAAAATAAAATGTCTCTATGGATTAACAAGTTTAGGAATAGAAAAGCCTAGTCCAAGATTAGCTTATGAATTTTCAAGGTTTGTAGAATATGCTCATATAAAACTTCAAGGATATGACCATTTTCCTTATCAAGCTTCTATTTCTGGTATTTCAAATCTAGATATGTCATCAACTTATGCGATTCTTTGTAGATGGCATCATAGAAATGTTATTAATATAACAGAATATATCACTTCATTGCTCCATAAATCTTTAGATAAAGATTTCCATACTGTTGAAGTTTTAAGTGCTTTATTTAATTTAAGTATGTATCATTATCATTCAGATGATTTAATAGATTATCTGAAGTTAATTGTTGATAAGTACGATAAGAAAAGGGATACAGTAAATAAAACAAAGTTTATTCAGATACTTTTTAGAAACTTAACTTTAGTTAAAAATAAAAGTGTAATCAAAGAGATTTATGAAAAAATTAAATCAGGAGCTTTTGTAGAAAAAGATATTATTAACAATATAAAGTATTATTTAGATTTTAGAGAAAACATTGAAAAAGAAGAAAAATCAACGTATAGAAATGATTTCTCAAAAGAAAAATATAAACATAATATTGATTTAACGACAATAAATATCTCATCAACTAAGAGTTTAGAAAGTGCTATTAATCAGATAGTAGAGCAAAGTGATAAATATGCTAATCGATGGGAAATAGATAACTTTTTATCAGATATAAAGAATAACTGTTCTTCTAAAGTTTATGTTTCACACCTTGATGCTTTAATAGATATTGATTTAGGTCTACTTGATTTTTCTACTTTAGAAACTGCATTAAAAGAGAGGCTAAAAGAATGGAGTATTCATCCAGCTGTAAAGCAATGGAAGAAAACAAAATTTAATTATGTAATTTCTACTTGGTTTAAGCATTTTAGTAATAATGGATATTTTGATATATATGGAATTAAGAGATTGTCTGAGATATTTAGTGTTAATGATATAGATCTAGCAGAAGTCATAGCTGAAATCATTCCAGAAAAAATAGAACAATTATCAGATGAATCTATTTATGATTCTTTTCAATTAACAAGATTAAAGTTAAATAAAATTGAAAATGAACAGTTAATAGATTGGTCTTTGTCTAGATGGAATAAAAATATAAAACCAAATGAAAGCGATGGAATTTGGAATGAATCTTTAATTCCTCCAACCGATTCAAATGAAACAATTGCAAATTTACTAAGATTTTTATTGGGACAACCAGATAAAAGTCTTAGATGGAGAGCTATACATTCAATTAGACAACTTTTAAAACTTGGTAATACAAGCGTATTACAAATACTGTTATCTCAACAAAATGAAGTTAATTGCTATCCTTTTCAAAATAAAAATTACATTTTCTATTGGATATCATCTAAGCTGTATTTATGGATAGCTATTGAAAGAATTAGTAATGAAAATCCAAATTCATTAGAAGAATTTAAAACTATATTTTTAAAAGAATTAAATAATGATGAATTACCTCATGTTTTGATTCGGTTTTATATTAAGAGAACTTGTTTGAATTTGTATAAACATAATTCATCTATTTTTAATCAAAATGAACTTATATCAATTAAAGAATGCTTAAAAACTAAACTTAAGAAAGTAGAGGAAAGAGATTTTTTTAATCAACCTAGTGAATATTCAAGAACAAAAAATGAATGGAGGTTTAACTTTGATACCATGGATACAATTCCATACTGGTATAAAGGATTAGGTAATATTTTCGGAGTGTCTGGCTATCAAGTAGCAAACATTTCAGATAAATATATTGTTGAGAAATGGGGATATGTAGGAGATACAAGTAAGGATGATTATGCTAGATCTAATCTTAATGAAAGTGATTGGTTACTAACAAGAAATGACCATGGATCTAATCCAGAAATAGAAGATTTAAGTATTTATTTTGAGTATCATTCAATGTTTTGTGCAGCAAGTGATTTGTTAGACAATAAATCTCTATTAGAAAGAGATGAATGGGATTCATGGGAGCATTGGTTAGATTCCAATTCTATTACATGGGATAAGTTTTGGGTTTCGGATTTAATAGACCCTATTCCTTTACAAGAAAAATTTTGGAAAATAGAATATGATAAGTTTGATAAAACTTGGAGGGATAATATTAACAAGGATAAATTTGATGAAGAAATAGGTTTTACTGATTTTTATGATGATAGTTTTATAATTCCTCATGGATATTACAAACGCTATATGGGAGAAAACACAGAGTCTATTAACATTCGCTCTGCTTTAGTCTCAGAAAAAGGTTCAGAAGCACTACTAAGAGCTTTTCAAACTGCAAAAAATCATCACGACTATGCCTTTCCAATTGAAGATGATGGAGAAAGATATGAGATAAATCAATTTGGTTTTACTTATGAGAGTTGGTTAAAATATGCTGAAGGAGAATCAGAAGGTTTAGACAAGCATGACTATTTGTATAAAGATATAGGGTATAGTATTCCAATTATCGGAGAAAAAATTCAAAATTTATTATCTCTAACGTATAGTCAGGATTTGAAAAAAGGTTTTTTTGAAAAAAAACTAATATCTATTTATAAAAATTGGAATGAAGTTACTGATAGAAGATATAGAGATACAAGTCTAATAGAAAGTAATGGGAGTATTTTAAAAATAGATTTCAAGTTTATATTAAAAATTCTACAAGAAACGAATAAGAATATGCTTATAAAATGCCAAATTGAAAGGCAATTGAAGGAACATATTTATAATTATCGAAGTGATTTACGACCATGGGATCAAACAAAAATATATTTATTAAAATCAGATGGAACAATTAAAGTACTCAGAGGATAAAGTATTAAAATTAGGTAAGACTCTAATCTCAGAGCTAAATCTTGACTATACTGCTAATACTCTTGCTAGATGGATGGCTCATTATATAGCTGAATTAATTCAAAAAATTGAAACATCAAAATCAGAAGAAGAAAAAAAACAATTAAAAAAAGAATGCTGTGAGCTAATTCTTGAACTTTGGAGCAAACGAGAAAGAGTACCTATAAAAAAGCCAACAGAAAGACTTAAACCTATTATTTCTGTATTGGAACTTTTAAAAGAAAATGAACATCCTTTTATTCCATTTATTCTACCCAGTAATTCAAAAAATATAAAAAGTAAAACTTGGTCTGAATTTTTAAAAGTGATTAAAGAAAGTTCGGAAAGGATATTCAATAAATCTCTATTATCACTTATTGATGATAAAATTTTAGAAAAAGATAATCAGTGGGTTGAAAAGCATGGGGAATTTTTAAGCAATGAAGAGAAAGTAATAATAAAATATTTAAATGATATAAATGAGGTAAAAATACAATTTGCAGATGCTTCAGAGGGTAAAACAGATAAGAACGATTCGGAAAAATTAGATGAGCTATTTAATCAACTAGAAAATTATATTGATGAACAAAAAAATGCTCTTTTAAGCCTTAAAGATAACCTGATAAAAAATAACTAGCTACTATGGAGTTGTCTTTTCATAATAAAATCAGAAAAAAATTAGGGAACATTAATGTAAATGAGTTTGAAACATTAGTTAATGATTTAATGCGTATTGAGTTTATAAGAGAGGGAACTTTAGAGGCAAATCAAACTAAAGATTTAAAATTTAGAAAAGGTATACCCGATGCTCATTTAAAAAAAGATGATGGAAGTTATATTGTTTTTAATTATACAATTACACAAGAAAGAAATGTTAAGGCTAAGATAATTAAAGATATAGAGTATTTAAGACCTGAGAAAAGTCTAATAGGTAATGAAATTTCTAAGGTTATAACTTGTACTAATACTCCAATAGATGAAACTAGAATTTTATATGAAACTAAAGCTCAAGAATTAGGATGGGAATTTGATATTTACTCTTTAGATGGGTTAACAAATTTACTTATTAAACACTCTAGTATCTTAAAAAAACATTTTGATTTGGATATAGAATCTGATATGTCAACAAAATATTATAATTGCGGAAATAGGATTAAAATTTTAAGAGAAGAGAGAAATTTAAAAAGGAGTCAATTTATTGAATTGATTAGTATTAGTAGTGAAAAAGAGATTGAAGCTATTGAAAACAATCAATTGGAATGTTCATCAATTATAGTAAAAGAAATATGTGATTTGACTGGAGTAGAAATTGACTGGTTAAAACACGGTATAAATAAGAAATATAGAGGTCTTCGATTTAATGAATTGGAAAGAAGAAAAATTGGAGAAATCAGTTATTTTCCAAATATAAAGAAAGCTTATTTCTGTCTAGAGCCTGAAGACATGAATTTAATTATTATAATACAGTTCTCAAACTATAATATTCGGTTCATAGACTTTTATACAAATTTAGAATTTTGGGATTGGTTTGATGATCATGGAAAAATTGATAATATTTTTAAAGAGTTGAAATACTATCATAATACACTATCTCAAAACTCTGAAAGTAGAATTATTACGAAAGATCAATTGAAGAACATATATAGTTATGAGTATTTTCCAAAAGAAATAACACAAGATATTAAAAACGATGGAAAGCATTGGTTAGAAGAACTTCTATGGTATGAAGATAATAAGAATCGAAATTCTTATTATAATAAATTCCCTTGGTTTGTAAAATTAAAGGAGTGTTTTAAAGAGTATTTTATAGATATAAAAAAGGAATAAATTATTTATCTGAGCTACATTAAAAGGTCTCAGGTTTTATAGAAGGATTAATTAAAAATAATTTCAAGAAAATTATTAAAAAACTATTAAAGGAATGAATAGAATGTTTTTTTCTGTTGAAGAAATTTTAAATGAAATTTTTTTTGACCAGATAGATGAAAATATAAAATTATTAAAAAAACATAAGCTGTATGATGTTGTTGAGGAGCATCTTGTCTTTTTAAAAAGTAAAAAACAAAGTGAAATAAAAGAAGGGTTTGAAACATTAACTGTTTCCTTTTTTCAGACTATTAACACTACCCTTAAAGAGATAGATGATTTAGAAATAAGAGATGATTTAAAGTATGTTTTATCTAATATAGGAAATTATATTATTGATAGTGTTTCTTTAGACAAGAGTGAGTTAGAGTCTTTAAAAGAAGCTCTAGTAAATTTATCAAAATTAAAAGGCTATAGTTTTAAAGATATTGATAGGTATATTCAGATAAATAGATCAATTCGAAAGATAGAAGATAATCCGTTAACTAAAAATAAAAACAATCCTTACTATGAATGGAAAGGAGATGACTATAAATTAAAAGAAATAGCAGATAATTTAAAGTCAGAAGATATTATAGAATCTGTGATTCCATTTAAGAAACTTTTTGCTCCTGAACCTAATAAAATAATAATTAACTCAGAAAAAGGAGATTTTCTATTTGTTTTATTTGATACGATGCATGATAAAGGATTAATTAAATCTAAGATTAAAAGAGGGAAATTTGTCCCATTACAAGAGCATTGTGTTGACCTTTACGAAAATATTTTATATGAAGACAAGCCAAAATATATAAAACAAAAAATAAAAAAAGAAAAAGAAAAATACCATGAATTAATTGCTAAAGCAAAAAAATGGATTGAATAAAGATAGTTTTGAAATAATTTTATGTTGACCTTTATATAGGTCAGGTAATATCTAAGCTTTTTGAGATTATGTTTGTAATGTAAAAAATAAAAAGATGAATATTAATCAATTTGTATTTAAAAATAATTTAAAGCCAGCAGACGCTATTATTCTGAATAAAAAATTTATGGGGATGGTAGACCATTTCGTTATTTATATTGGGCATGATGATAATGAACCTAAATTCGTTGCTAATTTTAATAAAGGAATAAAAGTATTACCTAATAATGAAATAAATAAGCAGTTAAAAAAATATCTTCCTAATAGGATAGAAAGGTGTCCAGGTAATGATTACAATAGAGAAGAAGCTGTTAAAAGAGCATTATCAAGATTAGGAGAAAAAGCTTATGGATATTTTTCAAATAATTGTGAGCATTTTAAAAATTGGGTTCATTATGGGAAGAATATAAGTAAGCAGGTAAATACAGCTGGAAATGTTACAGCTATTTTAGGTGCGGGTTTAACTATAGGGGGAGCAGCTACGTCCAATGGTAAGACAATGGTTAAGGGTGTAGGGTTATTGACACTAGGGCTAATTCTAAAAGGTCTTTCCGAAAGATAAATTCTGATCGTCTTCCCTTTGATTTTCTATGTGTTAGGAAATAAAAGAATAACCTAAATTTTAAAGTAGTCGAATTTGACCACTTAAAACTCAAAAGAGGTTTATCTAGTTTTGTTTAAAGTCCAGTTAATTTGATTGTCAAAACAAATGCTGTTAGAATCTTGGTAAAAAAGGGAAGTATGGATGTGCTTATTTTCTTTTTTTATCAGGATTTTGCCCCGTATTAAATACAGAATATATGATGATTTGATCTTTATACTGTTCATAAATAATTACATAAGGAAATCTCTTTAAGGGGAGTTCTCTAAAAACAGGTTTTCTTTTTAGTTCAAATGTAGCCTTACCGTTTTTTAAAGTTTGAAAATAACCATCTAAGTAATTGAAAAAATCAACACCTAATCCAGTTTTGCTAGATTCGTAATATTCAATGGCGTCTTCAATTTCTAATTGTGCTTCGTACTCTACAATCAGTTTAAAACCCATATTTACTTTTTATCTGCTGTTTTAGGTTATCCCAACTTGTACCATTAGTTTCTCCTGAGTGAAATCTTTGACGACGTTCTTCAACTTTTTTGTAATGGCTTTCTGGGATTAATGAAGGTGTACTTGAAGAGGGGTTTGTATTAATAGAATCAAAAATACCAGACAATGTATCTAATTTAGATTCGTCTTGTAAAAAACTATTGAACTGATTAATTAACTTATCTTTTAACTCTGCTGCTCCCATATCTACTTAACATTTAAAATACAAATATACCAAAAAAGGGTATTTGATTCTTTTAATATACATAAAAAGGATTACATAAACCATACCTAAGTTAATTTCAGTTAAAAGATTAGGTCAATTTTACACAAATAATTATTTTAGCCATCGGAAAGAAAAGTTCATTGAAATAAAGTTGCTGAGGTGGAAAAATTCTGTATAAGAGGCAAAAAAAATGTAAAAGTCATAAAAAAACGTGGGTAGTTGTTCTCCCTTTGGACTTAAACATAAAGGGTATAATAACGTAGTTTCAGCTCATGGAAACTCTGCTGCTCAGAAATATAAATATAACGGAAAAGAACTTAATGAAGAGTTGGGGCTTAATATGTATGACTATGGTGCAAGGTTTTATGACCCCGCAGTTGGTAGATGGTTTACACCTGATGCATTGGCTGAAAAGTACTATAATCAATCACCATATACTTACACTTTAAACAATCCAGTTTATTACATAGATCCAGATGGAAACCAAGTAGCAATGTGTTGTGGAGCATTGAAAGGCTTTTTAGCAACAATGGTTGATAATGCAGTTGGAAGTAATTTAAGAAATAGTTTTGATGACGGTTCTGCCTCATTTGGTAATGGGGTGCGTTCTGCTCATGCTACATCTCAAGTAGTTTCTTCAGCCTTAATGGTTATAGGTAGTGGTGAAATAGGCGGTGGTGCATATGGTATGGCAACTTCTACAAGTTTAACTGTTGGTAGTGGAGGGACACTTACCCCAGTAACAGGGCCAGGTTTTGTTGCAAGTGGTCTAGTAACTTTAGATGGTATTATGAAAGTTGCAGGAGGTGCATTCATGTCTATGAATACTACTAATAACATGGCTGCTGATGGTGACAGATTTAATAGAAGTGATAATTCATCTAGTGATACATCTAATTCATCCAGTTCCTCTACAAGGCAAAGAAATAAACCAAAAGAAGAAGGAGTTCCTAATTCAAGTGAAATTCAATCAAGGTCGACTGATGGAAAAGTCGAAAAATACACAACCTTTGATGAAAATGGTAAGATAGTTAAAGAATATAGAGGAACAGGACAAGATCATGGTAATATACCTAGACCAAATGTAAAAGTTCCTAATTATAATGTAAATCCAAAAACAGGAGCTAAATTTAAAAATGGTTATTCTGTAAGAAGACCTACACCTGATGAAATACCACCTAGTAGCGGTAATTAAATAATAATTATAATGAGTAGTAGTTTAGTAGGAATAGATACAAGTATCTTTAGTGATTTTGTAGAGTTTGAGAATGTAAATAACGATTGGAGCATTGAAAAGCATCTTAATTTTAATTATGATATAGATGCAGCTATTCTTTTTTCACGTTTATATTTTCCTGAATTTATAGAAGTTAAAAATTGTATTTTATTAAAGGAAAGATATAATGTTGATAATTTTGAAGGTTGGTTTGATGAACTTAAAGGAGATATTAGAGAGGTTGAAAAAATCTCAAATTTATATGAAATAAAGGATTTATTCCATATAAATGATGATTCAATTACTAGTGAAAAATTACTTTTATTAGGTGATATACTTAAGAGGGTTTGGAAAATAAATTTAGATTTATTATTTCCTTCCAAAAAAGTAGATGTTTATGTTTTTAAAGAAGGGGAAGATATTTATATAACCTTGTATACATAGAAGAGAGCCAGGCACTCTCTACTTGAAACCACGACAAAAAGGTTTAATTAGAATATAAATAATAAAAGAAGATGGACTTAGGTTCATCTTTTTGTTTTTATGTCAAGTATTAAAATTTAACCTGTTTAAAGAAATCAGTTAAACTAACTTCTCTAGCTTCACAAATTTTATTCAACGTTTTTAAAGGAATCCTATAGCCATCTGGTTGTAGAATTTTTCTTACAGTCTTTTCATCAATATTATGATCAAGAGCAAAACTTCTATTGGACTTACTCTTTAAAACCCACTCTTTAGCTATGTAATTACAAACTTTTTTATTGATGTCCATAGGACAAAAGAATGTATAGTTGTGAAAAATAACGCGGACTATGATCCGCAATAATCAAAATAAGACTATATTTGAGATTAATAAAACAAAACATTTATGAAAACAATTAAAAACAAATCAATTATGAAGAACCTTTTAGTATTAACAATAGTAATGATGGGATTATTCTCATGTTCATCAGAAGATTCAGTTAATTCAGATTCAATAATAGGACAATGGAAATTAACGAGTCATTCAGATGTAGAAGACTTACCAGACTGTATGAAAAACACAATAATTATATTTAATTCAAACAATACTATTACAGGAACAGTTTATGAGGCAGATTGTGATAAAAATACTGTAAGTGGGAATTATGCAGAAGTTACAGAGAGCATCTATAAAATAACATTTCCTAATAGTAATTCTAGTACAGAAGTAACAGTAGAGTTAAGCTCAAATAAGCTGATTTGGACAGAGAAAAATTCTTTTACTACAAGAGTTTTGGGTTTTGCAAGAAACTAGTTAATAGTAGTCTTTTAAAGGCTCGAGTAGATATGTGTAGGTATTTAAATCAGGTAAAATGAGTGAATTTAAAAAAGAATTTAAAGAGAGTATTAAAAAACAAGTAATTCAAACAATTTCATTGATTGAGAATCCAATGGAAAGTACTCCTTTTGAAGGACTGTTTATTATAAAAATATTGGGAGATGTGGTTGATAAGTTTAAGGAACGTTTGATCAAAAGTAAGCATGCTTTATCAGTTTTTGGAGATGAATATGAAGTGGAGAATGTGTTGAGAGAAATTCATATTGAAATTCAAGATTCTTTAGCGGCTGATTAAATTTAGAATAAAATTTAATTTTTAATATCAATTGAATAGAGATTAAAAAAATAATTTTTCTAAAATTTTTTATTTTTTCTAAAAAATGAGAATGCGAAGTAACCTAAAGTTCACCCCACCCTTTTTTAATTTTGGGGATATACCCCCCTAGTAAAAATTAAAAATTTAAATAACTATGGTTAAAATTGTAGATTTTAAGGCGTATAAACGCGAAGATGAAACAGAGTTTTGTGTATTAATTGTACAAGGAGGAGTTGAAGCTGTAAAAAGTAAAGAAACAGGAAAAATTTACCTTACAACAAGGCAAGCTAGAGTTTCTTCCACTTTTGATGTAACAACATGTAAAAATTTAATAGGAACTGAGCTAAATGGTATTATAAGTAAGGTTGAAGTAGAACCTTATGAGTATGTAGATGAAAAAACAGGAGATATTTTAAATCTAAACCACAGGTATGAATATCTGACAGAGCAAGAGAATGTTTTAAAAGAGAATGTGGTTTACCAAGAAGTGATATAACTGATAATTTAATAGAAGTATAAAAGAAGGGTTTCAATATTGAAGCTCTTTTTTTTATGCCATAATTAGAAACTATACTACGATAAAATTATAAAAACTAAACAATTAAGATTATGTATATACAAAAAGCAGAGAGATATCAAGTAAAACTAAGGCTAGGAATATCTGGAGCAAGTGGATTTGGAAAAACGCATTCCGCATTATTATTAGCTTATGGAATGACTCAAGATTGGACTAAAATAGCAGTTATAGATACTGAAAACAAGAGTGCAAGTTTGTACTCTCATTTTGGAGATTATAACGTAATAAATCTACAACAACCCTACAGTCCTGAAAGATATGTTGAAGCAATTAAACTTTGTGAGAATTCTGATATAGAGGTTGTAATAATTGATAGTATTACTCATGAATGGAATGGGAAAGGAGGATGTTTACAATTACATGAACAGTTGGGAGGGAGATTTCAAGACTGGTCTAAGATTACTCCTCGTCATAATGCTTTTATAGAAGCTATACTCGACTCAAAATGCCATATAATTACAACAGCTAGGAGGAAAATAGATTACTCATTAGATATTGGTAAAGGAGGTAGAACTAAGGTTGTAAAACATGGTACTAAAGAAATAACAAGAGAAGGTTTTGAGTATGAGTTAACCGTGAATTTTGAATTGATAAATGATAAGCATCTGGCAAAAGCTAGTAAAGACAGAACAGGATTATTTATGGAGCATCCAGAGTTTGTAATAACAAAAGAAACAGGAATGAAATTGATGGCATGGTGTAATCAAGGAATATCAAAAGAACAAGTACTATCAGAGATAGCAAAATGTACAACAATAGAAGGGTTAAGACACCTTTATAAAAAATATAATGTGTTACAAAAAGAGTTACATGAAGTAATTGTAAAGCGTAAAGAGATTATTGAAAATTTAAATAACCAAATAGTAGCAGACAACCAAATAGTTAAAACGATATAAAATGGAGTTAATAACCAATCTTAATCCTATAGAAATGATACAAGATGTATCTCAAATAGTACAGGGAACACCTAGTAAATTTATAGAAGCCAATACTACAGAAGTAACCTTAGAGCATATAAAGAGAGATTGTATTATTCCTGTTTTCGCAAAAGATAATGAAACAACAATATCTCATTATAGCTTTATAAAGGCAACGAATGAAGTAGTACAATCTCTCTTTTCTACAGTTATTAATAAACCTAGTATAAGAGTTTCACATCAAATCAAAGGAAGAATTCCAAGTGCTGTAAATAAGCCTGCAAAAGAGCTCCTAGAACAAGAAAAAACAATTTATTATGAAAGAATGGCATTTATGTTTGAGATACCTAACAAACAAGTTGTAGTAAATAATCAAGTTTTAAATCTAACAGTTGGAGGTGTTAGAGCATACAATCAAGAGAATTTATATTCTAAAAAAACCATTGAGAAGTTCAGAGTTTTTATAGGGTATAAGAATACTGTATGTACCAATTTATGTATAAGCACAGATGGTTTGAAATCAGAAATTAGAGTAAGTAGTATTTCAGAGTTACAGGAAGCTATTTGTGATCTTGTAATGAATTATAATCAAGACATTCATCTTGGAGATATGGAAAGAATGGGGCGTTTTATGTTAAATGAATTTGAGTTTGCACATCTGGTTGGAAAAATGAAATCATACCATTTTTTAAGTAAAAATGATAAAAAAGGTAAGTTTCCAATCCAGCTTACAGATTCACAAATTACTTCAGTAGTAAAAGGATTTTATAAGGATCCAAATTTCAGTTGTTCAGAAAATAATGACTTGAATTTATGGAATTTGTATAATTTATTTACAGAAGCTAATAAATCATCTTATATAGATAGTAATTTAGAAAGGAACGTTAGTACGTACGAGTTTGTTCAAAACATAGTGAATTCGCTTCAAAGCGAGTCTGCTAATTGGTACTTACAACATATTTTATAGCTTATTTAGTTGAGTATATTAGTGAATCATTTTAAAATAAATAAGATCAAAATGAATGACAGACAACTAGCAGAATTACTTAAATATAGCAACCCTAAGGAACTTTATGTTGTCACTAGAGATAGTATATTAAAAGTTTTGTCTTGTCCTTTTAAAGTGAAGGTATTAGGCGATGTAGGAATACTTGTTGAAGGGGAAATAGTTTTTGTTGATCAAATCAAAGTCACTTTAACCTTAAAAACTGTATTTATAATAGAGAGACAAGCCTATTATTATCATCATTTTGATATTATTATCTAAGTACAAGTGTAATTAGAGTTGATTTTATTTGGATATGTCATTTTTTTTATTATATTAATAGTAATTGATCATGAATATGAAGAAGAGAATGAAAGCTAAGATCCAAAATTACTTACCTTATTTTTACTCGAATTTTTTATTTAATGACAATAGTGAAGAAAGAACTTCAACTATTGAGGTAATCTTATATGCCTGACTTCACTAAAGTTCTGTAAATTATCCTTATTCAGGTGTCGAGGATGTAAATAGGAGAAAAAGATATGAGTAAAATTGTAGTGTATGATGAGATAATGGGGAGTGGTAAGACTACACGAGCTATAGAAAGGATGAAAGAATATCTAGAAAAAGGAAAGAAAGTTATCTATATAACCCCGTTTCTAGATGAAGTTAAGAGAATTCAAGAGAGTCTGAGTGATTACCCAATTTCAGTACCGTTAAGTACAACTGAAAGTAAAGAATGGGAAGTAGATTTAGGTATCATAGATGAAAAAGGAAGTGTTGACTTAAATGCTGAAAAAAAAATTAAGAAACTTAATAAAAGAGGGCAATTATTAAAGTTTGTAGAAAAAGGAGAAAGTGTAGTATCTACACATAGTTTATTTAAAAAATTGAAAAAAGAAGATTATAGTCTTTTTAATGATTACATCCTAATTTTAGATGAAGTGATAGATCCTTTAGAGCTAAAGTATATTGGCGAGGATGATATCAATATGTTAATAGAAAATGATCAAATAATAATTGACGGTAATAATCAAGTTAGATTTATTAATGATCAATATGAGGGGAGATTTCTTGATGTAAAAAGATTATGTAATTCAACTACAGTTTTCTATTTAGATAAATGTTTTTTTGCTTGGATATTTCCAATTGAAATTTTTAGTGTTTTTAAAGAAGTTCAAATATTGACATATTTATTTAGAGGAAGTTTATTGTGTGCATACTTTCAATTATACGGTTTTGAGTTTGAAACTATAAATAATGCTGAACTTGATGAGCTTTTAAAATTAAAATCATTATTAAATATTTATGAAGGTGTAGCAAATGAGAATGCAAATTCTCGAGTGACTTTTAGTGCTTCTTATTGTAGAGGGGTTTCTAATAGAGCGTCTATAACAATAAGTAATAGGACATCAAGAATTTTTAAAAGAAATTTTAAGACACCTTCAAAACTCAATGCTTTTACAACATTTAAAGACGTGAAAAGTAAACTTTCAGGAGATGGTTACACAAGAGGTTTTATAGCAGTCAATGCAAGAGCTACAAATAATTTCAGTCATAAAAAATCAATGGCATATTTAGCAAATAGATACTTCAACCCACAACAAGTAAGTTTTTTTAGAGAAAGAAATGTAGAGTTGAATGAAGATTTATGGGCGTTAAGTGAATTGGTGCAATGGATATGGAGAGGTTGTATTAGAAATAATGAAAAAATGAACCTATATATACCAAGTTATAGAATGAGAAATTTGTTATACAGATGGTTGGATGGAGGCTTTTTGGAGACTTCAAATAACCATAATATGTGTATAAACTAACAGGAGGACCTGTTTTAAACAGACCTTTTTGTTTGTAGTCGCTTTGTTTACACGGTGTTAAGAGGGGTTTCCCTAAAAGAAATATCAAAAATTAATAGAAAATAACAACAAGATACCACCTATACCAAGGTGGTATTTTTTATACAGAAAAAAGAATATGTTAAATACAACGAATCCAAAACATTTCACCTACATCACTAAAGATTTGGCAGTGGATATATTGGGAGGTATTAATTTAAATAATCTCGATAAATTAAAAGTAACATTAAAGGTAGCTAAGCCTAATACAACATCTGCAATAAGAGACAGTATTGATTTATATTATCATAGCCAAGTAGAAAAACTAGTAGTAACAATAGCTGAGAGATTACAGATTAGTGCTACTAGGATTAGAAAAGAGCTGTTGTTTTTAACAGATGCTCTCGAGAAATATAGGTTAGAATTTATAAATACACCAGAAGAAGTTTATGAACTTACTACAACAGATAAAAAGAAAGCAATTACGTTTTTAAAATCTAAGAACTTATTAGAGAAAACAAATACACTCATTGGTCAAAGTGGTATAGTGGGAGAAGTGAATAATAGAATTCTCATGTATTTAATCTTTACGAGTAGAAAAGCGACCAATCCATTACATTGTATAAGTTTGGGTAAATCAGGTACTGGTAAATCTCATTTACAAAATTCAATAGGTAGTTTAATACCTAGAGAGGAAGTGTTAGAAATAACATCGTTATCAGCAAATGCCTTGTATTATTTTGGAGAAAAAGAGTTGAATGGTAAGTTATTATTAATTGAAGATTTAGATGGAGCAGAACAAGCCTTATACCCAATTAGAGAGCTACAAAGTAAAAGAAAACTAACTAAAACAGTTGTACACAAAGATAAACAAGGAGAAAGAAAAACGATTCATAGAACTGTTGAAGGAAAGGTAACAATTGCAGGTTGTACTACACAAGAAAATATTTATGAAGATAATGCTAATAGGTCATTTTTAATTTACATTGATGAAAGCAGTATTCAAGAAGAAAGAATATTAAAATACCAACAAAGCGTTTCAGCTGGAAAAATAGATGAAGAGCAACAAAATTTAGCAATAGAGTTACTTAGAAATGTTCAGAGAGTATTAGAACCTATTGAAGTAAGAAATCCTTTTGCAGAGCACCTAAAGCTTCCTAGTACTGTATTAAGAAGGAGACGAACCAATTCACATTATTTGCAATTTATTGAAGTGGTTACTTTTTACCATCAATACCAAAGAAAACAACAAAAAGATAAAAAAACAGGAATTCTTTTTATTGAAACTACTATAGAAGATATTAAATTAGCCAATGAAATCATTTTAGAAGTATTGGTGCATAAAGCAGATATACTTACTAATGCTACTAGAATGTATTTTGAAAAATTACAACAATATCTTCAACAAGAAAATAAAGTATTGTTTACAGCTACAGAGGTTAGGAAAGTGTTTAAACAAACAAAAACTAGCCAATGGAGGTATCAAAAACAATTGATAGAATATGGTTATTTAAGTACATTAAAAGAGAATAATCAACTCTATTATAGATTAGAAACTACAGAGCCCTTAGAAAGGCTAAAAGCCAGTATTAAAGAGCAATTAGAAGCCAATTTACTTCAAATTAAACAGGGTTAAGGTGTTCCACCTGTTCCAGTAGTGTTCCATTATAAAGTGAAACAAGTATTCTTCATTATATCAGGGTTTTAATTGCTCTGTTCCAAAATTCCATCAAAATGAACCATAAGCAACTTTTACAGGAGTTTAAAGATTGGTTGTTGTTATTGGGTTATGCCAGTACAACAGCCTATAAACTCACTAAAATATTAACTGAATTTTTCAAACAAACTCAAATTGATAAGATTACAAATTTAACACACGAACATTTCTATAAGTTTTATGAGGAATCTAAGATTAGACCTAATAAAAGATTTGGAGGTGGATTGTCTAATAAGACACTTAATGAATATCAATGGTGTTTTAGGGTATTTAGCAGTTATATCACCAAATATTATAAACATGAATTGAATCTAAATTTTAAATCAGAGAAAGTTAATATTTCTATTCCTACCTTTTTATCAGTAGAAGAAATAAAAGAGTTATTTGATACGTGTAAGCTAATTGAAAGTCCTTTTAAGCAAAGATATTTAGCCACTTTAGTACTGTTATATAGTTGTGGGTTAAGGAGAAGTGAAGCAAGTAAACTTAATGTACAAGATATTAGATTTGGAAGTAGAATACTCTATGTAGAAAAAGGAAAGAATAGTAAACAGCGTTTTGTTCCATTTAATCAGTATAGTGCTGAAATACTAAGAGAATATCTCTTAGATGCAAGAATGGAATTAAACCAATATAGTAATACTTCTTTTTTACTAGGTGCTCATGGACATCGATTGATGATGGGTACAATAGGTAATAATGTCAAAACACTTGTGAAACTGACTAATAATAAAGAATTACAAGAAAAGAAAGTAACAGCTCATGCATTAAGGCATAGCATAGCTACACATTTATTAGATCAAGGTATGAATATAGAGAATATTCAACTGTTTTTAGGTCATAGTAGTTTAGAGAGTACACAGCTTTATACCCATATAACAGAAGAGAATGAATTTTAAACAATATTTAAGACTAGAAAGCTATTCAGAAGCTAGTATAAGCAGGTATAATAAGAGAATAGAACATTTTGTTACTTGGTGTAAGAGTAAGAATTTAAAGCCAACTAAAATAGTTTATAAAGACTTAATTCAATTAGTGAAAGACTATAAAAAAAGAGGTTTAGCAGATACCACAATAAATATTGAACTAAATACTATTAGTAGGTATTTTGAGTATTTAATTGCTTGTGAAAACAGGAAAGATAATCCAATTAAAAGTTTAAAAATTAAAACACCACCTAGAAGACAGTTGTATGAATTATTAAGTGAAATGGAATTGGAGGATTTATATCATAGTTTTGAGGTTAAAGGTCAAGATGAATATATTAGAGCTACTGCATTTAGAAATAAGATAATAACAGGGTTATTAGTGTTTCAAGGTATTAATAATGCTGGATTAGAAGCTTTAGGATTAACCCATTTAAAGCTATCTAAGGGTAAGATATATATTCCGTCTACTACTAGAACAAGAGCAAGGAATTTAGAGCTTAAAAGCATTCAAATTGTAGATTTGTTACACTATGAAAAAGAGATAATTCCAATACTACACCAAAGAGTTAAAGTAAATCATCATAAGTTATTTCCATTAGGTGATAAAACCAAACTAACAAGCATTACAGGAGTGATAATTAAGAAACTGAAAGAGTACAATTCTAAAGTGGAAAATATCAAGCAAATTAGAGCTAGTGTAATTACGAATTGGTTAAAAAACAAGAATGTTAGAAGAGTACAATTTTTAGCAGGACATAAGAGAATCATGTCAACTGAATTTTATAAAAAAGACCATATTGAAAAACTACAAAATATGATAGATAGGTTTCATCCTTTATATTAAAATTTTCTGTAAAATTTAGATTTTTATACAAATTATGAATATTTTTGTGCAAGTAAAAAATATAAGCTATATTTAAGATAATTAAAGGATTTGTATGGATTTAGCAAAAAGAAAGTTACAGTTGATGGAGCAGTTTATGAAAATTGCTAGTGTAGAAAAAATAGAGAAATTAGAAAAGTATTTTAAGAAAGAGATTTCAAATGATTCTGATCTATGGGATGAAATACCTACAACTGTACAAAAGATTATAGATAAGAGTTTAGAGGAAAGTGAAAAAGGAGAAGTAATTCCACATAATGAAGTTATGGCTAAAGTAAGAGCTAAATATAAGATTGCTTAATGAAAATTAATTTTACTAGTACAGCTAATACTTCATTTGATGATGAAGTACAATTTATATTAGAAAAATGGAATCTTAAAGAAGTAGAAAAGTTTATTAATCTTGTTGATGATTTTACTAAAAGACTTTCTGAAAATCCTTTTTTAGGTAAAAAATCTAAAAAGAAGAATATTAGAGTATTTGTTTTATCAAAGCAGACTACTGTTGTATACAAGGTTTTTGAAGATTTAAATAAAATTGATTTAATTTTCTTTTGGAATAACAAGAAAAGCCCAAGAGAACTTGAAATATATTTGAAATAAAAAGTTTAAAAGTTCATTGAAATAAATTGCTGAATCATCCTTTAAATTTGTATTAAACACGTTACAATTCTTTAACCATCCAGAGGGCTATGTAAAACCTGATAATACTGGGAAATTTGATTACGTTTACCAATACAAAGATCACTTAGGAAATGTTAGACTTAGTTATACAGATAATAATAAGGATGGTGTAATTGATGCTGCAACAGAAATTATAGAGGAATCAAATTATTATCCTTTTGGATTGAAGCATAAAGGGTATAATAACGTGGTAAATTCGTTAGGAAATTCTACCGCGCAGAAGTTTGCATATAATGGTAAAGAATTAAACAAAGCATTTAATTTGAATTGGTATGATTATGGTAAAAGAAGGTATGATCCTGCTATAGGGAGATGGTTTGTAAATGATAGACTTGCTGATGATGAGAACCAAATTGATAAATCACCTTATGCTTACAGTTGGAATTCTCCAATATCTTTAAAAGATCCTGATGGTGATTGCCCTTGGTGTATTGGAGCTTTGGCTGGTGCAATTAGTGATTACGGATTACAAGTAGCTACAAATTTAATTCAAGGTAAAAACTTAAAAGATGCTTTAACAGATATAGATGGTAAATCAATAGCAAAATCGGCAGCATCTGGAGCAGCAGGTGTTGGTATCTTTACTAAAATATCTAAAGCACGTAAAGTTTATAAAGCAGCAAAAGCAGCTAAAAGGATTGCAAAGACTAAAAAATTAGAGGCAAGAGCAAAGAAATTAAATAAAGTTAGTCGTGCTGGAAAAGATTTTACTAAGGCAGGAAAAGAAGTTGTAAAACAACAGAACAAGTTGAAAAATAGTGGGAAGTTGAAATGTAATGGATGCGGGAAAAAAGTTAAAAATGCAAAAAAGCATACCAAAGGTAAAACTCCTCCTAAAAATGAAGCACATGTTGATCATAAAATCCCTAAATCAAAAGGGGGTAGCGGTACTCCTAACAATGGTCAAGTTTTATGTAGAACTTGTAATTTAGAAAAAAGTAATAAGATTATAGAGTGATGAATAAAGTTGAAAAATATAAAGTATTATTTGTTTATGAGGAGCAAGAGGAATATAAAATAGAAAGCCTTTGGGCGATTAAAAGAGGAGATAATTATGAAATAGATAATGTACCTTTTTTTATAAGTAATATAGCTCTAGGTGATATAGTAAGTGTTGAAATTGATGAAGATGAACTATATTTTGAAGAACTTATAGAAGGTTCAGGAAATAGTACAATACATTTAGTTGGTTTTAATAATGTAAGTCAACAAGATATTGGAAGTAAATTTGAGAAGCTAGGATGTGAATGGGAGGGTAATGACCTAAGAAGTTAT
The DNA here is from genome assembly GCA_938002045.1 of Tenacibaculum soleae. Lineage (GTDB taxonomy): Bacteria > Bacteroidota > Bacteroidia > Flavobacteriales > Flavobacteriaceae > Polaribacter > Polaribacter soleae_A. Next base: position 31,648 of record CALLBA010000009.1, read on the forward strand.
ATATCAATAAACATTCCTAAAAAAAATGATTATAGTAAAGTAAAAGAGCTTTTAGAACAAGGTGTTAAAGATGGTAAGTGGGATTACAAAGAAGCTTGTTTATCTGTGAGTCATAGTTTGGATTCTTAGTGGCGATAATAGTAGGTAAAAATATTAAAAATAAATATATAAAGCCACCTTTTATGAGGTGGCTTTTGATGTTTTAAGAATAAGCTTTTTTGGTTTTATGATCTCTAATAACAAGGGGAAACTCTTTACTTGAAATCACGAAAAAACGATTCCAATCTTTGTGGAATACAGTAATAATAAGGTTTCAAAAACTTAATGAGATAAGAAAAAGGAATATTCAAAATACGAATATTCCTTTTTCTATTTTTTAACAGAAAAGCTAAACTTAAACGATATTCATATAGATTGTAAAGGTATTATCCATGAAACGGAAAAGATAAAATAAAACCTTTTCTTTATTCTTTTACGATATTATTAACTTTTTGAAAAAATAACTTCTCAATGACATTACACTTTAATTAAGGTGTAATGTTATTTTATCAATTAGTAAATTTTAAGAGTAAGTACAATTCAACATCCAGACCCTTTGCAACTTTATATAAGGTTTTAATAGTTGGAGAGGTATGGTTAGATTCCAAGCGTTGTATTTGGCGTTCATCAATATTAGATGAAATAGCTAAATCAAGTTGTGTCATTTTTCTTTCAACTCGTAATTCACGAATACGAATTCCAATTTTTTTAATAAACACTTTTAATTCAGGTTCTTCCATGTTTCTTAATCAGCCCCGCTCGCGCCCGAATCCTTTCGGGTGACCACAAAGAGTAAGCAAGGCACTCTCTACTTGAAACCACGACAAAACGGTTCCAATATTGGGAAAAGCCAGTAAAATAAAGGATTATAAAAATCAGAAGATAAAAGAAGGGATATTCAAAACACGAATATTCCTTTTTTCATTTTCTCAAAAATAGTTTGCTGTAAAAAAAGGCTTTAAAAATATCTAAGTCATAAAATCATGGAAAAAATAGTTTTGAATCTTAGTTTTCTATGATTCTACAAATTACAAGGCATAGCAGAACTACAATCATTAAACTGTTGATTGGTGATAACTCTATGTTGCCTAGCTTCTAAAATTTGTTCTTTGAATCTGTCTTTATCGGGAATTTTTCCTTCTATAATTTCCATGGTAGTATAACCATATAATTCTGTGGGGTATCTTTCGTAATTATAATACTGAACAAATCGCTCTAAACTTTGTAAATGAGTTTCAGTATTCAAAGACAGTTTTCCATTCATGAATTCTGTTTTATAAATACTGTGTGTACTCTCCGACATGGAGTTAGAAAAAGGAAATTCTTTGGTTTGAGCAGTAATTTTAGAAACTATAGGCGGAGCTTGTATCTCTTGAACCCAAGTTAAAAGTTCTCCTTTATTCTCACTACCGCCATCTGACAAAATATTAATGGGATTGGCATTATTCAATAATTGATATTTATCAAAAGTTTCTTGAAAAAGGTTTCTAATAAAATTACTACCCGCTTTTCCATCAGTAGAACTATAATGTAAAATCGCTTTCGAAAAATTATCTTTTACAAAAGCTACTTTTTGGATTCCATCATTTTCAGTACGAACATTCGTAATATCTATATGCAACCATTCAAAAATACGAGAAGCTCTAAATCCTTTTTTCGATTTGTTTTTAAAACGTTTTGGTTTTTTATATCCCAAAGCCGAAGCGTATTTAAAAAAGGTAGATTTACCACAAGTAACAATATTGTTATTAACAGC
>CALLBA010000010.1:0-3232 GCA_938002045.1 Tenacibaculum soleae
GCCTTTTAAAGTTTGTACTTTCTCTGGTAAATAAATACCATCGAAATCTTTGTAAACTGTATTTTGAGTACTTAGTGTTGTTGTTATATTTCCTGCTTTTTTAGATGTTTCTACCTCTATTGGTGTAGAAATTCTGTTTTCAGTATGTAAACGTTCCCCTTCGCTAGGGTAGGTGTTTTCTGTTTTTAAGACTTCCTCTTTACTATTGACAACTTCAGTACCTTTTAGTTGGTAATTATTTTCATAATCATAAAAATAATTAGTTGTAGTACTTATCTCATTTCCTTCTAAATAATTTTTCTCGGTACTACTGTGTAAGTTTACCGTTCCTCCTGATAAATAATACATACGATACCCCCAAGTACTAACATCAAAAGAGATTGCTCTTCTTTTCATAAATAAAGGCAATTTAAATAAAGTTCTACTTTTTTCTCTATTATGTGAAATTGAATTTTCATCCCATCTATAAATCTGCCCTTCTGGATTTAAAATAAAAGCAGCATATGGAAACGATCCTTCTACAAAATCTGTTCTAGTATACAACTCATTTCCATATAAATATTTATTATACACCTCTTTTACTAAACTATAATTTCGAAGGTCTTTGTTAAACTTAAATACTTTTTTTCTTACATTTTTTCCACGTAACCATTCATTATCGGTAGGTGGATGGTAAGGAAACTCATAAAAATCACCTCCCCCATCGGTTATATTAGTAAAAGTATATTCTGTTTTACCTTCATTTTCTTCTTTTGAACCATAATACTCTGTAACATGAGAATACCCAATACTATTAGATTGGAAAGCACTAAAAGCACTTGATTGATCAAAATAATGAGTATAATTAGCAGGCAAATCAGCTTGTGTTCCTCTATTAATATACCCTGGAAAACCTATGATAGCTCCACTATCAAAACCTATTGGATCGCCATCTGGAGTTTTATATTCAAACTCTTTAACTGTAGTATTATCTTCTGTTATGTATTCAATTTTTTTTATTCGTTTTCCTCCTGCATATAATCTTGCTTCTGAACTTGTAGGTATTTCATAAGAAATGTTTATTTCAAAATCGATATGATCTTCCAAGTGTAAAGTAATTGGTATTCCTGGTATATTTTTTAATCCAACACTAAAAATCATATTTGGCTTCCACACTACTGTATATTCTTTAGAAGGTTCTAATACAGCTCCTCCTCTCAAAAAATAAAAAAGGCAATCTGGAATATCTTCACCAACTCCTCTTAAATGATAACATCCTATTTTATAACTAACAAAAGCCCCTGTAGGAATTTTTAACTTTATCGGTTTATACAAACCTGTATTAGCATCGTAAAAATCTTTCTTAGTTAACTTAATATTTACTTCAGATTCAGATCCTGGGTTTATACTAGGAAGTCTAATCAAATTTGTATAAAAAGGCACAAGACCATAATTATGTTCATAAGTGAATTTAGTTTTGCCTCCTGTAGGATAAATAATTTCTTGTAATAATCCCGCTTCCGATTTTTCTAAATGTACACGTCTATCTGGTTTATACAAACCATACTCAAACATTCTTAAAAAAGGACCGTTTTTTTCTGCTCCGTTATAATACCCCCAATAATCTTGACGGGTAGAAAATCGACTTGGTAAAACTATCGGATTATAATTAAATGTATAAGGAGATAACTTATTATTATCCTTTCCTTCTTCTTCAATACTCGTTAAAAATAGGCGTTTTAAATCTTTTGAGAAATCACCGTCTTTAAAATACCACAACAAATTAGATTGATCTGTACTTTCTGTATATGAATAATTTAATTTAAAGGATTTTATTAAGTTATTATTAATATCATTAATCGAAATATTATCTAAAGCATACCCATTATAATCTTCTCTTCTTGTTGTTTGTTTTGTAAATACAATACTACCTTGGTTGTATTCAATTTTTTCTAATTGCCATTCATTACTAAGTATTTCTGATAGTTTAGAACTTATAGCATTTATATTATTTAAATTAGCAGTACCATTAGCCTTACCTGAAGTACCATCATGTTTATCATACGATTTATTAATATATTGAAGATTGTCTTCAGGAGTATAATGATAACTTATTAGTTCTCCATAAGGGGTTTCAATATCCATAAGTTTCCATGAATTGTATACTTTTTCAAACGCGTTAGAACTAGCATTACGTACATTACCTATATAAACAGAAATCCCTTTTGAATACTGGTATTCAACAGCTTCTCTTTTTCCATCTTTAGATTTTCCATAATAATAGGTATTACCATTACTATCTTTAACTTCAAAAGCATTTATTGGACCTAGAGAACCTCGTTCTCTAGTATACGTAATTTTAATATCTCCAAAACTTTGTGTTACAGGTTGTCCATCTGTATAATCTAAAATAAATTTACCACTAGTATTACCAGCATTAAAACTAAATTGATCTGGATAGAAATCATAACCTGGATCTAATTCATGTCTAACTCCTACGTTTTCTCTAACATTTTTACTTTTAGAGTAATTTATAAAATCATCTTTATTTCTTAAGTATGTGAAATTACCTCCAGCGTCATCTGCCTTCCCTCTTACCTGCCTTGAAATAGATCCTCCATAGGTTAAAGACCATCCCATTCCTGTTCTTGGTGCAATTTCTGAAACTTTTACACCTCTTGCATGATAACTTAAATTTATAGGTATTTGAATTCCTTTTTGTGAAATGGTATGAATAGGAATAGAAACATTAGGCAAACCTGTATAATGACTCACAGGTACATCTGTAAATCTAGATAATGCCGCAGCTTCTGGCGAAGGCGGAACAACTTCTGGTAAAAAACTGGCTTCTTGCCCATAACTACATACAGAAAATAGCATTACAAGAATGCATACAACAACTTTTTTCATAAAATGAATTTGAATTTTAGCAATTAATTTTTAAACAATTTTTCTTACGGCAAAACTAAAACTATTTATTTAACAATCAAATAGTTTTCAAAATTTATTTCTGTTAAAACACTTAAAAAACGTCTTTAATAATAGATTAATTTAATCTACTATTCTTTATTTTTTCACTTACATTATTAGTTCAAAATAAATAAGGAACTACATATATCATCACAAAAACTAAAAACACAACTAACTACAAATCAAATTATTTTCTTACCTTAACAAGTAATTAACCAAATAAAAATCAAATAATCATGACTAACAATCACTTGTTTATTATGAAAGGGAAACTAGTCCCTTT
>CALLBA010000011.1:0-342505 GCA_938002045.1 Tenacibaculum soleae
ACCTTTTTTATTGTGTCTTGTTTTTTAGATAGTTAGCTGTTTTTTGTTTTATAAAATCAACTTTAAATAGTTTTGCGCGAGGGATTGAACGACCTGTTTGAGCTCTTTTTGCTTGGTAAAGCTAAAAAACGAGTAGTGAAAGCCCGACTATTTTTGCAAAAAATTGACGCGCCATAAAAATAACAACTAATATATATTGTATTAGAAATGATTTTATTTATTGAAAGTTATTCACTCAAAATTAACAATAAGTTAATTTATGAAAACCTTTGAATAGCAGAGTCCCCCCAATCTGCAATAGATTGAATTACCGGAGTTAAAGTCTCTCCAAATTCTGTTAAAGAGTATTCTACTTTTAAAGGAGGCTTAGAAGTATAAACCTTCCTATTTATTACTCCATCCTCTTCCAATCTTTTTAACTGCAAACTTAAAGTCCTTTCGGTTACTGTTGGCATTTCTTTTCTCAATTCATTATATCTTAATGTTTTCTCTATTAAATGATATAAAATAACCGTTTTCCATTTCCCTCCAATGATACCCATAGTTAAACTTGCACAACATGGATATTCTTTACCTTTATATTTAAGCATTTTTATTTTTTGTTTATATTAAAAGTTATACTATCATTTTTAACCGTTATTGCAAAGATAATTTACTATACTTATTTTTGCAACTATAATTTTTATAGTAATAATTTTAAACACAATGAATTTAAAAGAAACATTAAACTGGCGATACACTACGAAGAAATTTGACAATACAAAGAAAATACCTGATTCAGATATGTCTGAAATCAAAAACCTACTAAGGATGAGTCCTTCTAGTGTAAATCTTCAGCCATGGCACTTTATAATTACAGAAACCAAAGAAGGTAAAGAAAGAATAAGTAAAGGAACTAAAGGTTTTTTTCATTTTAATGAAGCAAAAGTACTAAATGCATCAGCAGTTGTAGTATTTTGTTCTAAAATTGATGCTGATGAAAAATACTTTACACATATTGCTAACACAGAAGATATAGATGGAAGATTTCCAAATAAAGATATTAAAAACGGTTTTTTAGGTGCCGTTAAAACATTTGCAGGTATCCATAAATATGATTTAAAGGATCTGCAACATTGGATGGAAAAACAAGTATATTTAAATATTGGCAACTTTTTATTAGGTGTTGCATCTTTAAATATTGATGCTACACCAATGGAAGGAATTGATACAAAAGCTTTAGATGAAGAGTTTGGATTAAGGGAAAAAGGTTTTACAGCTATAGTAGCCGTATCCTTAGGTTATAGATCTAAATCAGATTTTAATTCCACTCAAAAAACACCAAAATCTAGATTATCAGAAAGTGAAATAATAACAGTTATCTAAAAAATGTTAAAAACAAGCATCTATTTAATTTTATGATTAATTAGTTCGTGCAATAATCCCAAAAACAAAGTCATATTGAGCACTGGTATTGTTTGAGAAAAACTAAACCCTGTAAGAGAGATTCAAAGCCACTAAGACGGAACAATATGGAGGAATAGAAAAAGTAAAATTGCTACTGGATTTTAGCTAAGTTTACTAATGATTTCTCTTCACTATCACCTATACATAACATAATATACAAAACTGTAGTTATTAAAGAAACTATTCATAATGATATCCCTGAAGCTACAACTACTTGGATGAAACGTGGTAGTTTCTGGAAATAAACAAAGATCTTTATTTAGTCAAACCAATAAAGGTAGCTTTTGATAATAGTGAGCGACCAATCAATATAGATGTTTCCAATATCGTTTGGTTAGACAACCATAAAACAAATTGGATTGATGTTAATAGTAAAATTGAGATAAGTTTTCTTTGTGATGATGGTAGTTCAAAAAGGACTTTTTATAAAACTTTCAAAAAACTATAATGGAACAATAGAAACTAATGGAACAGTTTTACATTCAGTTGTAATACAAAGTGAATTGAGTTGCACATTACCATAAAATCAAGAAACAAAACTATTAAACGCCGGAAGTTCTTTTAGCTTAATAAATCAATTCATACAATTTAAAATATTTACAATGGAAATATTTTTATTGAATAAATATAGATTATCTGTACTTATATATTTTGTATTTTATAGAGTATAAAACATAAATAAAAAGTGACATGCAGATGTTATAATCAACTTTTATTATTATTGCAACCCAATAATACAAATAAATATATTCTTAAATTCCAACCTTAAAACAAGTTGTTTTTATCTTTTTACCCTAAATTTGTACAATACATTTTAAGTAATTTACATGACAACTTTATTTATTAACATTAAAGAATTAATTCAAGTAAGAGAAGCTTCAATAAAGAAAGCTTCAGGAAAAGAAATGAGCATTTTACCTACCATTAAGAATGCTTTTTTACTAATTAAAGATGATGAAATTCTTGATTTTGGTCTTATGGATAATTTATCATCTTCAGCAGATAAAACAATTGATTGTACCGGTAAAATGATTTTACCGACTTGGTGTGATTCTCATACACATATTGTTTACGCCGGTAACAGAGAACAAGAATTTGTTGATAGAATTAACGGATTAACCTACGAAGAAATAGCTAATAAAGGTGGTGGTATTTTAAATTCTGCTAAAAAATTACAAAACACCTCTGAAGAAGATTTATATCAACAATCTGCTGGGCGTTTAGAAGAAGTTATGAAACTTGGTACAGGTGCTATAGAAATAAAATCAGGCTATGGTTTAACAGTTGATGCTGAACTAAAAATGTTACGTGTTATTAAAAAACTACGTGAAAATTATAAGTTACCAATCAAAGCTACTTTTTTAGGAGCCCATGCTTTTCCTGAAGAATTTAAAGATAATAAAGAAGGTTATATTGATGTAATTATTAATGAAATGTTACCTAAAATAGCTGAAGAAAATTTAGCTGATTTTATTGATGCTTTTTGTGAAACTGGTTACTTTTCGGTAGCAGATACTGATCGAATATTAGAAGCTGGTAAAAAATGTGGCTTAACACCTAAAGTTCATGTAAATCAATTTACAACAATTGGAGGGGTTCAAGTAAGTGTAAAACACAATGCCTTATCAGTAGATCATTTAGAGGTGATGAACACTGATGATATCGAAACTTTAAAAGGTACCGATACAATGCCTGTTGCCCTACCTTCTTGTTCGTATTTTTTAAGTATTCCGTACACACCTGCTAGAAAAATTATAGATGCTGGCTTACCTTTGGCTTTAGCTACCGATTTTAATCCTGGTTCTACTCCATCTGGAAACATGAATTTTGTTGTAGCAACAGCCTGTATAAAAATGAAAATGACTCCAGAAGAAGCTATAAATGCCGCTACTATAAACGGTGCTTATGCCATGAACTTATCTGACGAAGTAGGAAGTATTACTATTGGTAAAAAAGCTAATTTTATTGTTACCAAAGATATTTTGAGCTACGGTGCTATTCCGTATAACTTCGGTTCAGTTTTAATCAATTCAGTATTTATTAACGGAAAAGAAATTTAAAATGCTACAACTATTTTCTAAAAACGATATTACAAATTTTGTAAATCCGCGAGAAGGAGAAACTAAATTAGGACAATCTGTACAAACAGTTTCTAATCTTGAAAACATTCATCTCACATCTGCCAAATTTGTTATTATTGGTGTCCCTGAAGATATTGGAGTAAAAATGAATTATGGTAATGGCGGAGCGCACACCGCACTTACACCTGCATTAAAATCATTTTTAAACACACAACAAAATCAATTTATCAACGGTAAAGACATTATTGTTTTAGGCTATTTAGATTTTTTAAAAGAATCTTTAAATTTTGATGGTTTTGATAGAAAAAAAGGCAATTTATTAGTCAAAGCTATTGATAAAGAATTATCTTCTATAATTAAAACAATTATTGAAGCTAATAAAATTCCGATAGTAATTGGTGGTGGTCATAACAATGCTTATGGTAATTTAAAAGGACTATCTGAAGGCAAAAAGCAAGCAATAAATGTAATTAATTTAGATGCACATACTGATTTACGTCGATTAGAAGAACGTCATAGCGGTAACGGGTTTTCGTATGCAATTGAACACAAGTATTTAAATAAATATTTTATGTTTGGATTACACGAAAACTATACTCCACAATACGTTTTTGATTATATACATACCAATGTAAATATTGATTACAATACCTATGAAGAATTAGAAATTTACAAATTGATTCCGTTTAAAAATGAATTGTTACGTGCCCAGAATTTTATTCAAGAAAAACCTTTTGGTATAGAAATAGATTTAGATTGCATACAAAATTTTCCAAGTAGTGCAATGACACCTAGTGGTTTTACATCACAACAAGCAAGACAATTTGTGCATTATTTTGCTAAAAATAAAAATGCTAATTACATTCATATTTGTGAAGGTGCTCCGGCTGTTATGCAAGATCCTACTGCAATAAATCAAGTAGGTAAATTTATTAGTTATTTAATTACCGATTTTATAAAAGCTAAAAAACATTAATCAATCCAATTTTTAAAATCTTTTACACGTTCTCTACTTACGATAATTTCAGCTTCTGCATACGATTGTAAAATTAATTGTAATCGTGAATTTGTATATGAAACAATATCTTTTATAGCATTTATATGCACTATAAATGTACGATTTACTCTAAAAAAATATTCAGGATTTAATTGTTCTTGCCAATGCTCTAGAGAATCATCTATTAAATAATTTCGGTTTGAGTTTGTATGAATATAGGTTGCTTTGTTTTCTGAGTAAAAACATTCAATTTCATCAACATGAATAATTTTTATATGCTGCCCTACTTTGATTGTAAATCGTTTTTTAAATTTTCTATCAACAGGGTTTATTAATAATTTTCTAATATCATCAATATTCACCTTTACATCTGATTGTTTTGTTTGATTATCTTTAAACTTATCAACAGCATATTTTAACTCATCTTCATCAAGTGGTTTTAATAAATAATCTATCGAATTTAATTTGAAAGCTTTTAGGGCATATTCATCATAAGCCGTGGTAAAAATAATTGCTGATTTTACTTCTATTTCTTCAAATATTTCAAATGATAATCCGTCTGATAATTGAATATCTAAAAAAATCAAATCAGGATGTTTGTTATTCTGAAACCAATTAATAGACTCTTCAACAGAGTGCAACATGGTTTTTACTTCTATATTTAAGGCAGACAACATTCTATTTAAACGCCTTGCTGCTGGCTTTTCATCTTCAATAATAATTACTTTCATTTTTAAATACTTTTTTAGCTTCTTTATTTATAATTATTGAATCAATAAGAGCTGTTGCTAAAGTAGCAACAGCTACTACCCACCAAAATTGATGCATATTTTTAACAAAACGAGTACCAACTTCTGCCCAAAAAGCACAGTATAATCCAACTACTGACCAACTCATGAAATAATAATGTTGATATAGCCAATTTTTATACCTTTTTACAGCTGCGAACATTCCTCCAATAATACTGATTAAACTTACAATTGCAAAAAAATGAAAAATACTAAATCCTTTAAAATTTACGATAAAAAACGAGCTTAAATTTAATAACAGCATAGATAAAACGTAAGTGTAACCTATTTTTTTATGAAAATTTGTTCCTTTTTTATTAAAAATAACGATTAAGCCTGTAATCATTGAAATTATAGCAAAAACAAAGTGAAACCAACCAATTATAGAAAATGAATAACTCATATTAATTATCACTCATATATTCTTTAATTTTTCTCTCTTCCCATTTTTTACTAAACAGTTTTTCTTTGCCTAATACATTTAATCCATGAATTATTAAAATAAGTCCCCACCAAAAGAAAAGTCGATAATTATTTAAATCTGAAAAAGCTTCTATTACTGAATCTCCAAATTTAATATCTTTATAAATCCTTCTTCCAATAAAAAACAAATTTACAAGTATATAAACAGCTAAGTGTTTGTAAAACTGCTTAATATCTTCAACTCTTTTTTGTGCTTTCAAGTATTTTTCTGATTGATTTTTTACTCTTTCCATGCTACTTATTTTTCGTTCATAAACTCGTTTACTTTTTTGTTTTCCCAATTTTCAAAAAAAGTAATTTTATTTTTAAAAGCATATAATCCGTGAACTAAAATCCCGAAAGCCCATAATAAACAATTTATCCAAATATTTGATTTCGCCCATTTTAAAGTTCCTTTATTATGAATATGGCTTTCAAAAAAATCAAATATTGTATTTGAAAAAACTGCTAATATTAGCATCATAATTACAAATATTTGTAAGTGATTGTAAAAGTTTTTAATTTTTTTTACTCGCTTTTCGGCTTTTATATAGTCATTTCTTAATTTCATAATTAAAAATCATTATCATTCATATATTCATTTATCTTTTTTTGTTCCCAATCTTTTCCGAAAAACAAATTAGACCCAAAAACTCCTAACCAATGAAAAAATAATCCTATCCCCCAAAACAACCAAGTTGAATAGGTTCCGAAATGAGTAACTGCTTCTAGAAAACTAAGTTTATCTTCACTCGTTAACCCAAATATGATAATTCCTGATATAAAAATATTTACCACTATATAAACGGCTAAATGAACATAAAAACCTTTAATCTTCTCAACTCTTTTTTTTGCTAAAATATATTTTTGTTCTTCTGAATAATCTATTTCCATCTTATTTATTGTTTTTACCTTCGTTCATTATTTCTTTAATCTTTCGTTCTTCCCAATTTTTTCCGATTCCTATTTTTTGGAATCCAAAAACACTTAACCAGTGAGAAAAAAGGCCGATTCCCCAACCTATTAATGAAAACCAGAACCAATGAAAATGTGGTTCAAATTTTAAATTTGCAAAAATAATTGTTGGTATAACAATACAATAAATTGTTAAATGCGTATAAAATCCTTTAATTTTTTTAACTCTCTTTTTGGCTTGAATATATTGCTGTGTTTCTCTATCGTCCATTTTTATTTTATTTATAATTTTTATCATCTTTCATCATTTCTTTAATCTTTCGTTCTTCCCAATTTTTTCCTAAAAAGATATTGTAATTATTTACTTCTAAAAAATGAAAGGTTAATCCAACTCCCCATCCAAAAATTGGAAACCAAAACCAATGAAATTGTGGCGAAAATTTTAAATTGATAAATATTAAAAAAGGAATTACAATACAATAAGATGCTAAATTTTGATAAAACTCTTTTAATTTTTCTACTCTTTCAACAGCCCTTACATATTTGCTGTTTTCTATATTTTTTGAATCTAATGACATATTATTTGTTTTTGTTAACAGCGGTAAACTCACTGTAAATGTTTTATTATTATTTTTAATTTCTACTCGTTTATTGGTAATTAAACCATAACGATCGGCAATATTTCTTAATCCAACTTTTGTGCTTTTACCTATTGCTTCTTTAGGATTAACCGTATTTTGAATTTGTAAAAAACCATCTTGTTCAAAAATGTAAATTTCTAAAGGTTTTGCCGATGAAACTACATTATGCTTTACTGCGTTTTCTAACAATAATTGTAATGATAATGGTACTATTTTTAAATCTGATTTACTTACCGTGGTTGGAATATTAAATTGTACAGCATCTTCAAATCGCATTTGTAATAGTTCCATATATGTTTTTGCAAACCTTAACTCCTCTTCTAACGGAATTAACTCTTTATTACGTTGCTCTAAAACATACCGATATACTTTTGATAATTTTGTGGTAAATTTTTCTGCTTGCTTTGGATTTTCGCCAATTAATGATGTTAATACATTTAAACTATTAAATAAAAAATGAGGATCTAACTGACTTTTTAAAGTTTCAAATTTTGCTGTTTCAGTTTTTGCTACTATTTCATGTTGTGTTGTTTCCTGTTTTAATGACGCTTTCCAATTAATCATAAAACTACGTGCATGAAAAAAGCTTGCAATTCCTAAAGAAATTATAATCGCAAATAAATGCGACCAAAATAATTTTCCATCAAAAAAATCAGAAAACTCATGTTTAAAAATTAATACAAATTGTATATAATGAATCAACAAAACCACTATAACAGTATAACAAATGGTTGCAATTACACCTGCCCAAACTCGCTCATTAGTTTGTGTAGCCCAGTTCCACCTAGTATTTAAATAATTATTAATTATTCCATTACCTAAGCCTAATATAAACGAATACATTGCTGAAAACAAGAACACAATTGCAGCGCCTTTAAGCGTAAACTGTTGATTTATTATTGTAAAAATGACCCCAAAAACAATTGTAAGTTTTAAACATACTAATAAATCTTTTTTTAAGCCTATAAATGTATTCGATGTATATTTTTGCATTGTATTTGTGTTTCTAAAATTTAATTTTTAAAGATACATTTTTATCAGTAACCTTAAATTTTGCTTGCTCATATTCAGGTGGACCAAACCGATTCATCGCATTGTTAGAAACTCCATAATCTTCTATTGGCATCCCGTTAGGTTCAAAATCCATTTTGTTATTATTATTCTTATCATGAAAACAGATAATTGCATATTCACCAATTGGTACATTTTTAAAAACAGCTACACTTTTGTTCTCTTTTATTTTAGATGAGATAGCCTGTAAGGGTTTACCTCTAAAATTATCTTTTGTAAATAGTGCGTAACTTATTTTTCCTTTGTTAGATGTAGCGTTTGTAACGGTTATTATTATACTATTTTGAGCTGTTATCTTTCCGACTACAAAAAACAAAAAAGCTATTAAAGTCATTATTAAAAATTTCATTTCTTATATTTTTTATGGTTAATTACACTACAAATATCCTACTGATCTATCGTTTCTAAAACTAAAAAAAACTGAACTGTATTTTTTTTAGGACGAACTGTAACAATTTGTATTTTTGAGCGACTTATAACTAATCAACTGTACTAAAATTAGTGAATAAAGAATTAGAAAATAACTTTTTATCTGATTTTGAAACCAATCAAAATATTGTGCACAAAGTATGTAGAATTTATACTACAAACCAAGATGCTCATAATGATTTGTTTCAGGAAATAACAATACAACTATGGAAAAACTATAGTAAATTTAGAGGTGATGCTAAATTTAGTACATGGATGTACAGAGTTGCCTTAAATACGGCTATTTCTTTATACAGAAAATCAACTAGAACAGTAAAAACACAAGATATTACCGATTATGCTTTTAAAATTAAAGCGGAAGATTATGACGAAACAGAAGAGTTACAGTTAAAAGCATTATACAATGCTATTCGTAAGCTAAATGATATTGATAAAGCACTAATATTTTTATATCTAGAAGATAAACCTTACAAAGAGATATCTGTAACTTTAGGTATTAGTGAAGTAAATGCTCGTGTAAAAATGAATAGAGCAAAGGATAAATTAAAAAAAGTATTAAACCCATAATAATGGATTTAGATAAATATAAAAAAGCATGGGATAATCAACCTGAAGAAACAGATACGGTTTCTAAAGTTGACATCTATAAAATGGCACATTCCAAGTCGTCATCAATTGTAAAATGGATTTTCATTATTGGAATATTAGAGTTTTCATTTTGGTTAATTTTAAATTTCTTTACTTCTAATAGTAGCTATATGGAAGTTTATGAAAAATTAAACTTAATTACATTTTTAAATATTACTTATTACATTCATTATGTAGTGATTATTATATTTTTATATATTTTTTACAAAAATCACTCTTCTATTTCTATAATGGACGGCACAAAAGAGTTGCTAAAAAAGATATTTAACGTTCGTAAAACTGTAAAAATATATGTGTATTATAACTTAATCACTTTTATCATTTTATCTATTATTGTTAACGTTATTATTTTTAGCGATCAAAATAAATTAAAAGAAGTTTTTAATAATGATAATATTAATATTAGTGATTCAACCTTTTTTACAATAATGTTAGTTACTCAAATTGTTTTTTTAATAATCTTCTTAGCACTTTTTTGGCTCTTCTACCAATTACTTTATGGTATTTTATTACGCAAATTAGATAAGAATTACAAAGAATTAGTTAAAATTGATGAATTGTAATATAAAAATTATTTTTTTATTCAAAGAATATTTATTTAGAACAATTTTAATTACTTACTTTTATAAAAAAAATAATTTAGTATGAAAACCTTAATCGCATTTAGTATTTTCTTTTATTCACTTTTTAGCTTTTCTCAAGAGTCTAGTTTTTGGAACAACACACGTTTTGGTGGTAGTTTTGGTTTTAGTTTTGGTAGTAATACAACTACTCTTTCTATATCACCTAGTGCTATTTATGATTTTAGTGAAGAGTTTTCATTGGGAGGTAGTATTGGTTACCTATACAATAAAAGTAGTAACTATAGTGCAAATATGTATTCTGCTAGTATTATTACTTTATACAGACCAATACCAGAAATAGAATTTTCTGGTGAACTTTTACAATCTTATGTTAGTAAAAAAATTGGCACCGTTAAAGATAACTATAGCTATCCTTCTTTAAATATTGGTGCAGCTTATATTACTGGTAAAGTTACTTTTGGTGTTCAGTATGATGTACTATACCAAGAAGATAAAAGCATTTATGCAAATGCTTTTTCTCCTTTTATAAGAATCTTTTTCTAAAAACTTTTAAGCTCTTTTAATAAAACAGTCAACATTGTGTCTGTAAAATCTAAATGCGTAACAATTCGTATTTTCCCTTCCCCCATCGAAATTAATAAAATACCTTTTGCTGTCATCTTATTGATAAAATCCATCGGATCAATCTTATCATCTACATAAAAAATAATAATATTGGTTTCAATAGGTTCTATTTTTGTTACATAAGAACATCCTTTTAAAACATCTCCTATTTTTTTTGCTTTTTTATGATCATCTGCCAAGCGATCAATATGATTATCTAAAGCATAAATTGCTGCTGCAGCTAAAAAACCAGCTTGTCGCATTCCACCTCCAAATAATTTACGCACACGTAAAGCTTTTTCCATATCCTTTTTAGTTCCTATTAAAATAGAACCTACAGGAGCTCCTAATCCTTTAGACAAACAAATAGAAATCGTATCAAATAATTCGCCATACTGAGCTGGAGTTTCATTTTTAGCAACCAATGCATTAAATAAACGCGCTCCATCTAAGTGAAACGCTAAATTATTTTCTTTTGATATTTTCTGAATCTTTTGCAATTCTTCAAAATCCCAACAAGCCCCTCCGCCTTTGTTTGCTGTGTTTTCAATACAAACCAAACGACTGTACGGCGCATGGATATCTGTCCGTCCTGAAACAGCTTGTTTTAATTGATCGGCAGTAAACATACCTCTATCGCCATCAATTAAATGAGAGGTTACACCCGAATTAAATGCAGCTCCTCCGCCTTCATAATTATACACATGTGCCCATTTATCACAAAACATTCTATCACCAGGTTGTGTATGAATTTTTATAGCTGTCTGATTTGCCATCGTACCTGAAGGAAAAAACAAAGCAGCTTCCATATTAAACATTTTTGCAACCTTTTCTTGCAATGCGTTTACCGTCGGATCAGCACCAAAAACATCATCGCCAACTTCAGCATTCATCATTGCCTCCATCATTAATTTTGTTGGTTTGGTAACAGTATCGCTTATTAAATTTATTTCCATTTTTATCTACGGTTTTAAAATGTATTTTTGTTGTATGATTACACATGAACAGTTAAAAGATATTACTGAACGAATTGGCAAGTTAAAAGCTTATTTAGAAATTGACAAGAAGTTAATAGAAATAAATAATGAAGAAGAAAAAACTGCCGATCCTGATTTTTGGAGCAACCCAAAAGAAGCCGAAGTTTTAATGAAATCCCTTCGGTTTAAAAAGAAATGGGTAAGTGATTACAATTCGGTAATTTCAATGAATGAAGATCTTGCTGTTTTATATGATTTTTATAAAGAAGATGCTGTTGATGAAACCGAAGTAATAGAACAGTTTGAAAAAACGGCTACATTTTTAGAAGATATTGAGTTTAAAAATATGCTTTCTGATGAAGGAGATAATTTAAGCGCAACCATTCAAATTACTGCTGGTGCTGGAGGTACCGAAAGTTGTGATTGGGTAGAAATGCTGATGCGCATGTATACCATGTGGGCAGAAAAGCAAGGTTTTAAATTAAAAACACTCAATTACCAAGCAGGTGATGTTGCAGGTGTAAAAACAGTTACTATTGAGATTGATGGCGATTATGCCTTCGGATGGTTAAAAGGTGAAAATGGCGTGCATCGTTTGGTGCGTATTTCTCCTTTTGATAGTAACGGAAAACGGCACACCACATTCGGATCTGTGTATGTTTTTCCTGTGGCTGATGATAGTATTGAAATTGAAATAAATCCTGCGGATATAGAAATTGTTACCGCCCGTTCTAGTGGTGCTGGTGGGCAAAATGTAAACAAAGTGGAAACTAAAGTTCAGTTGACTCATAAACCAAGTGGAATTCAAATTCAGTGCTCTAACTCACGTTCGCAACATGATAACAGAGCAACTGCTTTAAAGATGCTAAAATCGCAATTATATGAAATTGAATTACAAAAACGTTTAGCCACGAGAGAAAACATTGAAGCGGGAAAATTAAAAACCGAATGGGGAAGTCAAATTCGTAATTATGTAATGCATCCTTATAAATTAGTAAAAGATGTACGTACAGGACATGAAACAGGAAATGTAGATGCCGTAATGGACGGAAATATAAATCCGTTTTTAAAATCGTACTTAATGCTAAACGGACAAAAAGAAAACAAGTAAAAAAATGATACAAATATTTCACAATAATAGATGCAGTAAATCACGTTGCGGATTAGAAATTTTAGAAAATTCAGGTAAGGAATTTGAAATTGTAAAATACTTAGACAATGTTCCTTCTGAAAAAAAGTTAAACGAAATTATTAGCTTATTAAATATTACTCCTATTCAGTTAGTTCGTAAAAACGAAAAAATTTGGAAAGAGGAATTTAAAGGAAAAGAATTATCCGACACAGAAATAGTACAAGCTATGGTTAACAATCCTAAACTTATTGAGCGACCAATTGTTATTAATGGCAATAAAGCCGTAATAGGTCGTCCACCAGAAAATATTTTAGAAATTATTTAAAATAAAACTCCCAATTTCTTGGGAGTTTTATTTTTTTATAAACTTCGATTCTAAAAAACCTAAACCATAGCCTATAAATTGCGTAAAAGAAGTAATAATACTTAAAAAAGCGACTTTTATATTTTTATTCTGAATTAATGCATCTATAAATAATAACGTAAAGTAAAATCCATAAAAAGCAATAAACTGCCAATAACCAAAACATGCAAAAATAATGCTAATATCAAATCCGATAATAAATAAACTCGGAAACCAATATGTAATCTTAGCAGTTTCTGGATATTTTTTATTTAAAATTGGTCTTGCTGTTCCGAATGAATATGTTTGTTTAAAAAACTGACCAATTGTACTTCTGCGTTTGTGATACACAAAGGCTTTTTCTATTAACTGTGTTTCAAAATCGTTTTCCCATAAACGAAATGTTAAGTCAATGTCTTCGCCTGTTTTCATTTTCGAAAATCCGTTTGTTTTACTAAAAGCTACTTCAGATAATCCTAAATTAAAACTACGGGGTTGAAACTTGCCAATACCTTTCTTTTTACCTCTAATTCCGCCTGTAGTTATAACCGACGTCATCGAATAATTAATTGCTTTTTGTAACGGTGTAAAACTTTTATGCGCGGCATCTGGACCACCAAAAGCATCTGTAAAATTATTTTCTAAAGCTTTTTTTACTTCAGATAAATATTGTGGCGGAATAATAACATCACTATCTAAAATAATAAAGTAATTTCCGGTAGCTTGTTGCATTCCGTAATTTCTACTTGCTCCTGCTCCGCTATTTTCTTTATAAAAATAGTTTAAATTAAGTTTATCTTTATAATTGTTTACCGTTTTTTGTGATGAATTGTCTGAACCATCTTCTACAATAATAACTTCAAAATCATCTAAAAAATCTTGTTTTGTAAGACTTTCTAATAACTCATCTATCTCTTTCGGACGATTGTAAACAGGTATTATTAAAGAAAATTTCAACTTCATTAAACTACATGGTTATTTTTTATTTGTGCAGATATTCCATTCCAAAGATTAATTCTTTTTTTAAGAGATTCTTTTGCGTAAAATAAAACATCATTCCATTTTTGTTCATCATTACCACATAATTCTTCAATCATTTGTAAAGATAATGGACCATGTTCATCACCATCTAACTCTATATGCCTTTTTAAATAATAAGTTAACTTACTATAGTTTAAACTTGTGTTTTCTTCTGTATTCTTAATAATTTCTAAAAACATATCAGGAATAACATCTTCTCTTCCAAAAGTAAAACTAGCCGCTATAATATGTGGTTGTTGTGTATCAATAACATTAAAAGAAAACAATACAAATTCTTTAACCTCGTTTAAAACCGAACCTTCATTTAATGATTTTTCAATCGTATTTCCGTCAATAATATTATTTATAAAACTAGCTATTTCAATTGTACTTGCCTTAGCTTGTTTCATTGCATCAATATACATTTCAAAATGACTTTTAGGCTCTCCTAATTCATTTACATCGGTTTCCTCTCCTAAAACTATTTCATTAATAAATCTTGCCGTTTTAGAATTTACAACAGGAAACCATGGTAACGTAGTACATGTTAACTTTTCCTGTAAGGCTTTTAATAGCGACATAAAATCCCATACAGCAAAAACATGTGATTCCATAAATATTTTTACATCATCTATATTTTTTAATGATGTATATAATTCATGGTTTTTTAATTGTTTTCTTAAAGGGGCTAGCTCCTTTTCAATACTTAAAATAGTATTCATTTTAATAATTTTATTCAATAAAAATGCAAACCTAACGATTTGCATTTTTATTATATTCTAAGTTTTATAAAAACTACTCAAACTTTTCCATTACAGCATCACTAACTCCCATATTTGAGAAACCGCCATCATGAAATAGGTTTTGTAAAGTTACCTTTTTAGTTAAATCAGAAAATAAAGAAATTGTATAATCTGCACACTCTAAAGCTGTTGCATTACCAAGTGGAGACATTTTTTCTGCATATGATATAAACCCATCAAAACCTTTAACTCCTTGCCCAGCCGTGGTTGGTGTTGGTGATTGAGAAATGGTGTTTACACGTACTTTTTGATCGCGACCAAAAAAGTAACCAAAACTACGAGCAATTGATTCTAAATAAGCTTTATTATCTGCCATATCGTTATAATCAGGAAAAACTCTTTGCGCTGCCATGTAAGTTAACGCAACAATACTTCCCCACTCATTCATAGCTTCTTTGTTGTATAAAACATTCATTACTTTATGAAAAGATACTGCTGAAACATCCCATCCTTTAGTAGTAAAGTCATATTTAGAATCGGTATAATGACGTCCTTTACGAACGTTAACTGACATACCAATTGAGTGTAAAACAAAGTCGATTTTACCTCCTAAAATCTCCATCGATTTTTCAACTAAGTTTGTTAAATCATCCATTGAAGTAGCATCTGCTGGTATAATTTCTGAACCAGTTTTAGCAGCTAACTCTTTAATTTGTCCCATACGCATTGCTATCGGTGCGTTGGTTAAAACAAATTCAGCACCCTCTTCATGCGCACGTTCTGCAACTTTCCATGCAATAGAATTTTCATCTAAAGCTCCAAAAATGATTCCTTTTTTTCCTTTTAATAAATTGTACATATTTATTTGTTTTAATCTATAGTTGTTCGTTTGTTAAACAAATATAGTTTTAATTTAATAATTCTTTTGCATGTGTTAATGCACTTTCAGAAATGTCTTTTCCACTTAACATTTCTGCTATTTCAACCACTCGTTCATCATAAGATAATAACTTTAAATTAGAGGTTGTAACTCCTTTTTCTTCGCCTTTAAATACTTTGTAATGCTGTACCCCTTTTGCGGCTATTTGTGGTAAATGTGTAATGGTTATTACTTGCATATTTACGCCCATATCTTGCATAATTTTTGCAATTTTATTTGATACTTCTCCTGAAACTCCTGTATCAATTTCATCAAAAATAATGGTTGGTAATTGTATATTTTCTGATAATATTTTTTTGATTGATAACATTATTCTTGACAATTCTCCACCAGATGCTACTTTTTTAAGCTCTCCAAAGTTACCGCCTTTGTTTGCTGAAAACAAAAATGATAATACGTCTTTTCCATTAGTAAAATACTCTTTTGAATCACTTAATTCAATTAAAAAACGAGCATTAGGCATTCCTAACTCTTTAAGTAAAGCTTCTAATTGCTTTTGCAGTTTAGGAATCGCTTTATTTCTAGATTTGGTTATCATCGCTGCAACATCATCTAATTTTTTAGCAACTTCACTTATTTCTTTATTTTTAGCTTCAATTAAAGTCCCAGCATCTTCAACCTGTGCTACTTTTTTAGCTAGGGATTGATGTATAATTTCTAATTCTTTAATAGAATCTACCGAATGTTTTTTTTGTAAATTATAAATTAGTTGTAATCTATCATTTAATTCTTCAATTTCATTCGGGTTAAAATCTACATTTTCGTTTTCATTTTCTAGCTCAGTAACCACATCATCTAACTCTAGTTTTATACTGGTTACTCTACTTGCTATTTCTTCATACTTTTTTGAATAACTATTTATTTTTTGCAAGTTATTTTCTAATGAATACAGTAAATTTTGTAGTCCTATTTCTTCATTTGTTGTTATAGCCAGAGCTTCTGATAAACTAAGTTTTATTTCTTCAATATTATTTAAACGCTCTAGTTTTTCTTCTAATTCTTGCTGCTCGCCTTTAATTAATTTAGCTTCTTCTAACTCATTAAATAAATGCAAATTATACTCATACTGTTCGTTAGATTTTTCGGTTTCAGTCTGAAGCGTTTTTAACTCTTTTTGTAATTGTGAGTATTTACGTATTCCTCTTTTGTAGGATGCTATTTTTGCTTGATTTTTTGCCAAGGCATCAATTACCGAAAATTGAAAACTTGCATCAGATAATTGCATGGTTTGATGTTGCGAATGAACATCGATCAACTTTGTTTTTAAAGCTGTTAAGACTGATAAATTTACTGGCGTATCATTTACAAAAGCTCTTGATTTTCCTGAAGGAAGAATTTCTCTACGGATAATTGTTTCCGCTTCATAATCAACATCTAACTTTTCAAATAAATTTTGTAAAGCATAGCCTTCAACGGCAAATTTAGCTTCGATAATACACTTTTTTTCAGCATTTTTTAACGATGATAAATCAGCACGGTTTCCCATAACCAAACCTAAAGCTCCTAATAAAATAGATTTTCCTGCTCCTGTTTCACCTGTTATGATTGATAAGTCTTTTGAAAAATCAATTGCTAATTGATTGATTAATGCGTAATTATGTATGGATAAATGTGTAAGCAAATTTTATCTTTTTTAAAAAATAAAAATACGGATTTTAGTGGATATATATATACTTAAAAATAAGAGATCTTTATTGTTTTTTCTTTTTTGATAATAGGTTATCAATTATAATTGATAGAAAGATAAAAGCTAATAAAAATTTTTATATTTTACACAAGCCTTCATTTATAATTCTCACTGAAATTACATATGAGACAATAATTGAAAGAATAATACAAAAAGTAATTTTATTTTTTTTTAGAACTTAATTAATCTTTTTCCACTTGCTTTTATAAGTAGGCGCAATTTTATTTAAAACACTCAACATTTTTTGTGTATTTTTAACTGGCTTTCCATCAGAAAAAACACTTGAAATTTCATCGCCTTTAGCATCTAAAAAAACACGGATCATATAATTACCTATACCAACATTATATAATTTATCTAACATTATCACATTATTTTGTATAGCTTCTTTCGCTTTGGTTTTATCTTCTGAAAAATAATCAAACCCTTTACGATGATAGTTGTAATAAATAGTTCTTAGTGTACTAAATTTTGAAGATAATAAATTATCAATCAATGCGAAACGGTTTTGTTTACCTACCTGATTTTGCCAACCCAATTCTCCATTTGATTGTGCTTGTAACATTACACTTTCAGCTGCTTTTAAGTATTGTGTACCGTCTTTTAAAGCAAAAGTATCAGCATCTACACCTATGATTGTATATGCATAAAATGCGATTAATGAAACTAACTTAGAATCGTAACTATTAGGATTAAAATTTAATGGATCAAACTCGTTATAACGAAAATTAAAATTGGTATCATTAATATTTAAAACAGGTGTTGCGTAACTAGAATTATATACTGGCCGTGTAGATTGTACCTGCAAAGTTGCTTTAAAGTTATTGCCACTTTGTTCATTTACGATAATGGTAAATGCGCAATTAATTTTTTCTTGTTGTTTATACTTCTTATTAGTCCATTGCTTATCATTTATAAACTCGGTTAATGATTTTTGTAAAGTTTCATAAACTTGTTTATTACTACTTTGAACTTTGTCGGTATTTATAACAACTAATGCGTTTAACTCTTGTGAATTAACTGTAAAAATTGATACTATTATAAAAAAAGAGAATATAATTTTACGCATTTACTATAAGTTTGTTTATCAAATTTATTTTAATTTAAGTTTCATAAAATCAAAACTATATTAAAAAGCATCGATTTTTTCAACTAATTTTATTGATGATTTCGTTTACAATATCAATAGATACTGCTCTTTTTGATTTTAATTCAAATGGTTTTTGATTAAAATCTGCATCAATAATTGTAATTTTATTAGTGTCAGTAGCAAAACCAGCTCCTTTATCTTGTAATGAATTTAAGATAATTAAATCTAAATTCTTTTTGGTTATTTTACTCTTTGCATTTTCAACTTCATTATTAGTTTCTAGCGCAAAACCAACTAATAATTGCTGTTTTTTTGCTTCACCTAACGATTTTAAAATATCTTTCGTAGGCTCTAACTCTATTACTAACGCTGAATCTTTCTTTTTTATTTTCTGAGTAGCTACATTTTTTGGACGATAGTCTGCTACAGCAGCCGATAATATAGCAATATCAACATCTGCATAATATTTATGGCAGGCATCATACATTTCTTGAGCTGATTTTACATCAATTCGATGAATAAATGAGTGTTTTATTTTTTGATGTGATGGACCAGCTATTAAAAAAACTTCTGCTCCTAAATTGGCTGCTGTTTTAGCAATTTCAAACCCCATTTTTCCTGAAGAATGATTTCCTATAAATCGTACTGGATCAATCGCTTCATAAGTTGGGCCTGCTGTTATTAATACCTTCTTTCCACGAAATGGTAATTTAGATACGATATCTTTTTCTATAAAAGAAACAATATCTTCTGGTTCAGCCATTCGTCCTTCACCAACTAAACCACTGGCTAGCTCTCCTGAAGCGGCAGGAATTAAAATATTACCAAAACTTTGCAATGTATTTAAACTCACTTTTGTTGATGGGTGAATATACATATCTAAATCCATCGCAGGTGCAAAATATACAGGACATTTTGCTGATAAGTAGGTTGCTAATAGTAAATTATCACAAGTTCCGTTTGTCATTTTAGACAAGGTATTTGCAGTTGCCGGAGCAATTATCATAATATCAGCCCAAAGACCTAAATCAACATGGTTATTCCATAATTCATTTTCATCTTCTTTTTCGTAAAAGGTTGAATGAACTGGATTTTTTGATAAGGTAGAAAGTGTGAGTGGAGTAATAAAATCTTTAGACGCAGGAGTCATTATTACTTTGACTGCTGCGCCCGATTTTATAAATAAACGAACTAAGTTCGCTGTTTTGTATGCGGCAATACCTGCGGTAACGCCAAGTAATACTTTTTTACCGCTTAATACAGACATATTATTCTGCGTCTGGAGTTCTGTGATATACTTTATCGTTTAACCACTCTTCAACTGCAATAGCATGAGGTTTTGGTAAACGCTCGTAAAACTTAGAAACTTCAATTTGTTCTTTGTTTTCAAAAACTTCCTCTAAACTATCGTTATACGTAGCAAATTCATCTAACTTATCAACTAATTCTTTTTTTAAATCAGAATTAATTTGATTTGCTCTTTTAGCGATAACTGAAATAGCTTCGTAGATGTTTTCTGTTGGAGCTTCGATAGCTTCTTTGTTATAAGTAATAGTACTTAATGCCGCTTTCGTTTCTTTATAATCCATTTTTTAACTTTTAACTAATTGTTCTTGTTCTTTATTTAATGTTGCCAACATTTCATTTGACTCTTTCATGAATTTAGATTCAGGAAAGCTTCTCTTTAACTTATCGTATGCTTTTATCGCTGCTTTAATTCTTTCAGGTTTTCTACGTTGTGTACTTTTTAACACAAAATCATGTGCAGCCTTTAAACGATAGTACAATGCTTCTTCTTTGTATTTTGTCCCTAAATAATCTTCCAATAAATTATCAAAAGCTACAATGGCAGCTCTGTAATTTCTAGAGTCATAACCTGCTGTAGTATAATATACTTTTGCTATTTCAAAAGCCTTTTTTTCTAATTTATTACGCAATTCGGCATAATATTTATTAGCCTCTTCTTGCTTATCTGAATTTGGATATTTATCAATAAAAGACTGAAAAGATTCTAGCGCTTTTTGAGTATCTGTTGGATCTAAACTAAAACTAGGTGCTGCTTTATAATAACTCAATGCTGATAAAAAAGCGGCTTCTTCTCTTTTAGAACTTTTAGGATAATTTTTTGTAAATCTATTAAAATAATATCCTGCCAATCCATAATTTTTTTCATTAAAATTAGATTGAGATACCATATATTGAATACGTTCCATTTGTGGTTTACCACGGTAAGAAGGCGTTATTTTTTCAAACAAACGTAAAGCTTTGCTGTATTTTTGTACTTCGTACATTTTTACAGCCATTTTATATTGTTCTTGTACTGTACCTTTATTTAATGCTCTATTATATTCTCCACATGAAGATACAATTAAAAGCATTACAATTAAATACGCTAAATTTTTAATTTTTTGCATTTGGCAAAATTAGTGATTAAATATGGATTATTAAAACGATTTTTTACTCTTAATAGAGTATTGCAATAAACTATAAATCTGTTATAATAATAAGTAATAGTTCCTAAATGTTTGTTAATCTTATAAAGCTGTATCGGCAGCTCCCTGAGCTACAATTTGCTTTACATCATTATCAAATAAATACAAACCTCCTTTGTCATCACCTATTAGGTTTATTTTATCTAAAATATTTCTTGCTAATGCTTCTTCTTCAATTTGTTCAGATACATACCATTGTAAAAAATTGTGTGTTGCATAATCTCTTTCTTCTAAAGTAATATGTACTAAATCATTAATTGATTTTGAAACCATTACTTCATGATCAAACAAGGTTTGAAACATATCTTTAAAAGAGCCAAACTCTGCTGATGGTGCTGCTAAGTCAGAAACTAACGCATGTCCTCCTCTTTCGTTTACAAACTTTACTAGTTTTAACATGTGCATACGCTCTTCATCTGAGTGTGCGTACATAAATTGTGCTACACCTTCAAAACCTTGAATTTCAGCCCAACATGCCATTGACAAATATACTTGTGATGATTCTGCTTCTATTTTTATTTGCTCGTTTAAAGCTTTTTCTATTGCTTTTGATAACATATTTTTATTTTTTTATTAATTTTTAGCTTTATAATAACTTATATAAAGATTCTTAACAAAGATGCTAAAAAAAGACTACAATTAAAAAATTGTAGTCTTTTATAACTCATATTCTTTTTTAGACAAATTATAAATTATCTATAAAGTCTGATATTTTAGTTTGTAATTCTTCAGTTGCTTTTACTAGAGGTAAACGAACTTCATCTAAACAAATTCCTTTTTTTAATAAAACTGATTTAATTCCTGCCGGATTGTTTTCTTCAAAAATATAGTTTACAATATCCATTAATTTATAATGTATTTCGTAAGCTTCTTTGTTTTTTCCTGCCAATCCTAATTGAATCATTTTCGAGAACTCTTTTGGCAATCCCTGCCCTATTACTGATATTACTCCAGATGCTCCTGCTAAAACAACTCCTAAAGCTAAATCATCATCACCTGAAATTATTAAAAAATCTTCTGGTTTATTTTTTAGCAATTCTAAATATTGTTGTTGAATATTACCTGCTTCTTTAACACCTATAATATTATCAAAATCATTCGCTAACCGTATAATAGTTGATGGCTCCATGTTTTTAGCCGTTCTACCAGGTACATTGTATAAAATTATTGGCTTAGAACTTACCAATGAAATAGCTTTAAAATGTTGATAAAAACCTTCTTGTGTTGGTTTGCTATAATAAGGTGCTACAGATAAAATACCGTCGATACTTGACAAATCGAGTGAATTTAACTCCTCAATTACTTTTTGTGTATTATTACCACCAACTCCTAAAACTAAGGGCAATCTACCCTTGTTTTCCTGCGCTATTACTTTTATTATCTCCTCTTTTTCTGCTACTGTTATCGTTCCACTTTCGGCAGTGGTTCCGTTAATAACTAAATAATTTGTTCCGTTATCAATATTATAATTTACTAACTTTTTAAGTGCGTTATAATCGACACTTAAATCTTCGTTAAAAGGAGTTACTAAAGCGACTCCGGTACCAACAAATTTTTGCATTATATTTTATTTAATATCGTTAAGTATTTTTTTAATTCTTGATTTAAAACTGCCTCATTAAATCCTTCATCGGAAATAACAAGATCATACAATCTATCATCAACTCCTGCAAAACCAGTTTTTAAACTTGCTTGCGACAGCAAAGTTACCATATTCGTATATAAATTTGGTGTTTTTATATAGCTTATAAGCAAGTCATAATCGTTTTTAACGAAGTTTTTTAAATTGTCTGATTTTAAACTCGCTTTCATACCGATATCTTTATTTGTGAAAAATTTAGGTGAAACTTCTTCTTTTTTAGAAAATTCTCTATAAATTAAAACAGTTATATTTTCTTTTACAAAAGATAGTTTGTTGCTCAAATTAGCTAAAACAATATTCTCTAACGATTGGTTATCTAATAAAATAGCGACTTTTTTTATCTTTCTCTCTTCTTTATTTTTAACTGATTTTTTTACAATTGTTTTATTGTAAATTTTTTGAATTGATTTTTGCTTAAGTCTATTTAACATTCTTATTAATTACTAACCTTAATACGTTTTACTACTCTTCAATTTCTAACAATAAAAATTGATTTAACTGCTTACCATATACCTGAAAATTATCATCAGATACTAAAATTAAAGACCTATTACCGTTTGATAATTTAGGCCCCAAGGTAATACCCTCAATATTATCAATTATTGAATCTGTTAATTTATGTTGTACATTTTTAAAATCAAAAACTAATTCTTTTTTTAATGGAATATATGCTTCTTTTTTTAAAGATTTAATACTTAATGTATTTGTTGATTCTTCTTTAATTGTTGCTTTAAAAATTCTGATGGTATTTCCTAAAGTACCGTAACCACTTTGATAAATTCTTTCAACAATAAAAAAATGATTCTTTTGGTATTCTAAAATAGCTGTTACGCCATTTAAATTTATGTTTCCTTTTACAGGGTTGTCTATTTTTTCTAATTGGTACGCAAGTTGTTTTGTTGCTTTTTTTGTTTGATTGTCAAAATACGTAATTCTAATTGGTGATTGTGTTTTATGAAACGTAGCCTCCTCTCCATCGGCTGCTAATACACCTTCCATAGCAACCCAAAAACCTTTCTTGTCAAAACTTTTTGATGAACCTTCAAAAACTGCATTATGTTTTGGTGCTGCTTTAGAATTTGCTTTAAAATAACTTGGAATATTAAATTCTTTTTGAAATTCGCCTTTCATATCAATAGCGAAAATTGTTGGGTTTTTACCTGTATTGATAGCCCCTTCACTTACTAAGTTAATTTTATTATTTGAAATAAAAATAGACTCTAAATCTAGCGCATTCTGTTTAGAAAAAGAATGTGTACTATCTAACTTAATTACTTTTTTAAAATTTATCGCTTTTATTGAATCTTCTTCAATTTGAATATTTCCAACTATAACTCTCGGTTTTTTTGCATCATCAACAACCATATAATATTCATCCTCATGAAAATCTATACCCGAAATACCACCTATTACAGTGTTATCTATTAATAAAGAATCTTTAACTATATATTCGTTTAAAAAATGCAGTTGTAATTTTTCTTTTTTACAAGACGTAAAACATATAGCAATAATTAGTAATCTTACTATTTTCATTTTTAAAGTTTATTAGCTTCTTCTCTTACAATTAATCCTTTTACGGTTAAATATTGTGCAGTGACATATAATAAAATCACAAAAAAATCAAGTATTTTATTATACTCATAGTATATATTTAAAATAATAAAACCATCAGCTATGACAAAAAATATGGCACTAAAAAATAACAATAAATTTCCTTTTGATTTTTCTTGCTGATAATTTAAAAATGTAACTGCCCCATATATCGACACCACAAGCCCATATTCAGCTACAGGAATTAACATATCTTTTAAGTTATCAAAAACTACATACATGATTGTTAAAAAATATGTCATGTACGGGACTGTAGAAAGGATTATTCTTCTAAATGATTTCTTTTCAAGAAAACCAACTATTATTTTTATATATAATACGTGAGTTACTAAAAAAGAAGCTACTCCAAAAACAAAATAACTTTGGTCTGCTAACAAAAGAACATCTCCTAAAAAGGCAAAAAACAGTCCTAAAACCAACCACCAATTAACTTTTTTTATCGAAATAAAATACACTACTAATAACGAAATCATTAGTAATGGTTTAAAAACAATTTCCATTGTTTTATTTTGAAAAACTACAGCAAAAATATCAGCTACCGAAACAATAAAAAATAATATAGTTGCTATTACTATTTTAGTTTTTTTTGTCATACTTATCTTATATGATTTTTATTTAAAATAATTTTAATAGTTACTTTTTTAGCTTTTTTAATTTTTCTTTTTCTTTCAGATTGTAGCAATATAGTTTTTTATATAAATTACTACTACTATTTTTTAGCTTTTATTTTTTAACAAAATAATTCAACTTTTTTAATGTTATACCATTAAAAAAGTTACTTATACTTCTTGTTATTTTTAAGCATTGAATTTACTATTAAATACTGAGAAACAACATATAAAACAATTATTAAAACATCAAACATATGTGTTGCTTGATAAAAATTATTCAACGCTATTAAACTATCAGATGCTATAAACAGAATAGCACCTATTAATAACCATAAATTTGCCATTGTTTTATCTTGTTGATAATTTAATAAAGCACAAGTACCAAATGCAGAAATTGCAATTCCGTAAACAATTACAGGCACTAACATTTCTCCTAAATTATCTTTTATTAAAAACAGTACACCTGCAAATAAGGTAATAAAAATAATTGCAACTCTTATTACTTTCGTAAAAAGTTGTTTTTTTAAAAATTGAGAAGTCATTTTTATATACATAATATGCGCTATTAAAAATGATGCTAATCCAAATACAAAGTAATTAGTTTTATCTAATAGAAATACATCTCCCCAAAATGAAAAAAACAAGGCAGATATTAACCAAAAATTTGCTTGTTTAACAGAAACTAAATAAACAATTACTAAAGTTATCATTAGCAAAGGTTTAAAAATAATTTCTAAACTTTTATTTTGAACTATTACAGCGTATACATCTATAATAGCAACTAATAAAAACAATATAGAGGCGATGGTTTTTTTAGTCTTTTTTGTCATTGTTTTTTTTATGGAATTTAATTTACCGTTAATCTAAATTTATAAGTCATTTAACTTATCATATCAATAAAATCTTGCTCTGTAATAATTGGTATTTCTAAGTTTTCAGCTTTTGTTAATTTACTTGGTCCCATATTATCACCTGCAACAATAAAACTTGTTTTTTTAGATATTGATGAACTTACTTTTCCTCCATTGTCTTCAATGGATTTTTTTAACTCATTTCTACTCATTTGATGAAAAACACCAGAAACTACAAATACCTTTCCCGTAAGCTTATCTGTTTGCCCCTCTAAACTTTCAGCTGAAACTTCTAATTGAACTCCGTGTTTTTTTAATCGATCAATCAATTGAATGTTACCTAAGTTATTCGAAAATTCAATAATACTTTGTGCTATTCTTTCTCCTATTTCATCGACTGAAATTAATGTTTCAAAATTAGCAGCCATTAAATTATCTATCGATTTAAAATGTTTGGCTAGTTTTTTTGCTACGGTTTCTCCAACAAATCGTATACCTAAAGCAAATAATACTTTTTCGAACGGAATTTCTTTTGACTTTTCAATTCCAGCAATCATATTTTGTGCTGATTTTTCCGCCATTCTTTCTAACGGAATTACTTGCTCTGCTGTTAAATTGTATAAATCAGCATAATTTTTAATTAACCCTTCTTTTCGTAATAAATCTACCGTTTCACCACCTAATCCATCAATATCCATGGCTTTTCTACTGATAAAGTGCTGGATTCTTCCTGTTATTTGTGGTGCACATCCAAATTCATTTGGACAATAATGTTTTGCATCACCTTCTGTTCTAACTAATTCAGAATTACATTCGGGGCAATGCGTTATATAAATTGTTGGTTCAGAACTTTCTGGTCGTTTTGTAAAATCAACCGCAATAATTTTTGGAATAATTTCACCACCTTTTTCTACAAAAACAGTATCATTTATTCTAATATCAAGTTTTTCAATTTGATCTGCATTGTGTAACGAAGCCCTTTTTACCGTCGTACCTGCTAATTGTACTGGTTTTAAATTTGCTACCGGTGTTATTGCTCCTGTTCTACCAACCTGATATGTAATTTCATTCAAAACTGTAGAAACCTGTTCTGCCTTAAATTTATAGGCAATTGCCCAACGAGGAGCTTTGGCTGTATAGCCTAATTCTTCTTGTTGTTGTAAATTGTTTACTTTTATTACAATTCCGTCAGTCTCATAAGGTAAATCATGTCGTTTAACATCCCAATCATTAACAAAGTTAATAACCTCATTAATCGATTTTGCTAAAACAATTGTTTCTGGCACTTTAAAACCTACTTTTCGTGCATTTTCTAAGCTTTCAAAATGTGTTTCATATTTTCTTTCTGATGTCACAACTTGATATAACAAACAATCTAATGGTCGTTTTGCTACTTCTGCACTATCTTGTAGTTTTAAACTTCCGCTTGCGGTGTTTCTAGGATTTTTATATTCTTCTTCTCCATTAGCAACACGCTCTTCATTCATTTTATTAAATCCATCGAGCGGTAAAATAATTTCTCCACGCATTTCAAAATCTCTAACAAAGTCAGCTTTTAAACTTAACGGAATTGAACGAATTGTTTTAATATTTGTTGTTACATCATCTCCCTGAAAACCATCTCCTCGAGTTACCGCTTTTACAAATTTCCCATCTTCAAAAGTTAAATTAATAGAAGCGCCATCGTATTTTAGCTCGCATGTGTATTCAATCTCATCAGTTCCTAACATTTTCTGAATACGTTTTTCCCAATCTAACAAATCGTCTTTAGAGTAGGAGTTGTCTAAAGAATACATGCGATTTTTGTGAGTAATAGTTTCAAAACTTTTAGTGATTTCTCCTCCTACTCTTTGCGTTGGCGAATTTGCATCAAAAAACTGTGGATTTTCAATCTC
Organism: Tenacibaculum soleae; assembly: GCA_938002045.1. Classification (GTDB taxonomy): domain Bacteria; phylum Bacteroidota; class Bacteroidia; order Flavobacteriales; family Flavobacteriaceae; genus Polaribacter; species Polaribacter soleae_A. Next base: position 27,700 of record CALLBA010000011.1, read on the forward strand.
TAAAGCCTCTAATTCTTTCAACTTAATATCAAAATCATAATCTGAAATTGTAGCATTATCTAATACATAATAATTATATGTATGCTGATTAAGTTCATCACGAAGCGATTGTATTTTTTTTTGAATTGTCATTAAAATAATAGCTATAAAAATTATTACCTCTTTACTGTTCCTGTTAAAAACCGTATTCCTTTAGGTAAAGGGTTACCTGATGAACGACGAAAAGAAACTATTTGACCAACATGCCAAGTAGCGTCTGCTATAGGTCCATTAATAGCATTCCAAAATGGAAACTCTTTTTTGCCAAAAATGATTTTATATTGTGATAAATCTTTACTTATTTTTAAAATATCACTTGCTTGCTTTAAATTTTCTAGTGTTTTTTTTCGCTTTTCAGCAAATGTCATTTTCGGTTGTTTTTCTCCGTTTTTTTTACTTAAAGTTGCATTTAAAATAACTTGTGATAAGCTTAAAATGTGATCAACCGTTGCTAATGTTGTTCTTGATTCCTTATTTGGTTTAAAGGCTAAATCTTTTTGCACCAATCCTTCTGTTGCCCAAAAATAACGAAACCCAAGACCATCTACCATTCTACTAACTACAGCACCTGCTGTATATTCAGCAGCTGCATTTGGCACCTCATAATAAGGTAGTTTTGATTGTGAATTAACTGTTACTATCGCTAATAGTAGAAAAAGTGAAGAAAAAAATGGTTTCATATTTTAAAATTTAAGGCTAAATTAAGAAAAGTTTTAGGTAAAAACTTATACCTATTATGTTTAATAATCTTATTTAATTTTAAGTTACAAAATTACAAATATACTTATCAACAAGCTAGGTTATACAACAACAAAAAGCATCACTTTATAAAGTGATGCTTTTTAAATCTTCATTATTGATTAATCCCCCAATTTATCAATTATGATTCCCTTGTGTATTACGCTACAAAGATACTTTAATTAACAATAAACAACCAAACCAATGTATAAATGGTATAAATTTATGTATAAATAACCCTTTATTAAACACCTTTTACTTTTAACAAAAAAACCGAAGCTTTTGCTTCGGTTTACATATACTTATTTTTTTTTATTTTTTCAACTTCATGGTATATACTACATCACCTTCTGTTGCTGAAAATAAAAGCTCTTTCTTATTTAATAATTCTATTTTTAAGCCATTAGCTAAATTTTCATCTTCTTCAAATTTAATAACTTTACTAGCTTCTTCGAGCTTCCAATTACCTCTTTTTTCACTATCATTCATAACAACTTGATACTTTCCATCTGCATGAAAAATCATCCAATTATTATTTTCTGAAAATTGCTGAAGTTCTTCACCAATTTGAACAGACTCCACTTGCCATTTACCTGAAGTTAAAAAATCTAGCTCATTTACTTGTTGTGAAAAAGATGATATTGTTACGCTTAGCAACAACAAAAGTATAGGGAATACTTTTCTCATAATTAGGGGGTTAGGGGTTATAAATTCAAATATACTTAAAAAAAAGCCAAAACAAAAAATGTTTTGGCTTTTTTTTTTACAAAATATTATACTATGTTAATAATACGTATAACGACGTACTTTTGCAATATGCTTTGCTAAGCGCATAACCTGGTGAGAGTATCCGTATTCATTATCATACCAAATATAGATTACAATCGTGTTACCGTCTGCAATAGTTGCTTTACTGTCAAAAATTGAAGGGGCTGTTGTTCCAATAATATCTGAAGAAACCAACTCGTTGTTTAAAGAGTATTGAATTTGCTCTACTAAATCACCCTCTAAAGCGTATTGTTTCATTATAGCATTAACTGCTTCAACTGTTGTGTTTGAGTTTAATTGTAAATTTAAAATTGCCAATGACCCATTTGGAACTGGTACTCTAATAGCACTTGATGTTAATTTACCTTCTAACGCTGGTAATGCTTTTGCTACTGCTTTTCCTGCTCCTGTTTCAGTAATCACCATATTTAAAGCTGCTGCCCTACCTCTACGGTATTTACTGTGCATATTATCTACTAAATTTTGATCGTTAGTATATGCATGAATCGTTTCTAAATGTCCTTTTTTAATTCCGAAGTTATCCTCTAATACTTTTAAAACTGGTGTAATAGCATTTGTTGTACATGAAGCTGCAGAGAAAATATCTACGTTATCTGGATTGTTTTCTGAATGATTTACTCCGTGTACAATATTTGGAATTCCTTTTCCTGGCGCAGTTAATAAAACTTTACTTGCTCCGTTTGGCACTAAATGACGACTTAATGCTTCTTTATCTTTAAAAGCACCTGTGTTATCTATAATTAATGCATCGTTGATTCCGTATTTAGTATAATCAATATCTTCTGGCTTTCCTGCCGATATCATATATACTGTTGTTCCGTTTATAATTAATGCATTGTTATCTACATCAACCTGAACAGTTCCTAAAAAATCACCATGAACAGAATCTACACTTAATAAAGAAGCTCTTTTTTCTAATACTGCTTCGTTAATTTCACCACGAGTAACAACTGCTCTTAATCTTAACTGAGAACCTTTACCCATTTTAGTCATTAACTCACGTGCTAATAAACGCCCAATACGACCAAAACCATATAATACAACATCTTTTGGCTGAATATCTTCTGCCTTTGTTGCATCTTTTAATTGATTTTTTACAAAATCTAATTTATTTGCTGATGCATCATCTTGTAAATGATACTCGTATGCTAATTTACCTATATCTAATTTAGATGCTGGTAAATCAATATTCTGAATTGCTTTTGCTATTTCTAATGCATCGTTAATAGAAATCTCTTTAGCTACAAATTCTTTAGCATAATTAATTAAATTTAAAACCTCACTAGCTCTTTTATCTACTAATGGATTTCTAAATAAAACTAATTCTATCGATTTATCGTACCATAAACCATTAACGATATTAATAAACTCGACAGTAGCTCGTCTTACTTGCGCCTGACCTACTACTTCTTTTTCGTAATTTGTTATTGTTGACATAGTTGTGTGTTAACTAAATTTTAAAAATGTGCTGCAAAAATAGGAATTTCAAACGATTTCGTATCGATTTTGTAATATAAAAATGTCGTTGAAAAAACAATTTTCAACGACATATGCCCTTATTATTACTAATTTTAAAATCTAAAATATTCTTTTTTTCCTTCTGGACTTACGAGTTCTAATATCATTTGTTGATTTCCATTATAAGTATCTAAAATAGCAATTGCCTCTGAAGCACTTTGGATTTCTTTACCATTTATTTTGGTTAAAATATAACCTGCTCCTACTTTATAATACTGAAATCCTTTATTGTTGGTTCCTGTTATTTTAGCTCCTCCTTTTATTGCATACTTTTTTCTTTCTTTCTTTGTTAAATCTTTTAACTGCACTCCAAATGAAAATGATGTAAACGTACTTTTCTTACTTAGTTTAACTGTTTTTATTAAATCTTTTCCATTTCTATTAACAGTTACCTTTACATACTCTCCTGGTCTTTTTGCTGTTAACTGACCTTTCAATTCAGAAAATTTAGAAATTTTAATATTATTTACTTTCGTAATTATATCTCCTTCATGTAAACCTGCTTTTAAAGCTTCACTATCTTCATCTATCGAACCTATTTTTACACCTTCTAAATTATTTTCTTGATTATCTATTCCTATTCCCAAAATAGCCTCTTGTACCGATCCAAATTCTAATAAATCATCAACAATTTTTTTTGCAATATTTGATGGTACTGCAAATGAATACCCAATAAAAGAACCAGTTTTTGATGAAATTGCTGTATTTATCCCAATCAATTCTCCTCTTGTATTTACCAACGCTCCACCACTATTACCAGGGTTTACCGCAGCATCGGTTTGAATAAAAGCTTCTGTATTATTATTTCCTTCTAAATCTCTACCCTTTGCACTTACAATACCAGCGGTTACAGTAGAAGTCAAATTATACGGGTTACCAACAGCTAAAACCCATTCTCCTATTTTTGCGTTATCAGAATTTCCGAAAGGTAAATTAGGTAAATCTTCATCCGTTTCAACCTTTAACAAAGCAATATCATTTTTCTTATCAGCTCCAATTAAAACTGCTTTTAATTTTTTTCTATTATTTAATGTAATTTCAATTTCATTTGCTCCTTCTATTACATGGTTGTTTGTTACAATATATCCGTCTGGTGAAATAATTACACCACTCCCTGTTCCTACACGTTCATACTTTCTTGTTCCACTTCTTCCAAAAAGTTGCGCATACGGGTTTTGCTGTGTTCTAACTGCTGTATTTTTAACGTGCACTACAGCATGTACAGTTTTATCTGCAGCTACCGTAAAATCTGTTGGTCCAGTAGCTGAATTTACAACCGTTGGTGTATAATTTGCTTGTAAGGTTTGTAAAGTTGGCACCGCTGCTTCTGTTATAATTGTTGGTGTTTTTTCGACTATCATTTTATATCCAGAAAGTGCTACCACACCCCCTAATATTCCGACTCCTAGTGTTTTAAGTATTCTCTTCATATAATTATAAAATTTAATATATCAAATATAGTATTTTAACATTCTTAATAAATCTGTTTAACTTTGTTTTAACTGATTTTAACCGCTATTTAACACTTATGCTTCGCTGATAAAATATGTATATTTGTGCTCTATGAGTTTAACATTTTATAAATATCAAGGTACCGGAAACGATTTTATCATTATTGATAATCGTATTACTGTTTTCCCTAAAAATGACATTCTTTTAATTTCTAAATTATGTGATAGAAACTTTGGTATAGGAGCCGATGGTTTAATTTTGATAGAAAATGATACTAGTACCGATTTTAAAATGATTTATTTTAATGCCGATGGTAGCCAAGCAATGTGCGGAAACGGAGCTAGATGTGCCGTAGCTTTTGCAAATCAATTAAACATATTTAAACAAAAAACAACATTTACAGCTATTGATGGCGAGCATTATGCCGAAATTGATAATGGAATTGTTTCTTTACAAATGATTGATGTAAACGACATCAAAATTAATAACGATTCGGTTTTTGCGTACACAGGAACGCAACATCATGTTGAATTAGTGGCTTCTTTAGATGATTACCCTGTTTTTGAAAACGGAAAGAAAATAAGATATAGTTACGATACTCCTGGAGCTAATGTAAATTTCGCACAACAAATTAACAACAATACTTTTAGGGTTAGAACCTACGAAAAAGGTGTAGAAAATGAAACCTTAGCTTGTGGTACTGGAGTTACTGCTGTTGCAATTGCCATGCATGCTACTAAAAAAACAACGCATAACTCAATTAAGTTACCTGTTGAAGGTGGTTTACTTGAAGTAAGTTTTGAAGAAAAAAAAGGGAATTACACCAATATATTTTTAAAAGGTCCTGCCGTTTGTGTATTTAAAGGCGAAATTAAATTGTAATGAATACCTTAAAAGGCACACATATAAATTTAAGAGCTTTAGAACCTGAAGATTTAGCATTTTTATTTGAAATAGAAAACAACGAATCTTTTTGGGAAATCAGCCATACCCAAGCTCCGTTTTCTAAATTTTTATTAAAACAATATTTAGAAAATGCGCATTTAGATATTTACGAAGCTAAACAATTACGATTAATTATTGAAGAAAATCACTCTAAAAATCAAATAGGAATGATTGATTTATTTGATTTTAATCCGCAACATAAAAGAGCAGGTATCGGAATTTTAATTCATCCTGATTATCAACAAAACGGATTTGCTTCTGAAGCTTTACAATTACTAATTAATTACTGCTTTACACATTTACAATTACATCAGTTGTATGCTAATATTACTACTGATAATAAAAATAGTATCCATCTTTTTACAAAACACAATTTTAACAAAATCGGTGTTAAAAAAGATTGGATTCTAAACAACAATATATATAAAGACGAAATTTTATTTCAATTGATAAATGAATAAGAAAATAATATACATAGCTATTGCCTTTATATTTTTAATTGGCGGAATTACTGGTTTTAACTACTATCAAAAAATATTTGGTAAAGCTGTTACTAAAAGCGGCGCTGTTTATATAAAATCTGATGATACTTTTGATGATTTAAAAAAACAACTTGCAAACCATTTAAACACTCCTGATGATTTTATTTGGGTTGCCAAAAAGAAAAAATTTACCAAACCAAAAGGCGGAAAATACATTCTTAAAAAAGGAATGAGTTTAAACGATATGGTAAACTTATTGAGGAGTGGAAACCAAACTCCAATTAAATTATCATTTAACAATCAAGATTCTTTAGAAAAACTAGCAGGAAGAATCGCGCAACAAATTGAAACAGATTCTATTTCATTAATAAAAGTAATGAAGGATGAAGTTTTTTTAACTAAAAACAGTTTTAATCAAAAAAATGCATTAGGAATGTATATTCCGAATAGCTATGAATTTTACTGGAATACTTCTGCTGAAACATTCCGTACAAAAATGCTGCGTGAATATAACCGTTTTTGGAATTCATCGCGTTTAGAAAAAGCTAAAAAACTAAACTTATCAAAAAAAGAAGTTAGTACACTAGCCTCTATTGTTCAAAAAGAAACCGCTAAAAAAAGTGAACGTCCAATTGTAGCTGGCTTATATTTAAATAGATTAAGAGACAATTGGCCTTTACAAGCAGATCCAACGGTTATTTATTGCATCAAACAAATTAAAGGGCAAGATTTTATTGTAAAACGTGTTTTAAATAAAGATCTTAAAATTAAATCGCCTTACAACACCTACCAAAACACAGGTTTACCGCCATCATTAATCGCTATGCCCGATGTATCGTCAATAGATGCTGTTTTAAACTACAAAAAACACAACTATTATTATATGTGTGCTAGTATTGATAAAATAGGTTTTCATGATTTTGCAAGTTCTTTAGCACAACATAATAGAAATGCTGCTAAATATCAAAGATGGATTAGTAAACGAGGTATTAATAGATAAATATTTAACATAATTTTATTCACAACTTAACACTTAAAATATTACAAAATATATAACACAATCATACTTTTACTAGTTTTTAAGCAACAAATCAACAAATAATTAGCAACATCTTTATTTACTAATTATATCAAACAACTGAACATTAGTGATTTAAGTAAATTAATGTACCTTTGCGCCGCCAAATAGAAAGCGATTAATTATCAAGAATATAGTATTTATATGTTTAGGTTTTGTTTTACTTGTTAGTTTTACAACTCCAAAAATAAAAAAAGAAAAAACTACACTCAATCCAACTACAACAGCACACTATGCTGAGAGTTTTAACATTCCTTTTTTAACAAAAGATTTTGTTGGTTTTAAAGAAGCCCTTGCTTTTAAAGAATCTCAAGGTAAATATAGAATAGTAAATAAACTAGGTTATTTAGGAAAATACCAATTTGGAAGAGAAACCTTAAAAAGGTTTAGAATTTACAACACTCAAAATTTCCTTAAAACACCTGAATTACAAGAAAAAGCTTTTATAGCTTACTGTAAAGTAAATAAATGGATTTTAAGAAAAGATATCAAACGAAGTGTTGGTAAAACTATTAACGGTGTCAAAATTACTGAATCTGGTATTTTAGCAGCAGCTCATTTAAGTGGTGCTGGTAATGTAAAAAAATACCTACGCTCTAATGGAGTTATTAGATTTAATGATGCTTTTGGAACTTCTATAAAATCATATATGAAAAAATTTGCTAACTACGATGTGTCAAATATCACTGCAAATAAAAAACCGAGCGTTTAAAAAAATTAAATTATAAATAAAAAAATAGCACCTATTTAGGTGCTATTTTTTTTTAGTTTTTATGAAGTATAAAAATTGCTGGTCGTTTATGTAAATCAGTTTTTATATTTTTCCATTCTTTTATTGTGAAAGTTTTTATATACTCAGATGGTAATGTTATATCACAAGCAACACAAACTCGGGTATCTGGTGATAAAATAGCACGTAAATCATCTAGCATTTTTTCATTTCTATACGGAGTTTCTATAAAAATTTGAGATTGATTTTTATCTCTAGAAATTTTTTCTAATTCTTTTATAGCTCTTTTTCTATCTGATTTATCAATAGGTAAATAACCGTTAAAAGTAAAGTTCTGACCATTCATACCCGACCCCATCATTGCCATTAAAATTGATGATGGTCCTACTAAAGGCACCACCTGAACTCCTCTTTCATGAGCCAATTTTACAATACTAGCCCCAGGATCTGCAACTGCCGGAACTCCTGCTTCAGATAACAAACCTATTGAAGCCCCAGAATCACATATATCTAAATAATTTTGAATTTCAATATCGTTTGAATATTTATCTAACAATAATAATTCTAAAGAAGGTTGCGCTTTTTGAGGTGTAATTCTTTTTATAAATCTTCTTGCCGATTTTTCATTTTCTACAATGAAATGATCAAGATGCTCTATTACCTTTTTAACTGATATTGGCATCACCTCTAAAGGTTCGGTATCACCTAAAGTTGTTGGTATTAAATATAATTTACCTTTCATTAATAATTTAATTTTGATGCAATAATTTCGCAAGCCTCGTTTAACATCTTATACACATTTTCAAAACCTTGCTTACCTCCGTAATACGGATCTGGAACATTTTTATTTTCTGACGGATACAACTCGTTTAAAATCATTTTTACTTTTTGAATATCTTTATAATCATCAGTCATAGAAACAACATCATTATAATTACTTTGATCCATTGTAAAAATTAAATCAAACTCTTTAAAATCTGATTTTACAAATTTTCTTGAACGTTGTTTTGTAATATCTATTCCGTACTTCTTAGCTACTTCAATAGATCTTACGTCAGGTAATTCACCCACATGATGCCCCGCTGTTCCTGCTGAGCTAACTTTAAAAAAATCAATTGGTAATTTTGATTGTAAAATACCTTCAGCCAATGGCGAACGACAAATATTCCCCAAACAAACCATTAGTATTTTTTTCATAATTACATCGTTAATTTTTTTGTTAAGTCTTCAACGTATTTTTTAAATTGCTTATCTGTTTCTGTTAAGTTATCAACAGTTTTACAAGCGTGTAATACCGTAGCATGATCTCTTTTACCAATCTGGCTTCCAATACTTGCTAAAGATGATTTAGTCATACGTTTAGCAAAATACATAGCTAATTGACGTGCTTGTACAATATGTCTTTTTCGAGTTTTTGATTGTAAAGTAGCAACATCCATATCAAAATACTTTGACACGACTTTTTGAATATAATCGATAGAAACTTCCTTCTTAGTGTTTTTAACAAACTTATCAACTATCTCTTTTGCTAGTTCAACGGTAAATTCTTTTCTATTAAAAGAAGCTTGTGCAATCATAGAAATGATAACCCCTTCTAATTCACGCACATTCGATTTTATATTTTTAGCAATATACTCAACAATTTCCTCAGGCATTTCAACACCGTCTCTATATAATTTATTTTGTAAAATAGAAACTCGTGTTTCAAAATCAGGTGCTTGTAACTCTGCTGATAAACCCCATTTAAAACGAGATAACAAACGCTGTTCAATATCTTGCATATCAACTGGCGCTTTATCAGAAGTTAAAATTACTTGTTTTCCGTTTTGATGTAAATGATTAAAAATATGAAAAAACACATCTTGTGTTCCTGTTTTTCCTGATAAAAACTGAACATCATCAATAATTAACACATCAACCATTTGATAAAAATGAATAAAGTCATTTCTTGTATTCGATTTTACCGAATCAATGAATTGTTGTGTAAATTTTTCTGAAGAAATATATAAAACAGTTTTATCGGCATACTTATCTTTTATCTCTACACCAATTGCGTGTGCTAAATGTGTTTTTCCTAAACCTACTCCTCCATAAATTAATAGCGGATTAAACGAGGTTCCTCCAGGTTTATTTGCAACCGCCATACCTGCTGATCTAGCCAACCTGTTAGAATCTCCTTCAACAAAATTAACAAAGTTATAGTTGGGATTTAATTGAGACTCTATTTTTACCTTTTGCAAACCTGGTATCACAAAAGGGTTTTTTAACTCTCTTTTAGATTCTAAAGGAACTGCTACTTTTTGTGGCTTTAATGGGTTTCTATTTGAGCTAGGAATTTTAACCGTTTGTGGGCTATTACTACTATACGTATTTTCCATACGAACATCATAGATTAACTTTGCCTCACTTCCTAATTCCCTAACTAAAGCTACTCTTAATAATTTAATATAATGTTCTTCTAACCATTCGTAAAAAAATTTACTTGGTACCTGAACTGTAAGAGCTCCCCCTGCCAATTTAATTGGCTTAATTGGCTCAAACCAAGTCTTATACGCTTGTGGCTTAATGTTGTCCTCTATAAAAGACAAGCATTCATTCCAAACTGAGTCAGCAGTTTTAGTCATTTGGATTAAAAACTATTTTTAGTGTTAATTTATATTCTTTCAAGGGGATTACAGTGTTACCTGTAAGAGTGAACAAAAATGTGAATAAAATTCAGTATAAAAAAATCAATTTACTATTGATTCTTAATTATTTTTTACGTAACGTTAGCCTAACATAAACAAAAAAAATCTTGAAAAAACATCAAGCTACAATTCGTGTTAGATATGCTGAAACTGATAAAATGGGAGTTGTTTACCATGGTAACTATGCACAATACCTAGAAATAGGTCGCACCGAGTTATTACGTACTACAGGAATTACCTATAGTAACATGGAAAAAAACGGCGTAATGCTACCTGTTATTTCACTTTCTATCAATTATAAAAAATCTGCTTTATATGATGATGAAATAACCATTATAACTACTCTAAAAAAAACACCAACAGTTAAAATTGAATTTGATTATAAAATCATCAACCAAAACAATGAATTAATTTGTACAGGTAACACTGTATTAGCTTTCATAAACATGAAAACAAAAAAACCAATGCGTTGCCCAAATTATGTTTTAGAAAAACTAACTTTACAAAAACAATAAAAATTCTAGTACTTAAATGAAAATATACACTAAAACAGGAGACAAAGGCACCACCGCTCTTTTTGGCGGAACTCGAGTACCCAAACACCATTTACGAATAGAAAGCTATGGTACTGTTGATGAATTAAACTCGTACATTGGTTTAATAAGAGATAAAAATACCGATGAATTATTAAGAACATCGCTATCTAAAATACAAAGTGATTTATTTATTTTAGGAGCAATGCTAGCCACCCCGCCAGAAAAAGAAACCTTAAAAAATGGTAAAGAAAGATTAAATATCAATAAAATAACGGATGCTTCCATTCAATTTTTAGAAAATCAAATTGATGTTATGAATACATCTTTACCACAAATGACTCATTTTATTTTACCTGGAGGGCACGAAACTGTGTCATTTTGTCACATAGCTCGCTGCGTGTGTCGTAGAGCTGAACGTTTATCTGTCGCATTAAACGAAGAAGAAATTATTAATAATGCGGTTTTAATGTACTTAAACCGACTTTCTGACTACCTTTTTGTACTGGCACGAAAATTGACCAAAGACTTAAACGCAGAGGAAGTTAAATGGATTCCTGAAAAACTGTAATTAAAGTTCTTTTTTTATTGATTTAACATTTTTTAAAAAAAACTTGACTTTTTGCAAAAAAAAATTATTTTTGCGACAATCTTATTTAAACAAATAAAGAAATGTATTGGACACTTGAATTAGCATCATATTTAGCAGATGCACCTTGGCCTGCCACTAAAGACGAATTAATCGATTACGCTATTCGTACAGGAGCGCCTTTAGAAGTAGTTGAAAATTTACAAGATATTGAAGATGAAGGTGATTCATACGACTCAATAATTGAAATTTGGCCAGATTATCCGACAGAAGAAGATTATCTTTGGAACGAAGACGAATACTAAAAATACAACCACAAAAAAGTCTCTAATATTATATTAAGAGGCTTTTTTTTTGCTTACTTTTAAGCATACAAACATAACATATAACAAAACTCATTATCAAAAACATAATGAGCTATAAAACAATATTTTACAAATGAGCGTTTTAAATTCGATTCTAAAACTTTTTGTTGGAGACAAACAACAAAAAGACCTAAAATCACTACAACCGATTGTTGAAAAAGTACAATCTTTTGAAAATTCATTAAGCAGTTTATCAAATGATGGTTTGCGTGCAAAAACAATCGAATTTAAATCCAAAATTAAGGACGCTACAAAATCTTTTACAGAAAGGATTACAATTCTTGAAGAAGAAGCACTAACAGCTGATATTGATCGACAAGAAGAAATATACACCGAAGTTGATAAATTAAAAGACGAAGCTTATGAAGCTTCTGAAGCTGTTTTATTAGCTATTATGCCTGAAGCTTTTGCGTTAGTTAAAGAAACCGCTAAACGCTTTACTAAAAACGATGAGTTAGAAGTTGAAGCAACTGCTTTTGACAGAGAATTATCTGCTACAAGAGACCACATTACTTTAGAAAATGACAAAGCATATTGGGCAAGTTCATGGGATGCTGCTGGTAAAGAAGTTGCTTGGGAAATGGTTCATTACGATGTGCAATTAATTGGTGGATCTGTATTACATCAAGGTAAAATTGCAGAAATGATGACAGGAGAAGGTAAAACACTAGTTTCTACCTTACCTGTATATTTAAATGCCTTATCTGGTAACGGAGTACATGTAGTAACCGTTAATGATTATTTAGCAAAACGTGACCGCGCATGGATGGCTCCTATTTTCGAATTTCATGGTTTAAGTACCGATTGTATCGACTTTCATCAACCAAATTCTGAAGCTCGTAGAAAAGCCTATAATGCCGATATTACTTACGGAACAAATAACGAATTTGGTTTCGATTATTTACGTGACAACATGGCTAGCTCTAAAGAAGATTTAGTACAAAGAGCCCCAAATTATGCCATTATTGATGAAGTAGATTCTGTTTTAGTTGATGACGCCCGTACGCCATTAATTATTTCTGGACCAGTACCACAAGGAGATCGTCATGAATTTAACGAGCTAAAACCACTTGTTGCCGATTTAGTTGCTATTCAAAACAAATACTTGGTAGGCGTTTTAGCTGAAGCAAAAGCACTATTAAAAGCAGGAGACGATAAAGAAGGTGGATTTTTATTATTAAGAGTTTACCGCGGTTTACCAAAAAACAAAGCCTTAATCAAGTTTTTATCACAAGAAGGAATTAAGCAAATTCTTCAAAAAACTGAAAACTTTTACATGCAAGACAACAATAAGTTGATGCCTGAAGTAGATGCTGAACTATGGTTTACTGTTGAAGAAAAAAATAATCAGATTGATTTAACTGATAAAGGTATTGGTCATTTATCAGAAAAAACACAAAACGATACTTTTTTCGTTTTACCTGATATTAGTGTTATTGTTGGTCAAATTGATAACAGTAATGATTCTCCTGAAGAAAAAGCAAATCAAAAAGAAGAATTATATCGCGATTTCAGTGTAAAAAGCGAGCGTATTCATACTATGAATCAACTTTTAAAAGCCTACACTGTTTTTGAAAAAGATGTTGAATATGTAGTGATGGACAATAAAGTAATGATTGTTGATGAGCAAACTGGTCGTATTATGGACGGTCGTCGTTATTCTGACGGATTACATCAGGCAATTGAAGCTAAAGAAGCTGTAAAAATTGAAGATGCTACCCAAACATTTGCAACCGTAACTTTACAAAATTACTTTAGAATGTATCGCAAACTATCTGGTATGACAGGTACTGCGATTACTGAAGCTGGTGAGTTTTGGGAAATCTACAAATTAGATGTTGTTGAAATTCCAACAAACAGACCTATTCAAAGAGATGATAAAGAAGATTTAGTTTATAAAACTACGCGTGAAAAATACAACGCTGTTATTGAAGATGTAGTACAGTTATCAAAAGCTGGTCGCCCAGTTCTTATCGGAACAACTTCTGTTGAAATTTCTGAATTATTAGGTAGAATGTTACAAATGCGTAAAATTCCTCATAATATATTAAATGCAAAATTACACAAACGTGAAGCTGATGTAGTTGCCGAAGCAGGTAACCCTGGCGTTGTTACAATTGCAACAAATATGGCTGGTCGTGGTACAGATATTAAATTATCTGACGAAGTAAAAGCTGCTGGTGGTTTGGCAATTGTTGGTACAGAGCGTCATGATTCTCGTCGTGTCGATCGTCAGTTACGTGGTCGTGCTGGTCGTCAAGGAGATGTTGGTTCTTCGCAATTTTATGTTGCCTTAGATGACAATTTAATGCGTTTATTTGGTTCTGACAGAATTGCTAAAATGATGGACAGAATGGGATTAAAAGAAGGCGAAGTAATTCAGCATTCTATGATTTCAAAATCTATCGAAAGAGCACAGAAAAAAGTAGAAGAAAACAACTTTGGTGTTCGTAAACGTTTATTAGAATATGATGATATTATGAATGCGCAACGTGAGTTTATATACAAACGTCGTCGTCATGCATTAGATGGGCAACGTTTACAAATTGATATTGCAAATATGATTTATGATACTTGTAGCTCAATTGTAAAACAAAATAAAATAAAAAATGATTACAAGAACTTCGAGTTCGAATTAATCCGTTTTTCAGCAATGACTTCTCCTTTTTCTGAAGAAGAGTTTAACAAATTTACAGAAGAAGAATTAACCGATAAGTTATATGTAATTGTTTCTGAACATTATAAAAATGATACTGAAAGACACGCTGACAGTGCTTTTCCGGTAATTAAAAATGTTTTTGAAAACGAGGGAGATCGTTATGAACGTATTGTAGTTCCTTTTACCGATGGCGTAAAAACATTGCAGGTTGTTACTAACTTAAAAGAAGCCTACGAATCTGAAGGAAAATCATTAGTAAATGATTTTGAAAAGAATATTACTTTATCAATTATTGATGAAAACTGGAAAGATCATCTACGTAAAATGGACGAGTTAAAACAAACCGTTCAAAATGCTACTTACGAGCAAAAGGATCCTTTATTAGTTTACAAATTTGAAGCTTTTGAATTATTTCAAGAAACGGTTGATAAAGTTAATAAAGAGGTATTGTCATTCTTATTTAAAGGACAATTACCTAGTCAAGATGCATCACAAGTATCAGAAGCTCCGCAACACCAAAAACGTGAACAATTAGACACTCGTAAAGACGAAGTTCAAAACTCAACACAACAAGCAATGAGTAACGCTCGTAATCAACAAACACAAGAGCAGCAAATTGTTGAAACTATTGTTCGTGAGCAACCTAAAATTGGTCGTAACGAAAAAGTTACTATTAAAAATGTAATGTCTGGTGAAGAAAAAGAAGTAAAATACAAACAAGCCATTCCTTTATTAGAAAAAGGAACTTGGGTATTATACAACAACTAACTTTATCCTATCTATAAAACGTAAAAAGCTCGGTACATACCGAGCTTTTTACGTTAAAAAAACATACACTTTACCATATAATAAAACTATAATTACCAACACTTTACATTTAGTTTAGTTTAAAAACACATTCGAAAAGTATATTTACTAAAATATATTTAGCATACTTTAAAATGAAAAGACGAAAATTAGATATTGCTGTTATTTCTGATGTACATTTAGGCACTTATGGCTGTAGAGCTAGCGAATTGCACAATTACTTAAAAACAATAAACCCTAAAATATTAATTTTAAATGGTGATATTATTGACATTTGGCAATTTAAAAAAAGATACTTTCCTAAGCCACACATGAAAATTATAAAACAGCTAATGTCTTATATAACTTCTGGCACAAAAGTATACTACATTACTGGAAATCATGATGAAATGCTACGTAAATTTAAAGGATTTCGTCTTGGTAGTTTTGAAATTGTAAACAAATTAATACTAGATATTGATGGTAAAAAAGGGTGGTTTTTTCATGGAGATGTTTTTGATGTAACCATGCAACATTCTAAATGGTTAGCTAAACTTGGTAGTATTGGATACGACACTTTAATTATGATAAACACCGCCGTAAACTGGACTAGTAATAAATTAGGATACGGAAGGTTATCTTTTTCTAAAAAAATAAAAAACAGTGTTAAAAGTGCTGTAAAATTTATTAATAATTTTGAAAAAATAGTATCAGAAATCGCTATTTCAAAAAACTATGATTATGTGGTTTGTGGGCATATACATCAACCTGAAATAAAACAAATTGAAATAGAAAAAGGAACAACAACATATCTAAACTCTGGTGATTGGATTGAAAACTTAACATCATTAGAATATTCAAACAAATCTTGGTCTTTATATGAATATGAAAAAGACAACGTTGCCAAAAACATTCATAAAAACACTTCAATTAATGATACCGAGTATATAAATGCTGAAAGTAGTAATCACAAACTTTTTGAAGAACTTTTAAAAGAATTTAACATTCACTAAAATATGAAAATATTATACGCTTTTCAAGGTACAGGAAACGGACACGCAAGTAGGGCTACAGAAATAATACCTTATTTACAGCAAAAAGGTGAGGTTGATATATTAATTAGTGGCTATCAATGTGAATTAAAACTTCCTTTTAAAGTAAAATACAAATATTACGGATTGAGTTTTATTTTTGGAAAAAAAGGCGGGATTAATTTTTGGGAAACAATTAAAAAAATTAAAATTAAAAACTTAATAAACGAAATTAAATCTGTTCCTATTGAAAACTATGATTTGGTTATTAATGATTTTGAACCTATTACAGCTTGGGCTGCTAAATTTAAAAACACTCAAATTATATCATTAAGTCATCAAAATGCTGTTTTAGATACTAATGCACCAAAATACGGAACTTATAGAGTAGAGCGGTTAATTTTAAAATATTATGCCCCTATAAAAACAAAATTTGGTTTTCATTTTAACACCTACTCTTCTGCCATTTTTACACCAATCATACGTAAAAAAATAAGATATAGTAACAATACAAATAAAGGTCATTATACTGTATACCTTCCTGCTTATAGTGATAAAAAAATTATTAAAGTACTCTCACAAATAACAAACGTAAAATGGGAGGTTTTTTCAAAAAACACTTCCGAGCATATCTTTAAAAATAATGTTATAATAAAACCAATAAATGGTCATAACTTTATTAAAAGCATAAGCTCTTGCAAAGGGGTTATATGTGGTGCTGGTTTTGAAACACCAGCTGAAGCATTGTTTTTGCAAAAAAAATTACTTGTAGTTCCTATGAAAAATCAATACGAACAACAATGTAATGCTTTATCTTTAAAACAAATGGGAATCCCTGTTTTAAAGAAATTTAATAAAAACCAAGTTTCTAAAATATCTTCATGGGTAAATACTAAACAATCAGTTAAAGTTAATTACCCTGATATTACAGAAGATATATTAGATGCTATTATTTTACCATATTATGACAATCAACAAATAGATTTGACCGAAATTACCATTGGATAATCTCCCTACCTTTATCTTTTAAAAAAGTATTTGTTTTAGAAAAATGCTTACTACCAAACCAGCCTCGCCAGGCACCTAACGGAGATGGGTGCGGGGCTTTAAAAATCGTATGCTTTTTAATATTAATAACATTTCCTTTTTTTTCTGCAAATTTCCCCCAAAGTAAAAATACCACATCCTCTTTTTTTTCAGATATTATTTTAATCACGGTGTCGGTAAAAGTTTCCCAGCCTTGCTGTTGATGGCTTCCTGCTTCTCCCTCTCTAACTGTCAAAGTTGCGTTTAACAACAAAACACCTTGTGTTGCCCAACGAGACAAATCTCCCGAAACTGGATATATTGTTTCTAAATCAGTTTCAATTTCTTTAAAGATATTTTTTAATGACGGCGGATGTTTAACATCTTCATGAACCGAAAAACATAATCCGTTTGCTTGCTTTTTTCCATGATACGGATCTTGCCCAATAATAACCACTTTTAAATCATTAAAACTACAGTAATTAAACGCAGCAAATATTTCTTCTTTGTTCGGAAAACAAGTGTGATTTTTATATTGGTTATCAATAAAATCAGTTAAGTTTTTAAAATACGGTTTATCAAACTCGGTTTGTAAAATATTTTTCCAGCTATCACTAATATTTAATTGCATTGTTTGTTATTTTTGCTTTGGTTTCAAATATACTATTTTGACTAAAAACATTTCAGAAAAGACACTTCAAGATTTAGAATTTACAACTGTTTTAAAACAAGTTGCTGAGTACTGTATTACAAATTTAGGAAAAGAAAAAACGCTACAAATTCAGCCAATTTCAAACAAGAGAAATTTATTTTTCGAACTAAACTTGGTAAACGAATACCTATCCTCATTTGAAAATGAAAATAGGATTCCGAATCATTTTTTTGAAGATATCTCTGAAGAAACTAAAAGATTATCGATAGAAAATAGTTTTTTAGAAACCGAAGCTTTTTTAAAAGTAGCTTCAGTTACCGAGACTGTTAATGAACAAAAAAAGTTTCTTAAAAAATTTGCGACCTATTATCCTACACTTTTTAATTTAAGTGACAAAATAGAGTTTACTACTTTTGTTTCAGATAGTATAAAAGAAATAATTACTTCGTATGGTGTAGTAGCTGATAATGCTTCACCTATTTTAAAACAACTTAGAAAGGACATCAATAACGTTCGTGGAAAAATAGCTGAAAGTTTTTCACATGCTTTAACGCGAAATATAACCAGTGGTTATTTAGATGATATTAAAGAAACTGTTATTGATAACCAACGTGTTTTAGCAGTTACAGCAATGTATCGCCGTAAAGTAAAAGGTAGCTTATTAGGATCTTCAAAATCAGGAAATATTGTATACATCGCTCCGCAAGCAACGCTAGCTTACAGTAGAGAATTACAAAATTTAATTTATGAAGAAAAACAAGAAGTTGTAAAAGTTTTAAGAGCTTTAGCCTGTAAAATACACCCATATACACCTTTACTAAACGAATATACTGATTTTTTAACCCATTTAGATCTGGTAGGGGCAAAAGCAAAATATGCTAGAAGCATAAATGGATTGCTTCCAAAAATTAGCAAAGACAAAAAAATATTTTTCAAAGACGCATTTCATCCCATTTTATGGAAAAAAAATAAAGAACAAAATATTGAAACCTTTCCTCAAACAATTAGTTTAGATGAGAAACAGCAAATTATTGTTATTTCTGGTCCTAATGCTGGTGGAAAAAGTATCACTTTAAAAACAATCGGTTTATTACAACTAATGTTGCAAAGCGCTTTATTAATACCTGTTCACGAGCGTAGTGAAACCACGTTATTTAATACAATTTTAACTGATATTGGAGATAATCAATCTATCGAAAATCAATTAAGTACTTACAGCTATCGATTAAAAAACATGCGTTCATTTTTAAAAAAATGTAACGAACGCACATTATTTTTAATTGATGAATTTGGTACCGGTTCTGATCCTGAGTTAGGTGGAGCCTTAGCTGAAATTTTCTTAGAAGAATTTTACGAACGAAAAGCTTTTGGTATTATTACTACACATTACGCTAATTTAAAAGTTTTAGCTAATGAGTTAGATAATGTTACCAATGCAAATATGCAGTTTGATGAACGCACTTTACAACCTTTGTATAAATTACATGTAGGGCAAGCTGGTAGTTCTTTTACTTTTGAAGTTGCTCAAAAAAACGGAATTCCTTATAGCTTAATTAATCGTGCCAAGAAAAGGGTTGAAACCGAAAAAATTAGACTAGACAAAACCATTTCTAAGCTTCAAAAAGAACGTAACCGATTACAAAAAACGTCCGATAGTTTGGTTAAACAAAAATCTAAAGGGCAAGAACACATAGAAAGTTTACAAGAAAAAGAGCAAAAAATACAAAGCAAACTTTCAGGTTTTCAAGAATTGTATGATAACAATCAGCGAATGCTTACCTTAGGTAGAAAAACAAACGAATTACTTAATAAGTATTTTCAAACCAATAATAAAAAAGAATTATCTGCTGATTTTTTTAAATGGGTAGCTAACGAAAAAACAAAACGCATAAAAAAAGCACCTCTTAAAAAACTAACTAAAACTGAGAAAAAACAGGAAAAAATTATTGCTCAAAAACAAAAAGAAGCAATACAAAAGGTAGAAAAAGAAGTACTACAAAAGGTAGTAAAAGTTAGAGCAGAAAAAAAAGAAGAAGCTAAAAAAATAGCTAAAGAAAAGGCTGCTTATGTATATAAAATAAACGATCGAGTTCGCTTAATTGATGGAAACGCTGTAGGTACTATTGATAAAATTGAAAAGAAAACTGTTTTTATAAATTACGGTTTATTTACAACCAAAGCCAAACTAGAACAATTAGAACTGGTTGAGCGAGCTAAAAAGTAGTTTTCTTCTTTTTAACTTAATAAACCCTTAGTTATTTATTAAAATGAAAATCAATCTAGTGTTTTTTTTTAACATTTTAAATCAATAAAAATGAATGAACTAAATAAAATACTTGAAGAATTAGTTGGATTTACAAAAAAGGAATGTGAAATTTTTTGTAGTCAATTAAAAAGACAAGAATATAAAGCTAAATCTTTATTAATTAAAGAAGGAAAAATAGCTGACAACTTGTATTTTATTGAATCTGGTTTATTTAGAACATATAAAAATTTAGATGAAAAAAACATCACTACTTACTTTGCTTGTGACAATCAATTTATAACTATTTTTAATAGCTTCATAAATCAAACAAACTCTTTAGAAACTTTAGAAGCTATTGAAGATAGTATTGTTTATGAGATTTCTTTTAGCAATTTATCTACCCTTTATAACACATCTTCAAATTTTGAAAAATTTGGAAGAATTTTAGCTGAAAAAAACCATATCTGCTCTTTAGAAAGAAATTTAACAATGCAAACAAAATCAGCAAAAATAAGATATCTAGATTTTTTAAAAAATTACAATAAAAAAATCATTCGTAGAGCTCCACAATATCAGATAGCTAGCTTTCTTGGTATAGCCTCCGAATCTCTAAGTCGAATTAGAAAAGAAATTTTTATTTCATAACAAATATCAAGATACA
The DNA here is from genome assembly GCA_938002045.1 of Tenacibaculum soleae. Taxonomy (GTDB): domain Bacteria; phylum Bacteroidota; class Bacteroidia; order Flavobacteriales; family Flavobacteriaceae; genus Polaribacter; species Polaribacter soleae_A. Next base: position 48,705 of record CALLBA010000011.1, read on the forward strand.
AACACTAAACGCTGTTGTTTCTTTGTATTATATAAATTTTAAAAAATATAATGCAAAATGTTAAAAAAAACAACCATTACAGTACTCTCTTTAATTAGCTTACTTTTTATTAGTGTTTTATACAACTCTAAATCAATTAACCCAATAGCGTGGTCGCCTCTAAAAGTTCCAAAACAAGAAGGAGTTTTGGCTAAAAATAATTTATTAAACACAACAAAACCGATTAATTTAAACGGTTGGTATGGCCCAGAGGATATTGCTGTTGATAATCATGGTAACTTATATTGTGGAGTTCATGTTTCAAAAGATGATTTCACGGACGGTCGCGTTTTAAAAATTGACACATCTGGAAAAGTTTCTATATTTTCAAATTCTAAATCTTGGGTTACTGGGTTGCATTTTGACCGTGATCAAAACCTTATTGCTTGCGATTTAGAACGAGGTCTAATAAGTATTGATAAGAAAGGGGTTATAACAGTTTTAGCTAATAAAGATGAAAAGGGTAATAAGTTTCTTATACCTAATGATGTAGATATAGCTAGTAACGGAATGATATATTTTACAAACACATCATCTAAATTGAATTTTAACAACAAACATATTTGGAAATTATTAATGGAATCTAAACCGGATGGAGGACTTTACAGTTACAATCCAACAACAAAACGCGTAAAAACATTAATAGATGGTACATATTTTGGAAATGGTGTTGCCGTTTCTCAAAATGATGATTTTGTTTTAATGGTAGATTTAGCAAAATACAGGATACGTAGATATTGGCTTAAAGGAGAAAAAAAAGGTACTACTGATATTTTTTTAGATAACTTACCAGGTTTTCCAAACGGAATATCAAGAAGACAAGACGGAAGTTTTTGGCTTGGTTTTTCTACTAAAAGAGATGAATTATTAGATAAAATACATCCAAAACCTTTACTTAAAAAAATCATTTATGGTCTACCTTCTTTTTTACATCCAAAAGCTGTAGCCTATGGAATGATAATGCATATAAATAATAAGGGTAAAATTATAAAAACATATTATGATACAACTGGTAAAATTGTTAAAGAAGCAACATCAGTTGAAGAACATAATGGCTATTTATACCTTGGTGGAGATATATCTAGCTACATAGGAAAATATAAATTAAGTGAATAAAAGCTATTTATTTACTAAAATAATTAATTCACTTAAAAAATGCTTGTTAAAAAACTATAATGAAGTTTTATTAACAAGCATTTTCCCTTACGCTAATCCCTCCATTTCTTTATCATAAAACTCGCCTGCTTTATCCATTAAATCAGCTAATTCAGTAGTAATATCTTCTTCTCTTTCGCCAGATAAATCTTCAAACCACTCAACTTCATCATCTTTTAAATTGATTAAAAAACGTGGATACTCAGTATGTAAAACAAAAATATCCTCTGGATGATTACTATTATCTGCCAATAAAAACTTAGGTAATTTCATAAAAAATGTATTATTTATATTTTATTTATCTCCAACAATTGGGTTTGTTTCAATCAATTTTAATGTTAATTTATTAAATCTAATAAATAATAAAATAGATGCTGTTGTTAAACCTGCTAACAACCCTAACCAAATACCAAAACTACCGTATTTTTCTTCGGTTCCCAAAAAGTAACTGATTGGAAAACCGACTACCCAATATGATATAAAGGTAATAATTGTAGGTACTTTAACATCTTGTAAACCTCGTAAGGCTCCTAAAACAACTACTTGAATACTGTCTGATATTTGAAAAAAGGCAGCTGCTATTAATAGATTAGCCGCTATTTTCATTACCTCCATATTATCTGCATAATTTTTAACATCATTTAAGTCTACATATAAATTAGGCAGTGATTTATGGAAAAGATAAAATATAGTTGCAAACCCAACAGCTAAAATGATTCCTAATAAAAAGATAGAAAATGCTATTCTTCGAAGTTCTACATAGCTTTTTAACCCTTTTTGATTTCCTACTCTAATCATCGATGCAACACTTAAACCCATGGCTACCATAAATGTCATTGATGATAAATTTAAAGCTATTTGATTTGCTGCTTGTGCATTTTTACCTAACAATCCACTTAACCAAATTGCGGCAGTAAAAATAGCTACCTCAAAAAACATTTGCATCGCACTTGGGGCTCCAAGATTAATAATTTTACGAAGCATCAATTTATCAAGTACAAATAATTTAATATTGGTAACCAAATTTTTTGATCGCTCTTTTTTTGTAAGTATCCACCAAAGGTGTAATACCATTACAAACCTAGATACTAAAGTTCCGTATGCCGCACCAATAATTCCCATTTCTGGAAATCCAAACTTCCCGAAAATTAATAAGTAATTTAAAATTACATTTAACACATTTGCTACAATAGTTGAATACATTGGGTAACGTGTCATTGATAATCCATCACTAAATTGTTTAAATGCTTGGAAAATAATCATCGGAATTAATGAAAATGCAACTAAATCTAAATATGGAATTGCTAGTTCAACAACTTCAACAGGTTGTTTCATTAAATACATTAACGGTTTTGAAAAGAAAACCATTAAAAACATCAACACTCCAATTGCCGTACACAAAAACAAACCATGTTTAAATGTTGATTTTGCTTGTTTAAAATTATTAGACGAATCAGCTTCAGCGATTAAAGGTGTTATTGCCGTTGAAAAACCGATTCCTAACGACATGGCTATAAACATAAAGCTATTTCCTAAAGAAACAGCTGCTAATTCGGCCGTACCTAACTGCCCTACCATAATATTATCAACAAAACTTACAAAAGTATGCCCTAACATACCTAGCATTACAGGTGCTGCAAGTTTCCAATTATATTTAAACTCTGATGTGTATTGATGTAAATTCAAAAAGTATCGTATATATGAAGCGCGAAGATAACTTTTTTAGAAGTCCATCTGGTTTATCTTCCTCATTTTTTAATTAATTTAATTACCTTTGTTTCTCTAAAAAACACAAAAAAATGGCTTCAATCACACTAAAAGGAACACCTGTAAACACAATAGGTAACCTACCAAAAAACAACACAAAAGCAATTGATTTTTCTTTAATCGCAACTGACTTATCTACTAAATCTTTAACTGATTTTTCTGGAAATCGATTAATCTTAAATATTTTTCCGAGTGTAGATACTGGTACTTGCGCTACTTCTGTTAGAGAATTTAATAAAAAAGTTGCGAATTTAGACAATACCAAAGTTTTATGTATTTCTAGAGATTTACCATTTGCTCAAGGTCGTTTTTGTGGTGCTGAAGGAATTGAAAACGTAGTAATGTTATCTGATTTTTCAACAGGTAAATTTGGAAAAGATTACGGATTGGAAATTACCAATGGGCCGTTAGTCAATTTACATTCTCGCTGTATTGTTATTATTAATGAAGAAGGTAAAATTATATACACAGAGCAAGTAAACGAAATTGTTGATGAGCCTAATTACGAAGCTGCTTTAAAAGTTTTATAACAATTTATGAAAAATCCGAATGATGGTTTTATAAAAGGAAGGTTACGAAGTATGACCTTTGCCTTAAAAGGAATGTGGCTATTAATTACCACAGAAGATAGTATTAAAGCACAACTATTTTTTGGATTTATTGCTACTTTATTAGGTTTTTACTTTAATATTTCGGCAACAGAATGGATGGTTCAATGCATTTTAATTGGTATGATATTGGTGGCAGAAGCTTTAAATACAGCTGTTGAAAAAGTAGCTGATTTTGTACATCCTGATTTTCATAAAAAGATAGGTTTTATAAAAGATATTGCTGCGGGTGCACCTGCTTTTGCTGCCCTAACCTCACTAATTGTTGCTAGTATAATTTATCTTCCTAAAATAATAGCTATATTGTAACGTTCAATTTATTTTTAGTATAAATACATGGCAAAAAAAAAGACAATCACCAAAAAGAAACAACCTAATAATAATTCGTTTAAAAAGATCACTTCTTTTCTTTCTAACAAACATAATCAAACCATTTTAGGTGCTTTTTTGGTGCTTTTTTCAATATTTTTAACTGTTGCTTTTATTTCTTTTTTCTTTTCTTGGCAAGATGATCAAAGTACATTGTCACAATTTTCAAACAAAGCTATTCCAACAAAAAACTTATTAGGTAAAATTGGTGCAAAATTAAGCAACTTTTTTATTTACAAAGGTTTTGGATTAGGCGCCTTTGTAATACCAGTTACATTACTTTTAACTGGAGCAAGAATTTTATTACAAACAAATTTAAAAAGAATTATAATTTCATGGAATTGGGGATTATTAATTATGCTATGGTTTTCTATAGCATTAGGTTTTGTTGAAAAAACATATGCAATTTTATCAGGTATTATTGGTTTTGAATTGAATGAATATTTACAAACTTTTTTAGGAAAAACTGGGTTAATTATTTTATTACTATTCTTTCTTATAGCTTATTTAATCATCAGATATAGCATTACTCCTGAAAAGATTAGTGAAAAAATAAAAACAAATAATACTCCTCTTGCTAACGAAACCATTACAAAAACAGAAGCTTCAGCCTTTAATAATGTAGCACCTAAACCAGAAGATCAAAATACAATATCTAAATCTGATTTTGAATTATCTGTTGAAGATTTACAACCTACAATTACAAAACATTCTGAAGTAAAAACTGTTACCCCAATACAAAAAGATGAAATAACCTTAGATATAAATGTAAAAAAGAAACCTTCTTCGGTAATAGTATCTGAAGAAACAATAAAAGAAGTTGAAGTAGCTATTGAAAAAGTTGCTGAAGAAAAAAGTGTTGCTGAAAATTTATCCGATAGCCTTGTAAAAGATTTTGGAGAGTTTGACCCAACATTAGAATTAGGAAATTACAAATTTCCTACATTCAATTTATTAAAAGAATATAACGAAACCATATCTATTGACCCAGAAGAACTTGAGGCTAATAAAAATAAAATTGTAGAAACTCTTAAAAACTACAAAATTGGTATCGCACAAATAAAAGCAACCGTAGGACCAACAATTACCTTGTATGAAATTGTTCCAGAAGCGGGGATTCGAATCTCAAAAATAAAAAACTTAGAAGATGATATTGCCTTATCGCTTTCTGCATTAGGAATTCGTATTATTGCTCCAATCCCAGGAAAAGGAACAATCGGTATTGAGGTGCCAAATAAAAAATCGACTATTGTTTCTATGCATTCTGTTATTTCTTCTAAGAGATTTCAAGAAAGTCCAATGGAATTACCAATCGCCTTAGGTAAAACTATTGCCAACGAAACACTAGTGGTTGATTTAGCTAAAATGCCACACTTATTAATGGCAGGTGCTACTGGTCAAGGTAAATCAGTAGGATTAAATGCTGTATTAACATCTCTTTTATATAGAAAACATCCTGCTGAAGTTAAATTTATTTTAGTTGATCCGAAAAAAGTAGAATTAACTTTATTTAACAAAATTGAACGTCATTATTTAGCAAAATTACCCGATGTTGAAGAAGCTATTATTACCGATACCACCAAAGTTGTACATACACTAAACTCGCTTTGTATTGAAATGGATAACCGTTACGACTTGTTAAAAAACGCAATGGTTCGTAATATTAAAGAATATAACACAAAATTTAGGGCTCGAAAATTAAATCCTGAAAACGGACATCAATTTTTACCCTACATCGTTTTAGTTATTGATGAATTTGCTGATTTAATTATGACAGCTGGTAAAGAAGTAGAAACACCAATTGCTCGTTTAGCACAATTAGCACGTGCTATTGGTATTCATTTAATTGTAGCTACGCAGCGTCCTTCAGTAAACGTAATTACCGGTATTATTAAAGCTAATTTTCCGGCCAGAATTGCTTTTAGAGTAACTTCAAAAATAGATTCAAGAACCATTTTAGATGCACCAGGAGCCGATCAATTAATTGGTCGTGGAGATATGTTATACTCTGGAGGAAATGATATAACACGTATACAATGTGCTTTTGTTGACACCCCAGAAGTTGAAAAAATAACCGACTTTATTGGCTCGCAACGTGCCTATCCTGATGCTTATTTACTACCTGAATATGTAGGTGAGGAAGCTGGCACAAATGTTGATATAGACATTGCAGACAGAGATAAATTGTTTAAAAATGCAGCTGAAGTAATTGTTACTGCACAACAAGGTTCGGCCTCATTATTACAGCGAAAATTAAAACTAGGTTATAATAGAGCTGGGCGATTAATAGATCAACTAGAAGCCGCTGGTATTGTAGGGCCTTTTGAAGGTAGTAAAGCACGACAAGTTTTAGTACCTGACTTTATAGCTCTTGAACAATTATTAGAAAACGAAAAAAAATAATTATAAATTATTCCGTAAATCGGAAGCACAAACATATCATGAAAAAAATAGGATTATTATTTATTGGATTATTTATTTCTTTTAACATCTTAGGGCAAAATACTGCCACACAAGCTAAAAACTTACTAGATGAAGTATCTAATAAAATGGGAGCATATAACAATATGATTATTGGTTTTAACTCAACTTTAATAAACAAAGAGGCAGGAATAACCAACGACCCACCAATTAGAGGTAAAATTACATTAGCTGGTGAAAAATATAATTTAGATTATTTAGGAAATAATTTTGTTTTTGATGGTACAAAATTAGTTGTTATAAATCAAGAAGAAAAAGAAGTAAACATATCAAATGGAGATTTAGAAGAAGAAGACGGCTTTATTTACCCTTCTAAACTATTAACCTTTTACAAAGAAGGTTATAACTTTTCAATGGGTAAATTAACAAATAATAACGGACGTAAAATACAATTAGTAAATCTTACTCCAATTGATAGTAATTCTGATATCATTAAAGTGCAGTTAGGAATTGATGCTAAAACAAAACATATTTATAAACTAGTTCAAATAGGATCTAACGGTGCCGAAACAACTTTTACTATAACTGCTTTTAAAAGTAATCAACCTATTTCTAAAAATTTATTTTCTTTTAACAAAGATAAATACATAAAACAAGGCTATTATATTGACTAAAACCTAAAAAGAGTTTTGTTAGTAACAATTTAACCTATTAACAAAACTTTTGTTTTTTTATCAACCTAACCTAGTACCTTTGCTTCTGTGAAAACATTAGACAAATATATTTTAAAAAGCTTCTTACAGCCTTTTTTTGCAACATTCTTAATCATACTATTTGTATTGGTAATGCAGGCGTTATGGCTTGCTTTTGATAATTTTGCTGGAAAAGGAATTAGTCTTGTTATTATTTTAAAGTTTCTTTGGTACACCACCTTGCTAATGGCACCTCAGGCTTTACCCATTGGCGTACTTCTTTCTTCTATAATGACCTTAGGTAGTTTATCTGAAAACTATGAATTTGCAGCCACAAAATCAGCAGGTATTTCATTACCTAGAATGGTACGTCCTTTAGTATTTTTAACACTTTTTTTAAGTGCTATTAACTTTGTGTTTTTAAACAATGTATATCCATATGCAATGTTAAAACAGCTAAACATGAAGATAAATATAAAAAAGAAACAACCTTCAATTGCTTTAGTTGCCGGTAGCTTTAATACAGAGTTACCTAATTTTCAAATTAAGTTTGAAGAAAAATATGGAGAAGAAAACAACCTTTTAAAAGAGGTTATGATTTACGATTTATCTGCAAAAAAAGGAAATAATAAAATTATAACAGCTAAAAAAGGGAAAATAATTTCTGAAGAAGGTAGCAGGTACATGACCTTAGTTTTAGAAGATGGTTATTATTTTGAACATCACATAAAAAACGGAACCACTACTAAAGAAAAACAAAAAATGCCAGCTTCTCATGCTTATTTTGATCAATATACAATCAACATAGACATCTCATCTTTAAGTGGTGATGACTTAGAGGAAGAAAGATACAAAACACAGTATAATATGTTAAGTTTAGGACAACTTAAAGATACTATACCTGTGATGAAAGAAAGCTATGATTCGCACATATCTAGTAGAGCTAAAAACTTATTTTTAGCTCTTAAAATAAATAAATTATATGCCCTTCCTGATTCTTTATTAAACAAAAAACTATCAATCAATATCTTAGAAAATTTTAAACCTAAAGAAATAAAAACTATTTTAAGTGTTTCAAACTCTAAAATTGAACGTACTTTAAATAATATTAAAACAAATAAAGAATCCTTTAAACGAAAAAGAAAATACTTAAATTTATATGATATTGAATTTTATAACAGAGTAGCTTTTTCACTTTCTTGCCTATTACTTTTCTTTATTGGTGCACCGCTGGGCTCTATAATTAGAAAAGGCGGTATGGGTTTACCAATGATTTTAGCAATAGCCATATATGTACTTTATTTTTTCACCAATACTTTCGGTCGAAATTTAGCCGAAGAAAGTTCTGTTACTGCAATTATAGGGTCTTGGCTAGGTGTATTTTTAATGCTACCTTTGGCTATTGTATTAACAATTAGAGCTAGTAAAGACAAAGGTTTATTTGATTTTAAAACTTTTATAAATTCAATTAGCAACACTTTTAAAAACTTATTCTCTAAAAACGAGAAAACAACATAACAATGACAACACAAACAGCAACTAAAATTCAATTAAATACAATTGAAGAAGCAATACAAGATATTAAAAACGGAAAAGTTATTATTGTAGTTGATGATGAAGATCGTGAAAATGAGGGTGACTTTCTAGCTGCCGCTGAAAAAACAACGCCTGAAATGGTTAATTTTATGGCAACTCATGGTAGAGGCTTAATATGTACCCCACTTACTGAAGATCGTTGTAAAGAACTAGAACTAAACATGATGGTTAACAACAATACCGACCCAATGGAAACTGCGTTTACCGTTTCGGTTGATTTACGTGGTAAAGGTGTTACAACAGGAATTTCTGCCGCTGATAGAGCTAAAACAATTCAAGCATTGGTTGATTCAGAAACAAAACCTTTTGACCTTGCTCGACCAGGGCATATTTTTCCTTTAAAGGCTAAAAACGGAGGTGTATTAAGAAGAACTGGACACACAGAAGCTGCAATAGACTTTGCTCGTTTAGCTGGTTTACAACCTGCAGGAGTGATTGTTGAAATCATGAATGAAGATGGTACCATGGCTCGCTTACCTCAACTATTAAAAGTTGCTAAAAAATTTGACCTTAAAATTGTTTCTATTGAAGATTTAGTAGCTTATAGAATGGAACATGATTCTTTAATTGAAAAGAAAGAAGATTTTAATATTCAAACCCGTTTTGGTGATTTTCGCTTAAGAGCCTATAAACAAACTACCAATAATCAAATTCACATTGCTTTAACTAAAGGTACTTGGACAAAAAATGACCCAGTTTTAACAAGAATAAATTCAACATTAATAAATAATGACATTCTAGGTACTTTGACCAATAATGCTGATAAAAAATTAGACCAAATGTTTAATGTTATCAATAAAGAGGGTAAAGGAGCGATTGTTTTTATTAATCAACAAAGTCAGGCATTAAACTTATTAAACCGTTTAAGAGGTTTAAAAGACAACCAAACTAACGGAGAAATGAAAGCGCCAAATGTAGTAATGGACAATAAAGATTTTGGTATCGGAGCACAAATACTACATGACTTACACTTACACAAACTTCGTTTAGTTTCAAATTCCAAACAAACCAAACGTGTTGGTATGATTGGTTACGGATTAGAAATTGTAGATTACGTAAATTATTAAAACATATATTTAACAAAACAAAAAAGGAAGCAATATAGCTTCCTTTTTTATTTTATAAATTTCACTAATTATAAATTGGTTATTGATAATTTAATTTCTTGATATTCTTTTACAATTTCTTCTAAAACTTGTTTAGCCGGTTTTATCTCATTGATAATTCCAGCTATTTGTCCAATTTCTAATTCTCCATCTTCTAAATCACCTTCAAACATTCCTTTTTTGGCTCTTGCTCGTCCTAATAATTCTTTTATATCATCTAATGATGGATTATTAGCATACAACTCCTGAACCTGATTGAAAAACTTGTTTTTAACCAAACGAACTGGTGCTAATTCCTTTAATGTTAATTGCGTTCCTCCGTCTTTCACATCAACAATTGTTTTTTTAAAATTATCATGTGCAGAAGATTCTAAAGTTGCTGCAAAACGACTACCAATTTGTACACCATCTGCACCTAAAACCATCGCTGCTAACATTCCTCTACCTGATCCTATTCCTCCTGCAGAAATTACTGGTATTTTAACCTCTTGTTTTACCATTGGTATTAAGGTAAGTGTAGTGGTTTCTTCACGTCCGTTATGTCCGCCAGCTTCAAAACCTTCACAAACAACAGCATCTACTCCTGCCGCTTCGGCTTTTAACGCAAACTTTACAGAACTGACAACATGCACAACGGTAATTCCTTTTTCCTTCAGGTAAGATGTCCAAGTTTTAGGGTTTCCTGCGGATGTAAAAACAATTTTAACGTCTTCTTCAATAATAATATCCATGATTTTTTCAATATCAGGGTATAACATTGGTACATTTACTCCAAAAGGTTTATCTGTTGCTTTTTTGCATTTTTGTATATGCTCACGCAATATATCTGGATACATAGACCCTGCACCGATTAAACCTAATCCGCCTGCATTTGATACAGCAGATGCTAGTTTCCATCCAGAAACCCAAATCATTCCTCCTTGAATAATTGGATATTTTATATTAAAAAGTTGTGTGATTTTGTTATTCATTGAATATGACTCTAAAATTTAATGGATAAATATAATGTGTTGGTATTTTTCTACCTTTAGAAATAGTGGGGTGAAATTCTTTGATATTATTTAGATAAATCTCTATATCTTTTTTAAGAGCTTTGGGAATATTAGATAAAATATCAACATTTGAAATAGTTCCATCAATATTGACAATAAAATCTAAATAAATATAACCAACAACTTGAAATTTTATAAAATCATGTATATTAGACATTCTTTTATGAAACATACTCATACCTCCCTCATAACTAAGCTTCTCATTTAAAATAGTTGGATTTTGTAAATTTTTAACACCATCAATATTATACACTATTTTTTTTATTAATTTTCCTTTAGTATAATACTCTCTCAATGCTATGTTTCCGTTTAAATAATAATACTTCCAAACACCTACTTTATATCCGTTTTCATAAGTTCCTATAAAGTTTTTAGCACCATTGTAAAACCATGTTTGTATTAAACCATGATAATCCCCAAATGAATTATAATTAATATCAGATGTTAATTTCTGGCCTCTAAAAAAAGTTTTATGATTTCCTATTGCATATTTTTTATCCCCATCTTTATAATAGCCAACAGTAATAAGCTTCCCTAATCTATTAAATTTTTTAACCAGCCATTTATCACCTTTATTAACCTTAGTCTCTATAAATAAAGTTCTATTTTTTATTTTAGTTATTTCATTATTATTATCTAAATAATTAACAATAGAATCTTTTTGGGAATACCCTTGAAAACTTATAAATAAGATAAATAATAGCAATCCTTTTTTCATATTTTATTTTTTAAGAAATAACTCCCGAACCTAAAAGCTCTTCGTTTATATACCAAGCTACAAACTGCCCTTCTTGAATAGCAGATTGCTTATTTTTAAACTCAACATATAATCCGCTTTCGACTTTATAAAGCGTTGCTTTTTCTAATTGCTGACGGTAACGAATTCTAGCTTCAACTTCCTTGATTCCTCCTTGTTTTAAAGCTAAATCTTCACGAACCCAATGTAATTCTTCATTAGACACAAATAAAACATTGCGATACAAACCTTGGTGATTTTTACCTTCACCTGTATAAATTACGTTTTCGTTTACATCCGTTTCAATAACATACAAAGCTTCTTTGGTTCCTCCTACATTTAAACCTTTTCGTTGTCCTTTTGTAAAATAATGAGCTCCTTGATGTTTACCAACCGCTTTTCCATCCTCTTTTTTATATGAGAATTTTGTTGAATAATATTCAAGTTCTTCTTCCTTACTTTTAAAATCAGGTGCTATTTTTGTATACTGTTCAAAATCTGAAGGAATCTGAACAATTACTCCTTCTTTTGGTTGTAATTTTTGTTGTAAAAAATCAGGCAATCTCACTTTACCAATAAAACATAATCCTTGAGAATCTTTTTTATCCGCAGTAATTAAATCTGCTTTTTTTGCAATTTCTCTTACTTCTGGCTTTGTTAATTTACCAATAGGAAACATTGCTTTTGATAATTGTTCTTGCGATAATTGACATAAAAAATATGACTGATCTTTATTATTGTCTTTTCCTCCTAAAAGTTTATAAACAGGTTTACCATCAATAATTTCTTCGTCTTTTCTACAATAATGACCCGTTGCCACATAATCGGCACCAAGGCTTAAAGCGATGTCCATAAAAACATCAAACTTAATTTCTCGGTTACATAAAACATCTGGATTTGGCGTGCGTCCTTTTTCGTATTCATTAAACATATAATCTACAATACGTTTTTTATACTGATCGCTTAAATCTACTGTTTGAAAAGGAATTCCTAATTTATCAGCAACAATCATTGCGTCATTACTATCTTCTAACCACGGGCATTCATCAGAAATAGTTACCGAATCATCGTGCCAGTTTTTCATAAACAAACCGATTACTTCGTATCCTTGCTCTTTTAATAAATATGCGGTTACACTACTATCTACACCACCCGAAAGTCCTACTACTACTCTTTTCATTCTATACTTTTCTAAGCTGCAAATTTACGAATAAGTTTCTGTTTTTATGATGGATAAAACTGATAGATACATCAATTTAATTGATAGATTTATTTATTTTTTAAGTCAGATAGTTTTTCTTTTTTTCTCTTGGTAACGATTTCTCCATCCATATAAAACTCCCATTTTCCAATTCTTTTTCCTGCTTTATACATTCCTTTTTCTTTTATACCTCCCTTTAAATCGTAGTATTTACCTTCTCCTTCTAATTTTCCGTTATCATAAAACACGTCTTCTATTAAAACACCAGAATCCGTAAATGTTTTCGAAACACCTTCTTTTTTTCCGTTTTTATAAGTTGTTTGTTGTGTTACATTGCCGTTTGGGTAATAATTTTTTACAACTCCATCTAATTTTCCTTGTTTATACTCTTCTTCTGAAAAAAGTTTTCCGTTTGTAAAATAATAAATCCATTTTCCCTCACGGTTTTTAGCAACCATTTTACCGGTACTTTTTAATCTGCCTTGTGCATCAAAAAACTTAACAGTAGCAGTATCTTTAGCGTATTCTTTTACAATTGTGGGTTGTGAAGATGATGTTATTTTATAAAATTTAAAAACACCTATTTCTTTTCCGTTTTTAAAAGTACCTGAATAACGAATTTTTCCATTATCATAAAACTTTTTCCAAACTCCAGTTCTTTTTCCACTACTATCAAATTGATTTAATTTTTGAGCTTGAATAGAAATTGTAAAAAAAACAGATAATAGAAGCACTATTGAAAATATCCTTTTTATATTTAACATTGATTATTTTATTTTGTTACTTAACTGATATCAAAAATACACAAACCATACCAAAATGAGTATTGATTTTTTAATTTCTGTTTTAGATGACATGCAGAATCCTGCTAAAGTAAACCGAGATAAAGCAGCAAATATTGTATTAAATGAACCTAAATTGATAAAGTATTTAGTTGATTTAACTTTTGATGTAAATAATAAATTATCAATAAAAGCAGCTTGGGTGTTAGAATGGATTTGCACGCATCATGGAATTGAACATGTTTTACCTTATTTAGATAGTTTTGCTACAAATATTTCAACCGTCCATTTTGATAGTGCTGTGCGTCCTTGTGCTAAAATTTGCGAACATTTAGCGAATGCCTTTACAGCTAAAAAAGACAATAAAACTAAAACTACTTTAACAAAAAATCATATTGATGCAATTATTGAAACTGGTTTTGATTGGTTAATTACTGATCAAAAAATTGCAGTTAGGGCTTATACTATGAATTTTTTATACCTGTTTGGTTTACAAAAAGATTGGGTACATCCAGAACTACAACACTTAATTAGCTCTAAGATTATTCATGAAAGCAAAGGTTGTAAAGCTCGTGGAAAATATATTTTAGAGTTGATTAAGAAATCAACCAATTAATTATCAAATATTTACCATTCACAAACTAATTTAACCATTCACAAAGTGGCTTCTATTATTTTTTAAGATAAAACTTATATTTAAATCAATATTAACAATTAAATTATAAATTATGTTAAAAAAGATTGCAAACTTAGGAAAAACCTTAGAGAAGACAGAACAAAAGGCTATTAATGGTGGATTTTCAAATAATTTTGTCGCAAAATGTTGTCATACTGTATTCGGATGCACATTTTCTAGCACAAACGCTGCAACTAATATACTTCAAAAACAAGGATATTTTTGTACTGCAATTCCTGCTCTAGGAAGTCTGTAGATTACAGTTTACTTATCTAAAAAACTTAATTAACTTTAAACTAAAAGAAGCGTGAACCTTAATTCACGCTTCTTATTTAATCTATTACATATTAGTAGGTTTTCTATAACCAACGAACGGTTGTTTTAGTAATTCTTTTAAACTTGAATTCTTTTCTTCATCAGGAAAAGTATCTACCCCGTACACAATTTTCTCTCTATCGAGCTCCATATACGTACCGAATAAACGATCCCATATAGAAAAAATATTCCCGTAATTAGAATCCGTGTAAGGCAGCATATTATGATGATGAACCTTATGCATGTCTGGCGATACAATTATATAACTTAGTATTTTATCTAGTTTTTTTGGCATTTTAATATTTGCGTGTGTTAACTGCGTAAATATTAACGACATTGATTGATATAACATTACAATTGCAATTGGCGTACCAACTAACAGAACTCCTAACAAAGTAAACACAAAACGAATAACACTTTCTAAAGGGTGATGACGATTAGCTGTAGTTGTATCTACTTCATGATCGGTATGATGCACCAAATGCACCATCCAAAGTTTAGGTATTTTATGCTCAGTAAAATGTGCAAGATAAGCTCCAAAAAAATCTAGAAATAACACTCCTAAAACTACATATAACCACAATGGTATTTCTGGTAACCAATTAATCAATCCGAAATTATTTAATTGCACCCAATCTGCTGTTTTTAACAACAAAAAAGCTAGTGCAAAATTGATAATTATAGTAGTTCCTGTAAAAAATAAATTAGGTAATGCATGTTTCCATTTATTATAAGTAAACTTAAATAAAGGTACTGCACTTTCTAATAGCCAAAAAAAGGTAATTCCACCAACTAAAATTAAACTTCGATGACTAGACGGAATGGTTTCAAAATAATGAATTAAGGTTTCCATTGTAAAATATTTATCGGATAATAAAGAAACAAGTTACAAAAATAAATATTATACTAAACAAACAGTTGTCAATAAATTATAATGAATAATTATTTTAATTATTATAAATTGCACCCATTAATTACCCCTTCATTTCAAAAATTATGCTAAAAGGTTCTTATACTATTTTATTCTTTTGCTTACTATTTTCTCAATTTAGCAGAGCTCAAATACCTCCTAATGGTATAAACGACTTTAATACAATTGATATTAATACCGTTTTAAATGTAACAGCACCTGGATTACTCGATAACGATACTGATGCTGAAAATGACCCTTTAACAATTACTTCGTTTGCCATTAACAGTATTAGTTTCGTAGCAGGGCAAACTGCTATTTTTACAGAAGGAACTATTACCATAAATACCGATGGTAGCTATAACTTTGTTCCTAATACTAATTATATTGGACAAGTAAGCCTTATTACTTATACGCTTTTTGATGGTACTTTTTCAGCAACTGCAGATTTACAAATAACGGTTGAAAATGAAAATGAACCCGAAGCTTTTAATGATTATGATACCGCTGAAGTAAATACGCTTTTATCTGTAAATGCTCCAGGTGTACTGGGTAATGATACAGATGCTGATGACAATGTATTAACTGTTACTTCTTTTACTATTAATGGTATCAATTTTATTGCAGGACAAACAGCTAATTTTACTCAAGGTAGTATTACTGTAAATACAGATGGTAGTTATAATTTTACGCCTAACGATAATTACACAGGTAATGTTGATACTATTACCTACACTATTTCTGATGGTACTTACACAACTACTGCTGACTTATATTTAACGGTTGAAAATATAACCGATTTAATTGAAATAAGTAATTTAGAAAGTTGTAACCAAGGCTATACTGTTAATGATGAATATAGAATACTCTATGAAATGTCGGTAACAAATACAAGTACTGCTAGAGATTATCATACTTCAAACCTTATCCGTAATATTAATTTAACAAATGACTTACAAGCTATTTTTGGTAACGGTTGTGTTACCGAAATTAGTGAAATGGAAGTAACCACATCAGGCACTGTAGATTATGTGAATAATCCGTACCCTTTAGAGTATGGTACCACAAATGTAAATCCTGATTTTTTAAACCTAACGTCAAGCGCTATTTTTGATAATGCTACAATTAATAACGCTGTTTTATATCCAAGACAATCTATAAATATTAGATTTTGTGTTACAATTAATCCGTTTTGTAACGGGCGACCTAACCCTACACCTTCAGGATCTGGTATTGATTTTGATACAGTTTTTAATGTTAGTTCATCAATTGGAAATGCTACCGAAAATCTTTCTATATCAGATTTTCATACAACAGAAGCAGTTATTGCAGCAGCATTATATGTACCTGAAACCAATCCTATTGTAAACTCTGATGGTACATTTGATTATAATAACCGAGTAATTATTACCAATGAAGGAACTGGAACAGCTTCAAATGTAAATTACAACATGGGCTTAGGTAATTTTATTGATAACGGAATTGTTTTTAACACCCTTACTATATCTCAAATTTCGGGTCCAACTGTAAACATCAATCCTAACTATGATGGAGATGCAGATTCTTTCTTATTAGCCGCCAATAATTCATTAGCCTCTGGAGAAACTATAATTTTAGAAATATTTTATCATATAGCACCTATTTCATCTTCAAATGCTAACTCTTTTGATCAGTTAGAAATATCACAAACACAAGGTAATTTAGACGACTTTGATGAAACCATTTTAACAAACTCTAGAAGATATTCATATACCACTTGGTCAGATAATTTAGGAAATCATTTAGATCGTTACTACACTACATCGTCACAAACAGGAGTCGCTTCATCTGCCTCACAATGTACATGTACTACTTCTAGTATGCGATTTTCATTTAGTGCTTCGTCATCAACCGAAAAAATTATTTCATTGATTGATGAACAACCTAATGGAATTTTAGAACATCAAGAACTTACTTTTCAAATTACTATAACTAATACAAGTAGCGCTGTTCAAATTGAACAATTACAATTACAAGATGATTTAAATGCTATTTGTGGAGGAAATATTCTTTCAGTTAGCACACCATTTTTTCAAAACTCTACAGCAACTACAAACCCCGTATTAAATCCATCTTACAACGGTACTTCTGATATTAATTTTTTTGATGGTAATTCTGGCCTTTTAGAAGCCAATCAAACAATCACTGTTCAATTTACTGTTCTTTTTGAAGAAGAATGCATCGGTGATAATGTTGTTCAATTCACAGCTGTTGATCCATTAAATAACAACGCAAATTCAACAGGAGCAATAGCCCTAAATGTTTCTACAGATACTGATAATGATACTGTTATTAACGAAATAGATATTGATGATGATAATGATACCATTCCTGATATTGATGAATACAATGGCTTAGACCCATTAGATGATCATGACAATGATGCTATTCCTAATTACAAAGACACCGATTTTAATATTGATGCTAATAATGACGGTATTGTAGATATTTTTGACTTTGATAATGACGGGATACCCAACCATTTCGATTTAGATAGTGATAATGACGGTATTTTTGATATTGTAGAAGCTGGAAATGGTCATTTAAACGTTACTTCTGACGGAAAAACAGACATGAATGTAGGTGTGAATGGACTTCACAATACAATTGAAAATAATGACACTTTAACAGCCTCAATAACTTACACAATTCCAAATACCGATACTACAGGAAACCCTGATTACATAGATATTGATGCGGATAATGATGGAATTGTAGATAATATAGAAGCACAACCAACCAACAGTTATACACCGCCAAACAACACCTATCTAATAAATGGAGTTGATACTGCTTACCTTAACGGATTAACTCCTACAGATACTGATAGTGACCTTATTCCTGATTATATCGATTTAAACTCAGACAACGATATCCGTGATGACTACATTGAAGGATGGGATTTTAATAACGACGGAACCCCAGAAACTATAGCTTCTAATATCGATAACGATAATGACGGATTAGATGATGCTTATGACAATAATGATAATCTTGTTAACCCAACAAATAACCAAACTCCAACAGATTTCCCTGATATCGATAATACTGATAACCCTGAAAGAGATTGGCGAGAAACCAACGCTATTGTTATAATTATCAATAATATTACAATTAATGAAGGTAATTCTGCTCTTTTTACCATTTCATTAGTAACCAAAAACGATCATACTGTTTTAACCCAAAGCGCATCAATAATAAATATTGATTTTTCTACCGTTGATGGAACTCCGACAACTACTCAATATACTGTAGCAATAGCACCGTATGATTACAATCAAATAAATGCCTCAACAATAAGTATTCCTGCCTTTCAAGAAACTACCACGTTTTCAATACCATCCATAGATGATACTATTTATGAACTCAACGAACTTTTTACTATTAACGGAACCATAACCTCAAATAATACTGTTAATACAGCTGTTTCAGGAATTGCAACCATTATTGATAATGAAGCACCACCATCAATCACCATGAATAATTCTGTCGAACAAGAAGGGGTTGATTTAGTACACACAATTACCATTAGCCACCCATCATCAACTCCTATAAATATAGCTATAAACACAACTGATGGCGTTGCTATAAGTCCTGATGATTATACAAATATTACAACAACATTAAGTATTCAAGGAACCTCTGATCCTAATAACGTAAACACAAGTGTTTCTTTTAATATTCCTACTATAATCGATAATTTAAATGAACCCGATACAGAAAATCTCATCGTAAATGGTATTGTTACCAGTAATAATGTTGGTATACAAGATTTACAAAAAACAGGGAGTATTATAGATATAGATCCTTTTCCTACCATACAAATAGAAAATGCATCTGTTACCGAAGGTGAAACACTTGTGTTTGAAATTAAACTTTTAAATGCAAATTTAAATCCGATGCAAAATTACGCACCTATTGTTCTTAATTTAGAAACGATAGATGAAACAGCTACTAAACATTTAGACTACCAAATAACACCTTTAACAACGGTTATTCCGGCTAATACAGAAACTATTACGCAAAACATTGTAACAATTGATGATACTTTAAATGAAGATACTGAGACAATGTTACTGCAAACAACCGTTACAAGTAATTCAATAACTTTAATAAATACTGGAACAATTAAAGACAATGACGTACCTAACTTATTTTCACCTAATGGTGATGGAAAAAGTGATACTTTTAAAATAGCAGGTATTGAAGATTATCCAAATTTTAAACTTATAATTTATGATCGTTGGGGTAGTGAAGTATATAACTATAATAACAACGGAAGAACATCACCTATTTGGTGGAACGGGAATTACAATGGCAAACCCGTACCAGAAGGCGTGTATTATTACACACTCGATTTTAATGATGGCAAAACAAAAGTTAAAACAAACTTTATACAACTTATAAGATAATGTGCACAAAAAAAATATTCTTAACCGTATTAATTGTTTGTTATAGTTTAATTAGTAACGCACAACAAATACCACATTACACACAATATTTATATAATATGCAAATTGTAAACCCAGCTACTGTTGGTGCAAGATCCGATTTAAATGTATCGTTACTAACACGTCAACAATGGGCAGGTATAGAAGGTGCCCCAACCACTAATACTTTTTCTATAAACGGAAGAACAAACAGAGGTTTTGGTATAGGAGCAACAGTTATAAATGATAAAGTAGGTTTATCAGAAAGTACCAACATAAATATTGATGCTTCATACACCATAATAACTTCTCAGTATGCTAGACTTGCCTTTGGTTTAAAAGGAGGTTTTACTTTTTTTAGCAATAACTTATCTGAAGGAATCACGCCAGATAATGATTCGTATAATTCAATAAACGGAAACAATCCTAACATTGGTTTTGGAGCATATTATTATACAAAAAAATACTATGTTGGATTATCCATTCCATACCTCTTAAAAAGCACACAATTTCAATTAGATAACAATTCAAACACAAGTCTAATTTCTAGTAATTTGAATTATTTTATTACTGGTGGAATACGTTATCGTTTAACTGATGCCGTTTTATTTAAACCATCAACAATGATAAAATACACAAAAAACCTACCCTTATCTGTAGATATTAACACCAACTTTTTATATAAAAAATTCTTAGAAGCGGGTGTATCTTATCGCTATAACGATTCTGTAAGCGCTATGTTTGCTTTTATTATAGATGAAAAATACCGAATAGGCTATTCCTATGATACTAAGTTAGGAGGTTTAAGTAACAATTATAACACCCATGAAGTAGTATTACATATAGATTTTAATTTAAAAAGAAAAGGTAGATGGCTACAACATGAATCATGCTATTTTTAAGTATTAAATACCAATAATATTTTTAAATAAAAAGTTAATCTACTTTGTAATAAAAAAACTAACCTAACCTTTTTATTTTCTCGTTAGATCTAACTGGCAAACGTTTTTTTAATTCTTCTACAATTCTATAAGTCGCAGGGCAAATAGCTGTATTTGCTACTGTTAAATCAGCTAATTGTATAAACTTTTTACGATTTGTATGAGGATATTCTGCACAAGCTTTCGGACGTACATTATAAATAAAACATGAATTATCGCTTTCATCTAAAAATGAACAGGGCGCTGTTTTTAACACCATAAAATTATCAGCATCACGCTCTAAATATTGCGCTTCAAAATCACGAACCTTCATTTTTAAATGTTTAGAGATACGCTCAATATCTTTATCTGTAAAAATCGGACTTGTAGTTTTACAACAATTACCACAATCTAAACAATCTGTTTTTTCAAATTCCTTATCATGAATATCATGTACTACAACATCAAAGTTTTTAGGCACTCGTTTTTTTATGGTAGCAAAATATTTTTTATTTTGCTTTTCTACGTCTGCTGCTAACTTTTCTAAATTCTCTAAATCTTTATCCATAATTTTTATTTTAAGAAGAAGTTTCGATGCTATTAATTAACGTATAATTATCTGAAATAATATTCTGAAATATTAAAGACAAAACTTACTGCAAAACTAACCATATAAATTGTTAGAATCAGTTTAAATATCATCCAAATAAATTACGTAATTTTGCACTTCAATTTTCAACAACTAATGAGCATACAAACCTTAATAACAACTAAAGTAAAAGAAGGATTTTTAACCTTATATAATATTGAAATTCCGACGGTAGAATTTCAAGCAACTCGTAAAGATTTTGAAGGAGATATCACCGTAGTGGTTTTTCCTCTTTTAAGATATAAAAAAGGAAATCCGGTTCAAATAGGTGAGGATTTAGGAAAATATTTAGTTGAAAATGTTACCGAAATTGAAAACTTTAATGTTGTAAAAGGATTTTTAAACTTAGTTATAAACGATAGCTTTTATAACAACTTCTTTAACAAAATAGCTACTGATACTACTTACGGATTTGTTTCGCCTTTAGCGGATAACCCTTCTCGTATGGTTGAATATTCATCACCAAACACAAACAAGCCTTTACACTTAGGACATGTTCGTAATGTTTTATTAGGATATTCGGTTGCTGAAATTTTAAAAGCTTCAGGTAAAAAAGTTTACAAAACGCAAATTATTAACGATCGCGGAATTCATATTTGTAAATCGATGTTGGCTTGGCAAAAATTCGGTAACGGAGAAACACCCGAATCAACAGGTTTAAAAGGTGATAAGTTGGTTGGTAATTACTACGTAAAATTCGATCAAGAATATAAAAAAGAAATTAGCGACATGGTCGCAGCAGGGTTATCTGAGGATGATGCTAAAAAACAAGCACCTTTATTTATTGAAGCACAACAAATGCTTCGTAAATGGGAAGCTGGAGACGAACAGGTTGTTGCGCTGTGGAAAGAGATGAATAACTGGGTTTACAAAGGATTTGATGTTACATATAAAAATATCGGAGTAGATTTTGATAAATTATATTACGAAAGCAATACTTACTTATTAGGAAAGGATGTTATTGATGACGGACTAAAAAGTGGTGTTTTCTATAAAAAAGAAGATGGTTCGGTTTGGTGCGATTTAACTGATGATGGTTTAGACGAAAAATTAGTGTTACGTTCAGACGGAACAGCAGTGTATATGACCCAAGATATTGGTACTGCTATACAACGATCTAAAGATATGCCAGATGTTGGTGGAATGGTATACACGGTTGGTAATGAACAAGATTATCACTTTAAAGTATTGTTCTTAATCTTAAAAAAATTAGGATATTCTTGGGCAGAACAGTTACATCATTTAAGTTACGGAATGGTAGATTTACCTTCTGGAAAAATGAAATCACGTGAAGGAACAGTTGTTGATGCGGATGATTTAATGGATGAAATGACGGGTACAGCAAAAGCTATTTCACAAGAATTAGGTAAATTAGAAGGGTATTCAGATTCTGAAAAAGAAGAATTATATAAAATTATTGGTTTAGGAGCTTTAAAGTATTTTATCTTAAAAGTAGATCCTAAAAAGCGTATTTTATTCGACCCAAAAGCATCAGTAGATTTTCAAGGAAACACAGGGCCTTTTATTCAATATACCTATGCTAGAATTCAATCTATTTTAAGAAAAGCTGATTTTGATTATTCAAATGCGGTATCGATTGAATTACATGAAAAGGAAAAAGAATTAATAAAACAATTAGAATTATATCCTGAAATAATTCAGCAAGCAGCGAGTAATTATTCACCAGCTGTTATTGCTAATTATACCTATGACTTAGTAAAAGAATTTAATTCTTTTTACCAAAACGTACACATTTTAGGAGAAGAGAATCAAGATAAAAAAGTATTTAGAGTTCAGTTATCTAAAAAGGTAGCCGATACTATAAAATCAGCATTTGGATTGTTAGGGATTCAGGTCCCTGAGAGAATGTAAAAAATTAACAAGTACACGCGTTAGGGATTGAACGGCTTGTTTGAGCTCTTTTTAGTTGTCAGTTCGAGTAAATTTATGAAGAATGAATAAATTTGTATCGAGAACACAACTAAAAAAGCGAGTAGTGAAAGCCCGCTCGAACGCCCAACTTATCGATACGATTTTGAAAAGAAAATCACTCGAAGTGACATAAATAAAAGTAATAAACAAACAACAAGTAAAAATAAACATCATGAAATACGACGTATTAATAATAGGAAGTGGTCCTGGAGGTTATGTAACTGCAATTAGAGCAAGTCAATTAGGTTTTAAAGTTGGGGTGATTGAGAAAGAAAATTTAGGTGGAATTTGCTTAAACTGGGGATGTATTCCTACGAAAGCTTTGTTAAAATCTGCTCAAGTTTACGATTACTTAAAACATGTTGATGAATATGGTTTGAAGGCCGAAGCTATTGATAAAGATTTTGAAGCTGTTATTAAACGTAGTCGTGGTGTTGCTGAAGGAATGAGTAAAGGTGTTCAGTTTTTAATGAAGAAAAACAAAATTGATATTATTAACGGTTTTGGTAAAATTAAAACTGGTAAAAAAGTTGATGTTACTGCTGAAGATGGATCTGTAACTGAATATAGCGCTGATAATATTATTATTGCTACTGGTGCTCGCTCTAGAGTATTACCAAATTTACCACAAGATGGTAAAAAAGTAATTGGATATCGTGAAGCAATGAGCTTACCAAGCCAACCAAAATCTATGATAGTTGTAGGTTCTGGTGCTATTGGTGTTGAATTTGCGCATTTTTACAATTCAATGGGAACTGAGGTTACTGTTGTAGAGTTTATGCCAAATATTGTACCTGTTGAGGATAAAGATGTTTCTAAACAAATGGAGCGTTCTTTTAAGAAAGCAGGAATTAAAATAATGACTAATTCATCGGTAGAATCTGTTGATACTTCTGGTAATGGAGTAAAAGCTACCGTAAAAACTAAAAAAGGTGAAGAAGTTTTAGAAGCTGACATCGTATTATCGGCAGTTGGAATTAAAACGAATATTGAAAACATCGGGTTAGAAGATGTTGGAATTATTACTGATAGAGATAAAATTTTAGTTAACGATTGGTATCAAACCAATATTCCTGGTTATTATGCTATTGGTGATGTTACTCCGGGTCCTGCATTAGCACATGTTGCTTCTGCTGAAGGAATTACTTGTGTTGAAAAAATGGCTGGTGTACATACAGAAGTAATAGACTACGGAAATATTCCTGGTTGTACTTATGCTACTCCAGAAATTGCATCTGTTGGTTTAACTGAGGAAAAAGCGAAGGAAGCTGGTTACGAATTAAAAGTTGGAAAATTCCCATTCTCTGCTTCTGGTAAAGCAAAAGCAGCTGGAACTCCAGACGGATTTGTAAAAGTAATTTTTGATGCTAAATACGGTGAATGGTTAGGATGCCATATGATTGGTGCTGGTGTTACTGATATGATTGCTGAAGCAGTTTTAGGTCGTAAGTTAGAAACTACAGGTCATGAAGTATTAAAAGCGATCCACCCTCACCCTACCATGAGTGAAGCGGTTATGGAAGCTGTTGCTGATGCTTATGATGAGGTAATTCACTTGTAAGACTAACAAAACTTTATATAATTAAAACCTCGCCTATTTATTGTCGAGGTTTTTTTATATTTGAACATGAAAAAATTATTCCCAATATTCGTCATATTACTAATAAGCTTTTTTTCTTGTAAAACTGAAGAAAAAAAAGCTACTACTCCTATACATCCGTTAAACCTTCCCTTTAACGAACGTCCAATTCCTACACTTCCAAGCGCAAATAACTCAACAGTAAATGTAGTTGGAGGTGCACATTATATATGCCCAAAAAAGTGTAAAGGCGGAACTTCAAATGTTAAAGGTACTGCTTGTAATGTTTGTAAAACACCACTTGCACATAACCAAGCGTTTCATAACACACCACAAACACCATCTACACCAGTTTCAACTCCTGTAGCTCCATTACCTGCTTCGGGTCCTAATGCTGCGGGACAATATCACTATACTTGTAACAATGGATGTGCTGGGGGGGCAGATGCTGCTGGAAAATGTAAAAGTTGTGCAGGCGATTTAGCGCATAATGCTGCCTTTCATAGCTAAAAACACATAAGACTTACACTATAAAAACCTTGCCTATTAGGTAAGGTTTTTTGTATTTTTAAAACTATGAAATTTAAAGATTTTAACAGACTCACTACAAAACAAAAAATCGCATATACAATTACAAATGGCTGTAAAGTTGAAAATTCAATAACGTCTTTTGGAAAAATGACTTTATTTAGCCTGTATCAATTAGAAGGGTTTATGGTAGAATTATCTTATGAAGACGAAATTATCTTAAAAAGAATAATAAAAATTCAGGAAGCCTAAAATATAAACACCAATTTTAGGTTTAGAAGCTAATTTTTATGATAATAATGTAAACTTGAAATAAGTTTAGATTCACAAGTACAATAATTTAACTTCAATTTCATTAATACATCAATAAAAAAAATATTTAATTATGGTTTCGGCACGTTTATTGATTTTAACATAGTTTTAACACAAATCACAAACTATGAAAAACTATTTACTTAACAGTTTTAATTATTGGTGGGAGAATTGTTAAATGAAAAGGAAAGAAAAAACTCGAAGTATGCTAGCTTCGAGTTTTTGTTTTTATAATAAAATGTGGTAATTAATTATCTGATTAATTTTCTATACTTAATTCTTTTTGGCATTAAATCACCACCTAAACGTTTCTTCTTGTTTTCTTCGTAATCTGAAAAACCTCCTTCAAAGAAATACACTTCACTATTTCCTTCAAAAGCTAAAATGTGTGTACAAATTCTGTCTAAAAACCATCTATCGTGACTAATAACTACCGCACAACCTGCAAAGTTTTCTAAACCTTCTTCTAAGGCTCTTAATGTATTTACATCTAAATCATTCGTTGGTTCATCTAATAATAAAACATTTCCTTCTTCCTTTAAAGTCATTGCCAAATGCAATCGGTTACGCTCACCTCCAGAAAGTGTAGAAACTTTTTTATTTTGTTCACTTCCTCCAAAATTAAAACGACTTAAATAAGCACGAGAATTTACTTGCTTACCGCCCATCATTACTAAATCTTGACCTTCAGAAAAATTTTCCCAAATAGATTTATCTGGGTCAATGTTTGAGTGTGCCTGATCTACATAAGCAATTTTAGCAGTTTCACCTACTTTAAAACTTCCATCATCAGGAGTTTCTTCTCCCATTATCATTTTAAAAATAGTTGTTTTACCTGCACCATTTGGTCCAATAATCCCTACAATTCCTGCTTGTGGTAAATTAAATTCTAAATTATCGTATAATAATTTATCTCCAAATGCTTTTGATACTCCAGTAGCCTCAATTACATTAGTTCCTAAACGTGGCCCGTTAGGGATATAAATTTCAAGTTTTTCATCAGTTTGCTTCTGATCTTGACTCATTAATTTTTCATAGTTCTTCAAACGAGCTTTTTGCTTTGTTTGACGACCTTTTGCTCCTTGACGAACCCATTCTAACTCACGCTCTAACGTTTTTTGACGTTTAGAAGCCGTTTTACTTTCTTGTGCTAACCTGTTTGATTTTTGGTCTAACCAAGATGAGTAGTTCCCTTTCCAAGGAATTCCTTCTCCTCTATCTAATTCTAAAATCCAACCAGCAACATTATCTAAGAAATATCTATCGTGCGTTACAGCAATTACTGTTCCTTTATACTGTGCTAAATGATGCTCTAACCAGTGTACAGATTCTGCATCTAAGTGGTTGGTAGGCTCATCTAATAATAAAATTTCTGGTTCTTGTAATAATAATCTACATAAAGCAACTCTTCTTCTTTCCCCTCCAGATAAGTTTTTAATTGGCGTATCACCATCTGGAGTACGTAATGCATCCATGGCAATTTCTAACTTCGTATCTAACTCCCATGCATTAGAAGCATCAATTTTATCTTGAAGCTCTGCTTGTTGTGCCATTAACTTATCCATTTTATCTGCATCAGAATACACCTCTTCTAACCCAAACATGTCGTTAATTTTATTGTACTCTTCTAAAATAGCAACTGTTTCTGCAACACCTTCTTTTACAATTTCAATAACTGTTTTAGAATCGTCTAATTTTGGTTCTTGCTCTAAATAACCAACTTTATAACCTGGTGAAAAGGTTACATCACCTTGGAAGTTTTTTTCAACTCCTGCAATAATTTTTAATAAAGTAGATTTACCCGATCCGTTTAAACCTAAAATACCAATTTTAGCTCCGTAAAAGAAGCTTAAATAAATATCTTTTAAAACTTGTTTGTTGGTACTTTGGTAGGTCTTAGAGACCTTATTCATTGAAAAAATGACTTTCTTATCGTCTGACATTTTGTTGTATTTTTTTATTAATTAAACGCGTCCTTTTAATGCATTAAAAACCCATGCATTTGCAAAAAAACCTAAACCTACTGCTGCAAATCCGTAACCTGCCACCTCATCATACCTAAAAGCGCCTAAACATACTAGTAAAAGCCCTATTAAAATCATTATTAAAGTAGCCCATCCTAAAACGGTATTTTTATTCATTGCCATAATCTATTCTTTATAAAAATGTGAACCGCAAATATCGGTATTTATTTTATCTTTTCTGTTTAAAAAGTTTACACAAAAACCTCTTTTATAGTGAGATTTTAAAAAAATGCCATTATTTTTTATCATCTTGCCAACTTACGTAAAGCTACCCATTGTTTCATCATTTCTCTTGAGTCAGTTGCTGGGTACCCTACGACTGTTTTTCCTGCTGGTACATCAGCAATAACTCCGGACCCTGCTCCTACTTTTGCTCCTGAATGAATGGTTGTATGATCTTTTATAGAGGCGCTACCGCCAATAACAACGCCGTCGCCTAAGGTAACGGAACCTGCTAACCCACTATTTCCTGCCATAATACAAAACTTACCTAATACTGAATTATGTCCAATCTGTACCAGATTATCAATTTTACAGCCATCACCTAAAATAGTAGCGCTAAATTTACCTCTATCAATACAAGAGTTTGCGCCTACCTCAACCTGATTACCTATTACAACATTACCAATATGCGGAATTTTAGTTAATCCTTGTTCACTTGGCCTGTAGCCAAATCCGTCTGAACCAATACTAACGTTGGTATGAAAAATACAGTGACTACCAATTACACTTCGTTCTCTTATTACGGTACCTGACCAAACTGTTGTATTGTTTCCTATTGTAGTATCATCAAAAATTGAAACATTTGGATATAAAACAACTTCGTTTGCTAAAATTACGTCTTTACCTACATAACAATTTGCTCCAATTTTACAACCCTCGCCTATTTTTGCTGTTTTATCAATTACAGCTGTTGGATGAATTTCTGTTTCAAAATAAGGTGCCTCTGGTTGAAAAGTTTCTAATATGATAGCCATTGCTAAATCAGCATTTTTTACCTTAATCAACGCTTTATTTTCTCTTGGTTCTATTGTTATTTTTTCATCAACGATTACTGCACTTGCGTTTGAAGTTTGCCATAAACGTGCAAACTTTTTATTTCCAATAAAAGTAATTTGACCTTTTTCCGCTTTTTCAATTTGCGCTGGGGCTGTAATTTTTTCGGAACAATTTCCTATTAACTCCCCATTTAATAATGAATTAATTTCTTTTATTGTAAATGATTTCATGTTTGATTTTTCTGATTAGTTTGCTAAAAGTACTATTTAATTTTTTAACAAAAAAAAGCCCTGCATATAGCAGGACTTTTAATATTTCGAGGGTTTCATATTTTAAATTTGAGCAGCCAATCTACTTCCTTGACTGATAGCTCTTTTTGCATCTAACTCAGCTGCAACATCTGCTCCGCCAATTACATGAGTTTTAATACCTTTAGCTTCTAAAGGAGCTAGTAATTCTTTAAACGGAACTTGACCTGCACATAAAACTATGTTATCTACAGCTAATATTTTATGCTCTTCATTTTGAACATAATGTACTCCTTCATCATCAATTTTAGTGTATTGCACTTCGCTTATAAAATTTACTTTTTTTCTTTTTAAAACCGAACGGTGAATCCAACCTGTAGTTTTTCCTAATTTTGCACCAAACTTACCTTTGCTACGTTTAAACATAAATATTTCTCTAGGTGATGGATGGATATCTGCTTTAACATTTTCAATACCAGCACGAGCTTCTAATGTTTTATCGATTCCCCATTCTTTTAACCAAGCATCAATATTTTGCGAAGTACTTTCACCTTCATGTGCTAAATATTCAGAAATATCAAAACCGATGGCACCACCACCAATAACAGCTACGCGTTTACCTACTGGCTTTTTATGTTTAACAACATCAATATAACTTAATACTTTTTCATGATTTACACCTTCAATTTTAGGGGTTCTTGGTGTGATACCTGTAGCTAACACTACCTCATCAAAATTACCATTTGCTAAATCATCGGCAGTAACTCGTGTATTTAGTTTTAAATTTACATTATGAAGTTCTATTTGCTTATTGTAATACCTAATTGTTTCGTAAAACTCTTCTTTACCTGGTATTTGTTTAGCAATATTAAACTGACCTCCTATTTCACTTTCGCTATCAAATAAAGTTACTTTATGACCTCTTTGTGCTGCTATTGTAGCTGCAACCAATCCTGCTGGTCCTGCTCCTACAACTGCTATCTTCTTCTTATTATCAGTAGGCAAATAGTTTAGTTCTGTTTCATGGCAGGCTCTAGGGTTTACCAAACAACTTGCTACTTTCTTCTGAAATGCATGATCTAAACAAGCTTGATTACATGCAATACAGGTATTTATTTCATCATCTTTTGCTTCTTTTGCTTTGTTTACCCATGCTGGATCTGCTAAAAACGGACGTGCCATTGAAATCATATCTGCATGACCTTCAGCTAGTACTTTTTCTGCCGTCTCTGGCATATTAATTCGATTTGAAGTAATTAACGGAATGGTTAACTCTTCTTTCATTTTTTGAGTTACCCAAGTAAATGCAGCTCTAGGTACTGATGTTGCAATTGTTGGTATTCTTGATTCGTGCCAACCAATACCGGTATTAATTATAGTTGCACCTGCTTTTTCTATTTCTTTTCCTAATTGTACTACCTCTTGCCAAGTACTTCCTTGCTCAACCAAATCTAACATTGACAATCGGTAAATAATAATAAAATTTTCACCAACTGCTCCTCTAATTTTCTGAACTAACTCTACAGCTAAACGAATTCTGTTTTCATAACTTCCACCATAATTATCAGTTCTTTTATTGGTTCTTTTTACTATAAATTGATTAATTAAATAACCTTCAGACCCCATTATTTCAACACCATCATAACCTGCTTCTTTTGACAACTTAGCACAATTCACAAAATCTTTTACGGTTCTACGAATTCCTGATTGTTTTAATGCAAAAGGTTTAAATGGATTTATTGGCGCCTGTATTTTTGATGGAGCTACCGTAACTGGATGGTATCCGTAACGACCAGAATGTAAAATTTGCATACATATTTTACCGCCTTCTTTATGAACAGCTTCTGTAATTACTTTATGCTCTCTAGCATGTTTTTTGGTACTCATTCGAGCAGAAAATGGTGCTGTCCATCCTTGAATGTTTGGCGAAATTCCACCAGTAACAATCAATCCTACTCCACCTTTGGCACGCTCTGCATAATATGCTGCAATTCTTTCTGTTCCGTTTTTTTCTTCCTCTAAACCAGTATGCATAGACCCCATTAAGATTCGGTTTTTTAATGTTGTAAAACCTAAATCTAAGGGCTCAAAAATATGTTTGTATTTCATCATTTGCGTATTTAATTTATTATGCATGCATAATAAATTGCAAGATACAATTTTTTAGAAAACAAAAAACTCGAAGAATACACTTCGAGTTTTTCAATAAATTATATTTAATTATTAATATAAATATCCCATTTTTCCTTTCTGAAAATCACGCATCGCTTCCATGATTTCTGTTTGCGTGTTCATAACATACGGACCATATTGAGCTATCTTTTCGTTAATAGGTTCTCCTGACAATACTAATAAATTACTATCTTTTTGAGCTTCAATTTTAATTGTACTACCATCATTTTTAAAAGTTAGCATTTGAATTACTCCTTTTTTTAAGGTTTCTACACCGTTTATTATTGCTTCACCATCTAATAAATAAACTAGTGATTGATGTGTTTCTGGAATATCTACCATCATCGTTCCTGCTCCTTTAGCTTTTAAAGTAAAAACATTTACTGCTGTTTGTGTTTTTATCAACCCTTTTTCAATACCTTGCTCACCAGCAACAATTTTTAAACGAATCGTTTTAGCTTGATTTTCAATCACTGGGATATCTTCACTTTTTAAATGTTGATAATTTGCTGGCATCATTTTTTTTGATGCTGGAAGATTTAACCAAAGTTGAATTCCCTCTAACTCGCCTCCTTTTTCGATAAATTCTTTCGATGGTCCTTCAGCATGCACGATTCCCCTACCAGCTGTTGTCCACTGTACATCACCTGCTTTTACCAACATTTCATTTCCTAAAGAATCTCTATGTAATTGTTCCCCTTTAAATAACAATGTTATTGGCTCAAAACCGCGATGTGGATGCGCTCCTAAATCAAACGGATTATTAAATACACTAATTGCATAAGGGCCATAATGATGTAATAATAAAAACGGATCTACATTTTCAATACCTTGTGTAGGTAAAGGTTGACGTAATCTTATAGGTCCCATGCTTACTAACGGACTATCTACTTTATGTTGTATTGTTTTTAAATTTTTCATTGGTGTCTTTTATTTATAAAAATACTCCTGAATATTATTTTTAATTTCACTAAACAATTATCTAATTTTATCTAATAAATCACTTAACTGAGCAGCTTCATTTTCAGTTAAATTTTCTAAAAAATCTAACTTTAAAGAAGTATCAATAGTAGATAACAACTCTAAACCTTGTTTAGAAATATTAATATAAACCACTCTCCTATCATGCTCACACCTAATTCTTTCTATTAATTTTTTGTCATTTAATTTATCCATTAAACGAGTTGCATTTGGTGCTCGCTCAATCATTCTATCTTTAATAACTTGTACTTTAATTGCTTTTTTAGCACCTCTTAAAATTCGAAGAATATTAAATTGTTGTGGTGATATTCCATAAGGCTTAAAAAAATCATTTTCTTTACTACATAACCAATTTGCTGTATATTTAAGGTTAATTAGTGCCTTTACCTTGTTATTTGGAAACTTAGATTGTATGTCTTTAGAAATATCTCCCATCTTATTAAATTAAATCTCTCATTATTTTATTAAATTCATCTGTTGTTGGCTCTAAATACACCTCATCATCGACAAATAATGTTGGAAATTTCACCATACCTCCATACAATTCTTTTGTATGATTTTTAGCTGTTTCGTCTGTCATGATATCTTTATAAATAAACGGAATAGCTCCCATTTTTAAATAATTTTTAAAAGCTACCGTATGTGCATGTCCTTTTTTACCATATAAGGTTACTCTTACTTTTTTTGTCATAATAGTTACATTATAGTGAGTTATTAAATTTTGTTATCTGTTCTTTTAATTGTTCTTTTAATACATTATCAACGATATTTCCGTCTTTAAAGTTGTCATAAAAATTAGGCAATGAAAAATCGGCTACAACATTTCCGCCCATGTGTGGAAATCCGTTTTTAGCAATTGACATTACAGAAACACCACCTCTTGCTCCTGGAGAAGTTGCCAATAATAGCATCGGAACATTATTCCATAATTTCTGATTAATACGAGACATCCAATCGTAAATGTTTTTAAATGCTACTGTAAAATTTCCATTATGCTCTGCTAATGACAAAATAACTCCGTCTGCTCCTTGAATAATATCAAAGAATTTTTGTGCATTTTCTGGAACTCCATTTTTGGTTTCCTCATCTATTCCATATATAGGTAATGGAAAATCATTTAAATCTAACACAACCGTTTCAACTTCATCCATAAAGGTTGCACTATAAAGCGCTAATTCTTTATTGATTGATTTTTTACTATTACTACCTGCAAAAGCTACTATTTTTTTCATTCTACTTTATTTTTGATATAATTGGTGTTGCTCCTTTTACCATTTTTGCAACAGGACATTTTCCT
The DNA here is from genome assembly GCA_938002045.1 of Tenacibaculum soleae. Lineage (GTDB taxonomy): Bacteria > Bacteroidota > Bacteroidia > Flavobacteriales > Flavobacteriaceae > Polaribacter > Polaribacter soleae_A. The sequence continues at coordinate 82,240 of CALLBA010000011.1, forward strand.
GCCATTTCTAATAATTTTACGCGTTGTATTTCGCTAATTTCTTTTTCAAACGAAATTTCTTCAATTAATGTTTTTTTAATTCCTTCAGGTGTTAATTCTTCTTTCTGGATTACATTTACGGTAACTTCTCCAATGTCCCAATTTTTACGCTCAGCATACATTTTTATTGTAATTGCAACACATCCGCCTATGGCTGTTAAAAAATATTCTACAGGTGTAGGACCTTTATTATTACCACCTTTATTTATAGGTACATCAATTGCAGCCTTGTAATTTCGCATAGTTGCCTCTGCAAAATAATTACTTGTTGTTAATATTGTTTTTGAAGATACTTTACTAGCCATTTATTATCTTATTTTTTTTACCAAAAACATATGATATTATTAATAAAATCATTGCAATTAATGCAGCTGTTTGTTCACCATCATTAATCATAACATGTGCAAAATAGGCTAGTATAAAAGCGAAGAAAAAACCAGCATACGCCCATTCTTTAATTACTTTATTATTGATAAACCAAATAGCAACAAGACCTAATATTTTTGCTATTGCATACGGATAAATTATATATGTTGGATACCCAAAATTAGTAAACATTCCTGCTACCGCTTCGTGATTAAACAAATACATTCCTGCCGAAAACAACATTAATAATGTTAACAAACCTGTTGCTGCGTAATAAATTATTTTATTTTTTCTCATCTTTATCTGTTTTAAATTCTATACAAAGATACAAAATTAAATATTAATTTCCATGGAAATTAATTACATGGAATATTATTAACATAAAAACAATACTATTTTTATATTTTTGTAAAATGAATACAATAGAAATAGAACATTTTAAAACTGAATATTCAACTCATTTTTACAATCTGAATATAGAATGGTTACAAACTTTTTTTTATGTTGAACCTTTTGATGAAGAAGTTTTAAGCAATCCTACTACATATATTATTAATAAGGGCGGACATATATTTTTTGCTAAATTAAATAATGAAATTGTTGGTACTGTTGCCTTAATGCCTAAACAAACTACTTTTGAGTTAACAAAAATGGCAGTTTCTCCAAAACATAGGGGTTTTAAAATCGGGCAACAATTAATGGAATACTGCATAAATTTTGCAAAACAAGAATTGCAATTAAAAGACTTAATTTTATACTCTAACACCAAATTAGAAAACGCTATCTACATCTATAAAAAATATGGATTTACAGAAATTTCTGTTGAAGAAAATTGCCCATACGAACGTTGTAATATTAAAATGGAATTACCTTTTAGCTAATAAAAAAACTCCAGCTAATGCTGGAGTTTTCACTTCAAAATAAAATATATAACTAACTAATCATACATTTATAATTTAATATAAATAACCTAAACGGCAACTTCAATTTTTCTAGTTTCTTCTTTATTTGTTTCAAATTGATTAGACGTGTTTTTTTCTCCTCCTGCTTTTAAAGCATTATCTCCTGCAAAAAATACTTTATGATCATCACCTAAGTTAGACCCTGCCATTCTTTGATGTTTTACACAAGCAACTCCTTTTCTAATTTCTTGCCTTTGCACATCCTTTACATATGCTAACATTCCGTCGTTACCAAAATAACCAGCAGTTAAATCATTCATATGAAGCGCTGTTGTATGATAAGTAGGTAAAGTAATTAAATGATGAAAAATACCAGCTTCTCTTGCTCCATCTACCTGAAAAGTTCTAATTTTTTCATCGGCCAACCTGCATAAATCCGATCCGTCATAAGCCACATTCATTAAATTATTTTTATCATACATGGTAACATCAATACCATTATTTAACATTTCATCATAGGCTTGGTTACGGAAATTAAGTGTCCAATTAAATGACGGAGAATTATTATACACCAACTTTGCGTTTGGCACAACCTCTCTTACTCTATTAACCATTGCTGCTATTTGCCCTACATGCGGAGTTGGAGTTTCAATCCACAATAAATCGGCACCGTTTTGCAAACTTGTAATACAATCTAACACCACTCTATCAATATTAGAACCTTCCTTAAATTTATACAATCCGTTTGCCAATCTTACCGGACGCACTAATTTTCCTTCTCTCTTCAATAAAACATCATCCTCTTTAGCATCATCAATTGCAATCTCTTCAGCTTCGACAAAAGCAAGGTATTGGGATGCTAAATCTCCTGGTTTTTGACTTACTGGTAATTTTTGAGTTAATCCAGCTCCTTCTGAATCTGTACGTGCCACAATAACTCCGTCTTCAACACCTAATTCTAAAAACGCATAACGAATTGCATTTAATTTTGCTATAAAATCTTCGTGGGGAACAGTAACTTTTCCGTCTTGATGCCCGCATTGCTTTGCATCAGAAACTTGATTTTCAATTTGGATAGCACAAGCGCCTGCTTCAATCATTTTTTTAGCTAAAAGATACGTTGCTTCTTCGTTACCAAAACCTGCATCAATATCTGCAATAATTGGTACAATATGAGTTTCAAAATTATCGATTTGCTCTTGTACATCTTCACCATTTTCTAATCGTCTAAACAAATCATTCAACTCAATTGCATCTGCTTGACGTAAAAAATCATAAATCTCAGCTATTAAAGAAGAGACTGCTGTTTTTTCATGCATTGATTGATCAGGAAGCGGCCCAAATTCAGAACGAAGAGCAGCAACCATCCAACCAGATAAATACAAGTATTTTTTACTGGTGGTTTGATGATGTTTTTTTACTGAAATCATTTTTTGTTGCGCTACAAATCCGTGCCAGCAGCCCAAAGATTGTGTATATTTTGAGGTATCTGTATCATATTCAGCCATATCATTTCTCATAATAGTAGCGGTATATTTTGCAATTTCTAAACCGGTTTTAAAACGATTTTGAGTAATCATTCTAGCAGCATTTTCAGAAGTTATAGCATTCCAACTGCTTCCATATTTTTCTTTTAGAGATTTTACTTTTTCTAATACCGAACTATAGTTTTGTTGCGCTAAATTTTTCATAAATTTGTTTTTTATTATTGAAATTTTCTAGGTTTTGATAATTACGTCTCGTAATCTATTGCCGTAGTTACGAGACATTCTTTTATAAATATTTGTATGCAGGTAACGTTAAAAACTCTACAAATTCTTCATTTAAAATTAAGTCATCAAATAGCTTAATTGCTGTTTCAAACGCTCCTTTTTTATATCGAATTTCACCAACATATTCTTTTATTTTTTTAGTTTCTTCTTGTTTTAATTGTTGATACATTGCTAGTGTAAAAACTCTTCCATCTTCAAGTGTTATATTTTTATGTAACCATTGCCAAACCTGAGTTCTAGAAATTTCTGCCGTTGCTGCATCTTCCATTAAATTATACAAAGCCGCAGCACCTTGCCCCATTAACCAAGATTCTATATACAAAATACCTACATTAATATTTTTACGAATTCCGTTTTCTGTAACTGTTCCTTTTGGAAGCGTTACTAACTCAGTCTCAGTAATATTTAAAGCTGTTAATTTTTTGTCTATCTGATTTGCATTTGGCATTGATTTATTAAAAACATCCATCGCAATTTTTACCAATCCTGGATGTGCCACCCAAGTTCCGTCATGACCATTTTTAACCTCTTGCTCTTTATCTTTTAAAACTTTAGAAAACGCTAATTCATTAGCTGCTTCATCATTTTTTACAGGAATTTGTGCAGCCATACCACCCATGGCGTGTACATTTCGTTTATGACAAGTTTGAATTACACGTAAAGAATACGCTTTCATAAAAGGTGTTTTCATAGTTACCTGATCTCTATTTGGAACTACAAAATTTCGATGGTTTCTAAATTTTTTGATGTAAGAAAAAATATAATCCCAACGCCCGCAATTTAAACCAGCCATATGATCTCTTAACTCGTAAATAATTTCATCTAACTGAAAACTAGCCGTAATAGTTTCGATCAATACCGTTGCTTTTATTGTTTTTTTTGGTACACTTAAGTATTCTTGTGCAAATACAAAAACATCGTTCCACCAACGAGCTTCATTGTAATGTTCTAATTTTGGTAAGTAAAAATAGGTTGCCGATCCTTGCGCTAATAAAGTTGTTATGTTATGAAAAAAGAACAATCCAAAATCAACCAGTGCTCCAGACATTTCTATTCCATCAATTAAAAGATGCTTTTCATTTAAATGCACCCCCCTTGGTCTTACCAACAAAGTAGCTACGGTTTCATTTAACTGATAAGTTTTATTTTTTTTATCATTATAAAACGAAATAGTTTTATTTACAGCATCCCTTAAGTTTACCTGCCCGTCTAATAAATTAGTAATTGTAGGCGAATTACTATCTTCAAAATCGGCCATAAAAGTTTTTGCACCCGAGTTTAACGCGTTAATCACCATTTTACGATCTACCGGACCTGTAATTTCAACCCTACGATCTAATAGGTCGTCAGGTAATTCCGCACACACCCAATTACCCTCTCTAATAGTTTTTGTTTCTGATGGAAAAGTTGGATAATTTCCCATATTAAAATACGCTTGATCTATTTCTCGCTCTTCTAATAATTGTAATCTTTTATTATTAAATTTTTCATGAAGCTGTACTAAAAACGCCTTTGCTTCATTTGTTAAAACATTTTTATAATTACCCTCATTAAATCCTACACACTCAATTTCTTTTTCTAAAACATACTGATTCATAATAATTTACTTTTATTTATTGATACATCAATAGTATAAAAAATAATTAAATAAATTTAGCGAACGTTCGCTAAATTATCAAAATATTCAAATTTTTATTAATTCGCTAATTTTAATACCTTTGAATTACGAATCTTTTAATAAAAAACTTTGGAAGAAGAATACATTAGACTTGTTTTTGGATTAAAACTAAAACAAATACGTACTGATAAAAAATTATCACTCTTCGGATTAGCTAAATTAACAGGCTTATCTAAATCTTATTTAAATGAGATTGAAAAAGGAAAAAAATATCCCAAAACAGATAAAATTGTAATTCTTTCTGAAAAACTAGAAGTTACGTACGATCATTTGGTTTCTTTAAAACTAGATAAAAACTTAGCACCAATTGGTGAAATATTACAATCGAAAGTTTTAAAAGAAATTCCGTTGGATTTATTCGGTATTAAAGAAAGCAACTTAATCGACATTATTGCCAACGCACCAGCCAAAGTAAATGCGTTTATTAGTACTATCATAAAAATAGCTCAAAACTATAATTTAACACGTGAAAATTTCTTTTTAGCTTCTTTGCGTTCTTATCAAGAAGCACATAATAATTATTTTGAAGATATTGAAAGTAGTGTTATTGCCTTTGCCAAAGCTTATCATATAAACTTAAACAAACCTATAAGTGCTAGCGATTTAGAAGATATTTTAACCGAAGAATATGGCTATACGATTAATACCGAGGAACTTTCTAAACATCAAAAATTATCAGAAATAAGAAACATTTACATTCCCAAAAACAAAACATTACTTATTTATAACGATATAAGTGAAGCTCAAAAAACGTTTATCTACGCAAAAGAATTAGCCTACAACTATCTAAAAATTGAAAACAGGCTATATACTTTTCCTTGGATAAAATTCGAAAGTTTTGACCAAGTTTTAAATAACTTTATTGCTTCTTATTTTGCGGGGGCACTTATAATTCCGAAAGAAAGTCTTATTCAAAACTTAACACATTTTTTCTCATTAAAAGAATGGCAACCGTTACAATTACATAAAATCACTAAAAACTACAATTGCTCAGACGAAACCTTTTATCAGCGACTAACTAACATATTACCAAAACATTTTAATATAAAAAATCTGTTTTTTTTACGATTTACACATCAAGAAAACTCCCCTGTTTTTAAACTATCAAAAGAGTTACACATAACCCAACAACAGGCACCACATGCGAATAGAAATAACGAGCATTATTGCAGAAGATGGGTTTCTATAAAAACAATTCAAGATTTAGAAAAAGCTGTTGATAAAAATTCTTCTTATGGTATACAAATATCATCTTATGAAAATTCGACGAATGAATACTTAGTATTATCTGCCGCCACTTCTGATCCTTTTAAAGAAAAAAATAATCGTAGCGTAAGCATTGGAATGCTACTATCGCCTCATTTAAAGAAAAAAATTAAATTCTTTAAAGAGAATACTTTTACAAATAAACAAGTTGGTGTTACTTGTGAAACCTGTGCCGTAAAAAACTGTACCGAACGCGTAGCCGAACCTCGTGTTTTAAATAAACAATTTAGAAATAATGAAATTGCAAAAACGATAGACAACATACTACAATCATACATTTAAACAACTTGTATTATAAACCGTTTTTCTTAATTTAGCAATCGCAAACAAATAACTTACAAATGGATCTTAACTTCAATAAAAACGAAGACCACAATAAACTTTTAGCATCAGATTTAAGAAGGCGTTTTGCCCAAGTTAAATTAGGTGGCGGTCAAAAGCGTATCGATAAACATCACGAAAAAGGAAAATTAACCGCACGTGAACGTATTGATTATCTTTTAGATGACAACACAAAATCGATAGAAATTGGTGCTTTTGCTGGCGAAGATATGTACAAAGAACATGGCGGATGTCCTTCTGGCGGGGTTGTTGTAAAAATAGGATATGTAAGCGGTAAACAATGTATTATTGTTGCCAATGATGCAACTGTAAAAGCAGGCGCTTGGTTTCCTATTACCGGAAAAAAGAATTTAAGAGCGCAAGAAATATCAATAGAAAACAAATTACCTATTATCTATTTAGTAGATTCTGCTGGTGTTTATTTACCATTACAAGATGAAATTTTTCCTGATAAAGAACACTTCGGACGTATTTTTAGAAATAATGCCGTAATGAGCAGTATGGGAATTACACAAATATCTGCAGTTATGGGCAGTTGTGTTGCCGGAGGTGCTTATTTACCAATTATGAGCGATGAAGCTTTAATTGTAGACAAAACTGCAAGTATCTTTTTAGCCGGAAGTTATTTAGTAAAAGCTGCTATTGGAGAAAGTATTGATAACGAAACACTTGGTGGAGCAACTACACATTGCGAAATTTCAGGCGTTACCGACTACAAAGCTAAAGATGATAAAGATGCTTTAGATAAAATAAAGTTTATTGTTGATAAAATTGGAGATGCTGATAAAGCTGGATACAGTCGTAAAGAGGCTTTTCCTCCAAAAGAAAACGAAGAAGACATTTTCGGAATCCTTCCGAAAGAAAGAAATGCACAATATGACATGCTAGAAATTATCAATCGTTTGGTTGATAATTCTGAATTTGAACAATATAAAGAAGGCTATGGTAAAACAATTATTACCGGTTATGGCCGTATTGATGGCTGGGCTGTTGGTATTGTTGCCAATCAACGAAAATTAGTAAAAACTAAAAAAGGAGAAATGCAGTTTGGTGGCGTTATCTATAACGATTCTGCCGATAAAGCAACACGTTTTATTGCAAATTGTAATCAGAAAAAAATTCCGTTGGTATTTTTACAAGACGTTACCGGTTTTATGGTTGGTTCTAAGTCTGAGCATGGCGGTATCATAAAAGATGGCGCAAAAATGGTAAATGCGTTAAGTAATTCTGTTGTACCAAAATTTACCATTGTTATTGGTAACTCTTACGGTGCAGGTAACTACGCTATGTGTGGTAAAGCCTACGACCCTAGGTTAATTGCTGCCTGGCCAAGTGCCGAATTAGCAGTTATGAGTGGTAACTCAGCAGCAAAGGTTTTATTACAAATAGAAACTGCATCTTTAAAGAAAAAAGGGGAAGAAATCACCCCTGAAAAAGAAGCTGAATTATTTGACAAAATAAAATCTCGTTACGACAAGCAAATCTCTCCATACTATGCTGCTGCAAGAATTTGGACAGACGGCGTAATAAACCCGTTAGACACTAGAACTTGGATTTCAATGGGAATAGAAGCTGCAAATCACGCACCTATTGAAAAGAAATTTAATTTAGGCGTTATTCAAGTATAATTTTACGCATCATCAGTTATGAGAAAAAAGATTTTATGGGCCATCTTACTCGTTTTTTTAGGGTTTATAGCCTACCAAGCATATGTTTTTACACTTGCCAAACAAGATAATATCAAACCTATTTATCTGATACCTGAAGATGCTATTTTTATTTTAGATACTGAGAGACCCATTGATACTTGGGATGAAATTAATGCTAGCGATATTTGGAAACATCTACAAAAAAACGCTTATTTTAATGACATCAATAAAAACATCAACACTCTTGATGAGGTTATAAAAGAACAAAGAAGTATTCTTAATTTTATTGGCGAACGTGATGTATTAATATCTGCACACGTATACAAACCTAAAAGTTATGATTTTTTATACGTTGTAGACCTTGAAAAATTATCAAAACTTAATTTTTTAAAAAACAGTATTACAAACTTAGCTGGCAATAATTATAAAATTACTAACAGGTTATACAAAGACCACGAAATAACTGAGCTTTACGATAAAAAGAAAAGGGAAACATTACATATTGCCTTTATAAAAAATCAATTAATTGCTTCATACACGCACCTTTTGGTTGAAAATGCTATAAATCAATACCAAAACCCTATAATTGGTAGAGATGTTAACTTTGTTGAAATTACCAAAGAAACATCCGAAGATGGCTTTTTTAAAGTTTTTTTTCAGTATAAGTATTTACACAAATACCTTGCTTGTTTTACCAATAAAACTAATAAAGAAGTGATTGAAAACATTCAAAACTCACTTCATTATTCAGGATTTGATGTTTCTTTAATTGAAGGAACCATTATTCAAGCAGAAGGCTACACTAATGTAAAAGAAGATACTGAGACCTATTTAACTGCCATTCAAAAATCAGGAAAAGGTAAAAGATCTATTGCAAATATAGCACCAAGAAACACCGCATTATATTCGAGTTTTGCTTTTGATAGCTTTGAAACTTTTCATGAAAATTTTGAAATTCTGAAAAAAGAAAAAACTGAAGAGTTTAAAAGTTACACTACACAAATTACTGAAATTGAAAGTCTTTTAGACATTAACATTAAAAAAAATGTATATAGTTGGATAGGAAATGAAGTTGCGTTGATTCATTTTAACTCTTCACTTTCAAAAAATAAAAAAGACATTGCGGCAATTTTTAAAACCAATGATATTGAAGATGCTACCGAAAATTTAAACTTTATCCTTTCTAAAATAAAAGAAAAAACACCTTTAAAATTTAAACAAATACCTTACAAAAACCATACTATTAACTTTTTAGATTTAAAAGGATTTTTTAAAATAGTGGCTGGTAATATGTTTAAAAAAATGGAAAAACCTTATTTTACAATAATTGATGATTTTGTAGTTTTTAGCGCAAGTCCGAATACGCTTAAAGAAATTATTAATAACAATATAATGGAATATACGTTGGCTTCTTCAAAAAACTTTGAAGAATTTTCATATTTATTCGACAACAAATCTACTGTTTTCACTTATATAAATACACCATATATTTACAGTGATTTAATAAGTCTTGTTGACCGAAAAACACAACTTCAATTAAGAAAAAACAAAGATTATTTTACCTGTTTTTCACAACTAGGTATCCAACTAACCTCAGATGGAAATATCTTTAAAAGCAGTATTACCGCGTCTTTCAACGACCCTAAGTTAGTAAACGAAACTATTATTGCAGAACAAGATTTAAAAAATAAACTCGCTTTAAAGTTAGTATCAAAAAAAGACACAATCGCTGCAAACTCTTTATTTAATTTTGAAGAAATTCATCCTACCGATTTAAGCGCAAGCACTTATAAAGAATATTATGATAACGGAAAACTAAAGTTTGAAGTTGAGCTAGATGACGGTTTATTAGACGGTAGCTATAAAAGCTATTACCCTAACGGGAATATAAAGCAAAAAGGAAATTATAAAAATGGAAAAAAATCAGGCACTTGGCGTGCTTACGATGAAAAAGAAAGCAACTTAATTATCAAAAAAAGATTTTAATTGTAAATAAATAACGCAATAGTTACATTTGCCATTGCGTAAATATAATTTTTAAGAAATGGGAAGAGCATTTGAATTTAGGAAAGCAAGAAAGATGAAACGTTGGTCGGCAATGGCTAAAACATTTACCAGAATTGGTAAAGACATTGTTATGGCGGTTAAAGAAGGAGGTCCTAATCCTGAAACTAACGCCCGTTTACGTGCCGTTATACAAAATGCAAAGGCTGCAAACATGCCTAAAGATAACGTTGAGCGCGCTATAAAAAAAGCATCTGATAAAGACACTGCCAATTATAAAGAAACTCTATTTGAAGGTTATGCTCCACACGGTATCGCTTTGGTTGTTGAAACCGCTACTGACAACAACAACCGTACTGTAGCTAATGTTAGAGCAGCTTTTAATAAATGTGACGGAAATTTAGGAACTTCTGGTTCGGTTGTTTTTATGTTTGATCACACTTGTAATTTTAGAATAAAAGCTGAAGATTTAAAGATCGATTTAGAAGAATTTGAATTGGAAATGATCGAATTTGATGTAGAAGAAATATTTGAAGATGAAGACGGAATTTTAATCTACGCTCCGTTTGAGCAATTTGGTGCAATTCAAAAATATTTAGAAGAAAATAATCTTGAAATTTTATCTTCAGGTTTTGAAAGAATTCCTACAACAACTACTAAACTTTCAGAAGAACAACAGGCTGATGTTGAAAAACTTTTAGAAAAATTAGAAGACGAAGACGATGTTCAAAATGTTTATCACAGTATGGCTATAGTATAGTTATATTACACATAACAAAACAAACCTCTCTATATTTTTTATAGAGAGGTTTTATTTTATATCCCTGCATATTTATTTATCAATCGAACAATTAAATTATTTAACTTTTCTACTTTAAAATCGGTTGTTGTTGGTTTTAAGTGCTTGTTTCCAATTCCGCTATCATCAGTTAAAAAAACATAGGTTCCATTTGTAGAAACGCTAAAATAACGCATTAAATATTCAACCGTTTTATCTGCACCACTAGCAACAATCGGAATAATTTTAATCCCTTTTTCTTGCGCTTTCTTTATTTGGTTTTTTATCGTATTAATGTTTTCTTTATTTAAATGAGGCGGTGCATCTAATAATAAAAACAACAACCTAGATTTTGCATTTATATTCCATGATTTAGATAATGAAACCCTTAACGCTTCCTCTACAGCTTCTTCGTAATCACCGCCTCCACCAGCTGTTTGATGAGATAAATTTTCTTTTATTTTAGTAATATCGGTAGTAAAATCAAAATCTCTAACAACATATTCATCTCCATGATCTCTATAAAATGTTAAGCCAATTCTTTTTTTATGAACACTTGAATCTACTCGGGTAATGATATTTTTTATTTCAGATTTTAAGTAATTAATCTCATCGCCCATTGAGCCTGTTGCATCGATGGTAAACATAATATCGATGTCATTTAATTTTTCATTTAAATTATATGTAAATTCAATTTTTGTGGTTTCTCTATTAATTCTTACTCCTTTTATCTCTTTTTTATAAATTACCTGAAGTGTATAATGTTTACTATCATTTTTAAAAACTAAAGCTTTACCAAAAACATCTGTCTTTGTTTTAAAGATCATCTTGTTTTCATCATCTAAAAACAAAACCGTAGCATTTATAATTGGAATATTATTTACATCTTTCACTAACACATCAACCTTTTCTTTTAAAGAAAATTTCCAATTATTTTTCACTTTTAAAAACATATCGTTTTTCATTAACAACTTCCAATCATTCCATTTTTCTAAATCATTAATTTCTCCTGCTGTTAATTGTCCTGATTGTGGTGTATCTATTTTTACAAAAGATGATTCTTTTGTTTTTATTGATGAATATGTTAATGATTTACTTTTTCTTTTAATTCCCATAGCTGCTACTACTACTTCATCTAAAACATGAGTGTTTTCAGTTAATAAAACATTAATTATAGTTTTATCTTTTATCAAAACTTCTTTCGTTTTCATCCCTATAAATGAAAAAACTAATACATCTCCTTTACTTGCTTTTATAGCATATTTGCCATCAAAATCAGTTTCAACACCTGTTTCTGTTCCTTTAATTAAAACAGTAACTCCTGGCAAAACACCAGAATTATCAGAAACAATTCCTGTTATTTTTTTCTCTTGTGCTTGTAGTAATGACACAATGGTTATTAAAAATATAAAAGTTATTTTTTTTAGCATAATTGTAGATTTTAAATTTGATATAAACCTATTGTTATTTGTAACAATAAAAAATCGGCAATGAGTGAACACTTACTTTAAGTAAGTAAACTCAGCTATTTAATTAGTCTAAATGTGTCAATTTTTAATATATTTAGCAAAAAAATAAAATTGATATGATTTTTTACGGAACAAAAGGTTCACACCTAAAAAGTGAAAGAAGAGGAGGCATAAAATGTGATCATTGTAATGAAATTACAAATCACACAATTTCCGTGTATGGTAAATACGCCTACTTATACTGGATTCCTGTTTTTCCTATGACTAAAAAAGTATTTTCAGAGTGTTCAAATTGCAAGACAACCAAGGCTTACAAAGAAATGAACGAAAAACTTAAAGATGCTGCTATAGAGGTAAAACGAAATGTAAAAACTCCTATTTGGTATTGGTCTGGCTTGGGTATTATTGCTCTTATAATAGCTTTCGGCGCATATTCAGCTGGTAAACATAAAAAAGATTTAGTAAATTATATTAAAGAACCTGCTGTTGGTGATGTAATTGAATTTAGAGTTACTCAAACAGGGTATTACTCTACTTTAAAAATTAAATCAGTCACTAATGATTCTATTTTCGTAATTCAAAATGATTATGAAACTGATAAAAAGAAAGGAATTTCTGGTATCGACAAAGCTAAAAATTATACAACAGCACCTTATGGTTTGGGTAAAAATGAAATTCAAGGACTTTTTGACAAGGGCTTATTTTATGATATAAATAGATAGTTGTTTAAAATTTAATCAAATCCAACGTTTTTTTTCGTTGGATTTTTTTTGTTTCAGTTTCTATAAACTGAGGTAGAAAATAAACTTCTTTCGGTATTTCGAATTTAGAAAGTGATGACTCTTTTTTAATTTTTGATAATAAAAAACTCTCGACTCCGCTCGAAGTGACATCTTCAATAATTAATATTAATTTTTCTCCTAAAACTTCATCTTTAATTCCTGACACAAAAAAACGTTGCTCGATAATTTCTGATAACTTCTCTTCTATTCTCTCCGGATGTAATTTTATACCTCCTGAATTTATAACATTATCTATTCGTCCCAGCCACTCAAATGTTGTTTTAGAAACGATATTTACAACATCGTTTGTAACAATTTTTTCTATTGTTACTTTTGGTGCTTCGATTATTAAGCAATTTCTATTATCCTGACTTATTAAAACATTTGGAAGTGTTTTATAAAGACTTCTCGACTCCCTTATAAGTGGTAAATCATTCAGTTTTTTAACTGCAATATGCGTTATCGTTTCTGTCATTCCGTAAGTAGCAAATACTTTTGTCGAAATATTTTGAATTGCAGCTATTAAATCAGCAGTAACAACCCCACCACCAACAATTAGTTTATCTACTTTAGATAATTCATTCAATGAACTTCTTAACTGTAACGGAACCATAGCCGAAAAATCATACTGTTTTTCTACGCCTTTTAACGGGTTCGATTCTGGTTTTACAACATCTAATTGCCACCCTAAAGTTAAAGCTCGTACCAACATCATTTTACCCGCTATATAATCAGTAGATAAACATAACAATGCTGTTGTATTTTCTTTTAAATTAAAAAATGTACCAGTTGCTAAAGCTGAGTTTTTCATAAACTCTTTTTTTAACTGAATAGGTTTTGGTTTCCCTGTTGAACCCGATGTTTGTACAGTTACAAAGTCTTTTTGATGAAACCAATCACTTAAAAAATTAGCTATTGAATTTGAAATCGTTCTAGAAAACACAATCAATTCTTCTTCGGATGAAAAAGATACTCCGTTTAACTTAAAATTTTCATGAAATTGATTTCTCATATTTATAATTAATGATTACTCCGTTCTTCGATCTCTTAATAACGTTCGTATTTATTTCCCTGTCATAATTATACTTTTCACGTCAATCCGAATTTATTTCGGAATCTCATCAATTAAAAATAATAACTGTTCAACTTTTATGGTTTTTCAATTTTACCCACCAACTTATCTTTCCAGTTTGTCCAACCATATTTTTTCGAAAATATTAACAATAGTAACGGATATAATACAAAAACAGGTAAAAACATTTCTATACCGACTGAAGGCTCAGAAGTATCAATAAACAAGGCATCTGTTTGAAAAACCATCCAATCGGTAGTTACCAAAAATGCTGCTACAATATTATTTATTGCATGTAAGCCCAAAGCTAACTCTGTTCCCTCATCCATCAAGGTTACAATTCCGAAAAAGAAACCAGTACCTATATAAAATACCATTGAAATATAGCCTAGTTTTTCAACCTCAGGATTTGCACCGTGTAACAAACCAAAAGCGACAGAAGTTATAATTAAAGGAACCCATCTATTTTTAAACCAAGTTCCTAAACCTTGCATAAAATAACCTCTAAAAAGCAGCTCTTCAAAACTGGTTTGTAATGGTAAAAACAAGAAAGATATGGCTACCAATGTAAAAAACGGTATTGGTTTAAAATTCCATGTATAATATTCTGGCTCTAAAAAAATTCCTAATAATGTGATACTAACTGCTACGATTCCCCAAACAACAAAACCAAACCAAAACCGGCTCCAATCAATAGATTTTCTACTTGTTATTAGCGTTTTTACAGCGCGCTTATGTATAAATTTTATTGTTAAAAACAAAAAAAGTAATCCGATTGCAAACATTAATATCATTAAAAACAAAAACAAGTTTTTATTAATCCCTAAAGTCATGAAACTATTATTTGCGGCGCTAGAAAATTCGTTAAAATCTTCTGAATATAAAACAGCCGTTATAGCCAAAGGTGTAATTCCTATAAATTGCCAACCAAATATTATTAATAAAATACCTCCTAAATAATAAGGCCAATCGTTACTACCTTTATATGCTTGTTGTATAAAATTCATGCGTAAGTGTATTACTATTTTAAAACAAATTCAAAGTTATGTTAATCTAAATTAAATTCCCACTTTTTAGACAAATCGTACTCCAATCCACCATTTAAAACCGTTAACGGGCTTTTAAAATTATTTGTAAACAAACTACCTGTCCCTAAACCTTGTGGTAACGGGTTTTGTAATGTGTAAGTATATTGCGCTATGGCATTTAACCCAATATTACTTTCTAAAGCCGAAGTAATCCAGTTACCTGCTTGGTATTTATTAGCTATTGAAATCCACTCATTGCTTCCTTTAAATCCGCCCACTAAACTTGGTTTTAAAATAATGTATTGCGGTTGTATGGTTTGAATGCATTTTTCTTTTTCTTCGGATGTAAAAACACCTATCAACTCTTCGTCTAATGCTATTGGCAAGGGTGTTTTTTCACACAAAACCGCCATTTCTTGCCATTGCCCCTGCTTGATTGGTTGCTCGATTGAATGAATATCTAATGCAGCCAATCGTTGTAATTTTTCTAAAGCATTTTTTGGTGTAAACCCACCGTTTGCATCTACTCGCAGAGTGATTTCTTTTGATGAAAATTCTTTTCGTATTGATTTTAACAAATTGATTTCAGTATCAAAATCAATTGCTCCAATTTTCATTTTAATGGTTGAAAACCCTTGTGCTAGTTTATCTTTTATTTGTTGTTGCATAAAAGATTTATCTCCCATCCAAATTAATCCGTTGATAGCAATATTTTGTTTTCCTGCTGTAAAATCTGATGGAAATAATTTAAACGGATTTTTAGCTTTTAATGATAAAAAAGCTTGTTCTAATCCAAATTGAATACTTGGGTAATGAATGGTTGCTATCAATAATTTTTCTAACCCTAGATTAATATTTTGACAAACCCATTGTAGTTTTTGCTCATAATCGGGCGTGTCATCAATACTTAAACCTCTAAACAATCCGCATTCTCCAAAACCTATTTCATCCTGTTTTTTTAATGTTATAAACCAGGTTTCTTTGGTGCGTAATATTCCGCGTGATGTTCCGCTGGCTTGCTTAAAGTTTAAAATATATTTTTTATAGGTTGCTTTTATCATTATAGCCTACTATTGGTTTGCGTTAGGGATTGCAATGAAAATCCTTTTGTGAGGCACGAGCAAAAGATTGTAGTGTAAAGCCCGCTCGAACGCCCAAAAAATTATTTTTCTGCTATTTTTTTAAATTGATTCATATAATTTAGGCTTAAACTTTTAAAGGTGCCTTTAAAATAAGGGAACATGCATGCTGACATGTATGATTTACTATTAACTCCGCAATTTTGTACTATTTTGGTGGTGTTTCCGTTGGCGATAAAATTATAATCATCGGTTTTTACCATTTGATCGGAGTGAAATTGAAAGGTGATTTTTTTATTTGGAATATAGGCTGTTATTTTTTCGACCATTTTAATTTCTTGTCCGTTATTTTCAACAACCATCGTGTAAGTGCTTCCTACTTTTCCTGGTTTTTCTTCAAGAATTTCAATCGATTTAACGTCTGGCAACCATTGTTTCATCAAATCGGTGTCTTCAAATTTTTTAAAAACTTCCTCTATTGGTTTATCTACTTCTATTTCTACCGTATATTTTACTTCCGTAACTACTATTCCTGTTAACAAAAACACTACTACTAGAGCTGTTACAATACCTAAAACTATTTTTACTGTTTTCATTATTATTTGTATAAAATTATATTTTAAATCCTTATTGTTCTTTATAAAACGTTACCTAATCCAAAAAGAACTGCATATAAAAAAGTACTTAATGCTACTTTTTTTAGTTCACTATCTAAGTCTGACTGAATTTTGTTTTTTGCTACTGTTACAATATTTAAAAATAACGGAATAAATGCTATTAAAAATATAAATTGAATTGGAGATTTGTATTGCAAAAGAGTGTAAACTAAAGTAGTTATTAAAGCTCCTATAATTAATATATAATGATATTTTTTTGCTTTTTGGCTTCCGATTTTTACAACCAGAGTGTTTTTACCAACTTTTGCATCGTTATTTATATCACGCATGTTATTTAAATTTAAAACTGCGGTGCTTAACAATCCGATGGTTATTGCTGGTAAAAAAATAATGAAATTTAGTTGTTTTGTGTATAAAAAGTAGGTTCCTACTACGGCTAATAATCCGAAGAAAATGAATACAAATACATCTCCAAACCCGCTATAACCATAGGCTGATTTACCAACAGTATATTTAATTGCGGCTACAATTGAAACAACTCCTAACACAAAGAAAATTACCGAATACATAAAATTTTCTTTTCCGAAAGCAACATATATAAGCAACAACGCTATAAACAACGTTACAACACCTGTTACTATCATTGCTGTTTTCATTTGTTTAGGACTTATGGCTCCTGATGAAACCATACGTGCTTCACCTTCTCTATTATCATCAGTTCCCTTAACTCCATCTCCATAATCATTTGCAAAATTTGACAGTACTTGAAAACCAATGGTTGTTAAAATTGCTAACCAAAATATTGACGATTTGTATATAGAATCATTGGTATTTAAAACCTCATTTCCTAAAAAAGCTCCGACAATAATTCCTGATATTGATAGCGGTAAGGTTCTTAAACGTGCTGCTTTTATATAGTTTTTTAGCATTTTAAATTTTGATTAAAACTTTTCGACTGCGTTTGATAAGACATATTTTGCCTGTTCAAACGCAGTCGATAATTATTAGTCGCATTGTTTTTTATAAATTGTTTGCTTCTGCTATTAACTCAGCAATATCTTTTACAACTATTTGATCTTCTTTCATCTTAAACTTAACACCATCTGTCATCATTGTATTACAATATGGGCAGCCTGTTGCTATAATTTGTGGATTGGTTTTTAAAGCATCTTCAGTACGCAGTACATTAATATCCATTGTCCCTTTTTCAGGCTCTTTAAACATTTGCGCTCCACCAGCACCACAACATAAAGCTGTTGATTTATGACGCTTCATTTCGGTCATTTTAACGCCTAAACTTCTAATTAGTTCTCTTGGTGTTTCATATACATCATTTGCACGACCTAAGTAACATGGATCATGATAAGTTAATCGTTTACCTTTTAAATTTGCATCATCTATTGATAAACGCCCTTCACTAATTAATTTATTAATAAACTGTGTATGATGGTATACTTTATATGCACCTCCTAATTCAGGGTATTCATTTTTTAAAGTGTTAAATGAATGTGGATCACAAGTAACAATTGTTTTAACTTCATATCCGTTTAAAACTTCAATATTCATCATTGCTTGCATTTGAAACAAAAATTCGTTTCCTGCACGTTTAGCTGCATCACCTGTTGAACTTTCTTCAGTACCTAATACTGCAAAATCTACTCCTGCTTTGGTTAAAATTTTTACAAACGCTTTGGTTATTTTTTTTGCTCTATCATCATAACTTCCTGCTGCTCCTACCCAAAACAACACTTCTGGTTGTTTTCCTTGAGCCATCATATCTGCCATTGTTGGTACGTTCATAATTTTATGTTTTTTTTATTGATATGCTTTTTTCTGTAAATATTATCGATACAATTTTTCTTTGTTATTAAAAAAACTACTCGAATTGACAATTAGCCTAGACTTATTATTCGTCTTTCCAGTTTAATCTATCTTGTTGACTATACTGCCAAGGTGCTCCATTGTTTTCAATATTTGTCATCATCATATTTAACTCTTGCGGAGCTGCTGATTCTTCCATTACTAAGTAACGACGCATTTCTGTAATAATTGATAATGGATCGATACCTATTGGGCATTCTTGTACACAAGCATTACAGCTTGTACACGCCCATAATTCTTCTGGAGAAATATAATCGTTTAGTAATTGTTTTCCGTCATCTTTAAAAGTACCGTTATTTGCATCAATGTTTTTACCCACTTCTTCTAAACGGTCACGTGTATCCATCATAATTTTACGAGGTGATAGCTCTTTACCCGTTAAATTTGCTGGACATGACGAAGTACAACGCCCACATTCTGTACATGTATACGCATTCATTAATTGCACCCAATTTAAATCGGTAACATCAGAGGCTCCAAACTTTGCTGGCTCTTCTTCTTCAGCTCCTTCTTCCGGCATTGCATACGGATCTGCATCTGGATCCATCATCATTTTTACTTCTTTAGTAACAGCCTCAACATTTGTAAACTGTCCTTTGGGTTTTAAATTAGCAAAAAACGTATTTGGAAATGCTAATAAAATGTGTAAATGTTTTGAATAATATAAATAATTCAAGAAAATTAAAATTCCAACAATGTGTGCCCACCATGCTGCTTTTTCAATAGTATGTAAATCTTCAACTGAAAAACTACTAAACCAAGGTGCTATAAATTGAGAAATAACATTACCAACACCTGCTTCTTGAAAAGGAACATCGGTTGCGTTCATTATTAAAAATAATGACATTAATACCATTTCGAAATATAAAATAATGTTTCCATCATTTTTTGGCCAACCTGTCATTTCTTTACTCCAAAAGCGTTTTACTTTTTCGATATTTCTACGAAACCAAAAAATTACTACTGCTACAAACACTAAGGCTGCTAATACTTCAAAATTACCGATTAAAAATCCGTAAATACTGTTACCTAAAATTGGTTGAAAGACACGGTGTGTACCAAATAATCCATCAATAACGATTTCTAACATTTCGATATTTATCAAAATAAAACCTACATATACTACTACATGTAAAATTCCTGAAACCGGACGACGTACCATTTTATATTGTCCTAAAGCAATTTTTGCCATATTTTTCCAGCGTTCAGGTTTGCGATCGGTTCTATCAATATCCTTTCCTAATTTAATATTCCTAATAAGTTTACGAACATTCAATATAAAATATCCAATTCCTGCAACTAAAATAAATGCGAAAATGATGTTTGATAAATATTTCTCCATTGTTAGTTAATTATTTTTTTGGTTAACCTTAGCTTATTTATTACTTATATTTTTTGTGTTATTTTCTTCATTATATGCTTTGGCTTTTTTACCAAATAATGAAAAATGAACAAATCTTTTTGGATTTAATTTCATTTCACGTAACAACTCTTCCATTTCTTTAGATGCATTGGTTAAATTTGTATACATCTTATCATCGGTCATTAACTTTCCTAAGGTTCCTTTACCAGCTTTCATATTTGCTAATAAACCGTTTACATTGGCTAATGTTGTTTCTAATTTTTTAACTGTTTCTCCTAAATTAGCTTTTGCTAAATCTGAGGATATTTTAGAAAAATTATCGGTAATTTTTTTAGCGTTGTTAAGTGTCGAATCTAAATTATCTTTATTGGTTACCAATAGTGTATTTACTGTTGATAATGTTTTACGAACATCATAAATTACGCCTTCTAAACCAATAATACTTCTATTTAAACTTTTGCGTGATTTTTTATCGAGCACTTCATTGACTCCATTTAATAAAGAATCTGCTCCTACCAGTACGTTTTCTAATTTTGATTGAATAGGATTTAATTTTTCTCCTACTGATGAAAAAATATCCGCTTCGACTTTACCTATTAAATAATCTCCAGAAACCGCGGTTTGACCATCATATTTAGGAACAATTGCTAAGTTTTGCCCGCCCATTAAACTAGCTGAATATATTTTAGCAATACTATTTTTAGAAAAACTAAAATCAGTGTCTAATGATATTTTAACTAATAAAATTCCTTTTTTTTCAGGAGTTGGATTAAATGAGATATCATCAACCTTACCAACTTTTAAACCATTAATAGTTACTAAACTAGCGGTATTAAGCCCATTAATATTTTTGTATTCAACAAAAAAGTGACGATTATTACCATTAAATAAGTCCTGTCCTTTTAAAAAATTGTATCCCCAAATAAATAACACTATAATTATTACAGCAACAATTCCTGTTTTAAGTTCTTTTGACATTATAGAAAAATTATAGCACGAAAATAGTAATAATTTTGGTTCTATAAATATAGAACCCCTCTAAATTAAAGGTTTTTCAATGCTTCCTTGATTGAAATTTTCTGTTTACCTTTAAAAGCAACAACCCAAGCATCTTTATATCCTGTTTTTCTAACTTTTGATAAAATCTTTTTTATCTCTGTAAAACTTGAAGAACTACCATGATAATATTTATGGTAACCATCAATAAACATTGATTCGACATTATTTAAACCTTTAAAATTAAAATTGGTATTATTTAATTTGGTTTTTGAAGCTGCTATTTGCACTTTAAATGTAATTACTGCAACTGTTTTTTTAATAGTTGTTTTTTTAGCTGGTGTTTTAGCTTTTACAATTACTTTTTTAGCTGGTACTTTTTTGGGTATTACTTTTGGTACTGGTTTTTGTGTTATTTTTTTTGAAACTTTTTTAGGCGCCACTTTAGTTACAACTGCTTCTTGAACCGTATTTAATTTTAACCTATTTATGTATTTTTTTATTGCATCAGCAATTGCTTTTGCCATTTTTATTTGTCCAGACCTTGTATTTAAAAACTTCCCTTCCTTTTTATTTGTCAAAAAACCCAACTCAATTAAAACACTTGGCATTACCGTTTCTCTTAACACTAAAAAGTTGGCTTGTTTTACCTTTCTGTTGTTTCTTTTTAAAGCCACAAAATTACCTTGAACAAAACTAGCAATTCCTAAACTATTATCTAAGTTCTCTTCTTGAAGTACTGACAAACCTATAACTGACTCTGGTGAATTTGGATCATAATCATAGTTTTGTTTATAATTATCTTCCAATAAAATCACGGCATTTTCTCGTTTAGAGATTTCGAGATTTTCTTTATTTCCATTTAACCCTAACACAAATGTACTTGCTCCATTAGGTTCAGATTTATGAAATGCATCACAGTGAATAGACACAAATAAGTCGGCTTTTTTTGTGTTTGCAATTTTTGCTCGGTTATGTAACTCAACAAAAACGTCTTTCTTTCGAGTATAAATCACTTCTATATCTCTAGCTGTTAACAACTCTTTTCCTACATCTAAAGCAACTCTTAATGCAACTTTTGCTTCTTTATAACCATTACCAACATTACCAGGATCTTTACCTCCATGCCCTGCATCAAGTACTACAGTATATTTTTTTTGAGCAGAAACTTTTGCTGAAAACCCCAAAAGAAAGAATAATGAGATTAAAAATAAAAAATAAATTTTTAGGTGATTATATTTACGTAATTTTAAGAATTGCATCAATAAAATTTAACTATTTTTGGTTTTTTATATTTTGATATTCAAAGAGCTTGCCAAGCTTTTAAATATAACACAAAAATAGTATTTATAACATTGCGAACAAATCTAACTTACATACTTTTAGTTTTCTACCTTTTTTGTTTTCAATTAAGTGTAGCGCAAGATTTTGGTAACACTAAAATACCTAATCAAAAAACTAAAAAAAAGCCTTCTTTAGACACGCCTAAAGACTCTTTGCCTAAAATAAATTTAAAAGATCTTTTACCCATTAAAAAAGACTCCATCAATAATGATACTATTAAACCCAAAGAAGTTATTGAAGGGATTATTACTCACAATGCTGAAGATTACACCATTCAAAATGCTAAAAACAAAACAGTAACTTTATATAATAATGCTCAAGTAACTTATACTGATATTGACTTAAAATCTGGTATAATTGTGTTAGATTATAAAAACAACACTGTTTATGCAAGAGGTATAAAAGATAGTTTAGGCTACCATCAACGACCAGTATTTAAACAAGGTGGTCAGGAATCAGAACAAGATTCGATTATATTTAACTTTAAAACTAAAAAGGCTTTAATTTATGGAGTAAAAACCGTGCAAGGTGAAATTATTACCTATGCTCAAAAAACAAAACGTGTAAATGACTCAACTATTTATATGCGTAGATTACGTTTTACTACTTCAAAAAAGAAAATACCTGATTATTATATTCAAACAAATAAAGCAAAGTTAGTTCCTGGAAAAAAAATAATTGTAGGAGGTAGTAATTTAGTTTTAGCAGATGTACCTACACCAGTATATTTACCTTTTGCTTATTTTCCTATGACTAACAAAAGAACTTCTGGATTTATCATTCCTTCATGGGGAGATAGCAACACTCAAGGCTTCTTTTTACAAAATGGAGGATATTATTTTGCCCTAAGTGACTATTTTGACTTAACCCTTTTAGGAGATTTATACACCAATGGTAGTTGGGGATTACGAGCTGATTCAGATTATTATGTTCGTTATAAATTTAGCGGAAACTTTAGTGTACGTTTTGAAAATATTATTAGAGGTCTTAGAGGCTTAAGTGATTATAGTAAATCATCGAACTTTAATATTCGATGGAGCCATAGTCAAGACGCAAAATCGAGTCCAAATTCTCGTTTTTCTGCTTCAGTTAATTTAGGTAGTAGTAAATACTATAGACAATCGTTAAATGAATTTAATAACTCTCAATTTTTAACCAATACTTTAAGTTCATCCATTTCTTACTATAAAAAGTTTGTTGGTACACCTTTTAATATTAACGTTACTGCTACCCATTCTCAAAACACGAATACTCAAAAAATAACAATGACGCTTCCATCTTTACAATTAAACATGGATCGTATATATCCTTTTACAGGAAAAGACGGTGTTAAAAGAACACCTATTCAAAAAATGGGATTAAATTATAGCATGCAAGGTAAATATCAGATTAACACTACTGATGATGAATTTTTTACCGAAAAAATGTTTAGAACAGCAAAAAAGGGGATTCAACACAATTTAAGTACAAACACAAACATAAAAGCTTTCAAATACTTTACGTTATCACCAAGTATAAATTATAAAGAAGTTTGGTATTTTGATAAAATTAACAAACGATACGACCCTAATTTTGTAAATTCTAACGGAAATTTAGGAGCTGCTGTAAATGACACCATTAGTGGTTTTAATCGTTTTCATGAATACAATTTTGGTGCCTCGTTATCAACAAATATCTATGGAACTTTTAATTTTAAAAAAGGACGATTAAAAGCCATTAGACATACTATTAGGCCTTCTATTTCTTACGGATATCGCCCAAATTTTGCGCAAGATCACGATTTAAAAGTACAACAAAATTCAGATCCTACCGATTTACTTACCTATTCCCCTTTTGAAGGAGGTATGTACGGTACTCCTGGTAGTGGTATTTCTAACTCTATCGGTATTTCGGTTAACAACGTTTTAGAAGCTAAGGTGGCTCCAAAAGACCCAGATAGTGATGAAGAAGATAAAAAAATAACCATTTTAAACAATTTAAATTTTAGTACCAGTTACAATATTGCTGCTGATAGTTTACGATGGAGTCCTGTAAGTGCAAATGCTGGTACTCGTTTGTTTAAAGATAAATTAGCTTTAAATGTAAATGCTAGTTTTGATCCATATCAAGTTAACGATAAAGGACAAAGAATAAATAAATTTAATGCTGGTATTTTAAGGCTTACACGCTTTGGAGTTACCGCAAACTATTCTTTATCGAGTAAAGATTTTGAAAAAAAAGAAGAAGGTAAAGAAGAAGACACCAAAAACAATGGTAACGGTGCCCAAGACACTCCTGATGTATTTGGTCAAAACATGTCTCCTACTAATGGTTTTGTAAACAACCCTAACAATAGGCAAAACAACAAAGAAAACGAAACGAAAGAAACAGAATTATACAAAGCAAAAATTCCTTGGACATTAAATTTAGCCTACGCTATGAATTACTCAAACAATGGACTTGAAAGTAGTATTGGTAGTAATTCTTTAATGTTTAGCGGTGATGTTGAATTATCTCCAAAATGGAAAGTTGGTTTTTCTTCTGGTTACGACATAAAAGATAACGCATTTACTTACACCAGGCTTTCTTTTTCTAGAGACTTAGATAGTTGGCGTTTAAACTTTAACTGGACTCCCTTTGGTGTAAATTCTTCTTATAATTTCTTTATTGGAGTAAAATCATCTATGCTAAGCGATTTAAAGTGGGATAAAAACAAACCACCAGATAGAGTTCTTTTCTAAAATATTAAGTACAAAAACAACTTTTGAAAATAAAAAACAATGAAAAAAATTATAACAACTCACAAAGCTCCTGCTCCAATTGGTCCATACAATCAAGCTATTTTAAGCGAAAATACATTATATACCTCTGGTCAAATAGCACTACACCCAACCACAGGGGAATTAGTTATAGACTCTATTGAAAACGAAACAAAACAGGTAATGGAAAACATGAAAGAAGTTTTAGCTGCTGCTGAAATGACTTTCGAAAACGTAGTAAAATCATCTATTTTTATTTCAGATATGCATAACTTTTCTAAAATAAATGATGTTTATGCTCAATACTTTGATGAAACCACTGCACCTGCAAGAGAAACCGTTGAAGTTGCCAATTTACCTAAATTTGTAAATGTTGAAATTAGCATGATTGCTGTTAAATAGTAATCAAATTTAAGCTTAATTTTTTACTATTATCTTTTACAATAAAAAATGAACAATCTTAGAAAATTTATTGACACTATTTCGCCAATGAATGATACCGATTGGCAATTTTTCTCTTCAAAACTACAAGAAGTAAAGTTTCAAAAAAACACAACACTATTAAAAGCTGGAAAGATAGAAAATCATCTGTCATTTATTTCTAAAGGAATAGTAAGACTTTATATTCCAAATGTTAAATACGATTTAACATTTGGCTTTTTATTTGATAACGAATTTGTTACCGCTTATGATTCGTTTTTAACACAAACACCATCCGAATATCAAATAGAAACACTAACCGAAACAACCCTGTTAAAAATTTCAAATAACGATTTAAAAGAAGTATATAACAATACAAGTAACGGAAATATTATTGGAAGAAAAATGGCCGAAAAAATGTTTCTATTAAAATCTAAAAGAGAACTCTCCTTATTAAATAAAAGCGCTGAAGAACGCTACCTAAATTTATTTACAGAAAGACCAATACTATTACAACAAATTCCATTAAAATATATAGCCTCATATATTGGAGTTACGCCACAAGCATTAAGCAGAATAAGAAAACGTATTAATTAACTTCGGTTCATTTATTTCCCTTATTCTTTTCTGACATTTGTATTTATAAAATTCAGAAAAAATGAAACCATTAAGCGTTCTTTTATTAACTTTCATACTAGCTCTTTTTGTTATTAAATTTACACAAAAAGAACACAACTTTACTCTTGCTGCCAGAATAGCAATAGCAACAATGTTATTATTTACAGCTATAGGGCATTTTATTTTCACAAAAGGAATGTCAATGATGCTTCCTAGCTTTTTACCTTATAAAACAAACATCATTTACTTAACTGGTATATTTGAAATACTTTTAGCCATAGGATTATTAATTCCCAAATTTCAAATAATTTCAGGATGGTTACTCATCATTTTCCTAATTTTAATGCTACCTGCTAATATATATGCTTCATTAAACAAAATAA
The DNA here is from genome assembly GCA_938002045.1 of Tenacibaculum soleae. Classification (GTDB taxonomy): domain Bacteria; phylum Bacteroidota; class Bacteroidia; order Flavobacteriales; family Flavobacteriaceae; genus Polaribacter; species Polaribacter soleae_A. The sequence continues at coordinate 108,826 of CALLBA010000011.1, forward strand.
ATTACCAAAAGGGTACATTTGATGGTAATGGACTTAGTTACTTATGGTTTAGAATCCCCTTACAAATCCTTTTTATTATATGGACCTATATTAGTTCTATTCGTTTTTAACCTTCCTAAAATTTAATTAACTAATTTTTTAAATAGCTTTCATTAGTAATTCTGCTGTCGCAGGATTAGTTGCTAACGGAACGTCATGTACATCACACAAACGCAACAACATGGTAATGTCTGGTTCATGTGGATGTTTTTCATGTGGATCTCTAAAAAACAATACCATATTACATAAACCTTCGGCTACTCTACTTGCTATTTGAGCATCACCACCATAAGGTCCTGATAAAAATTTTGTTACCTTAAAGCCTGCTTTTTCTGCTTTAGCTCCTGTAGTTCCAGTTGATATAAGTGTTATATTTTTTTGATGCAGAACGGTTTTATGTTCATTTAAAAACTGTACCATTTCTGCTTTCATGCCATCATGGGCAATAATTGCTATTTCCATAATTATAAAACTAATTAAAAAATTCCCGCTAATAGCGGGAATCTATATTAAATTAAAATCATCTTTTTTTTACAAAGATGCTGAATATTCTAATAAATCAACAATCTTCGTAGCGTAACCAAATTCATTATCGTACCAAGAAATTACTTTAAAAAAGTTTTCATTTAATTCTAAACTTGCTTCAGCATCAATTACTGATGTTCTTGTTTCTGATACAAAATCTTGTGAAACTACCTCATCTTCAGTATAGCCTATAATACCTTTAAACTCATTTTCAGAGGCTGCTTTAAAAGTAGCCATAATCTCATCTAATGAAGTTGCTTTTGCTGTTTTAAAAGTTAAATCAACTAATGAAACATCAGCCACAGGAACTCTTACCGCCATGCCTGTTAACTTACCTAACATTTCAGGAATTACTTTTGTTACCGCTTTGGCTGCTCCTGTTGATGTTGGAATGATATTATTTACTACCGAACGCCCTCTTCTCCATTTTTTATTAGGTCCATCTACCGTATTTTGAGTTGATGTTGCTGCATGTACTGTTGTCATTAATCCTTCTGTCATACCAAAAGTATCATTAATAACCTTTACCAGTGGTGCCAAACAGTTTGTTGTACAAGATGCATTTGAAAAAACATTTTCACTTGCTGTTAAATCAGTATGATTTACCCCCATTACATACATGTTTGCATCTTTTGAAGGTGCTGAAATTATCACTTTTTTAGCACCGCCTTTAATATGTAAAGCAGCTTTATCTTTATCAGTAAAAAAACCTGTTGATTCTATAATATATTCAGCCGATACCTCGTTCCATTTTAAGTTTTCGGGATTTCTATCTGCTGTAACCCTAATTACTTTTCCGTTTACAATTAAATTGCCATCTTTTACCTCTACATCTCCTTTAAAACGCCCGTGAACAGAATCATATTTTAATAAATATGCTAAATAATCTACATCTAACAAATCATTTATTGCTACAATTTCTATATTATCTCTATTAATTGCCGAGCGAAAAGCTAGCCTACCTATCCTTCCAAATCCGTTAATTCCTATCTTAATCATTTTCTTTATATTTTGAATACTATGAGTCGTTTTATTAAAAAAAAACTTATTTTTTTTCTTAAAAAAAAGAAGATTACAAATATAAAGATTATCACAATAAAAAACCTGATAATTATTAAAACTATCAGGCTATTTAACTTATATCAATAAGGATTATAATGACGCAGAATACGTTAATAAATCAACAATTTTAGTTGCATAAGCATATTCGTTATCATACCATGATATCACCTTGTAAAAATTACTATTTAATTCTAAACAAGCGTCGGCATCAACAATTGATGTTCTTGTATCAGACACAAAATCTTGCGAAACTACTTTATCTTCTGTATATCCCAAAACTCCTTTTAAACTACCTTCTGACGCTTCTTTTAAAGCTGCTTTAATTTCTACTAAAGAGGTTGCTTTTTCAGTTTTAAAAGTTAAATCGACTAAAGAAACATCGGCTACTGGAACCCTAACTGCCATTCCTGTTAATTTACCCTCTAATTCAGGAATTACTTTTGTTACTGCTTTTGCAGCTCCGGTTGATGCCGGAATTAAATTATTTAAAACCGATCTTCCTCTTCTTCTATCTCCATTTGGGCTATCAACTACTCCTTGTCCTGAAGTGGCTGCATGTATAGTTGTCATTAATCCTTCAACAATTCCGAATTTTTCATTTAATACTTTAGATAAAGGTGCCAAACAATTTGTTGTACATGATGCATTTGATACAATTGCATCTTCCTTTTTCATTTCGGTATGGTTAACACCCATTACAAACATTTTAGCATCTTTTGATGGCGCTGAAATGAATACTTTTTTTGCACCACCTTTAATATGTAGCCCTGCTTTTTCAGTTGTTAAAAAGAAACCTGTTGATTCAATTACATAATCAGCTCCTACCTCATTCCATTTTAAATTCTCTGGATTTCTTTCAGCAGTAACTCTAATTTTTTTTCCGTTTACAATTAATTGTCCGTCTTTTACAGTAACTTCACCTTTAAAACGCCCATGAACAGAATCATACTTTAATAAATATGCTAAATAATCGACATCTAGTAAATCGTTAATTGCAACAACTTCTACATTATCTCTATTAATTGCAGCTCTAAAAGCAATTCTACCTATTCTTCCAAATCCGTTAATTCCTATTTTAATCATATTTATTATTTTAATTTTCTGTTTTATGTAGTCATGATATCAGAAACTCGTAACAGTTCTAAATCAATACTATCTTGTCCTTTAATTGCTTTTTCTAAATCGGTGGTAATCACCTTGTTATTTTGTAAACCAACCATTAAATTTGTTTGATTATCTAATAAAAGTTCTACTGCTTTTACACCTAATCTACTTGCTAAAACTCTATCAAAACATGTTGGCGACCCTCCTCTTTGCATGTGTCCTAAAACCGAAACTCTAACTTCATACTCTGGTAAGTTTTTTTCTACGTAATCAGCTAATTCAAAAACATTTTTTCCTGTTTTATCTCCTTCTGATACCACTACAATACTTGATGATTTTCCGGTTCGTCTACTCTTTTTTAATGACTCTAACATTCTTTCTAGCCCTAAATTTTCTTCAGGCACAAGTATTTCTTCTGCTCCTGCACCAACTCCGGCATTTAAAGCTATAAATCCTGCATCTCTTCCCATCACTTCAACAAAAAACAATCTATTATGTGATGATGCTGTATCTCTAATTTTATCAATGGCTTCAACTGCTGTATTTAAAGCGGTATCATACCCAATAGTGTGTGTGGTACCAGAAATATCATTATCTATTGTACCTGGTATTCCTATAATTGGAAAATTAAATTCTTTATTAAACACAACACCTCCTGTAAAAGAACCGTCTCCACCAATTACAACTAGGGCATCGACTTTATGCTCTTTTAAATTTTCATAAGCTTTTAGCCTTCCTTCTTTAGTTCTAAAATCTTTTGATCTTGCTGATTTTAGTATAGTACCTCCTTTATGAATAATATTATTAACGCTACGTGCCGTGAACGGAACTAAATCGCCTTCTATTAAACCTTGATACCCTCTGTAAATTCCCATGCATTCAGTACGGTAATAGGCACATGCTCTTACCACCGATCTAATTGCCGCGTTCATGCCAGGAGAATCCCCTCCTGAGGTCATGACTGCTATTTTTTTTATTTTTCCCATAAGATGAATATCAAATTTACTCATTTTAAATTATTTTAAATACAGAGAAATATTACCAAAAAGCATTACTTATGCTAATTTTTTTAAAAAAGAATTATCTTCTTTTATTGATTCTATAAACGCTATTAATGGTCTTCTAATAAAGTTTTCGGGTGCTTTTATTTGTCTTTTTTCTAATACTTCTTTTATTATTTCACGGGCATGGTACCCTATAGATCCAATAAAATATATAGGTACTTTATTTAACTCATTACTATACTTAAGCAACTGTTTATCAATAAATTCAGATATACAATTGGTTATTATACTTTTAGCATACGGATGCTCAATATTTTCAAATAGAAAACGAGCGTATTTGGCTAAATATTTATTAGGCATTTTTGATCCGTATAATTTAGAAAGTACTTTATCGTTATTTAAATTAAATTCTTTTTCTAACGAAAACTTTAAATCTTCCGGTAATTCTTTATAATAATAAGCTCTTAAAACTTCTTTCCCTAAATGATTACCACTGCCTTCATCCATTAAAATATATCCCATTGCTTTTACTCTCTGGTCAATTGTTTTTCCATTAAAAAAACAACAATTAGAGCCTGTACCTAAAATAGCTACCACCGATGGTTTACGTGATGCTGACAGTACTGCCAACATTAAATCTTCTTTAACTACTATTTTTGATAAATTATTAAAATAGCTATTAAACACTTTTTTTACTTTTCTCTCTGCTTTTATATTATTGCAGCCTGCTCCAAAAAAAAAAACAGCAGTTATATCATTTTTATACTCATTTAATTCTTTACTATCCGTAAGAATTTGATGAATACTTTTTTTCTTTAAAACAGAAGGATTCACTCCTGCTGTCCTTAACCTTTTGACAACCTTATTATTTATAAGTTCATACAAAAACCAATCACATTTTGTAGAACCACTGTCTGCTATTAAAATCACCTTAAGAAGCTTTTAGTTGTACATTATTTTGTTGTATCCTAACGATTAAATCGTTTACTATCTTTTTTCCGTATTTCGTTGTTAACTCTTTAGTGTCTTCAGCAACTATATTCTTTTTATTAATTATTGTAAAAGGAGTATTACTTTTTGAAATGTTATAATAACTTTTATTACCTGCTAAATATTTTTCTGAAAAAAAAGAGGTGCAAACAATTAATCCATCTATAATATCCTCTGATAATAGTTTAATATAATTCACTTCTTTATTAGGGTTATTACAAGTTTGATATATCATAACTCGATGACTATTTTCACTTGTTTCTTCTGTGATTCCGTTTACTAAATTGTAAAAAAAATCGTTTCTAAAATCAGGAATAATAACACCTATTATAAAATTTTTTTTCTTCTTTAAATTTCGTGCAAAAAAATTAGGCGTATAATTTAACGCTGAGGCTATTTTAATTATTTTCTCTTTAGTTAACGTGCTAATTTCATGACTATCATTCAAAGCTTTTGAAACTGTTGATATCGAAAATCCTGTTTCCAAAGCTATATTTTTTAGTGTTACTGTGTTTTGTTGCATTTTTAAAAAGATTTTTCGCAGATTTATAGATAAAAGATTCAAAAAAAAAATCTTTATCAACTTATATTATATATCATTTCTTTACCCTTAACTTAACATGAATCCGTTACATTCAAGTTAACTTTTTCACTAATTTTTCTAATGAAGAATAAATCATTAACTCTGTATCTTCAAGCGGGTTACTTAATTTTTTTAAACTTTTTTTAAGCTCATTATTTTCTTTTTTATTTAAAATTTTTCCTTCTTTTAAAACTTTTAAAAGTAATAAAGAGACATTGTTTAAATCACTATAAGATTCTTTTATGTTTTTTAATAACGGATTGTTTGGTATTGTTGAAAAATTTCCAAACCCTTGATTCCATTTTTGAAATAAGGCAATTATTTCTTCTTTACTTTCTTTTGATGCTTCTTTTAAAAACCTTTCGGTTGCTTTATTAAAAGTAATCGCATCTACAGCATCGGTTGAACAAGCATCTGCAAAAAGTGTAAATGGTGAAAACGTTTTGTACTCTGTACCTCCTTTGTTTCTTGAATATACTTTTAAAGGCTCGTAAATATTAGTCAATATTTTTAACGAAGTAACATCATTTGTTTTGCTTATGTTTCTTAAAATAAATTCTTTATTTTTAAGATGCGTAATTCCTAATTCTTCTAATTGACCATTAATAATGGTCAATCTTTTTCGCATATTATCAACATCTATAACTTTTTTTGAAGACCAAAATCGTTCTGCAATAGCAGCGGTTCTTGGCCAAATTCTAGAATCTATTGTAAGCGGAGTTACCAACTCACTCCACATGGTTGCCTCAGCTCCTAAAACTCTTTTTCGCTCTTCTTTAGTTAGTACTGCATCTCCTATAGGATCTACAGAATAATGATGTTCTACCGACAACATTCTATCAATATAATATCCGTTAGAAAGTACGGTTTGATATCCTTTTTTAGCAGCTTCTATTAAAGTACTTTGTTTTAGTCCTTCGTGTTTTCCTCTCCAAGAATGAATCACTGCTGTAGTTGGTAAAGATGGTGTTAATATTTCATCCCAACCCATTAACTTTTTATCTAACTTTTTTAATATTTTTTCTAATCTGATATTAAAAAAAGTTTGTAAATCATGGTTTGTTTTTAAATCGTGCTTCTTTTTAAATGCTTGAATTTCTATATTTTCATCCCAATGTTTCCCTTCATTTTCATCACCTCCAATATGAAAATATTCATCTGGAAACAACGGTGCTATTTCTCTAAATAAGGTTTCTAAAAATAAATAAGTAACTTCTTTTGATGGATTTAATGTTGGGTCAAAAACTCCAGAGAAACGCTCAACACCATACTCATAATTATCTTTACTTCCTAACTGTGGATAAGCTGCTAATATTGCTGATGCATGCCCAGGTACATCAAATTCAGGTACTACTCTAACTCCTAATTTAGTAGCATAATTAACTACATCTTTAATTTGTTCTTGTGTATAATACAATCCGTCGGCTGCAATATCTTGTAATTTTGGATATACCTTAGATTCTACCCTAAACCCTTGATCGTCGGTTAAATGCCAATGAAAAACATTTAACTTTACCGATGCCATGGCTCTTAAGTTTCTTTTAATTACATGTATTGGCTGAAAATGTCTTGAAACATCAATCATTAAACCTCTCCAAACAAAACGTGGTGAATCTTTTATTTCAACCCCAGCTATATAAAAAGAATTTTTATCAAAATTTACTAATTGTAATATTGTTTCTAGTGCTCTTATTGCGCCAATATCAGTATTTGCTATAATCTCAATTTGACTCTTATTTACGTGAATAATATATGATTCGTCTGTATCAGAGTTTAAAGCACTTACATTTTTAAAAGTAATTTTAACCGTTGCTTTTTCTTTTTTTATCAAAGGAAAACCTTCGTTAATAAAAACACCTGTTCTATTCGTTACTCTTCTAATAAAATTAGTTGCATATTCATATATTCTACTTTCTTTTTTAGACAAACTAATCGTAAAATTTTCATCAACAATTACCTTATTTTTATTTTCTTTTATTTCTTGTGGCCAAGGCATTAAATTATATTTTTTTGATAATTTATGCTGACTATTCATACTTAAGAAACAAAGTAAGAAAACTATATAAAGCTTTTTTATTATTATTTTTAACATCTATTATTCTTTTTTTGAAAATTTTACGACTATTATTCTGCTTATCTTATAAAAATTTTATTTTAAAAGTGATATCTTTTAAATGCCTCGATAGCTGCGTAATTAGCCATTCCTAATTTATGATATCTTTCTGCTGTTAATCTATTTCTATCTTCAGCTCTTACCCAAAATTCTCTAGCATCGTTTCCTTGAAACATAACACCATCTTTTTGAGATTGATGATAAAAAATTGCATGACGCTTTTTTATTACTTGATCAGGACTCATAGGTACTGCCATTTCAATTTCATGTGATCCCCATTCAAACCAAGCTCCTCTATACAACCAAACCCAACAGTCTTTCATATACTCTTTAGTTTTAAGTATTTCTATTGCTTCAAACAAGGCATCTAAACACACTTTATGAGTTCCGTGTGGATCTGCTAAATCACCTGCGGCATAAATTTGATGTGGCTTAATATCTTCTATCAAAGCACACATAATATCTAAATCATCTTTTGATAGATTATTTTTTTTCACCTTTCCTGTTTCATAAAAAGGAAGGTTTAAAAAGTGAACATTCGAATCTTCAAGGCTTAAGTATCTTGTTGCGGCTAATGATTCTGCTCTTCTAATTCCACCTTTTAACATTCTAACCTCTGGGGAATCAATATGATTTAATGTTTTATTTTTAATACTTTTTATAATAGCATCTAAACCTTCATGATCTGATGTTAATGTTTTTGCTACCTCTGCAAATTTTAAAGCGTCGCTGTCTGCTACTGCAATATTACCTGATGTTTGATAAGCAATATGCACTTCATGACCTTGCTCGACCAAGCGATCAAATGTTCCTCCCATAGAAATAACATCATCATCTGGGTGTGGGCTAAAAATAAGTACTCGTTTTTTTGATGGTGTTGCTCTTTCAGGGCGATTGCTATCATCTGCATTAGGCTTACCTCCTGGCCAACCTGTAATTGTATGCTGTAACTTATTAAATATCTTTATGTTAAAGTCATAAGCACTTCCCCCTTCTTCTGATAATAAACCAGACATACCGTGCTGGTTGTAGTCTTTATCAGTAAGTTTTAAAATTGGTTTATCAACCTCTTCACTTAGCCAAAACACTGCTTTTTTCTTTAATTCTTCTGACCAAACACATGATGTTACTAACCAAGGCGTTTTAATTCTTGTTAATTCTGTTGATGCTTCTGCATCAAGAATAAAAGTTGCATTTTTATGTTTTTGTAAATAACTAGCTGGTATTTGTGATGTTATTTCTCCTTCAATTGTTTCTTTAATAACTGCAGCTTTGTTAATACCCCAAGCTAGTAATACAACTCTCTTTGCGTTTCTAATGGTATTAATACCCATTGTTATTGCTTTTCTAGGCACATTATCTATCCCTAAAAAACTAGGTGCTGCATCTTGTCGTGTTATATGATCTAAAGTTATACTTCTTGTTCCTGAATTATAATGCGATCCTGGCTCATTAAAACCTACATGCCCTGTTCTACCAATACCTAACAATTGAAAATCTAACCCTCCTGATTCTTTTATTTTTAACTCATAATCTACACAATATTGATGAATTTCTTCTGCTTTTATTGTACCGTCTGGAACATTGACGTTTTCTGGTAATATATCAATATGATTAAATAAATGTTCGTGCATAAAATAATGATAGCTCTGCACATCATCTGGTTGCATTGGCCAATACTCATCTAAGTTAAAAGTAACTACATTGGCAAAACTCAATCCTTCTTCATTATGTAAACGAACTAACTCTTCATATACTTTAATAGGTGAAGATCCGGTTGCTAAACCTAAAACGAATTTTTTATTTTCGCTTTCTTTTTGTTTTATCAGCTCAGCTATTTCATTAGCTACAATCTTTGAAGCTTCAAGAGAATTGTTAAAAATTATATTATGATTTTTCTCATAACGAGTCTCCTCAAATTGACCTGCAGGTTGATATACTATACTTTTTGGATTATATATTTGTACGTCTTTAATCATCGTATTTGTTTTTAGTAAATTTAATGGCTATCTCATTTTTTTGCTAACTTTTTCGACTAAAAGCTAAAAAAAAGGCATAAAAAACAACCAGAAATACACGATGTACTTCTGGTTGTATTATTCAAATAAAAAAACAGTGTGCTTCTTAAAAATTTGATGCTCCGGTATCCCACCAAAGTCTTGTTCCTCCTGTATCTGGGCCATTCAAATACCCAACAGCAGTTGTTACATTTGCTCCATTCGTGTTCTTTTCAACATCTACAAAGTTAATACGACGCACTTGAATATTTGTATCAATATCTCCTCCACTATTATTTACTACAACAGGGAAAATTCTTGGATATCCTGTTCTTCTAAACTCAGACCATGCTTCTTGCCCGTCAGGAAACATTGCAATCCACTTTTGAGTAATTATTTGCTCTAACTGCTCTTCATTAGAACCAGCATCATTATAAGATACTTTTACATCACTTGCATACGCTATATCATTTGCATTATTTAACGCATCTACAAAGTCGTTTGGTGTACTTGTATTATCTGCTAAATAAGCATCTACACCTGAAGCTCCATGCTGCATAAAAGAAGCTCTCACTCCATCTTCATAATTCATTTTAGCATTTCCGGCTCCTGCCCAACCTCTTAAAGCTGCTTCTGCTTTTAAGAAAAATATCTCTGCTGTTGTTAACCATACTTTACTATTAGCGTTTGTAACAACATTTCCTATTGCAGAATGATGTTCATACTGAGATTTAGCAGTAATATCAATTCCTTGACGAATCCCTTTATAATCACTTAAAGTCACATCAACTGGGATATTAAAATATTCACTTATTCTATTATCATTAAATCCTTTTAAAATAACCTCCATTTCCGCACTCATTCTAATATCTCTCCATCCACTAATTGTTGCTATTGGATGCGTAAAACCTCCCATATCAACTGTCATTGTTTCAGTAATAAAACCAGCATCACTTGCTAAGGCTTTTTCTCCTTCAGTTTTTGCTAAAGCTTGATCTGTCTTAGAAACTCTAATAGCTAAACGTAATCGTATTGAATTTGCAAAAGCTCTCCATAATGCAATATCTCCACCCAAATTAGATTCGTCAAAAGGAATAAATTGTACATCTCCTTCGTATTGCTTCAACCCTGTAATTGCTTCATCTAAATCTGCAAAGAAAGCTTTATATGCATTTTCTTGAGAATCATACTCTCCGGTAGTTGCATAATCATCATATTTTGAATATCGTATTGGCCCAAAATTATCAGACACCCTATGCATTGCCATTACCTTAATAATGTTTGCTAAAAAGATAAATTTCTCTCCACCTGCTGAGTTTGTTAACTCAACCTGTTCTTTAATACCCCTAGCGTAAGGCATTACTCCGTTCCCATTCTCCGCGTCATAAGCATCCGTCCATATAAAACCATTCCATCCATTAACTAAAGCATAAGTCTGGTTGTTTATATTACCTGCAAAAGGTGTAGGTGATGCCATATAGCCTGAAAATATATCGGCACTTAAATTTTGTTGTAATTGATAATTCCAAGCTGGTTCTACACGAATTACATTTGAGAACATTGGTGAAAACCTAGATCCAATATGGTTATTTCTTTGCGTTAAACTTTCGTTAGATATTTTGTTTGGATCGGTATTAATCCCTGTAAAATCATCTGTACATGCATTAACAATAACTAAAACTATTAATAGCTGTATATATTTAATTGTTTTTTTCATTTCTTAAAAGTTTATATTAACATTAACTCCAATACTTCTTGTTGATGGTTGATTATAAATATCAACCCCTTGCAAACCTATACCTGTACTTGCAGAAATATTTGGATCAAATGGAGCCTCTTTGTAAAAGAAGAATAAATTGTTTGCTATTAGTGATAATCTTACACTTTTAAAGAAATCGTTTTTTACAGGTAGTTTATATCCAATAGATAATTCTCTTAAACTTACATTAGTCGCATCATACACATACTCGCCTAACATACCGTCTCTACCACCTATTGTATTATAATAACTCTGTGCAGTAATTTGAGATCCAACACCTGCTTGATCCACAACGTTAATCATCCCTCCATTAATATTTCTAACATCAGCAGTTGCTTGAGAAACACCATACTTATCATTTACAGCCTCTGTTACACTTACCACATCTCCTCCAAATTTACCATCAATTAAAAAACTAAACGTAAAGTTTTTATAATCAAAAGTATTACTCCAACCTAAAGTAAAATCTGGTTGCGCATGAGCTATTGTTTCAAAATCAGTAGATTCTAAAGTTCCTGATGCATTAACTACTGGCACTCCATTAGCATCTCTTACTAAAGAACGTCCTTTAATACTACCAAAGTCTTCTCCTTCAATTAATGAAAACTCATAACCATTCACACCTCTTGCTGTAATAATAGCTTCTCCGTTCTGTAATGATGGATGTACTGCTACTACTTCATTTTTATTTTGTGCAAAATTCAATGCTGAATTCCATGTGAAATTATCATTCTGAATAGGCTTACCATTTAATACTAACTCGATACCTTTATTTGATATCTCTCCTGCATTTACGATATTTTGTGAATATCCGTTTGGATTAGGTGCCGCTTGAATAAAAAATATTTGATTTTCAGTTTTAGTATTATAATATGTTAATTCTAAACCTAAACGATTATTTAAAAATCGCCACTCTGTACCAATTTCAAACGCTTTTTGTCTTTCTGGTTTTAATGTTTCTCCTTCAATTGGAGCAAAAGTTGGAGAACTTACAGAGGTATTTGTTTGATTTATTGAATTTAAAGGTATCGTTGCATAAACAGGAATGTCTTTACCTACCTCAGCATAAGAAACTCTAACTTTTGCAAAGTTAATTACTTCTGGCATTTCAAACATTTCTGATAAAACTCCTGTTAAACCTACTGATGGATAAAAAAACGAGGTAGACTCTGTGTTTACTAAGGTAGAAGACCAATCTGTTCTACCTGTTATATCTAAAAACAGCCTCTTTTTATACCCAAAGTTTGCTGATGCAAATACAGATTGTACTTCTCTATTTCCTACTGATTGTCTAATATTATTAGTTGTTGCAAAATTTGCGATTGTAAAAACATTAGGGAAATTTAATCCCATTCCGTCTCTTCCTGAATCTAATAAAACCTGGTCTCCAATAGTATACTTAGTTAAACTAGTACCTAACAATCCTGTAAAACTTATGTTTTCAGAAAAATCCTTAGAATAATTTGCGATTAAATCTACATACTGTTGTGTGTTTTCAGTTTTTTCTAACACATATCTTCCATTATCACCAGAATTTACTGGGTCTGTACCTGCATACTCTCTCTTATCAAAAGTAAAAAATGATTTATCATAACTAACTCTTGATTGTAACGAAAAATCATCTGTTACTTGGTACTTAGCAGACACATTTGCTAAAACTCTTTGCGCAACATCCTTACTTAAATTTCTATTTACTAACCAATATGGATTTTGTTGAATATTTTCATCAAATGATGTTCTGTATTGATCCATCATATTTGTTGCTACATTAAAATATTCATATTTATTTTTATAAGTATCTCTATCAATTCCAACAGGATGTAAATAAACACCTGTTAATGCGTTTGCATATAAACCATTGGTAGGTCGGTTATTAATTCTTTGATCCGATAAGTTAATACTAGCTGAAATATCAATTTTATCATTTAAAAACTTAGCCGTTTCCCTTAACGTTACATTGTTTTTAATTAATTTATTTTGAGGTATTACTCCTTCTGCCAAAGTATTAGCATAAGAAAAGTATGTTTGTACTTTAGCATTACCCGATGTTAAAGCAATTGAATTGATTGCTGTATAACCCGTATTAAAAAAACTTTTAGCATCATTCGATAATCCTGCAGTTTTTGCCCCCCATGATTTAGGATCTGCTACATTACCATTTTCAGCAATCGCACCTCCAACTGAAGCTGATTGATATTCTGATTGTAATTTTGGTAATGACATTACATTATCAACCGTAAAACTAGATGATACGTTTACTGACAATCTACCCTCTTTACCTTTTTTTGTGGTCACTAAAATTACACCATTTGCACCTTGACTACCATATAAAGCTGATGCTGATGCTCCTTTTAATACTGTAATAGACTCAACATCATCTGGGTTAATTAATGACATTGCATCTCCTCCATCTCTATTTCCTGTTTGACTACCAAAAATATCGGTTCCTGGCTCTGACCCGTTAGAACCATTACCACTATTTAACATTGGCACACCGTCAATAACATATAAAGGATCATTGTTTGTTGTAGAAGAATTACCTCTTAAAACAACTTTAGCTGCTCCTCCTAAACCAGAAGAACTTCTTGTAATAGTAACCCCAGCAGATTTACCTGATAAACTATTAATAGGATTTGTTTGCTTTACTTTGGTTAACTCATCACCTTTTACTTCTTGTGCAGAATAAGTAAGCGCTTTCTTTTCTTTTTTAATACCTAAAGCCGTTACAACTACCTCATCTAAGACGTTATCATTTTCTAATGACACATTAACAACATTAGCATCTCCTACTGTTACCGATGTTGTTTTCATACCTACAAACGAAAAGACTAAAACATCTCCTTTGGCAGCTTTTACACTATATTTTCCATCGAAATCTGTTTCAGCACCCTTGGTTGTATTACTTATTACTACACTTACACCCGGTAAAGGTTCCTTGTCAGTGGCTGACATTACTGTTCCTGTAATTGTTTTTTCTTGTGCTAACGAATTGTAAGTTAACATCAACGAAAAACAAAAGAATAACAGGTTTTTAATTTTTTTCATAAAATAAAAGTTAATTATTTGTTTTGTTAAATTTAGGTTAAATAAAAAAAGACTTTAAAAAAAAATATACGAACGACTTAAAAACAGGAACAAACAACATCTTTTTTACAAAAATGACAATTCTATAAATTTTCTTATTGTTTATTACTAAAAAAAAATTATTTTTCTACTTTTTTCAACACATTAAAAGATAAATGCCCAATAAAATATTAAATAAAAAAAGCAACAGAACTATTTCAAGAAAACACCATATTATATTTTGGTTAAGTTATTTTGTTTTTAACGTTGTACGATGGGGTAGTTATTTTGATGATTATTGGTATTCTTTAAAATCAAATTTAGTTGAATTTCCCTTACATATTATATTAGTTTATACAAACGTGTATTTTTTTATACCTAAATACTTAATTACCAAAAAGTATAAAACTTATGTTGCTTTATTGCTTTTAGCTTTAGGTATGCTTTATATGGTTAGAACAGGTTTGAATTATATATTGGTTACCAAAAATATTTGGCCTGAAACAGAACTATATCAACAGGCTTTTACCTTTAATCATATTACAGCAGTTACTATTGGTGAACTTTATGTTCTTGCTTTAGCTACTGCTATAAAACTAACAATAGATTGGATTAATCAAAAAAACAGAATAGAAACCTTACGAAAAGAGCATTTAAAAAGTGAATTAAACTTTTTGAAATCTCAAATACAACCTCATTTTTTTTTTAACACCCTTAACAATTTATACGCTTTAACTTTAGAAAAATCTAACCTTGCTCCTGACGTTGTTTTAAAATTATCAGACATTATGCAATATGTTATTTATGATATTAGAAAAAGTAAGGTAAAATTATTAAATGAAATTAAGTATATTCAAAATTATGTTGATTTAGAACTTTTACGTTGTCATGAAAATTCAAAAATAGACATTCATATAAAAGGAAATATTAATGACGTAAAAATTCCTCCTTTAATTTTTCTATCTTATATTGAAAATTGTTTTAAACATGGTAACAAAAATAGTGGCGATTTTTATATTTGTATTAAAGTAAAAAAAGAATCAAATGATTTTCTTATTTTAAACATCGAAAACTCAATTGATGATACCGATCTATTTATGAATAATAATTTAAAAGGAGGTATCGGAAATTCTAACACAAAAAGAAGACTAGACCTTATTTATAAAAGTAACTATCGTTTAAATATTCAAAAAAAAGTAAAAAAATTTACCGTAAATCTTAAAATTCCTTTAACTTAAAAATAAAAAAGTGAACATAAACTGTGTTATTATAGACGACGAACCTTTAGCTATAAATGTTATTAAAAATCATTTACAGGAATTTAAAAACATCGTAATTATTGATACTTTTAACAATCCTATTGAAGCGATGCATACTATTGAAAGTAATAAAATAGATGTCATCTTTTTAGACATCAACATGCCTAAAATGAGCGGGTTAGAATTTTTACGAAATACAAAAATAAAACCATACGTAATAATTACTACTGCTTATCGAGAATTTGCTATTGAAGGATACGACTTAGATGTTTTAGATTACCTTGTAAAACCAATTCCTTTTCCTCGATTTTTAAAAACCATTAACAAACTAACCCAACGCATACAAAGTAATAACACGGATATAGAAATAACCAAAAACTCTCACATATTTTTAAAAGTTGATAAAAAACTCGTTAAAATAAAACATAACGACATTTTATATATTGAAAGTTTAAAAGACTATATAAAAGTTACCACAACAGAAGACAATTACGTAGTACACAAATCCCTAACAAGTATAACTGAAGAATTACCGAGTGAATATTTTTTAAGAATACACAGGTCTTACACAATCGCCTCTGATAAAGTTAATTATATTGAAGGTAACTCTTTAAACATTAATAATAAAAGAATCCCTATCGGACGAAAGTATTTAAACATCACCAAGCAAATTATTTTAAAGACAAACGACGAATAAAATGAATCTCTTTATTTAAATGTTGTTTAACAAAAAAATAACGTTGTTAGTAGAATTTATTAACATAAAGATATTCACTTCCCTAAATTTAAAATCTAAAATTTAAAATAAATGATCAACTTAGGCTTGCTCGATTCTTCAATCATCATCGGTTTTTTTATTCTCTCATTACTCATTGGTATATGGGCTTCAAAATCTGCAGGGAAAAGCAGTGCTGAATTCTTTTTATCTGGTAGAAACATGCCTTGGTGGTTATTAGGAGTTTCAATGGTTGCTACCACTTTTGCAGCTGACACTCCTGGCTTAGTGACTGAACTAGTCCGAAAAAATGGTGTTTCAGGTAACTGGGTTTGGTGGGCAATGCTACTAACAGGAATGCTAACCGTTTTTTTTTATGCTAAACTTTGGAGAAAATCTGGAATTAGCACCGATTTAGAATTTTATGAATTGCGTTACTCTGGTAAAATGGCAAGTTTTTTAAGAGGGTTTAGAGCTATTTATTTAGGGGTAATTTTTAACATTATTACCATGGCGGGTGTTTGTTTAGCAGGAGCTAAAATAGCCAACATTTTATTAGGTATTTCACAAGGTGAAATGCTTTTATACTCATCGATAATTGTTGTAATATACTCTTCTTTAGGAGGATTAAAAGGTGTTTTATTGACTGATTTTGTGCAATTTTTAATAGCAATGGTCGGTTCAGTTTGGGCAACTGTTTACATTTTAGACTTACCAGAAATAAATGGATTATCTAATTTATTAAGCCATCCAAATGTAAGCGATAAACTAGCTTTTTTTCCTGACTTTTCTAATACTGAAGCTTTAATTACATTATTTATAATTCCGTTTGCAGTGCAATGGTGGAGTACTTGGTACCCTGGTGCCGAACCTGGTGGAGGTGGTTATATTGCACAACGAATGTTAGCTGCCAAAGATGAAAAAAATGCAACCTGGGCAACCTTGTTTTTTAACTTTGCACACTACGCTTTACGTCCTTGGCCATGGATTATTGTTGGATTAGCTTCTTTAATCATTTTTCCGAGTTTAGATAGCATGAACCAAGCTTTTCCGAGTTTATCAGCAGACATGCAAGGACATGATGTTGGATATGCCGCTATGATGACTTATTTACCTGCCGGATTGTTAGGTATTGTATTAACCTCATTAATTGCTGCTTTTATGAGTACTATTTCAACGCAGTTAAACTGGGGTAGTTCATACTTAGTAAACGATTTTTATAGCCGATTTATAAATAAAGATGCTTCTGAAAAACAAAAAGTTGTTGTAGGTAGAATATCAACGGTTTTATTAATGTTATTTGCCGCATTATTTTCTTTTTACTTACAATCTGCAAAAGATGTATTTGATTTATTATTACAAATCGGAGCCGGAACTGGATTGTTATTTATTTTACGTTGGTTTTGGAGTAGAATAAATCCGTATAGTGAAATTGCAGCAATGGCTATTTCTTTTATTATTGCTGTTTTCTTTTTCGTTAATGGAAAAATGGAAACACCAATGGTTGAAATAGCAGGATACTGGCAGTTAATTATAGGAGTAATCATAACAACCATCGGATGGATTACAGTAACACTTTTAACACAACCTAGCTCTCCTGAAACTATTACAAATTTTGAAAACTTAATTTTTGATGGTGAAAGTAAATTTAAAAATATAGGTGCTAAAATACTAGGTTTTATTACAGGTACTATTGGTGTTTACAGCTTCCTATTTGCAACAGGTAACTTTATTTATGGTAAAATATTATTAGCTATCACGCTATCAATAGTTACCTTACTATGTATATATATTTTGAGGAGAATTTGGAAATACATCTCTTAAAAACATAAAAAAAGCCTTAAGATAAATTTATTTTAAGGCTTTTTTATAACTTGATAATATGATTTGAACTTTTTCATTTTCAAAAATTGTAGGAAATAATTCTTTAATAATCGTATGATATTCGTAATTAATCGCTACTGCATTTCTTAAATGTGTTAAACCATAATCTTCCTTTTCTAAAATCATGAATAACCCGCACAAGCGATATTCTATCTCAGCAAATTCTTTGTATATTTTTTTTGCCTTAACAACCACTTTTAAAGCTTCATTAAAATTCCCTAAAAACAATAAAACATCTGCCAGTGTAATGTAAACTTCTACCTCTTGCTCTTCTATACTAACTGCGGTATAAAAAGCTTTTACAGCTTCTTCATAAAAATTTAGCTTCAAATTAATGTCAGCATATATTTTCCAGTAAAAAGAATTTATTTCATCTATCTGTAGTGCTTTATTAATATAATACAATGCTTTTTGATAGTCATTATCTTTATAACAAGCACTTGCCAACAGCATCCAACCTTTATCTAATAAAGGATCTTCGTGAACCGCTTTTTTATAAAAATGTATTGCTGTATGAATAGTATCTAATTTTTCATAACACTTACCTACTCTTATATAGGCAAAAGCAGTAGGATCATCTAACTCAAGGGTAATTAAATAGTTACTAATTGCTTCTTCATAACGACATAACTCCTCTAATGTTTTTGCTTTTTCTAAATACCCTCCAATAAAACTTTCATCTATCAACACAGAAAAATCAAAAGCCCTAAGTGCCTTTTTATGCATTTCTAATTCAGAATATTGTTTTCCTAATTGATGCCAAGCCACTTCACAATAAGGATTAACATCTACATATTCATTTAAAAACTTTATTGCCTCAATATGTTTTTTTTGCATATCAAAACAATACACAACATTATATAAAGACGAGTAATCTTCATAATCTTCAGCTACACACTTCTCAAAATTTAATCGGGCATTTTCAAAATCATCTAAATACAAATACTCCATACCTAACATTGACCAAATATCAGCAGGATCTTCAATGTATGATAACGATTCTTTTAAAACATTTATCGCTTTTATGTGTTCCTTTTTTTTAGATAAAATTAATGCTTTTTGAATAAAAACTTCATCATTATGAGGTTCTATTGCTTCAATATCAGTTAACATTTTAACTGCTTCTTGTAGTTTATTTTCAAAAATCAAAATCTCTACCTTCATTAATTTCAATTGAATTGAAGTAGGGTGCTGTTCTAAACCTAACTGTACAGCTTTTTTTGCCAACGAATGTTTTGCTATATTTAAATAATGCTCAATAATTGTTTCAAACTCAACAGCATCAAAAAAATATACATCGTTGGTTTTCAACATAGACTCAAATTTCAATATCGACATAAGTTACATGTTTCATGTATATATAAATTTACTACAAGAATAAGAGTTTTTCACTATTACCAATTTTTGTTTTCAACAATTTAATTAACAATAATATACACACTATCTCTTTTATTTTTCTTGTTTGAAAGAATCAATTATTTTTCTATATTTGGAATAACTAAAGTTTTACAAAAACTTATATCTAATAAAAAATAAAAAAATCATGAGTAAATTTGACGAAAAAGTAGAGTTGTATAAAAAATTTATGGACGATAGAGATATTCGCTCTAACACAGATTTATTAAAAGCTGTTACTAAAGGCCTAGGTCCTTCTATTTACAAAAAAGACGCTGAAACTGTATCTGGTACTGATGCTAAAGAGCTAGAAACTGTTAAGAAAAATTTTTTAATGAAAAAATTAGGTTTAGCTGATAGTCCTGAATTAGATAAGGCTATTGATGAAGTTATGGAAAGAATTGGAAGATCTGAAAGAAACAAATACCGTGCTGTAGTTTATTATATGTTAGCTAAAAAATTTGATAAAGAAGCTGTTTACGGAATGTAAAATTTACTATTTTCATAAAAAAAAGTCTTGTATTGATTTTAATACAGGACTTTTTTTATTTTAGCCACAACAAACAAACTATATTTATGTCGCAATTTATTAGTGTTTTTGACATGCTAAAAATTGGCGTTGGTCCCTCAAGCTCACACACTTTAGGTCCATGGAGAGCCGCCCAACAATGGATTGAAAAGTTAAAAAAAAATACTCTTTTTAACAACATTGATGGTATTAGAATAGATTTATATGGCTCTTTATCACTAACAGGTAAAGGACATGCTACTGATTTATCTATATTATTAGGATTAAGTGGTACGGATCCAGAATATATTCCTGTTGAAAATATAGACACTATTATCAGTAAAATAAAAGAAACGAATCGTTTAAATTTTAATGCTGAAAAACAACTCGTTTTTTCTACCGAAAACATTGTTTTTAACAAAGATTTTTTACCTTTTCATTCTAACGGATTAACATTTCGAGGTTTTACTAAAGGAAAAGAAGTTTCTACCGAAACCTACTACTCTATCGGTGGTGGTTTTGTTATTCAAGAAGAAGCAACCACCCCTTCTGATACTGAAATTAATAAACAAAACTTTCCTTTTCCAATAAACAGAGCAACCGAATTAGAAGCATACTGCGACAAAGAGCAAAAAAAAATATCTGACATTGTTTATCAAAACGAACTTGTTTTAAAATCTTCAACCGAAATAGACACCGAATTAAAACGAGTTTGGGAAACCATGTTAGAATGTATGTACATTGGCTGTCATACAGAAGGTGTTTTACCTGGCGGATTAAATGTAAAACGAAGAGCTTTTGACACGCATAAAAAACTCATAAAAGAAGCTAATTACACGAATCAAAGTGAATGGATTACTGCCATTAGAAGTACCGAAGTAAAGTTTCGTGAAATTTTAAAATGGGTAAGCTGTTTGGCTTTATCTGTAAATGAAGTAAATGCTGCTTTAGGTAGGGTTGTTACTGCTCCTACCAATGGAAGTGCTGGAGTTATCCCTGCTGTTTTAATGTATTATTTAGTAATTGAAAACCATAAAGCTGATTTTGAACATATCAAAAAATTCTTATTAGTTGCAGGCGAAATAGGAAGTATTTTTAAGAAAAATGCGACAATATCAGCAGCTATGGGAGGTTGTCAGGCAGAAATAGGTGTTTCATCTGCAATGGCAGCAGCAGCACTAACCGAACTTTTGGGTGGTACGCCAGCACAATGTTTGGTTGCTGCTGAGATAGCAATGGAACATCATTTAGGTTTAACCTGTGACCCTATTGGTGGCTTAGTGCAAGTACCTTGTATTGAGCGCAATGCAATGGGAGCTATTAAAGCAATTAATGCTGCTGAAATGGCTTTAGAAACAGACCCTAAAAACTCTTTAGTACCTTTAGATAAGGTAATTGATACCATGTGGGAAACAGCTAAAGATATGCACCGAAACTATAAAGAAACTTCTGAAGGTGGCTTAGCTATTACTGTTGGTTTGGCCGCTTGTTAAAATAATTGACGCATAATAAAAAAATGCGTCAATTAAATATTAGCGTGTAAAAACCAATTCGTTTTCTGATGACATTTCTTCTGAAAATAAATAGCCATCAACATTAAACCCTTGTAAACCATCTATGGTTTCAATTTCGTTTTCAATTATATAACGCACCATTAAACCACGTGCTTTTTTAGCAAAAGTCATAATTGTTTTATATTGTCCATTTTTAAAATCTTTAAAAACAGGAGTAATCATTGGCACTTTTAATATTTTTTTAGGCAACGCTTTAAAATACTCTGTACTTGCTAAATTTACCAACAACTCATCATCTGCTAGTTCTTTATTTAAAGAATCTACTAATTGATTGTTCCAAAATTTATACAAATTTTCAGTACGACCTACTTTTAACTTCGTTCCCATTTCTAAACGATAAGGCTGAATTAAATCTAATGGTTTTAACAATCCATATAATCCTGATAAAATACGAAGTCGTTCTTGTAAAACTGGCAATTTATCTTCTGCCAATGTAGTTACATCTATCCCTCTAAAAACCTCACCTGTAAAAGAAAAAACAGCTTGTTTAGCGTTTTCTAATTCAAATGGTGTTTGCCAACTTTGATTCCTTTCATAATTTAAACTAGCTAAATCATCTGAAATTTTCATTAAGTCACTTAACTTTTTTCTAGAAAGCGTTTTTAATTTTTTATTCAGTTTTGCTGATTGTTCTAAAAAACGTGGTTGTGTATATAAATTAGTGTTTGCTTTTGTTTCAAAATCTAATGATTTTGCAGGAGATATAATTATTTTCATTCAACTAATATTTAGTGTAAAAATAAGAAGCCTTCTTTTAATCTAAAATCATTTTTAGAATTAAAAATTAATAGTACTATTAATAAATTCAATACTGCCTAAATTTTCAATCCATCATAAGCCAAAAATACGTTTTCAGGCAATTCTTTACTTACCTCTTCGTGCAAACCTAACAATTCACTTATATGCGTTAAATATGCTTTTTTAGGTTTTAATTCTTTAATAAAAGCCAAAGATTCATCCAAATTAAAATGCGTTGCATGTGGCTCTCTTCTTAATCCAGTTACAATAAGGGCATCTAAATTGTGTAACTTCTTTTTCTCTACTTCGTTAATTGTTTTTATATCAGTAAGGTAAGCAACGTCATTAAATCGATACCCTAAAATTGGTAATTCTCCATGCATTACCTCAATCGGAATTACATTTACATCATTAAAATAAAAACTTTGCTGATGAGAAATAATGTTCGGTGCTACTTTTGGTGCACTTGGGTACCTATTTTCAGTGGCAAAAATATAATCATATCTTTTTTCTAAAACTTTTAACACTCTCTTTGATGTATAAATTGGTACCGCTCCCATTTTAAAGCAATAAGGTCGTATTTCATCTAAACCCGCAATATGATCAGCATGTTCATGCGTAAATAAAATCCCGTTAATCGATGCGATTTCTTCTCGTATCATTTGCTGTCTAAAATCAGGGCCGCAATCAATAACATAATTATAATTGTCCCATGATATTACTACCGATGAACGTAATCTTTTATCTCTTGTATCTTTAGAAAGTGCTACGGGGTGTTTACTGGTAATCATTGGAACACCTGTTGAAGTACCTGTTCCTAAAAAAGTTACTTTTATTTGCTTTTTTTCTTCCATTGTTAACACAAAAATACGACAAATATTGCCTGATAACTCCTATTTTCAGTACATTTGTTGTCCGTAACAAAAATTAATAAAATGGCAATTACGCTTAAAGGAGATCAAAAAATAAGTACTGTACCTACTACAAACAGTAAAGCCTTAAAAATCAACCTGAATGCCCATATTTATGGAACATTTGCAGAAATTGGTGCTGGGCAAGAAACGGTTCGTAATTTTTTTAGAGCTGGTGGTGCTTCAGGTACTATTGCAAAAGCAATGAGTGCTTATGATAAAGATTTTTCTGATGCCATTTATGGTGTTGAAAGTGACAATCGTTATGTTACCGAAAAAAGATTAAAAAAAATGTTACGACATGAGATGGACTTGATTGAAGAACGTCTTGATCGTCAAAAACATCCTGAAAAATTATTTTTTAGTTATGCTAACACAGTGGCAACCATTAATTTTTCTAAAAAATTTAAAGGTCATGGTTGGGTAGGTATCCGTTTTCAGTTAGACCCTCTTGAAGATTATAATGAAATTATTTTACACCTTCGTTTTAAAGAAACTGATGCTCGTCAGCAGCAAGAAACCTTAGGTGTTTTAGGGGTAAATTTAGTTTACGGAGCCTATTATTTAAACGACAACCCTAAAGAGTTATTAAAGTCTTTTTACGACAATATTGATAGTGACCGCTTAGAAATTGACATGATTAATTTCTCTGGACCTCGTTTTATGTATGTTGATAATCGTTTAATGAGTTTACAACTTGTTAAAAACGGAATGACGAATGCCGTTATGTTTGGTCCTGACGGAAATAATTTATTACCAGCCCAAGTATTATATAAAAAGAATATTTTAGCACTTCGTGGTAGTTATCGTCCTGTTACCAAAGTAAATATGGACATGTTTGAGCGCTCTAAACAATTATTTTTAGCAGAGAAAAAAGTAAATCCAGAAAAAACACAAGTTATTTTTGAAATCACCTTAAGTAATCTTCGAGCTGAAGGTGAAATTAACGAACGTGATTTCTTAGATAGGGCTGAATTACTTTGTGCATTGGGGCAAAATGTAATGATAACCAACTATCAAGAATACTTTAAATTAGTTGATTATTTTAGTGAATTTACCAAAGAAAGAATGGCTTTAGCCATGGGTGTTAATAATTTAATTCAAATTTTTGATGAAAAATACTATCGCGACTTAAGTGGTGGTATCTTAGAAGCTTTTGGTAAACTTTTTTATAAAGACTTAAAGGTATACATGTACCCTTATAAAGATGAAGAAAAGGGAGAGTACATTACTAGCGAAAATTTAAAAGTACACCCACGAATGAAAGAACTTTATAAGTTCTTTAAAAATAATGGTAGACTTATAGATATTAAGGATTTTGATCAAGAATCTTTGCATATTTTTTCAAGAAAAGTTTTAAAAATGATTAAAAACAACGAAGAAGGATGGGAAAACATGCTTCCAGAAGGTGTTTCTGAAACTATTAAAGAGAAACGTTTGTTTGGTTGTTCAAGAAAACGAAAATAATTTTTAGTCTGTTTTTAAACCTTTTATTATCTTTAAAGTCTAACAGCTAAACAATTTTAGTTGACAGACGAACTTACACTTATAATACAATTGCAATCTCCCAAAACAAAGGAGCTTGCATTTAAACAATTAGTATCGCTCTATAAAGAACGGTTGTATTGGCATATACGAAAAATTGTTATTTCACATCATGATGCCGATGATGTGCTACAAAATACTTTTATCAAAATTTTTAAAAATATTGATAGCTTTAAAAAAGACAGCAAACTCTATTCTTGGATGTACCGAATTGCAACCAACGAATCAATAACTTTTATTAATAAAAGAGCCAAAGAAAAAAACATTGATATTACAGATTATCAACAAGAACTTGTTTCTAATTTAGATAATGACAATTGGTTTACAGGAGAGGAGATTCAATTAATTTTACAAAAAGCAATTGCAACCTTACCTCAAAAGCAACAATTAGTTTTTAATATGAAATATTTTGATGAAATGAAATATCAGCAAATTTCTGAGATATTAGAAACCTCAGTGGGCGCCTTAAAAGCATCTTACCATATTGCCGTAAAAAAAATAGAACAATTTATTAAAAGCTATAATTAAACCTTTTAATAAAATTAAAGTCTTACTATAGAGATGGATAAAGAGACAAAAAATATAACCGATTTTATAAACCAAAAAACAGGTAAGAATACAGGATTTTTAATTCCTGAAAATTACTTTGATGAGCTAGAAGACAATTTTACCTCAGAAATAACAATTAGAAGCCTTTCAAAAAAAGAAGCTTTTACAACTCCATCTAATTACTTTAATACTGTTGAAAATACTATTTTAACTAAATTAGATATAACAACACCAAAAGAAACAAAAGTTATTTCTTTACAAAAAAGAATATTACAATTTGTTCCATTATCAGCAGCAGCAACTGTTTTATTATTTATAGGTTTAAATTATTTTAACACTAACAATACATACACCTTTGATGATATAACTTATACTGAAATAACATCATGGTATGAAAATGGATACGGAGAAACCAATAATACTGATTTGGTAACTTTTTTAGAATCTGAAGATTTTGAAGATGACTTTTTAACATCTATAAACGATAATAATTTAGAAAATTATCTAGACAATATTGACGAAGCTACATTTATAAACGAAATTGAATAATGATGAAAAAAAATATATTCTTACTTTTTTTAATGCACATTGCTTTTTTAAACAGTTTTACTACTAAAGCACAAACAAAAAAAGATAGTTCAGATAAAATTCGAGCATATAAAATCGCTTTTTTAACTGAAAAATTAAACCTGACAGAAACTGAAGCTCAAAAATTTTGGCCTATTTATAACAAATATGATAAAAAAAGAATGGAACTTCACAAAGAAGAACGTTACAATATAAAGAAAAAAATATTAAAAAAAGGAGGTATTGATGAATTATCAGATAAAGATTCACAACAAATTTTAAAGACAATTCAATCTATTGATAAACAACAGCATGAAATAAAAACCTTGTTTCAGTACAAGTTATCAAAAATATTATCTTCTAAAAAAATACTTACCTTAAAAATAGCTGAACATGAGTTTAATCGAAAACTTATGCGAAAGTATCGTACTAAAAAGAATAAAAAAAGAAGCTAAAAAGCTTCTTTTTTTATTCTTATTTTTTTACCAATGCTAAACAAACATACAAATTAGGCTTGTTTGCTGTATATTCTTTTAACCAAATTGTTAACTCATTTACTTCGTAAGGTAACAATCTATTTAATGCTTTTTCTAGTTCTCTACAAAATAAATCTGTATTAAAACTTACTTTTTTAAGTACAGTTTTTGTGTACTCATACATTGCTCTTGCCATGTTTTTAAAAGGGGGTTTATTGTTTCATTATTACAGAACGTAATTTACAAAAAATTATTCCTTTATAGATGTTAAAATTTTACAAAAAAAGCCGACACTTAAAAAAGTATCGGCTTTAAACATTTAACTTACAAATAATTATAAGTTATTTACCTTTTCTATTAAAGCATTTGCTTTATCTTCTAATTCAACGCTTATCGCTTTAAAATGAGCTTTTTTATTTTCAACATTCTTAGCGTTTATTTTTGCGATTAAAGTATCAAACGTTTCAAAAACTTCATCAACAATTGCTTCAGATTTATCTACATCTACATTAGGGTTTAATTGCGCTGTTAATCTACAGATGTCAATAATATCTCCTAAAGTGTAATCAATATCTTTTTTTAAGTTTTTAATGCTTGCCATAATTATTATATTTTTTGCAAAATTAATCGATTTTATCTAATTGAGCTTGAAATTTATCAAAAAATTGTCCTATATGAAATCCGTCAACCAAAGCATGGTTTACATTTATTGCTACGGGCATTATTTTTTTACCGTTTTCAACTTTTATTTTACCAAAAGATAATTGAGGCACACTATCGTTTTTATTTCCAGAATATGGCTCTTTGTGACTTGTAAAAGACACCCATGGTAAAGCAGAACAATGTATACAGCCTAATGAGTATTTCGGAGGAAATAAATCGACAGAATTTAAAATACGTTCTTTTTCATTTTTAAAATTAAGGCTAAATTCCTCAAAATCATTAGAAAAACCAATATAAGAAAACCCAAAGGTATTATCTAACTTAGCTATTGTTGCTGAAGCATTTATTGTTTCATAAATAGCAATTTTATCACCTTCAATTCTATATTTAAAATTTTCAATTGCGTTAATAGCTATCATACAAGCATGTAGATAACGAACAAAAAATGATTGTTTGTTTTCTTTTGCTGATTGATAACATCTAGACACATCAACATCAGCTACAATTCCAAAAGTTGGGTCAGCTAAGTTTTTAAAGTGATTAAAATGCTGTTTTCGATTCCATTTTTCAATATCTAAATACTTCATCTACAAAAAAGTTAATACATCTGTAATTTTAGAAATTGTCTTATAATTATCAGATTTTTGCTCTTCACAAACTTCTTCATGTGCCCAAGTAGTATGAAACGGTATATGAATTGCTGAAGCTCCTATTTTAACTAAAGGTAATACATCTGATTTTAATGAATTTCCTATCATTAATAATTCTGACGGGGCAATATCTAAATGTTTAATTAATTTTAAATAATCTTTGTCTTTTTTATCACTCATCACTTCTGTATGATGAAAGTATTTTAAAATCCCTGATTTTTCTAATTTACGTTCTTGATCTAACAAATCGCCTTTTGTTGCAACAATCAACTTACACTTGCCTTGTAACTTTTGTAAAACCTCTTCTACTCCATCTAATAAATCAATAGGTTGCTCAAGCATTTCTTTACCTATTTCAAGAATTTTATTTATTGTATTTTGATTGACTTTATTATTTGATATTTCTAGCGCACACTCAACCATCGACAAAACAAATCCCTTTACACCATAACCGTAAATTTTAAGATTATCAATTTCTTTTTTATAAAGCTCTTGATGAATTTTATTTTCGGTTTCGTAACCAGATAATAGTTTTGCAAACTCATTTTCGGCATCTCTAAAATAGGTTTCATTTACCCAAAGTGTATCATCTGCATCAAAAGCAATTACTTTTATGTTAGTCATTTTCTAATTGTTTTATTGCTTTTTCTAAATCTTCTGGAGTATCAATACCAATACTTTCAACAGACGTTTCTATCATTTTTATTTTTTTACCTACTTCTAAATACCTAATACACTCTATTTTTTCGGCTGCTTCAATAGGTGTCATTGGTGTATGATAAAAATCTATTAACGCTTTTTTTCTAAAAGCATACACTCCTTTATGTTTATAATAAGTCGTTTTTACATCTTTATCTCGATGAAATGGAATTACACTTCTTGAAAAGTAAATAGCAAAATCATTAACATCGGTAATTACTTTTACATTATTAGGGTTTTGAACCTCTTCAATATTCGTCATTGCTACTTTTAAAGACGCTAAATCTATTTCTTCTTTGGTATCTTCTTTAAAAGCCTGAATTAATTTTGATAAAGAAACGGTATCAATAAAAGGCTCATCTCCTTGTACATTTACCACAATATCAACTGCTAAATTTTCAACAGCTTCAGCAATTCTATCCGAACCACATTCGTGTTCTTTTTTACTCATTATCACTTTTCCGCCTGCCTCTTGCATTGTTTTAAAAATAACATCAGAATCAGTTACCACATATACTTCATCAAATAATTTTGTTGTAACAGCTGCTTCATAAGTTCTAACAATTACCGGTTTTCCTCCTAAATTTTTCATTAATTTACCTGGAAAACGAGATGCATTGTAACGTGCAGGAATCATTGCTATTATTTTCATAAAATCTGTTTATTTAGACACTTCAAAGATACGTATTTAAACAGTTTTTAAAACTTTATAAATACTCACTTATTAAAAGTTTAATATTAATATTTTTATCTTTTTATTTTTTAACAGAAACTTTTGTTACATTTGACGTACACTATGAATACACTTTTACGTACATATACCACTACGTTACACATTATTATTTTAATAATGTGTAACGCCCGTATGCAAAAAAAATATGTGTATATAAAAAGTGCAAAAAAAAAAAGACTTAAACAGCGGTTTTAAAATCCGATATTTAATACAAACTACAAAAGGTGCTTTTTATAAAAAGCACCTTTTTTTATTTAACAACATTTTAAATTTTATATAACTATGAACATCTTAAAAATTACCAAGCAAATTAACATGTATTTACAAACTACAATGTTTTTAATACAGAATGTCTTTTTTACAACACCTAAACTTCCACCTATAAATCCTTAAAAAAATGAATACTTACATAGAACTAAAAAACAATCCTTCATATTTTATTGTTAACAAAAAACAGGTTAACAAAAACAAAACGCTAAAAACTTCAATCTTATACAACAAAATTGAATCGAGCGTAAACTCTTCACTAACATATTATAAAAATTCTTTAAACTTAAGTTTTAAAAACATTGAGTTTGATATTATTAAAAACGCTTATCTAAACGATAAGCTTATTATAAAAAATAATATAAAAAAATTAAGTGATACCGAAGTTATACTTTATATAACCGTATCTAAAAAAGAAGAAAAAAAACAAGACATTATATGTAAAGCTACATTTGGTTATAGCTTACAAAAAATTGCTTAAAATTATTTTTATGAATTACAGGCTTAATAATTTTAAGCCTGTTTTATTTTATATACACCTCTAAAAATTTAGCATTTTTAGCCATAACATTAATCTTTTTTATACAAGCAGGTATTAAAATTGTTTCCCCCATTTGCAGTTTTTCTTGTTGCTTTTTATACTCAAATATCGCAGTTCCTTCTACACACATATAAATCACAAAACTGTCTTTATCTTCATGATGTGGTGTATAATCTCTTGTTAGATGTAAAAAATTAGTAGTAAAATACTTACAATCTACAATATTAGACGGGTTGTTTTTCTTTTTAAGATATTCTGCCTTATAATTTGATTTTGCTGAATAATCAATAGCATCCAGGGCTAAATCTACATGTAAATCCCTTTCTTTACCCTCGCTATCTTTTCTATTCCAATCAGATATACGATAGGTAACATCTGATGTTTCTTGTATTTCAGCTAACAAAACGCCTTTACCTATAGCATGTACTCTTCCTGCAGGCACTAAAAAAGTATCTCCTTTTTTCACAAAATCAACATTTAATAGTTCTAATTCATTGCCTGAATTTATGGTTTGTAAAAATGTTTTTTTATCTGACTCTTCAGAAAAACCAACTATAATTTTTGCTTTTTTATCAGCATTCACCACATACCACATTTCTGTTTTACCTAACGAATTGTGTCTTTTTTGTGCCAAAACATCATTAGGGTGTACTTGTAAACTTAATTTTTTCTTAGCATCAATAAATTTAATAAGTAGCGGGAATTTATCTTTAAAAATTTGATACACTTTTTCTCCTAAAATATCTTGTTTAAATTCTTTTATAAGATCATTTAAACGTTCTCCTTTTAGGTTACCATTACTAACTACAGAGATATCTTTATCTATACCAGAAATCTCCCAACTTTCACCAATGTCTGTTCTATCTGATTGCTTATTAAGTAGTGTTTTTAATTTTTCTCCTCCCCAAATTTTAGGTTTTAAAATTGGTTTAAATCGTAGTAATTGATCTATCATAAATACTATCCGCTATAAGTTACGTAGTTTCTTGGTGTTTCATACAAGGTAACTTTTAAGTCTAATTTTTCAGGAATACTTACACGTAATTTGTTAAATATTACAACGGCTATGTTTTCTGCTGTGGGAATTAAATTTTTAAAATCAACAACATCTAGGTTTAAGTTTTTATGATCAAAAGCATCTTCAATTTTAGTTTTAATCATTTTTTTTAGTATTCCTAAATCATAAACATAGCCAGTTTCTGGGTTTATTTCACCTGTTAAAGAAACAATTAATTCGTAATTATGTCCATGATAATTAGGATTGCTGCATTTATTAAAAACTTCAAAATTTTTCTCGTCAGACCATTTCGGATTAAACAATCTGTGAGCGGCGTTAAAATGTGCTTTTCTATGTACAGTTACTTTAGGCATTTTTTAATGTTTCGTACGATTCTTTAAAAATAATTTTAAACCACGCTGTATAAATCTCTGGTTTATCTTCTATGTCTTTTTTTACCGCCTCTAAGGTCATCCATTTATAAGACTCAACTTCTTCTTTATTAATATTTGGCTGTTCATTAAAATCACCAACCATTACATGATCTAACTCATGCTCTGTTAATCCGTTATCAAAAGGCGCTTTGTAAATAAAAGAAAACACTTCTTTTAGCTCACAAACAAACCCCATTTCTTCCTGTAACCTTCTTTTGCCAGCTGCTAAATTTGTTTCTCCATTTCGCTGATGAGAGCAACAGGTGTTGGTCCATAATAAAGGCGAATGATATTTATCAGCTGCTCTTTGTTGCAACATCAGTTCTTTTTTATCATTAAAAACAAAAACCGAAAAAGCTCTATGTAATAATGCTTTTTCGTGCGCTTCTATTTTCTCCATCAATCCTATTTGATTATCTTGCGCGTCTACTAATATTACCTGTTCTTTCATTGATTAATTTTACGAAAAACAAACTTACAAAATAGATAGCAGTTCAACAATTAAACCTTTTGAACAGTTAGCATTAAAACGTATCTTTGCAACCTTAAAATTTATAGATGAGTTTTTTAGAAGAAATACAGAAAAGACGAACATTCGGAATTATATCTCACCCCGATGCTGGTAAAACTACTTTAACTGAAAAGTTACTTTTATTTGGTGGTGCAATACAAGAAGCCGGAGCCGTAAAAAACAACAAAATAAAAAAAGGAGCTACTTCTGATTTTATGGAAATTGAGCGTCAGCGTGGAATATCGGTAGCAACCTCTGTACTAGCTTTTATCTATAAAGACAAAAAAATAAATATTTTAGATACGCCTGGTCACAAAGATTTTGCTGAAGATACTTTTAGAACTTTAACTGCTGTTGATAGTGTGATTGTGGTGATTGATGTTGCTAAAGGTGTTGAGCCACAAACCGAAAAATTAGTCGAAGTTTGTCGCATGCGAAAAATACCAATGCTCGTATTTATAAATAAATTAGACCGTGAAGGTAAAGACGCTTTTGATTTATTAGACGAAGTTGAGCAAAAATTAGGCTTACGCGTTACTCCAATGAGTTTTCCTATAGGAATGGGGTACGATTTTAAAGGTATTTATAATATTTGGGAGAAGAAACTAAACCTTTTTTCTGCTGAAAATAAAACTACCATTTCTGAAGGGGTTGTTTTTGATGATTTATCAAACCCTCAGTTAGATGAAATTATCGGAGAAACTGCTGCCGAAACCTTACGAGAAGAATCTGAATTGGTTTATGAAGTATACCCTGAATTTAATCAAGATGAATATTTAGCGGGTGATTTACAACCTGTTTTCTTCGGATCGGCATTAAACAATTTTGGTGTTAAAGAATTATTAGACGCTTTTATTGAAATTGCGCCGCAACCACAAGCTAAAAAAGCTGAGGAACGTTTAGTGGATTCGAAAGAAGAAAAGTTAACTGGTTTTGTGTTTAAAAT
Source organism: Tenacibaculum soleae (assembly GCA_938002045.1). Taxonomy (GTDB): domain Bacteria; phylum Bacteroidota; class Bacteroidia; order Flavobacteriales; family Flavobacteriaceae; genus Polaribacter; species Polaribacter soleae_A. The sequence continues at coordinate 141,627 of CALLBA010000011.1, forward strand.
CCATGCAAATATGGATCCTAAACACCGAGACAGACTTGCTTTTATAAAAATTGTTTCAGGTACTTTTAAACGAAACTCTCCATACCTTCATGTCCGTAATGGTAAAAAAATGAAATTTTCGAGCCCAAATGCTTTTTTTGCTGAAAAGAAAGAAATTGTAGACGAATCTTTTCCTGGCGATATTGTTGGTGTACATGATACTGGAAATTTTAAAATTGGTGATACTTTAACCGAAGGTGAAAAATTAAACTTTAAAGGAATTCCAAGTTTTTCTCCAGAGCATTTCCGTTATGTAAACAATGCCGACCCAATGAAATCTAAACAATTATACAAAGGTTTAGACCAATTAATGGACGAAGGTGTAGCGCAATTATTTACCATGGATATGAATGGTCGTAGAATTGTAGGTACCGTTGGTGCCTTACAATACGAAGTTATTCAATATCGTTTAGAGCATGAATATGGTGCAAAATGTAGTTACGAAAACATTGCTGTTCATAAAGCTTGTTGGGTACAACCTAAAGATGAAAAAAACGAAGAGTTTAAAGAGTTTAAGCGTGTTAAACAACGTTATTTAGCCAAAGATAAAGAAGGTAAACTTGTATTTTTAGCTGATTCTGCTTTTACCATTCAAATGACACAAAGTAAATATCCATCCGTAAAACTACATTTTACCAGTGAGTTTGAATAGCCAATAATTGGCTTTTAATATTTTTTAGAAAATGGAAAACAAAAAACATTCTATCATTTCGAGAAATAAAGAAATTTTTTTTAAGACATTAATTTCTTTGCTCTTTTTTCTATGTTCTTTTTTCTCTTTTTCTCAACAAAACCTTTCCTTTTTAAAAGGAAAAGAACTGCACAATAAAGTTCGTTTAAACTTTATTCCTGTTCAAATGCCTACGGGTGAATTCCCTAATTTAAAACCAACTATGGGATTGGCTGGTTTACACTATCAAATCCCTATTAACAGTTGGTTGTACGGTGGTGCAGGATTTCATTTTGCTGTAACTGGTGATCAAGGAGGTTTATTTACTTTAGGAGCAGAAATTGGTGTAAACAAACAACTTTATAAAAATATTTATGTTGACGCTAACTTCCATTTTGGTGGTGGTGGCGGATACCGTAATTTGGTGAACGATGGTGGATTTATAAATCCGAATATTGGATTGCAATACAAAAGAAATAATTACTCATTTGGCGTACAATACAGTCACTTAAATTTTTTATCGGGTAAAATAAAAAGCAATTCTGTTTCATTTTTTGTTGAAATCCCAAGTGTTTTACGTTTTACCAATTACAATAAAGCTCATGAAAATTTTATTGCTGACAATCTTTCTTCGGATGTTTTTTGGAGCAAACCTATTGTAAAAAACGCACAACAAGTTCGTTTCGACTTTTTTAAGCCGATAGGAAATTCTAAAAAAGACAATGGCGATGATTTAACTGAAACCTTATATGTTATTGGATTTGAATATCAGAAATACATATCAGAAAATACTTTTTTATTCGCTCATACCGATGCTATTTACAAAGGTTTACGTGCTGGTTTTATGGATTTATTTTTTGGTGCAGGTTACCATCCACACCAATCAAAATACATAAATATTTTCACCAAATTAGGTATTGGTGCTGCAGGTGGCCGTGTAGCTCCTGAAGGTGGATTGATGATTTACCCTTCTGCAGGAGTAGATTTAAAAATTTCAAAAAAATTAGCCTTAAGCGGTCATGGTGGTTATTATCGCGCTGTTGACGGCGATTTAGAAGCTTATACTTTTGGGTTTGGTTTAAAATACTTTGGCTTAAACGGCGGAACAACATCTAAAGAAAAAAATTACACCAATTTTTATACTCAAGGTTTACGAATTGAAATTCAGAATCAAACATATTTTAATGTAGCTAAAACTGATGATGTTTACAATGCTACCGAAATTGATTTACAGTTAATTGGTTTAAAAGTTAATTACGACCTTAATAAATGGCTTTACATTGCTGGTGAAGCAGGTTTTGCTTACGATGGTCGTTCGGGTGGTTATGCCCATGGTTTAGTTGGTGGTGGAATATATTCGCCTCGATTTTTAGATAACAAAATACGTGGTTTTGCTGAATTTATGGCCGGTGCTGGTGGTGGTGCAGGTGTTGATACTGATGAAGGAATTATTATTCGCCCAACACTAGGCTTAAGTTATGATGTTAGCAAGAGTGTTGCTGTTTTAGCTTCTGTGGGTAAATATTATTCGCCTTTTGGTAATGTAAAATCAAACAATATAAATATAGGTGTAAGTTATAACTTATCAACCTTATCAATAAAATAACAAATACATAGTTTATTTGCGCTAGGGATTGAAGTGGCATCCTTTTATGAAGAATGAATAAAAGATATAACGAAAAGCCCGCTCGAGCGCCCAAAATAATAGTTTAATTAGTAAATAATAGTAAAATGAATAACGGAATTTACGCAAAGTTTAAAACATCGAAAGGTGATGTTTTAGTGAATTTAGAACATGAAAAAACTCCTGGAACTGTAGGTAACTTTGTTGCTTTAGCAGAAGGAAATTTAGAAAATGACGCGAAGCCACAAGGAACTCCATATTATAATGGATTAAAGTTTCACCGTGTAATTGCTGATTTTATGGTGCAAGGTGGATGTCCTCAAGGTACTGGAACTGGGAATCCTGGTTATAAATTTGATGATGAAATTCATGCAGATTTAAAACACGATGCGCCAGGTAAATTATCAATGGCAAATGCAGGTCCTGGAACTAATGGTTCTCAGTTTTTCATTACACACGTTGCTACACCTTGGTTAGACGGTAAACATACTGTTTTTGGAAGTGTTATTGAAGGACAGGATGTGGTTGATGCTATTGCACAAGATGATACGATGGATGTTGAAATTATTCGTGTTGGTGAGGCTGCTGAAAAATTTAACGCTGTTGAGGCTTTTAGAACTTTTGAAGGTTCTCGTGAAAAACGTGAAGCTGAAGAATTAGCAAAACAAAAAGAATTATTAGATTCTGTTGCTGCTGGTTATGATGAAACTGCATCGGGCTTACGTTATAAAGTTTTACAAAATGGTGACGGAAAACAAGCTACAAAAGGCGCTACTGTTTCTGTACACTACAAAGGTCAATTATTAGATGGTACGGTTTTCGATTCGTCATATAAACGCAAGCAACCAATTGATTTTGCTATTGGCGTAGGTCAAGTAATTGCTGGTTGGGATGAAGGTATTCAGTTACTAAAAGTGGGTGATAAAGCTCGTTTGGTAATTCCATCTAACTTAGCGTATGGTGAAGCGGGTGCTGGAGGTGTAATACCACCAAATGCAACGTTAATTTTTGATGTTGAATTAATGGATGTAAAATAAGACTTACATTCTTAATTAAATATATCTATAAGGCTCTCTATTGAAAAATAGGGAGTTTTTTTATTTACGCTAAATTAACTTTCTTAACAATTATTATGACATTTATTAAAATACATATTACAATTACATAAACTATAAATGGGTTTGATTTTTCATCTTTACAATGTAAAAAAACAACAAATGAAAAAATTTATCCCCCTGATTATTATTAGCATATTCTGTTTTAACTACACGAATATTTACAGTCAAGCTGTTTGTGAAACTCCGACCGAAAATGTTATCGATTTAAATGAAATATCTATAAAAAAATGTGATATTAAAGAAGAAAAAACTACAAGTAGAAACATTATTAAAACTAAAGTTTCTAGAAAAAGGATGAATCACAGAAATAGAAAAACTGATAAAAAACAAAATAAATTAACCACATCTAAAAAGGTGTTATTTACGTTAGTTGAAGAAATTCCAATGTTTGAATCATGTAAAAAATCTACAAAAGCAATTAATAAAAAATGTTTTAAAAAAAGGATTAACAAGCATTTTTCAAAAAACTTTCATATAGAAAAATTTGGGGATAAAATAATTAAAGATAAAATTTTTATACAATTTAGTATTGATCTTTACGGCAAAGTAATAAACCCACAAATTATAAGTAGAAATAAAGATAAATTACTTCATAAAGAGTTAAACAAAATACTTTATAAACTACCAAACTTTACACCTGGTAAGGAAAAAGGACTTCCGGTTATTGTTACTTATTCGTTTCCTTTTAACTTAACACTAAACTAAATAATATTACGTTACTTTATCAATTAAGAAAACATTAACAAAGTATTTTTTTTTAGAAATAAAGCAATAAAAAGAATATTATTACCATAACAAATCTATACTTTACACATAACACAGGTAATAAATTATAACATAAAAACAGCACCTTTATAAACTAAAAAAACAAACTTACTTCAATAAAAACGTAGTTATCAATACATTAAAATAAAAATAAGTTTGATTATATAATATTTTTTCATATTTTTACATCATTAATAAAGTTAACGACTCTTGTTAACCCCTTAAATAGAGTTTGAATATGAAGAAATTTCCCTTAATAGTAGCGTCTATGCTTATGAGTATGGTAGCTTTTTCACAAGAAGAAGTATGTGCTACTGCTGATGAAGCTATTGCAGATCCAAATAGTATTACTAAATGTGCTGTTGAAGACACTGAAAATGGTGGAAAAAAACAATTAACCATTGAAGTATCAACAAGAAAACGTGTTGTTCGTAAAAAGAATGAGGCAGTTTCTGCTATTGGTGGAAATACCACTTCTCAAAAAGTGGCGAATATTAAGAAAAACACTTTATTAGTTGGTAAACTTGAATTAGAAGACAATTCTGAAACTATTGAAAGAATACCTTTTAACCTTGTTGAAGAAATTCCTTTATTTTCTAAATGTAACAATGTTCCATTAATAAAACAATCTAAGTGTTTTGAAACTCAAATGCACAAGCATATTATAAAAAACTTTAGATATCCACAAGATGCTATTGATGCAGGTGTTCAAGGAAGAGTACTTGTACAGTTTACCATCGACGAACAAGGTAATGTTGGTACAATTCAAATGAGAGGACCTAAAGGAGGTACTTCATTAGAGACTGAAGCTAGTAGGATCGTAAATAAACTTCCAAAATTTATTCCTGGTAAACATAATGGTAAGGCTGTAAAGGTTAAATACGGTGTTCCAATTACATTTAAACATCCTGATGCTAGTGTGGTTAAAAACACTACCAAAAGAACGATAAAAAAAGGAGTTAAGGCAACTATAAAAAAAGAAAAATTAATTACTGACTTCGTTAAATTTAATCATGTACAAACTATTCCTTTATTTAATGCTTGTTTAAAAGCTAAAGATAGTGAGAAAATCAACTGTTTTAACAGCAGAATGATTAGTCATATTCAAAGAAACTTCAACTACCCAGAAGCTGCTGCTACACAAGGTATTGAAGGTAAAGTTTGGGTTCGTTTCATTATAGGTAAACAAGGTAAAGTAAGTAATATTAGAATGAGAGGACCTGAAAACGGAGAACTTTTAGAGCAAGAAGCAAAAAGAATGGTTTCTAAACTTGCTACTTTTGTTCCTGGTAAGCATGATGGAAAAGTTGCTAATGTTGAATATTTTATTCCTATTAACTTTACATTACAAAATCAATAAAAAAACTTTTTACATAAACAATAGAAAAAGAGTCTTAAATTATATATAATTTAAGACTCTTTTTTGTAATTAAACAAAGCATATATTATAATATATTTTAACGTAAAAATGTTAGTACAAAATTAAAATAGTTATATGTTCAGTAACTTGTAATACAACAAATCTAAATAAATAGAGGTTGATAGTTAGTTATTAGTTTAGATTGATAAATTTTATGACGCTAATTAAAAGTTTGTAAGTTTTAAAATATCAGGATTAAATTATTTATAGTTTAATCCTGTTTTAAAATATAACTAAAATTAATCAATTCCCCCTTATTCCTTATTGATAACTCACTCTCAAAGTTTTTAAAATACTGATTTCATAACCACTTCATCCGCTGGGAATAAGAGTTTTTTTAATCCATTTTCTAATTTTTCCATTTAGGTTTTCTTATAAGTTTTATAATGTAAATGATAGTTATAATTTCAACAGAAAAAATCAAAAACAAAGTGAGCTTACCTTAGTTGTTTTCCAACTTTTAATGGTGTAAAAATACATGAACCCCATATAAACTTGAAGTCTTTTAAAACTACTTTGACGGTTTGTTTTGTTAGTAACCTATAGATTGTTTCATGTCACTATCATATTTCCTTTACCAATCCAAACCATATAACAACAAAAGTCTCTTATTTGGCACACAACACTGATTCGTTTAGCAGAGGTTCGTTAAAATGTTTTTTGTTGTGTCAGTAAATAAATCCATTAAGATTATCGGTTACTGTAATTAGAATGTCTTGAGTATCTCTGGCTTTTATATTTGTTAAAAACTCATACAAAAAAGCTAAAGATTTGTTTTTTTATAAATGTAAGACTTCTTTGTTGTGTAATTATTACCAAGGTTAGTGTCTTTACTTTTTTAATTATTTTTGTTATTTAAATTAGTATCTAACTCACTTTCTAATAACTTTTTAATATCTTGTTTATGTAGCTGTTCTAAAAAAAGAAGTTAATTCAAGTAGGTTGGTAATTTTTTTTAAAAGTCTTAACTTAATAATTATTTTAGTTTTTGACCCGTGTAAAATTTAAAATTAATGTATAAAAAATCTCAGATTATAATTTAATCTGAGACTCTAAAACACTTTCTTTCGAGTAGTTATGTTCTGTTTAGTAATCTATTTTTTTAATGTAGCTCAGTTTAGTTTTCCAAATAGTTAATTTATTTTTAAATTCTTCTATTCCCTTTCTAACATTTAATACTAACGGATTATCATCTTTAGCATTTGAAATAAAACTTAGATTATTTTCTAATTGCTGAATATCTTTTACACATTCATCTATCTTTTTACGGATAAAGTATTGTTCATTATCTATTTTTTTAAAATCTTCTTGCGACAAATAAGTATCAATGATGTTTTTAAACTTCATCATTTCAATCTCATTTTTACTCATATCTAAGTTACCTAAATGTGCATCTATTGCTTTATTAAATTTTTCATCTAAATGACGAGCATTTCTAGGCAAAGCTCCTAAATCTCTCCATTTTAAAATATTTTCTTTTATCGTATCCAATGTTAAGTTTTCAGAAGATTTAATTTCTTCTATGCAAACTTTTTTTGCTTCTACAATGGCTAGTTGCTCTTTATTTTGCTCATTTTTTTGAGCATGAAACCTGTCAAAATAGTAATTACAGGCATTTTTAAATCGTTTCCAAATATCATCTGAAAATTTTCTTGGTACATGGCCAATTTTTTTCCAGTCTGATTGAATACGTTTCATTGTATTTGTTGCTTCCTGCCAATCATCACTATCTTTAATACTTTCAGCTAATTCTATTAATGCTATTTTATTTTTTAAATTTTCATTTTGAATATTTTTCTCTGCTTTATAAAAAACATTTTTAGCACTATTAAATTTTTTTGTTGCTTCTTTAAATTTTTGCCAAACTGCTTCGCTTTTATTGTACGGCAATTTTCCTATATCAAAATATTTTTTTCTTAATTTTTCAATTTCGACAATACTCTTTTGCCAATCACTATGTGATTTATTATTAGAAGTATCAAATAAATTAATTTGATTTACTACCTCTAATTTTGCGTCAATCATTTCTTGGTATTTAGATTTTAATTCTCTGAAATATTGATGACGTTTATCATGTATTTTTTTTGTTGCTTCACTAAACTTATTCCAAACATCTTCTCTATGTTCTTTACCTACTGGACCTATTTCTTCTTTCCACAATCTATGTAAGTCTTGTAAATCTTTAAATGCTACATTTACATCTACTACTTCATTCAAAGCTTCTGCTCGTGAAATTAACTTTAGTTTTTCTTCTAAATTATGTTTAAAATCTAATTCTCTAAAATCTTTATTTAAATGTAATAAGTCATAAAAACGCTCAACGTGATGATGATATATTTTCCAAGTATCATTATATTTTGTTTTTGGAACTGGCCCTATTGTTTTCCATTTTTTTTGAATCTCTTGAAAATCATTATACATTGTTTTTGCATCTGCATTAACAATTAGTGCTTTCAACTCTTCAATTAAGCTATTTCTCTTGTCAAGATTTTCCTTTAACTGTTTTTCTAACTGCGAATAATAAGCATCTCTTTTAACCTTATATTCTCCTAATAATTTATTATAGTCTGATTTTACTGGGCTTGAAAACTGAAAATCTATAGAGTTTCCTCCTTCTGCTAAAAAAGCTTCCTTTTTTTCAGATAATAAGGCACCAAATTTTGTGTTAAAAGCATTTTTAAGTGCATCAACATTGGTTTTTAATTGTTGAACTTGATAATTATTCAATAACTTTTTTAATTCTTCAACCAACAACTCCAACTCCATTGCAGCATAATCTAACATTGGTATTGTGTGTTTCTCCTCTGCTTTTTCAGCTTCATTTGCTACTTCGTTCTCTACTTCATTTACTGCATCATCAATTTGTTCTTTAATGACTGAATTTTTTTGAACTGTTGGTTCTTGTATTATTTCTTCGTTATTTTCTAACATATCTACAATGTTTAGGTTCCTTTTAGATTTATTTTATAAATATACGGATTCTTATAGAATACCAAATTTTATTTTAAACTAGTTATCACTATTCCATATCTTCCAAGCTTTTTCGGCTTGTTGCTCTAGCATTTCTAATCCATTCTTTACTACTGCTCCTTTTTCTTTTCCTTTTTTTAAAAACATCGTTTCAGTTGGATTATATATTAAATCAAATAATAAATGCTTACTTGTTATAAATTCATAAGGAATACTTGGAAATTCTTTAATATTAGGATGTGTACCTAAAGGAGTACAGTTAATTATTAAATAATTAGACTGAATAGTTTTATTAGTTACATCTTGATAAGAAATTTCTTTCTTTTCCTTAGGATTCCTTGATACAAATTTATATTTTATATTTAGTTTTTTTAACACATAAGCTATAGCTTTTGAAGCACCTCCTGTTCCTAAAATTAATGCTTTTGTATGATGTGCTTTTAATAAAGGTTTTAATGATTTTTTAAAGCCATATACATCTGTATTAAACCCTTTTAGTTTTCCTTTTTTTGAAATTTTCACTGTGTTTACAGCTCCTATTTTTTGTGCTTTTTTATCTATTTTATCTAAAAAATTAAAAACTTCTAATTTATACGGAATCGTGACATTCATTCCTTTTAAATTACCTTTGTATTCTTTTATTTTTTCAGGAAGTTGATTGATTGATTGAATATCAAAATTTATGTATTCACTATTATCTAATTTCAATTTTTCAAACTTTTCTGTAAAATATCCCTTAGAAAATGAATATGAAATATTTTTACCAACTAAAGCGTAAGTACTTTTATTTTCTTTTTTTTCCATAAAAATCGATTATTAAAATTAAGGCAATACCTAAAAGAATAAACATGATTGAGGTCCATGTTTGAGTCATTGAAAAATCAGGAATAAAACGTTCGTAGTTTTCAACTATTTTATTTCCTTTTTGATCTAATAAAAAGTTTTTGTTTTTTATTTTAAATATTGTTTTTTTCCATGGCCAAACAATACCTAAAGAGCCGGTGATAAATCCGATAATTATTGCTGTTACAATTTGGTTCCATTTTTTTAAAACATATCCTAATATATGAGACATAGATACCAACCCAAAAGCTGACCCTGCTGTAAAAACAGTTATAATTTTTAGATATCTAATCTTTACTTGGTCTTTTAAAACTTCAAAATTACCAGATAAAATATTTGTTAAAACCCCTCCTAAAACATTTACACTATCAACTAATAACAATACATAATTACCTAATAATATTAAAATAAACGAGCCTGATAAACCTGGTAAAGTCATTCCTGAAACACCAATAATTCCACAAATAAACACAAACCAAAGATTATCATTTTCTTTTGCAGGTGTCATAAAACTTATAAACACACCTATTGATGCTCCAACAATTAAAGCTACTATATTTTTAAAGTTCCAATTCTTAAAATCTTTTGAAAGATAATAAACAGAACCTATAATCATCCCAAAAAACCATGACCAAACATAGCCTTCATAATTTTTTAGAAAGTAGTCTAAAATTAAAGAAATACTAAAATAACTAAACATACTTCCAAGCATCACCAAAGCCAAAAATTGCAAGTTTGTATATTGTACGAAACTTTTAAACCTACCTCTTAGCAAAAGCATAAAGGCTTTACCATTTATTTTTTGAAAAGAATAAATAAGCTCTTTGTAAAACCCCATTACAAAAGCAACCATACCGCCTGAAACTCCAGGAACTTTGTTTGCTCCTCCCATAATTAATCCTTTAAAAAAAAGGCTAATTTTTTCAGATAAAGTACGATTGTTATACATTTTTATTTATTAAATAGCTAAAGTATTATTGCTGCTTGACTGCAATTTTTTCGAGTATTAAAATTAATACAAATCCTATAATTATTAGTGTAGATGCATAAATTATTTGCGAGTCTCCATCATAAGAAAAAGGAGAAATAGAAAGTTCATTAAAGGGTACTTTTTCGCCGTGAGAATTTGTTCTAAAAGTTAGTACTTTTTTCCATGGCCATATTTTATTTAAAGAACCAATTATAAAACCTGTTAAAACCGCTAATGTGTAATTTTTATAGTTTTTAAATAAGTACTTTAAAACTCTAGAAAAAGACAATAATCCAATAATAGCTCCTGCTCCTATAGCTGCTATAGTTGTAATATTTCGGTTATTTACTGCTTCTAACACAGGTTTGTAAGCTCCTAAAAGTACTAATATAAAAGAACCTGAAATACCAGGTAAAATCATCGCACAAATTGCTATTGCACCTGCAAAAAACATAAAAAGTGTTGAAGAGTTTTCAGATATCATAGGATTTAAAGTAGTAATGTAATATGCCAACACAGCTCCTAAAACAGCTAAAAATAGTGTTATTACATTCCATTTTGTAATTTGTTTAGCTATATAAATTATACTTGCTAAAACTAATCCAAAGAAAAAGGACCACAATAAAATTGGATGGCTTATTAACATCCAAGAAATTACTTTTGCTAAAGATATAATACTGATAAAAACACCAATAAAGAGGGAGGCTAAGAAGTTACCATTTAATTGTTTCCAAGCTACTTTTACTCCTTCTTTTTTTAATGTTTTAAAAAGTGTTAAATTAATATTACTAATTGAGTTTAGTAACTCTTCATAAATTCCTGAAATAAAAGCAATAGTTCCTCCTGAAACCCCAGGAACAACATCTGCAGCTCCCATTGCCATTCCTTTCAACATTATTACAAGGTAATCTTTACTTGTTCGGTTCATATAAATTGATTAATCTTTTTTCTTTGCTGGTTTAAATCTAATTAACTTATTTTTTTTAAGTTGTAGTGTATCTTTTTTTATTGGTTTCTTTTTTTTCTTTAACCCTAATTTTTTACTTAAATCTGATAAGTTATTAAAATTAACCTGATATGAAAGACCAATACCTTGTGTATAACCTTCTTCTTCTGTAGAGTATTGCACTTCGTTTTGTCTATTAAAAACAGTACCTCTTAAACTACCTTCTTCATTTAATAACACCTCTACTTTTACTTCGCCAACTACACTTGTTTGGGTATTTGCACCAACAGGAACACCTACTTTACCATTTACTAAAACGCGGTCACTTAATTGTGTTGTAATAGATACATCAACCTGATCATCTGATCTTAAATCATTTACATTACCTCTATCTCCTTGCGTATAACCTAATCCTAATTGAAACTTATTATCTTTATTATTTAACATATCTGTTAAAATACTTGATGCTATTTCTGAGGCAGTTCCTGTTAAACCAGAAGCAGCGCTATTACCTATTGCATCTTCATTATAAAAGGTTCCGAAAGCTAATAAAAAAGAAAAATGTTGCATTTTCGTATTTAAATCGTTTCCGTTTAATATAAACTCTAACTCAGAGGCAACTGTAGAGTTTGCGTTTGGAATTTTTATATCAAATTCTTGTTTAGAATTAAATAAACCTCCTGTTATTTTTGTGTATAAGTCTATCGGTATTTTACGGTTAGAATTAATGTTATCTAACAATTGTGCTGGATTTGCTTTGGTTTGGTAAATGGCGGTTAAATCTAATTCTGCTTCATACGGATTACCATTCCACGCTATGGTTCCTCCTTTTTGAACAGTAAAAGGTTTTGATATTCCTGCGTATTTAAAATTATATAGTCCTTTATCTATTTCAAAATCGCCATACATTTTAAATTTACCTAGCGTATTTATATCAATTCTTAGGTTACCTTCTCCACTCCCTTTTAATTCGCTTCCAGACACTTTATCTATAACAACCTGTGCAATAGCATCTTTAGTAACTTCTAAATTAATTTTTAAATCAAGTCCTTTTATATCTTTAATACTTTTATTTGTTTTTTCCTCATTTGGCTTACCTGTTTTAAAACGGATTAATTTATAATTGTCTATCGTTTTTACATCGTTTAAAGGTATTACAAACACTGTCCCTTTATTTGTTTTTCCTTCTACAATTATATCTAAATTATTTGTAAGTCCTCTAATTTCGGCATTCCCATTTAAAAATCCAGTTCCGTAGTAAGATGTTTCTTCTTTCTCTTTCGTATCTAACACTAATAAATTATCGGTATCTATATCTAATTTTAAATACCAATCTTTAAGGTTTTGATGTGCAATGTAACCGGATAAAGTTCCTTGAGTTTGATGCTTTGTATCTTCTAATAAAACGTTATCTAATTTAAATTGCTGCTCTTCTAAAACAATACTTGTGTTTCCTTTTAAATCAAAATCGATATTTAAATACGGAAATGTTAAACCAGCTTCTTCAAAATTTAAAACCCCTTGAAAATCAGGGTTATTTAAATACCCTTTTGCAGTAAAATCCCCTGTTACTTTTCCTCTAAGTTTATCTAAAACTTCTTCTCCTAAAGGACTAAAAGCAGCTATTTCATATTCTTTTAAAGAAACATTTAAATCAATTGTTGGCTTTTCTTTTGATAAATCTACTCCTCCTACTGCTGAAATGTTTTTTGCCTTTTCACTTATTAAAGAAAGGTTTACTTTATATTTTTCATACGAATTATCACCTATTACGTTTAATGCCAAGTTTCCTTGAGATGAGTCATTTATATGAAAATTTTCTATTAACAGATTTCCTTTGGGCGTTAATTTTTTATTTTCTTGTTTAAAATCAACACTACCACTTAGGTCTCCTGTTAATTTCAAATTATCTATTAAAGGTAAAAAACTACCTAATTTTACCTTATTAAAATCAGCTTTTAAGTCTTTGTAAGTGCTATCTCTAACAATTCCTTTAAATTTAATTTTTTGCTGTCCAGATTCAAGTGTAAATGGACTTATTAAAAAATAATTTTCTTTTAAATCAAAAGTTACTTTATGTTCTTTGTTTTTTTTATTATTAACAACCCAATCAAATCCTTTATAGTTAAAGGTTGATTTTTGTAAGCCTACAACTGATTTTTGCAACTCATTAATTGTATAATAAAAATCTACATTAAAACTTTCTGTATAATCTATACCTCCTTTAAAAACAGATTTAAAATACAGGGTATCATTTTGTGTTCTATTTAATAAGTTTAACTTTTCTATATTGTAATATTTGGTATTAATTTTACCTGCGGTCAAATGGGTGTTGTATAATGGATTTTTATTATCTAATCTTAATATTACGTCTTCTATTTCGTTTTTATAAGCATCTATTTGAGGCGATGTAAATGTTAGTTTTAAGGCATTTTTATCAGAATTAATCCTCCCTTTTAATCTTGTATTTTTACCAATGGATATATTTGGTAAAAATACATCAATAATTTGATTGTAAATTGTAAAATCAAAATCTAAAAATTGATTTGGAGCTACTTTATTCGGTACATAATTTGTATAAACACTTCCTAAAGCATTTTGAGTTATTGGCATTAACTCTTCGAATGAAAACTTTCCTTTTAATGTTCCTTTAACAATATCTTCTGAATTAACAGCTATGGTTTTAATACTATCTTTTACTGATGAATTTATTTCAAAAATTTTGAAAGGGTATTGTTGTTTTTGATTGGTATATACTACATTTTTAAAGGTTGCTTTTCCAATAACATCATCAAAAGTATTTCCTGAAATATTTAATTCTATTTTTCCTTTTAATTCTGCAATACTATCACGAGTAAAGAGGTTTGTTTTTTTTAAATCAATTTGAGTAATATTAGCTGTAAAGTCAAATTTATTTATTGCTGATGAAAAATCTGCTAATCCTTCAAAATTCATTTTAAAGTTAGTGTCTCTTGCGTCTAATAATCCATCAAATTTTTTATTTTGAAATTGACCATTAACGTTTAAATTTTTATATTCATAATTATTAAAACTAAGACTACTTACCTTTCCAATAATAATAGTATTTATATTATCTACATTAAACCCACTACCATTTACATCAGCTTTTAGCGATATTTGACCAAGTATAGGATCGTTAGTAAAAATTCCTAAATCAAATTTATCAAACTCTACTTCACCCACATAAGTTGCCTCATCAATATTATCTATTTCTGTTAATTGCAAGTCAGATATTATAGTACCAATTTCTGATTTTACAGAAAGTGTTGCATTCATTTGTTCAGGGGTAATCCTAACAATTCCGTTAAGAGAAAAGTTTCCTAATCGCTGAAACTCAGACGGCAATGATTTACCTAATAAATTAGGAAGTACGTTTTTTAATTGAAAATAATTTGCCGTTACATTATCAAATTCAGCATCAAAAACAAAACCTCTACTTGTTTTTATAGCATTAACAAAACCCATATTTCCAATTACTCTCATTCCATTTTTAGAATGAAGTTTAACATTATTGGCGCTAAAGTTATTTAATACACCTTCCATGACTCCTGTAAAATACAAAATATCATTTCCGTTTAACTCATTGTATAATTTATTTAAATCTTTAACAGCAAGAGCACTTTTTGATAACTGTGCTTTGAAGTTTACCTTATCATTAAAATTAACAAAGTCTTTACGGTTGTATGTTAATTTTATATCTCCTTGTATTTTTGAGGCATTGTTGGTTTCTAATAGTGTATTTTTAAAAGCCATGTATTTTTTAGTATACATAAAATCTGTAGAAAAATTAACTACCTTAATACCTCTATTTTCAGTAAAATTCATTTCTCTCATTTTAAGAGAAACATTAGGTCCTACAATTGAAAAGTTTAATAAATTACCACTTGCATTATAGGCTGCAAATTTTATTGGCTTTTTATCGTTTTCATCAAGTAATTTAAAAGTTAAATTTTCAATAGAAATTTTATCGCTTCCTAAAACAAAAGGAGTTGCCAAACTATCTCGTGGTTTACCATCTTCAAAGCTATCTAAAAAAACAGCCATATTATCGTTTTTTTCTCCTTTATAGGTTTTCATATTAAAATAAGCTCCTTTTAAAGAAGCTTCTCCTAAATCAACGCGGTTTTCTAATACTTTTTTGGCATTTAGTAATGAAGTACTTAAATTTTGAACAAAAATAAGGGTATCTTTATGATGGTCTCTTATTTCAATTTCTTTTAATTGAACGCTTCCCAACCACGATAAATCAATTCTTTTTACAACAATATTAGTATTAAACTCTTTATTAACCCAATTTGTTGCTTCTTTTGCTAACTTACTTTGTACATAAGGTAATGATAGTAAAATAATAAGCAAGATTATAAAAAGCAGCACGTACTTTAAGAATCTCCACAATATTTTACCTAATTTTTTAATGATAGTATCTTTTATAAAATGACCAACAAATGTAATCAGCTAACTGCAAAAATGCTGCCTTATTTTAAAGAAATATTAATTTTAACGAAATTCTAACGCAATATCGATATTTTTGCATTTTAATACAAAAAACATTGAGTACAAAAAACAGCTATATCTTAGGTATTGAAAGCTCTTGTGACGATACAAGTGCTTCGGTAATTTACAACGGAAAAGTAATAAGTAACGTGGTTGCTAATCAAGAAATACACGCTAAGTATGGTGGTGTAGTTCCTGAACTTGCCTCAAGAGCACACCAACAAAATATTGTTCCGGTAGTACAGCAAGCTATTGAACAGGCTAATATTACTAAAAGCGATTTAAATGCTATCGCCTTTACTCGTGGTCCTGGCTTAATGGGTTCATTATTAGTAGGTACTTCTTTTGCTAAATCTTTTGCCTTAGGATTAAATATTCCATTAATAGATGTGAACCATATGCAAGCACATATTTTGGCACATTTTATTGATGAAGAGGGCAGTAAAACCCCACCTTTTCCTTTTGTATGTTTAACCATAAGTGGCGGGCATACACAGATTGTTAAAGTTGGCAATCATTTTGATATGGAAATTTTGGGCGAAACCATTGATGACGCTGTAGGTGAAGCCTTTGATAAATCAGCTAAAATATTAGGTTTACCTTATCCGGGTGGCCCATTAATTGATAAATATGCTCAATTAGGAAACCCGAAAGCCTACCAATTTACAAAACCTAAAGTTGGTGATTTACAGTTTAGTTTTAGTGGACTAAAAACAGCTATTTTACGTTTCATTCAAAAAAACGTGAAAGAAAACCCTAATTTCATTAAAGAAAACTTACATAATATTTGTGCCTCCATTCAATACACTATTGTTGAAATATTGATGGAAAAATTAAAAAACACCGTAAAACAAACTGGTATAAAACACATTGCTATTGCTGGTGGCGTTTCGGCAAATTCAGAAATTAGAAAACGCTTAACACTTGCCGAAAAACACTGGGGATGGACAACCTATATTCCTAAATTTGAATACACTACCGATAATGCCGCAATGATTGCTATTGCTGGTTACTTAAAGTATTTAGATGCCGATTTTTCTGATATTTCAGTTACCGCTAAAGCACGTTTAAAAGTTACCGAATAAAAACCTCTTCGAAATAAAATCATTATGAACAGTTTTAAAAACAGATTTTTATTTAATGTTACGTATTACTTTTTATGGGTAACTTATTTTTTACTTGCTCGTTTTTTATTTTTAACTTTTTATTTTGATAAAACTATTGAGTTAGGTTTTATTACTACTTTAAAAACCTTTTTATACGGAATTCAATTAGATTTTTCGTTTGCAGCATATTTAACTGCTATTCCATTTTTAATTATTATTTTTTCTATTTGGATACCCAACAAAATTATATCTTATTTTATTAAAACCTACACCTTTATCCTCATTTTTGGTATTACTTTATTAATGTTAATTGATATTATTTTATATAAATCTTGGGGAGTTCGTATTGATGCGACATTAGTAAGTTATTTAAGTAACCCTAAATTAATGTTAGCTTCTGTTGCTACAATACAACTTATAGGTGGTGTTTTTATTTGGATTCTTATTTCTCTTATCATAATTTATTTTTTCAATAAAGTAATCCGAAAAATCACCAATAATTTAACGAAAGGTTCTTTTTTAGAAATACCTATTTTACTTTTAATGATTGGTTTTTTAATTATTCCTATACGAGGCGGATTTGCAAACATTCCTATCAACCAAAGTAATGTATATTTTTCGACAAAGATGTTTGCTAATCATGCGGCAGTAAATTTTATTTGGAATTTTGCCAACACATTAACCCATAAAATAGATGATAAAAATCCGTATGAAAATTATAATAAAACGATTGCTGAAAATATCATCAACAAAACAAGAAATCAACTTTTAATAGGATCTGATACTATTTTAAACACCAAAAAACCTAACGTTATCCTGCTTATTTGGGAAAGTTTATCTGCAAAATCTGTAGCAGTATTAGGAGGTGCACCTAATGTTACCGAAAATTTAAATAAATTATCAGAAGAAGGTATTTTATTTACCAATTTTTACGGAAATGGAGATAGAACAGACAAAGGTGTTCCTGCAATTTTAAGCGGTTATTATCCCCAACCTACAACCAGTATCATGAAAATGCCACATAAATCAAAATCACTACCTACATTAACCAAAGAAATGAAGAACTTAGGTTACAATACTGGGTTTTATTATGGTGGCGACAGTAATTTTGGTAATATGATTACCTATTTACGCAACGGTAGTATTGATAAAATTGTAGACGGAGCTGAGTTTGATAAAGAAAATTGGAATTCGAAATGGGGTGCACACGATCATATTTTTTTAGATCGTTTTATGAAAGATTTATCTGAACCAACACTACAACAACCATTTTTTCAAATCGGACTAACCTTAACAAGTCACGAACCTTATGAGTTTCCTGATGAATACAAGTTCGGAAAAGACTCTGAAGAAAACTTATACAAAAGTGCTCAAGCTTATACTGATAAAGCAATTGGTAAATTTATTGAAGATGCTAAAAAGCAACCTTGGTGGCATAATACATTAATTGTAATTATGTCTGATCACGGACACCCATTACCAAAGCACGAAGGTTATTTTAACGCTCCTAAAAAGTTTCAAATACCAATGGTTTGGTTAGGTGGCGCTTTAGCAAAAACAGGAATTACAATTGATAACTTTAGTGCCCAAAGTGATTTTGCATATACATTAACCGATTTACTAGGCGGAAATTCGAAACAATTTGAATACGGAAAAAATATTTTTAACAACTCTAAAAATCAGTATGTGCATTATGTTTTTAACAAAGGATTTGGTACTATTTCTAAAAACGGAACATTTGTTTACGATTATGTTAGCAACAAACCCGTAATTAAAAAAGGAAATTACAAACCTTTAGATTCTTTAGGAAAAGCAATTAGCCAAAAAGCCTATCAAGATTTTTTAGATAGATAAGACAATCAACCTTATAAATCAATTTCTTTTAATGCTTTTATATTATTGCGTTCTAAAAAGGCATCAATAGTTTCAAAATGCTCAATAACACGTTGGTCTTTAAATTCGAATACTTTTTCTGATAAACCTTGCAGGAAATCACGATCGTGAGATACTAAAATTAAAGTTCCGTCAAAATGCAATAACGCTTCCTTTATAACATCTTTAGATCGTAAATCTAAGTGATTTGTAGGCTCATCTAAAATTAACACATTTACAGGTTCTAGCAATAATTTAACCATTGCCAAACGTGTTTTTTCTCCACCCGAAAGCACTTTTACTTTCTTTTCAATATCATCACCAGCAAACATAAAACGTCCTAAAATGTTTTTTATTTGTGTTCTTATATCACCCTCTGCAACCTCATCTACCGTTTGAAAAACGGTTAATTCAGGATCTAATAATGATGCTTGATTCTGTGCAAAATACCCAACCTTGGCATTGTGCCCTAAGCCGCATTCACCATCAAAATCTATTTCTCCCATAATTGCTTTAATCATGGTAGATTTTCCTTCTCCATTACGCCCAACAAACGACACTTTTTCGCCACGCGAAATTGAAAAACTAGCCTCTTCAAAAACTGTTAAATCTCCGTATTTTTTGGTTAAATTTTCAGCTTTTACAGGATAATCTCCCGAACGTGGCGAGGGCGGAAAACGTAATTTTAACGACGTTGTATCTACCTCATCTATCTCAATAGGAACAATTTTTTCTAACATTCGTTCACGAGAAGCAACTTGATTTGTTTTAGAATACGTTCCTTTAAAACGCTCTATAAATCCTTTAATATCAGCTATTGTTTTTTGTTGTTCTTGGTAAGCCTTTATTTGATGCGAACGACGTTCTTTTCTAAGCTCTAAATAATGAGAATAATTGGCTTTATAATCGTGAATCGTCCCCATGGTAACCTCAATAGTTCGGTTGGTAATATTATCGATAAATGCTTTATCATGCGAAATTACCACAACAGCTTTGGCTTTGTTTAACAAAAAGTTTTCTAACCAAATCACAGATTCTATATCTACGTGATTCGTAGGCTCATCTAATAAAATTAAATCGGGTTTTTGTAATAAAATTTTAGCCAATTCAATTCGCATACGCCAACCTCCACTAAACTCTGATGTTAGTCTATCAAAATCTTCTTGCTTAAATCCTAATCCTTTCAGTGCCTTTTCAACCTCAGCTTCGTAATTTACCTCTTCTAAAGCATAATAACTTTCGCCTAAATCGGTAACACGCTCAATAATTTTCATGTATTCTTCCGATTCGTAATCGGTACGCGTTTCTAACTGCTTATTTAATGAATCCATTTCTGCTTTCATTTTAAAAACAGCATCAAAAGCTTTCGATGCTTCTTCACGAACCGTGCAATTATCTTCCATTAACAAATGCTGTGGCAAGTATGCAATTACTGTATCTTTCGGGCTCCTAACTCCGCCTTTGCTAGCTTTAGAAACTCCTGCTATAATTTTCATCATAGTTGATTTTCCGGCACCGTTTTTACCCATTAAAGCAATTTTATCATTCTCGTTTATTACAAACGAAACATCTTTAAATAAGGTTTTTCCACTAAACTCAACCGTTAATTGATCTACAGTAATCATGCATCTATATTTTAAATGGCGAAATTAGCAAAAACTGTGCATAACTTATTAAAAACTTTAAGGAATACCAATTATTGATTTTGTTATATTTACAAGAAAAATTGCTAATACTTTATACTATCCGTTTTTATAATTGGGATGAATGGAATGAGGTTTTGGATATAACTAGTTGTACTTAATACCTAAAAATGAACAGACTAATAATAATTGGAAATGGATTTGATATAGCTCACGGAATAAAGTCGAGTTTCAAAAATTTCATAGAAGATTATTTTTGCAACGTTATAAATACCTTCTATACTGAAAATAGCTATTCAGATAAGTTATTCGAAATAAAATTCAAACACGCTCACAATGTGTTTTCCCCAGTTCCTGATTTAATAAAATCAAATCAGTCATTTGAATTGATAAAACAATATATTCAAGAACAACGCTTCCTTACTAAATTTCATTCTTTACTACTCAATAGAGCCTTTGATAGAATTAATCAACTAAACTGGGTTGATTTAGAAGTCGAATTTTTTAATGTATTAACAGCTACTAAGCACGCATATAAAAATTCAAATCAAAAAGAAGCTATTCAGAATGTGAATTCCCAATTAGACTTTTTAAAAGCCAAATTAGTCGAATATTTAGATAATCAAGAAAAACAGTTTTCTAATGGATTTAATAAAGCACCATTAATTGAATGCTTTTGCGAAGAAATAAATAAAAACGAAATAGTAACCACCTCTTTAAAGGAAAATAAGCTACCTGAGAACTTATACTTTTTGAACTTTAATTACACTAGAACGTTTGAAGATTATTTGAGTATTTGTAAAGAGAAAATTCCGTCTAACTACAATTATATTCACGGTGATTTGTCTGGAATAAATGGAAAACCAATTTTTGGATTTGGAGACGAATTTGATAAAAAGTATATTGAGTTTGAGCACGAAAAAAACAATGAACTATTTAAACATATAAAATCATTTGAATATTTACAAACTAAAAATTTCTATTTATTAACTAGATTTATTGAGTCAAACGGTTTCCAAGTTCATATTTATGGCCATTCTTGTGGTATTTCAGACAGAACAATGTTAAACCAAATTTTCGAGCACGATAATTGTAAGTCAATAAAGGTATTTTATCATAAAATTGATGAAAATAATAATGATTTTACAGATAAAACTTATGAAATTTCAAGACATTTTAAAGATAAAATAATGCTTAGAAAAAAACTAGTACCATTAGAACTATCAACAGAAATGCCTCAACCCGATAATAAATAGAAACTGAAAAAGTACTAAGCACAATACCGTGTATAATTTATTACTAATTCTAGCCAATTAAAATAAACAGATATTCACCTTGCAAGTAGAAATAAAAAATCCACGAACAAAATGTTACAAATGTATGCGCCCTGCTAGCACCTGTATTTGTAAACATCTTAATTCTTTTCATACCAATACTCGTTTTATTATTTTGATGCATCCGAAGGAATACCGAAAAGAAAAAAGCGGAACAGGGCATATTACGAAGCTTCAACTTAAAAATTCAGAAATTATAGTTGGTGTCGATTTTACGAATAATAGCCGGGTAAATGAAATACTTGCTGATAAAGAAAGTAACGCTTTCTTACTGTACACAGGAAAAGATAATTTTAACTTCTCTACTAGAAAAAGTGCTGAAATAAATTATTTTATGGGTGATAATCCACACATATTCATTCTCGATGGTACCTGGCCTTGCGCTCGTAAAATGCTTAAACTAAGTACCAATTTACAACAATTAAAAAGGGTCAGCTTTGATAATAAAATTAAGTCGAAGTTTATTATTAAGCAACAACCAGCTTCTCTTTGCCTTAGTACAATTGAGTCTGTTTACACCGTAATAAACTTACTTAACAAGGGTAATTTAGAAAAATGCGATACAAAAAACTTCCTGCTTCCTTTCGAAAAAATGATAGACCATCAACTCGAATATGCGCTAAACCCAAATAATAAAAACTATGGTGCTACAGCAAATAAAGAGATGATTACTAAGAACATGTACAAGAAAAAAACAGAAAGAAGTATTATTTTTGAACAAAAGTAGATGAAACTACTAAAAAATGCATAAGTGATTTAAAAAACACAACCGCTAAATAATTATGAATGATATAGTTGCAAGCATTACAATGATTCTTATCTTATGTTGCCACTTAGCAGCTATTCTCATTGGTCATAAAAAACAAAAAACGACCTTAATAGTTTCTTATTTAAACGCAGTTATTATAATTGGTTTCTTAATTTTTTGGATCATTGACAACATAAATGCAAAACAACATAATTTCAATTTTATAGAATTATCTGTAATAGGTGTAGAAGTTTCTATTTTAATAGCAGCCCTTTATTCCATTAGCGGTTTTTATAGTAAAACCGTTGTAAAAGTGATCAATTATATTGGTTACGGATTTCATTTTTTGATTACAATAGGAATGTTATATTTTATGTTAACCTTTAAATTAGATACCCTTTTTTAAACGCCAAATTGAGTTAAATGATGGTCTAAATGTTTGTAAAAAGAGTTATTCCATTCTTGTAGTGTTAATTTACCTAAAGAATGTGATTCTTTTCCATCAAAATAATCTTCTCCTAATTTTTGAGTTTTAAGTATAAAATCTATTAAACGCTTTTTTTCTACTTCAAACTCACGTTTATCTGCAATAATAAATTGTGGACCAGTTCTTATACTTTTAGTATAAGGCGTATCGCCTACCACTGTTTTTTTTACAAACATTTTTAACAACATTCTAACAAAACCATTAGGTCTTGGGTGTTTGGTTGTATAAATCATTTCATAAGCAACACAACAATGTGCTAACATTTCAGCAACCCCCATTTTACCCCAACTAGGATGGCTTGTTGGTGTTAATTGCACTATTCTATTAATTACTTCGTTCGTAATTTCTTTGTTAAAAATGTTTTTCATTTTTTATGATTTTTTTACTAATAAAATAATATCTGAAATATGTGTATAAATTACAATCGGCACAATTACACCACCTAATAATATGGTAGGAAAATAAGTAATCGCAGTATTTGGAACCGTGTACCCAAAGTTTTTATATAATAATTCTTGTGATAAAAATCCGTTTGTTAAAATGAAAAGAATAAAAATCAATCCTAAGACATTCCATCCTAATAATAGTTTTTTATTTACGTTTCCGTATTTCATCCAAAGTAATAATAAAATAGAGGTAATCCCTGGAATAATATCAAAATTCCAACCTTTAAAAGTCATTTCCATTGGTAATAATTCTCTTATTGCCAATTCAAACAACAATAATTCTACCGGAAAACGAACAATATGTACAGCGGTACTCCAACGAATATCTCTATTTTTATAAAATTTATTTCTAATTAAATACACTATAAAAAATGCTGTCGGCGCCATTACTAAAGGAAAGGTTGAGTACTTATCACCTTCTGTATAATGGTAAACACCGTTATAGGCAAGTATGCAAATTAGTACAGACCAACCTATTATTATAGGTAAAGTTGTCTTTTTTAAGTTGTTCGATTTTGCAAATGCATAAATTACATAAACTGTAATTAGTAAAAACGAAATTGAAATGTAAAGTGGTAAATCTGGTGTCATATTTTAATTTTTATATCAAAAATACTACTGCTATTTATAATAGAACTTGCCAATTAACAAGAAAGGTAAATTATATTCAGATAATACGCAATGAATAACACTTAGTTTTTATTCAAATCTGAAACAAGTTCAGATTTACGGATATGTTTTATAATTGATAACGGGTAATTATCTTTTTCGAAGTTTGTTTTTCAAAGTCATTCCGTATTTATTTCTGAATCTTATCATTAAAAAAATCATAATAAAAAAACCTATTCGTATTGATAAATACAGTTTTTAATGCATAATTTTAAACAGTAATTCCTTTAAAATATCAGCATGAGATTGATTAGCTCCTACCCCTTTACTTTTTACATCTGCTTCTCTTAATAAAGCGATTACTTGTGATACTTTTCGCATAGGATAATTACGTGCTGCCGAAGTATAATCATCAACAAAATAAGGATTAACTCCCAAATTTTTAGCAACTGATGCTTTCGATTTATCTTTTAACCCGTGATACATCAGTAATTGTGTAAAAAAACTATTTAATAATGAGATAGTCATTACTAACGGATTATTTTTCGGGTTTTGCCCAAAGTAATTAATAATTCTATTAGCTTTTACCACCTGTCTTTGCCCTATTGATTTACGCAACTCGAAATTATTAAAATCTTTAGAAATCCCAATATTTTCTTCAATATGCTTATCGGTAATAATAGTATCTTTTGATAAAACTGAAGTTAATTTATCTAACTCATTTGCTATTTTACTCAAGTCAGTTCCTAAAAACTCAACCAACATCTGTGAAGCTTTTGGCTCTATATTATATTTTTTTCCACCTAAAACTCTACGAATCCAATCAGCAACCTGATTTTCATATAATTTTTTACTCTCATAAATCAATCCGTTTTTAGCAATGGCTTTGTAGGCTTTTTTACGCTTATCTAACTTTTTATATTTATAATTAAAAACCAACACTGTAGTTGATTGCGGATTTGTAGCATAAGCCTCAATTTTATCAATCGTGCGACTTAAATCTTGCGCTTCTTTTACAATAATCACCTGACGATCTGCCATCATTGGGTAACGTTTTGCTGATGAAATAATTTCATCAATGGTAACATCACGACCATACATAACTACCTGATTAAAACCTTTTTCAGATTCATCGAGCACATTTTCTTCAATATAATCTGAAATTTTATCAATATAATACGATTCTTCACCCATTAAAAAATAAATAGGCTGTATGTTTCCTCCTTTTATATCAGATATAATATTTTTAATTTCGTTCATTTTCTTACTTTTGAAGTATGCAAAAACTAAATCTGCCCAACTATATATTTAAGCTCAAAAGTAACGAAAATAAGACGCTTATTTTTGATAAATGGCGAAAAAAATACTTGGTATTAACTCCAGAAGAATGGGTACGACAACATTTTGTACAGTATTTAATTGATGAAAAAAAATACCCTGTTTCGTTAATTGCTATTGAAAAACAACTCACAATAAATAACTTAAAAAAACGTACCGATATTGTTATTTTTTCTTCGGATGGATTGCCTGATATAATTGTAGAATGTAAAGCACCTAAAATTAAAATTTCTCAAGATACTTTTGATCAAATTGCGCGTTACAATTTAAAATTAAATGCCAATTACCTAGTGGTTACCAACGGATTACATCATTATTTTTGCAAGTTAGATAAAGAAAATGAAACCTATATTTTTTTAAAAGACATTCCTAATTATCAATAATTTATTTCATGAAACCAAACTTAACCTTAGAGTTGATTGAAATAATCAAAAATGATGAGTGGATGCTCAACATCTTAAAAACTGTTAGGAGTTTGAATCTTCCTGATTGTTGGATTGGTGCCGGTTTTATTCGAAATAAAATTTGGGATCATAAGCATCATAAAACTAGAACTCCTTTACATGATATTGATCTTATTTATTTCAATGCCAACAATTGCTCGCCAAAGATAGATATATTACTTGAACAACAGTTGACTCGCATTAATTCAACAGTAAATTGGTCTGTAAAAAACCAAGCGCGTATGCATATTCGTAATAAGCAGCCTCACTATAATAACTGTTACCATGCGATTTCTTTTTGGCCAGAAACAGCAACTGCTATTGCTGTAAAACTAACTATAGATAACTCATTTGAAATTATTGCTCCACATGGTTTAGAAGATTTATTCAATCTTATTGTAAAACCAACCCCACATTTTGATTTAGAAATATACCGTAAAAGAATTAAAAATAAATCTTGGCAAAACAATTGGCCTAAACTACATATTTTTTACGCTTAAAAAATAATATTAATAACGTAAATTCGCACTCTTGAAAACAGCAATCGTTATATTAAATTGGAATGGTAAACAGTTATTAGAACAGTTTTTACCATCAATCGTAAATTTTAGCTCGCAAGAAGCCGATGTTTATGTTGCCGACAATGCTTCTACTGATGATTCTATTAAATTCATCAAGCAAAACTATCCTACTGTAAAAATTGTACAAAACACTATAAATGGTGGTTATGCAAAAGGATACAACGATTCTTTACAACATATTAAAGCTGATATTTATTGTTTAGTAAATTCTGATATTGAAGTAACCAAAAATTGGCTAACACCTATTTTAGAGGTTTTTAAAAACGAAGAAAACACCGCTATTATTCAACCTAAAATTTTAGATTTTAAGGATAAAACAAAATTTGAATACGCAGGAGCTGGTGGTGGCTTTATTGATAAATTTGGATATCCGTTTTGTAGAGGTCGTGTTTTTAATGATTTAGAAGCCGACAACGGTCAGTTTAATGATGTTTCTGAAATTTTTTGGGCTTCAGGAGCGTGTTTTTTTATTCGCGCCAATGTTTTTCATCAACTAAACGGTTTTGATGAAGATTTTTTTGCGCATCAAGAAGAAATTGATTTGTGTTGGCGGGCAAAAAACAACAATTTTGATATTAAATATGTTGGTAAGACTACCGTGTATCATGTTGGTGGTGCTACACTTTCAACTTTAAATCCAAAAAAAACGTATTTAAATTTTAGAAATAGCTTATTAAGCTTATTAAAAAACTTACCTACTTCTAAACTTTTTACAATTATCTTTTTTCGTTTAGTTTTAGATGGATTGGCTGGAATTAAATTTTTATTGGAAGGAAAACCAAAACATACTTTTGCTATTATAAAAGCACATTTTAGTTTTTATGCTAATTTATTTAAGTTTTTAAACAAAAGAAAAAACACCAAAAAGAGCAACTCTTATTACAAAATCAACTCTGTTGTTTGGCAATATTATGCTTTTGGCAGGAAGGATTTTGAAGATTTAAAGTAATTTTTTACCCTTTTGAATGTGATTCTGAAATAAATTCAGAATGACGTTACGTTAAAACCTTTTCCCCTTTAAAAACGATAATGCGTGTACCTGAACTTGTTTCAGGTTTGCATAATTTTTACGCTATAGTCGATGAATTTAGAGAAACAGGTTCAGAATGACGGTGTTTTTTCAACATCATTACAAAGCAAAAATAAATTTAAAAAAACAAACCTCAAAAATAGCCTAGCCCCGATTGTAGCGTTTGTTTGAGCTCCTCGCAGAGAGCGAGTGCGGAAAGCGGGAAATAGCTTCAAAAAATTAATTACAAAATATCTAAACTGCCTTTTCCTTCTCTAATTACCTCTGGGTAACCATCGGTTAAATCTATTACTGTTGATGCATAATTGTCTCCAAAACCGCCGTCAACTACAAGGTCGACCATATTTTGCCATTTTTCGAAAATCAATTCGGGATCAGTTGTATACTCAATAACTTCATCTTCATCATGAATAGAAGTTGATACGATTGGGTTGCCTAAAGCTGCTACAATTTCTCTTGCTATATTATTATCTGGCACACGAATTCCGACTGTTTTACGTTTTTTAAATACTTTTGGCAACGAGTTACTGCCTGGTAAAATAAAAGTGTATGGCCCTGGCAAAGCTCTTTTTAAAATTTTAAAAGTAGCTGTATCTATCTGTTTTACGTAATCTGAAAGATGACTCAAATCGTTACAAATGAAAGAAAAATTAGCTTTTTCTAACTTTAATCCTTTTATTTTGGCTATTTTTTCTAATGCTTTTGTATTCGTAATATCACACCCTAAACCGTAAACAGTATCTGTTGGGTAAATAATCAATCCGCCATTTTGTAATACTTTTACAATTTTTGCTATTTCTTTAGCGTTTGGATTGTCGTTATACAGTTTTATAAGTTGTGCCATAATATAAAAGTAATCTTTTGTGAATAAATACTCCTAATTTTTAGTTAAAAATACGTTATTGATTATGATCAATGAAAAGGTAACTGTAATAAAACATCTTTGTATCAAATTAACATTAATTTTATTATGAAAAAAATAAGCAGTATTATTTTACTTTTATTTAGTTGTTTTTTATACAGTCAAAATGGAGTTATCAAAGGTTTGGTTGTAGATAAGCAATCTGAAATCCCTCTTATTGGTGCTACTATAGAACTACTAAACTCAAAAACACCTATAGGTACGACTACCGATATTGATGGTTATTTTACTCTTAATAACATTCCTTTAGGAAGACAAGTTATAAGAGTTAGCTACGTGGGATACGAAAACAGTACCATACCAGACATTGAAGTAAATTCAGGTAAAGATATTTCTCTTACAATTGCATTAACTGAAAACTTTAATCAACTTAATGAAATAGTTATTACAAGCTCTAACACAAGTAAACTTAAGGCCAGAAATAAATTCACAGCAATATCAGCCCGCCAGTTTGGTATTAAAGAAGTTGGTAGATACGCTGGTGGAAGAAATGATGTTGCTAGGCTTGCTAGTAATTTTGCGGGAGTTGCTGCTCCTGATGATAGTAGAAATGATATTGTGGTTCGAGGAAACTCACCTACCGGATTATTATGGCGCCTAGAAGGTATTCCAATACCAAGTCCTAATCATTTTTCAACCCTAGGTACTACAGGAAGCCCAATTTCTGCTCTAAATCCAAATATGCTTAAAAATTCTGACTTTATTACTTCTGCTTTTCCTGCTGAATACGGAAATGCTATTGGTGGTGTTTTTGATTTAGGTTTTAGAAAAGGAAATAAAGATACCAACGAATTTTCTTTTCAAATGGGTGCTTTTTCAGGAATAGAATTAAGTGCTGAAGGACCTTTTAATAAAAAAAACAATGGTTCTTTTTTAATTGCAGCCAGATATTCTTTAATCGGCTTAATAAAAGGTAGTGGTACCAGTGATACCCCTAATTATATGGATGTCTCTTTTAACATAGATTTTGGAAAAAGCAAGTTAGGTGAGTTTTCTTTATTTGGGCTTATTGGAGACTCTAGTATTGATTTCTTAGGTAAAGATTACGATAAAGATGATTTATTCTCTGCTCCAGATGAAAATTCTTTCGTTATATCTAATGTAGCACTTGTTGGCTTAAAACATAAATTACAACTTACAAACAACTCTTATTTAAAGACAATTATAGCTGGTACTTTTAATAAAAATGATTACAAAGAAGAACGTATACTAAATTTAAACACACCTTCACAAAGTAATTTAAAATATACAGAAAATATAGATAAGGAGACTCGTCTTATTTTTTCAACAATGTATAACACCAAAATAAATCAAAGACTAACGTTAAGAACAGGGTTTTTAGCTGAAAACTTTAATATAGATTATGACAGAAAAGATAGATCAGAACAGCCTGATAATGACAAGGACGGTAATCCTGATTTAGTTACTATTAGAAAAATTAAAGGTGACTACACCATTTTTCAACCTTATATACAAAGTAAATATAGGCTTTCGAAAAAGCTGATTCTTAATACAGGGTTACATGCAATGTATAGTGATTTAAACAAGCAATTTGTTATTGAGCCTCGTGCATCTATAAACTGGAAATTACATCCTAAACACGCTCTAAATTTTGGATATGGATTACATCATCAAAACACACCGAGCCCATTAGTATTTTTAAATAAGAAAATAGATGGTATAAATACACAACCTAATAAAAATCTTAATTTTATTAAAAGTAATCATTTTGTACTTGGGTATGATGTAAAAATAGCGCCAAAATGGAGAGGTAAATTAGAATTATATCATCAAACAATTAAAAATGCGGCGGTTGATAAAACTCTATCTAGCTATTCTTCATTAACAGAAGGAGCCGATTTTACTTTTTCATCAGATAAAACCAATTTAACAAACGCTGGTACAGGAATTAACCAAGGGCTTGAACTTACTTTAGAAAAATCATTTAGTAAAGGCTATCATGCCTTAATTACAAGCTCAATATTCGATAGTACTTACAAAGGAAGTGACGGTATAGAAAGAAATACCCCTTTTAATAACGGTTATGTTTTTAATTTTTTAACAGGAAAAGAGTTTAAATTAGGAGCTAGTAAAAACACGATACTCTCAATAGACACTCGTTTTGTTACTGCAGGTGGTAAATATTTTACACCTGTAAACCTTGAAGCTTCAAAAGTTGCTGGTTATCAAATACTAGATAACACCAATGCATTTAGCAAGCAATATGATAAATACATGCGTTTAGATTTAAAAATAGGAGTAACTTTTAATAGCAAAAAAAGAAAAAGTTCTCATAAATTATATATTGACCTACAGAATATTACAAATAAAAAGAATATTTTTATCAAAAAATATAACAGAATAACAAATAATCTAGAACAAGTGAATCAAGCTGGTTTTTTCCCAGACTTTGGATATCGCTTTCAATTTTAAAAATAAAAGTTCACCAAAAATGCATAAACAAGTTATTGATTTCTTTAAGCAATTTATCCCTATAAGTGAAGAATCTTCAAACTTTATCAAGACTAATACAACCATTAAAAAAATAGCTAAAAATGATTTTTTACTAACACAAGGGAAGGTTTGTGATTTTGTTGCTTTTATTAACAAAGGTGCTTTTAGATCGTTTTATAGTGTTGATGGACAAGAATACAGTAAACAATTTTTCTTTGAAAAAAGTTTCTGCACAGATTACAGTAGTTTTCTCACTCAAAAAAAATCGCTTAGTTATTTACAAGCTATTGAAGATAGTACTGTAATTATATTTAACAAAAAGGTAGTTGATGAAGCTTATAAAGTTATACCCAACTTTACTGTTTTTGGTAAAAAATTAGCCGAAAACTTATACATTATTGTTTGTGACATTAAAGCTTCTTTTATTTTAAACACCCCAAAAGAAAGATATGAGAATTTAGTGAAAGAGAGGCCTAAGGTTATACAAAGAGTACCACAGTATATGATTGCCTCCTACTTAGGTATTACTCCTGAAGCTTTAAGTAGAATAAGAAAACGTATTTTAAATAACAAAAACATATAATAAAAAGCTCCTTGTTTTAAATAAAACAAGGAGCTTTTTTAATGATTACAAAAATTAAACTAATCCTTCATTAAAAATCAAAATCGTCTATATTCTCAAAACTTGGAAAATCATCATTAAAGTCATCCTCTAAATCATCGGTTGCAGTTGCTTTAAACTCTTTTTCAGGAGCTTCATCAGGAATTTCACCTACCGTTAAAATTATTTTAGATTCGGTAATTACTTCATCTGATTGCTCTACGATTTCAACGTAAAACGTCCACATTTGTAAAAAATCATACACATAAATCAATTTATCATTGATATTTGGTAGTGTTTCATTTAAAATACAAGTTGCCATTGATACACCTTCACCAGCTTCTGCCATGTTAAATAATGGAATTTCCTCCCCTTGATTCCAATCTTCATCAGTACGGTAAAAAGAAGCCATTTCCTGCCCATTAAAACCAAATGATTTTGCAATATCAAAATGTAAATTTTCTAACGACTTAACCTCATCAAAAACTAAGGTCCTAATAACATCTTCTTTGGTATCTAAAATTACGCGTACTTTATACATTCTATCATTTTTTGTCGCCACAAAAATACGTATTTTTGAATGATAATTTTAATTAAATGGATACACAAAAATCTCTCGATATACTTAACGGTTTTAACAAAAACACATTGATGGAAACGCTTCAGATTGAATTTACTGAGGTTGGCGATGATTTTATAACTGCAAAAATGCCTGTAAATTCAAAAGTGCATCAGCCTTATGGAATTTTACACGGCGGTGCTACAGCTGCTTTAGCTGAAACTGTTGGAAGCTCTGCTTCAGCTTTTTTTTTAAACGACTCAACTAAAATTGTAAAAGGAATTGAGTTAAGTATTAACCACCTAAAAAGTAAAAAAGAAGGAGTGGTTTTTGCTACTGCTAAAGCAGTTCACCAAGGAAGAACAACACATTTGTGGGAAGTTAAAATTGTTGATGAAAACAATAATTTGATTTCTTTATGTAAGATTACCAATATTGTTTTAGATAAAAAATAATTAGATTGGATATATTTTTAAACATAAAAAAAGCACTCGATAATCAGCTTCCGTTTGTTGTTTATAGCAAGCCTAATTCTTCAATTTTAAAAGGATGGTTTCAAAAAAATAATACGTTATTTACTTCGGATAATTATACTGAAAGCGGCTTTATTTTTGCTCCTTTTGACGATAAACATGATGCTATTTTACTCCCAGAAAATCAATCCTTTTTTTTTGAAGAAAACATAGCTACAACTCTTGATTACATTGAAAAGAATCAATTTAAACCAAACAATTTATCAGAAGAAAAACATATTGAATTGGTTAAAAAAGGCATTAATGCTATTGATAATAAGCAATTTAAAAAAGTGGTTTTATCAAGAAAAGAAACTATTGATTTAACTGATTTTAACCCAATAATAACTTTTAAAAAATTACTTAAAAACTACCCAAATGCTTTTACTTATTTATGGTTTCATCCTAAAATTGGCATGTGGTTAGGTGCCACTCCTGAAACTTTAGTAAAAATTAAGGACAACAATTTTAAAACAATGTCGTTGGCAGGAACACAGGTTTATCAAGTCAATAAAGAAGTTAATTGGCAACCAAAAGAAATAACTGAACAGCAATTTGTTACCGATTATATTACCGATAAATTAGCACCTATTTGCAAAAAAATAACAAAAGGTGCTGCTGAAACTATTAAAGCAGGTAATTTATTGCATTTAAAAACACAAATTTTTGGCGAATTGTTAACTACAACTACTGTTTTAATAAAAAAACTACATCCAACTCCAGCTGTTTGTGGTTTACCTTTAAAACCTTCAAAAGATTTTATTTTAAATAATGAAAACTACAACCGAACATACTACACTGGTTTTTTGGGAGAATTAAATTTAAAAAGTCAAAATAAAAACACTTCTGAACTTTTTGTAAATTTACGATGTATGGAAGTTAAAAATAACACTGCTTATATTTTTGTAGGTGGCGGAATAACCAAAGAGAGTAACCCTAAAAACGAATGGAATGAAACCGTCGCTAAAACAAAAACGATGAAAAAAGTGCTGTTCAATTAAAAAGCATCAACCTAATAAGGTTAATGCTTTTCTTTGTGTAAATTGAATTTGAATTGATTTTTTTAGTAAAATATAAACTAATCGTTTATTTAATTTTACTAACAGTTTTCTCTGCTATATATCATCAAAAGAAACATCTGTAAAACTTTCAGCTGAGGCTGATTTTTCTACCTCTTCTTTTTTATAATCTTTTTGGTGACGCTCACTTATTACTTCTGATCCTTTTTCGTTTACAATAAAATCAGTAGCTTTATTTAACATCTCTTTAAAATCTGTAAAATCTTCTTTATATAAGTAAATTTTATGCTTTTGATAATGGAAAGATCCATCATCGTGTGTAAATTTTTTACTTTCTGTTACTGTTAAATAATAATCATCTGCTTTGGTAGACCTTACATCAAAAAAATAAGTTCTTCTACCTGCTCTTAAAACTTGTGAAAAAATCTCTTCTTGTTCTACTCTCTCCCTTTCACTCATAATCTTTTTCTTAAATAATAGTTGTTTACTTAAAATTGCTCAACAAATCTAACAAAATAATTGATTTGGCAATACGAAACATTACATTTCTTTTTCTAAAAGTTGTTGCTCATACAACTCTTTATAATAACCTGTTGTTTTTATTAATTGATTATGAACACCTTGCTGAATAACTCTACCTTTATCTAGTACAATAATTTTATCGGCATTTTTTGCTGATGAAACTCTATGGCTAATAATGATTGTTGTTTTATCGTTTGATACACGTTCTAAATTAGAAAGAATTTGTTCTTCTGTTTCGGTATCAACTGCTGATAAACAATCATCGAAAATTAAAATTTTAGGATTTTTTATAATCGCTCTTGCGATAGAAGTTCGTTGCTTTTGCCCTCCTGATAAGGTAACCCCTCTTTCACCTAAAATAGTTTGATACCCTTCTTTAAAGGCTATTATATTTTCGTGAATTACCGCATTTTTAGCAGCTTGAATAATTTCTTGTTCTGTAGCGTTTTCTTTGCCGAACTTTATATTATTCTGAATCGTATCTGAAAATAAAAAAGGATCTTGTGGTACAAAACCAATCTGATTTCTTACATCATATAAATTACAATTTTTAATGTTTTTACCGTCAATTAACACAGCTCCTTCACTAGCATCGTACAAACGTGAAATTAAATTTATAATAGTCGTTTTTCCACTTCCTGTTTTTCCTAAAATAGCTAACGTTTCTCCTTTGTTTATTTTTAAACTCACATTATTTAAAGCCGTAATATTGGTATCATCATAAGTTAATGAAACGTTTTTAAATTCAATATTTCCTTCAACTTTTGTCTCAACATCTTCAGTATTACTAATTTCAGGAACCTGTTTTAAAAACTCATTTATTCTTTGTTGCGAAGCTTCAGCCTGTTGTACCATCGATGTTACCCAACCAACTACAGCTACTGGCCAAGTAAGTATATTTACATACATTACAAATGCGCCTATAGCACCTAATTGTATTTCACCAGCGATGTATTGTTTACCACCTATATATAATACGATAATATTACTAATACCTATTAACAATATCATCAATGGAAAAAACAAAGCTTGAATCTTATGTAACTCAATATTTTTATCTTTACTCTGGTCAGCTATTTCATCAAAAGAAGAAATAACAGCTTTTTCAATTGCATATGATTTTACTACATTAATTCCTGAAAAAAACTCTTGATTAAATGTGGTTAATTTTGATAAGTATTGCTGAACTATAACACTTTTTTTATTAATCTGTTTACTTAACACAAAAATAGATACTGATAAAATAGGAAACGGTATCATGGTGTACAAAGTTAGCTTTGGTGAAATTGCATACATCTGACTAAAACCAATTATAAGCGAAACCAGCATATTTAAAGAATACATGATTGCAGGTCCAAAATACATACGTACTTTAGATACATCCTCACTTATACGATTCATTAAATCACCCGTTCTGTTTTTCTTGTAAAAGTTAATTGATAAACGTTGGTATTGCTGATAAATTTCGTTTTTTAAATCAAACTCTATCATTCTTGACATTACAATAATAGTTTGTCGCATTAAAAAAGTGAAAAAACCACCTAATAAAGTTACCACTATTATCAATAATATATTATTAAATAAAATTGATTTTACTTCTGATAAGTCAGTTAGTTTTCCTAATTGATAATCTTCAACTACATTTAGAGACTCACCAACAAAATCTGGAATTTTAAGCGTTAAAACCTTTGCTAACACTGTAATTAATATCCCCAATAACAATCGCCATTTATATTTTATAAAGTACTTATTAAGGTATTTTAATGCTTTCAATGTAAAAATTATTTTTAAGTTAAAATTTCATACAAATAAAGACCTTTTGTTAAAGACATCATAATTAAGCTATCATTTTTTGCTTATGTTTTAACGATTTCATATTTTTGCACTCTAATTTTTTGAGATTATTAAAACATTCTCAAATAAAAAAACAAAACAAATGACATCAGAAATCATTGATACTAAAGATCTTAAAAACGACCCAGTATTCGGTCAATTGTCTTTTGACAATCACGAACAAATCGTTTTTTGTAACGACGAAGATACTGGTTTAAAAGCAATAATTGGTATTCATAATACAACTTTAGGACCTGCCTTAGGAGGTACTAGAATGTGGCAATATAAAAGTGAATGGGATGCTCTTAACGACGTTTTACGTTTATCTCGTGGAATGACTTATAAATCTGCCATTACAGGATTAAACCTTGGAGGTGGTAAAGCTGTAATTATTGGAGATGCAAAAACTCAAAAAAACGACGCATTAATGCGTAAATTTGGTGAGTATGTAAATTCTTTAAGCGGTAAATATATTACGGCAGAAGACGTTGGTATGGAAACTCGTGATATGGATATTATTCGTGAAGTTACTCCACACGTAACAGGTGTTTCTGAAGCTATTGGTGGATCTGGAAACCCATCTCCAGTAACTGCATATGGAGTTTATATGGGAATGAAAGCTGCTGCTAAATACCGTTTTGGAACAGAAAATTTAGATGGTAAAAAAGTATTAGTACAAGGTGTTGGACATGTTGGAGAAACTTTAGTAAAACACATTACTGATGAAGGTGCGCAAGTAATATTAAACGATATTAACGAAGCCCGTTTAGAAGAATTAAGTAAAAAATACGGCGCAAATGTAGTATTAGGTAATGATATTTATGGGTTAGATATTGATATCTATGCTCCATGTGCTTTAGGTGCTACGGTAAATGACCACAGCATTTCACAATTAAAAGCTAAGGTTATTGCTGGTGCAGCAAACAACCAATTGGCTAACGAATTAAAACATGGTACTTTGTTAAGAGAAAAAGGGATTGCTTACGCACCTGATTTCTTAATTAATGCTGGTGGAATTATAAATGTTTATGCTGAAGTTGCTGGCTATGACAAAGCTGAAAGCATAAAAAGAACTGAAAATATTTATAATACAACTTTAGATATTTTTAACTTAGCAGAAAAAGAAAGCATCACAACACATCAAGCTGCTTTTAATATTGCACAAGCAAGAATTGATGCTCGTAAAAAAGAGCAAAATAGCTAGATAAAAAATAAAAAAGTTTTACTTTTGCAGAGCGTTAGAAATAGTTTCTATCGCTCTTTTTTTTAAAGTTCTTTAAAATGATTAACAGAAGACATATTCGAGTTAAGGTAATGCAGTCGGTTTATGCAATGCAGCAATCGCAGAGTGATGATATTGTAAAAGAAGAAAAATTCTTAAAACACAGTATCCAAAAAATGTATGATTTATACGTACTTAATCTTCAGTTATTAGTTGAAGTTCAAAAATTAGCTAACAAAAGAGCATCACTGGCTAAGAAAAAAATACTTGCAACAAAAGAAGAATTAAATCCTAACGAAAAATTTATCAATAACAAACTTATTAATAAACTTAATGAGAGCGTTAGCCTTGAAGGATATGTTGAACTAAACAACTTAAACTTTTGGCAACTTGATAATGAATACGTGCGTATCATTTTAGATGAATTACAAAAAAGTGATTTATATTTAAAATATATGGATACTATAGAAGATTCATATAATGTAGACCGCGCTTTTATTATTGATTTTTTTAAAGAAATTATAGCACCTAATGAAAAGTTAGCAGATTATTTTGAAGATAAAATGATTTCTTGGGTAGATGATATCCCTTTTGTTAATACTTGGATTGTTAAATCATTAAACAAACAAAAAGCACAAAATCCTTTTATTTTAGGAAGCTTATATAAAGACAGTGAAGACAAACAATTTGTAGGGGATTTATTTACAAAAACAGTATTAAATCAACATAAATATCAAGAAGATATTATTGATAAAACTCCGAATTGGGAAGCTGATAGAATTGCCGATATTGATATGATTATTATTAAAATGGCAATTACCGAGTTTTTACATTTTCCATCAATACCAAGCAGGGTAAGTATTAACGAATATATTGAACTAGCCAAAGATTACTCAACTAATAAAAGTGGTTATTTTATTAACGGTGTTTTAGACAAACTATCAAAAGACTATTTAGCTTCTGATAAGATGGTTAAAATTGGAAGAGGTTTATTATAAAATTATTATTTTTACAACAAATAAATTAAAACATAGTAAAATGAAGAAAATAGCTGTAGCAATTGCATTGGTTATTTCAACAGGAATATTAGTTTCTTGTGGTAATGGAAATGCAGCATCTAAAGTAAAAAAAGAAAATATAGAAAATGCTGAAAAAAGAGATATCTCTATTAACGCAGGTGCAGCATCTATTTCTTTTGATAAAGAAGAGTATAACTTTGGTACTGTTACCGAAGGTGAAGTTGTAAAAACAACTTTTACAGTAACCAATACTGGTAAAACCGATTTAGTTATTACAAATGCAAAAGCTAGTTGTGGTTGTACGGTACCTGTATGGCCTAGAGAAGCTATTTCTCCTGGTAAAACAGGAGAAATTCAAGTTAGTTTTAACACAAGTGGTAAACCAAACAGGCAATCAAAATCTATTACCTTAACTACTAATACTAAAAAAGGAAGAGAAGTTTTAAAAATTTCTGGTATGGTAACTCCTAAAAACAAGGCAGTATAATGTTTTTACAAGCAAGCACACAAGAAAGCATTATGAACATGCTTCCGTTCGTAGCCATGATAGGTGTTTTTTATTTTTTGATTATTCGCCCACAAATGAAACGTCAAAAAAATGAAAAAAACTTTCAAACAACTGTTAAAAAGGGCATCAAAATAGTTACAAGTAGTGGTATTCATGGTAAGATTGTTGAAATTAATGAAAATGACAACACCATTATTATTGAAACCGGCGCAGGTAAAATAAAATTTGAACGCTCAGCCATTTCTATGGAATTAAGCAAAAAATACAATACTGAGGTAAAAAAATAACCTAAGTTTTTTATCATAAAAAAAGAGCGCTAATTGGCGCTCTTTTTTGTTTTTTATGTAGATTGCACTATATCTATTATTTTGAAAAAAAAATTAAACATACCTAAAACCTTTTTTAGCTTTTTACTAGCTTCTGTTTTCTTTTGGCTACTAATAAACCTTTCAAAAGAATATACAACTGAAATAATAATAGATACTGTATACACTAATTTACCTGTTGAAAAAACAATTATAGCTACTCCTATAAAAAAAATAATCCTGCTTGTAAAAGGCAGTGGTTTTAAATTGATTTCTACAAGTTTAACAAGTAACACTTTAGTGTTAGATTTAAAAAAAATAAACAAAAAAAAAGCTACTGACTATTATTTTTTAACAAAAAAAATACAAACAGAAATACAGGGTCAGTTAAAATCAGGCATAAAATTAATTAGCATAAAAAGAGATACAATACCTTTAAAAATAGGAACTTTACACTCTAAAAAAGTACCTTTAAAAACCAATCTAGACATTACTTTTCAGCTTGGTCATGATTTAGCAACACCAATAAATTTAAATCCAGATTCGATATTAATTTCAGGAGAACAATCGCTTTTAAAAGAAATTAACTTTTTGAATTTACAAAAAACAAAACTTGAAAACATTTCTGAAAGCACTACAATAAATGTTCCTATCAATGTTCCTGAAAACATTAAAACAACGGTTACTGCTGCTGAAATAAATATTACGGTTGATAAATTTACTGAAGGAGAAACTGAAATTCCTATTTTAATTAAAAGCGCACCAAAAGGAATAAATATTTTTCCTAAAAAAGTTAAAATAACATATAAAGTTGGGTTAAAAAATTTTAACAAAGTAAACCCAAACCTTTTTAAAGTGGTGTGTGATTACAAGCACGTTAAAAATAATGAGACCACTTTTTTAACACCAAAAATAGTGAAAGCACCGAATTTTGTTACACAAATAAGAGTACATCCAAAAAAGATAGATTTTTTAATACATAAATAATGGTCATAGGTATAACAGGTGGTATTGGTAGTGGAAAATCCACCATTGTAAAGACGTTTTCACAATTTAAAAACATCGCGATATATATTGCTGATAATGAAGCTAAAAAATTAATGAATGCTTCTGAGAAAATAAAAACACAATTAATTTCAAAGTTCGGAGAAGAAGTATACAAAAATAACCAACTCAACAGACCTTATTTAGCCAATATTGTTTTTAACAACAAACAAAAACTAACTGTTTTAAATAGTATTGTACACCCTGTTGTAAATGATCATTTTCAAGATTTCATTTCTAAAAACTCTAAAAAAGATTATATTTTATATGAAAACGCCATTTTATTTGAAAATGGAAGCAATACTTTTTGTGATAAAATAATTACTGTAACCGCGCCTGAAAACATCAGAATTCAACGTATTTTAAAAAGAGATAACACTACAATAGAAGCCGTTAAAAACAGAATTAAAAATCAATGGGATCAAGTAAAAAAAACATTACAATCTCACTATATAATTGAAAATCTTACACTTACTAAATCTCAAGAAGAAACATTACGTATTCATAATATTTTAACAAAAAAAATTAAATAAGTTACAGTTTATTAATAATTTATCTTAAAATTATCTTAATTTTACACAAACTCTGTTAATCTAAGTTAAAAGAGAATATCCCTTCGTTTTATTGATTTATTTTTGAATAATGGGTAAAAAAATCTTTATTCTTATTGTTGTTTTAATGAGTATTTCTTTAATAGGAATCATCTCTGTTCAAATTTATTGGATTAAAGATGCTATAAAGAATAAACAGCAACAATTTGACAACAACGTTACAATTGCATTGGCTAGAACTTCTGAAAGGATAAAAGATAGAGAGTACTCTGAATTTCTTCAAAATAATCAGGAATTTCTTAAAGATAAAAAATTTGTTTCTGATGCAGAAATAACCACTTATCTTTTTCAACAAATAGACACCACTAATAAAAGAAAATTTACCTTTGGTACTACTATTTTAGGTGAAAGTATAAAAATGCCAGGAGATTTTATAAATAATGACTCTATAATACTTAAACGTTATTCAGGAAAACAAGATTTTTATTTTTCACAAGTAATCAAGGCTGAAAACAATGATTTTAATTCTTTTACCGAAGAAAATAGTTTTTCAACTTTTAAAAATTACCCTAAATTTAACAGGCAACTAATTGAAAACATGTTGCGCCAACGAAATAGACTATACCCTATTAATCAACGCATCAGCAACAAAGAACTAAACTTTACAATACAAGAAGAATTGGCTAAAATGAACATAACGCAAAATTTTAAGTATGGCGTTTATGAAGATGGTTTAGCAACACAGTTAAAATCTGGATATTTTAATATACACCCAAAAGATGCTAGCTATCCATTATTTAAAGATGATAATGGTAATAGCAAATATAAGTTATATATAAAATTTCCTAATGAGCGTAAAAACTTATTATCAGGAATGATGAAAATTTTAGGGCTCTCATTATTATTTATTGGTATTATTATTGCGGCATTTTCAACATCACTGTATCAATTAGTACGTCAAAAAAAGATATCTGAAATAAAAACAGATTTCATTAATAACATGACACATGAGTTTAAAACACCAATTGCTACCATCAATTTAGCGTTAGATGCTATTAGAAATCCTAAAATAATAGCAGATCAAGACAAAGTAAAACGCTATGTGCAAATGATCCGTGAGGAAAATAAACGTATGCATGGTCAGGTTGAAAATGTATTACGAATTTCAAGATTAGAAAAAAATCAAATAGAAATAAGTAAGGATGCTACTGATATGCACGACACAATAGAAGAAGCTATTGAACATATTCAGTTACTTGTAGATGATAAAAAAGGAAGTGTAACATCACATTTTAAAGCAATATCAACCGAAGTATTAGGTAATCAATTTCACCTAACAAATATAATTGTAAACATGTTAGAAAATGCTTTAAAATACTCCAGTGAAGCACCTAAAATTGATGTATATACAGAAAGTACTAACAAATATTTTATCTTTAAAATAAAAGATGAAGGAATAGGAATGAGTAAAAATGCTCAGAAATATGTTTTTGATAAATTTTATAGAGAACATAAAGGAAACATACATAATGTAAAAGGCCATGGTTTAGGTTTAGCCTATGTAAAAGAAATTATAGACAGCCACCAAGGTAGCGTTCATGTTGAAAGTGAAAAAGGTAAAGGAAGCTTATTTACAGTAAAATTACCATTAATATAAAATAAATAAAATGGGAAGTAAAAAAATATTATTAGTAGAAGATGATCCAAATTTTGGAACAGTCCTTAAAGATTATTTAGCTTTAAATGATTATAATGTAACACATGCTAAAGACGGTATTGACGGCTTAATTATGTTTAAAAATGGTGAATATGATTTGTGCATTTTAGATGTTATGATGCCTCGTAAAGATGGTTTTTCTTTAGCGCAAGATATTCGTGTTAGTAATAAAGAAGTCCCTATTATCTTTTTAACTGCCAAAACATTAAAAGAAGATGTTTTAAGAGGATACCAAGTAGGTGCTGATGATTACTTAAACAAACCTTTTGACTCTGAAGTTTTATTACACAAAATAAAAGCAATTTTACAACGTAAGGAAAACGAAAAATCTAGTGATTCAGACGAGTTTGAATTTAAGATTGGTGGATTTGATTTTAACTCAAAACTTCGACATTTATCATTTAAAGGTGAAGAAGCTCAAAAACTTTCACCAAAAGAAAGTAAATTATTACGAATGTTAGCCGTTCATAAAAACGATTTAATGCCACGTGAATTAGCATTAACAAAAATATGGAGAGATGATAATTACTTTACTTCTCGTAGT
Organism: Tenacibaculum soleae; assembly: GCA_938002045.1. Classification (GTDB taxonomy): domain Bacteria; phylum Bacteroidota; class Bacteroidia; order Flavobacteriales; family Flavobacteriaceae; genus Polaribacter; species Polaribacter soleae_A. The sequence continues at coordinate 184,476 of CALLBA010000011.1, forward strand.
ATGGATGTATATATAGCTAAACTTCGTAAGTATTTAAAAAGCGATGAAAATGTTGAAATCATCAATATTCATGGCGAAGGCTTTCGATTAATTGAAAAAATATAAGACCTTAAAGTAATTTTTAACTAAAGACTTCCTTTTTTACAGGAAGTCTTTTCTTTTTTATAAATTGTAACAATAATTTTTGTCACTCGTCTAATATTTATAATCAACAAAACCGAAAAATTTGGAAACCATTTTATCAATAAAAAACCTCGATAAAAAATACGGTAAAGTTCATGCTGTAAACAATCTATCTTTTGATATTCAAAAAGGAAATGTATACGGTATTCTTGGACCTAACGGAAGTGGAAAATCAACCACCTTAGGTATTATTTTAAATGTAGTAAACAAAACATCTGGTAATTTTAGTTGGTTTGATGGAAAGCTATCTACACATGAAGCTTTAAAAAAAGTAGGAGCTATTATTGAGCGTCCAAACTTTTATCCTTATATGACAGCAGTTCAAAACCTACAATTAATTTGTAAAATAAAAGGGGTTTCAGCTGATAAAATTGAAGAAAAACTTAAAATAGTAAACCTTTACGAAAGAAGAAATAGCAAATTTAAAACCTATTCTTTAGGAATGAAACAACGTTTGGCAATTGCATCGGCCTTGTTAAACGATCCCGAAATATTAATTTTAGACGAACCTACCAATGGATTAGACCCGCAAGGTATCCACGAAATTCGTCAAATCATAAAAAATATTGCCAAAAACGGAACTACTATTTTATTAGCATCTCACCTACTTGATGAAGTTGAAAAAGTTTGTACCCACGTTCTTATTATTAGAAACGGAGTAAAACTATACAGCGGTAGTGTAGACAACATGGTTGTTTCAAACGGAGTTATAGAAGTAAAAACAGATGACGATATTGATAAATTAGTTAATGTTTTAAAAAATTATTATGAAATTGCCACTGTTGATGTTGAAGGAGATTTAGTTACTGCCCGTTTAGAAAACGAAATTTCAGCATCACAATTAAACAAGTACTTATATGATAACGGGGTAATTGTATCGCATTTAGTTAAGCGTAAACTTAGCTTAGAACAACAATTTTTAGATTTAACAAACAACAACTAATTCAACTACTATGTTACGCCTTTTATATATAGAATTTCATAAATTAAGATACAATAAAGCTAGTAAAATACTTTCAATCATCTATTTTGCACTACTAACTTCAGTTGCATTAATAGCTGCTATCAAATTTGATATCGGCCCTATAAAATTTCATTTAGCAGACCAAGGTATTTTTAACTTTCCATACATTTGGCACTTTAACACCTATATGGCTGCTATTTTTAAGTTTTTTTTACTACTAGTAATAGTATCTATGATGGCTAATGAATACAGTTACAAAACCTTAAAACAAAACTTAATTGATGGTTTAAGTAAAAAAGAATTTATCCTTTCTAAATTTTATACCGTAATCGTTTTTGCATTAGTCTCAACTCTTTTTGTCTTTGTTATTTCATTAATATTAGGTGCTTTATACTCTGATTTCAATGAACTTTCAATAATTTTCTCAAATCTAAGTTACTTACTTGCTTTTTTTATTAAACTAGTAGGTTTCTTTTCTTTCGGATTATTTTTAGGCATATTAATTAAAAGATCTGCCTTTGCTGTTGCCGCAATGATTGTGTGGTTAATTATAGAAAGTATTTTTAAAGGATATTTATTCTGGACATTTAAAGATTTAAAAACAAGTACTGAAGAAGCAGTAAACGCTATCATGCAATTTTTTCCGCTTGAAGCAATGGCAAACTTAATTAAAGAACCCTTTACAAGATTAGGAGCTGTTAAATCGGTAGCAAATCAAATAGGTGAAAATTTCACGAAAGACTATACTGTTAGTTTTCTTAATATTGTAATTGTTCTTGTTTGGATATCAATTTTTATATATGCTTCATATTTTTTGTTAAAAAAACGAGATTTATAGAGGGTATTAAGTAGTTTAGCTGTTTTATTATAGCACAAATTACTTATACAATGAAGAAAATACTATTATTATTATTAGTCTTATTTACCTCATTTGTAATACAAGGTCAAAAAGAAGCTAATTTTTGGTTTTTTGGAAGGAATGCTGGGATAAATTTTAATAGTAACATTGTTACTTCTTTAAATAATGGATTATTAAATACTGATGAAGGCTGTTCTTCTATTGCCGATGAAAACGGAAATCTTTTGTTTTATTCAGATGGGATAAATGTTTGGACAAAGAACCATGAATTAATGAAATATTCAAGTGGCTCACTTGCTAATAATTTACAAGGAAATCCATCAAGTACACAATCAGGTTTAATTGTTCCAAATCCTGAAAATAAAGATATTTATTACATTTTTACAGTAGGAACAGATTATGTTGGAAACAATAGTATTTATCCTATTAATCCTGGTTTTAATTTTTATACAATTGATATATCAAAAGGAGACGGAGGTGAAATCACTAATGGCCCTATAAACCTTTCTGATGGAAAAGATTTAGACTGGTCTGAAAAAGTAACAGCGGTTCATGGGAAAGACTGTACCGAATTTTGGATTCTTTCCATAGTACAAAACACTTTTTATGCATACAAAATTGATAAAGATGGTGTAAAAAGTACCACTCCCGTTATTTCATTATCATCATATTTTTTAAACGATAAAAGAGGTTATTTAAAAGCTTCTCCTGATGGGACTAAAGTAGCGTTAGCTGATTTTACAAATGATAGAAGTGGTCGATTTGTTTTATATGATTTTAATAATGTTACTGGAAAAATAACCTCTAACGGTCAAATTCTAACCAATGGTCCTTCAGATGGTAGTCCTTATGGAGTAGAATTTTCGCAAAACTCAACAAAACTATACACCTCTACTTATACACAAAACAATAGCTCTTTTAATATCATACAGTATGATTTATTAAATACAAATATATCGAGTACCAAGACCACTGTTTGGTCTGGTATTGGGTACCGAGGAGCTTTACAGTTAGGACCGGATGGAAAAATTTACGCTTCAATACCTGATAAAACACACTTAGGAGCTATTCAAAATCCAGAAGATGCAGCCGCAAACATTATATTTAATCCAAATGCTGTTTTTTTAGAAGGTGCAATATCATCACAAGGATTGCCTCCTTTTATACAGTCTTTTTTTGCTCCAGTAAATATAGTTAACACAGCAACAAACGAAATTTTAACCAATGCTACTCAAATATTCTGTATTGGGGAAACTTACGAGATTGAACCTGAAAAAAATGATCTTACCGATACCTATACTTGGTATAAAGATGGGGCTGAAATTGCAACAACCAGATCATTAACAATTGATAGCACCAATTTTGGTAGTGGATTATATGAAGTTAAAATAGAATCTACTTCAGATTGTAAAAAAATATTTACCGGAAAAGTTCAAATTTATTTCGAACCTAAACCTACTATAAACAATATACCAACCTATATTCAATGTGATTTTGACACCAACCCTGTTGATGGATTCACCTCTTTTAATCTTCAACATTTAGAAAATAATTTAGTAAACGATGCTACAAATATATTATTCGATTTTTTCGAAACATCAGATAATAATTTCTTATTACCTTTAAATAAAACAAATTATACAAATAGTGTCTCAATCAATCATTCAATAGTAGCAAGGGCTACAAACACCATAACAAATTGTTATCAAACAGCAACAATCAACTTACAGGTAAACCCTACTGGTTTAACTTCTTATACCGATGAATATATTCCAGAATTAGATGAAAATGTATTAACCTTAGATGCACAATTTAGCATTGGTTCTAATGATGGTATTTTTGATTTTTCATTAAAAACCCAACAAATAATAACCAACTCTAGTGGAGCACTATCTGAAATAACTCATGATTTTCAATATTATCGTACTCCTGAAGATGCTTCTTTACAAATAAATCAAATTTTACCGCCATACGAAGATCAACTTTTTACGAACAACTCAGATATATATGTTAGAATTTCAAACAAAGGGGCTAATTCTTGTGAATCGGTAGGTAATTTTAAAATTTTTGTTGAAAAAATACCTACTCCTCAGGGTGATTTAAATGAAACTATTTTATGCATTGATAACCCTAAAAAAACTCCTCAACTTCAATCTGTTTTATTAAACGCTGATACAGGTATTAATACTGACACTTACAAATGGTATTTAAACAATATCTTAATCTCTGGTGAAACATCAGCTATACATAATGCTACTTCTGCGGGAGAATATAAAGTGGAAGCTTATCGAAATCACCCTAATATAACCAACGCTTACATAGGATATAATACTTTTTTTGTAAAAGAATCTAACCAAGCTTTAGTTGTAAAAATAACATCTGTTGATGACAACGATATACTTAACAATAATAAAATTGAAATTACTATAGATGGTATTGGTGATTATGAATATGCTTTAAACAGTACAAATCTTAGTGATTTTGTAAAAGGAGATGAAAACTTATCTCACACCTTCACAAATATCCCCCCTGGTTTAAATACTATATCAATCAGAGATCGAAATGGATGTGGAATTACATCTTCTAACCAAATTTCTATAATTTATTTTCAACGTCATTTTACTCCAAATAACGATGGGTATAATGATACTTGGAATGTTTTAGGCATTAATAATAACTATTATACTGTTGTCAACGTTCAAATTTTTAATAGATATGGAAAATTAATTAAAAAAATAACTGATAAAAACTCAACAGGATGGGACGGGACATACAATGGTACAGTCCTACCATCTAATGATTATTGGTATAACGCAAAACTAATTAACGTCAATGGTCAAGTTCGTGAAAAAAATGGTCATTTTTCTCTTCTTAAAAAATAAACTAGACTTATATTTACCTCTTCAAAACTTTTATTTTTCTCGCTATGAAAAAAATCATTTTTTTATTATTAATTTTATTTCCTTCAATCATTCTCTCTCAAGACGGTGGTACTACTTGTGACACTTCTGAGCCTATGTGTTCGGATAATAATGGTGTAAAAATATTTAACAATACAACAAACACTTCTGGTACTGGTAATATTGCTTGTTTATATACAACCCCTAACCCTTCTTGGTTTTATATTAAAGTGGAATCAACCGGAAATTTAGAGTTTGAAATTATTCAATCTACCGATTTTGATGCAAGTGGTAACCCTATAGGATCTGATCTTGATGTTGATTTTGCTGCTTGGGGACCTTTCGCTGCTTCAGATTCTAACTGTACAACCCTAGCTAAACAATGTTTAGATAGTAGTGGAAATTCAATACCGTGCCCTGATAATGTTTTCTCTCCTGTTTTTTACACTAATAATTTAGACAACACCAATATTATTGATTGTAGTTATTCTGGTTCAGGTAGAGAAAATTTTACCATTACTAATGCACAAGCAGGTGAGTTTTACATTTTATTAATAACAAACTATGATAATGGTGCAGGTAAAATTAAACTGGAACAAACTAATTATGCTGGAATTGGTGCTGGAACAACTGATTGCTCAATTGTTTCTGGAGAGCTAGGCCCTGATCAAGATATTTGTGATGGAACTACTGTTACTTTAGATGGTACCCCTACCGTTGGAACCGTTACTAATTACGAATGGCAAGTAGATACTGGTAGCGGATTTACAACAATTACTGGAGAAAACAATGCTACTTTAACAATTAACAACAATCTTTCAGGAACATACAAAAGTATAATTACGGATAATCTAGGTAATAAAGCTACTGATGATGTTATTATTAATTTTTTACCACTTCCAATAACAACAAATGTTACCTTAAATCAATGCGATACCGATACCGATTTAAGCACAAATATCAACCTAACTTTGGCAGAGACAAACATCTCAACCAATCATATAAATGAAACTTTTAAATATTACCCTACTCAAAATGATGCTATAAACGATACAGCCGAAATAACCAACCAAACAAACCATCCTGTTACTGATGGAGATATTATTTGGGTTAGAACAATTTCTGATAAAGGCTGTTATCAAATATCTGAAATAAAAATCACGGTAGGCTATCAGGCCGATGTTATTTATCCTAAAGAATTTACTAATTGTGATGATTATTTAGATGCTGATGGAAATAACTCTGCTAGCAATAGTGATACTGACGGAATTACCTATTTCGATTTAAGTTCAGTTGAACCTGATATTAAAGCTACTTTCCCTGCTGCTAATAGAGCAAATTTAACGGTTTTAATTTTTGAAACCATTGCTGATAGAGACGCTGTAATTAATAACATTACTAATATTTCTAATTACCGTAATAAAAATGTCCCAGCAACCACTCCACAATCATTATATGTTAAAATAATCGACAAAACAAACAACAATTGTGAAGGTTTAGGTAGTTTTACTATTGAAGCACTGCAAACGCCAATAGCTAATAATGTTGCAAATTTTGAGCTTTGTGATGATTTTAATAGTGGGACTTATAATGATGGTAAAAATATTGATATCAATTTAAGAGATAGGGTTAATAATATTTTAGGAACTTCACAAGCACCATCAGATTACACCGTTACTTTTCACACTAACCCTGCTGATGCTAATTCTGGAAATGCTCCCATTTCAAATGATACCAATTATACAAATCAAACAAGAGATATAGAAACCATTTATGTTCGTGTTGAGAATAATGATACCGGATGTTTTAATGACCACCTAACTTTTGACATCATTATAAATCCTTTACCAGTTATAACAAACCCTATTCCTGACATAGAAATTTGTGATGTTATAACATCAGGTGATGGTGATTCTAGAAATAGAATTGTACAAAATATTAATTTATCTGAAAGAGATATCGATGTTCTTAATGGTAGAGACCCTTCCTTATTTGAAATTACATATCACAGAACTAACCAAGATGCTATTGATGGAGTATCGCCTCTCAATAAAACAAACTATACTAACGATCCTGTGCACACAAACTTTCCTACTGATTTTTCAAGTGATGCACCAGCTACTGAATTAATTTACATTAGTATTCTTAACAAAAACACCAATTGTAGGTATGGTATTGCTACCTTACAATTGGTAATATATCCTGAGCCTCTTATCCCTTTAAATATCACAAATTATACAGATTGTGATAATAAATCAGACTCTTTTTTAGATGATGCTAACGGAATAAACGGAGATATTACACTTAAAAACAAAACAACAGAAATACTTGTAAATTATCCTACAAGCGAACACAGTAATTTTACCGTTACCTTTCATGAAAATTTATCGGATGTTGAATCAGGAGCAAACCCACTTGATGAAAACAAATATGAAAATACTGCAAACAATCAAACTATTTACGTTAGGGTTAAAAATGATAAAACTTCATGTGTTAATAACAATTTAACTTTTAACATCATCATAAATCCGTTGCCAGATTTCATAGTATATAGTCCTGTTATTGTATGTTTAAATAATCCTCAAACAAGATTAGAACCTATAAATCCTAATGCTACTTATAGTTATGAATGGACACTAAAAGGCAACCCTACTGTTTTAAGTACCAATGCTTTTTATGACGTTACAGTAGGCGGAACCTATGTTGTTACCGCAACTATGCAAGACGGAACTAGCTGTAAAAGAAGTAGAGAAATTGTAGTAAATGAATCTATAAGTCCTACTTTGACAAATGATGACATTGTTATTGTTGACGACACCAATAATAGTGGATTAGATAATTATTCAATTAAAATAATTACTGAAAATCAAAATTTAGGAATTGGTGATTACGAGTTTGCTATTACTGATGAAGATAACAATGTAACAGGCTTTCAAGACGAACCTTTATTTGATAACATTTCAGGAGGTTTTTATACTGTTTTAGTTAGAGATAAAAATGGATGTCAGCCTGATGCTACTATAGAAATATCAGTTATTGAATATCCCAAATTTTTAACTCCAAACGGAGATGGCAAAAATGATACTTGGAAAATTAAAGGAGCTAATTCTAGTTTTTACCCATCAAGTAACATTACAATTGTTGATCGATATGGTAAAATTGTAGCTATTATTCCCATTGATAATCAGGGTTGGAATGGAACCTATAAAGGCAAATTGTTACCATCTAATGATTACTGGTTTAAAATTTATTTAGTTGACAGAAAAGGTAAAATTCACCAACATCAAGGGCATTTTTCTCTTTTAAGAAAATAAAAAAAAATCTTTTATATCTAATAAGTACGGATAGTTTTTCACATAAACTATCCGTATTTTTGTTGTATGGACTTTGAATTACACTCAGATTTTAAACCTACTGGCGATCAGCCTTCAGCAATAAAACAATTAGTAAATGGGCTAGACTCCAATGAAAAACACCAAACATTATTGGGTGTTACTGGTTCTGGTAAAACCTTTACCGTTGCCAATGTTGTTGCCGAAGTAAACCGCCCTACCTTGGTATTGGCGCACAACAAAACATTAGCAGCGCAATTGTATTCTGAGTTTAAGCAATTTTTTCCGAACAATGCTGTAGAGTATTTTGTTTCTTATTATGATTACTATCAACCAGAAGCTTATATTCCTGTTACGGGTACTTTTATTGAGAAAGATTTATCTATAAATGATGAAATAGAACGCTTACGAATTAGTACTTCTTCTTCCCTACTTTCGGGTCGTAGAGATATTATTGTAATTGCATCTGTTTCGTGTTTATACGGTATCGGAAATCCGAATGAGTTTAAAAAAAATGTAATTCCGATTGAAGTAGATCAGCAAATTTCACGCACAAAATTCTTACATCAATTGGTTACCAGTTTGTATTCTAGAACCGAAACTGAAATAAAAAGCGGAACTTTTAGAGTAAAAGGTGATGTTGTTACTATTTATCCGTCTTACGGAGATAGCGGTTATCGTGTGCATTTTTTTGGCGATGAAATTGAAGAAATTGAAACTTTTAATATAGAGAACAACCAAATAATTGAAAAACTAACCGAACTAACTATTTACCCTGCAAACTTATTTGTTACCTCGCCTGATGTATTGCAAAATGCCATTCATAAAATACAGGATGATATGGTTAAACAGGTAGATTATTTTAAAGAAATTGGTAAACATTTAGAAGCTAAAAGATTGTTAGAACGTACCGAATTCGATTTAGAAATGATTCGTGAATTAGGTTACTGCTCGGGTATCGAAAATTATTCTCGTTATTTAGATGGCCGTGATCCTGGTACGCGTCCGTTCTGTTTGTTAGATTATTTCCCAGAAGATTATTTAATGGTAATTGACGAAAGCCACGTTACCATTCCGCAAACACATGCCATGTATGGTGGAGACAGAAGCAGAAAAGAAAATTTAGTAGAATACGGATTTCGTTTACCTGCCGCGATGGACAATCGACCGTTAAAATTTGATGAATTTGAATTGTTACAAAACCAAGTAATCTACGTTTCTGCAACGCCTGCCGATTACGAATTACAAAAAACTGAAGGTGTATTTGTTGAACAAGTAATTCGCCCTACCGGATTATTAGACCCTGTAATAGAAGTGCGTCCAAGTTTAAATCAGATTGATGATTTAATAGAGGAAATTCAGATTCGTGTAGAAAAAGACGAGCGTACTTTGGTTACTACTTTAACCAAACGAATGGCAGAAGAATTGGCTAAATATTTAACCAGAATTCAGGTTCGTTGTCGTTATATACATTCGGATGTTGACACTTTAGAGCGTGTGCAAATAATGCAAGATTTACGAAAAGGTTTGTTTGATGTTTTAATTGGTGTAAACCTACTTCGTGAGGGATTAGATTTACCTGAAGTATCGCTAGTGGCTATTTTAGATGCCGATAAAGAAGGTTTTTTACGTAGCCACAGATCTATTACACAAACTGTTGGTAGAGCAGCAAGAAATGTAAACGGTCTTGCCATTTTATATGCCGATAAAGTTACCAACAGTATGCAACAAACTATGGACGAAACCAACCGTAGGCGTGAAAAACAAATTAATTATAATACTAAAAACGGAATTACACCAACGCAAATAAATAAAAAATTAGACAATACGCTTTCTAAAGACACCACAGCTACCTATCAGTATGACAATGCGATACAAAAAGCTGCTGAACAAGATTTAGAATACTTACCAAAAGAAGAAATAGAAAAACGTATTCGTGCCAAACGTAAACAAATGGAAGAAGCTGCCAAAAGTTTAGATTTTATGGTTGCCGCGCAATTGCGTGATGAAATTGCGGTTTTAAGGAAAAGTTTGTAGAAATATTTTAGATTTAATTCTTAAAGTAAAATCAAGTAACTTCGTTATCTAAAGGATCTTTACCTAATACATAATAGAAACTCTCAATCATTCATCTAGTTAAAAATACTCAATATTGAGTATTGATTTTATTCGTTTTAAAAATTAATTTTGAGATATTTAAAACATTATTTATGAAAAAAATTTTATACCTTTTTGTTATAGTTATTTTTTTAAGTAACTGTAGTAAAGACGAACCTTCTATTTCATCTAACGATCAAATTTTAGACGGTGGAATTATCATGACTTCTGAAATTGTTCAGATTGAAAATCAAAACCTTACAAAAGAAACTTACGAAGGTGATATAAATGGGGTTCCTGTTAGCTTAGGGAAATCAGATGAAAATACTTTAGTTTTTATCGTTACATCAGAATTTGCTTTAGGAAATGTAATACTGAATATAGAGAGCTTAAATCTCAAAATTAATTATACAATACAACAAACTGTTTTAGATAATTCTGTTGAAGAGACAATTCAGGAATTCATTTCTAAATTACAAACATCGACAGATAGTATTGAAGATTCTGAACAACAAAATAAAGCTCAAGAAATGGTAACAAGTTTTACAAATTACTACAATTCTTTATCAGATAATGAAAAATTAGCAGCAGCAGAATATTACAACACAAACAAAGTATTATTACAAACTGCAATTGATGGTAACTTTAGCAGGTTAAAACAAAATAATCTTACAAAGTTTACCCAATGTAAAGCTGGAATTTATCTAACAGGAGTTCTTGGTGTCATAACCTCATTAACTTCTGCAACTGGTTTTGGTGCTGTTGTTGGTATAGTAACTGGTACTGCTGCTGGTATTACTCTTGGACAAACGATAATACATTGTGTAGAAGCTTCAAAAAGTAAAATTAAAAGTATATTTTTAAATGCTAACAATGAAATTGATGTTTATTCAAGAAGCTCTAATCATATTAATCTTTATACTGAAAATAGTAAAACTATTACATTTTCTATTGGCAATAGAGCTATTCAAACAAGTGATTCTAATGATGAAAATATTTACATATCAGAAATATTTAATTGGGTTAATGATTTAAATAGCAAAATTATAGTAAACTTAAACTCAGCCATAGAAGGTTGGAACAATTTTGCTCCTTCATTTTTTTCATTAAAACCATACGAATCTATTGTTATTAATAATGACTCAGAAGTTCAAATATTTGAACTCACACAAGAACTATATAACAATCTATCTTTTTCAATTTCAAATGATAACATAGAAATCCAAAATCTTAGCTTTACTGATGGAGGAATTGAACTAAAACTGAAAATAATTGACATTGAAATTGTTACTGATGATTTTATAGAAGCTACACTTGACTTTACTTACAATGATGATTTTAATAATTTCTCAGGAAGTTTCCCTTTAAAGATTTTTAAAACCTGTACAAACTTAAATGATATTAAAAGTCAAATAGTTGGTAGTTGGAGTGTTAATATTATTACACAAGAAGCTCAAAATGATCCTACTAATTATCCTTGGTATGATTTAGAAATGTTTGAAAATGGAACAGGAGAATACACAGTAGATGGAACGAAATATCAAATGACTTGGAGTGTTTATTGCGAGAATGGAAATTATTATTTTACAGATTATGGTTTTTGGCACAGAGGTGGGTATGGAAATGAAATTAGTTTCCCTTTAAATAATCCAATTACTGAAATTATAACAGAAGGTAAATTTACACCAGGAGAAGAAAGTCGTAAATTTATAAAAAGATAATATATACCTTATACATTTAAGAACCCAACATAAAAAACCTTGCATAAATTAAAAAGCAATAGAAATCTCAAAATAATAACCAACAAAAAAAAACCTCACTTTAAAAATGAGGTTTTTTTCTAAATATATTTAACTAAAAATTAATTGTTAAGCTCCTAAAACTTCTGCAACTTTATCTGCAGCTTCTTGAAACTCAGTAGCAGAAATGATTTCCATTCCGCTATTGTCAATTAATTCTTTTGCTTCTTTAGCATTTGTTCCTTGTAAACGACAAATAATAGGAACATTAATTTTGTCTCCCATGTTTTTGTATGCATCTACTACACCTTGAGCAACACGATCACAACGAACGATTCCTCCAAAAATGTTTACTAAAATTGCTTTTACGTTAGGATCTTTTAAGATGATTCCGAAAGCAGTTTCAACACGTTGTGCATCAGCAGTACCTCCAACGTCTAAAAAGTTAGCTGGGTCACCACCTGCTTGCTTAATTAAATCCATAGTTCCCATTGCTAAACCAGCTCCGTTTACCATACATCCAACATTACCATCTAAATCTACATAGTTTAAACCAGCAGCTTTAGCTTCTACTTCAATAGGATTTTCTTCACGAATATCACGCATTGCAGCATAATCTTTATGACGGTATAAAGCATTTTCATCTAAAGTAACTTTAGCATCAACAGCCATAATTTTATCGTCAGATGTTTTTAACACTGGGTTAATTTCAAACATTGCCGAATCTGACTTAATGTAAGCAGTATACAATGCTGTAGCAAATTTTACCATTTCTTTTAATGCACCTCCGCTTAAACCTAAGTTAAAAGCAATTTTACGTGCTTGAAAAGGCATTAATCCTAAAGCTGGATCAATTTCTTCAGTAAAAATTAAGTGAGGTGTTTCTTCAGCTACCGTTTCAATATCCATACCACCTTCTGTAGAATACATAATCATATTTCTACCAGTTGCACGGTTTAATAAAACCGACATATAAAATTCACTTGGCTCAGAGTCACCAGGATAATATACATCTTCAGCAATTAAAACCTGATTTACTAATTTTCCTTCTACAGATGTTTGAGGGGTAATTAACATCATTCCCAAAATATCATTAGAAATACTTTTTACCTCATCTAAGTTTTTAGCCAACTTAACACCACCACCTTTTCCACGACCACCTGCGTGTACTTGAGCTTTTATTACGTGCCAACCCGTACCTGTTTCTTCTGTTAATTTCTTTGCTGCTTCAACAGCTTCTTCTGGTGTATTTGCAACAACTCCTCGTTGAATACGAACTCCAAAACTGTTTAATATTTCTTTACCTTGATATTCGTGTAAGTTCATTAGATATGAATTTTTAAAGTCGAACAAAAATACAAATTCAATTTATAATACCTTACTATTTAGTATAATTATTACAACTTTTATTTTCTTATTAATTTAACATTTTAACTGTAACAAACCTTTTTTTAACATGTCTTTACATTAATTAACACTAATTTATGATTTAAAAGTTGATTTCATAAATATTTTTGCACATTGCTATACTATCTAAACAACTATGTATAAAATTAATAACTTACTAATCGCTATTCTATTTATTTATAAAGGAGTTAGTGCACAAGAAATTAACCAAATAAGGAAAAAAATTAATGCCACTCGTATAGAGTACCCTCCTAAAATAGATGGTGTTATAGATGAAGTTGTTTGGAAAAAAGCCCCTGTTGCAAAAGATTTTGTAATGATGCGCCCCGATAATGGAAAACCAGAACCTGTTACGCATAAAACTGAGGTTAAATTTACATATGATGATGATGCAATTTATATTGCAGCTTTAATGGACACACCAGACGGGAGTAAAGTACCTGCTGAATTTACAAATAGAGATAGGTTTGGAAACTCCGATTTTTTTATGTTAATGATAAACCCTAATGATGACGGGCAAAATCCTACCATGTTTATTGTTACCGCCTCAGGAGTTCAATTAGACGCTAAAGTATCTAACAATGGTAATAATGAAGATTATAACTGGAGTGCAGTTTGGGATAGTAGTGTTAAAATCAACAAGAAAAACTGGGTGGTAGAAATGAAAATTCCATACAGAGCTTTACGCTTCGCAAACGAATCTGTACAAGATTGGGGGATTAATTACCATAGAGATATTCGTAATTTGAATGCTCGTTATACTTGGAATCATATTGACAACACACAAGGAACTTGGACACAATACGATGGATTAGTAAAAAAATTAAAAAATATTACACCTCCTACTCGTTTAAATTTTTATCCGTATGCATCAGCTACCACAACTACTTTTGAAGGAAAAACTGATTTTAATTGGAGTGTAGGAATGGATGTAAAATACGGTATTACTGAAAATTTTACTCTAGACGCAACTTTAATTCCTGATTTTAGCCAAGTAGGTTTTGATAATGTTACCCTAAATTTAGGTCCTTTTGAGCAACAGTTCTCTGAACAACGTCAGTTTTTTACAGAAGGAACAGAGCTTTTTACAAAAGGCCGCTTGTTTTACTCTCGTAGAATTGGTGATAGGCCTATTGATCAGTTTGCAAACGAACGTAAAAACGACGACGCTTTTATTAATAACAAAAAAGTAAATGACGAAATTATTGATGCTCCAGAAAAAGTGCAAATGCTAAATGCTATTAAAATTTCGGGGAGAACAAAAGGTGGTTTAGGTATTGGCTTTTTTAACGCTATAACAGAAAAAACAGAAGCAACTGTAGAAAGAACTGAAAAAACAATCATTGGGCTAGATACTATTGCCAATACAAGTACTTATAAAACTACGGTAAACCCTTTTTCTAACTATAATATATTAGTGTTAGACCAACAGTTTAATCAAAATTCATCCGTAACATTAATTAACACAAATGTTACTCGTGATGGCAGGTTTAGAGATGCTAATGTTACCGGATTAATATGGCATGTAGAAGATAAAAAAAGTACTTATAATGTTGACGGTTCTTTTAAAATGAGTACTATATCTGATGATATAGACAACCCTAATACTGGATATACTTTTGATACCAGCATTGGTAAACATGCTGGTAATTGGCGTGGAGAAATTGGTTATAATTTCGAAAACAAAGATTACAACCCTAATGATATGGGTATTTTATTTAGTAATAACGAACAAACTATTTATGGTTTTGCAGCATACCATCAACTAAATCCGATAGGAATTTTTAATAATTACAGAATAAGTACTTCCTATAACATTAATTTTTTACACAACCCAGGCACGTATACAGGCACTAATGCTAGCTTATCTTTTAGCGCACAAACAACCAAACGCTTTGGCTTTGGTGGAAATATAAATTTTAATTCTGAAAGAAAAGACTTTTTTGAAGCTCGTGAAGGAAGTACAAGTGGTATTTATTTTAACAGACCTCAAAGAATAAACATCAACCACTGGGGTTCTACGGACTATCGAAAAAAGTTCGCCATTGATTATGATTGGTACTATAATTTTTTTAAAAACAACCCTAAAGAAGGCTATGGATTTAAAATAGCTCCAAGATATCGTTTCAATAATCAATTTTCTTTAGTTTATGATTTTAGATTTAATAAAACAAATAATGATCAAGGTTTTGTTAATAAGATAGATACTGATGACGTAAATGATAATAATGCTTTAACTCCTCTTTTAAACGAAATCGTTTTTGGGCAAAGAGATTGGACTACCTACAATAATTCATTAACAGGTAAATATAGTTTTAGTGCCAAATCTTCATTATCACTTTCCTTTCGCCATAATTGGAGTAAAGTTCCGTATGAATCTCAATTTTATAGCCTAGATAAAAATAATGGGAAATTAATAGCTAATAATTATCAAGAGGTTCATGATAAAAATTTTAATAGTTGGAATGTAGATTTAAACTACGTGTGGCAATTTGCTCCAGGTAGTCAAATAATTGCATTTTATAGAAACGCTATTTTTAATTCAAATGACCAAGCGCGTCATAATTTTGCTAACAATTTAGACCAACTTTTTAAAGAAGCTAACCAGCATACATTTTCAGTCCGTTTTGTTTATTTTGTTGATTATAACAATTTAAAAAATATTTTCTAAGAAGAAAAAACACTTAAAATTTAAAATCAGATATACTTTAAAAGTGTATCTGATTTCTTTTTTATACATTCGTTATACAGAATATAAAACTATGATTGTTGCTAAAAATATCCATAAATGCTATGGAGATGTTGAAATTTTAAAAGGAGTTAATCTTCATATAAAAAAAGGAGAAATTGTTGCTATTGTTGGCCCATCTGGAGCTGGAAAAACTACCTTACTTCAAATTTTAGGAACCCTAGATAAGGCTGAAAAAAAACAAAACTCTCAACTACTTATTAATAACATTTCTACAAACAATTTAATTGATAAAGAAGTTTCTTCTTTTAGAAACAAACACATCGGTTTTATATTTCAATTTCATCAATTACTTCCTGAATTTACAGCGTTAGAAAACGTATGTATCCCTGCTTTTATTGGTGGTAAATCAAAAAATGAAACTGAAAAAAAAGCAAAAGAATTACTCCATTTTCTTGGTTTATCACACAGAGAAAACCATAAACCAAATGAGCTTTCGGGTGGTGAACAACAACGAGTTGCAGTGGCCAGAGCCTTAATAAACAAACCTGATGTTATTTTTGCTGATGAACCTTCTGGTAATTTAGATTCAACAGCAGCAGCAAACCTACATAAATTGTTTTTTGAATTGCGGGATAAATTTGGACATACTTTTGTGCTGGTTACTCATAACAAAGAATTGGCAAACATGGCAGATCGTACTTTAACAATGAAGGACGGAATTATAGTAGAATAACAATAACCTTTAACCAACAACAAGTTAACAAATTAATTAAAACACTTTAGGTTAAAATTCTGATTATAAATAACAGCTACCGTTTTCAGTTTTTATTCTATTAATTCTTAAGTATAGTCGAAAAGATTACCACTATGTCTTTTTTGTTTTTAATAGTTTTGTTTTCTATATAAATTAATTATGAAAAAAACTGAACTCAAAGAATTTCTTGACGAAAAGGTTCTAAAATATAATAATCCAAATTTTATTGAAAGTGATCCTATCCAAATTCCGCATCAATTCTCTTTAAAAGAAGATATTGAAATAGCAGGTTTTTTAGCCGCTACTATAGCCTGGGGAAACCGTAAAATGATTATACGAAACTCCTTAAAAATAGTCGAATTATTAGGCAATGCTCCCTATGATTTTGTAATGAATCATTCTGAAGATGATTTGGCTAATTTTGATGGATTTGTACATAGAACTTTTAATGCTGATGATTTTAAATTTTTTATAAAATCACTTAAAAACATCTACAAAAACCACCACGGATTAGAAGCTGTTTTATCAACAAAAAATAAAGATAATTACCAATTAGCAATCCATAATTTTAAACAAGTTTTTTTTGAAATTCCACATCAACAAAGAACCTTAAAACACGTTTCTGATCCTTTAAAAGGCTCAGCTTCAAAAAGAATCAATATGTTTCTTCGATGGATGGTTAGAAATGATAATATTGGAGTAGATTTAGGCATTTGGAAAACCCACAATCCTGCATACTTACACTGTCCGTTAGATGTACACTCTGGAAATGTTGCTCGTAAACTAGGTGTTTTAACCCGAAAACAAAACGACTGGAAAGCTTTATCGGAGTTAGACATTACCTTACGTGAGTTTGATGTTAAAGACCCTGTTAAATACGACTTTGCCTTATTTGGCTTAGGAGTTTTTGAGAAGTTTTAACAAACCTATAAAAAACCAGATTCATAACTTATGAATCTGGCAAAATTTAACCAATGAAAAAAACTTAAAAAACAAATGCAAATCCTAATTGAAAGCCTCTGTTTTTAAATTTACTTCCTTTTTGTTTAGACAAGTTTCTTAACCCTAAATTATACCTAGCGACTGTAATAAACTTTTTACTAATAGCGTACGAAAAACCTGCTGTTACACCATAATCAAACTTATTTAAATTCTTTTTGTTAATACCTTTACCTCCTAAAAGATATCCAAGTTTGGGCCCTGCCTCAACATTAAACTTTTCATTTAAATATAGTTTAGCTATTACTGGTGAAAAAGTTATGTAATTTAAATTTACCGATTTACTATTACTAGTCTTAGGCTTAAATCCTTGCCTTGCAAATCCTAGTTCCGATTGGATTTTAAAGTTATTAGAAAGTGTAATTTCAGTAAAAGCATCAAAATTTACTCCTAATTTATATTTAGAGTTTATTCCTGATACTTTTGAGTAATTTGCCCCTAAACGCACTCCTATTTTTACGTTTTCAAGTTCGTTTTCTTGTGCATTTACAATGTTTACACTAAAAATAAATGCAATTAAAATTGTGGTAATTAAAGTAAGTTGTTTCATAATAATTTGTTTTAATTTATTAATTTATACACTGCAAATTTATACGGGTAAAAAGGTTATTAATTTGTTGATTTAAGACAAAAAAACAAATAAGGTATTGTCTTAAATCAACAAGCAAGCAACTTTAATTTGTACATAGTTTTGTAATAAAAATTTATTTATGAAAAACATAACACAACTTGAACGATACAAAAAACTATTAGACTATTTAGATAAAGAGTTTAAAACTAATATTGATATTAAAGAGATTGAAGAAATTTCCTTTTACTCTTATCGAAATATTAATAGGATTTTTTCAGCCCTACAGCATCAAACAATAGGTAGTTATTTAAAAAGAAAAAAACTTGAAAGATCAGCAGAATATTTAAAATACTCGAAACATGAAGTTTCTGATATTGCTTTAGAAATTGGCTATTCTGATATTGCTGCATATAGCAAAGCCTTTAAAAAACATTTTAATTGTTCACCGTCTAGCTTTAGAAACAGTCATTATTTAAAAGATGAAATCACAGAAAAATTAATAACTAATGACTACAAGAGTAGTAACGAGAAAATTTCTTTTGAAATAGAAACACTCCCTGATTTTTGGATTTTTTATTTACCCTTTAAAGGTAATTACACAAATATTAAAGCGATTAATAAAACTTGGAAAAAATTATTTGAATACGCTTTAAAAAAAGAATTACTGAGTGATGATACTATCATTGTTGGAGAAATACTAGATGATAATGAAATATGTGATACGATTCATTGTAGATATAATGCTGGTATTATTATAGAAAATAGTGATTTTTTAAAAACAGAAGGTCTTTTTAATACAAAAAAAATAGCAAGTCAAACCTATGCTAAATTTATTCATAAAGGTAATTACGAACATTCCGAAAACACATACGACTTAATATATAGTAGGTGGTTAACAGACGTTAAATTAGAGTTTGCAGATAAACCTATCTTAGAGTTTTATGTAAATGATGAAGAAAATACTGCTGTTGATGATTTAATTACAGAAATATATATTCCAATACTTTAAAAGTTGTCTAAAACAAACAACTCCTTTACCTTATACTAGCCATAAATTTGTTGTATAAATTATTATAAAATGAATACATATAAAACAAATAAGTATTGGTATCTAGGGTTTTTAGGGTTTATTGGCTTTTATAAACTTCCCGAAGTATTACTTTTATTTCAACAAAAAAATTCTATTTGGGAGTTTACCGACTTGTTGTGGTTTTTATGGTTCTTAAATTTTTTACCTAAAAAAAATAAAACACTATGAGCTTTGCAAAATTAATTTCTCTTTTTGAGAACTCCAACATCATGACATTTATTGGTTACTTTTTTATCTTCAATATCTTAATTATCATTTTTGAAGTATTGTTAGATTTATTTACTTCAAAAAAACGGCGTTGGAAAGATTCTTTAGCCAACTTAAGTATTTTTATAATAAATCAATTATTAGAAAAAACTATTATTGGCTCAATAGGTATTATATGTTTAATTCCTATATACAATGCTTTTCCTACACAACTTCCTATTAATATATATACTTGGCTTTTAGCTTTTTTTGCTGCCGATTTTACTTATTATTGGATGCATCGTTTAGAACATAAATACCGAATATTTTGGGCAAGTCATAGTGTACATCATTCATCAGAAGATTACAACCTAACTATAGCTATGCGCTTAAGTATTGTTGAAGGTTTATTTGAATGGATTTTTTTAATTCCAATGATATTAATAGGTTTTTCACCCTTTCAAGCTATTGTTAGTTTAATACTTGTTGCTCAATTTCAAACTTGGATTCATACAGAACGTATTAAAAAATTGGGTTGGTTAGATGAAGTTTTTAATACCCCATCTGTTCACAGAGTACACCATGGATCAAACAGAAAGTGTTTAGATAAAAACTATGGAGGTGTCTTTATTATTTGGGATAAATTATTTGGTACGTTTCAAAGAGAGGATGAAAAAGTTATTTATGGATTAACAAAAAACATTAAAACTAACAATCCAATAACCATTAACTTTATTGAGTATAAAAATATTTGGAATGATGTAAAACGTTCTAATAGTTTAACTGACAAACTTAAAGTTATTTTTGGTCGTACAGGCTGGGTTCCTAAACATTTAAAAGATAATTAAAATGAAAAAGTGGTTACAAATAAGTATTATTTTAAGCTTGTTTACGGTGTTAATTTTATTTGTTTTTAACAGCAAACCTCAATATACAAGTAAAAGTATTTCATTTACAGATAAAGGAGATACTTTAACAGGCGTTATTAATATTCCTATTAAAAAAAATAATACAAAAACACCTTTAGCTATTTTTGTACATGGCGATGGTGAGGTAAATACAAATTGTTATGGCTACTATAATTATATATGGAATGCTTTAGCTAAAAAAGGAATAGCTAGTGTATCGTGGAGTAAAAAAGGCATTGACAAAAGCTCTGGTAATTGGCTACACCAGTCTATGAACGACAGAGCTATTGAGGTTTTATCTGGTGTTAATTTTATCCAAAA
The DNA here is from genome assembly GCA_938002045.1 of Tenacibaculum soleae. Taxonomy (GTDB): domain Bacteria; phylum Bacteroidota; class Bacteroidia; order Flavobacteriales; family Flavobacteriaceae; genus Polaribacter; species Polaribacter soleae_A. Next base: position 205,478 of record CALLBA010000011.1, read on the forward strand.
AAAATACCCTAATACATTTAAAATAGGTTTTATTGGTTTTAGTCAAGCTGGTTGGGTAGTCCCTAAAATAGCGAATCAATACAAAAAAAGTAGTTTTCTTATTTTAGTTTCAGGAGCTATTAATTGGAAAAAACAAAGTAACTTTTTAACAAAAAAAAGGTTATTAGCTTTAGGCAAAACAACTACTGATATTAATGAGGCTATTAAAAAAAACAAAATAGAGTTTTCATATTTTAATAAAAATCAAATCTACAAGAATTTTAATCAAAAGTTAAAAAAAACTATTAGTGCTGATAGGTTTATTTTTATTCAAAAAAATATAAATAGTGATGCAACTAACGATTTATCAACTATAAACTGCCCTACGTTTGGTGTTTTTGCTAAAAATGATACAAACATTAATTCTTTAAAAAGTTACAACACTTATCAACAAATATTTTCTAAAAGAGCATTGCCTAAATTAATGCTAAAAATGTATCCTAACGCTACACATAGTTTGCTAAAGGCTAATAAATTTAAAAACAACAAACCTAACTTGTGGTTTTTATTAAAATTACACTTTTATTCAAAAAAAGCATTTGTAAATGATTTTTTAAATGACATTTCAAACTTTATTGTTAACAGTACAACTGAATAATTCTACAAAAAATAGAGGTTTAAAATTTAATTAAACCTCTATTTTATAATTCAAAGAAATTTCATCACCTGTCATTCCTCTAAATCCCCAATTGTGCTTGGGACTTTCGAGTATTAAAAATTCAATATCATTTTTACTTATATCTAACTGGTTGCTTATTTTTTCAAATAACATTTTTATAAGACTTTTTTTGGTGTCAATTGCTCTACCAGAAATCATTATTATCTCTATAATTATATAAGCATCAGTTCGTCCTTCTGGATAATAAAAATCCTCTTAAGACATAGCTTACTTCTTTTTAAAAATCAACAACTATTTAACTTATAACACAAATTAAATAATCTTATTTATAACCTCCAATTAATCAAATTCATTTTTCATCAACTCCGTAAAACTTGTCTAAAATGAACAAATACAGGCTTTAATAAGCCTATATATTTGTAAAAAATATAACACTATAAAAATGAAAAAAATCGTAACATTTTTACTTTTAACACTTGCTTATACTGTAAATGCTCAAGAAATAAGCAGCAGTAATTTGAAAAAAAAATGGTATTTAAAAAACTACTGTATTAACGGTAAAAACTATTCTGTACCTAAAAAAGAAAAAGGTGACTATATTAATTTTAATAACAATATGGTATTTGAATCATTATCAGAAGGAAAAAAAGATAATGGAACTTGGTTTATAAATACTAACGGAAAATATGTTATTATGAAGGGTAACGATAACAAAAAAATAAAAGCATTTATAAAAAAACTTACCGCTAGTAAATTAGAACTAGAGTTTGACATTGATGAGATTAAAGGGTTAATAGCTGTTTATAGCACTAAAAAAGATTAAAATAAATTGTTATGAATGTTTTAAAATATAGTTTGATATTATTAATAGTAGTTTCAAAATGTTTTGCACAAAAAGAAATTACATTAAAAACAACCACCTTTAACAATCAAAACTTACCTATATATATTCATAAGGTTATTGATGCTAGAGAAAACAAAGCAGTATTTATACAAAAAAATAATAAACAAGTTAATGTAACTCTAGCGCCTTTATTACCAATAGCTATTAAAAACTTTATAAATACTTCTTTTCCTAAAAAAAGAAATGCTAAACCAATATTTATAAAAATAAAAGAATTTCAGATAAAGGAATTTCAAAGCAGCATTAATCACTTAACAGCTAGAGTTTATGTAAATTTAGTTTTTTTAGAAAAACATAATAATCAGTTTAAACAAATAACACAGGTTAAACATTATGAAGATAAAAAATTTGAATTAGAAAATAATACGCACGTATTTGACACGCATGAAACAAGAATTAGAGCTGCCTTAGAGTATTGTATGCAAACATTTATGTACAAATACATTACAATTAACAAGCTACCTTATAAGAATAGCTTAACCTACCACAAGTCTGACACTTATATAGCTCCTGAAAAAAATGGCCAATGGTATAATATACTAACCTATAAAAAAGTTTTTAGCAAACACAAAAAAGGTTGGAACGTTGCTTATACCGGCTTTTCTGATAGTAATAAAGATTTTATTATACCTTTTGTACTATCATACGATCAGTTTTCATCAAAAATTAAAGATAACAAAAAGTATAAATCTATAGATTCGTATACCTTAGGTACTGGTTTTGATGGTTATTTAAAAATAAACCCTGGTATATATGCAAATCTTGGTTTAAATATTCCTTTAGGTGTTGAATCTATTAGATATGCAAACAATAAAAAGAAAAATCGTTTTTTAATTGGGTTAAATTTAAAACAAGGTATTAAAATAATTCCATGGAAAAACTACGGTTTTGTAGTAGGAGCTAATGTTTTTCAACAACTACAAAACTCAAAAACCTATACCACCGATTTAGGTTTTGAAGTAGAAGTTGGCTTTAGTTTTTAAACTAAAAATAGTTGTATTTTATTACTTTTACCTTATAAAAAAAGAAATTGAAATAAAAACATCTTAAAAATATTAAGATATAACTATATTAAATGCAAACCTTTACACACTACTTTTTACATTTTGGTTTCCCTTTAATCATAGCCTATTTTTTTTACAACAAAAGTTGGAAAAAAGTATATCTAATCCTATTAGCAACTATGCTGATAGATTTAGACCATTTATTAGCAAACCCAATATTTCAGGCAAACAGGTGTAGCTTCGGTTTTCACCTTCTACACACCTATTACGCCATGCTTGGTTACTTAATTTTACTCTTTTTTAAAAAGCCCTATAGCATTATCGGCATCGGGCTTTTATTACACATGCTAACCGATTTAATAGATTGTTTATTTATGTATAACCAATGTAAACCATGCTATTTAAACACTCCAGCAGAGCCTATTTTAAAACTAATAACAAACCTATTTTAAAATAATTTGAAGCTATTTCCCGCTTTCCGCACTCGCTTTTTTTGAAGAAAAATCAAAAAAGAGCTCAAACAATTGCTTCAATCGGGGCTAAAAACCTATGGTACACGTTTAAAAAAACTACTATTCTTTTAAAATTAAATCACAATACCAAAAACTAGTATCATAATTTTTAACCTTTTCTTTAGTATTTGTATGACAATTTTGAGAATCATCTTTCTTTAAAGTATATGATTTTAAAAGCTTCTCACCTATTTCAAATTCAATCGGATTTTTAAAAATAGGGCCATCAAAACAAAAAGTATGAAACTCCCCGTTTTCACCGCAAACATCAACATCGTCTGGTAATTCGTTTATAAAATCTTCATCAATAATTTTACCAACAAACTCCTCCCCTAATTTTTTAGCATTCACACAAACTGTAATTGTTTTAAAACCCAAAGTCAAAAACTCTCTTAACAACTCTTTGGTATCTCTTTTCCACAACGGATAAACACCTGTAATACCTACTTCAGTAAGTTTTGAGTCTCTATACTTTCTTAAATCTTCTAAAAAAATATCTCCAAAAACGCCATAATTAAACCCTTGTTGTTTTAATTCATCCGTTTTTTTCTTCATTTTTTCATTATACAAATCCATTGTTACATCTGCCGGAAACTCTATTTTTTCTAGCGAAATGCCAATGCTTTTAGCTTGAGCTTCTAATAAATTTTCATGAAGACCATGCATAGAAACACGTTGATAATCTTTATTTACATTGGTTATCAATTTTTCTATTTGATATTCTTTTTGCGTAAATATTTTATACAACGCAAAAGCCGAATCTTTTCCTGAACTCCAATTAAAATATGCTTTTTTCATAACCGTAAAGATGTAAAAAAAAACTTTTTAAAACTAAATTCATATTTTCTTTTTTACATAAAAAATCGCCATTTAGATACCATAAATAAATCACGCGACTCCTGTAAATAAGCATCCATTATTCTGGGCTCACGCTTTAAAATTGCTGTAACGGTAGTATTTGTTGGCTCTGCATATTTTATAGCTAAAACATCTATTTCAACTAAATGTCGTGCCAACCAAGTTGGTAATTTAGCTTGTTTTGTTAGCTTTTTCATGTATTCATCTCTAGATATATTTTCATAAACAACATTTCTATTAGTTACATGAGATATTCTTTTTGCCATACTTTTATGAGATATTGCCTCTGGTCCTGAAATAACGATAGCCTCACCTTTTAAATTTTCTGGTTTTAATAAATAATGTACGGCTATATCTGCTACATCTCTAGCGTCTACATAATTTCTTTTAGCATTTTCCATAACTCCAAAAATTTTACCAAAATGTTTAATTGTAAAAGTGTTTCGTTGCCAATTTTGCATAAATGAATGTGGTTGTAAAAGGCAATAATCAATACCACTATTTGCTAACTTTTTCTCTATCTTTCTATGCCAATCACCTACCTCAACGTATACATTATTTGGTAAAACGGGTGCTGATAATTTTACAATTCTTTTAATTTTTAACTCCTGTGCTACTTCAATTATATTTGTTTCATAACTTACTTGATTAGGAGAAGTTGCTGTTAGTAAAAAAATAGCATCAGAATTAATACAAGCTCTTTTAATTTCCTCTTTTGACTCTAAGTTTACCGCGATGTATGTAATCGTGTTATGCTGGCCGTTTAAAACTATCGGAACCTCTCTTGTTATATTTCTTAATATTCCTCTTACAAAACAGTTTTGCTTATTCAGCTGTTTTAAAACTTCAGTTCCTACAGTACCTGTTGCACCAAAAACAACAATAGTTGGTGTTTTTAAATTCATGCTATTTATATTGTATTAAAGGAAATTTCCAAGTTGTAATTATTGCACCTAATATTGATGAAGGAATAATATCTAACATATAAGCCTCTATGTTGGTTAGTTTAATTATTATTAAAGAAAAAACGACCATTAATACTGTCATTACCATTATTCTTACATATTTATTTTTAGGAAATTTTTGCACAAACTCCATTTGCTGTAAAAGTAGATATACAATTATTGTTGCTACTAATGATGGTATTGCAATACTTGTGTAACTCGCTTTCATTAAAATTGGATTATTAAAAATCCATCCTAAAAACCAAGACATTACTGACGGAAAAAAATAAGCAGGAATTGCAGCTAATAAAAATGCCTTTGTTGTAAAATTACTAACTATTAAATGTTGATTTTTCATATCTTAATAATTAGCGAAATGGGTTAATTTTTATTCCAACTGACAGGTAAGTTCTTAGCGAAGTATTGTATTTATAAATTTCATTCTCATCAACATCTTCAAAACCATATTTTTCGTAAACAGAATGTGCCCCTCTAACCATAAGACCTATATTTTTTGTTAACCAATAATTATACTCTAGCCCTACAGAAACTGTTGTAAAAACAGATCTATCAACTATTTTTAATCTAGGTTGGTTTTCTAATAAAGGCTTATTTACACTCACTGTAAAATCATTTAAATCTCCTAAAATTTTAATAGCATGTTTTTTATTAAAATTATATTTCACATAAGTATTGGGCAAACCAATGGCAAAAGTGATTTTATTATTAATATTACCCATAAAGTTTACTACTGGATTTACTGTTGTTTTACCAGACAATGTTAAGTAACCAACACCAAAAGTTAATACATAATAATTATTACTTCTTTTGCTACTAAACCTTTTTTCAGCAAATAAAATTCCATTAATATTTAAATCATCCGTTGTCATCTTCTCGTTAAAATTTGCAACAACATGCGGCATAAATAAAACGTTTACCGACCAGTTTCTTGAAATTCGATACTGAGCTAATAAACTATAATTTACATTGTAATATTTTTCTTTGTCTCTAAGAAATGGTAATTTATTATCATTATAAGTTATTGAATGATAGTCCATCCCAATAATGTTATACAAGGCTAGTTTATTAAACGTTATTGGAGCTATGCCTAACTTAGTACTCATTCTTTGATAATCATACGATGAGTTGTTGTGTATTTCGGGGGTATAATGTAAATAGAAAAGATCTCTATCTTCATTTAAAACAAAAACATCTCCCGTTACTTGTCCATATATTTTACAGATAAGAAACAATGCTACAATTACTATTTTTTTACGAATCATTTTATTTGTATTAATTAAATTTAATACAAATATTACCCGAAATAGCTTTTGTAAAATTACCAAATGGTAATTAACATATTTTTTATTTATTTTTTTGAAGAAGTTTGTGGTAGTTTTGCTGTACTAATTTCTTTTCTAATTCTACTAAGAGATTGTGGGGTGATTCCTAAAAATAAAGACAAATCCTTTAGTGGAACTCTAAATACTAAATCTGAACGTTTTAATAAATCTAAATATCGTTCTTTTGCTGTTAAAGTTTGAAAGTTATGTATGCCGTATAACACACTTGCAAATGCATCTTCCCATACTAATCTTCCAAATTTTTGCCAGAGAGGAAAGCGGTTGTATAATATTTCCATATCGTGATGAGATATACTAAACAACTCAGTATTTTCAATAGCTCTTATATAAGATTTAGAGCGTTTTTTATTTTTAATTTTGGTTATATCTCCTATAAATTCATTTTCAAAAGCTAAATACCTTGTATACTGAACCTCATCTTTAATTTCATAAATAATAAGTCCTCCTGAGGCTATAAAGTAGTAATCAGTTACCACTTGCTCCTTTTTCATTATAAACTTATCTTTTAATAGCGTTTTACTTTTAAAAAAAGATAAGATTATAGCCAACTCTTCTTTTTCAAGAGTTACATAACTATTTATATATTTAATTAACCTTTTCAAGATAATCGATTTAGGTTCTTTTTTGTTAAAGATAAATGTAAACAAAAAATAATAATTTGATAAACAAAAAACCTGCTAAAAGTAGACTTTTTGTTTACCAAACTATCTGAATAGCAACATAATAGTTATTTTTTTATTGTTAAATACTTTAATAATGAGGCGGTTTCTCTAGCATTTTCAATAGTATTACAATAAATAGTTACTTTGTTGGTATACTTTTTAATTTCGCCATCTACATAAGTTTTAATTATTTTTTCTTGATAATTAGTAAAAAACTCAACCATTACCTTTTTACTAGATATTTTAATTTTAACCGATTTAGAGTTTATATCTGATAAATTAAATTCTTGAACATTATTTTTCGATTTTTTATCTGATACCTCAATATTTGTAAACCTTAAGGCATTATCGCTATCTTTTTCAATAGGTTCCAATTTTTGTTCGTACGTTAATTTAGCTAATTGTACACTTTTAATATTATCTGTAAGCTTAGTTAAAGCTTCGTTTTTTGATGTTAAACTTGGTTGACTTTTGTAAGCTTTACTACATAAACTTACTATTTCTTTTAAAATATATTGAGTGTAAAGAGCATCTTCGATACTACTACAGCTTATTACAAAACTATTTGTATAATTTTGCAGTACATCGTTTTTAATTAATTTTATAAATTTTTGCTTTGCTATTGTTTTAACGATAACATAAACTGAAATTCCTTTTATTGCTACTTCAATATCTTCTTTATTTACATCAATTAAATTAAAATCATATAAATAATCATCTTTCTTTTTACTTGTCTCTTCAATTTTTGTGTAAGTTGTAACACAGTTTGGTGTAAAAGATTGTTGCGATGTTAGTTTTAACGTTGTTATTACATTTACTTTTTTATTAATTAAATTAAACCCTTCTTCAACAGTGTTTATTTTAGGTAAACTTTCTTTAAAGCCTTTTGATGCTAAAGGTATAATGTCTTGTAAAACTTTTTGCAAATCTCTAGCATTCTCTACGCTGCTACATTGAATTTCAATTTTATTAATATAACTTTTCTGCGCTCCGTCTTCAATAACTTTAATTGTTTTTAACCTTCTTTTTGTTTCCAACTTTAAAACAAAATCACTTCCATTACTTTTAAAGAAAATTGAATTAGGGTTTATATTTGACAAGTTAAATTGATAATGAATAGTTTTACTTGATTTACTTTTTGATAACGTACTTACAATTGTTACATTACCAACTTCTGTTTGACTTAATGACAATGATTGCGCATAGGTTTTTTCAATCAAATCTACATTAACGATATTTTTAGTTAACCACGCTAAGCGATCGTCATAATTATTTAAACTCAACCTGTTTTTTACTATTTCATGACTAACAGGTACATTTTTTTTTAACAACTCTGTAAGTTCTCTTGCATTGTCAATATTAGATGCGTAAATATTTATTCTATTTAAATAAGAAATTTTTTGATTATCTACTACTTCTTTAATTATCTTTTGATTTTTATTAGCAATCAGTTGAACCTGAATAACATCTTTTGATGTTACTGGTTTTATTGTATTTATATCTATATCAGCTAAATTAAATTCGTACGCTTTTTCTTTTACTTTTCCTTTAGTATCAGTTGCTATTAAATTAAATTTAATAACACCAGGAGTTTCAGAAATTACCTCTTGTGTAAAAGTTTGTTTTGAATTTTGTACCGTTTGAATCTTTGAAGATAAATTATTTAATGTTGTGTTAAACGCTGCTTCTTGTGAAAAAACTGTTGTTGTAATTAATAATAAACTACATATTTTTAAAAAAAAATTATTCATGTTTATTTTTTATTTTTTATAATTTCTCAAATATACGTTTTCCTTTTACCTTTAAAAATACTAAAAATTAGGTATTTATTTACAATAAAAAAATCCTGTTAAAAACAGGATTTTAAATTTATTTATTTCTTTTTTGATGTAAACTAAGTGGTTTTTCAGTTTTTGTTAATGGTTCTCCATACAAATCAAAATCGCCTGCTTCATTAATTTTTATATCAATAAATTCGCCTAGTTTTATATAGTGTTTAGTTGCATCTACAATTACATCGTTATCAACATCTGGCGAATCAAATTCTGTTCGACCATAAAAATACTCACCATCTTTTCTATCAAATAAACAACGGAACGTTTTTCCTACTTTTTGTTGATTTAGTTCCCATGAAATTTGAGATTGCACCTCCATAATTTCATTTACTCTACGAAACTTTACATCAGCAGGCACATCATCTTCTAAAATAAAAGCTCCGGTATTTTCTTCGTGCGAATATTCAAAAGCACCTAAGCGTTCAAAACGCATTTCTTCAACCCAAGCTTTTAACTCTTCAAATTGTTCTTCTGTTTCACCAGGATACCCAACAATTAAAGTGGTACGAATCGCCATGTTAGGTACATACTCGCGAAACTTATGAATTAAGCTTGTTGTTTTTTCGTGAGTGGTACCACGCTTCATCGATTTTAAAATCTCGGTATTGATATGTTGTAGTGGAATATCTAAGTAATTACAAACCTTAGGCTCATCTCTCATTACATCTAACACATCCATCGGAAAACCAGAGGGAAATGCATAATGTAAACGAATCCACTCAATACCGTCAACCTTTACTAATTCTTTTAATAAATCTGCTAAGGCACGTTTTTTATAAATATCTAATCCGTAATAGGTTAAATCTTGTGCAATTAACATCAATTCTTTAATTCCTTTTTCAGCTAACTTTGTAGCTTCGATAACAATTTCTTCAATTGGTGTTGATTTATGTTTTCCTCTCATTAAAGGAATTGCACAGAAAGAACATGGGCGATCACAGCCTTCAGCAATTTTTAAATACGCATAATGTTTTGGTGTTGTTGTTAAACGCTCACCTATTAACTCATGCTTATAATCTGCTTCTAAAACTTTTAATAATTCAGGTAAATCATGCGTACCAAAATATTGATCTACATTTTTAATCTCAGCTTCTAAATCTGGTTTATAACGTTCACTCAAACATCCTGATACAAATACTTTATCAATTTCTCCAGCTTCTTTACGCTGTGCATAATGCAAAATAGTATCAATACTTTCTTCTTTAGCTTTACCTATAAAACCACAGGTATTAATCACAACAATATTACCTTCATCATTTTTATCTTCATGAACAACATCTTTTCCGTTAGCTTTAAGCTGGCCCATTAAAACTTCACTATCGTAAATATTTTTAGAACACCCTAAGGTAACTACATTTATTTTGTTCTGCTTTGGTGATTTTGTGCGCATTGTGCTATAAAAATTTAGGTTGCAAATATACAGTTTAATTAAAGACCTTACCTATTGTTTTTTACACGTAAATTTATCGCTATTTTAAAATTTACACTTAACTAAAAACATATTTAAATACCTTTTTATCTCTTCTTTTATTTACTCTTTTATCATATTATTATTTTTAAACTACTTAATAAATAATACTAAATGGTGCTTTTATTTTAAACTTCACTACACATAAAAATAAAACTAACATATTAATAAACAGATAATTAACGTTACAATATTTTAATAATCGTTCTTTTTTTGATAAAATTCAAATTAAAAAATATGATAATTATTTTTTTAGTTAGGATTACTAACTATATTTGTAATATGAATTCATAACATAAATCATTTAATAATCATTAAAAAAAAAAAGATGAGTAAATCAATTTTTTATCACGCAGGTTGTAGTGTATGTATTAGTGCAGAACATGACATTATAGAATTAATTGGAAAAAATAACGTAGAAATTGTTAACATTGGTCAAGAAAAATCAAGAATCAATGAGGCGGAATTAGCTGGAGTAAAATCTGTTCCGGCATTATTAACTCCTAGTAAAAATGTATTGCATCTTAACTTTGGAGCATCTATAACAGATGTAAAAGGCTAATAATAAACATAAAGTAGTGAGTTAATTTTACTCACTACTTTATTTAAATAAAATTATATGAAAATTTCAGTTTACGATACGTACGTTAAAAAAAATAGTAACATCATTATGCATTTCGATATATTAATAGAAAAAAGCAAAACAGTAAATGAAGCTATTACTTATGGAAAAAAATATTTGGCATCAAAAAAAATATTTGACAAACAGTTAACAACTAAAGAGTGTAAGTTTTGCCATGTAGAAAATGTAACTGGTGAAATAGAAGAAAAAATTAGAAAAGATGGTTATTATATTATTGAAATGGAAAACTGCTAATAAAGTATTTAATTTATTGAGTTGTCTAGCAAAAAAGCATTAGGCTTTTTTAATTAGGATTACTAACTTTGAATTTTTAAATCAATTACCTCTATGGCATTATATGATCTAATATTAAATTCAAAAAATGAAACAACTATTAAATTAAGTAACATTCATTTGAGTGAACCTAATCAGATAATTTTAAAGCAACTACTTAAAGAATTTAAGTATGTAAATATTTTAAATGAATATAAATTACCCGTAGATAATAAACTCCTTTTATTTGGTCATACAGGTTGCGGAAAGACAACTACTGCTAAAGCTATTGCTCAAGTATTAAACAAAAAGATATTTACGTTAAATCTTGGTGGCATTATTTCTTCACGTCTTGGTGAAACAGCTAAAAACATTACCGAAATTTTTAAAAAAGCATCGCGAGAAGAAGCTGTTTTATTTTTAGATGAGTTTGATTATATAGGAAAAACACGCGACTTTGATAATAAAGATTCTGGTGAAATGAAACGAATAGTTAATACTGTTATTCAACTTATTGATCAATTACCAAACAGCACTTTATTAATAGCCGCAACCAATCATTCTGGTATTATTGATAGTGCATTACTAAGACGTTTTCAATTAAAACTAAAATTTGAAGCACCTAATAATAAGGAATTAGATAATTATTACGATGCTTTATTAACTCAATTTCCAAAAGAGTTTAGAGAACTACAACGTAGTTACTCTATATCATATGCAGAAGCTAAAGACATAACTTTTAGAGCTGTTAAGAATAAGATAATTGAAAATGAAGAATCAAAAGAAGTAATAAACTAACATTTATATGAAAAACAATAATGTTAATCAAAAAATAATAAATGGTTTAGAACGAATTTCGAAGGCTTTTCGGGTTTTGCTTTGGGAAAAAAGTAAACAATATAAAATAAGTCCTATTCAAATACAACTATTAATTTTTTGCAGTAATCATAAAAAAGAAAATTTAAAAGTAAGTTTTTTAGCAAATGAATTTGATTTAACAAAGGCTACTATTAGCGATTCAATTAAAATTTTACTAAAAAAAGAATTACTGAACAAAGTTGTAAATCCAAAAGACTCAAGAAGTTTTACCGTTGAATTAACAAGTAAAGGAAAAGAAATTGTTAAACAAACAATTTCTTTTTCATCAGTGTTAAACCAATCTATAGATTTTTTAACAGAAACAGAAAAGGGTGTTTTTTTAAAACAATTAATGGAATTTATTTATCAATTAAATCAAAAAGATGTCATCTCTACACAACGCATGTGTCTTACTTGTTATTATTACAATAAAAACGGGAATAATCACTATTGTAATTTAATGAAAAAACCATTAAAAAACATTGAATTAAGAATTGATTGCGATGAACATCAAATACTAAATGATTAATGGAAAGTATTACTAAAAACTTAAAAATCATTCGCAATAGAATAAAACAAGCTTGTGAAAAAGCAAATAGAAAACCTGAAGAAGTACGTTTATTACTTGCTACTAAAACCGTAAGTTCTGAGCGCATCAAGTTTGCTTTACAACAAGGAGAAATTCTTGTGGGTGAGAATAAAGTACAAGAGTTAAAACAAAAATACAATGCCATTAGTGAATTAAAGCCCGAAATACATTTTATTGGTCATTTACAAAGTAATAAAATTAAAGATGTTATTAAATGGGCTAGTTGTATTGAATCAATAGACAATATATCTATTGCAAAAAAACTAGAAAAACGATTAATTTTTGAAAAAAAAGAAATAGATATTTATATACAAGTAAATACCTCATTAGAAAAAAGTAAATTTGGTATTGCGCCAGATGAAGCAATTAATCTAGTAAAAGAAATTTCTAAACTCAAAAACATTCATATTAAAGGCTTAATGACTATTGGTTTACTAAGTTCAAAATCAACAGAAGTAAGAAAATGTTTTCAGATTTTAAAACAACTACAACAAGACATTAATAACCTAAACATTTTAAATGTAAAAATTAACGAACTTTCAATGGGAATGAGTGGCGATTTAGAGATAGCTATTGAAGAAGGTGCTACAATTGTTAGAGTTGGTACAGCTATTTTTGGTGAACGTTTTTATCCAGATAGTTATTACTGGAATGAAACAGCTCCGTAAAATAAGTACTTTTAGTAATCTATATTATAAAAAAACACCTTTCTTTTAAGAAAAGTGTTTATAATTTATAAAAGCTCTTATTTAAAAAATGAATCTACAAATTCGTATTTATTAAATACTTGCAAATCATCTATACCTTCACCTACTCCAATATATTTTACAGGTATTTGAAACTGATCTGAAATACCAATTACCACACCACCTTTTGCAGTACCATCTAATTTAGTAACCGCTAGTGATGTTACTTCTGTTGCTTTGGTAAATTGTTTTGCTTGTTCAAAAGCATTTTGTCCTGTTGAACCATCTAAAACTAATAACACATCATGTGGTGCATCTGGCACTACTTTTTGCATTACACGTTTAATCTTTGTTAACTCGTTCATTAAGTTAACCTTGTTATGTAAACGACCTGCGGTATCAATAATAATAACATCTGCATCTTGATTTACACCTGATTTAACAGTATCAAACGCTACAGAAGCTGGATCAGATCCCATTTCTTGACGTATGATAGGAACACCTGTCCTATCTGCCCAAACTTGTAATTGATCTATCGCTGCTGCTCTAAAAGTATCAGCTGCTCCTAAAACAACTTTTAAGCCTTTCTTTTTAAATTGTGCTGCTAATTTACCTATCGTAGTGGTTTTACCTGCTCCGTTTACACCCACAACCATTAATACGTAGGGTTTTGTGTTTGCTGGTATTGTAAAATCAGAAGCATCGACAGTATTGGTTTCAGATAAAAGTCCTGCAATTTCTTCTCTAAGAATTTGATTTAATTCTTCGGTTCCTAAATATTTGTCTTTAGCTACTCTTGCCTCAATCCTATCAATAATTTTAAGTGTAGTAGCTACGCCAACATCTGACGACACTAATATTTCTTCTAAATTATCTAAAACATCATCATCTACCTTTGTTTTCCCTGCAACGGCTTTAGATAACTTGGAAAAAAAACTTGTTTTTGTTTTTTCTAATCCTTTATCTAATGTTTCTTTTTTCTCTGTTGAGAATATTTTTTTAAAAAAACTCATTTTTTTAATTTTATAATCGCTTTTAAAAATAGCTTAAAAATTGTACCAAAGCTACATTTTAGTCAAATTGTCATTAAATTGTTGCGCTCGCGTTAAGGATTGAGGCATTTGTTGAAGCTCCTCGCAGAGAGCGACTGCCGAAAGCCTGACCCAAAGGGTAACGCCCAAAAATACAGTTTTTTAGCACAAAAAAAAAGCTACTCTCTTGTGAAAATAGCTTTTATTTATTTCATGAAAAAAGTATTAATTTTTAGCGATAAAATCGTTTACTTTTGAAGGATCCATAATAGCTTCAACAAATGTATAAGCTCCTGTTTTTGGAGATTTTACCATTTTAATTGCTTTTGTTAATCTTTTCGCTCCTGTTTGTAACGATGCTACTGATTTCTTTGCCATGTCTTATAGGTTTTTTAAAGTTTAAAAAACTTTATAATTATTTAATTTCTTTATGAACTGTCATCTTCTTTAAGATAGGATTAAATTTCTTTAATTCCATTCTATCAGGAGTATTTTTTTTGTTCTTTGTAGTGATATAACGTGAAGTTCCTGGTTTTCCAGTTGCTTTGTGCTCAGTACATTCTAATATAACCTGAACTCTGTTTCCTTTTTTTGCCATCTCTGTAAAATTTTATCTAGTAAGGAATTATTTCGTTAAGAAACCATTAACTCTAGCTTCTTTAATCACAGCAGAGATTCCTTTTTTATTAATATTTTTTAACGCAGAAGCAGATACTTTTAAGGTAATCCACTTATCCTCTTCAGGTATATAAAAACGCTTAGTCATTAAATTAGCGTTAAATTTTCTTTTAGTTCTATTTAATGCGTGAGAAACATTGTTCCCAACCATTGCTTTTTTTCCTGTAAGTTCACAAACTCTAGACATC
Source organism: Tenacibaculum soleae (assembly GCA_938002045.1). Lineage (GTDB taxonomy): Bacteria > Bacteroidota > Bacteroidia > Flavobacteriales > Flavobacteriaceae > Polaribacter > Polaribacter soleae_A. The sequence goes on from CALLBA010000011.1 coordinate 220,612, forward strand.
TTCTTGACAGTTTTTAGTATTATTTCTAAACGAGGTGCAAATTTACGCATTTATATTTATTGCGCAAAAAAAACTCATTTAAATTCTTATTATTTTTGATCTATTCTAACTGAGGTTAAGCATCTAACCCATCGGTATTGTAACAGTTTGCAAATTTACAAATTATTTTAATAAAAATAACCTATATTATTATTTTTTTAAAAACTTATGTACAAACACTTTCATATTAACAATATTGATCTGATAATAAGCTTTTGTTAACTTTTAAAAGACTTTCATTTAATAATTCAAACGCTTTTGTAACTGTTCTGTTTATGACCTTTTCTCTAGGTTGACCAAAGTTAAATTCATGTACTTCAACATTACTTTGACTAGCGATAGCGATATAAACCAAACCGATACTTTTATCGTTATGATCGGTGGTGGGACCTGCGTTTCCTGTTACTGCAATTGCATAATCTGTTTTTAACTTTTCTAAGCAACCTGCTGCCATTTCTTTAGCAACCTGCTTACTTACAACCGTATATTTTTCAATCACTTCTTTTTTTACACCTAGTAATTGCATTTTCAATTCGGCTGTATACGTAATAAAACCTCCTTTAAAATAAGATGAAGCTCCTGGTACCGACACTAATTGTGCTGCAATTTTACCACCTGTTAAGCTTTCGGATACGCTTAATGTTTTGTTGTTGTTTTTTAATAAAGTTGCTACGCTTTTTTCAATAGACGCTTCGTCATCATAGCCAACAATTACATCTGAAATTAAAGCATGTAATGATGAAATTTTGTCGGCTACCTCTTTTTCTAAACATTCTTTATTATTTCCTTTTGCTGAAACTCGCAAACGAACCTTACCAAAAGAAGGCAAATAGGCTATTTTAATATGTGTTGGTAAATTGTTTTCCCACCCTTCAATTCTTTCTGCAATAATAGTTTCACCTACACCAACTGTCATAATTGTTTTATGTAAAATAAATGGTAGCTTAAACTTTTTTTGAATTTTAGGCAAAACTGTATTACTAATTAACCCTTTCATTTCATAAGGAACTCCTGGTAATGATACAAAAATAGTGTTATTTTCATAAAACCACATTCCTGGCGCTGTACCAAAATGATTCATTAACAGGGATGCTTTCGATGGCAATTGTGCTTGATAGCGTTGTACTTCGTTAAACGGATGTTTTATTTTTTTAAATAAACCTTTTATATGTTCAATCACTTCTGGATATTCAACAACCTTATCATCATTAAAATATTCGGCAATTGTTTTTTTAGTAATATCATCTTTTGTTGGCCCAAGACCTCCAGTTAAGATTACAATATCGGCTCTAGTTTCAGCTTCTTTTAACGCATTTAAAATATGTTGTTTTTCATCTTGAATTGAAGTTATTTGATATACCGAAACACCAATTTTATTTAATTCTTTACTAATCCACTGTGAATTTGTATCTACTATTTGACCAATAAGAATTTCGTCTCCAATTGTTATTATTTCTGCTTTCATATTTTTAATGTTTTTTATAAATTGTTAAAAACAATTCATTTATTTTTTTTCCAAATAAAATCAATAAAATGAAACATTACAAAAGAAAACAAAATTCCCATCCCAACAGATTTTATTGATATCATTGCAATATCAAATCCTTGAATTTCATCCATTTCAAAAAACCTTACATACATCACATACCCAAAGCAGCCTATAAAAAAGAAAACGAGCCCTAGAAAAGCGTACAACCATTTATTTCTATTAAAGTTTTCTGCTAACCGGTAAAAATAAAAACCTACATAAAACAATAAGATATATCCTAAAATACTCATTTATTTTAATTTTACTTTACTTTAATCTGAAAGGCTTGTTTGTTTTCAATAATTCCTGTAAGAACATCGTTTTCTTCAACTTTACCAACTCCCGCTGGTGTTCCTGTAAAAATGACATCTCCCTTTTTTAAGGTAAAATATTGTGATACGTAACTTATTAACTCATCAATTTTCCATAACATCGATTCCGTTTTTCCATCTTGAACTATGGCATCATTTTTATGCAACTGAAAAGAAATGTTTTCTAAATTAAATGCTTCTTTCGGATAAAACTCACCAATAACTGCACTCCCGTCAAAAGCTTTTGCTTTTTCCCAAGGCAATCCTTTTTCTTTACATTTTGCTTGCACATCGCGTGCAGTAAAATCAATTCCCAATCCTATTTCATCATAATATTTAGGAGCAAATTTTGGAGATATGTGTTTTCCTACCTTATTTATTTTAACCAAAACCTCAACCTCGTAATGAATATCATCAGAAAATGGAGGTATAAAAAAAGGCATTTTTTTAGGAAGAATTGCCGAATCTGGTTTTAAAAAAACAACAGGATTTTCTGGTTTTTCATTTGCTAATTCTTCAATATGCTTTGCGTAATTGCGCCCGATACAAATTATTTTCATAAATAATTATTGATTGATAAATTATTAAGGAATCCATGTTTTTGGAAAATTTGGCTTACGCTTTTCTAAAAACGCATCACGACCTTCTTTTGCTTCATCAGTCATATAAGCTAAACGCGTTACTTCACCTGCAAATACTTGCTGCCCCACCATACCATCATCTGTTAAGTTCATGGCAAACTTTAACATTTTTATTGATGTTGGTGACTTTTCTAAAATTTCTTGTGCCCAATCAAAAGCCGTTTGCTCTAATTCATCGTGAGGTACAACTGCATTTACCATTCCCATATCATAAGCTTCTTGTGCTGAATAATTTCTCCCTAAAAAGAAAATTTCACGTGCTTTTTTCTGCCCAACCATTTTTGCTAAATATGCCGACCCGTACCCTGCATCAAATGATGTTACATCTGCATCGGTTTGCTTAAAAATAGCATGCTCTTTACTTGCCAATGTTAAATCACAGGTAACATGTAAACTGTGTCCGCCACCAACTGCCCAACCTGGAACCACACAAATTACTGCTTTTGGCATAAATCTAATTAATCGCTGTACTTCTAATATATTTAATCGATGATAACCATCTTTACCTACATAACCTTGGTGCCCTCTTGCATTTTGATCTCCTCCAGAGCAAAAACTCCAAACTCCATCTTTTGTTGATGGTCCTTCGGCAGATAATAATACAACTCCGATATTCGTATCTTCATGAGCATCTTGAAAAGCATCTAACAATTCAGATGTTGTGTGCGGACGAAATGCATTACGCACATTTGGGCGGTTAAACGCTATTCTCGCTACATTGTGCGACTTTTTATAAGTAATATCTTCGTACTCTTTGGCAACTTTCCATTGAGGTTGTATCATAATTTTAAAATATTATCGTTAGTAAGTTAGCGCAAAAATAACATAATAACTTTGTTTTTCTTTTTTATATTTGAACGATATAATACAAATCTTATGAAACAACTATATTTTTTAGTTACTATATTAATAACTACAAGTCTTTTTTCACAAAAAATAATTCCTGAAAACATTAGCTCTAAAGAATTTACAAAAGGTAGGGCTGTAAAAATTTATGTTCCTAAAAATTATGACAAGGACGAAACGGTAAATTATCCTTTAGCGATTGTTTTAGGTGATCAATATCTTTTTGATATGTATGTAGGAAATGCTAAATTATATGCCAATACCGACAAAGCACCTAGACAAATAGTTGTTGGGATAGAGATGGAAACGACTTACAACAATGATGTTGGTATTATCCCATCTAACAATGCGTTAACTGAAAGTGCTAAAAAATTCCAGAAATTTATAAAAAATGAGTTAATTCCGTACATGGAAGTAAATTACCGAACTTCACCTTTTATGACTATTGCTGCAGAAGGGAAAGGTGCTGATTTTATTACCTACTTTTTAGAAGATGCTGAACCTATTTTTAACTCATTGATTTGTATTACCCCAAAACTTACTCAATTTAGCGCAAGTAGAATCGAATCTTACTCTTTAAACAGACTTGCCTCTATTGACAACTCCTATTTTTTATACGCGAGTAACAATAAAAAATTCATTACCACTAAACAAAATGATTACTTTAATCAATTAGGCACTTTTTTATCTTCTTTTAATGCAGAAAGCATGCACTTTACTTTTGATAAATTTACCAATGCTCCTAATCATTTATCTGTTATTGGTGAAACAATTCCTAGAGCTTTTGAAAAGATGTTTTACTTATATGCTAAAATAACTAAAAGTGAATTTGACTCAAAAATTAAAGACTTAGATCCTTTAGAAGCTATTAAATATGTTGAAAAAAAGTATTTAGATATTCAGTACTTATACGGCTCTAACTTAAATGTTCGTTTAGATGATATTTTTGCCATTGAAGGAATTGTTATTGACAAATTAGATGGTGACTATCTTAGAGTTTTAGGTGACTTTGTTATGATTAAATATCCTGATGCTCATTATGGCGATTTTTATGTAGGTAAATATTACGAAAAAGGAAAAGATTATGAAAAAGCTGAGTTTTATTACAAAGCCGCATATGGAAAAATGGATCCTTCTAACCCAAATGCAAACGCTTTTTACGAAAACATTAAACGAGTAACTGATTTAAAAGAAAGCCAACCAAAAGAAGAAATTATAGAAGATTTACCCGAAGAAGATAATCAAGAAGAAGAAAAGCAATAGTATTATATATCAAATAAAAAACCGCAACCTAATTAGGTTGCGGTTTTTTATTTGATATTATTAAGAATTACTTTTACTTCACCAACTCTATTCTATCTTCTTTTAATAAGATTTTTTTATCTTTATACAAGCTTCCAACAGCTCTTTTAAATGCTTTTTTACTCATTTGTAAACGAAATTTAATTGCATCTGGCGAGCTTTTATCGGTAAGCATTAAAAAACCTTTTTCGTCTAATTTCCTTAAAATCACATCGGTATCAGTATCAATTACATTTCTAAAACCTTGAGGTCGTAAAGTAACATCAATTTTACCATCTTCTCTTATATTTTTAACATAGCCATAAGTTTCCATACCCTCTTCTACATCTTGATAAACTTCACTGTTAAATAACAAACCATCAAATTCATCATCAATCAAAACAGTATATCCTAATGGAGTTTGCTCAATTATTTTCAAGTTTATCTGATTTCCTTCTTGTAATCTATTTTGTGAATCTTCTTGTAATCCGTCTTCTAATTCCATTTTATAAGTTTTTAAAATAGTTCTTTAAAACTACGTCGTTTTTTTCTTTTGGAGTAAAAATCTCCATTATTTTTGGTTGACTTGATGTTGAATAAAAATCGTTCAATCCAACATTTAATTCTTCAATACTTGAAACAGCTACATATTTAAAATCATACATTTTTGCCAAATGTTCAGCAGTTAAACTATGTGGTGTTTCAAAATAATCAGTCGCATTTGTTTTTAAAGGACCAGGAATAAATCTAAAAATTCCGCCACCTGCGTTGTTTAAAATAATAATTCTAAAGTTATTCGGAATATTTGCATTCCATAACGCGTTACTATCGTAAAAAAAACTCAAATCACCAGTTACAAAGGTAGTTTGTTTTTTATAAGCAAAAGCAGCACCAATTGCTGTACTAGTACTCCCATCTATTCCGCTTGTTCCTCTATTACAAAACACACGTAATGTTTTATTCAAATCAAATAATTGAGAATATCTTATAGTAGAGCTATTACTTATTTGAACTTGCGAATTATTAGGTATAAAATTTAAAATACTTTCAAAAACTTTTAAATCAGAATATTCACAATTAGCTAAATATTCCTCATGCTGTTTATTCCTAGCTGCTTTTTTAGTTAACCAATTTTGTTGGTAATTACTTTTTACAGAACTTAAATTTCTTATTAATTTACCTAAAAAATCAATCGGTTTTTCTTGTATAAATTCTGACAAACAATGGTAAGTATCCATTACTTTTAATTTATCAATATGCCAATGATTTTTAGGTTGGTATTTTCTTAAAAATTGTTTTATTTTTTTTGAAATCACCATACCACCCAAGGTAATTAAAACATCGGGCTGTAACTCTGAAAAATCATCTTCCGTTAACGGAAATATTAACTTATCAATCGAATTGATAAATTTTGGATGGTATAAATTAGAAGTTGTTTCGGTTAAAACCAGTACAGATTCATCTTTTAAAAACGTATCAAGTAAGCTTTGTAATTCAGTATCTGGAAAATTACTTCCTACTAAAATCATTTTTTTAGATGAGGAGTTCCAAATTTCGGATAATTTTTGATAATTAACAGATTGCTTCACTTCGTTCGCAATGACGTTCAAAAAATTAAATTCTTTTAAATCATCAATCGTTTCATACAAAGGTTCATCAAAAGGAACATTAATATGTATCGGTCCTTTTTTAGTGATTGCCGTTTGCAATGCCTCTGCTAATAAATCGGTGTTATTTTTTAATTGATTCTTTTCTTCTATCAAGTTCGCAGAAAACAAAATATGATTTTCAAACACATTTTCTTGACGAATCGTTTGTCCGTCCCCAATATCAATTAAATGTTTTGGCCTATCTGCTGAAATTACCACCAACGGAATATTGCTATAAAAAGCTTCTGCTATTGCAGGATAGTAATTTAACAATGCCGAACCTGACGAGCAAACAATTACCACAGGTTTGCGTTTTTGTTGAGCAACTCCCATTGCAAAAAAAGCAGCACATCGCTCATCAACAACACTCAACGTTTTTATATCAGGGTGATTTGAAAACCCAATAGTTAACGGTGCATTTCTTGAACCTGGTGATATTACAACTGTATCAATATTAAATTGATTACAGGCTGAAATAACGAGTTGTGCTAATTCTTTTTTTGGATACATTTATTAAAATTACAATATTGCAAAGTTACAAAGTCAAACATTTATTAAAGGCAAAAAAGTCAGAAAGTAAAAACACTTTCTGACTTTTATACAAAAACCAACTGTGTTGGTTAGTTTCCTTTTTTATAATCTGCTAAAAACTTAGCTAAACCAATATCGGTTAAAGGGTGTTTTAACAAACCTTCAATAGCACTTAAAGGACCTGTCATTACGTCAGAGCCTAATTTAGCACAATCAATAATATGCATTGTGTGACGTACTGATGCTGCTAATATTTGAGTATCAAACATATAATTATCGTAAATTTGGCGAATTTCAGAGATTAAATTTAATCCATCTGTTGATATATCGTCTAAACGCCCAATAAAAGGAGAAACATAGGTTGCTCCAGCCTTTGCTGCTAATAAAGCTTGCCCTGCTGAAAACACTAAAGTTACGTTTGTTTTAATTCCTTTTGATGAAAAATATTTACACGCTTTTATTCCGTCTTTTATCATTGGTAATTTTACCACAATTTGCGGATTTAAAGCAGCCAATGCCTCACCTTCTTTTACCATTCCGTCAAAATCTGTTGAAATCACCTCAGCAGAAACATCGCCCTCAACCAACTCACAAATTGCTTTGTAATGGTTAATAATGTTTGCCTCACCCGTAATTCCTTCCTTGGCCATTAAAGACGGATTTGTAGTTACTCCATCTAAAATACCTAAAGCTTGCGCCTCTTTAATTTGATCTAAGTTAGCTGTATCTATAAAAAATTTCATGCTATTATAATTTATTTTGAAGTTGTGTTATTCATTTTTGGGCGTTCGAGCGGGCTTTACGCACTCGCTTTTTTAATAATTTCACTACGTTCAATAATTAAAAAGAGCTCAAACAAATGCTGCAATCCCTAACGCAAAATACTATACAAATTTACAATTTATAATGATTCATTAATAGTTTTTCGTAAACTTTATCTGGTAAAACACGTTTTAAAATTATTGAAAACTTCTCCATAAATCCGCCTATTTTATAATGAATTTTAGGATTACTTTTTTCTATAATTTCATGCATTGCTTTTGCCATAACTAAAGGATCCATTCCTGAACTTACATGCCCATCCATTAAAGCTAAATTTTCAGTATATTTTTCTTTATATGCCGAATCTTCATATACTGGCGTATGATATCTTCCTGATGCAATATTGGTGGCAAAATCTCCTGGCGCTACATTAATTACTTTAATTCCGAAACTTTTAACCTCCATACTTAAGGTTTCAGTTACCAACTCTAAAGCTCCTTTACTTGCTGAGTAAATTCCTCTAAAAGGCAATCCCATATAACCTGCTATCGAAGTAACATTTATAACAATACCTGATTTTTGCTTACGCATTTGTGGTAATACTGCTTTAATAACATCAATAACCCCAAAAAAATTGGTATTAAAATTAGCGCGCATTTCATCTGTCGGAGTATCTTCTATCGATCCCGTTATTCCTTTACCAGCGTTATTAATTAACACATCAATTTTACCTTCTTTTTGTATTATTTTAGCAATTGCAGTTTGTATTGTTTTAGCATCAGTAACATCTAAAGCAACCATATTAAACGGTAAATTAAGTTTATCAGGATTCCTGCTTGTACCGTAAACTGTGTAATTTTTAGCATGTAAATACGTAGCAATTGCTTTTCCAATTCCTGAAGAAGCACCTGTTATTAGAATAACTTTAGACATTTGAAATAATTTTTAAGCAAATATCTTAAAGTTAGTCGCAATAAAAAAAGAGTTTAATCACTTATCTTAGCCAGATATTACAAGATTTTAATAGTTATGAGTAAAAAATATATTTTTAGCACGTTATTTTTTTTTATCAGTTTTAGCTTTTTAGCACAAACATCTTTGTTTGACCACTCTAAAAGCTTTACAAAACAAGACTCTTTACGAGGGTCTATTACTCCTGAAAGAATCTGGTGGGATTTAACATACTATCATTTAGACATTAGTGTAAATCCTGATAAAAAATTTATAAACGGAAAAAATACCGTGCAGTACAAAGTTTTAAAACCTCATAATGTTTTACAAATTGATTTGCAGGCTCCGTTAAAAATTATAAAAGTAATTCAGAACGGAAAAAAATTAAAAGTAGTTACCAACGGAAACGCGCATTTTATTCATTTAAAAGACAAACAAAAAATTGGTAACATAAATTCGTTAGATGTTTATTATGAAGGCTTTCCAAAAGAAGCAGTACGTGCTCCTTGGGATGGTGGTTTTTCATGGAAAAAAGATACTAACGGAAACCATTTTGCTGCTACCTCTTGCCAAGGCTTGGGCGCTAGTGTTTGGTGGCCTAATAAAGACCATATGTACGATGAAGTTGATAGTATGGCAATTAGTGTGCGTGTTCCTAAAAATTTAATGAATATTTCTAACGGAAAATTACGTAAAACCGAACATCATAAAGATAATACAACAACGTATCATTGGTTTGTTAATAACCCGATTAATAATTACGGAGTAAATGTAAATATTGGTGATTACGTGCATTTTTCTGAAAAATATAATGGTGAAGACGGAATACTTGATATGGATTATTATGTATTGCGTGATAATTTAAAAAAAGCAAAAAAACAGTTTAAAGATGCTCCTAAAATGATGAAAGCTTTTGAGCATTGGTTTGGTAAATATCCTTTTTATGAGGATGGTTTTAAACTCGTTGAAGCTCCGTATTTAGGTATGGAACACCAAAGTTCAGTTACCTACGGAAATCAATATATGAACGGATACTTAGGTAGAGATTTATCAGGAACTGGCTGGGGTTTAAAATTCGATTTTATTATTATTCACGAATCTGGACACGAGTGGTTTGCTAATAACATTACCAATATTGACATTGCCGATATGTGGATTCATGAAAGTTTTACAGCATATTCAGAAAACCTATTTTTAGATTATTATTATGGCAAAAAAGCATCTGCTGAATATGTAATTGGTACTCGTAGAAGTATTCAAAATGATATTCCTATTATTGGGCAATATGATGTAAATAGCGAAGGCTCTGGCGATATGTATTACAAAGGAGCAAATATGCTACATACTATTAGAACTTTAATTGATAATGATAAAAAATGGCGACAAATTTTACGTGGATTAAACAAAGTCTTTTATCACAAAACAGTAAATACCAAACAAGTTGAAAACTATATTTCACAACAATCTGGATTAGATTTAACCAAGGTTTTCGATCAATATTTACGTACCGTTAAAATCCCTGTTTTTGAATATAAAATAAAAAACAACCAACTTTCTTATCGTTGGAACAATGTTGTTGATGATTTTAATATGCCTTTAACTATTTTTGTTGATGGTAAAAACACACAGCTGAACCCTACTGAAAAATGGCAAACTATGAACGTTAATTCAACTAAAATTAAAGTAGACAAAAACTTTTATGTAAATAATAAAAATGTAAATTAAACTATTTTGAAAAAACTATTCTTTTTACTGATACTCACCCAACTTTCATTACATTCTCAAAATGTTTTGTTTGTAGGCAACAGCTTAACATACGCTAACAACATGCCTAAAATATTAGAATATATTGGCAAAAAACAAGGAATACCAATAAGAACAAAGAGTTTATGTTTTCCTAATTACGCTATTATTGATCATATAAATGAGGGAAAACTTCAAAGATTATTAGCAAAAAAGAAGTTCGATTATTTAATAATTCAGCAAGGACCGTCATCTCAATCAGAAGGAAAAAGAATGTTAATTGAAGATGGTGATAAAATAAAAAAACTTTGTAGTAGCCATAATATAAAGTTAGGCTACTTTATGGTTTGGCCTTCAAAACACTATTATCATACTTTTAATAAAGTTATTGAAAATCATAAAATAGCAGCATTAAAAAACACTGCTATACTTTTTTCTGTTGGTGAAATTTGGAAAGAATACAATTCCAATAATTCTTTAGATAATTTATATAATTACGATAATTTTCATCCATCAAAAGCTGGAAGTTTTTTAGCGGCATTAACAATATTTCATCAATTGCATCCAACTAAAAAACTTCAGCAGTTATCTTTTAAAGATTATAAAAAATGGGTATCTAATAAAAAATCATTTACTAAAATGATTCAATTAATAAGCACTTATTAATAAACTTTATACTAAACAATATCTTTAACAAACTGGTACTCAATTTCTGAATAATTAGAAATTACTTTTTGTGCCAACGAATAATCTTGCTCTTTTGAATGCTCACTTTTATACGCTACACAATAAATTCCGCCATCATAAGCTGCTCTAATTCCGTTAGTAGAATCTTCAATTACCAAACATTCTTTTTTATCAAAACCAGCAATTTCAGCTGCTTTTATAAAAATTTCAGGGTGCGGTTTTGACGCCTTTAAATCGGCACCACTAATTTTACCTTTAAAGTATTGATTTAAATCAAACTTATTAAAAACATTATTAATAGTAACCATTGATGCTGAAGATGCTAAAACCAATGTAACTCCGTTTGCATAGTAATTTTTAATTAGATTTAAAACTCCGTCTAATAATTGCAAATCATTATCATCAGAAAAAAAGAGCTCTTTAAAAAAAGCTCTTTTATAAGCAACCAATTCAGTTGGTGCTATTGATAAATTAAAAGTATTTACTAAATCTTTACAAATTTCAATTGTTGATTGCCCTGTGTACGCATTATATTGTTCTTGAGAAACGTTAATACCTACTTTAGCAAACATTAAAAAATATGCTTGTTTGTGTAACGGTTCGGTGTCTACAATTACACCATCCATGTCGAATAAAACTGCTTTTAAAGCCATTGTTTTTAATTTGTGTTGTGCTACAAAAGTAAACAATTGACTTTAGAGAAAGTGATTATTTTGCTTCACATTTACTCAATACTTCTTCTGCTCTTTTTAACAAAAACGTAGGATAAAACTTTACTGTTATTTTTTCTTCTTTACTTAAAGCAATCGCTCTTTTTACATCTTTACAAAATGGAGCTGTAGACTGACCAAAAAAACGAGCCGCTCCTATGTCTGATTCTGCTTTACTAAAAATAACTCTTGGATTATTTGGTGCTATTTTTAATGCCTTTGCATACAAAGCAGTATTTTTCATAGACATTGACATCCCGTACTTTTGACCATCAAAAACAATATACGCTGTATTTAAAAGTGCTTGTGTAATTAATATTTCAGGATTATTTGGCGAATTTTTAGTTGCTAAATCGATAAACGTTTGTGCTTTTGTTAATTTTGATTTTAATGTATTTTCATCTTTTATTTGAAAACATTCTAATATTTGAACCGTTGCTGCATAAAAAGGTGGTAACCATTTATCTTTTTCAGCATTAGAAATTCGTTCAAATAATTGTCCTGCTTCGGCACTTTTATTCGTGCTCCAAAGTGAAAATGCTTTTGTCATTCCTTTTTCATATTCACTTTGTGCTGATAAGTTTATAGCAAATGCTAATACTATTAATGTAATTACTTTTTTCATGTTTCTTATTTTAATTAATTTTTAGTTTATTTTTTTTGACACTTCAAATATCTTCACTTTGTCATGTTTTCTATAAAAAAGAAAACCGAACTGTAAGTTTTTATAACCGAATTGTTGTTTTTATAAATTATTTAATTGATTATCTTTTTTATTATCGCTAATTGTCCAGAAAAAACCTATAAAGAAAAATCTATCTGCATTTGGTGTAATTGCTTGTCTTTCAAAAACACCATTCATATTAGGTGTATTTTTATAATTGTACCCGAATACATTTTGAGTTCCTAAAACGTTGTTTACTGAGAAATACAATATTTTTTGTTGACTAATTAAATATGCCCAGTTTACACTTACCGAGTTATAACTTTTAGTTTTATTATTTAAAAAGCCTGTTTTGTTTGGGTTTGTATAATTTCTGCCCGAAGCAAAATTATAACTCACTCCTACTTGACTTTTCCAATCGGTTATAAAATGCTTACCCACAACCGATAAATTATGTGCTGATGCAAAATTTGGCATTGCTTTTATCGGGTAGTTTTTATAATCTCTTTTGGTATCTAAATACGAGTATGAAATCCAATAATCGGTGTTTTTTATGCTCTTATTATCTCTCCAAAAAACATCAATTCCTTGTGCATAGCCTGTTCCTAAATTTGAATAACTAGAAGTTGGTAAAAAAACATCAGTATTGTACTTTACTAAGTTTTGATAATTTTTATAATAAGCCTCAATTCTAAAAATTTGTTTGTTTTTTACATATTGATAATTCGCAATAAAATGAGAAGTATTTTCAGCTTTAAAATTGGTATTAAACTTTAAATAATCGTTTTTAGGATTTTGAAAAAAGCGACCGTAAGCAAACGAAAATTGTGCATTTTTACCCGATTTATAGGCTATTGATGCTCTTGGAGAAACTGTAAACTCATTTAACAATTCTGAATATTCACCACGAACACCAACTTTTGATGCTAATTTTTTGGAAAAAAATATATCAGCCTCAACATAACTTCCTAAAATATTATTGTCAAAACCGTAATTAAATCTCTCATTATTACTGTTTTTGTAATCTTCATTAAAATCGGTAACAAAATATTCTGCTCCAAAACTTAGTTTAAATCGATTTGAAAAACGTTTTTTCAAGGCTACTTTTGCATGAGCAGAGTTTTCTTCATCAATAATTTTATCATTGATAACTTTAGTGTCAGAATGGTCATTTGTAAAACTTATACCAGTAGCTACTTTCCAACCATCTCCAAAACTATTTTTGTAGGAAGTATTAAAATATAAATTTCTGTTTTTCAATCCAAAACGCACGCCATCATCATAATTTATATCATCTTGCGTTAAATCAAAATCGGTATAACTAAAAGCTCCATATACTTTTAACATTGATTCGTTTTTAAATTTAAAACGATACACTGCCTCTCCGCTTAACGCTTGTATGGGTTTATGCCATTGATTATTATCAGGAAAAGCAGCTTGATATGGTGCTAAATTTACATACGAAGCATTTACACTTAATGAATTTTTACCAAATACTTGCGTATTTCCAACCCCTAAACCTACGGTCATAAAAGACAAATCTGTTTTTTCTTCAACCGCTTCATCCGTAGTATTTAGCAATAAAACGCTTGATAAAGCTTGTCCGTATTCGGCAGAATATCCTCCTGTAGAAAACGTAATCCCTTTAAATAAAAAAGGCGAAAATCGTCCGCGAGTAGGAATATTATTTGCCGATGGCGTGTATGGTGTAAACACTCGCATTCCATCTACAAAAATCTGTGTTTCCTCTGCTTCACCTCCACGTACAAAAAGTCGACCATCTTCATCAACTTTTGAGGTTCCGGGTAAGGTTTGTAAAGCGCCAACAAAATCTCCCAACGCACTTGCCGTTGTTACCACATCTAACGGTTTTAAAGCAGTTACTTTAGCATTATCTCCAGCTTCAAAAGTTCCTGCATTGATAGTTACAGCATCCAGAGTATTTACATCGTCTCTTAATTTTATTGCTAATTTATCAAAATCAGTAACTAATGCTGTTTTTGAAAACGTTTCAAAAGAAATAAAGGAAACGATTAAAGTTTTTGTTCCTTTTGCTGATGTTGTAAAAGAAAAATTTCCTTTTTCATCAGATGATGTTCCATCATAGGTTCCGTCTAAATATACATTTGCCCCTTCAATTGGTGTTCCTTTTTTGTCGGTTACAATTCCAGTAATTGTAGTTTGTGCCATTAAATAACTTTGAATTAATAAGCATAAAATAAATAATAATCGTTTCATTGTTTTGTTATTTGATAGTCCAAAAATCAGTTCTTTTTAAAATTTTGCATAAAAAGATATTCTCAACTGTATAAAATTACTACCCAACTGTTATTTACCACAAAATTAATTACCAACTCATTATTATACTTGTCTTATCTTGCTACTCATTTTTCAAATCTTGCTAAACTTTAAGATCAAAAAAGTTTTAAATATTTGATAAAAATGTATTTTTACATAGTATAAAAAATTACAATGTCACACGATTTAAGCGATTACAGAAAATCATACGAAAAACAAGAATTACTAAAAGAAAACTGCCCCAAAAACCCAATTGAACTTTTTAGAGATTGGTTTTTTACTGCGGATGCGTCTGAAATGGTAGATGAGGCAAATGCCATGAATATTGCTTCAATTGGATTAGATGGTTTTCCTAAAAACAGAATTGTTTTACTTAAAAAATATACTTGGGAAGGGTTTATTTTTTACACAAATTATAATTCTGAAAAAGGAAAGGCTATTTTAAACAACAATAACGTTTGTTTATCGTTTTTTTGGGCTGGTTTAGAACGACAAATAATTATAAAAGGAAAAGCTGAGAAATTAGCCAAAAATTTATCAGACGGTTATTTTGAATCTAGACCTGACGGAAGTAAGCTTGGTGCTTGGGCATCAAACCAAAGTGAAGTTGTTGTGTCTCGTGAAATACTTGACAAACAATTAAAAAACACCACTGATAAATTTAAAGGAAAAGAAATTACACGTCCATCACATTGGGGTGGTTTTTTAGTAAAACCTATTTCGATTGAATTTTGGCAAGGTCGCCCTAATAGAATGCATGATAGAATGCGATATACTTTAGAAAAAGATTTTTCTTGGAAACTTGAACGTTTGGCTCCTTAGTTTTATATTTACAAAGCTTTAAAAAAATAAATGAAAACACTATATATTGTTCGTCATGCAAAATCTTCTTGGAAATACGAAGGTGTAGATGATATTGATAGACCGCTAAAAGAACGTGGTATTAAAGATGCTCACTTTTTATCTAAACATCTATCAAAAAAAATTAAAAGACCAGATGTATTTCTTTCAAGTAGCGCAAATAGAGCTTTACATACTGCCGTTATTTTTTGTGAAAACTTTAAATATCCGCTATCTAACCTGCAAATAAAAAAACAATTATACAGTTTTAGTGATGGTTACTTAGTAAAAACAGTTAAAGCTTTAGATGATAGTTTTGATAGTGCTATTGTATTTAGTCATGATCATGGAATAAATAGTTTTGTAAATAAATTTGGCAATAAACCAATAGCACATGTAACTACTTGCGGTGTAATTGGGATTCAATTTAAAGACAAACATTGGAAAGATATAAAAAAAGGAAACACTACCTTAATAGAGTTTCCTAAAAACCATAGATAAATCTATATATTTTGAAAATAAAAAAATACGGTGCTATAGATATAGGTTCGAATGCTGTAAGACTTTTGGTAGCAAATGTTATCGAAGAAAAAGATAAAGAACCACAATTTAAAAAGTCCTCATTAGTTAGAGTCCCTATTCGTTTAGGTGCTGATGCTTTTGTTAACGGTGTAATTTCTAAGGAAAACACTCACCGAATGATTGATGCAATGGAGGCTTTTAAATTAATCATGAAAATTCATGGTGTTGAAAAACATAAAGCTTGTGCAACATCAGCAATGCGAGAAGCTGAAAATGGAACAGAAGTAATAAATACCATTTTACAAGAAACTGAAATAGCAATTGATATTATTGATGGGAAAAAGGAAGCTGCCATTATTTTTTCTACCGATTTAAATCAATTAATAGAATCTGAAGCTACTTATCTTTATGTAGATGTTGGTGGTGGTAGCACTGAATTTACTTTGTTTTCAAAAGGAAGAATCATCAATTCAAAATCTTTTAAAATTGGTACCGTAAGATTGATTAACAATAAAAAATCTGAAAATAAACTTCTTTTTAAAAAAGTACAAGAGTGGGTTGAGGAAAATACGAAAATATACAAACGCATTTCTTTAATTGGTTCTGGTGGAAATATTAATAAAATATTTAAAATGTCAGGAAGAGATATAGGTAAGCCAATTTCTTATATTTATTTAAATGCTCAGTACCAATTCTTAAAAAAGATGAGTTATAAAGAACGTATTTCAGAACTAAGCTTAAATCCTGATAGAGCTGATGTTATTGTTCCTGCTACTAAAATTTACCTTTCTGCTATGAAATGGAGTGGTGCCCGTAAAATATTTGTACCAAAAATAGGATTATCTGATGGTATTATTAAAAGCCTATATTATAATAAACTATAAAAAAAATCTAAAAACGATACTTTAGCCCAATATTACCAATTAATTGATTTCCTGTCTTACTACCAGTAAGTTCTTCTGTTAAAAAACCAATATTTGCTGATATATTATAATTATCATTTAATCTTTTTGTGGCTCCAATTGTTGCATAATAAGAATTTAAACTAGGATTTGATGTAACTTGTATAAACCTAGAAGCTTCGTCTGGTGAAATTCCAGTTCCAACTCTTACTGACACATAATTTTCTGTATTATCATAATAATAACGAACATTTGCTTGGTAATTTTGTATAAAATCTCCATTAATTTTAGGTCCTAAAAAAACACGTGCATTTAAATAAAATTTATTTTGGTATGAAGTTGCTCCGATTACATACGAAAGAAAATTATCGGTATTATAACTCAAATATCGAAAACCACCTTCAACTTCTATCCATTTTACTACTGTATAAAATAAAGAGGCTTTTACTCCATAATTTTGAAAAAAATCTGCTTTAGAAGAAGCGCTTATATTAATGAAACCATACATTTTATCAGAAAAAACAGGATATGATTCTAACTCATACAATACTGCATCATTAACAAAGTGTTTACTGTAAGTTACTCTTGCTCCTAATGAATATTTTTCTAAAAACTTCATATATTCAAGCTGTATTGTATGCCACGATTTTGTTGTTGGATATTCTTTCATAAAAGAATTAATATCGTAATACACGCCTATTTGATTGTTCTTTATTTTCTTTAAAAGTTGACGGTATCTATATTTTTGCTCTTTATTTAAAGAATGATTACTTATTTTATTTACTAAAAATCCTGTTGTTTTTTTATCTTCTAATCGCAAATATGCTTCGGCTTTTGATAGTTCAAAATCTAAATCTGCTTCATAAAAAACTTCTACTTTAGCTATAAAATTATTCAGCTCATTTGTAGTTTTAATCAAGTTTATTTGAGCTAACACTAAATTTTTATAAGTTATTGCTTTTTCATATGACACTAAATATTGAATGTCACTTTCAGCTACTTCTATTTTTTTTAATCTTTGTAAAACACGGATGCGTAAAACACGAATATCAATATAGTTTGGAGCTAAATTAAGAGCTAAATTTACAATAGGTAAAGCTTTTGTATATGCTTTTTTCTTATAAAAACCATTCGCTTTATAATACAATGAATCTACATTTAATTCTTTTTTTTGGGCTTGGGCATTCATTAAATAGAAAAAACAAAAAATAACTAATATGTTTTTAACTATACTATAAAACATTTTTTTAGTAAACAAACCTCTATTTTTAATTATCATTTTTAACATGTTTTAATACTATTCTTCAATTGCTTCTTCATTAAATCCAGCTCTAGCCATCGTCCCCCAACCTGTATCAATTTTAAATATTTTCTTAAAAAAACCTTTTAACTGTGCATACAACATTACAGGATGACTATAAAAAGATTCAACATAAGCCGCTATTAATAACTGAAATATCATTTTGGGTTTCGAATAATGTTTATAATTTAATGAGTACATAAACACTGAAACTGTTGAAAACACACATCCTAATAAATATACAATAAGTAATAAAAGTATTGATATTGGCCAATTAACAAAATTAAAAACTGAGTTATAAATAATATATAATATCCCTAAAAATTCCACTATAGGAGCTCCTAATTCAAAGAAAATCCAGTATGGGAAAAATATTTTACCCATATTACCGTATTTTTTATTAAAAAATAAAAAACGATGTTTATACATTGTTTCCCATAAACCTCTTGCCCAGCGGTCTCTTTGTGATATATAAGTTTTAAAATCTGGTGGAGCTTCTGTCCAGCATAAAACCTCAGGTATATAAACTACTTCATACGGTTTTTTTAAGTCTTCCATATGTGTACGTAATCGAATGCATAGCTCAAGGTCTTCACCTACACTATCTTTATCTAAACCACCAACTTCCAACAACCTGAATCTTGAGTACAATCCAAAAGCACCAGAAACAAGCATTAAACCATCTACTTGCCCCCATGCCATGCGTCCTAATAAAAAAGCTCTAATATATTCGACAACTTGTATTCGTGGTAACATTTTTTTTGGCACTCTCACTTCTTTAAGTATCCCATTTTTTATCACTGAATCGTTTGCTAAACCTATAATGCCTCCGCTAGCAATAACTTCTTTATCAGTTGCTTCTATGTAAGGTCTAACCATTTTTAATAACGCATCCTGTTCTATAATACAATCGGCATCGGTACATAATACTAAGTTAGATTTAGCAAAAATTATCCCGCAATTAATAGCATCTGAACGACCTCCGTTATATTTATCCACAACTGTTAAACTAGCATATTTAGGATTGGTACTTTTATAAGCTGTTGTAACTTCTGCACATGAAATTCCAGTAGTATTTTCTTTTAAAGGAATTTCAACTAAATTAAAAACGTTTATTAATTGTTTTATGGAATCATCATTACTCCCATCGTTCACTATAATTAACTCATAAAACGGATACTGTATAGAAAGTAACGATTTAACATTGGTAATAATCGTTTTACCTTCATTATATGCAGGTGCAATTAAACTTATAGAAGGTAAATCATGAGAACCTTTGATATAATCTACATTTAAAAAATTCGCTTTTCGTTTTGCTTTTCTGATAGCTCTAGATGCTAAAAAAATAAATGAAAAATAAATACAAAAGATGATAATTCCATATATTAAAAAAAAATAATCAATACTATTTTTAACTAAATGATTCATAAAAATTTTTCATTTAATTAAACAAATATCCTTGTATCCAGATAATTAAAAATATCCATGCGTTGATTCTCTATCGTTTTCTCTAAAAACCGTGATTTTATTCCTTTTATTTCTTTTTTGGTTATCTCTAAATTTTTTAAAGTTTCAAACGCGACATCTACAAGCCTCGTATTATCAGAAAAAAGTTGATCTATAATATAATATTTATATTGTTCAAGTTTAAAATTCTTGATAATTCTAATCAACAATTCTTTTACTTTTTCATTTTTTGATAGTAGTGCTTTGTCCAGATATTGCAAATCTAACTTATTTGTTGTTTCTTCTAATTTTTCTATTATTCTAATTTGTTGCCATAACGACATTGGTCTTGTTACATAAGGAAAAAAAACTAAACTTTTCCATCCAATAAAAGACACTAAGGCTATCTGTGCTTCACGACGTACTAAAGTATTTTCTACATCTCTGTAAGGAATGATCATTTGCAAATTACCTTCTAATTCAAATTCGTATGATAACCATATTGCTTTTGCCTTAATGTACCAATCTTTATCTTTTATTTTTTGCTTTAAAACTCCCTTTATCCCAAGGTATTTAAAAATTTCTTGAAACTGCTCTTCTTTAGAAAATTTTACAACTCTATTTACCTTAACAAAAATACGTGCTGATTTCCAAAGAGTTTCTGGATCTTTTTTTATGTATTTTTTTAGTCTTTTTAATTTACTTTTTGTTGCTTCTACTTCTATTTTAGAATAAATTGTAATAATCCCTTGAATAATTTTCTTTTCAAAAATGATATTTTCTCTTTCTATTATTTTATTCTTTTTTATATTAAAAAGAATTAAACTCCATAATAAAATAAGTATTGCAATTAAAAAAAATATGAATATATAAAGTAAGTATTCTAAATTCATAAATAGCGATTAATACAACTATTTATATCTAACTGTGTAAAGGGAAAAGAGATAAATTCATTAATGCCTATTTTTTTTGCAACACGAACGGTAGATTCTTGGTCAATCTCAGACACAACAATTATCGGCGAGTCTTTGGCCATTGTTTTCAAGTCTTCTAAATATTGAAAAACAAAACTACCTTTAAGCGAAGCATCTGTAATTATAAGGTCGTATTTTTTTATATGAAGGGCGGTTTTCATGTCCTCATACGTGTTACTAATTTTAAAAATAGTATTTACGCTTGACAACATCATTTTAATCAGATGTGAAATACTCTGATCATTGTGTATTATTAAAATATTATTCTTCATATCTTATTAAATTATAATAAACACACATTTTGTATGCTTATGTAATATATTTAATAATACAAAGGGTTATATATATTCTATAAAATAACTACCTAAAACATCTTTTAAGGGAGCGATGTTTTTATATTATATAGAGCTTTAAAACTATATTCTTATTAAAAAGCAAAATTATTTTATTTGTTTTCGCTCAACCCCATTTTAAAGTTAAATATATGTTAATTTAAATATTATTTAATTAAATTTATTTTCAATTTAAGTTCTTTTTCTAACCAAAGTTTAAGTTCTTTTTCTTTTCTCTGAATAACTGAATCTGCTATTTTTTTATTCCATGTAACTGATAACTCAGGAACTGTATCTATCTTTATAAAATCTGATGAAGATAGTTTTTTTGAAAAGCTTATCTTTTTAATATCATTGTACCTAATTTTCGCTTCTTTGGCTACCTGACTAAAAGGTATGCTATTTTTGTCTCTTATTAAAGCATCTTGCTCTATCCTATTATTTAAAGTTGTTATCGTACTTTTTAAATCTTCAATTTCTCTATGCAATCCTTTAATAATATTATCTTTTTGGTCTAAATCTGCAATTGCTCTATCATAAGCATCTACTACCCTATCTACACTTCTCGCTTTATTTTCGTTTATTATCAGCTCGTAATCATCTAACTTATTATAAGTTTTTAATTCATTTCTTAAAAACGTTTCCGTAGCGTCTGTTACATCTCCGTTAAAAAACAAATTGATTTTTTTGGTATCTCTGTGGATTTTTTCTCTTTGCAACCATAAGTCTTTATTAGCATACACTTCATCTTTTAAAAACTTCTCGTAGTTTGCCTTCTCTACACTTTCTCTATAAACATTAACAAATGTAAAAATCGCTGGGACCATTACTAAAAAAGCTACAAAAGATGCTATACGAGCTGTTCTTTTTCTTTTTTCGGAATTTACATAACGAATCATCGTAAATCCTAATAGTTTTAAAACTACAAAAGTTGCTAATGCGATAAATATTGTATTAATAATAAATAAATACATCGCTCCAAAAAAGTAATCAAAATTACCTATTGCTAACCCATACCCTGCGGTACATAATGGTGGCATTAAGGCTGTTGCAATTGCAACTCCAAATATTACAGATGCTATGGTTCCTTTTTTAGTTCTTGCTATAATCAATGCCAAACCTCCAAAAAAAGCGATAAGTACATCTCTAATATCTGGTTTTACTCTTCCTAATAATTCTGAAGTTTCTTCTTTTAAAGGAAATAGAAAGAAAAATAAAAATGCGGTTAATAAACTTAACACAATCATGGTTGCTAAGTTTATCATTGATTTTTTAAGCGTATCGATATCGTTAATCGCTATTGACATACCGATTCCTAAAATTGGTCCCATTAATGGAGATATTAACATGGCTCCAATTACTACGGCTGTTGAATTTGCATTTAGCCCTATGGATGCTACAAAAATTGAACAAATTAAAATCCAAGCAGTTGCTCCTTTAAATGGTATATCTACCTTTATTGCCTCAATAGTTGCTTCTTGATCTGTATCATCACGAAAATCTAATAATTCAATTATAAATTTTTTAGAACTTTGCCACAGCCCTTTTGCATCATCCTGAATTGCTTGCTTTGACTGTTCTACATTTTCATCTTGACTTATCTTCTCTTCCATTTAAGTTATTTTTATCGTTTGATAATACACAAAATTACTTTAATTATTTATTAAAAAACAAAACGTTCAAAAATATTTGGTTATATTTTTTTGTTATCTTTTTTTAATTTTTAATTGATATCTAATTTATTTTTTAATTTACTTGAAATCGCGTTTTTATGTAATAATACCGATATTGTTTTTAATTTAAAATACGGGATAGACATATACACATATCCATTATTTCCTTGTTTTGCTCCCCAAGAATTTTTTACTTTAAAATATTTATTTCCTTTTTGATCTTTAACTAAACCAACAATATGCATTAAATGATCGTCGGTTGTATTAAAGTTTTCAAACTCTGATTGACGAAAACTTGGTGTTATATTCTTTTCTTTTACAATTTCTTTTAATCCTTTTTCATTTTCTACACTACTTGCTGGTATAAACGCGACTCCGTGTTTTGAAGAAAATGTTTTTTCTGACACGTCACAATCTAGCTCTATTGTATATCCTTCATTAATCGCTGTTTCAGTTACCGAAACTAACTCATTTAAGG
The DNA here is from genome assembly GCA_938002045.1 of Tenacibaculum soleae. Taxonomy (GTDB): domain Bacteria; phylum Bacteroidota; class Bacteroidia; order Flavobacteriales; family Flavobacteriaceae; genus Polaribacter; species Polaribacter soleae_A. The sequence goes on from CALLBA010000011.1 coordinate 243,720, forward strand.
ATACGTTATAAAATGAACCATTCGAAAAATTATCAGGAATATTCAACACAAATTTATCATACATTTTAGCGTGTGTAAACGAGCTTATTGTTACATAATTTGATGGATCAATTTTTACATGCTTTGCAAAAGTTTTAGGAGTATATTCTTTTCCTTCAAACTCAAATTTCGTTTTATTTTTACCCAAATAAACATCTAAAACACTTTCTGTTGCTTTTTTCCACTTCGGACTTAATTGTTTCGCAGGGTTTTTAATATAGGCATTTAACATTGCCTTTAAAACTGCCACTACCTCAGCATGATTGTGTACATTTTGCCCAATATCTAATCCTGAAAAAACTTGTTCAGGAACCAAACCATAATTAGCTACCGAGTTAATAACATCATGCCCTAATCCGCCTTCGCTAAACTGCGCTTTTCCTTGACGATATATATAATTACTTGCTTTATCTGAATAGGTATTACGAACGGTATACATTTCTGATAAATCAATATTTTTACCTGTTAAGCGTATAATCTCAGACTCTAAAAATGACGTAGTAGAAAAACTCCAACAAGTACCTGTTCTTCCTTGGCTTTTTACTGCTGTATTTTCAATATCCTTTATAGTTTTAAACTCGTATTTTTGTGCTGTTATTACACCAATACTCAACAAACTAAAAGCGGCTGCTATTACTATTTTTTTCATTTTTATCTTTTTATTTTCATAAAGCAATTTACCTTTTTTATATTTATTTTTAATAAATATCTCTAAAAATCTACAATAACTCCTATCTGTGGTAACGCTCTTCCTGATGTACTTTCTATTTCTTCTAAAAGATATCTATTATTATCTGAAGGATCTGAAATTCGACCATTTTCATCTTCTAATGGCAATAACGATGGTCGTTGCTTTGAGCTACTTGCATAAATATTTTGAATATCAATATATAAATTAATTGCAGTCTTTTTTAAAAACCATGTTTTATCAACTCTAACATCTAATTGCGTGTATGTAGCAAAGCGTTCTTCGTTTAACTTTGTATAATCTAAAGTACCTCCATTTATAACATCATAATTGGATTTTAATGATGAAGCGTTTTCATCATAAGGTGTATAAGGCCTACCGCCTACTAACCTAAACTTAGCTCCTAACTCCCAGTTTTTATTTAATTTTTTTCCTGCTGTTATTGTCATTAAATGTTTATTATCCCAAGTAGATGGAATATACGCATTCATAGCGTTTTTAAACTCACTTGTAACAAAGGTATAAGAAGCAATTCCGTACAAGCCATTGTATGATTTTTTTTGTGCTAATATCTCAAATCCATAAGCTCTTCCTTTAGAGCTAGATATAACCTCTTCATTACCCACAACACCAAAATCTGCGCCTAAATTTGCTAAACTTATTTGGTTTCTTACTGAAAATGGGTAGTTTTTATACTTTTTATAAAACCCTTCTAAAGTAATTTTAGAACTTACTGTTGGTTTATATAATAATCCGCCAACAATATGGTCTGACTGTATATATTTCAATCCTTTTTTATTCACAAACGTTCCTACATTATTTTTGAATCCTAAAACAGTATAAGATGGCAACTGATAGTAGCGTCCTATTGATGAATTTATTGACACTTTTTCATTTAAAGCATAACTTAAAGAAAGCCTTGGTGAAAATTGATTGATTTGGTTTTTCATTTCGTCATTATAATCAATTCCTTCAGTTCTAAAACCAAAAGAAACTCCCAACTTATTGTTTAAAAACTCCTTCGAAATTTGTCCAAAAAAACCATATTTAATAAAATCAATTTCTGAATTAAAAACATCTTCAAAAACTCCATTTGAATTTGCAACTTTTCGGTAAGTATCATTTATATAAGTAGCCTTTTCTATATTTGTACCTATATTGATTTTATAAGAGTTCTGAGTTTCAAAATCATACTCATACCTAAATTTAGTTTCAATTTCTTTAGAATTATAATCTAACAACAAATTAGATGCAATTTCTTTATTCATAAAATATTTCTCCGCCTTGTTTTTCAATTCATTTCTACTCAAAACAAATAAATGAGTAGCATTTACATCAAAATACTTATAACTCGCTCCTACCGTATAATTCCACTGAGTATTTACAGGAACTGTATTTAAAAATACTTTATTACTTTTAATTTTATCTACATCGGTTTCTCCATCATTTACATCTTTATTTAACTTAAAATTATCTACCGCTCCTAAAGCAATTATAGACAACTCACTGTTTTTTGACAACTGAGATTTTACATTTAACTGAAAATCATTATACGTTGGTAAAAAAGGAAGCTTAATTAACTTAAAAAGAAACTGTAAATACGATTGACGAACCGAAAACATAAATGTAGTTTTATCTCCAATAGGTCCATCTAAAGTGATACCTGCATCTGAAGTACCTAAAGTTGCCCTAGTTTTTAAAGCTATAGGATTTCCTCTTTTTTGAGTAAACTCGATAACAGAACTTAAGGTATTTCCTCTATTTGCTGGAAATGCACTTGAATAAAAATCAACTTTACGTATTAAATCTGCATTCATTATCCCCACAGGACCACCGGTTGCTCCTTGTGTTTGAAAGTGATTAATCACAGGGACTTCAACTCCATCTAAATAAAATTTATTTTCAGATGTTGCTCCTCCACGAATTATAATGTCATTTCTAAACCCAGGATTTGATGCTACTCCTGGAAACGACTGAATTACCTTTAAAACATCTCTATTACCTCCAGGATTTTTTTCTATTTCAGCAACTCCTAAAGATTGTAATGACAACGGGCTTTCTAATGATTTTTTGTACAAACTAGCTTTTATTTCTACTTCTTTTAAATTGGTGCTGTTCTCTTTCAATTCGATATTTATAAAAGGAGCTTTATCTTTTGTAACCAAGTATTCATCTGAAATTAAGGTTTCATAACCTATAAACGAAATTTGTAGTTTATTATATCCTAACGGGATATTCGTTATTTTGAAGGCGCCATTTTCATCCGAAGCAATTCCAATAGATGTTCCATAAACTAAAACATTTACAAAAGGAATAGCTTCTCTTGTTTTTTCATCAATTACCTTACCTATAATTACCCCTTGATTTTGCCCAATAGATATAGATGACGTTAACAATAAAACAAATAGCAATAGGTTTTTCATGAGAAAAATATTTTACTTAAAAATAAACAAAAATTTAAGATAATAAAAAAACCTCAATCTATTTTAAGATTGAGGTTTTGTGGGGAGAGCAGGATTCGAACCTGCGAAGTCGTAAGACAACGGAGTTACAGTCCGTCCCAGTTGGCCGCTTTGGTATCTCCCCAAAGCTTTAGAAAAAAATAAAGCTTTTCTTAATTTAAGAAAAGCTTTTAGTGACCGGGCTGGGGCTCGAACCCAGGACCCTCTCCTTAAAAGGGAGATGCTCTACCAACTGAGCTACCAGGTCATTATTTTTCTCCTTAGCGGGTGCAAATATAGACGCTATTTTTGATTCTGCAAACTTTTTATAATAAAAAAACAAAGCTTTTTAAGTACTAAAAAATAGATTACTGAAAACGTGTTCCTTACAATAAAAATTAAGTAAAATAAAAAAACCTCAATCCATTTTTAGATTGAGGTTTTGTGGGGAGAGCAGGATTCGAACCTGCGAAGTCGTAAGACAACGGAGTTACAGTCCGTCCCAGTTGGCCGCTTTGGTATCTCCCCAAAGCTTTAGATAAAAATAAAGCTTTTCTTAAATTAAGAAAAGCTTTTAGTGACCGGGCTGGGGCTCGAACCCAGGACCCTCTCCTTAAAAGGGAGATGCTCTACCAACTGAGCTACCAGGTCATTATTTTTCTCCTTAGCGGGTGCAAATATACATTCCTTTTTCACTTTTACAAAAAAAAATACAAAAAAAAACAACTCAATTACCACCACTCCTTTTAGCGTATTGTTTTACAATTATTTAACTTTAAAATTATTTTTCAGATAAATATGCTTGTCTTACTTTTTTAAATAAATTTGACGAATACACAAAGTTTACCACAGCTTCATTGTCTGTTTTAAAAATTTCTTTATGTGATCCTTCCCAAGCTTTTTTCCCGTTTTTAAGAAAAACTATTTTATCTCCTATTTCCATCACCGAATTCATATCGTGAGTATTTATTACAGTCGTTATTTTATACTCATCCGTAATTTCTTGAATTAAATTATCAATTACAATTGATGTCTGAGGGTCTAAACCTGAATTTGGCTCGTCACAAAATAAATATTTTGGCTTCATTACAATTGCTCTCGCAATGGCAACACGCTTTTGCATTCCTCCTGATAATTCTGCTGGGAACTTTTTGTTCGAATTTTCTAAGTTTACTCGCTTTAAAACAAAGTTTACCCTATCTAACATCTCATCAATAGGTTGTTTTGTAAACATTTTTAAAGGAAACATCACGTTTTCTTCAACAGTTTGCGAATCAAATAAAGCACTCCCTTGAAAAACCATCCCTAATTCTTTTCTAAAGTTTCGTTTGTCTTCAATAGTCATTTCTGTATTTACACGTCCATCATAAACTATGCTTCCGTTTTCAGGAATATGTAATCCTATTAATGATTTTAAAAATACTGTTTTTCCTGAACCGCTTTGTCCTATTATCAAACTTGTTTCTCCTGGTAAAAAAGAAGTTGTTATTCCTTTTAAAATTTCAACTCCACTGAATCCTTTGTGTAAATTATTTACTTCTATCATTTTATGTTAACAACATTTGAGTTAATAAATAATTAGCAATTACAATAAGTACGGTTGTCCAAACTACTGATTGTGTACTTGCCTTACCTACTTCTAACGAACCTCCTTTTACATAATAACCATGGTACGACGGCACCGTTGCTATTAAAAAAGCAAAAACTAATGTTTTTATAATTGCATAGGTTAATAAAAATGGATCAAATTCCATTTGCACTCCTGTTATATAATCTGCTCCTGAAAACAAACCTGAAATTACACCTGCAACCCATCCTCCAAAAATTCCTAAAAACATTCCTAAAACAATTAAAAACGGGTAAAAAAATACCGTTGCTATTATTTTAGGTAATACCAAATAATTTAAAGAATTAATTCCCATAACCTCCAACGCATCAATTTGCTCGGTAACTCTCATTGCGCCTATACTTGATGTTATGTACGAGCCTACTTTACCTGCTAAAATTATAGAACAAAATGTGGGAGCAAACTCTAATATAATGGAGCGTTTTGCTGCAAAACCGATTAATGATTTTGGTATAAACGGACTCTCTAAGTTTAATGCGGTTTGTAATGCAATTACCCCACCTATAAAAAATGAAATAAAAGCTATAATACCTAGTGATTTATGACCTAATTCATCTATCTCTCTAAACAAAGCTTCTTTAAAAACACGTTTACGCTGTGGTTTTGTAAAAACTTGCTTTAGCATGACAAAGTATTTCCCTATATGCTCAATGTAGTTCATTAAAGTACGTTATTTTTCTTTTTGCTAAAGTATTAAAAAACCATTAACTCTTCACTTTATTATCAATTTTAGTACCTGTTTACTTATCTTTGATTTCTAAATTTTTAAAATTAAAAATGAAAAAAATACTATCATTTACCTTTTTAACTGTTATATGTTTATGCAGTTTTACGCCTATTAAAAAGAAAAGTTCTAAAAGCCCCAAATTAGTTGTTGGTATTGTTATTGATCAAATGCGTTATGATTACCTTACTCGATTTGCTGATAAATATGGAAATGACGGATTTAAACGTTTATTAAATGGTGGCTTTTCACTTGAAAATGCTCATTATAATTATATCCCTACATATACTGCTGTAGGACATACCTCAATTTACACAGGAACTACACCTGTTAACCACGCAATTATTAGTAATAATTGGTATGATAAATACTTAAAAGAAACTATTTATTGTGTAGATGATGCAAACTACAAAACCATTGGAAACGATGGTAAAGGAGGAAAAAAATCTCCTTACAGAATGCTTACCACGACCGTTACCGATCAATTACGTTTAGCACAAAACATGAACGGTAAAACAATTGGAGTTGCTATAAAAGACCGTTCTTCTATTTTACCTGCTGGCCATACAGCTAATGCCGCTTATTGGTTTGATGGCGGTAACAAAGGTGATTGGATTTCTTCATCTTATTACATGGATAAGCTGCCTAAATGGGTAGAAAAATTTAACAACTCTAAAATTGTTGACAACTATTTATCAAAACCTTGGAAAACACTTTATAATATCAATACTTATACCGAAAGTATTGCAGATGACAATAATTATGAAATGGCTTTTAAAGGTGAAGAAAAACCTGTTTTTCCTCACGACATTCCTAACTTAAGAAGTAAAAACAATAATTATAGTATTATAAAAGCAATTCCGGCAGGAAATTCATTAACTACCGATTTTGCAAAAGCGGCTATACTTGGTGAAAATTTAGGGCAATCTGCTTACACCGATTTTTTAGCAGTTAGTTATTCATCTACAGATTATGTTGGCCATCAATTTGGTGTTGCTTCAAAAGAAATTGAAGACACTTATTTACGTTTAGATAAAGATTTAGCAAATTTATTTACGTTTTTAGATACACAAGTTGGTGAAGGTAATTACACGCTATTTTTAACAGCAGATCACGCAGCAGTACAGGTTCCATCTTATTTAAAATCGGTTAAGATACCCGCTAATTACTTTAGTTATAAAAAATTTAAAGCGTATGTAAACAGTATAACTTTAAAGTATTTTAAATCTGATGAATTAGTTGAAAATATTTCTAACTTTCAAATTTTCTTAAATAAAGAAAAAATTGAAGAATTAAAATTAAACACAAATGATGTTGCTCAAAAAATTGCTGATGAAGTGATTAACTATAAAGGAATATACAAATCAGTAACTGCAAGAACTTTACAAACCACAACGTTTACAAATGGAATATTAAACTCATTACAAAACGGATATAATCAAAAATTTTCAGGAGACATCTTATTAGTTCCTAACCCATCAACTATTAGTTATCCTAAAAAAGGAACCACGCACGGTTCTGGCTATTCATACGACACTCATATTCCTATTATTTTTTATGGTAATGGAATTAAACAAGGTGCGTCAAAAAAGAAATATGAAATAATTGATATTGCACCAACAATTTCTAATTTATTACAAATTGAGTTTCCTAACGGAGCAACAGGTAAAATTATCGAAGAGGTTCTAAACTAACAAAAGGCGCTCATTGAGCGCCTTTTTTATTCTTTTTCAGAATACTAAAAGGGGAATTATTTATATCTATTATTTTTCTTAATCTTACAGTACACTTTATTTATTTTTTTAACTGAAAAATTAAACATTAAATCAAATGTAAAAACTATAAACGCTATTAAAAAAAGGTAAACCATATTGTTATAAATTTGTTTTCTACATAGTTAGACACTTTATTTTCAAATAAGTCACACTTTTATTTTGGGTTATTTAAAATTATAAGTGCTGCTATAACACCAGGCACCCATCCGCAAAGCGTTAATAAAAATACAATTACAATTGATCCACATCCTTTACCTATTACAGCTAATGGTGGAAAAAAAATAGCTAATAAAACTCTTAATAAACTCATTTATGTTAAATTGATTAATATACTATAAAGACGTTTATTTTACTTTTTTGTTACAAAAAACCCACTATATAATAGTGGGTTTAATTATAACTGAATACTTAAATTAAGTTTTACATTAATTTACCAAAGAAAATAGCATTCATTAATAACTTATTCGTTCCAAACCAAAAAGCTCTAAAGTTTGTATTATCTGTAAAAACAATAACACGTCCTGCTCCTAATCGATTAACTTTAAACGGAACCGTGTTTTTTAATGCTTTTAAATTTTCTTTTGAAATATAACCACTTAACAAAGGCTTGTTTGTATATTGAATCGGATTATTATAGCTTTTACTATCTGCCTGAATAAACTGACGTGTGTTTCTAAACAATGCTATTTTATCATTTTTATATCCAAAATTTATTGGGTGCGAACGATCTGTTTTTGCTTCAAAAATAGCGCCACCAATAACCTGCGCTCCTGATTTTAACGATTTGTTTTCAAAGGATACATTTTCAACGCTACCTGTTTTTATTTTATTAAACTTTAAGTTAATAAAATTTTTATTTGACAACCAGTTTACTGCATTTCTATAGCCAATTAAAACTCCGCCATTCCTTACCCAGTTTTTTAATTTAGTTTCTAAATTTTTATCAATTGAGTAACTATTCGGAACAACAATTGTTGTGTATTTATCTAAATTTACTTGCGAAGCGTATACTACATCTAACTTTGTTAATTTCATTTCAAAGCGCTGATCTAACAAGTGCCAAATTTCACCAGCATCGTAACTTGTTATTCCGTTACCAACCAACATTGCCACTTTTTGTTTTTTTATAGCTTTAAAATTTCTGCTTCCTAAATCAATTCCTTCATTTAAACCAGTCGTAACACCTCTAATTTTTAGATGATTTTTTATTGCAATTTTCTCTAAAAAACTAAATAACGCTTCTCCGTTTAACTTTTGATTCTGAGCAGGAATAAAAATAGTACCATAATCATACAATTGATTATCGTTTTTAAATTGTTTCATTGCAACCTTAACGCGTATTCCTTTTTCTAATATAGAGTTTAAGGCTTTTGGAGTTTCATATTCGTGCCAAGAAAACAAATATCCTACTGTGCTTTTTTGTTTAATATTTCCAGCTTTCTTTTTCAAACTTACAATTTCTTCACCTGCCTTTGATAACGAAACATCATCAACCAAATCAACACCAAAAGCATGATTAAATGTCCATGCAGAAACATCGTAAAACAAGCTATCTTTAAAGGTTGTTCGTACATCAAACATTGCTTTAACTAACCTATTATTTTTCTGATTCATAGGTACTACATAGCTATAACCTTTTTTAAAATTTTTCCCTTTTGAGATAAAATCTGCTTTTAGTTGATGTATTTTTATTTGATGCTTCTTTAAAACTTTAGCTAAATGATATGCTTTGACTCCGTCTTTTTCATCTCCAAAAACAATTGCTTTATTTTCTGATAAACTTCTCGATTTTTTATAAAAATCTTGTTGATATTTTAAGATTTTAACACGCATATTTTTAGCAGCTTCTAAGGTTGATAAAGTTGCCGTAAATTGATTTCGGATGGTAAATGGAAAAGTCAATATTCCGTTTTCACTTTCTTGAGCATGCCCACGAGAGCTACCTTGTTCAAATAAAATTCCAATACTCCCATTAATATCTGGAAATGTAGATCCTTTTCCGTAATAAAAGTCATCAAAACTTTCTTCAGAATAATATGTTGAACCTATTTTATCAAAAGCTCTAGCATGGTATGTTCCTATTTCTTTTGTTAAATCTTGGTTCATTTGCGGAGTTAAAGGGTTGGTTCTACTCGGAATTCCAGGTTGAAAAAAGAAAGTAGAGTTTGTACCCATTTCATGATGATCTGTTAAAACATTTGGTAACCATTTATGAAATGTTGCAATTCTTGCGCTACTTTCAGGCAATTGTACAGGCAACCAATCACGGTTCATGTCAAACCAATAATGATTTGTTCTTCCGCCAGGCCAAACTTCATGATATTCTCTATCATTTGGGTCTGGATTAATATTACTTGCTTTATTGATATTTGCCCAATATGCAAACCGTTGTAATCCATCAGGATTTAAAGATGGGTCAAATAAAATTACTGTATTCTCTAATAATTCATCAATCTTATTTCCTTCGGCAGCTGCCAAATAATATGCTGATGCAAGTGCCGAATTGGTTCCGCTTGCTTCATTTCCATGAATAGAAAAACCTTGATAAACTATTATAGGTTGTTTAGATACATCAACTGAAACATCATTCGTGGCATTAATATGATTTTTTCTTATTTTTTCTATATTTTGATGATTTTTAGCTGAAGTTATCGTCAACAATAATAATAGTCTTCCTTCATAAGTCTCACCTCTATTTTCAAATGTAATTCTATCTGAAGCTTTTGCTAAAACTTTCATATACTCCACCAATTTATCATGTGTAATATGCCATTCACCTACTTCGTGACCGATAATTGATTTTGGTGTTGGAATGTTTTTATTATACGAAACATCGTTTGGTAAATAATACGATAAATCTATGTTTTGCTGTGCAACAACCGAAGTTGTTATTAAAATTAACAGGAATAAAAAGTTTTTTTTCATTGAATTAATAGTTTGGTAGTTTAACAAATATATTAAATCTAAAATCCATGTCTTAATACATTAACACACGTTAACAATTAAAAAAACATCATACCTTTTAGATTTAATATATTTATAAAATACGATTCTTAGTCCCTTGATAATCTTACTTCATCTTACCTTTCAACAAAAAAGCACTATCAAACACCATTTACACGTGATTTATTACCGATTACACATAACATATTTCCTCTTTAATTAACAACCAATTAAACCTGTAAATTTGCAGCAGGGGAATATTAATAATAAAAATTAAATTATGGCTAAACAACTACACAAATGGGGATTAAGTGTTTTAAAAACTACAGCATTTCAATTATCTGAACTAGGTAAAGCTGCTAGTTATGCTATTAATAACTAATTAAAAGTTACTAAACAACAAACGCTCCATTATAATAAAATGGAGCGTTTTCTTTTTTAAACCTATCTCTTATTTTTAATTTAAAAACAGACAGCTTAAAATTAAACAGTTAAAGAAAACATTTTTATACCCTAAGCAGTTCTTATTTAAAATGAAAGTCAATTTGATTTTCTGAGCCCTATTTTAAAATTAAAATAATCTTTTTGTTTAAAAAAACATATTTAAAAAATCAAAACAACACATAATCAATCATTAATAAGTAAATTTTATCGTAAAAAACCAAACCAAACATTAAATTCATTTATTTTGTATTAAAATTAGTCAAATTATGTCATCAAGAAACAAAGTACAGAGTTTAAACATTGAAAATACATTTGTCTCACCAGAATACATTCGTAATCGTTTTTCTACAATTATGTCTGATATGTATAAAAATGAAGTTCCTCTTTATGGTGAATTACTTGATTTGGTTCATGAAATTAACGACAATGTTCTTTCTAAATCTAAAGAGATAAAAGAGCAATTAGTTCATACTGGTGAAATTACGCGACTAAATATGGAGCGTCATGGAGCAATTCGCTTGGGAAAACCTTATGAATTATTTACAATGAGACGTCTTTTTAAAGTTATGGGAATGTTTCCTCTTGGGTATTACGATTTAGCAACAGCTGGTGTTCCTGTTCATGCTACAGCCTTTAGAGCTATAGAAAACACAGCACTTAACCAAGCTCCCTTTAGAGTTTTTACCTCTTTATTACGTTTAGATCTAATTAGTGATGAGGAGCTTCGCAACAACATTGAAACCATTTTAGAAAACCGTCAAATTTTCACCAAAAAAGCATTGGAATTAATTGATAAAAATGAAAAAAACGGTGGTTTAAATAAAGAAGATGCTGAAATTTTTATTCAAGAAGCCCTGCAAACTTTTAGATGGCACGATACTGCTACGGTAGATTATGAAATGTATGAGGCATTACTAGGCCAACACAGATTAATTGCTGATGTAGTTGCTTTTAAAGGACCACACATCAATCATTTAACACCTAGAACCTTAGACATAGACAAGGTTCAAATAAGCATGGAAGCTCGTAACATTACTCCTAAAGACATTATAGAGGGACCTCCTACCAGAAAATGCCCTATTTTATTACGTCAAACAAGTTTTAAAGCATTAACCGAAAAAGTAATTTTTAAAGATAATGCTAAAAATAAAAAAACAGGAGAACACAAAGCTCGTTTTGGAGAAATTGAGCAACGTGGCGCTGCATTGACACAAAAGGGATTAGACTTATACAATAAATTATTAGGTAAAACACGTAAAACTATTGGCGGATCACCAAATGCTGAAAATGCAACTCAATACAACCAATTATTAAAAGAAAACTTTAAATCCTTTCCTGATACTTACGAAGAATTGCAATCAAAAAAGCTGGCCTTTTTCCATTATTTTATAACCGATAAATCAAAAAACATATCTAAAGATAAAACGTATACAAAATCAGATATAAACCAATTATTAAAAGATCGCTACTTGACCATAGAACCTTTAGTTTATGAAGATTTTTTACCTGTAAGTGCTGCCGGTATTTTTGCATCAAACCTAGGTACTGATGATGCAAAACACGAATACAACGAAAGCTCCAATCAATCATTATTTGAAAAAGATTTAGGAGAACCTGTTTATCAATTAATGAAATGGTATGAAAATATACAAAATGAAACTATTAATAAATGTTTAGCGCAAATAAATGCTTAATATTAAAATTACGTAGTCTATTATAAAATTATATTTTTCTCATAAAAAAAACTCTACCTTTATAACGTAAACTAATAGCACATAACAAAATTATTCTTTTGAAAAATCATTTTGATTATATAGACAAGCAAATACTATCAAAGCTAAGGTTAGACGCTCGAAAAGCTTACTCACAAATAGCTAAAGAGTTAAAAGTTTCCAACTCTTTAGTACATCAGCGTATAAAAAAACTTAGCTCTGATGGTGTTATAAAAAATGCTGAATTTGTTTTAGAAGAAAATAAACTAGGCTACAAAACAAAATCATATACTGGTATTCGTTTGCGAGAAGCTCGTTTTGCGAAAGAAGTTATGAAGGAGCTAAAAAAAATTCCTGAAATAACCGAATGTAATTTTGTTTCTGGTAATTATGCTATTTTTATTCTTATCTACGCAAGAGATAATGAGCATTTACAAAAAATATTATACGACAATGTGCATTTAATAAACGGAGTTGCAGGTACCGATACTTTTATTTGTTTTGATACTTGTTTTAAACGTAACATTCCTATTGAATAAGAGTAAAATGGCAAATAACACACAATTATCAGCATTAGAAAAAAATCTAAAAGGCGATTTATTTTTTGATGATTTACATAAAAACCTATACGCTACAGATGCTTCTGTTTATCGTAAAATTCCGCTTGCAGTTGCTTACCCCAAAAACGAAACAGATATTAAAATTTTAATTGATTTCGCTACTAAAAACAGTATTACCTTAATACCAAGAACAGCAGGAACATCACTTGCCGGACAATGTGTTGGAGACGGAATTGTCGTAGATGTTTCAAAACATTTTACATCGATCTTAGCTTTTGATGAGCAACAAAAAACCATCACAGTTCAACCAGGAATTATTCGTGATGATTTAAATCGATTTTTAAAGCCTTTCGGATTATTTTTTGGACCAAATACCTCAACCTCTAATCGTTGTATGATTGGTGGAATGGTTGGTAACAACTCTTCAGGAAGCACCTCTATACGCTACGGAGTTACACGTGATAAGGTTATTGCTATTAAAGGATTATTAGCTGACGGAAGCGAGGTAATTTTTTCAGAAATCACCTCGCAAGAATTTAATCAAAAGAAAAAAGAAAACTCTTTAGAAGCTACTATTTACAGAACAATTTACACTGAACTTTCTCAACAAGAAAATCAACAAGAAATAAAAAATGAATTTCCTAAGGAAAGTATTCACCGACGTAACACAGGTTATGCTGTTGATGAATTTTTAACTTCTGATTTGTTTGGCGGAAATCAACCGACTATAAACCCTGCAAAATTTTTATCTGGTAGCGAAGGAACCTTGGTTTTTTCAACTGAAATTACTATCCAATTAGACAACTTACCGCCTACACACAGTATTATGGTCTGCCCCCATTTTACCAGTGTAAACGAAAGCTTAAAGGCTACCATAACCGCTATGAAACACAAATTATACGCGTGTGAATTAATGGATAAGGTAATTTTAGATTGCACCAAAAACAACAGAGAACAAGCTAAAAACCGTTTCTTTTTACAAGATGATCCAGAAGCTGTTTTAATGCTAGAGGTTTCTGCTGAAACTATTGCAGAAGCAGAAATACAAGCCGATAAATTAATTAGTGATTTAAAAACAAATAACTTCGGATATCATTATCCGAAAATATACGGTGAAGATATTGCTAAAGTACATTATTTACGTAAAGCAGGTTTAGGTTTATTAGGTAACATTGTAGGTGATAAAAAAGCTGTTGCTTGTATTGAAGACACTGCTGTTGCCTTAGAAGATTTACCTGAATATATTGAAGAGTTTACGCAGATAATGGATAAATATCAGCAAAATGCCGTGTATTATGCACATGCAGGAGCTGGAGAATTACATTTACGTCCGATTTTAAATTTAAAGAAGCAAGAAGATGTAGCTTTATTCAGAAAAATAACTACTGAAACGGCCCAACTTGTAAAGAAATATAAAGGCTCTTTTAGTGGTGAACACGGTGACGGAATTGTACGTGCTGAATTTATTCCGTTAATGATTGGCGATAAAAACTATGAATTATTAAGAAGAATTAAAAAAGCATTCGATCCGAATAATATATTTAACAAAGGAAAAATTACAGATGCTTTTCCGATGGATAAAAACTTACGTTATGAAATTGACAGAAAAGAACCTATTATAAAAACATTACAAGATTTTTCTGAAAACGAAGGTATTTTAAAACTAGCAGAAAAATGTAACGGATCAGGTGATTGTCGTAAATCTCCTGAAGCTGGCGGAACTCTTTGTCCAAGTTACAGAGCTACCAAAAACGAAAAAGAAACTACACGGGCTAGAGCCAATATGCTACGTGAAGTACTTACCAATAACACTGCCAAAAACAAATTTGATTCTAAAGAATTAAAACAAGTTTTAGACCTATGTTTAAGTTGTAAAGCTTGTGCTACCGAATGCCCAAGTAATGTTGATATTGCTTCGATGAAAGCCGAATTTTTATACCAACACCAAGAAACAAACGGATATTCTTTTCGTAGTAAATTATTTGCCAACAATGCAAAGTACAATAAACTAGGTAGCAAACTTCCTACCATCACAAATTTCTTTACCAACACAGTATTAGCTAAAAAAATAATGGGTGTTGCTACACAACGCTCGGTTCCTAAATTAGCCAAACAACCTTTAAGTGTTTGGTTAAAAAAATACGAGGTTAAAACATCAAACAAAATCGTTTATTTATTTAATGATGAATTTACCAATTTTTACGATGCTGAAATAGGAAAAGATGCCGTAATTATTTTAGAAAAGTTAGGATATCAAGTTAAAAATATTGAACACGAAGAAAGTGGACGTAGTTATATTTCGAAAGGTTTTTTAAATGAAGCTAAAGAAATTTGCAATAAAAACATTACTATTTTTAAAGATGTAATTACTGATAAAACGCCGTTAATAGGAATAGAACCTTCGGCTATTTTAACTTTTAGAGATGAATATATACGATTAGCAGACGATAAATCATCCGCAGAAAAAATTGCCAAAAACGTTTTTACTATTGACGAATTTTTAGCTTTTGAACTTGATAAAGGAAATATAAACACCTCTTTATTCTCTACTAAAAGTAAAGAACTTAAAATCCACGGACATTGTCATCAAAAAGCATTGTCATCAACACATGCTAGTTTTTCAATGTTAAATATTCCGAAAAACTATAAAGTTACTATTATGAATACTGGTTGTTGCGGAATGGCTGGGAGTTTTGGATACGAAAAAGAACACTACAAAGTATCTATGCAAGTTGGTGAAGATACTTTGTTTCCTAAAATAAGAAATTGTTCTAACGAAACAGAAATTGCTGCTGCTGGCACAAGTTGTCGTCATCAAATTTTTGATGGAACAAAGCGTATAGCTAAACACCCTATTACTATTTTAAAAGAAGCATTAAATTAATTTAAATTATTAAAAAAGCCTTCGATAAAATCGAAGGCTTTTTTAATAAAACCAACATACTACAACCTAATATCTTCTTTTTCTGCTAACAAACCAAAAAACTTATCTAAGTTAGGTAAAATAACAATTTTAGTTCTCCTATTTCTTGCTCTATTTGCGCTTGTTTTATTATCTACTAACGGTAAAGATGAACCTCTACCTGAAGCGATTAATCTATTAGGGTTAATTCCATATTTTTTTTCTAAAATACGAACTATTGATGTAGCTCTTTTTACACTTAAATCCCAGTTATCCTGTATTACATCATTATGAATCTTTCTTGAATCAGTGTGTCCTTCAATCATTACATCCATGCTTGGTTCTGATTTGATAATCTCTGCTAATTTTTTTAATGTTTTGTATGCGTTATTATTTACATTATAGCTAGCCGTTCTAAATAACATTTTATCTGAAATAGATATCATTACTACTGTTTTATCAATATTTACGTCAATATCATCAGAGTTTTGTAATTCAGAAACATTAATTGATTTTTTTAGTTTATATGAAACTGCTAAATCCATAGAATCTTTTAATGTTTTTGCTTTTGACAATTCAGTCGCATCTACATTTGCTAAAGTTTTACGCATTTTAACCTTCATCGAATTAGATATTACAGCCCCTTCAACCATATCTAATTTTACATCATTTTCTTTTTTAAGACTTGAATTTATTCCTTTTAAAGAGTTTATTTTACTATTGTAATTATCTACTCTTTTTTCAATTTTAGCAAATTTAGCTTCTAGCTCTTCTTTTTCTAGTGTTCTTTTTTGAAGAGTACCTTTAGTATTGGTATATCTTTGCTCTAACTCTACATATTTTTTTTTAGAAACACAAGATGTTGCAATAATTGCTATGGTTAATAAAAGGGATACTTTTTTCATTATTAATAGTTTTTAATAGTTTAAGTAATGTTAAACGTATTATTGTCTTCTTTAGTATAAAACACCCTTGTTATTTTAAAAATACCTCAGCCATCATACAACGTGCACTTCCACCACCACAGGTTTCAATAGTTTCTAATGAACTATGCAATATTTTACAATGTTTTTCAATCGTTTTAATTTGCTGTACTGTTAATGAATTATATGCTGATGTACTCATCACTAAAAACAATTCATTATTAACACTTCTTACTTGCAACATATTTCCTGCAAACTGTTGCACTTGTTTTTCGGTAATAGCTATCACCTCTTTTTTATCAGACTTTAACTGCTTTACAAGTTCTTTTTTTTCTTTTTTATCATCTATCGCATCTAAACAAACAACTGCAAAAGTTTCAGCAACACTCATCATAACATTGGTATGATAAATTGCTTCTCGTTTTCCGTTAACCGTTTGGTTGGCGGTAAAAATTACAGGCGTGTATTCAAAATCTTCGCAAAACTCTATAAATAATTCTTCATTCGCCCTTGGCGACAAAGCACAATACGCCTTACTGTTTACACGATCTAAAATCATGCTTCCGGTTCCTTCTAAAAAAACACCTTCATCTTCTGCTTCAGAATAATCAATTACATTTTTTATTTCAAAACCTTTTTCTTCTAAAATTTCTAATACATCTTCTCGTTTTTCTAAACGCCTGTTTTTTGCAAACATCGGATAAATAGCAACGTCACCGTTTTCATGAAAAGAAATCCAATTATTAGGAAATAACGCATCTGGTGTATCTGGTGTTTTAGTATCTTCAACAACAATAACATCAACTTTCATTGCTCTTAACTTAAGTACAAAAGCATCAAATTCTTGTCGCGCTTTTACATTAATTGTTGCTGGTAACATACCTGCTAATTCTTTTTGATAATAATTATTTACCGCCGTTTGCTCGTTCATTCTAAAACTAGCCGGACGCACCATTAAAATAGTATTAGTAGTTTGTTGCATGCTTAAATATATTTATTAATTTCTTTTACTTATAATATCTGCTAGGTAGCTTGCATCTTTTGAAACTCCACCCAAAGTTGCTGATCCTCTTGTAAACATCCAAGGCAAACCTATAAAATATAAACCTTCAATGTTACTTACGCCTCTGTAATTTTTTGGGTAGTTATCTTC
The DNA here is from genome assembly GCA_938002045.1 of Tenacibaculum soleae. Classification (GTDB taxonomy): domain Bacteria; phylum Bacteroidota; class Bacteroidia; order Flavobacteriales; family Flavobacteriaceae; genus Polaribacter; species Polaribacter soleae_A. The sequence continues at coordinate 261,651 of CALLBA010000011.1, forward strand.
ATCCAGCTCTAAACCCTCAATCCACTTAAAGTTAGGACGATATCCTGTTGCCCAAACAATATTTTTAATAGATGTTATGGTTTCTTTTTCAAAAATGATTTCATCATTTAAAGCATCTTTTGTTCTACCTACAGATATTACATTTTTTCTTGATAAAATTTCTTTTACATCGGTACCAATAACTGGCTGCACAGATGAGTTAATTCGTTTACCAATCCAACTATATTTACTATAACTTAAAAAACCGATTAAGGTAAACCACCACCAAAGCGTTTTACCTAAAAACTGTTGCGGTAATGATTTTACATTAGTATTTCCTGAAAAATATACCGTTCTATTTTTATCTTTTGACAGTTCATCTAAAATTTGATATCCAGAATCTCCCGCTCCAACAACTAAAGTATCTCCTCTTTGTAATTGATCTATATTTTTATAGTAATTACTATGCATTTGAAATACGCTTTCAGATATTTTAGTATTACAAGGAGGTGTGTATGGAATATGAAAAGGTCCTGTTGCTACAATTACATTCTTTGTTTCAATTTCACCTTCGTTGTAAGTTACATAAAATGTATTTTTACTTTTACGTACCGAAGTTACTAAAGTATTTAATTGTACAGGAATATCAAATTCTTTTACATAGGTTTTAAAATAATTACTTACTTCAAATTTTGTTGGATAATGCCCCTTGGGTGTACCAAATTTCATCCCTGGTAAATGATTATATTCCGTTGGTGTAAATAATTTTAAAGAATCCCACCTGTTTAACCATGAAGCGCCAATTTCTTTTTCTCCATCAATTACCAAAAATTTCTTATTCATTTTTTTTAAATGATACCCCATCGACAATCCTGCTTGAGCGCCTCCAATAATTACATAATCTAACATCAACTTTATTTTACATTTACCCATCAAAGGTATAAACAAAATAACAGCTATGGGGTATTTTAAAGATAATTATAACGTAAAAAAAACTCGAAAGGTAAACTTTCGAGTTTCGTTTATTTTTAATAAAAATTACTTTTAACAAAAAATATCGTTTAATAATTTAGCTAAACGCAAACCTCCTTTTTGTAGTTGTTCTCTAACAATAGGAAAATAGTCGTACGAATAACGATAACGTAATTTATCGCCCGATTTTGCTGAGGCATATACTTTTTTGGTTAATTCATGCGTATCATGTACCCAGTCAATTACGGTTCCGCTTTGTAGTACTTTAATCTGCTGTTTTGATAATTTTTTAGCATTACTTGCTAACTCAAGGTAACTCATTTTCCAGCCACCAATCATATCTTCATCCCAAACTCTGTGTAAATTTGTTCCTTTTCCGTGCCATTGTACCTGAACTGTGTTTCCTCCTTTATCTTCCTTACGTCCAATATGCATAGGTTGGTGTAAATCCCCTACCAAATGTACTAGCATTTTTAAATGAAAACGCTTATCTTCTAGTGAACTATTTTTATCCTTTAAAACTTTAACACACTCTTTAATTCCGGTAACCAAATCTCCTTTCGGATTTTTTTCTGAATCTTCATACTTCGTATCAAAAGGCATGTTTACATAATGCCAAGTAGAAAATTTACCATATTTTTTTCTGTCAGACTTTATTTCATCAGCAAAGGTAGATACAAAGGCTAGGCTTTCACCTTGTAATAATTTATCAATTTTATTTTTAACACTTTTTTTCAAATAACCTTCTGCAATTTTACCCGTTGCTCTATGACCTGTTTGCCCCCAAAAATCGTCAGCATTTGCTGTAACTGAAAGACTTGTTAATAAAGCAAAAAACAATAATAATACCTTAGTTTTCATAAATAAATTCTTATTAATTTTTTGCTAAAATATAAAAAATTTACTCAAAAATTTGGATTTAACAAATAAAAAACCATATCTTTATGATATCATTTTAATATCATTTTAAATAAAAAAACATGAAAACAGAAAAAATAATAAAACCTGCAAACGGTTATCTAATGTTATTAATAGCGTTAACACTTTTCTTTGGTAGTATAATTATGAGTATTATAAATGAAACTCCTGCTTATCTTCCTCTTACACTTATCGGTTTTATTGGTTTATTTGGTTTTATTTTAGTCAACCCAAACACATCTAAAGTAATTTTATTGTTTGGTAAATATGTTGGAACTATAAAAGACAATGGTTTATACTGGGCAAACCCATTATATAAAAAGAAAACCATCTCATTAAGAGCAAGTAATTTTGATAGCGAACGTTTAAAAGTAAATGATAAGCTAGGTAATCCTGTAATGATTTCTACCATTTTAGTTTGGCGAGTTACCGAAACTTACAAAGCTGCTTTTGATGTTGATAATTACGAAAATTTTGTTCGTGTACAAACCGATGCTGCAGTACGTAAACTAGCGAGTATGTATCCTTATGACAACTTTGCTGATGAAGGTCATGAAGAAGATATTACCCTTCGCTCTAGCGTTAATGAAGTTTCTGAGGCATTAGAAAAAGAACTGGAAGAACGTTTAGCTATTGCCGGAATTGAAGTTTTAGAAGCTCGAATTGGGTATTTAGCGTACGCACAAGAAATTGCAAGCGCCATGTTAAAACGTCAACAAGCTACGGCTATTGTTGCTGCACGTCATAAAATTGTGCAAGGGGCTGTAGAAATGGTTGAAATGGCTTTAGAAGAATTAAATAAAAAGGAAATTGTTGAGCTTGACGAAGAACGAAAAGCTGCTATGGTTAGTAATTTATTAGTTATTTTATGTGGCGATAAAGAAGCTTCTCCTGTAGTAAATACTGGAACTTTAAGTCATTAAAAAAAATAAGATGAAAGAATATAAAGTAATTAAACAAGATTTCAGTTGGAGTAATTCTTTACAAAAATTTGAAGACAGTTTAAATAATTATGCTAAACAAAGCTGGAGAGTTATTAATGTTTTTGAAAGAAACAGTATACTTATGGCTGTATTAGAAAAAGACAAAAATCGTTAAAAATGAAAGTATTTAAAGAAGAGCAACATTTTTCACAAACTTGGCTTATATTAATTATCGTTTTATGTACTGTAACTCCTTTTTTAATTGGTGTTTATGGTATTTATCAACAGGTAATTAATAAGACTCCTTTTGGAGACAAGCCAATGTCTGATGTAGGACTAATACTATTTACAATTAGTATGTTTTTATTATCAATCTTTATTTTCTTCTTTAAACTAAAAACACGCATTGATGAAATCGGAATTCATTATCAATTTTTTCCGTTTCATTTAAAAGATAAAACCACTTATTGGTCTGATATTAACAAAATTTATACTAGAACTTACAATCCTATTGGTGAATTTGGAGGTTGGGGAATCAAGAATGGTTCTTATACAATTTCTGGTAACATAGGTATTCAACTTGATTTAAAAGATGGGAAAAAAGTTTTAATTGGCACCAAAAAAGAAAACGATGTCAAACAAGTTTTAGCTAATTACAATACAAAAATAAAAAAATCATGATACGATTTACAACCTATCTTTTTATCTATATTTTAACCATTGCTTTTTCATTTTCGCAGGTTACAACTGAAGAAATTTTAGTAAAAAATGACGGAATTCAATTACCTGGAACCTTATCGCTTACTAAAGAAAAAACACCTTTAATTATTTGGATTCACGGTTCTGGTGGTGTTGATAGAAATGGAAACCAGCCACAATACATCAAACAATTTAGAGAAGCTGTAAATAAACAAAACATTGCATTTTTTAGTTACGATAAAAGAACTGCTAATAAAAACAATATTGTTTTTTTAAAACAAGGAGTTTTATTTAACGATTTTGTGTTAGATGCAAAAAAAGTAGTCAATCACTTTAAAAATGACAAACGTTTTACAAAAATCATTTTAGTTGGTCATAGTCAAGGTTCATTAGTAGCAATGTTAGCTTTAAAAAATGTGGAAAAATACATTTCTATTGCTGGTGCTGGTGAAACCATTGATAAAACACTAATTAAACAGGTTACAAAACAAAACGAATATTTTGGGGGATTGACTGAAAAATATTTAAAAGAGCTAAAAGAAACTGGACAAGTAAAAAATGTTGACCCTAATTTAATGTCTTTGTTTGCGTCACAAAACCAACCCTTTTTAAGTTCTTGGATTGCTCTAAATCCTTTAGAAGAAATCAAAAAAGTAAAAATACCAACTTTAATTATTAACGGTAATAAAGACTTACAAGTACAAGTAACAGATGCCGAAAACCTTAAAAAATCAAAATCAGATGCTTCTTTAGTAATTATTGATAATATGAATCATGTTTTAAAGCATATTAATAAAAATACTGATAATATGAAATCTTATTTTTCAGCAGATTTTCCTTTATCAGAAAAATTAATCGAAACCGTAGTTTCATTTGTAAAAAAATAACCATGGCAAAAAAGAAAGCATTTGCACTTCGTATTAATGAAGACATGATTAAAGCTATTGAAAAATGGGCTGCTGACGAGTTTCGCTCTACCAACGGGCAAATAGAATGGATGCTGATGCAAAAACTTAAAGAAGCTAAACGTGAACCTAAAAAGAAAGAAGAATAAATAACATTCGATTTTTTTATATCTAAATACCGGAACGTCATTCTAAATTTATTTCAGAATCACACCTTAATAATAAATTGTAATGAGAACCTAAAACAAGTTTTAAGGTTGACGTAAAGTGAATTATTATAATTCATATAGCATTAATAAAAACTTATCAAAAAGCTTTTTGTTCAAAAAAAAAAGAAAAAATAATTTCTTAATAATATGTTAAAACCATTCAATGAATTATTGAGTGGTTTTCTATTTTGTAACTTGTTCTACAAAACAAACTATAATGAAAAGAATATTTTCAATCGTGTTTTTACTGATAACTACACTCCTATTTTCTCAAGAATTTTCTATGGAAATGGTAAAAAACATGAAACCAAGAAATATTGGCCCTGGCGGAATGTCTGGTCGTGTAACTGCTATTGATGTTGTAGAAACAAATCCCGAAATAATGTACGTTGGTACAGCATCAGGCGGAATATGGAAATCTACTTCGGGCGGCATAAAATGGAAACCTATTTTCGAAAAAGAAGTAACCGCCTCTATTGGTGCCGTTGCCATTCAGCAATCAAACCCAAGCGTTATCTGGGCAGGTACGGGTGAAGGAAATCCTAGAAATAGTTTAAATGGTGGTTTCGGAATTTACAAATCGTTAGACGCTGGGAAAACTTGGAAAGCCATGGGATTAGAAAAAACACGTCATATTCATAGAGTTATTATTCATCCTACAAATCCAGACATTGTATATGTTGGCGCTATTGGTTCGCCTTGGGGAGAACATAAAGAGCGTGGTGTATACAAAACTACCGATGGCGGAAAAACTTGGAAACAAATTTTATTCAATAATATAAAAACAGGAGCTGCCGATTTAATTATGGATCCGACAAATCCTAATAAATTAATTGCTGCCATGTGGGAACACAAGCGCGATCCTTGGTTTTTTAAATCAGGTGGAAAAGGCAGCGGAATGTACATTACACATGATGGTGGTGAAAACTGGAAACAAATTACCGATAAAGAAGGTTTCCCTAAAGGAGAGTTAGGAAGAATTGGTGTTGCTATTGCTCCAAATAACCCTGATGTTATTTATGCTTTAGTGGAAGCTAAAAAGAATGCGCTTTACAAAAGTGAAGACGGAGGCTTTAAATGGAAAAAAGTAAACGATAAGCCTGGTATTGGAAATCGTCCTTTTTATTATTCAGAAATTTACGTAGACCCACAAAATGAAAACAGATTATATACCGTTTTTACCTACATCAATGTTTCGCAAGACGGCGGAAAATCATTCAAACAATTAATGCCTGCTTATGGAGTTGATAACGGAGTGCATCCAGATCATCACGCGTGGTGGATTCATCCGAAGAATGGAAAATTTATGATTGATGGTAACGATGGTGGATTAAATATTACCAATGATGGTGGTAAATCTTGGCGTTTTATTGGTAATCTTCCGGTTGCACAATTTTATCATATCAATGTTGATAATGAATATCCTTATAACGTTTATGGCGGAATGCAAGACAACGGTTCTTGGCGTGGGCCTGCTTATGTTTGGAAAGCACAAGGAATTAGAAATAGCTACTGGCAAGAAATTAGTTTTGGTGATGGTTTTGATGTTGTTCCGGACAGAGATGACTCTCGTTACGGATGGACAATGAGTCAGCAAGGTTCGGTTTCTCGTTACGATTATAAAACAGGAAATAATTACAACGTAAAACCAACACATAAAGATGCGAATGTAAAATTACGTTTCAATTGGAACTCGGCCATTAATATTGATCCTTTTGATAATTCAACCATTTACTTTGGAAGTCAATTTGTGCACAAATCGACAGATAAAGGATTAACTTGGGAGGTCATTTCGCCTGATTTATCAACCAATAATCCAGCAAAATTAAAACAAGCAGAAAGTGGTGGTTTAACTATGGATGCAACTGGTGCAGAAAATCACTGTACCGTTTTAGTGATTGAGCCTTCTCTTTTAGAAAAAGATGTTTTATGGGCTGCTACTGATGACGGACAAGTGCACATCACAAAAAATGGTGGTAAAATTTGGACAAACGTTGCTGACAATATTAAAGACTTACCTAAAAACTCTTGGATAACACAAATAAAAGCATCTAATAAAAATAAAGGTGAAGCACTTTTAGTTGCCAACGATTACAGACGTTTTAACTACGAACCATACGCATACAGAACTAAAGATTACGGAAAGACTTGGCTACGTATTGTTGATAAAAGTGATGTAGAAAGTTACACTCTTTGTATTATTGAAGATCCTGAAAATAAAAACTTATTGTTTTTAGGAACTGATGATGGATTATATATTTCAATAAATGCTGGTGAAAAATGGGCTAAATGGACCAATGGTTTCCCTACCGTTCCTGTAAAAGATTTAGTAATTCATCCTCGTGAAAATGATTTAGTAATTGGTACTTTTGGTAGAGCTGCTTGGGTTTTAGATGACATTCGTCCACTGCGTGCTATGGCAAAGAGTAATATTACCAATAAAAAGTTAACGTTATTTGCTCCTCCAACAGCTTATCAGGCAGCTAGTCAACAACCAACAGGAAGTAGGTTTGGAGCTGATGCTATGTATCAAGGTGAAAATAGAAGACGTGGTGCATTGATTTCGTACTACATCAATAAACCAATTCAAAATAAACAAGAATCAAAAAGCAAGAAACAAGATAAAAAAAATGTCAGTTCGAACACAGTTGAGAACTCTAAAAAAACCGAGAACAAAATAAAACACGATTCTATTAAATTAGAAATTTTTGACGGAACTCGAAAAATTCGAACCTTAAAATTTAAAACTCCTAAAGAAAACGGATTACATAAAACAACGTGGTACTTAAGAGAAAAAGGTGTTCCTAGAGCTTCAAGACGTATTAGAAAGCAACGTAGAGAACCTGGTGGCGTAACTGTAAAACCAGGAACTTATAAATTAAAAATGACTTTTGGTGATGCTGTTTCTGAACAAAATATTAAGGTTGAATTTGACCCAAGATTAAAAATTTCAGAAGAAGCTATTAATCAAAAATACAATGCTAGCAAAGAGCTTGAAAAGTATCAAGAAAAAATGGCTGCTATTGTAAAACAATTGGTAGAAAGTAAAAATACAGCTACTTCTTTAAAATCAAAATTTACCAAAGAAAACAAAAAGAAATACAAAACAGCTATTATAACATCAAAAGAGATCATTAAAAAAGTTGATACTTTAATTGCAATGTATTTAGGCAAAATAGACAAACGTCAAGGAATTACGCGAAACCCTGAAGTTACTGTAAACAATCGTTTTGGCACCGCACGTTGGTATGTAGGTAGTCGATTTGGTGTACAAACCAAAACTGAAAAACAATTGATAAAACAGTTTAAAACTTCTTTCAATGAAGCGTTAGAAAAAATAAATACATTCTTTTTAAACGACTGGAAAAAATATAGAGGAACTGTTGAAAAAATTGAAATTTCTCCATTTAAAAAAACAACTAACTTTTCTTTAAATTAAGTATTTTTGACAGCTATTAAAAATAAAATCTCCTACTTATGTGGGGGATTTTTTCAAATAAAAAATTTAACAAATTTTAATTTTAAAAACCACTACTTAAATGAAAAAAACGCTTTTAATCCTTATTTTTTTATGCTCTTTAAAAAGTATTGCGCAAAAAAATTCACAAAACGAATTAGGTGCTTGGTATATGTATAATGGTTCACACCAAGTTTCAGATAAATTTAGCTTAAAAACAATGGCTCATTTTCGTTTTTTTGAAATTGGAGATGATATGCAACAATTTATCGGTCGTTTAGGCGGTAATTATAAAATAAATAATAATTTAAGTGCTACTTTAGGGTATGCCTATTTAAACACCGATAGCTCTTTTGGTCTTGATGGAGGTAACGTAAACGAACACCGAATTTATGAAGATTTTAATATCAAACACAAGGCAAACAAATTAGGTTTTGCACACCGTTTTAGAGCTGAACAACGCTTTTACAACTCAATAACCTCACATTTTATTCGTTATCAAATTGGGTTAAGTTATCCTTTAAATGATAATTGGAGTACTTACTTGTATAATGAAGTATTTTTTGATTTTGATGATGAAGCATACAATCAAAACTGGTTAGGAGCTGGATTTCAATACAAAATTTCAAAGGCTGCAAAACTAAAAATTGGGTATCAAAAAATAGGTGTTAATAATGGAGGGAGTTTTGATAGACTACTTTTAGGTATAGCAATAAATACAGATCACCGTAAAAAGAAATAAAAAGCTATTTTAGCAATAAAACTAAATTAAATGACAGCACCTACTTTTACAAATGATGCAATTGTTTTTGGAATTCTAATGTTTTCATTAGGGTTTGTATTTTATACCGAATCTAAAACTTCAGGATTTTGGTCTAAATTTTATAAAATTGTTCCAGGAGTTTTAATGTGTTATTTAATCCCATCCGTTTTTAACTCATTCGGGTTTATTTCTGCTGAGAAAACGCAAACTTATTTTATTGCTAGTAGATATTTTTTACCAGCATCATTAGTTTTAATGACTTTAAGCATTGACTTAAAAGCAATCTTTAATTTAGGACCTAAAGCATTAATTATGTTTTTTACAGGTACCATAGGTATAATTATAGGAGGGCCAATTGCTATTTTATTAATCTCATTATTTTCGCCAGAAACTGTTGGTGGTGCCGGATTTGATGCCGTATGGAGAGGGTTATCAACACTTGCTGGAAGTTGGATTGGTGGTGGAGCAAATCAAGCTGCAATGCTCGAAATTTATCAATACAACCCTGCTAATTACGGTAAAATGGTACTCGTAGATATTATTGTTGGTAATATTTGGATGGCTATTTTATTAATTGGTATTGGTAAAAATAAAAAAATAAATAAATGGTTAAATGCAGATACCACTGCTATAGAAAAGTTAAAAAATAGGGTCTCAAAATTTACTGAAAACGTAACACGTATCCCCTCTTTAACAGATTTGATAATTATTCTTTCTATAGCCTTTAGTGCTGTTGGTATCGCTCATTTTGGTGCAGACAATATATCAAGTTATTTAATTGCCAACTTTGATGCCGTTGCTGATAAAACATCATCCTTATCATCTTTTTCTTCAAAATTCTTTTGGATGGTTACCATAGCTACTCTTATCGGAATTGCATTATCGTTTACTAAAGTTAAAAATTATGAAGGAGCTGGTGCTAGCAAAATTGGTAGTGTTTTTATTTATATTTTAGTCGCTACCATAGGTATGAAAATGGATTTAACAACAATTTTTGACAATCCAGGTTTACTTATAATTGGTATTGTTTGGATGGGTATTCATGCAGGTTTGTTAATATTAGTTGCAAAATTAATCAAAGCTCCTTATTTCTTCTTAGCTGTAGGTAGCCAAGCAAATGTAGGTGCAGCTGCTTCTGCCCCTGTTGTTGCTGCTGCCTTCCACCCTTCATTAGCAACAGTTGGTGTATTATTAGCAGTCTTTGGTTATGTTGTTGGTACCTATGGTGCAATTTTGTGTACAATTTTAATGGAATTATCGGCTACTTTATAAGAGAAATCTGCATATTTGCAACTCTAAATTTTAAATAACATGAAAAAACTTATCGCTATTTGTGCGTTTTCAATATTAGCTTTCGCTTGTTCTTCTAAAAAAGAAGGAAACATGATTGTTAAAGGTCAAATTAAAGGTTTAAAAAAAGGTAAATTATACCTGCAAAAGATGAAAGATACTGTATTAGTATCGGTAGATTCTATGGCTTTATTAGGTGATGATAAGTTTATTTTAGCTGATAATGTAACATCTCCTGAAATGTATTACCTAACTTTTGATGGAAACACAAATGAAAAAAGTTTAATGTTTTTTGGAGAAGAAGGAGAAATTACAATTAACGATAATATTGAAGAATTTGGCTTTAGATCTGAAATAAAAGGGTCTAAAAATCAAGAAGTTATGGATAAATTTCGAGATATTGATCGTAAATTTAAAGACCAACGTTTAGAGTTTCTTAAAAAAGATCTTGAAGCTCGTCAGGCAAAAGATGAAGAATTATTAAAACAATTAGAAATAGATTATAAAAAAATGATTCGTCGTCGTTTTTTATTTTCAACAAACTTTGCTATTGCTAATGCTGATAGTGAAGCCGCTCCATACATTGCTTTGTCTGAATTGTATGATGCTAATATTATGTTATTAGATACCATTAATAATAGTTTATCAGATAAAGTTAAAAACTCTAATTACGGAAAACGTTTACAAAAATTTGTAAGCAATATAAAAAGTAAAGAAGGTAAATAATTTTAACTTTTTTGTAAAACAAAAGACTCGATACCAATAAGTATCGAGTCTTTTACTTTTTTAATATTTATGAATTATATTTTAAATGAAATTATAGGCAATTTACTATGATTTGCAATATCTTCTGAAATGCTTCCTTCAAAAAAATGTGAAACACCTTTTCTACCATGGGTTGCTACCGCTATAACATCTGCCTTGCTTTCATCTGCAAAATATAAAACACCTTTTTCTACACTATAATCAGCAACGACTTTAACATTTTCAATACTATTAACATCTTCATTTACATTTTTAAAAAATGCTTTCATTTTTTCTTTAATCTCTTTGCTGTTTTTAAATTTTGATGTTGGTGTATTTACATATACTAATTGTAAATTACAACCTAATTTTTTAAATAAAGCTTTTGCTCTTACATAAGGATCTATATCTTCTTCGGTAAAATCACAAGCAAAAACAACGTTCTCAACCTTTTTAGTAATTGCATTTTCTTTAACAACTAACACCGGTACATTGGCGTAACGAATTACTTTTTCGGTATTAGAACCTATAAACATTTCTTCTAGGCCACTGGTTCCTTTTGACCCCATAATAATTAAATCGGCTTTCTCCTCTTTAGCTAATTTATCTAGTTCACTAAATATTTTAAAATGTTTAATTATTGGTGTTACTTTTAATGTTGATAAATAGTCTTTTTGTAAAAAATCATTAAACTTTCGTTCTGCTAACTTTAAATAAAAAATCATTTCTTGCTGACTTGCACTTTCTGATTGATTTATTAACGCATGTGAAAGCTCAAGCATATGTACTACCACTATTTCTGCTTTATTTTGTTTTGCCATAAATGCGGCAGTTTGTAATGCATTTTCTGAATAAATTGAAAAATCGACAGGAACTATAATTTTTTTCATAGAATATGATTTATTTAGGTTTAACTTATAGCATAAAGTTACTAGAAACTATTCATAAAAAACATGATTAATGTCATTTAATACTCTTAATGGCAACCCTCTACCGAAGTTACTAAGTTTGTAACTGGTAAAGGTGATATATAAGGAATACCTAAACCTAAACCTCTTAAAACAAATAAAATACCTATAAAAATTACTACATATGGAATTGTTTGTTGAATTCTTTTTCTCACCAATCCATTGGCAAAATTCCCCATATAAACAACCACAGTCATTAACGGAATTGTACCCAACCCGAAAACAAACATATACAAACTTCCTGAAAAAGTATTTGCTGTTGCCAAAGCGCCAAAAACAGCCATATACACTAAGCCACAAGGAAGTAAACCATTTAAAAAACCAATAGTAAAAAAAGTATCATTTCCTTTCTTTTTAAGCTCTTTTCCTAAAGCTGATTTTACTTTCATTACCAATTTATTAATTGATTTTGAAAAGTTATATTTTTTAAAAGCTTTAGGTAAAATAATCGTTAGAATCATTAAAATTCCTACTACAATTGAGAGTTGTTGTTGAAATCCGAAAAAATAAAATCCTTTTCCTAAAAAACCAAATAATAACCCAATTAAACTATAAGTAAAAAGTCTACCTAAATGATAGCTAAAAATTTGAAAGAATTGTTTTATGCTATTACTTCTGTCAACAGGTAACATAAATGCGATTGGCCCGCACATACCAATACAATGAAAGCTACCTAATAATCCAAATATAAGAGCTGATAAGAACATTTTAATAATTTAGTTCTTTCTGATATAAATATGCTGTATTTTCGTAGCTCCAAGAAACTTTAATGTTCCAACGACCACCTAACAAACGTTTCTCAGGCACGAGCAAATATGTATTAGAGATTGAAATAGGAATTTCAAAATCTAATTGCTTATTAGATGGTCTGTATAGGAACACTTTTCCTTTAACATTTTCTGGTTTAAAGATTGCAGGAAAATAAACTTTTAAACCTCCTACAACTCTTTTAATTTTAATATTTTCTTCTAATTCTTTAGCATTCCTTGTTGCATTAATGCTGTTTTGGTATGTTAACTCTTGTTGGTAATATTTTTCGGTAACCAAATCATGATTATAGTTTTTACCTGTACTCATTGATATAACGAAATACATTATAAAACTCATAAATGCAATAATTGCGATTACTATGCCCGTGCCCCAGTTTAGTTTCATTTTATTTGTTTTTGTGTTATTGTGAATAAAGTAATCTGCTAATTTATTATGAGATTACTTCGTCATGCTTCCTCGTAATGACAAATTATTTATCGATAACTTCTTGGCCCTAAAAAATTAGTTTTAGTAGTTTCTATTAATTTATCACCACTATACACTCCTATTTTAAGGTTTACTTTTTCTTTTTTCATTTCTGATTGATGTAACTCTACAAATAAAGTTCCTTCTGCCAATCCTTGTTTTGGTACTTCAAAACTTTGGTGCGTTACTGTTTCTATTTTCCCTTTATGAGATAACAACTTATAACTTACATCATCAATTTGTTTGGTTGTTTTATTAATTACTTTATACGTGTATATATTGCTAATAATTCCGTTTTCTTTATGTTGATATAATTGCCCAGGCAATCGTAATATTGTTGCTTCAACATCATTTCTTAAAAACAACATTCCTATTAAAACAGTTATTAAAATTCCTAAAACAGCTGAATATCCTTTCATTCTAGCCGTAAATTTAAAAGGAGCTTTCTTCTCAATATTTTCTTCACTTGCAAAACGAATTAATCCTTTAGGAAAACCTACCTTTTCCATAATATGATCACATTCATCAATACAGGCAGTACAATTTACACACTCCAATTGTGTTCCATTACGAATATCAATTCCAGTAGGACATACATTTACACATTGAAAACAATCAATACAATCTCCTTTTCCACTTGTAGCTCTATCTTCCTTTTTATTATACTTAGCTCTTCCTTTTTCACCTTCACCGCGCACATGGTCATACGCCACATTAATTGTTTTGTTATCTAGTAAAACTCCTTGTAAACGACCATAAGGACAAGCAATTATACATACCTGCTCTCTAAACCAAGCGAATATGAAATAGAAAACTCCGGTAAAGATTAACAATGATATTAAGGTATTAATATTATCAAACGGATTACCTGTTATGTAAGTAATTAAAACATCCCCGCCTATTAAGTAAGCCAAAAAAACGTTTGCTATTAAAAATGAGATAATAAAAAAGATAAACCATTTTAAAACTCGTTTCTTAATTTTTTCGGCATTCCAAGGCTGTTTTTCTAAACGAATTTGTTTTCCTCTATCACCATCAATCCAATATTCAATTTTTCTAAAAACCATTTCTAAAAAGATGGTTTGGGGGCAAATCCATCCGCAGAAAATTCGACCGAAAACAACGGTAAAAAGAATAATAAACACGACACCTACAATCATTGAAACCACTAATAAATGAAAATCTTGTGGCCAAAAAGGAAATCCGAAAATATTAAACTTACGCTCTATAACATTAAATAATAAAAATTGGTTTCCATCAATTTTTATAAAAGGTGCTGATAGTAAAATTAATAACAAAAAATAACTAACATACGATCTGTATTTATAAAATCGTCCACTTGGCTTTTTAGGATACACCCAAGCACGCTTACCTTCATTATTGATGGTACCAATACTATCTCTAAATTGTTCGTTCTTGGGTGTTTCCATTGCTATTAACTATTAAAACCAAATACTATTGTAAACTATCTTTTGCTTGTGTAACTTCTTTTACCTGTGCCTCATCTCCATATAACTCACCTTGTGGTGGTTTTGGGTTTGCTGGTGTGGTACCTTGCATAGACATAATATAACTTGCTACTTTTTGTATGTCTTTTGGTTTTAACGTTTTACCCCAAGCAACCATTCCTTTTCCGTCTCTACCTCCATTTGTAATGGTTGCAAATACGTTTTTAAGTCCGCCACCTAACAACCAATATTTATCGGTTAAATTAGGGCCGATACCTCCACCTCCATCACCAATGTGACAAGCAGCACAGTTTAAATTATAAACAGCTTTACCTCTTTTTAAATCACTTTCTGAAGTTAAAAGTGTTACTGTTTCTGCATCAATAATGGCTTCTTTTGAAGTAGATTTAAAAGCTGCTAATTCTTTTTTAGCCTGTGCTACAGATTGTGCATATTCCATTTCTTGTGTATAGCCATCTAAAACTTCAAATCGTACTAAATATACTACTGCAAATATTATTGTTCCGTAGAACATATACACCCACCATGGCGGTAAGTTATTATCTAACTCTTTAATTCCGTCATAATTATGGTCTAATACAATTTCTTCTTCTTGTTCAATAGCTTTTGCTTCTGTCCATTTAGCTATTAATGTTTTAGCCCAGCTCCATTGATCAACTTCATCAGGATTTATTCCTGCTTTTACCATTTCAGCTTCTTCAACTTTTTTAACTCCGGTAATGGTTAACACTTCTTTTGCTAAAATTACCAATCCGAAGGCAATAAGACCGATCCAAACCAACGGTGTATCTAAAAAATTATATGGATTTGCATACGAATTAATTGCTTTTGCTAATACAAAAGGTGTTAAAAAGGTGAATAAAAACGAAATAACAGCCTGAAGTCTAGTATAGTTTTTAGGCATTAATTTATTTGCTTTATTTACAACTGTGTTAGATAATACCTCTTTTAAAAGTACCACTAAACAAAAACCTATGGCTATTAACCAAACTATAGGGGTTTCTAAAAAATTAAATGGTTCTTTATATGCTTTAAAAGCCGCTGCTAAAATAAATGGCATTGAAAAAACAAAAAGAAAAGATACTATTGATTGAATATATTTTTTCATAATAATTTCATTTTAATCATTTAAAGGTAAATTACTTACCTTGCTTATATATTCTTTTTTGGCTGTAAACACCCACCAAAACAACACCATAAAAAAGGTAAAGAATATTGTTAGTGAGATCATTGGGTATATTTCTATACCTGTAATACTCTCCATATGGTTTTTTACGAATTTTAACATGACCTTTTAATTTTTAGTACTTAATTGTTTTTGAACATCTTTTACTTTAATATCGGTACCTAATCGTTGTAAATATGCTATTAAGGCAACGATTTCTCTGTCTTTCATTTCGATAAAATCTTGTCCATTTTCTTTGGCATACTTCTTATCTGAAGCATAATTTTTAGCAAAATCAGGATCTTGATGTAAATTTTCTTGAATTTTAGCTCCTTGCTCATTCATACTAGCTTGTGCTGTTGCTATTTCTTCATCAGAATAAGGAACTCCCAAAGAAACCATGGCTTTCATTTTATCTTCTGTATTGCTTTTATCTAGTTTACTTCTTACCAACCATTGGTATGCTGGCATTATAGAACCTGGCGAGGTACTTTGTGGATCGTACATGTGATTTAAGTGCCAACTATCAGAATATTTGCTTCCAACTCTATGTAAATCTGGTCCTGTACGTTTAGATCCCCATAAAAATGGATGATCATACACAAATTCTCCTGCTTTAGAGTATTCGCCATATCGTTCAACTTCACTTCTAAATGGTCTTACCATTTGTGAGTGACATCCTACACAACCTTCTCTAATATAAATATCACGCCCTTCCAACTCTAACGGAGAATATGGTTTTACACTTGATATCGTAGGTATATTAGATTTTACTAATAATGTTGGTACAATTTGAATAATTCCTCCTATTAAAATAGCTATAGTTGCATAAATGGTTAATTTAATTGGTTTTCTTTCTAACCAAGTATGCCATCCTTCTCCTTTTGTTCTATGCTTAGATACCTTAGTTAATGGTGTTGCTTCGGCTAAATCATCAGTAACATTACTACCCGATTTTACAGTTCGTATCATATTATATAACATTACAAATGCTCCTACAATAAACATACTACCTCCAATAGCACGCATCCAATACATTGGTATAATTTCGTTTACGGTTTCTAAGAAATTACCATATGCTAATGTTCCGTCTGGATTAAATTGTTTCCACATAGATGCTTGTACAAAACCTGCTACATACATTGGTAATGCATACATGATAATACCTAAGGTACCAATCCAGAAATGGAAATTTGCTAATGCAGTAGAATATAATTTTGTTTTAAATAATTTTGGAACCATCCAATAAATCATACCGAAAGTAAAGAAACCGTTCCAAGCTAAGGCACCAACGTGTACGTGAGCAATAATCCAATCACTAAAGTGTGCAATGGCATTCACATTTTTTAACGATAACATTGGCCCTTCAAAAGTTGCCATACCATAACCAGTAATTGCAACAACAAAGAATTTTAAAACAGGATCTGTACGAACTTTATCCCATGCTCCACGAAGTGTTAATAACCCATTTATCATACCTCCCCATGATGGAGCAAGTAACATGATAGAAAATGCAACTCCTAAATTTTGAGCCCAAGTTGGTAATGCTGTGTATAGTAAATGGTGAGGTCCTGCCCAGATATAAATAAATATTAACGACCAAAAGTGAACAATTGATAATCGGTATGAGTATACTGGTCTGTTTGCTGCTTTAGGTACAAAATAATACATTAATCCTAAAAAAGGCGTTGTTAAGAAAAATGCTACGGCATTATGCCCATACCACCATTGCACTAAAGCATCTTGCACTCCTGCATATACAGAGTAAGACTTTAAAAACCCAACTGGTAATGCTAAACTATTAAATATGTGTAATACTGCAACGGTTACAAAGGTTCCTAAATAAAACCAAATGGCAACATATAAATGGCGTTGTCTTCTTTGTAAAACTGTCCAAATCATATTAGCACCAAAAGCTACCCAAACTAAAGCGATTGCAATATCAATTGGCCACTCTAACTCTGCATATTCTTTCGAACTTGTATACCCTAAAGGTAATGTAATTGCAGCTGCTACAATAATTAACTGCCATCCCCAAAAATTAAAATTACTTAAAAAATCACTTGCCATACGTGTTTTTAGTAATCGTTGTAACGAATAATAAACCCCTGCATAAATAGCGTTTCCTACAAAGGCAAAAATTACTGCATTGGTATGTAATGGGCGTAAACGACCAAAACTTAACCACGAAATTCCGTCTGTAATATTTGGGAATAAAAACATTAATGCCAAAAGTAAACCTACCGAGAAACCTACAATTCCCCATAGTAGTGTGGCGTAAATGAATTTTTTTACGATTTTATTATCGTAATAAAATTGTTGCATTTCCATAATTTAATTGATTTTAATATCTATTGTTAGTTTTTTTTATTGATCTTTTTTGACTAATTCGTCATCAAAAAGCATACGAACAGATGGCGTATACGAATCATCGTACTGCCCCTTTTTTACTGAAACGATAAATGCAATAAAAAAAATTAGTGCCACTAAAATACTTAGTGAAAGTAGTAAGTAAATAACGCTCATATCTTGCCTGATAAATTATATATCAAAGATACTTTTGATAGTTTTCTTAAAATATGACTTTTATCATGTTTGATGATTTTTGTTAAAAAAACCTTAAATCGTCATCGAAAATAATTTTGTTTCTGGTTTATTTTTATGTAATCGTTTATCAAAAGCCATACAAATATTACGCACATAGGGTCTTGCTTTTTCTGGTACTACTAAAGTGTTTTCTTTAATTACAACCAAACCATCTTCAACCATTTCTTGTAATTTTTGTAAATGAATATTAATATCTTTAACCTTTAACTTTTCAACATCCCACGAAGTGGAAAAATGACACATAATGTTTAATATATGTTTTCTTATAATTAAATCTTCTTCAGATAAAATGTGCCCTCTAAAAACAGGAATTTCTCCTTGGTTAACTATTTTTTGATATTCTTTTACTGTTTTTACATTTTGTGCAAATCCGTACCAAGAATCTGATATTGCCGACATTCCTAACCCAATCATTAATTGCGTTTTATTGGCGGTATAGCCCATAAAATTTCGATGTAAAGTATTTTCTTTAGTTGCTTTATATAAAGTATCTGAAGATAAAGCAAAATGGTCCATCCCTATTTCTATGTAGCCCATTTCAGCAAACAATTCTTTTCCTATTTCGTACAATTCTCTTTTTTCTTCATTTTTTGGTAAATCTTGCTCGTTAAAACCTCTTTGACCAACACCTTTTACCCATGGTACGTGGGCATAACTATAAAATGAAATTCTGTCAGGTTGTAATTCTTTGGTTTTATTAATGGTATGAATTACATTTTCTTTAGTTTGAAATGGTAGTCCAAAAATTAAATCGTGACTAACCGATGTATAACCAATTTCTCTTGCCCAACGTGTAGCTTTTGCTACATTTTCAAAAGGTTGTACTCTATGAATTGCAACTTGAACTTTATGGTTATAATCTTGTACACCGTAACTAACACGCGTAAAACCTACATCAAACAACGTTTGTAATTGTTCTTTTGTGGTGTTATTAGGGTGTCCCTCAAAACTAAATTCGTGATTTTTGTGTTTTTTTGCATTTATAAATAAACCATCAATTAGTTTTTTTAATTGTTCTTTTGAAAAAAAAGTTGGGGTTCCTCCACCTAAATGAATTTCTTTTATAATTGGCGTTTCATCAACCAAATTAGTATATAAATTCCATTCTTTTAAAACAGTATCAATATAATCTTCTTCTACTTTATGTCGTTTAGTTATATGTTTATGACAGGCACAAAAAGTACACAAACTTTCACAAAAAGGTAAATGAATATATAAACTTATTCCTTCTGATGAATTGCTTTCTATAAATGAATCTTTAAATGTTTTGAGCCATCTTTCTTTATTAAATGTTTCGTTTTCCCAATACGGAACCGTTGGATAACTGGTATACCTTGGGCCAGGAATATTATATTTTTGTATAAGTGTTTTCATTAATATTGTTTTTTTTCTGCAATTCCTTTGGTAACAAGTGAAACCCCCGATGAAGTTCCTAAACGAGTAACTCCCATATTAATATATTTTTCTGCAGTTTCTTTGTCTCTAACTCCACCTGCCGCTTTTATTTGTGCGTTGTTTTTTACAACTTTTTTCATAACTTCAACGTCTTTAAAAGTTGCTCCACCTGTTCCAAAACCAGTTGATGTTTTTACAAAATCTACCCCTGCATTTACGGCTAATTCTGATGCTGTTTTTATTTGCTTTTCAGATAAATAACAAGTCTCAAAAATTACTTTTAATATATTATTTCCGATAGCTTTTTTTATCAATCTAATTTCGTTTTCTACATATTCATTTTCTCCATCTAATAATTTTCCGATATTGATAACCATATCAATTTCTGACGCTCCTTTTTCTATACAATTTTTAGCTTCAAAAACTTTTGCTTCTGTAGTCATTGCTCCTAAGGGAAACCCAACTACTGCGGCTATTTTTACATCAGATTTATAAAGTTCTTGTTTCGCTAGTTCAACATAACATCCATTAACACAAACTGCAAAAAAGTTAAATTCTTTAGCTTCGTTACACAACTTTACAATATCATTTTTTGATGCTGTAGCTTTTAATAATGTGTGGTCTATATATTTGTTAATTTTCATAATCTAAACATTTTCCACTCTTTTCAAAGTATCTAATTTAGATAATGTTAAGCGTACAATACTTTCTTCAACTGCTGTAAGATTATGAACTACTTGTGGTTTTAATGAAATTGCATCACCTGTATTTAACACTGTATTTTCTCCGTTTACACCAAAATCAACACAACCTTTTAATACCTGAACAATAATTCCAAATGGTGCTTGATGATCTTCCATTATTTGCCCTTTTTTAAACACAATACGTATTTCTTTCGAAAAATCAGTATCTAACATTAAAGCAATTGCTGGTTTATATTCATTAAATTTTATGTCTTTTAAAAATGAGGCTACTTTCATGATTTTTATTTTATTTTATTTCCTAATAAATTGGTTGCAATAGTTGTAAACACAACAATACTAATAGAACTTAAAGGCATTAATATTGCAGCTATTACCGGTTTTAATTGCCCTGTTGTTGCAAAATACAAGCCTATTAAATTATAACACAACGATACTATAAAGCTATATTTAATTATTTGAATTGCTTTTTTTGATGCTTTAATATAATTGGCTATTTGATTAAACTTTGAGGCATCTAAAATAGCATCACATGCTGGTGAAAACACATTAATATTTTCGGATAATGATACTCCTACATTACTTTGTGCCAAAGCACCTGCATCATTTAGTCCATCTCCAATCATCATCACATTTTCGCCTTTTTTTTGTAATTTTTCTACATACACTAATTTATCAGCTGGTTTTTGGTTAAAAAGAAAGGATGTTTTTTGAGGTAATATTTTTTCTAAATATTTTTTCTCCCCTTCATTATCTCCCGAAACAACAGCTAATTTATAATCTGAGTTCAGTTCAGAAAACAATGTTTTTACACCATTTCTATAGGCGTTTTTAAAAACATATTTCCCTTTATATTGTTTATTTATACTAACATGAACTGAAGTATCTAAATTATGCTGTTCATCAGTATTTTTTACAAAAGATGAAGATCCTACTCTTAGTATCGTATTTTTTAATGCAACTTCAATTCCTTTCCCTGTATACTCATTAAAATTAGTTACAGTAATCATTTTTTCCTCTAATGAGCTATACAACATTCTACTTAAAGGATGATTAGATCCTCGCAAACCACTTTTTAATAGCGATTTTTCTTCAGACGACAATTTTTCTCCATCATAAACAATTTTATTCTCTTTACTTGTTGTTAACGTTCCTGTTTTATCAAAAATAACACTGTCAATCGCCGCTAATTGTTCTATCACTGTAGCGTTTTTTAAATAAAATTTCTTTTTACCTAATATACGTAACATGTTTCCTAATGTAAACGGGGCAGCTAATGCTATAGCACACGGACACGCAATAATTAATACTGCTGTAAATACGTTTAAGGCTTTTGTTGCATCATAATACATCCAAAAAGATGCAGCTATAAAGGCAATTAACAATATTATAATGGTAAAGTGTTGACTAATTTGATCTGTTAATGTTTTAAAAGAAGAGTTTTTATCTTTTTTAAACACATCATTACTCCATAGTTGCGTTAAATAGCTTTGCGAAACAGCGTTTAAAACTTCCATTTCTAAAACCCCTGATAATTGCTTTCCTCCTGCAAATAATTTATTGCCCGATTTTTTTGATACAGGAACAGCTTCTCCAGTGACAAAACTGTAATCTATTTTTGCTTTTCCATTAATTAAAATACCGTCAACCGGAATTAATTCTTGATTTCTGATTAGTAATCTATCTCCTTTTTTTACATCGTAAATTTGTACATTTTCTTCTTTTCTTTCGGATGATATTCTAGTTACTGCAATTGGAAAATAAGACTTATAATCTCGTTCAAACGACAAAAAATTATAAGTTTTTTGTTGGAAAAATTTACCTAATAGTAAAAAGAAAACCAAACCTGTTAGTGAATCAAAAAAACCGGTACCTAAATCAAAAATAATTTCAACAGTACTTCTTATAAATAATACTGTAACACCGAGAGCTATAGGCACATCTATATTTAAAATTTTTGATCGTAAGCCTTTATAGGCAGAAATAAAATAATCTTGCGCAGCATAGAAAACGACAGGAAGTGAGAAAAAAAACATCAACCAGCGAAAAATATCTTTATACTGTTCTAGCCAATACTCAGATACCTCAAAGTATTCTGGAAAAGATAAAAACATTACATTTCCAAAGGCAAAGCCAGCAATACCAAGTTTATAAATTAGACTTCTATCAACTTTCTTTTTTCCTACTTCATAATCCTCTAAACTTATATAAGGTTCATATCCTATAGAACTTAATAGTAATACAATTTCTTTTAAAGAAACAATATCAGAATTATAAGTAATACGTAGTGTTTTTTTAGGAAAGTTTACCTGTGACGAGCTTATATTACCATTTAATTTATGTAAATTTTCTAACACCCAAATACACGAACTACAATGTATATGTGGTATATATAAATTTACAACATGTATATTACCATCGTTAAACTCTAATAGTTTATTAACAATAGATTTATTGTTTAAAAAATCGTATTTCCCTTCAATTTCTTTAGGAATTGCTCCTGGATTGTTTTGAAAATCATAGTAACAAGTTAAATCATTTTCTGAAAAAATTTCAAAAACCGTTTTACAACCATTACAACAAAAAGATTTCTCTTTTATAGTAATTGTTTCGGTTTCACATTCGTTACCACAATGAAAACATAGTGTGTTTTCCATATTTACTCTTTTGCCTACTACAAATATCCGACAAGAAGCTCGGTTAAAATATGACAATTATCATGCTTTTGATTATCTTTGGTTTTTATCAAAAACTGCCACCATGAGTAAATGTGAACAATGTATTATTCGTCAATTTAATTCTTTAAAATCACTCACAAAAGACGAATTAGTTAGAATTGCTGGTTGTAAAACATCTAAAACAATAAAAAAAGGAGAAGTTTTATTTGAAGAAGGTGAACATATAAATGGTGTTTTTTGTATTAAAGATGGTGTTTGCAAAGTATCTAAAATGAGTGACAATGGACGAGATCAAATTGTAAATTTGGTAAGAAAAGGTGATTTATTAGGTGAACGCAGTTTAATTAACGATGAAGTTTCTAACTTAAAAGCAATTGCTGTAAATGACATGCAAATTTGCTTTATTCCAAAAGAAGAAATAGTAAGAGATTTAGAAAATAATCCTAAGTTTACAATGGATATTCTTAAAAATATGGCTTCATCACTTAAAACTGCTGATAATTTTATTGTTGATATGGCGCAAAAAACTGTAAAGCAACGTTTAGCTGCCACGCTATTAAATCTTGAAAATAGATTTTCTAAAAGTGAAAATGGTGCCTTAGATATTCATTTATCTCGTGAAGATATTGCTAATATTATTGGTACAGCTACAGAATCTGCTATTCGCCTGTTATCTGAATTTAAAAAGAAAAAAATTATTGACTTAAAAGGAAAAGAAGTTTTTATTTTAGACTCTAAAGCTTTAGATGATATTGCTACTGGCTTTTAATCCTTTTATAAAAAACAAAAACGCCTCTACAGACGTTTTTATTTTTAAGCTTCTCCTGTGGTACCTCCAAAATTCATAGGAATTGGTACTTGCTCGTAATCTTTAATTTCACCATGAGCTTGTTCAAATTTGCGAACATTTTCAGCCAATGCTTTTGTTAATCTTTTAGCATGTTGTGGTGTTAAAATAATTCTCGATTTTACTTTTGCCTTTGGTACACCTGGCATAATGTTAATAAAATCAACAATAAATTCAGATACTGAATGATTAATAATTGCTAAGTTACTATAGGTTCCTTCTGCAACCTCTTGATCTAGCTCTATATTTAATTGTGGGTCTTTATTTTCTTCCATAATAAAAATTTAAAAAAAAAAGACCTCTAAAAATTTAGAGGTCTTTTATATTAGAAATTATAAACTTTTTTCCATTTCATCTCTAGGACCTACGATTTGTTTATCGTAAGATCTCATTCCTGTACCTGCTGGTATACGTTTACCTACAATTACATTTTCTTTTAATCCTTCTAAGGTATCTATCTTACCGTTTACTGCGGCTTCGTTTAATACTTTAGTCGTTTCCTGGAATGACGCTGCTGAGATAAATGACTTCGTTTGTAACGAAGCTCTAGTAATACCTTGTAATACTTGTTCAGCTGTTGCTGGTTGTGCATCACGTGCGGCTACTAAGTTTTTATCTGCTCTACGTAAAATTGAATTTTCATCTCTTAATTGACGAGCTGAAACAATTTGTCCTGGTTTTAAATTTTCAGAATCTCCTGCATCTTCAACAACCTTCATTCCGTAGATAGCGTCGTTATCTGTAATAAAGTCATTTTTATGAATTAATTGATTTTCTAAGAATAATGTATCTCCTGAATCAATAATTCTAACTTTACGCATCATTTGACGTACTACTACTTCGAAATGCTTGTCGTTAATTTTTACCCCCTGTAAACGATATACTTCTTGAATTTCGTTTACTAGGTATTCTTGTACAGCAGAAGGTCCTTTAATATTTAAAATATCAATTGGAGTTGTAGCTCCGTCTGATAAAGGCATACCCGCTTTAATGAAATCATTTTCTTGTACTAAAATTTGGTTCGATAATTTTACTAAATATTTAGTAATCTCACCTGTTTTAGATTCAATAATAATTTCACGATTACCACGCTTAATTTTACCGAAAGAAACCACACCATCAATCTGAGCAATTACTGCTGGGTTAGATGGGTTACGTGCTTCAAATAATTCTGTTACACGTGGTAAACCTCCTGTAATATCGCCTGCTTTACCAGACTTACGAGGTATTTTAACTAAAGTGTGACCTGATTCTACTTTATCACCATCACTTACCATTAAATGAGCACCTACTGGTAAACTGTACGAACGTAAAGCATTACCATCAGCATCTTCAATAATTAATGAAGCAATAATTTTTTTGTTTTTAGAATCAATCATTACTTTTTCTTGGAAACCTGTTTGCTCATCAATTTCAACAGAGTAATTAATACCTTGTTCTAAATTGTCAAACTTAACTTTACCTCCGAATTCAGATACGATAACTCCGTTAAATGGATCCCACTGACATACTGCATCTCCTTTTTTAATCGATTTCATATCTTTATCAAAGATGATAGAACCGTAAGGAATAATATTTGTACTTAATACTATATCAGTCTTTTTATCAATAATTTTAATTTCCGCAGTACGAGAAATAACGATTTCAACTTCTTTACCGTCGCTATCTTTTCCTTTTACTGTACGTAAATCTTCAATCTTAACTTTACCTTCAAATTTTGCAATTAACTTGTTCTCTTCAGAA
The DNA here is from genome assembly GCA_938002045.1 of Tenacibaculum soleae. Lineage (GTDB taxonomy): Bacteria > Bacteroidota > Bacteroidia > Flavobacteriales > Flavobacteriaceae > Polaribacter > Polaribacter soleae_A. The sequence continues at coordinate 287,319 of CALLBA010000011.1, forward strand.
ATGTTACCTGCAACCCCACCAACGTGGAATGTACGTAATGTTAACTGTGTACCTGGCTCTCCAATAGATTGCGCTGCAATTACACCAACTGCTTCACCTCTTTGAACTTTTTTACCTGTTGATAATGATTGTCCGTAACATTTTTCACAAATTCCTCTTTGAGATTCACATGTTAATGCTGAACGAACTTCAACTTTATCAATTCCTGAAGCTTCAATTTTATCTGCTAAATTAGGGGTAATTAATTCACCCGAAGCAACTAAAAGCTCATCAGAATTTGGTGCATATACGTTGTGTAATGATGTACGACCAGAGATACGATCACTTAATGATTCAACGATCTCATCGTTTTTCTTTAATGGAGCTACTTCTAGTCCTCTTAAAGTACCACAATCTACTTCATTTACAATAACATCTTGAGATACATCTACTAAACGACGTGTTAAGTAACCTGCATCGGCTGTTTTTAATGCGGTATCGGCTAATCCTTTACGCGCACCGTGCGTTGAAATAAAGTATTCAAGAATTGATAATCCTTCCTTAAAGTTAGAAAGAATTGGATTCTCAATAATTTCTCCACCACCAGCAGTCGATTTTTTAGGTTTTGCCATTAATCCACGCATACCTGTTAACTGACGAATCTGTTCTTTCGATCCACGTGCTCCAGAATCTAACATCATAAATACTGAGTTAAATCCTTGTTGGTCTTCACGTAAACGCTTCATAGATAATTCTGTTAATCTATTATTCGTAGATCCCCAAACATCAATTACTTGGTTATAACGTTCTTTTTGTGTTAACATACCCATGTTGTAGTTTCCTACAATTACATCAACTTCTTTATTAGCCTCTGCAATCATGCTATGTTTTTCTTCTGGAATAATGATATCTCCTAATGAGAATGATAATCCACCTTCAAAGGCATATCTATATCCCATGTTTTTAATTTCATCTAAGAAACTTCCTACTGCTGGAATATTGGTTACTTTTAAAATTCTACCAATAATTCCTCTTAATGATTTTTTTGTTAAAACCTCATTAATATAACCAGCAGCTTTAGGTACTTTTTCGTTAAATAAAACTCTACCAACTGTTGTTGCTATAATTCTAGTAACATCTTGCCCGTCAACAACATCGTGTGTACGAACTTTAATACCTGCATTTAAGTCTACTCTTTCTTCATTTAAGGCAATAATCACCTCTTCTGGAGAATAGAAAGTTAATCCTTCACCTTTAATTGGCACTTCAGGAGTTGACTTTCTTTCTTTTGTCATATAGTAAAGACCTAATACCATATCCTGTGATGGTACCGTAATTGGCGCTCCATTTGCAGGGTTTAAGATATTGTGTGAACCTAACATTAACAACTGAGCTTCTAAAATAGCTTCAGGTCCTAATGGTAAATGCACTGCCATTTGATCTCCATCAAAATCGGCATTAAAGGCAGAACAAGCAAGTGGATGTAATCTAATTGCTTTTCCTTCAATTAATTTTGGTTGAAATGCTTGAATACCTAAACGGTGTAATGTAGGGGCACGGTTTAATAAAACTGGGTGTCCTTTAATTACATTTTCTAAAATATCCCAAACAACAGGTTCTTTTCTATCTATAATTTTCTTTGCAGATTTTACAGTCTTAACAATACCTCTTTCTATTAACTTACGTATAACGAAAGGCTTGTATAATTCTGCTGCCATATCTTTTGGCAATCCACATTCAGATAATGCTAATTCTGGTCCAACAACAATTACCGAACGTGCAGAATAATCAACACGCTTACCTAATAAGTTTTGACGGAAACGTCCTTGTTTACCTTTTAAACTATCAGATAATGATTTTAATGGACGGTTAGATTCTGTTTTTACTGCAGATGATTTACGTGTGTTATCAAATAATGAATCTACCGATTCTTGTAACATACGTTTTTCATTACGTAAAATAACCTCAGGAGCTTTAATTTCCATTAATCGCTTTAAACGATTGTTACGGATAATTACACGACGGTATAAATCATTTAAATCTGAAGTAGCAAAACGACCACCATCTAATGGTACTAACGGACGTAATTCTGGTGGTATAACTGGTACCGCCTTCATAATCATCCATTCTGGATTGTTTTCTCTATTCTTTTGAGAATCTCTAAAAGCTTCAACAACATTTAAACGCTTTAATGCTTCATTTTTACGTTGTTTTGAAGTTTCAGTATTTGCTTTATGACGTAACTCAAACGATAATGAATCTAAATCGATTCTTTCTAATAAGTCAATTAAACACTCTGCTCCCATTTTAGCGATAAACTTGTTTGGGTCAGAATCGTCTAAATACTGATTATCTTGTGGAAGTTCGTCAGCAATATCTAAGTATTCTTCTTCAGTTAAGAAATCCATTTTTTGTAATGGTTCTCCTTCACCTGTTTTAGCGATACCTGGCTGAATTACTACGTAGCGTTCGTAGTAAATAATCATGTCTAACTTTTTAGATGGTAACCCTAAAAGATATCCCATTTTGTTAGGTAATGATCTAAAATACCAAATATGTGCTACTGGTACTACTAAATTAATGTGACCTACTCTATCTCTACGTACTTTTTTCTCAGTAACTTCAACACCACATCGATCACAAATGATTCCTTTATAACGGATTCTCTTGTATTTACCACAAGCACATTCATAATCCTTTACAGGACCAAAAATACGCTCACAAAATAAACCATCTCTTTCTGGTTTATGTGTACGGTAATTAATAGTTTCTGGTTTTAAAACTTCACCTCTTGATGCCTCTAAAATAGACTCTGGTGATGCTAAACCAATTGAAATTTTGTTAAACTTTTTAACAGTGTATTTTTCGTTCTTTCTTGCCATAATAAGTAATGGATTCGAATTAAAAATTTGTCTCTAATGAAACGTATATTTAAAATGATTTATCATTCGGTAATTAAAAACTACCGAATGATATTTCACTGTTTATTATTCCTCTAATTTAACGTCTAATCCTAAACCTTTCAGTTCGTGCATTAATACATTAAATGATTCTGGTAAACCAGGTTCTGGCATAGTTTCACCTTTTACGATTGCTTCGTAAGTTTTGGCTCTTCCTAATACATCATCAGATTTTACAGTTAAGATTTCTCGTAAGATACTTGATGCACCATATGCTTCAAGTGCCCAAACTTCCATCTCTCCAAAACGCTGACCTCCAAACTGAGCTTTACCTCCTAATGGTTGTTGTGTAATTAATGAATAAGGTCCGATAGAACGCGCATGCATTTTATCTTCAATCATGTGACCTAACTTAATCATGTAAATTATACCTACCGTTGCTGGCTGATCAAAACGTTTTCCTGTACCTCCATCATATAAATAGGTATGTCCGTAACGTGGAATTCCTGCTTCATCTGTTAAGGCATTAATCTCGTTAATGTTAGCTCCATCAAAAATTGGTGTTGCATATTTCTGATCTAATTTCTGACCTGCCCATCCAAGAACAGTTTCATAAATCTGACCAATATTCATACGAGATGGTACTCCTAATGGATTTAATACGATATCTACTGGTGTTCCGTCTTCTAAGAAAGGCATATCTTCTTGACGTACAATACGTGCAACAATACCTTTATTTCCGTGACGTCCTGCCATCTTATCTCCTACTTTTAATTTACGTTTTTTAGCAACATAAATTTTAGCAAGTTTTAAGATTCCTGCTGGTAATTCGTCACCTACAGAAATTGTAAACTTTTCACGACGTAACGATCCTTGTAAATCGTTAACTTTAATTTTATAGTTGTGAACTAACTCAACAACTAATCTATTTAAGTCTTTATCGGTAGTCCAAGTTCCGTGTAAGTGTGTAAAATCACCTACAGAATTTAACATTTTTTGAGTGAATTTTTTACCTTTTGGTAATACTTCTTCACCTAAATCATTAAATACTCCTTGAGAAGTTTTTCCTGTAATTAAGTTGAATAATTTTTCAATTAATGTATCTTTTAATCCTTCGAATTTAGACACATATGATGCTTCTAACGTAGCAATTGCTTCTTTATCACGAGCACGCTTTGTTTTATCTTTTAAAGCACGTTTGAATAATTTCTTATTAATTACCACACCTCTTAATGATGGAGAAGCTTTTAATGATGCGTCTTTTACATCACCTGCTTTATCACCAAAAATGGCACGTAATAACTTTTCTTCTGGAGTTGGGTCAGACTCTCCTTTTGGTGTAATTTTACCAATTAAGATATCACCAGGGTTAACTTCTGCACCAATACGGATCATTCCGTTTTCATCTAAGTCTTTAGTAGCCTCTTCAGAAACGTTAGGAATGTCGTTTGTTAATTCTTCAGCTCCTAATTTTGTATCACGAACATCTAATGAATATTCATCGATATGTATAGAAGTAAAGATATCTTCACGAACTACTTTTTCAGAAATTACAATTGCATCCTCAAAGTTATACCCTTTCCAAGGCATAAAGGCTACTTTCATATTTCTACCTAAAGCTAATTCTCCTTTTTGTGTTGCATAACCTTCACAAAGTACTTGACCTTCTTCAACTCTATCGCCAACTTTTACAATTGGTTTAAGGTTGATATTTGTACCTTGATTGGTTTTTCTGAACTTAATTAAGTTGTATGAAATATCATCTGAATCAAAACTTACTAAACGTTCTTCTTCTGTTCTATCATACTTAATTTTAATTTTGTTAGCATCAACATACTCAACAACACCAGCTCCTTCAGCATTGATTAAGATACGTGAATCTTTTGCGACTCTACGTTCTAAACCTGTACCTACAATTGGAGACTCTGGGCGTAATAATGGAACTGCTTGACGCATCATGTTCGATCCCATTAATGCACGGTTGGCATCATCATGTTCTAAGAAAGGAATTAACGATGCTGATATCGATGCAATCTGGTTAGGAGCAACATCCATATAATCAATTTCAGTTGGTGTTACTACTGGGAAATCCCCACCTTCACGTGAAATTAATTTTTCGCCAACAAAGTTTCCATTTGCATCAACCTCTAAATTAGATTGTGCAAACTTCATTCCTTCTTCTTCCTCTGCACTTAAGTAAATGTGTTCTTTTTTAGCATCTACGTTTCCTTCAGTAACTTTTACATAAGGAGTTTCGATAAACCCTAAGTTATTTACTTTGGCAAATACAGATAAAGAAGAAATTAATCCAATATTTGGTCCCTCAGGAGTTTCAATAGGACATAATCTTCCATAGTGAGTATAGTGAACATCACGCACCTCAAATCCTGCTCTTTCTCTAGATAAACCTCCAGGTCCTAAAGCTGATAAACGACGTTTGTGTGTAATCTCAGCTAATGGATTGGTTTGATCCATAAATTGAGATAATTGATTGGTACCAAAGAATGAGTTAATTACTGAAGATAAGGTCTTCGCGTTAATTAAATCAATCGGAGTAAATACTTCGTTATCACGTACATTCATTCTTTCACGAATTGTACGCGCCATACGAGCTAAACCAACACCAAATTGTCCTGCTAACTGCTCACCTACTGTTCTAACACGACGGTTAGATAAGTGATCGATATCATCTACTTCTGCTTTCGAATTAATTAATTCGATTAAGTATTTGATAATCGTAATAATATCAGTTTTCGTTAATACTTTTTGATCTATATCTTCATTAAGACCAAGTTTAGTATTCATTCTAAAACGCCCTACTTCACCTAAGCTGTAACGCTGCTCTGAGAAAAATAATTTTTCAATAATTCCTCTTGCAGTTTCCTCATCTGGCGGTTCAGCATTACGTAGTTGTCTATAAACATGTTCTACTGCTTCTTTTTCAGAATTCGTAGGATCTTTTTGCAATGTATTATGAATGATAGCATAATCTGCCATGTCATTATCTACCTTATGTAATAAGATAGTTTTAGCTCCGGCATCAATTATTTCATCAATATGTTCTTTTTCTATGATTGTATCACGATCAAAAACTATTTCGTTACGTTCAATAGATACTACCTCTCCAGTATCTTCATCAACGAAATCTTCATGCCAAGTTTTTAAAACTCTAGCTGCTAGTTTACGCCCTAATACTTTTTTTAATCCAGCTTTAGAAACTTTTACTTCTTCTGCTAAATCAAAAATTTCTAATATATCTTTATCTCTTTCAAAACCGATGGCTCTGAATAACGTAGTTACTGGTAATTTTTTCTTTCTATCAATATAAGCATACATTACTTGATTGATATCAGTTGCAAATTCTATCCAAGATCCTTTAAAAGGAATTACTCTTGCAGAGTATAACTTGGTTCCGTTTGCGTGGAAAGATTGTCCAAAGAAAACACCCGGTGAACGGTGTAACTGAGAAACTACAACTCTTTCTGCTCCATTAATAATGAAAGTTCCTGAGTTGGTCATATATGGTATAGTACCTAAATATACGTCTTGAACAATAGTTTCGAAATCTTCGTGTTCAGGATCTGTACAATAAAGCTTTAATCTTGCTTTTAAAGGTACACTATGTGTTAATCCTCTTTCAATACATTCTTGAATGCTGTACCTTGGTGGATCTACAAAGTAGTCTAAAAATTCTAATACAAATTGATTACGTGTATCTGTAATCGGAAAGTTATCCATGAAAGTTTTGTACAAACCTTCTTCACCTCGCTCATCTGCCTTAGTTTGCAATTGGAAAAAGTCTTGGAATGACTTTACCTGAATATCTAGAAAATCTGGATAATCGGTACCTAATTGCGATGATGCGAAGTTAATTCTTTCAGTAGTGTTTATCGTTGCCAAAAGAGATGCTATTTTTAAATTAAAAATATTATTTTTTGAAACTTTTTCGTTTCAATAATGCAATTTTAATTGCTTTGCTGACTTAAAATCAGCGCTTTATAGTCGTGTTATTACAATTTTAAAAACTGCAATAAAATAAAGAACGAATATATACACAAAATGGTTTAGGACTAGAGATATGTATCCCTAGTACCTAAACCTTAATTGTTTTATCCCGTTTTAAATCGGGAGTATAGCTTACTTAAGCTCTACTTCAGCTCCTGCTTCTTCTAAAGATTTTTTAAGACCTTCTGCCTCATCTTTAGATACTGCTTCTTTTATTGGTGCTGGAGCGCTATCAACGATTGCTTTAGCGTCTTTTAATCCTAATCCAGTTAATTCTTTAACTAATTTTACAACTGCTAATTTAGAACCTCCTGCTGCTTTTAAGATAACATCAAATTCAGTTTTTTCTTCTGCTGCTTCTCCTCCTGCTGCTGGACCTGCTACTGCTACTGCTGCTGCTGCTGGCTCAATACCATACTCATCTTTTAAAATATCAGCTAATTCATTAACTTCTTTTACTGTTAAGTTAACTAATTGTTCTGCGAAATCTTTTAAATCTGCCATTTTAATTGTTTTTTGAAATTTTATTATTTAGTTTATTAGTGCGCGTAATTATTTATCTGATAACGTTTTTAAGATACCTGATAATTTACTACCTCCTGATTGTAATGCTGAAACAACATTCTTAGCAGGCGATTGTAATAATGAGATAATATCTCCAATAAGTTCTTCTTTAGACTTGATGTTAACTAGAGCGTCTAATTGGTCATCTCCAACATAAACTGACTCTTCAACAAAAGCTCCTTTTAATAAAGGTTTGTCTGATTTTTTTCTGAACTCTTTAATAACTTTTGCAGGTGCGTTTGCTACCTCTGCAATCATCATTGATGTATTACCTTTTAAAACCCCTTGTAAGTCTCCGAAATCTTTATCAGAAGCTTCCATTGCTTTAGAAAGTAATGTATTTTTTACAACAGCTAATTCTACGTTTGCTTTGAAACAAGCTCTACGTAAATTTGATGTAGTAGTTGCATCTAAAGCAGAAATATCTGCTAAGTAAATGATGCTTGTATCTGCTAATCTTGCTGTTAAATCTTGTATTACTTGTGATTTGTCTTCTCTTGTCATAATTAAAAAGTTTTAACTGCCTTATGATACAGATTTTTCATCTACAGCAACACTAGGACTCATAGTTGAAGACATAAAAATACTCTTAATATAGTCTCCTTTAGCCGCTGTTGGCTTTAATTTAATTAACGTTTGTAATAACTCGTTTGCATTTTCTTGAATCTTCTGAGCATCAAATGATACTTTTCCGATTGCAGCATGTACGATACCAGTTTTATCAACTTTAAAGTCAATTTTACCTGCTTTTACTTCTTGTACTGCTTTTGCAACGTTCATAGTTACTGTACCTGTTTTTGGGTTAGGCATTAAACCTCTTGGCCCTAAAACACGACCTAAAGGACCTAATTTACCCATAACACTTGGCATAGTAATAATTACATCAACATCTGTCCAACCTCCTTTAATTTTTTGAAGGTATTCGTCTAATCCTACATAATCAGCACCCGCTTCTTTTGCTTCTGCTTCTTTATCTGGAGTAACTAATGCTAACACTTTTACATCTTTACCTGTTCCGTGTGGTAAAGTTACAACTCCACGTACCATTTGATTTGCTTTACGAGGATCAACTCCTAAACGTACTGCTAAATCAACTGATGCGTCAAATTTTACATTTGTAATTTCTTTAACTAATGCTGATGCATCTTTTAAGCTATAAACTTTAGAGCTATCTACTTTAGCACGAGCTTCTTTTTGCTTTCTAGTAATTGCCATTTCTAAATATCTTTTAAAGTTTAAGCAGGTGCATCACCTTTTACTGTTAATCCCATAGAACGAGCTGTTCCTGCAATCATTCTCATTGCAGATTCAACTTTAAAGGCATTCATATCTACCATTTTGTCTTCTGCAATTCCACGAATTTGATCCCAAGTAACGCTAGCTACTTTTTTCCTATTAGGTTCTCCTGAACCTTTCTTAATTTTGGCCGCTTCTAATAATTGTACTGCAGCTGGTGGTGTTTTTACAACAAACTCAAATGATTTGTCTGTATAAACTGTAATCACAACAGGTAATACTTTACCTTGCTTGTCCTGTGTACGTGCATTAAATTGCTTACAGAACTCCATGATATTAACACCGGCAGCACCTAAAGCGGGTCCAACTGGTGGCGACGGATTCGCAGCACCTCCCCTTACTTGTAGTTTAACTAATTTACTTACTTCTTTTGCCATTGTTTAAGATTTAATGACGTGTTTAAAATGGAAGCTTCAAACACATCTAAATATAGGTGTAACGATTATATTTTTTCTACTTGCGTATAATTTAATTCTAATGGTGTTTTTCTTCCAAAAATCTTAACCATTACTTCTAATTTACGCTTTTCTTCATTTACGTTTTCAACTGCTCCATCGAATCCATTAAACGGTCCGTCAATTACCTTAACTGTTTCTCCAACACTATAAGGTATTGCGATATTTTCATCTCTAACAGAAAGTTCATCAACCTTACCTAACATTCTGTTTACTTCTGATTTACGCATTGGTACTGGTTCCCCTCCTTTTGTTTCACCTAAAAAACCTATAACTCCTGTTACAGATTTAATTACGTGAGGAACTTCACCTGCTAAATTAGCTTCTACCATTACGTAACCAGGAAAGTAAACTCTTTCTCTGTTAACTTTCTTTCCGTTTCTTACTTGAATAACTTTTTCTGTAGGAACAATTACTTGATTTACGTAATCTGACAAACCAAAACGAGCGATTTCTGTCTCGATATAAGTTTTAACCTTATTTTCTTGACCTCCTACTGCTCTAACTACATACCATTTCATCACTGAATCAGCCATCATTAAAACATTTTAAAGAAATTATCTAATCCTGTTTGAAAAACTTTATCTATTCCTGCTACTGCTAAAGCAAAAATTATAGTAAATGCTGCAACAACTACAGTTGACTTTTGAGCTTCTTCACGAGATGCCCAAGTCATATTAGTGTTTAATTCTTCAAAAGAACCTTTTATGTACTCTATAAAGTTATTCATGTTTTTATCCTTTTAACGAGCTATGATTTAATACCATAACTCGCTTTAGTTTTGCACGGATTGAGGGACTCGAACCCCCGACACCTGGTTTTGGAGACCAGTGCTCTACCAACTGAGCTAAACCCGTATTTCATTTTAAAAGGAGTCTCTCAATAAAGAGACTCCTTTTCTTTATGATATAAACTAATTTCTTAGTCTAAAATTTCAGTTACCTGACCTGCACCTACTGTTCTACCTCCTTCACGGATAGCAAACTGTAAACCTAAGTTTAATGCAATTGGTTGGATTAAATCAACTGTAATAGTTAAGTTATCTCCAGGCATTACCATTTCTACTCCATCAGGTAAGTTAATAGTACCTGTTACATCTGTTGTACGCACATAAAACTGTGGACGATAGTTGTTATGGAATGGAGTGTGACGTCCACCTTCTTCTTTCTTTAAAACATAAACCTCAGCTTTAAACTTAGCGTGTGGTGTTACAGATCCTGGCTTAACGATTACCATTCCTCTTTTAATGTCTTCCTTTGCAATACCTCTTAATAAGATACCTGCGTTATCTCCTGCCTCACCTCTATCTAAGATTTGACGGAACATTTCAATACCAGTTACTGTAGAAGTTAACTTCTCAGTACCCATACCGATAATTTCAACTGGATCACCAGAATTGATGATTCCTGTTTCAATACGACCAGTAGCAACAGTACCACGACCAGTAATTGAGAATACATCTTCAATTGGCATTAAGAAATCTTTTTCAGTTTCTCTTGGTGGCTCTTCAATCCAAGTATCAACAGCTTCCATTAATTCTAAAACTGTATTTACCCATTTCTCTTCTCCATTTAAAGCTCCTAAAGCAGATCCAGCTACTACAGGCCCATTATCTCCATCATATTCATAGAAAGATAATAAATCTCTAACCTCCATCTCTACTAACTCTAGCAACTCCTCATCATCTACCATATCCACTTTGTTTAAGAAAACAACAATACGTGGAATACCTACCTGACGACCTAATAAGATATGCTCACGAGTTTGCGGCATTGGTCCATCAGTTGCAGCTACTACTAAGATAGCTCCATCCATTTGTGCAGCACCAGTTACCATGTTCTTTACGTAATCGGCGTGACCTGGACAGTCAACGTGAGCGTAATGACGATTAGCTGTTGCATATTCTACGTGAGAAGTATTAATTGTTATACCTCTTTCTTTTTCTTCTGGTGCGTTGTCGATTTGATCAAAATCTTTTGCTTCAGATAAACCTGCATCAGCTAATACTTTAGTAATAGCAGCAGTTAAAGTTGTTTTACCGTGATCTACGTGTCCAATAGTACCAATATTTAAGTGTGGTTTTGAACGATCAAAAGTTGCCTTTGCCATGTTTAATTTATTTAATCTTGTTTAATTATTTGTGTTCAAACTTTATTTGAACGTTTTTAATAAAGAGCCAACGACGGGATTTGAACCCGTGGCCTCTTCCTTACCAAGGAAACGCTCTACCCCTGAGCTACGCCGGCAATTCATTTACGATCGCCGATGTTAGATTTACGATTCGCAAATCGAAATTCGTAATTCGTAAATTTTATAGAGCGGGAGACCGGGTTCGAACCGGCGACATTCAGCTTGGAAGGCTGACGCTCTACCAACTGAGCTACTCCCGCTTGTTTAATTCCAAATAGTAAATTTTCAAATCTCTAATGGTATTTGAATTTTAGGTCTTTTAAGAATCAATCATTTCATTATTTCAAAGTTTTAGGATTGATCTCCCAATCCAAAGAATTTTTTAACACAGTTTTGCAAAAGCGGACTTTTGACAACTGCTTGTAAAAATTTCTTTGTGGGGAGAGCAGGATTCGAACCTGCGAAGTTAAAAACAACAGAGTTACAGTCTGTCCTCGTTGGCCGCTTGAGTATCTCCCCAAAACCAATTAATAATTGGTATAATTTCAAAATTTCAAGAGCCGATGGAGGGACTCGAACCCACGACCTGCTGATTACAAATCAGCTGCTCTAGCCAGCTGAGCTACATCGGCTTTTTCCTACTTTTCTTATCCCTAAAATAGGTCACAAAAAAGCCCGCTATTTCTAACGGACTGCAAATGTAATGTTTTATTTTTTTATTCAAAACATTTTTGAAAAAATTTTAAGCCTTTATTCTGTCTCTTAATTTCTCCTTTCGTTTTTTTATCTGTCGCTCTAAGGAAGCTATAGCTATATCGGCACCTTCTTCGAATGTTTTACATTGTTTTTTCACTATAAAACTGTCTCCAGGCACACTAACTTTGGCTTCAAAAACTTTATTCTCTTTGTCACTTGTATTCTCAACTTTTAAATAAACATCTGATTGTATTATTTTGTCATAGAACAAATCTAATTTATCCATTCTTTTCTGAATAAAATCAATCAATTTTCTGTCTGCGTTGAAATTAACGGATTGCGTGTTTACTTTCATGAACTGAATTTTTTAAGTTATACAATTGCTATATTGTATCTTAATAGACGTTAAATAGTAAATTAAGATTACAACTAAACTCTAATTTCTTGGGTGCGATTTTTCGTAAACTTTTTTTAATTCGGCTATACTATTATGCGTATATATTTGGGTTGCAGCTAGACTTGTATGACCAAGAAGTTCTTTTACAGCATTTAAATCGGCACCTTTATTTAATAAATGCGTTGCAAATGTATGCCGCAAAACATGTGGACTACATTTCGCTTTTGTAGATGCCTTACTAAAATACTTATTTATTATTCTGTATACAAGTTTTTCATAGATTTTAAGTCCTTTTTTTGTTAAAAATAAAATGTCGTTGTCTTTTATTTCGGGCAATTGGTTTCTGTAGTCTAGGTAAATTTTTAAAAATGTAACTAACTGATTTATAAGTGGAATATAGCGTTCTTTATTCCGTTTTCCTAAAACTTTAATCTGTTTGTTGCTAAAATCTATGCCAGAAATCTTTAGGTTTACTAGCTCAATACGTCTAATTCCGGTGGCGTAAAAAAGTACTATAATAAGTTGGTTTCTTGCGCTTTCAAAATCGATAATTTCTATAGCATTTTCTAGGACGTCTTTTAATTCTTCTTCAGAAAAAGGCAATTGCACTTTTTTACCAACCTTTAGGGCTTTGTGATTTTTTAACGGGTTTGTATCTCTGACTTTTATTTTTTGTAAGAATTTAAAATAGGAACTAAGCGAGGATATTTTTCTATTTATAGTCCTATTTGATACACCGCTATTCACTAGCTCTACGATCCATTGTCTTATTTCTGAATAACTCACATTTTCAATGAACCGTGAATCATGATTTTCTAGCATAAACTCCTGAAACAATTCTAGATCCCTTCCATATGCCAATACCGTATGTTTAGAATATTTCTTTTCTAAGCTTAAATAATTTGAAAAGGCTTTGAGGCTCATATTTTATTTTATGACTTCTCAAATATAGTGGGAATTATTAATGGATAGCAAAAAACCATATAATCTTATGGTTTTTAGATTATGAAAAGCTTATTTACCTATCCATTCATAAACTCTATTAAAATTCTTATTATACTTAAACATATCGACCGGATAATATTCTAATGTATCTTTATTAAAATACGTTTTATATATACCTTTAAGTTCTCGTTTATAATATTCAAAGTTATACACATTAGAATCTACGGTGCTTAAAACCTCACAAACAAATTCAGAACAGTACAGCTTTTTTGAATCCTTACTAAAACTTCTATCAAATACAACCTGCTTAGATTCATATTGATTCAAAATATTTTTTAATGTGTCTATTTTATAATCAGCTAATGTTGTTAATTCACACAAGCTATAATAGAATACCTCATCATGCTCTTTACTTAAAAAATATTTAAAATCATCTTTGTTAAAGTCAGTTGTAGCATTTTTATTTTCTAAGACATGATAGACACTCCAGGCTTTCTCATTATATATTGCTATACCAACATGAGAACTTAGAGTGTCTTTGATATTAAAATCTCTAGCAAAGAAACCTTCTTTAGTATTAGTTCCGCGAAATATCAGATATGCATTTTTAGTATTCAGTTTCGACTGATCAAACAGCATTTGCTCATTTTGGCAAGTAATAAAAAACAACGGCACAAAGACCGCTGTTAAAATTTTCTTCTTAAGAGACAAGATAAAATTATAGATTAAATCCTAAACCTAATTGAATAGCATAAAAATCAGTTAATTCAAATTGTTGCTCGGAATCATCGTATGAACTAGCAAAATCTGATTTGTATCTAAAACCCAAGGTAAAACTATAATCGTCATCTAATTTATATTTTAGTCCTAGGTTAACTTGTAATCCAAAGTTCAGCCCTAAACCTGTTTCTTCATTATCACTATTAGTTAATGCGTTTTCTATTTCAGATTTGTATAAATAAGCCCCATAAGCACCTATATCACCATACATAACCAAAGGGGCTTTTTCACTACTATAAAATCTATAACTGACTGGTAAATTGATATGATTATTATTAATAAATAACTGACTACCAAAAGCATCAGTAAAATCACCTCTTACTCTTAAAAATTCTAATCCCGTAATAATCGAAGATCTTTTATTTAAAAAAAATTCTCTTCCCAATAAACCCTCGAATACAGATGCATTAACCTTAAAAAAATTATCTGCTTCTAAGGTGGCTATACCGAATTGGTTAGTTACCAACCACTCTCCCTTTGAATCTTTAATCTGGTCTTGTGCTTGAGAGTGAAAAAAACATAAGCCCATTGCTAATAATATTAAATATCTCATCTTTTTTAAATTTTTATGTAAACTAACTTTTTAGAAATTTAACTTTGCAAACTAGGATGGTATTACTAAAAAAAAATTCTTGTTGTTAGTTTTTTTAGAGGAACAAATTATCCATTATTATTTGATTTCGAACCACCTCCTATAATAGCACCAAGTATAGCGCCACCAATCGCACACAATACACCACAAATCGCCCCACCGATTAATAGACCAACTAATGCACCTGTGGCCTCTTGTTTAGTATGATTACTGCTTTTTTGAGAGTCATTGTACGATTTCATAAAAGAATTAGACATAGCAATTATCTCTTTTTCATTATCTTCTAAGTCAATGTATCCTTCATAGTCATCTAAATTTTCATACGTATTACCTTCTTTTATGTTTTGAAGTGCTATCTTAGAAATATCAGAAATATTATATTCTTCCATTAATTCATCATAACTCTTATTTTCTGAATGTTTCGCAATTACTTCATTTAAAGTTTCAACAGAGACATCACCTTCATTAAAACCCAGTTGGATTAAATATTCATCGACAATATCTTGTGTTATGGTGATATCAGAATTATTCTTAGAAACAATTGAAGCACTGGATTTCTTTGCTAAATTAATTCCTTCGATAATTTTCTGCCCATCTATCCTAGAAGAATAATTTACATCTTGAAGATTATTACCTTTTGAACAACTATACATTGTGGGCATCATAAATATTACTGTCAGAAAAATTGCTACTAGTCTTTTGGTTTCTTTAATTGTTTTCATGATATGTGTTTATTGAATATAACATACTGAAAGAAAGAAAGAAAGAAAGAAAGAAAATTTAATATTTAACACAACATTAACAAATATAAATCTCACAATGTCAAATAATTACGGTTTTCTCGTAATTAAAGTAAAGATTTTACCTACTTTTGAAGTTTTAAGATTTACGTCGCTGGTTTGTAATCCTTACCATCAATTACAATTTTGGCAATAACCTCTCTAAGAATCTCAGACGTACCACCACCAATTGGTCCAAGGCGACTATCTCTAAACAACCTTGCTAATGGATACTCTTCCATATAACCGTAGCCGCCTAAAAACTGAAGACATTGATATATAACATCATCGGCCATTTTGGTAGATTGCAACTTAGACATGGTTGCTTCTTTTACGGCATAATCACCCATATCTAGTCTTTTAGTAACGTAATAATTAAACTGTTTACATATTTCCATTTGTGTTTGGCAATCTGCAAAACTATGACGTAAGGCTTGAAAGCGATCTATGGTCTTACCAAATGCCGTACGCTCAGACATGTATTGTTTTGTGTAATTTAGTGCATATTCTGCTCTAGCATGTGCGTTAACACCCATAATAAGACGCTCTAGGGCTAAATGCTGCATGAGATAAACAAATCCTTGATTTTCTTCGCCCATTAAATTACTTACTGGCACATTGACGTTATCAAAAGCAATTTCTCCGGTATCTGAGGCTCGCCAACCTAATTTATCTAATTTAGTGGCCGATACTCCTTTACTATCTCTATCTATAACAAACATGCTAATACCTTTACCTCCTAAGGAAGGATCGGTCTTTGCGGATACTACTAAATAATCACTGTAGACTCCATTAGTTATAAACGTTTTTGATCCGTTGATGATGTAATTTTCGCCTTGCTTTACAGCAGTTGTGCGCATACCTGCTACGTCACTACCGCCAAAAGGCTCTGTAATACATAGACAGCCAATGCTTTCGCCTGCTATGCTTGGTACTAAATATTTTTGTTTAATAGCCTCATCTCCTTCTTTATTGAGATGTGTCATGGCTAAGTAGGTGTGTGCCCAAATTGCGGCCGCAAAACCACATGAGTCTATTTGTTGTAATTCTTCGAGTAAAATAACCGTATAAAACAAATCTAAATCTAGCCCACCATAAGTTTCTGGGTAAGCTAAACCGAAGTATCCCATGTCACCAAATTTCTTCCAGATGAAGCGCTCTATACTGCCTGTTTTTTCCCATTTTTCAATATGAGGCACCACTTCTTTTTTTAGAAAGTCTCTTAAACTTTCTCTAAATAAATTATGCTCTTCAGTGAAATATATACTCGACATAGGACTAAAATTTTTACAAATACAAATATAATTTAATTATCTCTATCTTATGGACTGGAAAGTCTTCAACTTTTGTTAATTCATCTAAGGATTTAAAACCATCTCTTAAGGTGCGTTCTTCTATAATATTATTAGCTATCTCATAATCTATATATTTAATAAGAACCAACTCATCTCTAGTGGCATTGTTGAGATTATACTTGGTTATTGCTCTTGGTGACTTTACCGTAAAATCGTTTTTAATGCGCTCAATAACTTCTGGTGTTAAGCCATAAACTTCCATTAGCTCTATATCTGCTACAAAACCGTCTTTATACTTCTGACGGTATTTGACGATGCGTTCAGACAATTTTTCTCCAACACCATATACTTTTTTGAGTTGAAAAGCTGTTGCTTTATTTAAGTCTATTTTTTCTTTGAATGTTTTTGGCTTATCCTTGTTTATAAATGAATTGGCATAGGTATTAGACTTAGGCCTAGGGTTTGTTACCCACTCCGGAAATTTAAAATAAGGTGAGATTTTGGTTAATAAAGAATCTGAAACTTTTGTAATCTTTTGAAATTGTTTAGCTGAATTTACCCATTGATTGTTTTCTCTAAATTGGTGCAATCTATCTATTTCTTCAGTTGTCATACCTAAAGTATAACCTTTATAGTCCGTTATATAATTTGGATTAAAGGGGTAAATTTTCGGTTTATTATTTTCAATTTCAACCAAACGTAATGAGTCGATTTCTTTTCGGAACGCATTAAGCT
Source organism: Tenacibaculum soleae (assembly GCA_938002045.1). GTDB lineage: Bacteria > Bacteroidota > Bacteroidia > Flavobacteriales > Flavobacteriaceae > Polaribacter > Polaribacter soleae_A. The sequence goes on from CALLBA010000011.1 coordinate 304,867, forward strand.
CTTCACTTTCTGGTTCAATTTCATCTTTAGAAATCCCGATAGCTATCGGAACCACAAAAGCATAAATGCATTGTAATACAACGATTATTGAGAGTAATAAAAAAATCCCATTCCGTTGTTGATTAGAAAACTGGAAATGGGATTTCATAGTTTTATTATAAAATTATTTATACTTTTTTATTTTTAATTGCATCCATGTATTTTTTGAGTTCTTCTTTAACTTTAGGGGCAAGTATTACGAGACCAACCATGTTTGGCACCATCATAGCAAAAATCATTGCATCAGAAAAGCCAATTACAGAACCTAAACTTGCTGCTGCACCTATAATTACAAAAATGCAAAAGATAACCTTATAAGTATATTCCATTTTCTTTGATCTCCCAAATAAATATGCCCAGCCTTGAAATCCATAATACGACCAAGAAATCATAGTACTAAAAGCAAATAATACTACTGCAACAGTAAGCACATAAGGAAACCAGCTTATTACACTACCAAAAGCGCTAGAGGTTAATAAAATAGCTTCTGCGTCATTTGCTGGACCTGTACCAGTTAGAGAACCTGTAATTATTAAAACTAAAGCGGTCATTGTACAAACCACTACAGTATCTATAAAAGGCTCTAGTAAGGCAACCATACCCTCACTTGCTGCGTATTTAGTCTTAACAGCTGAATGAGCAATTGATGACGAACCAATACCTGCCTCATTTGAAAAAGCCGCTCTTCTAAATCCTTGTATTAATACACCTATAGCACCACCTGCTACACCCTCTGGACTAAAAGCTCCTGTAAATATCTGACCAAATGCATCACCTACCATACTGATATTTGCTATGATTACAAACAATGATGCTGCTACATAGATTACAACCATAAATGGCACTATTTTATCTGTAACTTTAGCGATCTTTTTAATACCTCCGATAATTACAATACCTACTAAAATTGACATAACCAAACCAAAGGCCCATCCATAACCATGTACAAAAGACTCTTCACCACCCGTGATATTCTCTACCAACTGAAAGGCTTGGTTAACTTGAAACATATTTCCACCTCCAAAAGATCCACCGATTACAAATATTGCGAATAATGCCGCTAAAACTTTACCAAGACCATCTAAACCTTTAGCTTTTAGACCTTTAGTTAAATAATACATTGGCCCACCATATACAGTACCATCTGCTCCAATATCTCTATACTTAACACCAAGCGTACATTCTACAAATTTAGATGCCATTCCTAACAAGCCTGCCACAATCATCCAAAACGTTGCACCTGCTCCACCTATAGAAACGGCTATAGCAACACCTGCTATATTCCCCAAACCCACAGTAGCAGATAAAGCAGCTGTTAATGCCTGGAAATGCGAAACCTCACCTTCATGATCCTCTACAGCAATTGTTTCCTTAATATCACCTCCCGGTGTTGAATCACCAGCAGCAACTAAAGAACCATGATCATCTATTTCATCATATTTACCTCTCACTATATTAATAGACGTAAGGAAACCTCTAAAATTTATAAATTTAAAGTAGATCGTAAAATATGTGGCTCCTATAATTAAAGGAAATAAGACCCAATAAACACTAATCTCATCTGTGAAAGGTATTTGGTAAAAAATAAATTGCACAAACCATCCGGTAGCATCACCAAAGGCTTGGTCTATTTTTTGGTCAATACCAATTTCTTGAGCTTCCTTAGCAAAATTTAATAATGGTAACAAAAGTGCAAAAATTGATAGAAGATATTTCTTCATGAGTTTAGTTATTAGTTAGTTATTAATTATTAGCTGACAAGATGCTAAAAAAAAATGAGTTTTTAAAGCCATACACGTTAAAATGGCTAAGCTTTTTGCTCTATATTATATTCAGAATTTAGACGTTTTATCTGTTCTGGCCTGCCTAAAACAACGATTTTAGAACCAGGAACTAAACGCGTATCTGCTTCGGGATTAACTAAATAATCACCTTTATCATCTTTAAAACCTATAACGGTACAACCCGTTTTTTTTCTTAAGTCTAAATCTCTAATGGTTTTTATCGATTGAGGGTTATAGAGTTGTTCTACCTTTACTTCTTCTACGTTAATATTTTGTTGGCCTACAATACCTAGATTGTCTATAAACTCAACTAGATCTGGTATAACCACTAGAGATGCCATATGGTCTCCTCCCATTTTATCTGGTAAAATAACATTATTAGCGCCTGCCAGTTTAAGTTTGTTATACGAGGTTTCTTGCGACGCTCTACTTATAATAGTCATTTTACTATTAATCTGCCTTGCAGAGAGCACCACAAATAGATTATCTGCGTCACTAGGCAATGCAGCGATTAAAGTACTAGCCCTCTCTATACCAGCCTCAATAAGTATTTCGTCTTCATTGGCATTACCAAAAACGTAAGGAATATCTTCTTCTTGTAAACGCTCCGTTATTTCTTTATTACGGTCTATGATAACATAAGGTTTTTTATAATCTGAAAGCTTTCTTGCAGCCTGTCTCCCATTTCGCCCAAAACCACAAATTATAATATGATTAGACATGGTATCAATTTCTTTTTGCATCTTACGTTGTTTTATATCTTCAAAATTATTTCGACTTAAAATATACTCGGTTATTATAGATAGTGCATAACCCACAATAATAACACTAGCTAAAATTAAAAATATAGTAAATATTTTAGCCGGAACACCTAATGGCTGTACCTCGCCAAAGCCTACGGTTGTAATGGTAATAACCGTCATGTAAACTGAATCTATCCAACTTAAACCAGAAATAACTCTGTAACCAATAACACCAATACACAATAAAATAATCAGCAAAAGAATGGCTGTATAAATTTTGGATCTAAAAATTCTTATTAAAGGGTTATTCATTTTACAAGTCGAATACTGAAGAGCGTTTCGTATAAATTATATCCTTAATCCGAATCCAAAATGCTAAAAATAAATATAATGCAAAGCCAAAACCTACAGTTACAAAAGTAAGATACATAAAAGACGTCCTAACAATCTTTGCTCTTATACCAATACGATCCGCTATGCGTTGACAAACATAGTAACCTCGCTTTTGAAAAAAATGTAATAAAGTGTAAAATAAGTTCATTACTGCAAGTTACTTATTTTTGTAGGATTAGACTATTTCCAACGGCACATTGTAAGCATTTATTTTTGTCACAATACTGTCCTTTTAGTTGTATGAGACTTTGAGATGTAAGCGCATGTTTCTCTAAGGGTTTTAGCTCTAAGAATTTATTGACGATACTATTATTTTCAATCTTAATTTGCTTCAAAAGTTTAAACAAATCATCATCAATACTATGCCCTTTAAACTTTGCATAGCTAAACTTTAGAGGTATAATGGTATTTATAATTAATAAATCGATAAATGATTTTGTTAATTGTTTTTTTGAAGTTTTAGATGTCTTTGCAAAGGTGTAATGCGTTGTCCAAAACTCAGTGACTCCATAATTAAATAAGGCATAGAATTCCTCTCTTTTATTAAGAGCTATTATTTTTGAAAACAAATTATGCTCTAACGCATACAAATTAGCAAATTGCGATAAGCGAATAGTAGGAAAATTTGGTGGTCTCAGTCTAAAAAACTGTAGTGGCTCTACACCTAAATTTGTTAACTTAAATTTCCGTTTTAAAAAGTGATAGCGCTGTTTTAAATCCATATAATAAGCGTCTTGAATATCTGCTATTAAAAGTTCTGCCTGACCAAATAGTAAGGCTTCCATATCTATGATCTTATTTTGAAGTTTTCTAACAACACTATAATCTACAGATTTAGCCAAACTTAAAAATGCCTCTCCGTTAACCTTAAGTCCAAAATTCTTTAAAAGCATTTTAAAAAGTACCGCTTCCCAATCGTTATTTGAATTTTGAAGTAATTTTGAAATGTCTTTAGACTTACGCTCTAACCGCTCTATAAACAAGCGCTCTAACCAATTACTAAGCAAAAAATCATTAGTGTTGGCAAAGTTATTTTCACAATTAATCCAAGATTTAGATTGTAATAGATTTTGATAGTTCTCTAACAATTGTCTGTCCACGTAATTTTTTAACTCTAGTGTTGGAATTTCAGAATTATCTTTCCTAAAAATTTCTGTATCGTGTTCCCAAACTACATGTAAAATAACATTATCATAGGCCTTATCGTTTTCGTGACTATGCAGATACCAATCCGATGATTTTATATGAATCTCAACATTACCAGCCCAAAGTTGATCATTAATATTAAGCTGTGCATTAAAAAAATCTGGCCCAGCATTATGATTATGCGACCCTAAATGTTTAATGGAAATGATTTCATCTTTAAAAGTTTTAAGAGATGATGTAGAAAAGGCCTTGTATTTCCATACATAATGAAGAAAATCTTCTTGCATAAGACTAAAATATAAAATCTATTTAACACTCGTTAACCTTAATTATTAGTATTCTATAATTTTTTGTTTCATATTTGATCATAGATACTAACGTTGTAAATATTTAATAATGAAAAAATTAATAATAGTCATAACATTAATTTTCTGTTTTACGACCCTTGTTTTAGAAGCTCAAGGTCTTAAAATAGATCAGAACACTAGCATTAAAAACGTTGAAGGCAAAACTATTGATCTTGATACATTTACCGAGTTAATGACTTCTGGAGAATGGATGATAAGTCCTAAACAGGATAAAGATGGTAAAGCTTACATACAGTTAAGAAAAGCGTCAAAAGAAGAAAAAGAGATGATTATGAAAATGACGAAAGAACAAATTAACGACACTGATATGTTAGGTAAGCCTATCTCTACATTTAACTTAACCGACATTAATGGAAATAAAATAACTTCTGAAAACACAAAAGGCAAAGTTGTTGTTTTTAACTTTTGGTTTACCACCTGTAAACCTTGCATAAGTGAAATCCCAGAATTAAATAGAATACATAAAAAATATAAGGATAATGATTCTATTGTCTTTGCTTCAATAACCTTTAATGAAAAACCTAAGGTTGAAAAATTCTTAAAAAAACATGCTATTAGCTATCCTCTGGTAACAGATGAGAGGGCCATAATTTCTGCTATGGGCATTAGTGCATATCCTACCAATATTGTTATAGGCAAAGACGGCAAAATTGCCGATGCTATCGTCGGTGGATTCCCTAAAATTGGTGAGCACATTGACAGTGCTATAAAAGCGGCTTTAGAGACTAATTAAAAAGAAAAAAACCGTCTAAACTGACTAAGATTTCACTAATTTTTTAGTAATAGATTCTTCACTCTCAGTTTTGATTTTTAATAGATAAACACCTGATTCTAGGGTCTGAGAAAAGTTCTCAAAGTTAGAAATTGATTGAGATTCATAAACGCTTTTACCAGTAATATCATAGATTTCTAACGCTATAATTGGTTTGTCAAAATCTATTGTGACTTTATGCTTGTAGGGATTTGGATAGATTTTTACTTTAGCTTTAGATTGTTCATCCAACGATAAAAGAACAACCAAAAACATTAACTCTGTTGACGAAACGACTGAGCTGAGCGCATCTAATTCTTGTTTTAATAATTCTGCATCACAATTACAGAACAATTCAAATCTTTCGTAGCTCGTTCCTTCATTTACAAGTTCATAGTAACTTACATTATAATCAGAAAATATTTGATTTAAGTCTGCATTATTTGTAGTAACAGTTCCATTATCTTCACCAGTTGCCATTCCGTTAGAATTATCTACAAGACTTAGACTTAAACCGTGATTAAAAAGAGAATCATCTTCTGGATCACTACTTGCAATTAAAATCACGCTATTGTAGTCATTTAATTCTTGTACTAGTGCATTAATATTACAATTTTAGCAGGCACCCATGTGAATAGCACCTTGAAAGTCTTCGTTTGCGGAATAAGCAAAAGCCATTTGGTAATAAACTACATTGTAAGTTTCAAAAATAGTATTTAAACCCTCATCGTTTGATTGGTTACCACAATCAGCGCAACCAGAATCAGCTTCATAACCAGTTGCAGAATCAACTAATACCAACTGAAAACTTTGATACTGAGCATAAGCTTGGGCTGTCAGAAATAAAAAAATAAAAAAAGTGTATAAGTTCTTCATTTAAAATATGTTACACTTCAAAATACGTAAAAATCAAGAAATAACAACACGAGCAAGTTGGATCTAATTACTCAATATAACCCATCTCTCGCATCCAATCGTCATTAAACATTTTACCGACATAACGACTGCCATGATCGTGGAATAAAACCACAACCACATCGTCTGGCCCAAAATGCTCTTTTAACTGTAGCACACCTTTTATGGCTGCACCAGCAGAGTTACCTAAAAACATTCCTTCTTCTTTGGCGAGTCTTTGAGTGTATACAGCAGCATCTTTATCGGTTACTTTGGTAAAACCGTCTATGATAGAAAAATCTACATTTTCCGGAAGAATATCTTCACCGATACCTTCGGTAACGTAAGGGTAAATTTCATTTTCATCAAAAATACCAGTCTCGTGATATTTCTTAAAAACGGACCCATAAGTATCTATGCCCCAAATTTTAATATTAGGATTTTGTTCCTTTAAGTATTTACCAACTCCAGATATAGTACCACCTGTGCCAACACCAACCACAAAATGAGTGACTTTACCATCTGTTTGTTTCCAAATTTCTGGCCCTGTGCTTTTGTAGTGGCCTTTGGCATTACTAGGATTATCGTATTGATTAACATACCAAGAGTTTGGTGTTTCATCACCCAAGCGCTTAGATACGGAATAATAACTGCGAGGATCGTCTGGTTTAACATCTGTAGGGCACACTTCAACTTTGGCACCTAGCGCTTTTAAGACATCTACTTTTTCTTTAGACTGCTTGTCTGTTGTTACAAAAATACATTTATAACCTTTGATGATTGCTGCCAAGGCCAATCCCATTCCTGTATTTCCGGAAGTTCCCTCAATAATTGTTCCTCCTGGCTGCAATCTACCATCAGCTTCGGCATCCTCTACCATCTGTAAAGCCATTCTATCTTTTACGGAATTCCCAGGATTAAATGTTTCGTATTTTGCAAGCACAAGGCATGGTAATTCTTCAACGAGTTTATTCATTTTTACCATTGGTGTATTGCCAATTGTACCTAATATATTTTCTGAGTAATCCATAGTTTTAATTTGCCTTACAAATTTAAGCAAAAGTGATAAGTATAAAGTTATAAGTTCGTTTTGATTTTAATCAAAACGAATAGCCTTAACTGGCGAAATCTTAGAGATGATTATTGAGGGCACTATAAGCATTAAGAAGCAACATATAAAAGTCCCTATGTTTAAAATTAATATATAGTCTAAACTTAAATAAACTGGTACATGAGTAACGTAGTACGTGTCTGGATTTAAAGGAAATAATTTAAAATATTTTTGAACCAATAATAAGCCTAAACCTATGAGGTTTCCCCACAGTAACCCTAAGCCAATTAAATATGACGCATTGTAAAGAAAAACCTTACGTATTGTCCAATTAGAACTTCCCAGTGCTTTTAAAAGGCCTATCATATTAGTCCGTTCTAAAATGAGAACCAAAAGTGCAGTTATCATATTAATACCAGCCACAATAATCATAATTGCAATGATACCATAGGTGTTATTATCAAAAATTTTTATCCATTCAAAAATTGTAGAATATTTTCTATTTACTGCTCGTGTGTTTAAGTGAGATGGAATCTCTCTAAAGACCTGTTCCGTTAGGGTTTCTATAGTATCAAAATCATCTATAAAAATTTCAAAATTTCCTATTTGGTTTGTTTTCCATTTATTGAGGCGCTGAATGTGGCGCAAGTCTACAATACAAAACTTCTCATCTAATTCTTGAAAGCCAGAATTATAAATACCTACAATTTCGTAATTAATTATTCTAGGTATTGTATTTAAATCCTTACCAAAAAGGGTTTGAAATTTATCTCCAACAGCAAACCCTAAGCGCTTTGCTAAGTAACTAGAAATTAAGATTTCCTCGTTACGCTTGCCTGAGAAATCTGGTAATCTACCGTCTATTAAAAACTCTTTAAAGTAGCTCCAATTATAATTTGCACCAACACCTTTAATAATAACACCTTCAAAAGTAGTTTCGGTTCTAATAACAGCAAACTTTGTAGCTACTCCTTGTATATGCTTTATACCAGGTACTGATTTAAATTTTGGATAAAACTCTTGATCTAAACTAATAGGAACTATAGATTCATCTGAGGCATTGGTATCGTAATTCGTAATTTCTATGTGGCCATTAAATGCCACTACTTTTTCTCTAATCTTTTGTTGCAACCCTAAACCTGTAGAGATGGCAATTAACATAACAATAACACCAATAGCAATTGCAGCAATACCAATTTTAATTATTGGTGCCGAAACACTATTTTTATACGCTTTATTACCAATAATGCGTTTAGCTATAAATAACTCAAAATTCAAACCTCTGTTATGTGTTTTAAGGTTTTCAAAAATACAGTTTTATTATTTGTCCTGGTAGTAGTTTCTTGTGCTTCTAAAACAAAAAAAGAAGTATCATTTAATGAAGAAATCCTAAAACAGGCTCCGAGAGCCTCAGCCTCCGTTAAAGATAATAAGAGCATTATTGTTGGTGCCAACAGAACCGAATTATATTTACCCATACTTAAAGATAAACGTGTTGGTGTGGTGGCGAATCAGACTTCGGTAATCTTTAAACAAATTGCTTCTACTTCAGAGAAGTCTCCCAAAAACAATTCATATGTACATTTAGTAGATTCATTATTGAAACTAAACATCAATATAAAAAAAGTATTTTCACCAGAACATGGTTTTAGAGGAAAAGCTGATGCTGGCGAACATGTAAAAGACGGTATTGATTCCAAAACACAATTACCTATTTTTTCGCTTCACGGCAAGCACAAAAAGCCGACTAAAGTACAGTTAGAAGATTTAGATATTATCGTTTTTGACATCCAAGATGTTGGTGTACGCTTCTACACCTATATTTCTACATTACATTATGTAATGGAGGCGTGTGCAGAAAATGACGTTCGGTTACTTATTTTAGACCGTCCAAATCCTAACGGTAATTATGTTGATGGCCCTACTTTAGAAAAAGAACATCAGAGCTTTTTGGGCATGCACCCAATTCCTCTGGTACATGGTATGACTATTGGTGAGTATGCCAAAATGATTAATGGAGAAGCTTGGCTAAACAATGGTATAAAATGCAACATTACAATTATAGAATTACAAAACTATACGCACCAAAGCTCTTATAGTTTACCAATAAGACCTTCACCTAATTTACCCAACGATCAGTCCATTTTACTTTACCCAAGCTTAGGTTTGTTTGAAGGGACTAATATCAATGCAGGGCGAGGAACTGGGTTTCAGTTTCAGCGTTATGGCGCTCCATTTTTAGATAAAAATCATTACAGTTTTAGTTATACTCCTGTTCCTAATTTTGGATCTAAATATCCTAAACACAAGGGTGAAATATGCTATGGTGTAGATTTATCTAAGGTTGAAGCTAATAGAGCTTTTAGCCTAAAATACGTTATTGATGCCTATAAAAATGCCATAGATAAATCTCAGGTGTTTAATACAAAAAACTTTACGACACATGCTGGCACGGCAAAACTTCAAAAACAGATAGAATCTGGACTGAGCGAAGCCAAAATAAAAGCCACCTGGAAAACCGATTTAGACGCTTTTATAAAAACAAGAAAGCGCTATTTGATTTATAATAACTAAACCTATAAAAAATGAAAGTTGCAATAAACTGTTTAATTGTTCTTTTCCTTCTAGCTGGGTGCTCATCAGACGATGACAATAGACCATTATGTTCTGAAATAAACATACAAGATCCTAATGATACTTTTATTGATTGTGAAGCACCACAATCGTTATGTCAATGTGGCTAATTAATTTTAGTTGTTTGCAATTTATTGGGCTCTACTGCCACCACATCTTCTGCTACTAAGGCATCGCTTGGTTTAGGAATTTCGTTTATAATCCTAACCACAAATACTATTCGTTTTGGAGATTGTACCGCTACCAAAACATGCTTGCCTTTAGATAGTTTATTTAAAGGTAATTTAAAAGACGTCGTATCTATAAAAACATCTAGATCTCTTCCATAATCTTTATTAATGGTATAGAGATAGTTTATTTTTTTATTGCTTTCAAGAATAAGTGTATCACCTGTTTTATTTAACTTGTGAATAAGATCTTTGGCTAGAATGTTTCTGTTTTTTTCGAGCTTTGCAAAATGCCCTTGTGCTTTTAGCGTAAAGCTCAATAAGAAAATTAGAATGACAACTAAGAAGATTCGGATTAAGTTTTTCAATTTTGCATACCGTTAGAATTAAACATAAAATGTTTAGCTCAACAGTCATTAATTAATCCGAAACAAACATAAGAGGATTACTATAGTAGTTTATAAAAATCCTATGAACTACATAAATATTAGAGGAAATACATTTTTTTGTTGACAAGGTGTTAATAAAGTTATTTTAACAGCAATTGAAGTAAGCGATCTGGGTAATCGGTGATTATGCCATCTACCTTAAAATCTAACATTTTAAGCATATCGGGTTTAGTATTAACAGTCCAAGGAATAACTTTAAAGCCTAAGGCTTTATAGTTTTTAACTTTTGTAGGCGTTAACAATTTATAGTAAGGACTGATGATTTCTGGTGTAAAGGAAAGTGCTTCTAATCTACTTTTTATAGTCTCATTTTCATCGACCAATAGTGCCACTTCCATTTTGGGTGCTTGTACTTTAATCTCTTCGAGCACTGCGCTATCAAAGGATTGGAGATTAACACGATGCAACATATTACACCTTATAATTTCTGCAAGTACAATATTTACATAGGCTTTTGGATGTGGTGTATAAATTCCATAAGCATACTCTTGCTCGGTTTTTAGTTCTATATTAAACTTTACATTAGAGTTTTTAGCGGTGACTAGTTGAAACACATCGGACAATAGCGGCTTATGCGTTTTAAGCTTTTTTTGCTCTAAAAATCTTAGGTTTTTTTTAGAGCCACAATCAAATGCTTTTATGGCTTCATAAGTCATTTGAAACATATTGTATCGCCTACTATTAAACGTATTTGCTTGTAAAGTATCGTCTAACACACAGATTTCTGAATTAATAAAAGGCTCGTGTGACACTACTACTTTTAAATCTTTAGAAATAACAATATCTAACTCTAAGGTGGTAACACCAAGCTCTATAGCCTTCTCAAATGCAGGCAGAGAATTCTCTGGCATTAAACCTCTACAGCCTCTATGGCCTTGTATATCGATTGTTTTAGTATTGCAACCCATAAGACAACAAACAACAGTTAGGAGTACACTATTTTTCAATATCAGCAGAAAGGGTCGGCTTTTCATAATTTTGAAAAGGTTGCTTTAGTAACTCCTTAATATGACTATTCTTTTGAGCATCTGGAAAAACATCAACACCATAGATTAAATTTTCTCTATCCATGTACATATAAGTACCGAAAAGACGATCCCAGACGCTAAAAATATTACCATAATTAGAATCTGTATAAGGTAATCTGTAATGGTGGTGAATTTTGTGCATATCTGGTGATACAATAAAATAGCTTAAGGTTTTATCTAATGTTTTGGGCAATTTAATATTAGCATGTGTAAATTGCGAAAAGATTAAGGACATAGCCTGATAAAGCATTACTAGAGCTATAGGCGCACCTACAATAAAAACACCAAAGAGTGTAAACGTAAATCTTATTACACTTTCTATCGGGTGATGCCTATTTGCTGTTGTGGTGTCCACATTATGATCTGTATGATGTACTAAATGCACCATCCAAAGTGGCTTTACTTTGTGCTCAACAAAATGTGCTAAGTATGCGCCAAAAAAGTCCAATAAAAACACTCCTAAAAATGCGTATAATACTAGTGGCATTTTGGGTAACCAATTAATAATACCAAAGTTATTCGCCACAACCCAATCTGCAGTACCTAATAACAAAAAGGCTAAAACAAAATTTATGATAACGGTAGTTAGTGTAAAAAATAAATTTGGTAAGGCATGTCGCCATTTTTTATACTTAAACTGAAAAAGAGGCAACCCACTTTCTAGCAACCAAAAAAAGGTTAATCCACCAACAAGTATTAAGCTGCGATGAGACGACGGAATAGTTTCAAAGTAATTAATAAAGTTTTCCAAGATTTTAAGAAATTAGGTTAATAATCTTCCATGCTTTTTTCAAATTTACGGCAGAAACTTTAGATTTCCATTTTTCAGCTTTATCAGGTTCATTTAGAGTAATATAAGAAGAGAAATATAAAAACGCAGCAAAAGATTCATTACGCTCTGCTATACCTTGTTTTTCCATTCTTTTTAATAATCTCAAAACCCTTTTAGGTTTACGATTTATGAGTACTTCTTGAATTTCTAATAAATCGCAACGCTGCAGCAAAGTTTCACTATCCGCTTCACTTTTAGCAAATTCTTTAGCTTCGTTGAGATAAATTTTTGATAAATCTATAATAGCACTACGTACATTCTTTTTAAGATGTATTGCTAAATCTAAATATTTGGACGCCAAATAGTAAGCCGTGTAAAAGGTCTTTTCTTTTTTATAACCTGCAAGTTCATTTTCTATTAATTCTGTATTAATAGCATACCGCTGTATTATCCTAGATATGTTTTGAGGCCCTTCTGTATAAGGATCTATATTGATAATATTACCATTTATATCCATTATCTTTATAGAGTCGTCATTAAACTTATCTATATAAGACTGCGGTCGTTTTCCTTTTATTTTTAAATATAAATCTGCATAGGCCTCTTCTCTCACTATAACTGGCACAAAATAGTCCCAGATAAGTGGGCTTATAACTTCATCGTCAAATAAACTATTAACAACTATGGTTCTGCCTTTACTATCATTTACAAAAACAGAATATTGATAGGTTGTGGCTTCTTCCCAAACCATTAATACCATTTTATTCTGCACTTGTGCTAATCTTTGAGCTATTGTAAGGTCGGTCATCCAATTTTGTGCCAACGCTAGGTTTATAGTGGCGAAAAGAATAAATGCTGTTATGAAGCGGTTTTTCATCTGTGTAATTTTATGCCTTTTTGAGCATCAAAAATTATTCCGAAACGGAATGTTTATATTTTTATTTGGGCTTTCATTGCCTCTACAATGTTATATGCTGCAGGACAAATTGCAACATTTTTGAGTGTTAAATTAGAAATTTGTTGAAATTTTTTACGATCTGTATGCGGAAATTCGCGACAAGCCTTTGGCCTTACGTCATAAATTGAGCAATAATTATCTGCACCTAAAAATGTACAAGGTACGGACTGTAATACATAGTCATTATCTTCATCTAAACGCAGATACGTTTCTATAAATTGCTTTGCTTTCATTCTAAAAAACTTCGCAATGCGCTGTATGTCTTTATCTGTAAATAACGGTCCTGTGGTTTTACAACAATTAGCACATTCTAAACAGTCGGTACGCTCAAACTCTTTATTGTGCAAGTGTTGCATAAGGTAGTCTAGTTGCTTTGGAGGTTTCTTTTTTAGCTTTGCAAAAAACGCCTTGTTTTCCTTATGTTTGTCTTTAGCGAGTTTAGGTAAATTATAGATCTGATCTTGCATGTTATAAAGATAAGTAGAATACAATGTTGAATCAAATTCTGAACCACAAAATTCATCATGAAAGACCTCTTTGGGAAAGCATTACAAGATTACCAAAATGGTAATTATACAGAAGACTTAATTACTTCTACTAATATTTCAGATAAAGATAAACTCCCGCTTCCCTATTTATTTAGAGGATACAATGACATGCCTAAGTTAGAACAAAAAGCATTACAATTATGCCAAGGTTATGTGCTCGATGCAGGTTGCGGAGCTGGCTCACACAGCTTATGGTTACAAAAATGCGGATTACATATTAAAGCCATAGATGTTTCTAAAGGTGCTATTGAAGTGGCCAAATCTAGAGGTGTATTAAACACTGAACAAAAAGCACTGTTAGCGGAAAGTGAAACTTTTGATACCATTCTTTTATTGATGAATGGTACAGGAATTTTTCAGAAATTAGACCAAGTTTCAGACTATTTAAAACACTTAAAATCATTGCTTAAAACCGATGGCCAAATTCTTATAGATTCCTCTGATATTTGCTATATGTATGACTTTGAAGATGAAGACGAAGATGAAGACGAAGTTGAACATGAAGATGAAGTTGAAAAGCTAAACCAATTAAACAACGGCAATTACTACGGTGAACTCGATTATTACCTCAGCTATAAGGGTGAAAACGAATATCCTATGAAATGGCTTTATCTCGATTTTAAAACCTTAAGTAAAGCTTGCCAATCCATTGGTCTTAAATGCGAAAAAGTTATGGATGGTGAGCACTTTGATTTTTTGGCTAAAATCTATGTTTAGTTTTTATTACTCGCAAAGGCGCTAAGACACAAAGTGATTCATAGCTACTATGAGTTGATAATCTCTCTACTAAATCTTTTGCGGCTTGGCGGCTAAGCGAGCGACTCCCGGATCACCACTTCCAAGAAATCTAGAAATCAAACTGATAGGTTGCACCTGCTAATGCCTGAATACCTTGAACAGGGAAATTTAAGTAACGTTGATAATCTTGATTTAAGATATTATTTACTTTAGCAAACACCGATAATTGATCATTTACCTTATAACCTAAATGTGCATTTGCATCAAAATAACTATCCAGAGTTATGGTTTCTGCTGGCACATTTATTAATGTACCAACTATTAAACTTTCATCTTTACGTTCTCCCCTATAAAATGCACTTGCACCAGCATACCAAGATTCAGAGATTTGCACATCCATAAAAATAGACCCAGTAATATCTGGTAAATTCCATGCTTCTGACTCAGTATCGGTGGTGTAATTAAAATAAGCTCCCTTAATCCCTAAGGTGAAATTTCTATTGACGTCTATAGTTAATTCGCCTGCAATTGATAAGGTTTTTACATCATCATAAACAATTCCAAAAGAGTTACCAAATTGGTAATCTCTTGTAGCATCTGTTCTTGCAGCATTAGCCTTATATAACGCTTTGGCTTGCTCTGCAAAGTAATTACCCTTTACATTATAACTTACATTATTAGATAATTTTCCTTTTAATCCTAAGAAACCATTATAACGTTGATCTGTTGGTGTAATTAACAACGTTGGGGAAACAAACGGATTTTCGTTAGCAAATTGATCGTATGAATTTTGCTCTAGCTGCCCTGTAATACCACCATAGGCAATTAAAATTTCGTCTACTAAACGGTAAGAGGCTTCAATATTTGGATAGATAAAGAATCTATTATCACTTAATTCCGTATCATTAAGATAAACAAGTCTTACTCCTAAGTTTACGGTTAAATCATCTTGCCTAAGCTCGTAAGAGGGGGATAAACCAAACGTAACATTACCATAATTAATAGCCTCATCCGAGAAATAACTGTTGTTAAAACTACCTCCAATATAATCTATGTAAAATTCTGTGGTAATCTCTTCTCCCTGCAGTGGTATATTAAGCCCTGCCTTGGCTACAAAACGGTTTTCCGCAGAATCTCGGCTATCTCCAAAACGTGTAAAACGCACACTTCCATCTTTTATAATAGCATCATCAAAATTTAATTTACCACCAAGGTAAAAACTATTAAAGGTATGGCTTGGATCTATTCTATTTGCTTCAGCCTGGCCAAAAAAGTTTTGAGGCAAACCATACCAATTATAGGTTTGCAATTCGTAACCACCATCAATCTTCCATGAAAAATCGCGTAACTTTTGAGAGTAATGTGCATTTAAGTGTGTTCTCGAAAAATCATCATCTAAAAGTAAGTTATCGATACCACCTTGTGATGAATGATGACTAAAATAGCCTCCAACATTTTCGGTGCTGCTTAATGCATGATTAAGATATACTTCACCTAATATAGTGGTGTAAGATCCTACACCTAAAGAGGCGTAGTTATCAAACAATTTAACAGGTTTTGCTTTATCTACATTGGCCGCTTTACCCTTGGCTGGTGTAAATGTAGATGCTACAGGAATAGAGAAGATATTATACTTTACGTCTTTTTTCTTTACCGTATTAGAATCATTTAGCCGAGGTGTATCTTTTATTTTGAAAGCATCTGAAATTGTGGGCGTATAAGGTTTTACAACATTAACGACTTGGTCGTCTATAGTATCCTTAGTGCGCTCTTGGGCATAAGTCAATGAAAAAGTACTTGATATGGTGATTATAGAAATTAAAAACTTGATGTTCATATGTGATGTTTTGATTTCACTTCAACTTGGCTTCGACATGCTCAGCCTGACAATTTTATCACTATCTTTAGTTGCCGTCTGTTTCGATTGATGAATTTGTTTTTGCTTGTTCGCTTTTTATTTTATTGAGTTCTGTTTGAGCTTCTAGTACCACATCATCAAATTCTGAAAAATTAGAAATAACACTCTCTAAAATATAATTAGCCTGAAAGGCATCACCTAAAGCATAGAAATTTTTTGCCATAACCACCAAACCTTTAGCGCTGTAATATTTATAACTGCTGTAGTCTTTTGCTAAGCGTTGAATTGTTGTGTTAGAAGCCTGATACTTCCCTTCCTTATTCTTAAAATAGGCGTTGTAATACAACGCTTCCGCAGCGACACTGCCTGTTGCAATTTGTTCAACATCAGCATAAGCAACTTTAGCTTTGGCCTCATTACCTGTTTTTATTGCAGAGCGCGCTATTATAATTTTAGCATCACTTTTTACTTTAGTATCTAAATTAGAGCTGCCCAATACACTTTCTGCATAAGCTTCTGCTTGGCTATAATCTTCAGTTTGGTAATAGGCATTCATTAAATTAGATCTTGCATATAAAACGTTCTGTGGATAATCAGCTTCATTTTCTAGCCTTTTTAAGGCTGGTATAGCTTTGGACCAGTCAGCGTTATTTAAATATATTTCGCATAGCTTAACATTTGCCTGTTCGGTATATTCGCTTTTAGAAGCTTCTGTAACAATTTTATAATGCGGTAGCGCATTCTCAAACAAGTCTTTTTTGTAATATAATTGTGCTAAATAAAAATGAGATTTTAAGGCATGTATTCCGTTTGGAAATTGATTGAGATACTTATTAAACTGCTTAATAGCATTATCCGTATCGTTATCTAAATATGGTTTTTCGGCTGCTAAATACATGGTATTATCTAACTCTACATCTGTGACCTCAACATAATCTAACGATTGTACCCAAGCGGCATAGTCATCTACACGACCAAGATCTATATAAATTAACCGTGCTGTAGAAACGGCTTGTACTGCCTCACCAGAGCCAGGAAAGTCTTTAGCCACTTTTTTAAATTTGGTTAAAGCCCGTTCATTATCATTAGTATTATAATACACCAAACCTTGACGCAACAATGCTTTAGATGTAAAAGCACTACGTTTATATTCAGAATTTAAACGATCATACATTTGCATGGCTTGGTCTGTGTTACCAGATTTAACATAAGAATTTGCTAATTCGTACATGGCATCATCTCTTAAGGCTGAGTTTGGATAACCCGCTATAAATGTATTGAGCTCAGATATTTTAGTTGCACCCTTTCCTAAATACCCTTGGCTCATCGCTTTTTGAAAAGCTGCATAATCCGTTTCGATCTCATTTAACCGAATGGCTTTATCGTAGGCGTTAATAGCGCTCTGATAGTTACTAGATACAAAATAACCATCTGCTAATCTTAAATAAGCATCGTTAAGGCGCAGTTTATCCGTATTATTTTGATCTATAAACTTCTCAAAATACTTAGTGGCATTATTGTAATCCTTTAACTTAAAGTAGGTATATGCTAAATTGTAATTTAAATTTTTATTAGAGACAAGACTTGTAGCTGCCTCCATACCAGCAAACTGCTTAAACCCAATTAAAGCGTCATTGTAATTGGTTAAATTATATTCTGTTTCTGCTTTCCAAAAGGTAGCCCTTGCCACAAAGACAGAGTCTCTAGGCTCTTTTAATGAGCTATTAAACAACGCTAAGGCCTCGTTATATTTAGTTTCGTTATAGAGTTCTATCCCTCTAAAAAAAGCCACTTTTTGGTAAGCCACTTTATTCTCAAAACTAGTTTTTCCTTTTAAAAGTTCTAAGGCTTCCTTGTAGTTTTTAGACGTTATGTAAGAGTCTATTAGCAGTGTTTCTATTTCTTCCCTATAGCTAGTGTCTGGATATTGATCTAAATAACCCGCTAACACTTGTGGTACGGACTGATATGGATTACCTATTTCGTAACTAATCTTAGCATAATTTAACCATGCGTCTTCACGGATTTTTAAGTCGTAATCCATCTCAGAAGCATTTCTAAAAGCATTAAGCGCTTCTTGCTTTTTATCTAGATTGATATAGCTCTCTCCCAAATGATAGTAGGCGTTTTGTGCTACAGAATTATTACCATCTATAATTTTATTGAATTCGGAAATTGCCGATTCAAAATCTTTTTGTTTGTAATAGGTATAACCTAATTGGTAATAATCTGTATTATTCCACTTGCCTCGTTTTCCTTTATAAGCCTTTAAATACGGTAATGCTTCGGTATATTGCTCTAAGTTAAAATAGCTTTCGCCTATAATTTTATTTAATTCAGAAGCTTCATCACCGGTTACTTTTGGCAATTGTTCTTTGGCTAGCTGTATGGCTTTTTCAAACTTACCCAATTTAAAATTGAGGTCTGCTTGGTAGTAAGATAGCTTTTCTTTGTACTTTTCGTTATCACTAACCTGATTAAAATAGGTATTAGCAGTATCGTAGTCATCACCTTCATACGCCATATAACCAATATAATATTTGGCTTGCGATCCATACTCCTTGGAATCTATGACTCGGTTTAAGTATTTAGTGGCTTGTGTTTTACTTTTAGTAGCATATAGACTATATCCATAATTAAAATTGAAACGATCGCGCTCAGTACGTGCAATACTAAACTCATCTACTTTTTGATACCACTTACGAGAATAGGTATAGTTTGAGTTTTCAAAATGATAATCTGCAACGTCTAAAAATGCGGTGTTTCTTTTTGTACTAGTTGGATAATCTTCTACAAAAGCCTCTATTAAATCGTCAGCATTATTTTGGTTTAACCGCACTGCGCAATTGGCGATGTAGTAGGAACAATCAGATTTTATAACGGCATCAGTGGTATTGTACTTTATATCATCAAAGAGTGATTGCGCTGCCTTGTATTGTTTATTATTATAGAGGGTTAATGCTTTTTGATAATCTTTAAGATCACTCGTATAAATTGCTGATTTTTGCCCAAAACCTAATAAGGAAAACACAATAAAAACGATGATGAGTTGTTTTTTATAAAGTAGCATTAGCGTCGTTTTTTTGATTATTTATGTATTGTAAATTCAAATATAATTTAATACACAGTCTATAACGTTAGATTTTATTCTTAATTATAAACAACCCTTTATAATTTAGTGCCGATGTACAAAGTAGCATTTGGGTTTAAAAATTTTACGCCATACATTTACAACTACAATTTTAGATCTCAACTATGTCCGAAACCATTTTAAAACTCAAAGATGCCACTATTTACCAAGGAGATAGCATGGTACTTTCTAACGTTAATTTAGAAATGCAAAAGGGTGAATTTGTCTATCTAATCGGTAAAACCGGGAGTGGAAAAAGTAGTTTTATGAAAACACTTTACGGAGATTTAGAACTAACTGAGGGAGAAGGTAGTGTTGTAGATTTTAATTTAAGAACCATGAAAGAAAAAGACATTCCCTTTTTAAGACGAAAATTGGGTGTTGTTTTTCAGGATTTTAAATTATTGCCAGACCGAACTATACATGGCAATCTAGAATTTGTACTTAAAGCTACAGGCTGGAAAGAAAAATCCAAAATTAAAGAACGTATTGAAGCGGTCCTCGATAAGGTGTCTATGAAAACCAAGGGATTTAAGTTTCCGCACGAATTGTCTGGTGGCGAGCAGCAGCGCATAGCCATTGCACGTGCGTTGTTAAATGAACCCGAATTAATATTAGCCGATGAACCCACTGGGAATTTAGACCCACAAACCAGCATAGAGGTTATGGAAGTATTACAAGACATTAACAAAAACGGTAATACTATTTTAATGGCTACTCACGATTATGCTTTACTTTTAAAGTATCCTAGTAAAACTTTAAAATGTGACGAAAACAAAGTGTTTGAAGTGGTACAGCGTAAAAGTTAATATACGTTGAAACGGACTAATTATGCCTAAAGATCTATATGCTTTCTATACTCATCCCTATATATAATTTTGAAATAAGCCATCTTGTAAGTGATCTTAACGCATTTGCAAATCAGACACGTTTTAATATTGAAATTATATGTTTAGAAGATGGATCTACCTTATTCCTAGAAGAAAACAGCTCGGTTTGTAAGTCATTAAACCACGTAACACACCTTATTTCTAAAACAAATAATGGCCGTATAACATCTCGTAAGCACCTTGCTAAAAGTGCAACATACGATTGGTTATTGTTTTTAGATGCTGACGTAGAGATTTCTAATAAAGATTTTATAAAAGACTATGCTGATTTCTTTAATAGTGCATATGAAGCCGTTTATGGTGGTTGTATTTATGATACGTTTAAACCAAAACCGTCACAACTATTAAGATGGAAATACGGGAGAAATTTTGAAGAAGTTTCATCTAGTATAAGAAACAAAAATCCTTACAAATATATTGTTTCCGCAAATTTTTTAATTAAAAAGGACACCTTTAACAAGATTACCAATCAAATAAAAACAGATGGTTATGGTTACGACCTTTTTATTGGTCAATTGTTAATGCACAATAAAACCAAGATTCTTCATATAGACAATGCAGTAATTCACAAAGGACTTGATGATAATGATGTGTTTTTAAACAAAATTGAACTTTCGGTTAACACCTTATTTAGTTTATACAAAGACAATAAAACAGTGGATGCTAATAGTACACTGCTTAAAACGTTTAAAAAAATTAGTAGTTATGGTTTAAAACCTGTTGTAAACATAATTTTTAAAGTGTTTAGAGGTGTATTGAAAAAGCAATTGTTGAGCAGCAACCCTAATATGACACTATTACAATTTTATAAATTGGGCTACCTTTGTCACTTAAGCACAGTGAGGACATGAGGCTATTTTTTTCGGTAGTAATTACAGTTTACAATAAAGCAGACTTTATTGAAAGCACCATTAAAAGTGTCTTAAATCAAACTTATAAAAATTTTGAAATTATAGTCATTAATGATGGCTCTACAGACCGTAGCGAAGCCATTATTAAAACACATAATGATACTCGACTTAAATTAATTACCACGGAAAACAAAGGAGCATCACATGCACGAAATCTTGGAATACAAAATGCTAACTATGATTATATAGCACTTTTAGATGGTGATGACTTATGGGATAAATCCTATCTTAAAGTTTTTTGTGAAGCTATAAAAACCTTCCCTGAGCAACATATTTTTGCCTGTGCAGCTTCTCACAAATATGGTAATAAACTAATCCCTGTTAAATACAGTTTTGAACAAAGTGAGTGCTTTAAGCTCCATAATTATTTTGAAGCTAGTAAAAAACATACCATTATTACAAGTTCTAGTGTGGTTTTTCATGCCTCAATTTTAGAACAAACGGGTTTATTTGATCCAACAATAGTTTCTGGACAAGACACTGACATGTGGATACGTTTTGGTTTGTTTGCTTCTATTGTTTTCATAAACAAAAAGTTAGCCATCTACAACCATAATCCATATAGTCTATCTAACACTACTTTTGAGTTAAAGCATAAATCTAAATTTAACAAATACATAAATTTTGAAAAAGAAAACGCACCATTAAAGGCCTTTTTAGACCGCAACCGTTATTCTATGGCAATTCTTAGCAAAATTGTAGAAGACCCTAAAAGTTTTCAATATTACAATACTCATATAAACTACAACAATTTAGACTCCAAACAACGCTTTTTAATTAAAAGTCCAAGATGGCTTTTACGCATTTTAATTAAGTTAAAATCGCTTAAAAAACAAAAGCTTTATTATCCTAATCGCTAATTTTTAAAATCGCTATAGTTTCTAATATATTCTTGTTCATTATAATTAGTTGAAGCTAATACCAAGCAGACCGCACCAGAAGAAAAATTATCTATTTCTCTCCATATATGTATCGGTATATATAAACCCTGATTGGGTTTGTTAAGCACTATTCTTCTTTTAGAAATTCCATCATCCACAATAACCTCAAAACTTCCACTAAGTGCTATTATTACGGACTCTTGCTCCTTATGAGCATGGCCACCTCTATAACTGTCGCTAGGCACATCGTACAAATAATAAACACGCTTTATTGAAAATGGAATTGTGTCCTTTTCTATAACTGCCAAAGCACCACGTTCATCATGAACCTTAGGTATTTCTAAAAGCTTTACATTATCAATTGTACTCATTCTGTTACTTTAAGAGGTTTTGCCATTGCAGTGCAATAACATCTTTATGAAATTTCTCAACACTTAACTTGGAATTTGATTTACAATGTAAGTATAATTTTTTATCCGCTACCATTCTATTTAAAGCGGTTGTAAAAGCTTGTTGGTTGTAGTTTTCTACCAATAGACCATTGTACTCATCTATAACTATTTCACTTGGTCCAGATTTACAATTTACAGATACCACAGGTGTTCCTAAAGCTAAAGACTCTATTAAAACTCTGGGGAAACCTTCGTACCTGCTGGTTAGCACCGTAACATAGGCTTTACTAACAATTAAACTGGTCTGTGTTTTAAATCCTAAAAAATCAACGTAGGATGCCACATCTAATTCATTAACGTAATCTTCTAACAGTGCTCTATCCTTACCTTCTCCTAATATTTTTAATCTAAAGTTGGCCTCTATAAGATTAGATTCAGAAAATGATTTTAGAAGTAACTTAATATTTTTTACATCATCGTCTAAACGACCATAAAAGAGAATATAATTTTCTGCTTCATCCGCTTTAGAACCATCAGCAATTAAATTATTATCGATAGGGTTATGGATTACAGCTAAATTTTTAAAATTATAAGTTGCTTTTAACTTATTAGAAATTTCCTTAGATACCGCAATGATTTTATATGCGTTTCTATATAACAATTTGGCAAAAAACTGCTTAGAATTAATATAAACCTGTGTATTATAACTCCTAACACAATAAATAACTTTACACGATTTATAGATATATTTTGAAATCAAATACTCATTAAAGAGTCCTTTTCTTGGGCGACTATCTATAATATAATCAAAGCTATTAGCTTTAATATAATTTTTAAACACTAAAAATCGTTTAATCTTGTTTAAAAGCGATTTTTGCTCAGATTTTAATTTCCCTAAATTGAGAAGCTGTCCCTTAAAGTTATAATCTATTCGATCTAAAATTGTTATTATGTGAACATCGTAACGAAAGTCAATTAGCATTTCTGAAAGCAACGCCGATGATTTTTCTGCACCACCACCACCAAGTGAAGCCACAACAATACATACTTTTTTTACCTTGATTTTTGTCATTAACAGCTATCTTTGAAACAAATGTAAGGATATAAATAAAACCTTTTGGTTTTAAATAAATGACCGTTAGATTGTAAAATACATTTTAAAACAACCACATTTACTACAGCATGAAAATCTTACTCGTTGGTGAATATAGTAGACTTCATAATTCGCTTAAAGAAGGATTAGAACACCTAAAACATGAAGTTACAATTGTAGCAGCTTATGATGGCTTTAAAAAATACGATGTTGATATTCTTATTAAAAAAAGATATCAAATAGGTTTAAAACGAAAGCTCAAAAATTTCATATTTAGAATTGGAGGTATAGATCTTGAGTCTATCAATGTAAGGCTACAAATAAAAAGGCTGCAAAGTAGATTAACCAATTACGATGTTGTTCAATTTATAAATGAAACTTCATTTGGTTGCACTGCCTCTATGGAAAAGGACATATTTGATTTAATTTCTAATTGGAACAATAATAATATTTATTTACTTTCCTGTGGTACAGATCACATAAGTGTGAAATTTGCTTATGATGAAAAATTAAGATATTCTATTCTAACGCCATATAAAAACGGCAGTGATATTAAAGGTTTAAGCACCTATGGCTTAAAGTATTTAAAGCCAGAATTTAGAATGTTACATAAGCACGTTTATGCGAATATAAAAGGTGTTATAGCATCAGATTTAGATTATCATTTACCGCTCATGAACCATGATAAGTACTTAGGCTTAATACCTAATCCAATCAATACGGATAAGATGAAATTTACAAATCTTAAGATTGAAAACAAGATTATTATATTTCATGGTATTAATGATAGTAATTATTACAAGAAAGGAAATAATCATTTTGATGAAGCTCTAAGTTTGATTGAGAAAAAATATGCAAACAAAATAGAAGTGATTACCGTTAGAAGTTTACCTTATAAAGACTATATAAAATCCTATGGTGAAGCGCATATATTTCTAGATCAAGTATATGCCTACGACCAAGGCTATAATGCCTTAGAAGCCATGGCCAAAGGTAAAGTTGTATTTACAGGTGCTGAAAAAGAATGGTTAGATTATTATAATATTAAGGAAGATACTGTAGCAATAAATGCCTTACCTGATGCTAATAAAATTGCTAAGAAAATAGCATGGCTTATTGAAAACCCTTCTAAAATTATAGAAATATCAAACAATGCTAGACAATTTATAGAAGCACATCATAACTATATAAACGTTGCCCAACACTATCTTAAAACGTGGCATACAAAGAAATAATTTAGCGATTTGGTTGTAAGGGTGTTTTTCTATAATATTCTCTAACCACAAAAATTACAATTATAAAATAGATTATATAGCGCACCAAATGTGCCATAACAACCCCTTCTGTACCATAAAGTGGAATGAATAGCTTCGTAAGGACATAAAACAATATTAAAGATATTATTTCTGTAATAACAAAGCTTTTAACAAGCCGTTTTGCCAAAAACTGATGGGATAAAACCAGGGCACATAATCGGATAAAATCACCAACCAACTGCCATTTAAAAAGAGGTTCCATACCTAAGAAATTAGGATATATTATATCTATTATTAAATTTCTAAAAATGTAAACAAGCAACATTCCAATTCCAAAAATTGGAAGAATTGTTTTATAAATATTGATTACCTCGTTCTTAAAATCAGTTTGATTGTTGATATTAGCAAATTTTGGTATTACATACAGCGTAAATAAACCTGTAGCAAACACCATGTAATTTTTTGAAATAAACGTAACTGCAGTCCAATAACCTGCGTCTTCCACGCTTATTGAATTGGTTACGGTAGTCCTAATGTTTATTTCTACATAACTTAAGAGAAAAGAGGATACAAAAGACATAAGCGTGAATGCAAGGAGCTTGTTCTTGTATGTAAGCACAAAGTTTAATTGCTTTAAATTTACATGAGACTTAAGCGTTTTTCCAAAAACAAACACCAGCACTAACACCTGTATTACAGGTGCTAAAGCAATTGCGATTAAAACACCATCAAGCTTAGAAGTATAAAGTCCAATTAAAATAGCTATAGTTGCTAGAAGGTAGCTAATCAGTTCAATTTTTGCATATTTTTTATAATCCGAAAGCCCATTAACAACACCCGAAACCGCTCTATTTATGCCTATAAAAGGAATTATAACAGCTAATAACTTAAAGAGATAACTATAATCTTCTGAATTAAATAAGTAATCTGAAAAAAATTGTGAACCAAAAAATAGAATTATTGCAGAAACTAAACCTCCAACAAAAATAAAAACAGATACTGTTGAAAATAATTTAGCTAACTCTGGCTTATCCTTTTTTTGCTCAGCTACATACTTAACAATACCGTTAAAAGTACCCAAAGTAGATGTACTGGTTAGCATTACCAATACGTTTCTTAACTGACCAATGCTTGCAATACCAGCTTCCCCAACGGTAACAGCCAATAAACGCTGTATAAATACCGAAACTATAAGCCTAATGGTTATAACAACAGCGTTTAAAGATGTAATCTTTAAAACAATATTATTTTTAATAAACTTAGGTAGCTTCACTATAAATTGGGTTAAAAGTTATCTATACCTTCATCATTTAATACACCAAACAATGAACTACCAAATATTAGTAATATTATAGAAAAATACATCAAATAACTAACAAAATGTCCCATTACAACGCCTTTAAGTCCAAAAGCATCTATTAAATAAATACTAGATACGTACATTATAATAAATAAGAAAATCTCTAAAATGATAAAATGTAAAAACATCTTTTTTGCTAAAAACTTATAAGCTATAACCATAGCCATAACCCGCAAAACATCTCCTAGTATTTGATACCCAAACAAATCCACAACAGGTCTAAATTCCTCAGTAAAAAGAAGCGTAACCAGATAAGATCTGGTTAAATAAACAATAAATAGTAGTAATGCAAAAAACGGCATTATCGTTTTATAAAAACTAAAGATTTCCTTTCTAAATTCTTTATGGGTATTAATTTCTCCAAAACGAGGTAAGATATAAAGTGCTACTAATGAGTTTATAAACATTAAATAGTAATCTGAGACACGCGTCATAGCAGTCCAATACCCTGCTTCTTTCATACCTATCTCAGCAATTAAATAATTTCTTATAATTATATACACAATCGGCAAAGCAATAGAGGAAACAAGTGCCATAATCATATAAGGCCCTAAGTTTCGTAACACAGAAAAATTGATACTTGTAATTTGTATATTACTCATTAAATTCTTTCTAAAAGCAATTCCAGTGATTGAAATTAAAAGATTTAAGGCTGGTGTAATAACCACTGAAAGCAAAGCACCATCAATATTATTTTGCCATATTAAAAGCATAGTCACTAAAAGCCCTAATATTTGACCTATAATGTTTATTATAATAAGAATTCTATACTTAGAAAACCCGTTCATTATAGAAAAAATGAACATGTTAAGCGCATAGAAGGGTAATACAATAGCTAAGATCTCTATGATATAAGCATAATTGTTATTTGTAAAAATTAAATCATTGATGAATTCTGCTTTATAATAACAGAAAAACGCCAAAAATATTGAAATGAAAAATCCTGAATAAAATACGGTTGATATTGTTTTGGTTAACTCCACAACATTATCTTTAGACCTACCAATGAACTTAACAACACCATTGTACAAACCGCCAATAGCAAGCGATTGTATAGTACTGTAAAAGTTTCTTAAATTGCCTATGAGTGCCATACCTTCTGGCCCAATAAACATGGCGATAAATTTTGAAATTAATATACCAGCTATGATTTTAATGCTAAGGTTTTGAGTCTTTAAGCTCGCTGCTTTTACAAGAACTTCATTATTAATGTAATGAAAGAATTTTTTCAATTAATAGGTGTTTAAAATAGAAATTACAGTTTTAAGTTCTGCAGTGGTCATTACAGGACTCATAGGCAAACTTAAAATTCTTTTGTGAATTTGCTCTGTTACAGGCAATTTTAAGTGACAAAATTGACTAAGCGCTTTTTGTTGGTGAGGTGGTATAGGATAATGTATAAGCCATTGTATTTCATTCTTATTCAAAAATCCTATAAAGTCTTCTCTATCCTCTACCTCTACGACAAATGCATAAAACACATGATTTTCTGACCCATCGTAAAAAGGTAATTTAAGTTTTGGGTTGTTTATACCATTGATATAGGCCTTTGCAATAGCTCTTCGCTTAGTATTATCGGCCTCTAAAGCTTTAAGTTTAATGCGCAAAAACGCCGCCTGTAGATCATCTAAGCGACTATTATGGCCAATAAGTTCATTTTTGTACTTTTTATGGCTGCCATAATTACGTAACAGTTTTACCGTTTCTTGGAGGCGTTTATCATTTGTTGTTATGGCTCCTCCATCACCTAGTGCCCCTAAATTTTTACTGGGATAAAAACTAAACGCTGCGGCATTAGAAATAGCTCCGGCTTTACCTAGTTCAGAAAAAGCACCGTGTGCTTGGGCTGCGTCTTCAATTAAAAGTAATTGATGTCGTTTTACTAATTTATTAATACCCTCTAAGTCTGCTAGCTGCCCATAAAGATGTACCATTATAATAGCTTTAATGGTATTATCTGTATCTTCATTAATTGTTGTTTCTAAGTGCTTACCATCTAGGTTGTAAGTATGCGGATTGGGTTCTACAAAAACAGGTTGTAATTCTGCGTGTAAAACCGATAATACCGTGGCTATAAATGTATTTGCTGGCACAATCACTTTGTCGCCTTTTTTAAGTTTTCCAAGTTCAATATACCCTTTTAAAATTAGGGTAAGTGCATCTAAACCGTTGGCTGTACCAATACAATATGTTGTGCCACAGTATTGTGCAAACTCAACTTCGAATTTTGCAACGTTTTCTCCCAGAATAAAATGAGTATCTTCCAAACACTTACTAAAAGCTGCTTCAAACTCATCTCGGAATCGGTTGTTTATTTTATGGAGGTCTAAAAATTTTATCACAGGTCTAATCTATGAAAATCTTGGGAATAGACAACACAACCTAATTCTTCCTTTTGCTTTAAAAGTCCTTCGTTATAGCCCAAGGCATTGTCTTCTCTAACCGTTCCCATAGAGAAAAAAGATTTTCCTTCATCTTTATATTTATATATTAAGTGAAGAAAAAGATACTCTAAAGCACGCTCCTTTTCGCCACGTTTAGTTGTAGCTCCATATTGAGATTTAACAACCATGCCTTTATCAAAGATGGTAATTCCTGCTAAAATTTCGTTATCTAAATAAATATTGAATTGTTTAATGTTATTAGGAAATCTAGAGGCTAACAACTCTATTTCATTTAAACTGTGTACAGGACTTGCATTGTGCTTGTCTTTTAGTCTCGGTATGAGTACGTCATTCCAAAACGGTAAGAAATCATCGGTTTGTTCTATAACAAAACCTTTGCTACTATTTTTTCTGTAATTTTTGAGTTTGGTTTTATGAATGGTAAACGGCTTACTATAATCGATTGCTAAAACTTTATCTTGTCGATATATTTTGGCACCATGCGTTAAAAGTAATTTTTTTTCATCCTCAGTGTGTTGGGTGTTATAAAATGAAGGTATGCCTTTAATAAATAAGTTTGCAATACCTTCTGCCTTAAAATAGTCAACGACTGCATTTGAGATTTCTCCTTTTTCTGTACTACTTAAATCATTCGTAAAAATAAATCCACCATAGGTTAAGCCTTGATGAGCATAAACTTTACCATCAGTGGTATTTGCAGGACAAATAGCGACTAAGCCGTTACTTTTATAAACTAATAAGGACGCATCAGCAAAACGATCACTATGATAGTCCATAAAATTACGGTCAAAAAGAAATGTTGCGGTATTTGACTTTGAAATAAAATCATTCCAAACTTGTTCAAAATCTGAGTGATATGATTTTATATTGAATTTTGACATTAATCAAAAATAGTTTTATTTTCTAAAGTATTTGAAGTAATATCAAATGAATGAAAAATAGGTTGAAAATTTAGAATTGTACTCTTCCAGTATCATCAATAAGTTTTCTAACTCCTTTAAGCCCAAAACTATTTAATTTAACATTGTAACTAGAATCATCTTCCAAGTTTTCAAGGTACTTCGTATTGTCACTCAGTACTGCGAATAACACCCTAAAAAGGTTGACATTAGTTCTTAAATCTTTATCATAATTAGATGTTAAATATCCACTCCATTTAATAGCGGCAATGTTACCAAAGGTAGATTTGATTAAACTTGAGTCTTCCGTAGAATAAAGATGATTAAAACTTTTTAAACCTACCCAACCACCATGATCTGCAAGAATAATGATTATACCGTCTTTATCCCGATCAGAAATATAATTTATAATTTCTTTTAACCATAAATTTACGTCTTTTATACGCCGAAGATAATTAGTACGTTCCTCAATAACGGATGCTTCTGTTTTACCAAATCCGACATGGTGTGGCAAAAGTTTTTCTATAAAGAAAAATTTAGGGTGCGAATCATCTACATTTAAAACCTCCCTAAAGTCATAAAATACATCTCTTATTTCATCATCTCCTTTACTATTATATGGAAAATCATCTATTGCAATATTGAAATAATCAAAAGCTTCTTGCTTTTTGTTTTGCTGAAAATATTCGTCTTCTGCAATAAAATGAGTTTTATAATTATTCTTACTAAGAATTGTAGCGACAGGGTTTGATTGGGATATAACCTCTCTCGCATTTGCCATCTCAATTTCTGGAAATAACATGTTAGCAAATCGATGTTGCTTCATTGCAAACAAAGACGCATTAGAAGTTAAACTTGCAGGATAATTACTTCTGAAACTATCATAAACTTTAAATTCATTTGTTTTTAACCAATCATACAAATCACTTTTAAAATTATATGGTGGTTGTTCCATAACACTTTCAGAGACGTAACCATCTGGCTGAATGAGATAAATATTTGGCGTCGCTTTAAATTTAGCACTCAAGATGTCATCTTTTTGTTTTAACCAATAGTCTGGCTTCATATCTTCATAAATATGGACTAATGTTCTAAAAAAAGATAAACTCGAAAAAATAAAAAGAAAAATAATCAGCTTTTTATAATTCTGCCTTGGTTCTGACCAAACTAGATAACCGAAAAAAACAGTAACAACAACCAAAGCAATTCCTCTTTTTGGAGATAAAAAAAAGCTATGTAATAAAAATAAAAACAGAAAGCCAAGTAACATCAATAATAGTGCTTGAGCCAGTCGCTCTTTGGATTTACCAAGAGCTTTCATTGTATAAAAAACTGAAAGGTAAATAGCAAAGGATATACCGAAGAAACTTAAAATGAAAACTAATAAATGACCAAATGAATTAATTGCCCAATAATTATTTGAATACAAAAATATCATTGGCATAAATCCACTAATAAAAGCAGCCAATAGTGGTGTTTCTTTTTCACCATTAATAAAATTTGTTATTCTTTTCTTTATGCCCATACGTGTTTAACAATTATGAATCATTAAGTTATAACTACAGTTTATTTTTCATTAGAAAAATAACTCTTTTAGAATCACTTATAGCCTTTTGTTCAATAATTTCAAATAATTCTGAATACGCATGTACAAAATTTTCAAGATTGTAAAAATCAAAATGATCTTTAAAATCTGCTTTATTGTTCAATAATCGCTGCACCCAAGAATCGTCTCGCCTTGGAAATTCAATAATAAGATGCTCTGAAAATTTACTGAAAAACTCTACTGAACGCTTAAAAGGCACATTACCAGATAAAGAAATATGATGAATTATAGCTAAAGCCATTGTTACATCTGGTGCCAGCGCAGTAATCCGATCTAAAAACGAGTCGCGCTCTTTATTATTTAATCCTATGGCCGGCGTCGGTGCTAAAACATCTAGGGCAAATGGTAGCATAAATGTTTCTTTATTGACTTTCATCGTCTTATGATTAAAGTCAACTGCATTATTGTCTATATCACTAACCAGTGCTAACTCTAAAGGCTGTTGTAACTTTCTAACAAACGTACCGTCATTACCACCTATATCAATTACAGTCTTTGGTTGCAATTTATTAACCCATTGGTTTATAGTCTTAGATTTTTCATCAAAGGCACTGTCAGAATAATTGGTTTTATCGTAATAATTTCCCCATTCTGAATGTTCTTTTAACTTAAGCTTTTTTATGTAGTCATAAAGCGTTTCTATGATATTGAGTTGCCCTTTCTTAGAGAGCGAGCCTATTTTAGCTTCACCATTATAATCCTCATTATGTTTATCCTCTAGCTTCGCCAACAAATGAATGTTTGAATACAACGTTGGACTTAGCTTTGTTTTGGTAGGCAACAAAGAACTTATCATTTTCACAGGTATGCCATCCATAAAAGTGCTCAATAACTTAAGCATCTGCGAGCCGTGATAATGCGCTAGGACTAAAGGGCCAAAAAAGTGAGTTATGAATTGTTTATACGCTCGCCAGGGAGAATTGTCTATATAAAAATCAAAAGATAAGGTATCAATAAAAATAGCTTTTCCTTTATAAAACGTCACATTAAAAGAAGAAGCGTCTTTTAAAGAAAATCCTTTTTCTAAGCTATATTTTTGAAGCTTTAAGGTTAACAAAGCAGCTTCTTTGTACATGTTAAAACTCCATTCGTAAGGATAGGTGACAAATGGTATTTTTTCAGCTTCGATAATAATACGATCATCATTAGCTGAAATTTCCTTATGTGGGATCAATAAACCATTATTGAATAGGTTTTGGTAAAAACCCGTTTCAGTCAGCGCTTTGTATTGTTTAAAATAAATAGGATTAATAACACGTTTTACAGCGTTATCATCTATTACAACGTAACCCGATGGGTCTCTAAAGGACGAGGCATGTGCGTTTTTAGATTGCACTTAGTATTAGTTATTATCTATATCAGAATCTTTAATATCGATATCATCAAACACATCATCTTTATCTTTTTTTGCCAAACCTAAGAATAATTTGATTTTGTACATTAGGTTTTTAGAAAAAAGTATAACACCAGCCACAGCGGCTATGATGGTTTGAATAATCATAGCACCTAGACCTGGATCAAAATAAAGAAAATGCATTACCATAGTTTCTGTAAATATAAAACTTTAAATTAAACAGATTTATTTCGCTTACGATCCACTTCCTTCAATAAAATCTTACGTAATCTTAAGTGGTTAGGCGTTACCTCAACATATTCATCTTTCTGAATATATTCTAACGCTTCTTCTAATGAAAACTTAATAGCAGGAACAATTTTTGCTTTGTCATCTGCACCAGAAGACCTAACATTACTTAACTTTTTAGTCTTAGTAACATTAACCACCATATCATCTCCACGAGAGTTTTCGCCAATGACCTGACCCTCGTAAATATCCTCACCTGGATCTACAAAAAACTTACCTCTATCTTGCAACTTATCAATAGAATACGGAATTGCCTGACCGTTTTCCATAGATACTAAAGAACCATTTTGGCGCTCCGGAATACCACCTTTTAAAGGCTGATATTCTTTAAAACGGTGAGCCATAATAGCCTCGCCAGCAGTAGCTGTTAATAATTGGTTACGTAACCCTATTATTCCACGAGATGGAACAATAAATTCGCAAACCATACGATCGCCCTTAGCCTCCATACTAATCATTTCACCTTTACGCATGGTCACCATCTCTATGGCTTTACCAGATACGTGTTCTGGTAAATCAATGGTCATTTCTTCAAAAGGCTCACACTTTACTCCATCTATTTCTTTAATTATAACTTGCGGCTGTCCAATCTGAAGTTCATAACCCTCTCTTCGCATCGTTTCTATAAGCACAGATAAATGCAGTACACCACGACCAAATACCATAAATTTGTCTGCACTATTCGTGTCTTCAACTCGTAATGCTAAGTTCTTTTCTAGCTCTTTGGTTAAACGTTCTTTTATATGACGAGACGTTACAAATTTACCATCTTTACCAAAAAATGGACTATCATTAATGGTAAACAACATACTCATGGTTGGCTCATCTATAGCTATGGTTTTTAAACCTTCAGGATTTTCAATATCCGCAACGGTATCACCGATTTCAAAGCCTTCTAAACCAACGATAGCACATATATCACCCGTTTGCACTTCATCTACCTTTTTACGCCCTAGCCCTTCAAACGTATGTAGCTCTTTAATTTTACTTTTTATAATGGAACCATCTCTTTTTACTAAAGAAATCTGCTGATTAGCTTTTAATGTTCCTCTTGTTAATCGTCCTATAGCTATACGACCTGTGAATGAAGAAAAATCTAAAGATGTAATTAGCATCTGCGTTGTACCTTCTTCAATTTTTGGTTCTGGGATATGCGCAATCACCATATCTAATAAAGGCTCAATATTATCGGTTGGGTTTTCCCAGTCTTCGCTCATCCAATTTTGTTTGGCAGAACCATATACTGTTGGGAAATCTAACTGCCACTCCTCTGCACCTAGCTCAAACATTAAATCAAACACCTTCTCGTGCACTTCATCTGGAGTACAATTTTCTTTATCGACCTTGTTTATAACAACACAAGGCTTTAGACCTAAATCAATAGCTTTCTGCAATACGAAACGTGTTTGAGGCATAGGTCCTTCAAAGGCATCTACAAGTAAACAAACACCATCAGCCATATTTAAAACACGCTCTACCTCACCACCAAAATCCGCGTGACCAGGAGTATCAATAATATTAATCTTTGTATCCTTGTAAACTACTGAAACGTTTTTAGAGGTAATGGTAATTCCACGCTCGCGTTCTAAATCGTTATTGTCTAGAATGAGATCTCCGGTATTCTCGTTATCTCTAAATAACTGGCAGTGGTACATTATTTTATCTACCAAAGTGGTCTTTCCGTGATCGACGTGAGCAATGATTGCAATGTTCTTAATCTTTGTCATAACTGATGCTGATTTTAAGCGCGCAAAGGTACATCTAATAATCGGCATTGCGTTAATTATATGTTATTATTTAAGGATTAGGCCTTTTCGGTTTGTATTTTTAGGTTACGCAACGAGATAACACCAAACGTATATATTCAAGGAAACGACATGTTGATTTAATTTTTTTTAACAACTAGAAATCAGTAAAATGAACATAATTAGCAAGTACACAAAATTTGTTCCCTACCTCTACTTTATATCGGTAACAATTTATTGGTTTACGTTATTAAATAGAAGCGAGGGGCTTACGGCATATCCCATTCTTTTATTTGCCGTCCCGTTTTTATGGCAATTGATTAAGCCCAATAGAAATCTTAATTTTTCATTAGGTATTGTATTTGTATGCTTATCCTCTTATCTCATATTTGCCTATTTATTTAATGTTCTGAATATTGTGAATTGGTCACAACCTGCAAAACGTCTTTTATTTTATGGTGGCATCTTGGTTGTTGCAAATTTTGTAATGTCTCTTTGGATTGTGCGAAATAGTATTAAGAAGGTATTTTAAAATACTATCTTTGTAATCTAATTTTAAGATTAATATTTTGATTGCTATTCCTAAATTAAAACATACAGATTCTAATAACTTTTTTTTGCTTTGCGGTCCTTGTGCCATTGAAGGTGAAGACATGGCCTTGCGCATTGCTGAAAGGGTTATAAGTATTACCGATAAACTTAAAATTCCGTACGTTTTTAAAGGTAGTTTTAAAAAAGCTAATCGAAGTAGAATTGATAGTTTTACTGGTATTGGTAATGAAAAAGCCTTAAAAATTCTAAGAAGAGTTTCTGAAACTTTTGATGTGCCTACGGTTACAGATATCCATGAAGCCTCAGACGCTTCAATGGCTGCAGAATTCGTAGATGTATTACAAATACCAGCATTCTTAGTAAGGCAAACCGACTTGGTGGTTGCTGCCGCCAAAACAGGTAAAGTTGTTAACTTAAAGAAAGGGCAATTTATGAGCCCTGAAGCTATGAAACATGCGGTACAAAAAGTAAAAGATGCAGGAAATGATACTTCGACTGCGCTCAGCAACCAAGCTTGGATTACAGATAGAGGTACCATGTTTGGCTACCAAGATATGATTGTAGATTTTAGAGGCATCCCAACCATGCGTCAATATGCGCCAACTGTTTTGGATGTAACACACTCACTGCAACAACCTAATCAAACAATTGGTGTTACTGGTGGGCGACCAGACATGATTGAAACCATTGCCAGAGCCGGAATTGTAAATAATGTAGATGGCTTATTTATAGAAACACATTATGATCCTTCAAATGCTAAGAGTGATGGTGCCAATATGTTGCACTTAGATAATTTGGAAGGTTTATTAACCAATTTGGTGGCTATTAGAAAACTGGTTTCTACGTTTTAGAGCGCTTAGGTTTTAGAATGAGTTTAAACGGATTGGTATTGATTTCCAATTGTTTCTCTAAAACATAAACAATGGCATCGTCATTAATATCTTCAACAGATTTATAGCGTAATGACCTAATAGATTTACGGTTAGCATTCACAAAATGTTCAGTGAACTTGTCCATTTGCTCGTAATGCCAAAAGGCTAAATCTACATAATCCTTAGATTGATTAAGAAAGCATAATGGAATATCATTATTGTAATAGAATGGAATTTTCCATTTAAATAGTAATTCGCTATCAGGAGCTACTGCTTCAATAATAGCTTGAAGCTGCAGCAAAATAGATTTATAAGGTTCTGGTTGCTTTAGGATGTAGGCTTCGGCTGGATTCATATGATTTTCCTTCACGCCAAGGCGCTGAGACGCAAAGTTTTTTTTATTTAACTAAGACACAAATTTAGTTACACGTTGTGAATTCACTTTTGCTAATCTATACAACTAAGCGACTTTGTGAGAAATACTCAAAACAACCTCAAAATTCCCAAAACTAAAATCGCAATACCAATAATTGCTTTAAAAGGCATCAACTTACTGGAAAGTTTTCTTAGGGAGCTTTCTAAAGCAGGCACTTTACCAAAAACGTGTGTCAGTAATAATATACCACCCAAAATGCTCACAATACCTATTAAACTAAACTTTAATATCGGAAGCACCACAAGCGCAACACCAATAAACGTTTGAAAAGGCGCCAATACACCAGCAATTTTATTAAAAAAGTTGCTCTCGCCATCCCATTTATCTAAGGTGGCTAATCCGAGTAAAATTCCGCCAGAGATTTGTGCTATTGTCAATAATAATCCAATCATAGTTATGTAATTTTAATAATAGGTAGTCTTTGTTTCTGTTTTGTTACAAAGGTTTCTTCAACTTCAACTTCGAGTTCATAAATTTAGTCAATATATTCTAAAATAATTT
This sequence comes from Tenacibaculum soleae, assembly GCA_938002045.1. Classification (GTDB taxonomy): domain Bacteria; phylum Bacteroidota; class Bacteroidia; order Flavobacteriales; family Flavobacteriaceae; genus Polaribacter; species Polaribacter soleae_A. The sequence goes on from CALLBA010000011.1 coordinate 341,759, forward strand.
TGTTAGAATGAAATAAATTCTTTTACTTTGTATTTCAAAGTACTTTAGTTATGAGTGATCAAGATTATTTAAAAGACATCAGCGAGATTAAAAATTTAATAAATAAATCGTCTCGTTTTATGTCGTTAAGTGGCTTATCTGGTGTCCTTGCTGGTATATATGCCTTGATTGGCGCAGCGGTTGCTTATTACATTGTTGATAACTCAGCAAGAGGCTATCTTATTTTAGATGGGCCTGTTTATAAAATATGTTTTGCTATTTTAATAGGTGTTGCTATTTTCAGTGTTGGAACTGGTATATTATTAACAACCCGAAAAGCGAAAAAGAATGGAGAAAAAGTTTGGGACAACTCTTCAAAACGCTTATTATTTAATTTTCTTATTCCTTTAATAACTGGCGGGATATATATTCTTATTAAACTAAATCAAGGAGTATATGGCAATACTGCGGCATTAATGCTAATTTTTTATGGACTGGCTTTAGTTAATGCTTCTAAATATAGTTTAGGTGATATTAGATATTTAGGCTATACAGAAATTATTTTAGGATTAATATGCGCATTTTTGCCTGCTTATGGTTTTTGGTTTTGGGTTGTTGGATTTGGAATAATGCATATTATTTATGGTAGTATTATGCACTTTAAATATGATAGGACTTGAACTCGAATTCTAAGTTGAAATTGAATTTTGAATTACTCGCAAAGACGCAGAGACGCAAAGCAAAACGACTAAACGACTAAACGACTAA
>CALLBA010000012.1:0-2787 GCA_938002045.1 Tenacibaculum soleae
GAAAGAGTATAAAACTCCGCAAGGAGCTACTAACTTTTTAATGGATTATGGAGAAGGTACCCTTTTAAACCACATGGATTGGAAGAAGATTCATGCTTCTGGTATTAAATTGTATTTGTTTCAAAGTGATGAGGATGGGGAAAATGGAAATGGAAAAGGTGCAATTACCAATCACATAATGAAAAAAATGGAAGAATTAAGAGTATTACTTAATGACTCTAAAATAATCACCATTACTCACTGTGAATCGTGTTCTAAAAATGATAATTCTAAAAATAGATTTGTACCAATACCTGAAAGCGATTTAGATAACCATAGACAAAGTGTGAAGCTTAGCAATACTGACTTTAAACTTGTACATGGTGAAACAGCAATTAAAAAAGGAGGAGTTTGTTTAAACTTATACTATTCTAAGGTTTCTGAACAAAAGAAAGAGATTAAATTTGATTTATCGCCAACAAACACTAGTCCAGATGAAGTTAATAATAAATTATGGGTTTTTGATGATAAAGGAAACAAATACAATTGTACGAATGAATTAAAATCTTGGAGTACCAGTAGTGTTATCTGTGAAATGCCTGAAAGTAAAATAACTAATGAGTATATAGAAAATTTATTAACACATTTAAACAGTTGTGGTCCTGAATTTTCAGAAATAATGATTACTGAAATTAATAAAACTAAAATTAAATTCAATAACCACGAAAGAGGAATGGAAACGCTATTAGGTAATAGTGATTCTCCCAAAAATATGGTTTTTGACTTAACTACAGGAGGTCATATAAAAATTAGTGAAGATGATTTTAAAACTTCAATAGCAAGTATTATTAAAGAGATTAAAACCCTTTCCTATAATGAAGCTATTTATTTTGCTATAACAGATAGTAATACACCAGAAAGTGATATTACTAGTTTTTATAATAAAGGAAAAAATATAGAGAGAGGATTAATAGTAGGTGATTTAAATATTTCTCATATCGAACTCTTTATTAAAGAAGATGGTTCTGTAATTTTTAAGAAACCTGAAATTGTAAATTCTTTAAATAATAGAAACACACATTTTGAAGAAAGATACAATACAATCTATTCAAATTCCGAAAATATCAATGCTAATAAATCTGATGAAGTAGCGAGGAGAGTGGCTGCTAAATTTATGCGTTCATCTACAAAAGGAGGGCTAGAAGAACAGGTTTCAGATGAAGATTTTAGCGAGATTTTTAATAATTTTCAAGGAGCATTAGAGTTACAGTCAACAATTGATATTATAAAAGAATATTTAAAAAGTAAGTATCCAGAGCAGATTAGGTCAAATGCTGATAATGTAAATGGTGAAGATGATATTGTATTCTTAATTAATCATATTGTAAAAAGAGGAGATTCTTTGGAAGCATTATCGTTACTTTCAAATCTTTTTGAAGATGTAACAATAGACAATCTTATAGATCAGTTTTCAGGGGTAGATTTATGGGTAGCAGATGGTAATTATGATAAGTTAGCAGGAGCAATTTTTAAATTATGGACATTAGCGAACCCCAACCTTACTATTAATGATGATTTTATACAAAATTTAAAAGATAATAAGAAAATTTTTCCTGTAGGATCTTATGGGGTATTTGCATCAGATCAAGGTAATTGTACACCTCATTATCTATCTCCAGAATTTAGAGATTTTGAAATAAAAGTAAGTTTACCTTCAAGACTAGATAATTTAGATTATTGTACAGCAGAAACCTATACAACTACTATAGAAAGTTATAAAGAACCAGTAGGTTTATATATAACATCGCCAATTGTAATAGGTGGTCAAACCTATAATAAAGGAACTGTAATTGTTGTTCCAGCATTTTTGCTTTTTCAAATTAGAGATGAGCAATATAATCAACGTATAGCAAATTTTGTAGAAATAACAGCTGATGTAGCTTTAACATTTACAGGTATAGGTAATTTAACTAAGTTAAAAACATTATCAGGTGCGGCAAAAGCAATTGCAATTTATGAGGTTGCAAGTTCTACTATTGATATTGCAGCTAGAATACAAACTGAAATTGCAGTTTTTGAAGGTGATTTAACACCTCAAGAGGCTAATAATATAAAAACAGTAACAGGAATTTTAACCGCTATAGCGGGGGTTGCAGAAATAAGTTATAAAGGAAGGGAGCTATTTCTAAATTATATCAATAAGAATGATGAGTTTATAAAAGCAAGTTCAGATGTTAAGAGAGTTATAGATAATTTTGATGGAGATTTAGATAGAGTAAGAGTACTTGAAGGGCTTTTTAATGTTATTGATGCTACAGATAGTAATATTGATTTAGTAAAATTATTACGTAATAAAGGACATAAATTTACAGATAATTTAGATTTTACAGGGTATGGTTTTAATACAAGTGATAGTTATATAGATATTATAATCCATTCTGACGATACAGGTAGTTTTATTTTAAAAGTTGAAGGAAAGACAGATATGGTTCTTTCTAAGGTGGCTTTAGGTAAAATAATGGATGAAATTCCTTCCGAAAAAGAAGTTCGTTTATTATCTTGCAATAGTGATGCGGCAGCTGTAGAACTATCAAAGTATACCGATAGAGCTTTTTATGCAAGTGATGGTGTTGTAACTATTTATAAAAATGGTAAATTGGTACACACAAAACCTTTTAGAAAATACCATAAAGGAGCAAGAAGTGATGTAGGGGAAATTCCTCCAAGTACTAAAAATATAGAAGGGAAAAGCTTAAGATTGGGAGATGATTTGCTTTCTAATCTTAAAACTAAGTTCGTTAATAAGCT
>CALLBA010000013.1:0-301824 GCA_938002045.1 Tenacibaculum soleae
TAGCGAAAAGCAGCAAGCAATTAGCGAAATAAATACTGAACATAGCGAAGCATTGCAAAAACTTAACGAATTAAAACAAAAATTGAGCAAAGCAAAGCAAACTACTTGCCAGTATTGCGAAAAAGAATACCAATCTGTAAACGCACTTAATGCGCATAAAGGTAAATGTAAAAAGAATCCTAAAAACTTGTAGAGCTATGAATATGAAAGTACTAGATATTTCGATAGTAATGAGTAAATCTTTTTCAGCAGAAAAAAATGCGTTTAGATATATGCTTCATGTTCAATTTAAGGAAGATATGCCTTATTACATTCACTTAAACAGATCATGTGTAAAAAGTATGTTCAAAAAATTCAAATATTCCTCTATGATTATTTCTGACAATGATTTAAGATATAGAATTTATAAACCTAAAAAACTTTAACCGGTATTCCTGCCAACGAGATACTTGTATGATTTCGTTGAGGAACGAAACGAATTATACAAGGTGTTGGTTGACGAAGTGAACAGTTTTAAAAGAAAAAAGGCGTGGGTTTGTGAAAACCCAAATAAACATATAAAATTATGGAAAACAAACTAAAAGACAAATTACTAAAGCTATATGAATTAGCAAAAAGAGGTGTTGCTGGAGAAAAAGTCAATGCTGAATTTATGTTGAATAAAATGTTGGATAAACACAATTTAACTTTAGATGATATTAACCAAGAATTACCAAAAAACAGATATTATCCTTACACAAATCTGCTTAAAAGAAAATTGATAATGCAAATAATATCTAAAGTATTAAATAGTAGTGAAGTATATACAATTAGAGGCTATAAAGAAATATCTGCAAAAGTTACAGATTTTCAACATATACAAATATTAGAATTAATAGATTTTCATTTTGATAATTTTGAAAAAGAGCGTAAACAATTTTTAAAAGATTTTTCTTCTGCTTATGTGCAAAAACATAGATTATTTCAAGAACCAAAAGAAGATGATTGTTTAGATAGAAAACCATTGACTTTAGAAGAAAAACAAGCTATTTGGAGAATGAGCAACATAAAAGATTGTTTAAGTAATAAAACATACACAAAGAAATTAGAAGCTTAAATATGTGTTATATACGATTATATGGCACGTTTTTATAGCACGAGAGATTGGTCGCCTTTTTTCTTTTAAAATTGCAACCAACCAAAGAATGAAAAGGCGTTTTAATGCCTTTTATGCACAGTTGGCTGGAGTACCTAAAATGAAACTAAAATTTACATTAAAAAAATTGTTTAAATGAATTTATATAAAGTAAAATATCAAAGAAGTAATCAAGTTAATGATTGGATTGAAGATAATTATGTAGTTGCAAGTTCTTTCTCCGAAATTGATAAAAAACACCCGAACGCAATAGGAATAATTTTATTTGAAAAGAAAATAGAAATATTAAGCTAATAGTACCTAGATGGATATAAAAATAGTAAAATACTTATTGCATCTATATCATTTTCCGTTTTTAGGAGAAGAAATTAACGAAAAGGAGTTTGCGTTAATTTTAAATTATGAAAAAAAAAAGGATAGGATTTTTAGATCAGCTGAGGATGAAGCAGAAAAAATAAGGGTATTAAGTCAACCTGTTTTTGTTTTTAACGTTTATAAAAACGGAAAAATGATTTTAGAAAAAGCAAGTATTTCAGAAGTAAACAATTTAGTTAAACAATAATAAAAATGAGAGTAGAAAAAGTATATTATTTTAATAAAAGCTATTTGCACCTAAGCTGTTTTTCAAGAGAAATAGGTTTAGGTTTTAGCGTTTCTAAAAAAGGGTTTAGTATTCTTATTGCAGCTTTTTACATCGGTTTTTATTATAGATAAATAAAAAACCACTCTTAAAAAAGAGTGGTTAAAAAATTGCTATGAAAAAGAAAAAGTGGTTTTAAAAACCTACTCAAATATAGTAAAAACATATTAATTAAACAACAAAATATTACTAATAATCCCCTTATAAATGACTAAGAATAAATTATTTACAGAGTTGCGTTTTTTACCAAGTAACGAATTACGTATAAAAACAAATGAAGTAATTTCAGTAAACAGAAATTTACCACTAGAAACTGCAAAATTTAAAAAATATTTGCGCCCAAATGAGGTTTCAGAAATTAAAGTTTTTTTTGGAGTTGAAGAAAATAGTAACTAATCTTCATTAAAAGTAATTAATCTTTACTAAACGTTAGCAATCTTACCCAATAATATAGAATCTTAAAATCTTTTTTTTTTACACAATATACTTGTGCTTTAAAAAGATAAAAAGTGAGTAACGCAACAGCAAACGCAATTAACGCACAACTTTACCGCAATATAAAAAGCGGTAAAGAATACGAGCATTTAATGCCGTATAGTGATTGCAGTAGTGTTAAACTTGCTGTTGGAGATACTAAGGTAGCCATTAATAATATGGCTAGTTGGTCTAAAAAATACCAGCATCATACTAAAAAACTTGCGCAAGTGTTTAAAAATACGCAATTAAAAAAAACTTGCGTAAACATTCATTCTTTTTTATACAATCATTTTCAGTATAAAATTGATGGAGAAAAACAAAACTTAAGAAGTCCAGCTTGTTCATGGTATCAACGTAAAACAGGTATCGACTGTAAAAGTTACAGTATTATAGCAAGTACAATTTTATCAAATTTAGGAATCAGTCATTTCTTTAGACGCGTAAAAACAGCACCTAATCAGGGTTATAGTCATGTTTACGTTATCGTTCCTAACAATCAAAAACAACCCAAAAAACTAAGCGATGGCTACCATATAATTGATGGAACGTTACCGTACACAAACGAACCAATTTTTCACAAAAAAGATGATGTTTATATGGAAGCAAAATTACCTATTTATGGTTTAGCGGGCAGTTTAAATAACCCTGTATCAGGGGCTTTAATGCAAGGAGCAGCTACAATGATAAATTTGGCGGTACAAGGTTTATTAAATGAATTATTAGGTTGTGATGATGCCGATTATGAATATGCGATTGTAGAAATGCGTATAAATCGTGATTTAAAACAACCATTAGAAAAAAAAGTTGCTGATTTATCAGATGCAATTAATTGGAATAACCGTACTAGAATACAATTTTTATTTAACGATTTATTTAAAGAGTTAGATTTAGGTATTGCACATTTACGCAATGAAACTGCGTTTAGTCAACGAGATAAATGCATTGCTGAAATTTTATTAGTAGCGTTAAAATATATTGAAAAAATAAAAGAAATTGTAGATACTTTTTACAACAACTTTTTACAATCATTTACATTATATAAAGTAGATGAATTTACAAAAACAGCAACAACGACTGACCGTACATTATACTTTGTTGTAGGGCAATCTGACAATCCAATAAGTGCCGAATATAGGTATATCGTATTACGAAAAAAAGAGAGTAAATATGGTATAGAACCTATTTTACCGTATGGCGAAGCTGGAGATACATTTGAGAAAACTGCAACAAAATGGTTGTTAGAAAACACACGTTTTCTAAACAACAATTATTCCGATGATAGAGCAATTGCTTATAAATCAGAAATACAACCTTATATAGATCAAATATCAGAATTGCGTAAATCTGCGCATTTAGGAGGTAACGCTTTGTATTTATTTGAGCAACCAATACAACGTAAAATGTATAAGGTTTGGTTAAAGTATGATGACAAGTACACCGATTTTTTAAAAAAAGAAACTGAAAGTTTACGTACTGCAAATGAATTAGCGATGCGTGATTATAAAGAACGATTTACAAAAGAAATTGAAAAAGATAAAGAAGTAAAAAAAAGAAAGGCTTTCAAAAAAAACATAGGTATTGGTGCTTTAGCCTTTGCTGGGTTTTTGGTAGTAAAAAATAAATAGTTTATGAATATAGAATTTAACACGGTTAACGATGTAAATCGAAATGCCTTAAACGGTTGGTTTGATGGTTTTTGTCCCTCAAATGGTATCGCTGACAAAAACAACAAAAAAGTTAAGTCAACTTTAGCTGAAAAAATCGAATGGGACAGAAGATATGCTGCTTTAAAAAACGGACAGCAAGCAAGTGAATGGGCTGAATTAAAAAAAGAAGTTGCACGAACACAGCAATTAATTGATGAAGAAACGCAAAAACTTAATCAAGAAAAAGCGATAGCTGATGCTTTAGGATTAGGGGCTTGGTGTAATGGTGCTGTAAGCAGACGTAAAAAGTCAGAAGCAGCTTTAAGTTCTGCTCAAAAAGCACTAGGAGTTATAAAAGGTAGCTACCAAACGTTAGAGCGTCAACAAAAAGAGGGAATAACTAGAGCTTCTGAGGTTATAGAAAGTAACAAAAAATCGTTAGAGGTTTTAAAACAACAATTAGCTGCTGTTAAACAAAAAATTGCAGCATATAAGGCGCAGCGTGATGCTGAAAAAATAGCCAAAGAAAAAGCAGCTATTGAAGCAGCAAACTCTAAAAAAATAAGTCAAGCAGGTTTTTTAAATAAAGAAAATATGCCATTGGTTATTGGAGGTGTTTTATTGGCTGGTACAGCTCTTTATTTTTCAAACAAGAAAAAAGGAAAAAGTAACATTAAAAAAGTACAAGCGTAATGACAACAACACAAATAGCATATATGGGAGGTTTTGGAGATTTAGGAAATTTTGGAAGCTCAGGAAACTTTAACGGAAATACCAGTACACCAGTTTTTGGAAACTATCCAACAACAACTTCTTTTGGTGGTGGAAATAAATTTGAAAGCACCATGGTTGGTGGTGTGTTAGGTACTCTTTTATCTAACGGAGGTAATATAGCTCAAATAATTTCAGCTGTAAATGGTAACGCTCCTACAATGCAAGATCCAAAAGGAAACACGCATGATATAACTGCTGTAAGAGCTGAGATAGCTAAAATTTCAGCAGAAAAAAACCAGGACATGAATACCGTTCTTCAAATGATGGTAGCGCAATTAAACAAAGAAAAAAACGAAACCCCACCCCCACCACCTAAGGATAATACCGCATTATATATAGGTTTAGGAGTAGGAGCTTTGGTTTTATTAGGTGGTGTATTTTACATAACAAACTCAAAAAAATAAAAATTAAGTAAAATGAAAACAGAAAATATTACAAAATCAATTATTTCAGTTGGTGGTACAACTTTAGGGGCGGTTACGTCAAGAGTTGTAGCAGATTCAGCACCAATTAATAACCCAAAAGTAAAACATGGTGTAATTGCAGGTATAGCCATACTTGGAGCTGCATTTTTAAATAGAGAAACACCATCAGGTGCGTTTGCGCAAGATGTTGCTATTGGAGTATCGGCTACTCAATTAGGGTATTTAGTAAAAGAACTTGTAGGCGAATCAAAAGGAGTGGTTAAAACTGCTTTAGGTAATCCAAATGATGATATTGATTTCCTTGCCTCTTATACCGATTATGATTTTATACCTACAGCACCAATTACTGTAGAATCTGATTATCAAGAAGTTTCTAGTCAAATAGCATTTAGATAAATGCAAAACAATTAAAAATACAACAATTAAAATAAATTAAAGATGAATTTTTTATCAAATCAAGAAGATTATTTAAGAGGTACTGAGTACTTAAAGGATCAAATTAAAAGAAAAGGGTATCAATGGGAAACTTCTAAAATGAAGCCTATGGATGGTGCTATGTTCGCTAACAAAGAAATTGAAGTTGGTGGAACACAACAATTATTAACAGGATCATCTGTAAAAGAAAGAGGTGTTACCAATTTTGACGGTAGCCAATTAGTAAAAGGACGTGTTTTTGTTGCTAATGCTATTTCTTTCGGGCATGCTGTAGCTGATAAGGGAACTTTAGTTCACGCGGTAGATTATAATTATAATACTGTACCAGCTTATTTAAAGCACGCTGTGTTAGTGTTAAAGCAAAAAGATGAAAAGGTAATTAACTTACCTATAATTGATATTGCTAACAATAGTGGTAAAGGAGATGGTTCTTTTTACCGAAAATTAGGAGCATTAGCTTTAATTGAAGATGAGGCTATTGTTGATTTAGAAATTGAATTTCCACAAGGAGTAAATGCTGGTTTAGCATCAGGTAAAGCTCTTTTTGTATCAGTTTATATTAAAGGATTAGAAACGCACTTAAAGCGTTAATCAAGAATAAAGGAAAAGTACATATAAAATCCGCAAACATTGCGTTGCGGATTTTTTTAACAGTTTTAAAGAAAAAGTACAATGAATTTATTAAAAACATATCACAGAACAAAGTTAAATCCTGAGTTATTAAATCACGGAAAAGACTCTTTTACCGATGATTTAAAAGACTATTTAAGAGGAACAATTACTGATACTTTACCGAAAGGTAAAATTGTTGGTATTTATTTTATTCCTTATGTAAAAAAATTAGACACTTGGACAGCTATCGATTATCAAAACGCAGAAGCACCATCTAATGTTCCAGCAGGTATTCCAAACGGTGTACCGCAAGACATTGCTTTTATTTGTTCGCATACAGATATTAGAATAGAAGATACAAGAGGTCATTTAATTACTGAGCCAACCGATTTAAAGGATTACGAGCGCAAAAATTGGAACTCAAAAGGCTACAAGGAAGTAGAGTTTGAGTGTGAAAGTAATGAGCAAATTACAATTAATTATGAAGCAATGGGCGATGCCTTTCCTCCTTGTGGAGAATTTATTTTTGTAATTGATGCTGAAAAAAGTTGTTAGTTAGATGAAATCGTTATTTAAAGAAGAAATAAAAAAAGGCAGCTTTACAATAGATTTTAGCAAAATAAATAAATGTAAAGGAGTGTTGTTTTTACAGATTAAACCTGTAAAAAGTAATGAAACTTTAGTTTTAAATAGTGGTTCTGACGAAACATTTACGCAACAAAATCCTTTTGTTTTAGAATCGCACCATCCAATGGTAGGCGGTTCTTTATTAACCTTTAAACCTCAAAACTCTAGCGCAAAATCTGTTGTAAGAATGTTGTTAGTAGAATAATATGAATATTTATAAAGTACTAAATAATCAATTGGCTAAACCTAGCCATATAGTAAAAGTTGAAGATAAAAATAACGGTTTGCGATTAAAAAAAGAAAGCGCAATAATGCGTTATGCTTACTCGCAAAACGATATCCTTAATGAATTTGGTACGATAGAAAGCTTTATAAATTATTTGCAAAAACAAGGTTACGAAAACACTACTTTTTTAATACAGAGAACCTACGGAGATTCTAACAAAACAACCTATCACACAATGAAAGAAGTAACTGTAAACCTCCTAGAAAATAATCATAATAATTCTCCAGCCATGATTCCAAACACACCCGCACCACAACCTGATTTTTTAGGCAATCCGTTAGATAAAAATATGCAGTTTTTAGGTGCTATGGTACAATCGGAACGTGCTGGAGATTATTTAAAACGAATTAGTGAACTAGAAGAAGATGTTAAAGATTATCGCTCTAAAAACAGAAGATTAGAAGAAGATAATCATAGACTAAAACTAAAAGTAGATACATCAGAAGAACGTGCAGAATTAAAACTTCAAAAAGAACTTCTCGACAAAAAAAGTGTTTTTGAAAGTGACGGATTTCAAAAAATTGCAGAGGGTTTAGGTGGTTTAATACCTCATGTAGTACCTGCTTTATTAAATAAAGGAGCTGCGCCTACAGCACAATTAGGTGCGCCCGAAACTAAATTATCTCCTGTAAAAGTAAAAACAATCGAATTGTTAAAAGCTGCATCAGATGATGATACTGCTTTTATTGCCTATGTTTTACAAAACATGAGTAAAGAGTTAGTTTCAGTATTACAAAATCACATACAAAACAACAATTAAAAATGGCAAATATTAACAATAAAAAAGAAGCTATAACACAGTTAGAAAGTTTACCTGAAAAAACATTAATGCGTTTAGCTGAATTATCTACCAATAAAAAGGCACTAAGCTACTTTTCTAACCCAATACAATTTGCGGTGTTAAAAGGGTTTTTATAAAAATTGCTATGAAAAAGAAAACAAGTATATCAAAAAAAGTTAAAAATATTGCTACTAAAAAAAATGCAGCTAAAGCAGTAAAGTCTACAGGAGGTTTTTTAGCAGAAAATAAAAAAGAATTATTTTACGTAGTTGGTGCAGTTGTTATTGGTGTTGTTGGTTATAAGATTTACAAAGGAGTTTCTAAAGGGGTTTCTAGTGTTTTTGATGAAAAATCAGAAACTGTAAATGTAGAAACAAACATAAATAAAAGTGAACTTACTATTTCAAAAGAACAATCCCAACAATTCGCAAAAACCTTATTAGATGCCTGCAATGCAATGCAGCCTTTTTATGGAACTGATGAAGATTCTATAAAAAACGTCTTTGTTAAATTAAAATCAGCCGATGATTTTAAAATGGTTTACAAAGAGTTTGGAATGAAAAACTACAATGGTAATAACTCTCCTCCGTCAGGTTGGGGTCGTCATTTTGATAACTACGCACCAAGAGATCTAATTTATTGGCTTAAAAGCGAATTAGATGAAAGTGATGGAGAAGTTTATGAAATTGTGAAATCAAGAATTGAAAGTGCTGGATATCGTTTTTAAAAATTTAAAAAAAAAGTTATGGAAAATTTAATAAGAACGGCTGACTGTAAACTAACAGGAGGCGATTTATTTGATAAGTATAAAAAGGATTGTACTATCAATAAAAAACCATCATGTGGTTGCGGTTGCAATAAAGAAAAAACATCATGTGGCTGTGGTAGCCACTCAAACAATACAACTATGGAAATTACAGGTAAAATTATAGATAAAAACACAGGCGAACCAATGTTAGGTTCAGCAGTTGTAAACTTAAACTCAAACAAAGGTATTGAAGCTGATTTAGATGGTAAATATCTATTACCAGCAAACCCTGATGATATTATAGAAATATCATTTATAGGTAAAAAAACAATAAAGATACCTGCTAATCAAATTACTGCTGTAATTGAACTAGAAGATAGTGACGAAATTCTTGATGAAGTTGAAATTGAATCTAAGAAAAAATATTGGTTGTGGGCTAGTTTAGGGCTTTTAGGTGTTTTTGTTATCGGTAAAACAGCCAAGAAAAAACCAGTAAGAGTAAATGGATAGTTTAAGTTTTATAACCACAAACTGGCAATTTATAACCTTAATTATAGGTGCTGGTGGTGGTGGTTGGCTAGGCTGGTTATTTGCAAGCGAATCAAGAAAAATTGATTTACATAGCAAAGTTTTTAAAATGAACTCAGAAATGATTGATGCAATCAAATCTGATTTTGAAGATAGGCTACAATTCTTTCAAGAAATAAATGTAGAGTTAGATCGAGTAATTAAAGAACAACGGAATTATATAAAAAAGATAACTAAAGAAAATTCTTTGTATCGAAATAAATACGGCAAATTAAATGAAACTTAAATTAATATTATTGGTGTTTAGCTTTTTATTACTTGCTGCCTGCGCTTCAAAAAAAAAGATAGTTAAGGTTAATAAAGTAGATAAAAAAAGCAATATCATTATTAAAAACGATAGTGTATTTAAGCAAAACAAAACGCTAGCAATTAAAGATACTTTATTTATAAGCTTAAAAACGAATAATAAAATTACAGATAGTATTGTTACCTTAAAAATGCAAAATTTTCATACCTCTAAAAAAAGTGGTAATAATAGTTATTCGGCAACTTTTGATACTATAAAAAAAGGCTTAAAAATAACCTCATTTATAAAGGGTACTACAAACAGTATTACAGTAAAATCAAAAGAAACCACCAAAAAAAAAGAAACAAAAAGCTTGCAAGTTGAAAGCCGTGAGCAAACACGTAATTTTCCTTTTAGTTGGTGGTGGATTTTGATACTATTTGTTGTTATCGTAGTTATTAAAACACAGATTATATAAAATGGCTAAAAAAATAATAGTAGTAGGTTTTAGTGCTATTGCGGTAGGTTTTAGCGCGTACTTAATTGCTAGGGCAAATAAAGTACAGCGGGTAATTGATAAGTTAACGTTTTCGGTAAAAGAAATTAAACGCATCAGAATAAGTGGTGGAAAGTTAAAAGCTGACCTTTATTTAAAAATGCATAACCCTACCAATGATAGTATTGATTTAAAAACAGGTTTTTTAAAGGCTGATGAACTCCGTATTTACGAAAAAGGAACAACTAAAATATTAGCAAAAAGTAGCTTAGAAATAAATGAAGTGTACTTGCCAACTAAAGGCTATTTTAATTTGCCAGCAGTAAACATTCAAATACCATTACTAACAGGAGCTGTTATGGCTCTAAACCAAATAACAAGTAATAAACAAAACTTTTTAAATAAGCTAACCATTGAGTTAGATTTAAAAGCATTGGATTATAAAAAAACAATTAAAATAAATTAAGCAATGAAAAAAACAATTTTAGTATTAATATTCACATTAATAACCACTTTTTCTTTTTCACAAAGAAAAGTAAACACAACATATTTAAAAGTAAAATCTGTAAAAAACGCAAGTGTATTAGGTACAGATAATAGAGGTAATGTAATAGATAAAACGTTAGATTTATCTAACTTAATTACTGTACCCGAATATCGAGCAGGGAATAATATTACAATAGATAAATCGAACCCATTACAACCAGTCATTAATGCAAATGAAACAGGAGGTAGTGTTACAGGGTTGGAGAAGATAACAGAAAACGGTCAAACAGGTTGGAGGTTAGTAGGTAAAAACCCTTCGAATTATGGGGATATAGGTAGTAAGGCTGTAGATTTGTCAGACACTCAGTATTCTAATTCTGAATTAGGAGCTACAGGAATAAGTTCTTTTTCTACAGGTCTAAACACAACAGCAAGTAGTAATTATTCAGCAGCTTTTAACAGACATACAAAAGCTATAGGCTTAGCGTCAGCAGCTTTTAATGATTATACCGAAGCTTTAGCTTCTTTTTCTTTTTCGGCTGGTAGAACTACTAAAGCATATTCATTTGCAGAGTTTTCAGTAGGAATGAATAATACTAATTATAGAGCTGGTTCACAAGTTAGATGGATACCAACAGATAGAATCTTTAATGTTGGTAATGGTGTAAGCGAAAGTAATAAAAGTGACGCTTTTACAGTCTTAAAAAATGGTACAATAACCGCACCTAGTTTAGATATATCTGAAATAAACAACGCGGGAGGTAAAGCACTTGTTACTAAAGAATATGCTGACGCTACATATTCTAGTGGGGTTACTTCGATAGTTGCTGGTACAAATATATCTATTGATAACACAAACCCATTACAACCAATAATTAACGCAGATGGTGGCGGAGCATCTTCAACCAACTTAACTTATACCGCTGGCACAAGTAACGGAATAGTTAACTCTAGTACAGGTACAAGTGCAACAATACCGCTTGCTAATGATACTCATGCTGGGTTGATGCCTGTAAACTTTTATGAAGAGGGGAGTTGGGATCCTGTTATTTATGATTCTGAGTTTGATTACTCTTTTGGTTTTATCAGAGGGGAGTATGTAAGAATAGGGAAATTAGTTTATTTTTCTATAGTAATTAATAATATAAACACTCCTAGTAATTCTGTTGCTGATTTTAGTGGTATGGGAGTTTTTATTTCTTTGCCTCTTTCAGCCATAAGAAGTTCAGCCGAAACAGAAATCAATGCAGATATATCTGTTATTCAAACAGGGGAAGGAGGAACGGATATTTCAAATTATAATTTTATACTGAATCTTGGTTCTACAGATGATACATCAAAAGTGCCAAGTGGAAATGTTATAAGTATTTCAAGAAATCAGAATGGGGTAAATTCAGGGAAGTTAACATTTAACAATGGAAGAATTAGAATTAGTGGTTCGTATATGTCAAATGCTTATTCAAATTAACAAATGAAAAACTTATTGAACTTAATAACAGGAGAAATACCGTTAATTAATTTATTAGCTTTTATTTTTTTCACATTAACAGCTATGTTGTTAATTAAAGTATGGAGGTACCAGGCAAAGAAAAAAAAGCTTTTAAAACTTGACCCATTAAATAGGTTAAAATTTAATTTAAACCATTGGTTTTATGATAACATTTTAGATTTCGTATCAGCTTTTATAACCTCATTTTTAGTTTACCGTTTTTTAAAAGATGTACTACTAGCATCAACTAAATATTTTGATGCAATACCTAATTTTCAGGATGATATGTTTTATGGGTTGTTATTAGGTTTAAGTTTTCAATATGTTTCACATAAATTAATGAACAAACTAAAAGTTTAATAAAATGGCTAGTTATACAATTTTTAAACAAAAAATACAGCGAGCCGAGGGAGGTTTTCAATTATTAGTAAATGATAAAGGAAACTACAATAGTAACGGCGAGCTTGTAGGTACAAATTATGGTGTTTCGGCTCGTGTTTACGAAAGGGTTATTGGTGTTCCGCCAACTATTGCAGATATGAAAAATATTACGCAAAACGAAGCGCACAATATCTTTAAAAACCTTTTTTGGGACAGTATTAATGCTGATAAAATAAACTCGCAACCACTTGCCGAAACATTTGCCGATCATGCAATAAACGCAAGTCCACGAGCTTCAACAAAAATAATGCAACGAGTACTAAACGAAAGTTTTAATAAAAACTTAGTTGTTGATGGTGCTGCTGGTAACAAAACTATTCAAGCTATAAATAGCGTAAATGATAAAGAGTTATTTAATGCTTTTTCAAAAGGTCGTTTGGCTTATTACAATAGTTTAAGAGATTGCGAGCATTTTTGCACAGCATGGCATGGTAGAGTAGAAGAATTAGCTGCCGACCATAAAATAGATATTAGTAAACCTGTTAAGGTTTCAAAAAAAAAAAGATAATAGTAGCTGCAACTGCGGTTATTACGGTAGCAGCCCTTGTGCTGATTGTTAAAAAAAGGAAAACAAAACATGACAACACTTCAAAAGTTCGAAAATCTTAATGGCTCAAAAATTAGCCGTAAAGATTTACAAGATTTAATTTTAGAAGCGAAAATAAAAAACGAAACTGTAGTAGTGTATCGTTTAAGTAAAATACTACTTGACAACCCTACTACAGAAGTTTTTGAAATTGAGTTAAAACAATACCCAACCTCTTTAAATGGATCAAGACATAAAGGTTCGTATAAAGAAGCATTATCTGAATGCGGAAGATTAAAAAAAGGTTGGAAATTTGAAAAAGGTAATGTTGTTAAAAAAAATGCTAGAAAAACACCTGGTAAAAAAAATAATACTATAAATGATTTTAAAGCATTAGGTATTCCTTTTATAGAAAATCCTGAAACTGTAGCTGATGATTTTTATTTTTTAGGCGCACCATTAACTTCTGATGATATTTATAAGATGATTACTGATAAAATGGTAAGTCTTGTAAAAATGGCAACAGGAAGTGATTATAAGAAAAAATGGGGAAACCATGAATATTATGAAAAAGATGGTTTTTTAATTCCTTTTAATTTTATTTCTAAAAAACAATATAGAGGTGTTAATCATTGGATGTTAAAAGAAAATGATTTGTTTTCTGTTTTTGAAAATCCTTATTTTTTAACGTTTAAACAAATTAAAGCAAAAGGAGGTACTGTAAGAAAAGGATCTAAAGGTAAACCTGTTATTTATTTTACAATTCTTTACACGCACGAAAACAAAGCTAAAAAAATTGATTTTGGTACGTATGATAAAAAGAAAATGATTGCTTTTTTAAAGAAAAAAGGAATTTCTGTTGATGATTATAAAACGTTACCGATAATTAAATATTATAATGTTTTTAACGGCGCTGATATTGATGGAATTGATTTTAAATTAGATAATATTAAAATAGGTAAAGTTTTAAAATCAGATGAAAGTAAAAAACATAAAAAAAACGAGCAGGCAGAGTTAATAGCTAAACATTATCCTAAACCAGCACCACCAATAAAGCACGGAGCAGATAGGGCTTTTTACAGAGTTGGAGCAGATAGTATTCAGATGCCACGTTTTAATAGTTTTGAAACCCCTAACGACTATTACCGAACATTGTTCCATGAAATTACACATTCAACAGGAGATTCTAAAAGGTTAAATAGAGATTTTTCGGGAAAATTTGGTTCTGTAAATTATGCTAAAGAAGAATTAATTGCAGAATTTGGAGCTGTATTTTTATCTGCTCAAGCTGGTATTATTTGGCATTCAAATAAAAACCATGAAGAATACATAAAAGGTTGGTCTAAGGCTTTAAAAATAGCAGCGGATGATACTCGTTTTTTAATGCGTGCTGCAAGTGCTGCTCAAAAAGCAGCAGATTATGTATTAAATTTAAATGAATTAAATGAGCCTGCATTTTATAAAGATTTAAACAAAATTGTAAAAACAAAGTCAGAACAATTAAAATTAGCTTTAGCTGGTACAGCAAAAACGAAAGAAACAGTTTCTTTTAATAAAAAAATAATTAAGGCTAAAAGAAACGGTCTTGATTTTAGAAAAAACTATTCTTTAGGAAGATCAAAGGGAGTGTTAAAAAAACACATTGGCGACCATGAGATAATAATTTCAGGAGGTGTGTTAAAAAAAGCAATGGAAAAAGATAAAGATCATATTGCAACGTATGAAAATTTTATAAATTTCCCTGATGCCATCAATGAACCTTTAGCTATTTTTAACAGTAAAACTAAAAAGGATTCTAAAATTGTGTTAACAGAAGTTATATCATATAAAGAAAAACCTTTAATGGTAGCTTTACACTTTAATAAAATAAACGGAGTTTTTAGAATAGCAAGCGTTTACAGTAAAACAAATACAAGCGTTTACAAAAAATGGTTTAAAGAGGGCTTGTGTGTGTACTACAATAAAAAATCCTCTAACGAGTTACTATTAGCTCCAATTGCTGTAAGTCATACCGTTAAAGGACGTAACAAAGATACAAAAAATAATTCAACCAGTAAAGTATTCAAGAAAAAAGGATTAGGAAATCCTTTGCAAGATCATAATTCATTAGCATACAAACTTTCTAACCGTCAAAATCGTGTAACAGAATTTTACAATATTTCAGAAAATGATATTGCAGAATTTTTAGGGAAAATTGAAAAAAAAGAAAAAGAAAGTGTAGTTATCACGGTAACTGGAGGTCAAGGAAGTATGAAAACAAGATATGCGTTTCGTTTTATGGATGCTTTGGCTAAAAATTACAAAGTAGGTCATGCTTCAATTGAAGAACACCCTGATAGTTCTTTGTACTGGAACAAAGTACATGAGTACATTAGTGAACAATCTTTACAAAACATTAGCAATCCTGAAATTAATGATATTCTGCAACTAGATCATTTAATAAAATCAAACGACGTAATTATAATTGATAGTTTTGCAAAAATGCAAGAGTTAGAACGTGGTTTTGAAGTAGATAAAGATTTGCGTAAAAAATATGATGGAAAACTGTTTTTAGTAATTTTTCAGCAAACTTCAGACGGAAAGATGCGAGGAGGTACAAAAAGTCAATACGATGCAGATATTGTTTTGTTTACTGAAAAGTTTGATGATTACGAGCAAAATTTTGTGTATGCCGACAAAAATAGGTATCAAAACAAAACATTATGTGATTTAAAGTATAATATATTTAGAGGTAAATTAAATCCTTTAGAGCCAAGAGAAAAAGAAATAAGTATTGTGTAATTAGTTTTAGGTTGTAAAGTCCGGATAAGTTTAAAAGCTTTCCGGACTTTTTTATAATAGTTTGTATTCATAATTACTAGACCAATCATCCGGTAACTGCCCTCCTATTTCACGCAAATATTTTCTTGTAGTAGTTTCGTCTGCGTGTCTCATTATTTCTTGAACTTTTAAAACTGATTCGTACTCACTAAGTCCATCTTTTTTAAATTTGTAATAAACATTTAAGGCACTCGTATGCCTAAAAGAATAAATACCATAATCATTAGATAAATTAAAATGCTCTTTAATTTTTTTGAATTTTTTAGAAAACCAATCTTCTCTTGATTTTTCTTTTTTTGTTTCCCAACAACCAACTTTTTGATCTTTTGTTACAATAAACATATCATTGTCAAAATGATGTAATTCTAGTTTTTTAAAATACTCTTGTAATGGTTTTACTATCCTTATATAAGTTCTATCATTTGTTTTACTATTAATTTCAATTGTCCCACCAGTTAAATCAATATTTTTAACTTTTAATCTAATAATTTCAATAGGTCTTAAGAAAGAATACCACATTATTTTTATATAATCGTATAAGTAAGGATCATTCTTTTTGGTGTACTCTAAAATTTCAATAAGCTGTTTATTATTAAATGGTTTATTCTTTTTTGCGTTACTTTTTAGCGCAGCTATTTTAGGAATAAAATTATAACTAATCATTTCTTTTTCTTCTAGTTCAGAAAATAAAGAAGATAACAGTCTTTTATGGTTATTTCTGCTAGTGTTAGATATTTTTCTTTCATCAACTAAATAACCTAAATAAAAAGAAATATGTTTACGAGTTATTGTTGCAATAGGTTTATTCTTAAGCTCTTTTTTTTCAATCCAATTTAAAAAAGAATTAAAATAAATCGTATTCACGTCAATTGTTGATTCTTTCCATGTATTTTTTTTATGATTAAAAGCTATGCTAACAGCCTCAAATACGGTATAAATTTCTGTGTTTACGTCTTTTTCTATCTCTTTTTTTATAAATGGATTATAGCCATCTTGCAGGTATCTTTTTAATGCTTTTTGCAAGTTTTTTGCAGCTTCTTCCCTACTTGTAACAGTTTTTAATCGATTTATACCTTTTCTTTCGGTAAATTTTTGCATTAAACCTGTGTATGGATTCCTATAATAATAGTAAACGTGCCATTGTTTTTTGGTACTAATCTTTTTTTTACCGTTAATTAATTCTGAATAACGATATATTTTAGGCGAAGAATACAAACTTTTGAGTATATTTATGCGTGAATAAAGCGATAAAGATAACGCTTCTTTTACAGGTTCTTTTACAGGTTCTTTTGATTGTTTTTTTTTCATAAAAAAATGCTTTAAAAGAATTTTATCCTTGTAAAGCATTGTTTTTACTAACTTTGTACGGGCGGAGAGACTCGAACTCTCACACATTGCTGCACTAGATCCTAAGTCTAGCGTGTCTACCAATTCCACCACGCCCGCATACTTATTGAATTGTGGCTGCAAATATAAACAATACTTACAAACTACAAAGCACAAGCACAAAATTTTTATTATTTTTGATACGTATTAAATAACAACCCATGAAAGACATTAAAAAATATATAGATCAGCACAAGGATAGATTTATAACCGAATTAATCGATTTATTAAAAATACCATCTGTAAGTGCAGATCCTGCCTTTAGTAAAGATGTTTTAAACACTGCCGATGCTGTTAAAAATAGCTTAGAAAAAGCAGGATGTGATAAAGTTGAAATTTGCGAAACTCCTGGATATCCTATTGTTTATGGTGAAAAAATTATCGACCCTAATTTACCAACGGTTTTAGTGTATGGTCATTACGATGTGCAACCTGCTGACCCAATTGAGTTATGGGATTCTCCAGCTTTTGAACCTGTAATTAAAAAAACAGATATTCATACTGAAGGTGCAATTTTTGCTCGTGGTGCTTGTGATGATAAAGGGCAAATGTACATGCACATTAAAGCCATGGAATACATGACAAGTACAGGAAACTTACCTTGTAATGTGAAATTTATGATTGAAGGTGAAGAAGAAGTTGGCTCAGAAAGTTTAGCTTGGTTTGTACCAAGAAATAAAGAAAAATTAGCTAACGATGTAATTTTAATTTCTGATACAGGAATGATTGCAAACGATATTCCGTCAATTACAACAGGTTTACGTGGTTTAAGTTATGTTGAAGTTGAAGTCACCGGACCTAACAGAGATTTACACTCTGGTTTATATGGTGGTGCAGTTGCAAACCCTATTAATATTTTAACAAAAATGATTGCTTCGTTACACGACGAAAACAATCACATTACCATTCCTGGTTTTTATGATAATGTAGAAGAATTATCTACTGAAGAACGTGCAGAAATGGCAAAAGCTCCTTTTTCTTTAGATGAATATAAAGATGCTTTAAAAATTGACGATGTACACGGTGAAGCTGGTTACACAACCAACGAACGCAACTCTATCCGACCAACGTTAGATGTAAACGGAATTTGGGGAGGATATACTGGCGAAGGTGCAAAAACAGTGATTGCTAGTAAAGCATATGCAAAAATTTCGATGCGATTAGTACCAGGGCAGGAATGGAGAGCTATTACCGAATTGTTTAAAAACCATTTTGAAAGCATTGCTCCGAAATCGGTTACTGTAAAAGTAACTCCACATCACGGTGGACAAGGTTATGTAACACCTATCGATAATATTGCCTATCAAGCGGCAAGTAAAGCCTATCAAGAAACATTTGGAAAAACGCCAATTCCACAACGTAGCGGAGGTAGTATTCCTATTGTAGCTTTGTTTGAGCAAGAGTTAAAAAGTAAAACTATTTTAATGGGATTCGGTTTAAATTCGGATGCAATTCACTCACCTAACGAACATTTTGGGGTTTGGAATTACTTGAAAGGAATTGAAACAATTCCTCATTTTTATAAATATTTTACAGAGTTATCGAAGTAAATAATTTCGTTATATATTAAAAAGTAGCTTTTGAGATCGATATCAAAAGCTACTTTTTGTGTTAAAAGCTTCTTAATTGAGGCTTTTTTTGTAACATTTTCATAAAAGTATCGTTCTTATAGTATACATCTATTTTTATGTTAAAACAGTTTTTTCTTATTTGTTCGGGAGTAGATTTACAATTAATTAAAGGTTGCGCTAACGGAGAGCAAAACAAATATGCAGGTATTGGTGCAACTGTATTTTTTACAGCCTTGATGGCAACAATTGCGTGTAGCTATGCTCTATTTACAATTTTCGACAACTTATACTCAGCTATCTTTTTTGGTTTTGTTTGGGGGCTACTCATTTTTAATTTAGACAGATTTATTGTTTCAACTATCAAAAAAAGAGATTCAAAACGTCAAGAAATAACACAGGTAATTCCGCGTTTACTTTTAGCATTTATTATTGCCGTGGTAATTTCAAAGCCGTTAGAATTAAAGATTTTTGAAAAAGAAATTAATCAGGTTTTATTAACTGAGAAAAATAAAATGACTTTAGATAATAAAACCCAAATTGCACAACAATTTACACCCCAAATAAACAATCTTAATTCTGAAATTAACGTTTTAAAAAATGAAATTCTTACAAAAGAAACCGAAACCAATGCACTATACGAAACTTATATTGCAGAAGCTGAAGGCACAAAAGGAACGAAACGCTTAGGAAAAGGTCCTGTTTATAAAGAAAAACGAGCCAAACACGATGCCTCTTTAACTGAACTACAATTATTAAAAGAGAACAATAACCAACAAATTAAAGCGAAAGAATTAGCGATTGTAAACTTACAAGAAAAACAACTGTTAACTGAAGAAAAAACACAACCCATAATTTCTAATTTCGATGGATTAATGGCGCGTATTGAGGCATTAAACACATTGCCTTGGCTACCTTCACTCTTTATTTTTTTATTGTTTTTAGCAATTGAAACTGCGCCTATTTTTTCGAAACTTATCAGCCCTAAAGGAGAATTTGATTTTAAACTCGAAAATGAAGAATCAAAAGTTAAAATATGGATTCAACAACAAGTACAACAACGAGAAGCCATTTTAAAAACTGACATTGACATCAATAATAAAGTATATTCTGATCTTAAAACCGAAGAAGAATTGTATCTGTACAAACAAAAAATAGCGCGTAATTTACTAAAACAACAAGCGGATACTTTTTATAAAAATCAACAAGAAATCATATAATTTTTTTATATTCGAATCAAAAAAATAATATTGCATGAATCGAATATCCAAAGCTATCTTTTTGATGGCTATTTTGCTATGTGTAAAAACAATAGTCCTAGCCCAAGAAGCCAATATTTTATCTTCTCTGACTATTCCTGAAATACTAAAAGCAGATGCAAATGCTGTTATTAGGCTTCAAAAAACAACGATAACAGTTACTTCTGCAACCCAATTAATTGTTAAAGAAAAACGAATTGTTACCGTTTTAAATAAATTAGGAAAAACACATGTAGATCCCTACAAACACTATGATGAGGATACTAAAATCACTAAATTATCTGCAATTATATATGACGCCTTAGGTAAAAAAAAGAAAAAATACTCTAAAGGTGATTTTACAGATGTATCTGCTGTTGATGGCGGAACTTTATATTCAGACTCTAGAGTTAAAGTCTTAGAGTATACACCTACATCTTATCCTTATACGATTGTTATAGAATCTGAATATAAAAACTCATCAACAGGATTCATCCCTAAGTGGTTCCCTTTAGAAAATTATTATCTATCAGTAGAAAAAAGTATCTACGAACTGCACAATCCTCAGAATATACCTTTTAGAAAAAAAGAAAAGAACTTTAAAGGATTTGCTATTGAAAAATCTTCAAATGAGAATAGTTTAAGCTATTCTTTAACAAATCAAAAAGCTATTAAATACGAAAACCATACTGTTAACTTTGAAGATTTTTCGCCAAATCTCTCAATCTCATTAAATGAATTTAGTTTAAAAGGGGTCAAGGGAAATGCTAAAAACTGGAAAGAATTTGGATTTTGGATGTATGACAAACTAATTTTTAATAGAAATCAATTATCTCCTAATACGGTTGTTAAAATTAAAAACTTGGTTAAAAATGCAAGTACTTCAATCGAAAAAGCAAAGATAATTTATGAGTATGTTCAAAATAAAACCCGTTACATTAGTGTTCAAATAGGTATAGGTGGATGGGAACCTATAACTGCAAACAAAGTTGATGACGTTGGGTATGGAGATTGCAAAGGTCTTACAAATTACACAAAAGCTCTTTTAGATGCTGTTGGAGTTAAATCATATCACACAATTGTATATGCTGGTAACAACAAAAATATTGATAATGATTTCACTGCTCTTCAAGGTAATCATATGATTTTAAATCTTCCTAACGAAGGCAATGATATTTGGTTAGAATGTACTAGTCAAACAATTCCTTTTGGATTTTTAGGAGATTTCACTGATGATAGAAATGTTTTAGTTATTACACCTGAGGGTGGAATTATTAAAAGAACTACTTCATATATCAATGATAAAAACTTACAATTAAACAACGCAATTATCACTCTTTTAACTAATGGTGATATGAGCGCAACTATTGAGAAAAAATCATACGGAACACAATATGGTGATAGATACCATATTAAAAATTACACTAAAAAAGAACTCGATAAACATTACAAATCGCGTGTTTGGAATTACAATAACAACTTAGAAATTGAAAACGTAGTACTTGAAAACAATAAAGAAAAAATTGAATTTACTGAAAAAATAAATGCAAATATTAAAAATTTTGCAACAGTTAAAGATAATAGCTATTTATTTAAGCTGAATGTTTTTAATCGAATTACAAGCACACCTAAAAGATATAGGAATAGAAAAAGAGTTTTAGAAATTGATAGAGGCTTTACTGACAAAGATAGTTTTACTTTTAAAATACCTGAAGGATATTCAATTTTAAACTTACCGTTAAATAAATATATTTCAAATAAGTTTGGAACTTATAAAATAGCTTTTGAAAAAATTAATGAAACTTCTTTTAAATACAACAGAGAGTTCTCTTTAAAAAAAGGAATACATCCAAAAGAAGAATATAAAGCATATCGAAAATTCAGAAAAACGGTTGCTAAATATGATAACTTAAGAACAGAACTTACCAAACAATAATTACTATGAAAAAAACACTCTTACTTTTTACACTATTAATCTCATTGACAATCAATTCTCAAAAAATAAAATTCGGAAAAGTTTCAAAAACTGAACTTGAAGAAAAATTTCACCCTTTAGATTCTACTGCAGATGCGATATATCTTTTAAAAGAAAAAAAAATTGAATACGAATTTAGCCCTACTAAAGGCTGGACCACAAAAACTTACGTACGAGAAACAATTAAAATATTAAATAAGAATGGTTACAAATTTTCTAAAAAAGAAATAAAACTATTAAAAAACAATAACACTAAAGAGAATATTTCTTCATTAAAAGCATACACTTTTAATCTTAATGAAAATAAAATAGAAAGAACAAAACTGACAAAAAAAGATATATTTAAAGAACAAAAAAATAAATATTTAGAATTGGTTAAATTTACAATGCCTAACGTAAAGCCTTTTTGTATAATTGACTTAAGTTATACCATAACCTCTCCATTTACCTCTAGTATTAGTGAAATTTATTTACAAAACAATATACCTATAAAAAAACTCGATGTTATTGTTAAAATTCCAGAATATTTCGTAACAAAAAAACATATTAAAGGATTCCTACATTTTAACATCAAAGAAAGTATTGAAAATAAAACGATACCTTACAAATATGACAAAATGGTTAACCAACAAGGAGGGTATGTAAAAACTAAGTTTGAAGGTAATTTAGAATTTAAAAATTATCTATACATCATTCAAGAAGAAAATGTACCAAGGCTAAAAAGCAAAGAGGTTTTTTCTTCTAATATTCACAACTATAGAGCTGCTATAAAGTTTGAAACAAGTGTTTTAAAATTCCCAAACTCAGTCCCTAAATACCTCTCTACTAATTGGAAAAACATATCTAAAACGATATATGAGTCTCCATATTTTGGTCGAGAACTAGAAAAAAACAATTACTACAAAGATGATTTAAAATCAATTATAGGTGATAGTAAAAATAATTTCGAAAAGGCTTTATCTATTTTTCAGTTTTTGAAATTTAAAGTAAAATGGAATAGATACTACTCTAAGTACACCGATAAAGGTGTAAAAAAAGCATATAAAGAAGGTACTGGAAATTCTGCAGAAATAAATCTTATGCTTACATCAATGCTACGATTTGCTGGTTTAGACGCTAACCCTGTCTTGATAAGCACAAAAAACAGCGGAGTACCTCTTTTCCCTACTGTACTAGGATTTAATTATGTTATTTCAAAAGTTAATTTTTCTAATGGAAAATATATTTTATTAGATGCTACTGACCCTTATTCTGCTCCTAATGTAATTCCACAAAGAGCATTAAATTGGTATGGAAGAGAAACTCTTATCAATGGAGACTCAAGAAAAGTAGAACTAACCCCTACAAAGCACTCAAAAGAAAATAATATTTTATATGTAAAAATAGATGCTGATTTAGGTGAAGTTACAGGAATGTATCGAAAATCATTGTCAGGTCATGCGGCTATGTTTTACAGACAATTAAACAACATCAAAAAAGAAGATGAAATTATTACATCAATAGAAGAAAAACTTAGTATTGAAGTTAATGACTTTAAAATTTTAAATAAAGAAAACACTACAAAATCAATTACACAAACCTTAAAATTTACAAGTGAAGATTTAATTGAAAAGGTTAATGAAAAATTATATTTTTCGCCTTTATTATTTTTAGCAACTTCGGAAAACCCATTTAAGACTAATGAAAGAAACTATCCTATTGATTATATCATTCCTTGGCAAGATAAATTTACAGTTTCTATAACGGTGCCTGAAGGTTATATCGTTGAGTCTTTTCCTAAAGAGAGTGCTATTGCTTTACCTGATAATCTAGGGGTCTTTAAATATCTCGTTACAGTTCAAGGAAATAAAATAAAATTATCGTCAATATTACAATTTAATACACAAATTATTAATCAACAATACTATGGTATAGTTAAAAATTTTTATAAGAAACTAGTTGAAAAACAAACCGAAAATATAGTTTTAATTAAAAAATAAAATATTATTGATATAATAATTACTCTAACAAAAATCAAAAGAGCAACCGTTTAATTGGTTGCTCTTTTATAATATAATAGCATTAGAATTTTTGACCTTACCTATAGTAAACGTACTGTAAGTACTTCCAATGTGTTTTAATACAGTTAATTTATTTACCATAAAATCACGGTATTCATCCATATCTTTTACGTAAATTTTTAAAATATAATCGTAATCACCACTGACATGAAAGCATTCGGTTACTTCTTTTAATTTTGTAATTTCTTTTTCAAAAACTACAATATTTTCTTTAGTATGTTTTTCTAACTTTAAATGACAAAAAACTAAAAAAGATTTTTCAATTTTATTCTTGTCAAGTAGTGCCACATATTGGGTTATTACACCTTCTCTTTCAAGCTTTTTAATTCGCTCATAAACAGCAGTTACCGATAAATTTAACTGTAAAGACAACTGTTTTGTGGTTTGCTTACTATCTTTTTGAAGTAAGCTCAATAATTTTTTATCTATTCCATCTAATTTCATCTGAAAATTTTAAGTGTTTTATACTTTAAAAAGCAAAAAATAAACTTTTAAAACTACTAATACTAAAATTTAAAGAAAAATAATCTATAATTAACCCTGCACATTGATTTACAATCAAAAAAACATGTGTTTTACAGCAATAAAAACAACTAAAAAATTACATTATGAGTTTCAAACCTGCTGATAATATTCAAGACCTACAATATTTTGGAGAATATGGAGGTATAAATCCTTCTATTTCTGATTCTTCTACCTACACTTTTTTAAAAGCAAAAACAATGTTCGATACTTTTGAAGGAAATACCGATGGTTGTTATTTATACTCCCGTCACACATCACCTTCAAATTTATATTTAAGTGAAGCTTTAGCAGCTATGGAAGGTGCAGAATCTGCCAATGTTGCTGGGTCTGGAATGGGAGCAATTACAGCTACCATTTTACAAATTTGTGGGGCTAATGATCATGTTGTTTCAAGTAGAACTATTTATGGAGGAACGTATGCTTTTTTAAAAAACTTTACTCCCAGATTAGGAATAAAAACATCATTTGTTAATATTACAGATTTAGCAATTGTAGAAGCTGCCATTACCGAAAACACAAAAATGATTTATTGCGAATCGGTAAGTAATCCGCTATTAGAAATAGCCGATATTAAAGGCTTATCCGCTTTAGCAAAAAAGTACAACTTACAATTAGTCATTGACAACACCTTTTCTCCGTTATCAATTTCACCTGCGCAATTAGGTGCCGATGTGGTAATACATAGTTTAACAAAATTCATCAATGGCTCTTCTGATACTATGGGAGGTGTTGTTTGTGCATCCTCAGATTTTATCAATTCGCAAAAAAGTGTAATTGATGGCGCAAGTATGTTATTAGGTTCTTCAATGGATTCGTTACGTTCTTCATCAATTTTAAAAAATATGAGAACGCTACACATCAGAATAAAACAACACAGTAAAAATGCTGCTTTTTTAGCTGAAAAATTTGAAGCTGACGGATTAAAAACCGTATATCCTGGATTAAAATCGCATCCATCACATGAAATTTTTAAATCGATGATGAATGATGAATACGGTTTTGGTGGTATGTTAACTATTGATGCTGGTTCGTTAGATAAAGCAAATGCTTTAATGGAATTAATGCAAGAAAAAAATGTAGGTTACTTAGCGGTTAGTTTAGGGTTTTATAAAACATTATTTTCTGCTCCAGGAACTTCAACGTCATCTGAAATACCACAAGATGAACAAAAAGAAATGGGTTTATCTGATGGTTTAATTCGGTTTTCTATCGGATTGGATAATGATATTGAGCGCACGTATCAAATCATTAAAAATTGTATGTTAAAAACAGCTATTTTATAACTAAATTATGAACGAAGTAATCGCTTTTGGAATTTTATCTTTTACGTCTTTTTTTACATTGATAAATCCTTTTGGAACGATGCCGATTTTTATGACGATGACTGCTGATTTAGATCAAAATCATAGAACAAAAACTGCAAAAAAAGCATCGATAGTTAGTTTCATTACTATTTTGATTTTTGCTTTTTCTGGTCAATTGTTATTTAACTTTTTTGGAATATCCGTTAATAGTTTTAGAATTGTAGGTGGTGTAATTTTCTTTTTAATGGGGATGGATATGCTACATGCTAGATTAGGAAAAGTAAAATTGAAAGACCCTGAAGTAAAAAATTATGTAAACGACATCTCCGTAACACCACTAGCAATTCCTATGATTTGTGGTCCTGGAGCTTTAACAAACGCAATTGTTATGATGGAAGATGCTGATTCTATGGAGAAAAAAATAGTGTTAATTTTTACTGCTTTCTTAGTAATTTTACTAACTTATATAATACTTTATAGCTCTTCAAAAATCATAAAAGTTATTGGGCAAACTGGTATTAATGTTATGATGCGTTTAATGGGACTAATTGTTATGGTTATTGCTGTAGAGTTTTTCTTTAGCGGATTAAAACCAATATTATTAGACATTTTCAGCACAAATTAACCTCTTAAAAAGAGAGTTATATCAAATCATAACTCTCTTTTTTATTGAAAGTTGCTTACTGTTTATTCCGAGTATCCATCTCCAAATCGGTATCCTAACACAATACCGTGAGTTGTATGAATTGGCGCATTTCCTGATGCCATGTTATAATTATACATCACCCTAAGTTTTTTAAGTGCATAAACTCCTAATAATAAATTTAGGGAGCCATTGGTTCTATACCCCGCACCAAATTCTATTTTATTTTTAAGATTTACTGCTACATTAACATCTGCTTGTAATGGCACTCCTCCTTCTTTTTTCAATAAAAAACTAGGTTTAATTATTGTCTCTCTAAAAATATTTGTAAAAATTCGGTATCCCCCATAAATATAAAAAGGTGTTGATAAATCTAAATTATCCTCAGACGCTAATTCAGCACCTAACACATTCGGCATAGAAGCACCAACAAATAACTCTTTATAATTAAACATAAAACCAACACCTACAATAGGAATTATTGTATTTATATTTTGTTGAAATTTAGGATCATCAATAATTCCTAAATCTAACAAATTATCATTGTAAAACTGTGCTCCTGCTGTTATTCCAAAAGAAAGAACTGTTGGATAATAATGTTGCCAATGTGGTCGATCATTCTGACTATCAAAAAAAAGTTTATATGAATAAGCTGCAAAAGCTGTTGTTGTTTTTGATACTCCTACTTCATCATGAATAACACCTGCTCCAAGACCTATTTGTCCTTCTTTTAAAGAGGTGTTAAAACTAAAAGTTGTACTTTTTGGTGATCCATCTAATTCATTAGAAAAACCTGCGCTCGAAAACACCAATTCAGTGTCTTTTTCAAAACCTGCATATGCTGAGTTTAAAATAAAAACATTATAATTGTACTCAGAAAAAGTTGGTGTTTGCTGTGCCAAACATACATGAAACATCCCAAAAAGTAATCCAATAAATATTGGTTTAAATACTGCCTGCATAATTATTTTTATCGTTTTAAGATTAAAAACCCTTTTAATTTTTTAAAGTTATGTGTCCCTGTAATTTGAATATTGAAAAAATAAGTTCCTGAAGGCAAAGCTCCTGCTCCTAAAACTTTCTTCTTATTAGCCTCTCCTCTAAATACTCTTAGATTATTGTCATATCCTTTAATTTCGAATACCATATCTCCCCAACGGTTATATATACTCACAACATTTTTCGGATATTGCTCTATCCCCTTGATTTCCCAATATTCATTAATTCCGTCACCATCTGGTGAAAAACCATATTTTATCTCACCCCTTTTCTCTGTGGTAAAACTTGTTTCTGAACAACCTGTTGCATCGCCTGCGGAATTGTATGCGGTTATCGTTACATAATACGTTGTGCTGGATAAGAAATCTGTCATTGGATTGTAAGTCAATACATTACCTACATCTTCATTATTGACAACATCGGTTGCGCCCAAACTTGTTCCGATACTAATTTTATAGCCTGTTGCCGTTACTATTGATGACCAACTTAAATTTGTACTTACTGATACATCTGTTGTTCCATCCGAAGGACTGTTTAATACCGCACACGATGGTATTACAACTACCGTTTCTGTGGTAAAACTTGTTTCGGTACAACCTGTGGCATCGCCTGCGGAATTGTATGCGGTTATCGTTACATAATACGTTGTGTTGGATAAGAAATCTGCCATTAAGTTGTAAGTCAACACATTACCTACATCTTCATTATTGACAACATCGGTTGCGCCCAAACTTGTTCCGATACTAATTTTATAGCCTGTTGCCGTTGCTATTGATAACCAACTTAAATTTGATGTTACAGATACATTTGTTGTTCCATCCGAAGGATTGTTTAATATCGCACACGATGGAGTCACAACCACTGTTTCTGTGGTAAAACTTGTTTCTGAACAACCTGTAGCATCGCCTGCGGAATTGTATGCGGTTATCGTTACATAATACGTTGTGTTGGATAAGAAATCTGCCATTGGGTTGTAAGTCAACACATTACCTACATCTTTATTATTGACAACATCGGTTGCGCCCAAACTTGTTCCGATACTAATTTTATAGCCTGTTGCCGTTGCTATTGATAACCAACTTAAATTTGTACTTACTGATAGATCTGTTGTTCCATCCGAAGGACTGTTTAATACCGCACACGATGGTATTACTCCACAATTTTTACCAGCATCAGTAATTATCCAACTATCAGAACCGATCATTATTGCTCTTGCTGCTTCACCTAAACAATAGGTACTATTTCCTCCACTAAAAACAACATTCGATTGTAATATTTGTGCATTCCATCCGCTTAATAAAGCATCATAATTTGTAGTTGAAAGTTTTGCATCTTTAAACATGTTTTCCATGGTAGTAACATTTGCTACATTCCATCCACTAATATCTTGATCAAACGATGTTGCTCCTCTAAACATTTGTTGCATATTCGTTACGGCACCGACATCCCAACTACTCAAATCTTGATTAAATGCTGTTACTAACCTAAACATTGCGTCCATATTAGTAACATTTGAAACATTCCAACTACTCAAATCCTGATTAAACAAAGGAGCTTGAGAAAACATTACTCTCATGCTTGACACTTTAGATACATTCCAACTACCAATATCTTGATTAAATGCTGTTGCTCCCCAAAACATCCCTTCCATATTAGTGACACTAGACACATTCCAACTACCGATGTCTTGATTAAATGCTGTTGCTGATGCAAACATCCAATACATATCAGTTACATTAGACACATCCCAAGTGTCAATATTTTGATTGAATGCTGTTGCTGATGTGAATACTGCTCGCATGTTAGTAATAGTGCTAACATCCCAGCCACTGATATCTTGATTTAAACTACTAGCTCCAAAAAACATATTATTCATGTCAGTTGCGTTCGTTAAATCTGGTTTATCTATAGCATTAACTTCTAAATTTTTACATCCTTTAAATGCTGCTTCCATTGAAGCCCATTGATTATCTCCCCATTGATCAACTGAAAGTATTTTTTCTTTATCGTCTGTATTATTAAAATAAATACGTGGAAAAGTTCCTTTAATTCGTATAGTATAAGTTCCAGCAATTAAAAAATCGTGGGTAACTGACCCCGTAACTCCAAGTTCGTCAAAAATTCCATCATTATCCCAATCTACATCGTAATTGTAGGTAGTGCTACCATGTATTGGAATTGTTATTGAAGTTGCTGAGGAAGCTCCTGGGTTATCCGTTTTCCAGGTGGTTACAAAATCCGTAGTATTTAATGTACATGCCAATCCATTATCAGTAATTGTCCAATTATCTGTACTGGCCATATTATTTCTTGCTATTTTTCCCGAACAATAAGTACTATTACCTCCATGAAAAACAACATTTGGTTGTAATGTTTGTGCATTCCATCCGTTTAATAATGCATCGTAGTTTGCTATTGAAAGTTTAGCATTTCTAAACATTTCTGTCATATTAGTAACTTTAGAAACATTCCAACTACCAATATTTTGATCAAAAGTTAAAGCCTCACTAAACATATAGCTCATATCGGTTATGTTAGAAACATTCCAGCTACCAATATCTTGATTAAAAGAGCTTGCTCTCCAAAATATTGCTCTCATATCAGTAACCTTAGCTACATTCCAACTACCAATATCTTGGTTAAAATCTACAGCGTAATTAAACATATAGCTCATATTCGTTACATTAGAAACATCCCAACCACTTATATCTTGATTAAAAACTCTTGCTCTAGAAAACATTTCTTTCATATTGGTAACGTTAGCAACATTCCAATTACTAATATCTTGATTAAAGAAATTATTTTGTTTAAACATCAAACTCATATCGATAACTTTTGAGACATCCCAAAGACCTATATTTCCATTAAATATTGCTCCTTCAAACATAGATCTCATTGTTTTTACTTTAGACACATTCCAAGCACTAATATCTTGATTAAAAGAGGTTGATTTCCAAAACATAAAACTCATCAGTTCTACATTAGACACATCCCAACTACTAATATTTTGATTAAAAGCATCTGTTGAGGCAAACATCCATTGCATCCATTTTACCTTAGCTACATTCCATCCACTTATATCTTGATTAAATGCTTTTGCTGATGAAAACATCCATCCCATACTGGTTACGTTAGACACATCCCAGCTACTAATATCTTGATTAAAAGAACTTGCTATGGCAAACAGCGAGGTCATATTTTCTATATTAGAAACATCCCAACCACTTATATCTTGATTTAAAGAACTTGCTCCCCAAAACATTTCTCTCATGTTTGTCATCATCGATAAATCGGGTGAATCGGATGCATTTACTTTTAAGTTTTTACATCCTTTAAATGCTGCTTCCATTGAAGCCCATTGGTTATTTCCCCATTGATCAACCGATAGTATTTTTTCTTTATCGTCTGTGTTATTAAAATAAATACGCGGAAAAGTTCCTTTAATTCGTATGGTATACGTTCCTGTGGTTAAAAAATCGTGGGTAACTGATCCTGTAATTCCAAATTCATCAAAAATTCCATCATTATCCCAATCTACATCGTAATTGTAGGTGGTGCTACCATGTGTTAGAATTGTAATTGAGGTTGCTGATGATGTTCCTGGATTGTCCGTTTTCCAAGTAGTTACAAAATCCGTAGTGTTTAATGTACATGCCAATCCATTATCAGTAATTGTCCAATTATTTACACTCATAATATTGTCTCTTGCTGGTTTAGCTGCACAATAAGTACTACCTCCTCCACTAAAAACAACATTTGGTTGTAATGTTTGTGCATTCCATCCGTTTAATAAAGCATCATAGTTTGTGGTGGATAGTTTTGTACCTATAAACATATCTCTCATATTTACAACATTGGCTACATTCCAATTTCCAATGTTTTGATCAAAAGAAGTTGCATCCTTAAACATTTCTTTCATATTGGTAACACTAAAAACATCCCAATTACTTATATTCTGATCAAAAGAGTTAGCGAACATAAACATTCCTTCCATAGTGGTAACACTAGAAACATCCCAATTACTTATATCTTGATTAAAAGAATTTACTGCTATAAACATCCGATACATATCGGTTACTTTAGAAACATCCCAATTACCAATATCTTGATTAAAAACAAACGCATGATAAAACATCCCTCTCATATTAGTAACCTTAGATACGTTCCATCCGCCAATTGGTTGATTAAACACAGAAGCATACATAAATACTCTTTCCATATTCATTACATTAGCAACATCCCAATTACCTATATCTTGATTAAAGGAAATTGCTCTATAAAACAGGTAATCCATGTTTATAACACTAGATACATTCCAACTACCAATGTCTTGATTAAAAGCATTAGCTTCGTAGAACATTTTTGACATATATTTTACTAATGAAACATCCCAATTCATAATATTTCCATTAAAAGAGAGCGCACTTTGAAAAACTGATGTCATATCCTTTACATTACTCACATTCCAACCATTTAAATCTTGATTAAAACTAGTAGCGCTAAGAAACATGCTATTTAAGTTTGTAACTGAAGAAACATCCCACAAACCGATATCTTGATTAAAGGCCGTAGCATAGGCAAACATACCATCCATTCTATATCCTTTAGAAACATTCCAACCATTTAAATATTGATTAAAACTACTAGCTCTATAAAATACACTACTGAAATTTACTACTGAAGAAACATCCCACAAACCGATATCTTGATTGAAGGTTGTTGCTCCTGAAAACATCCAGCTCATATTAGTTACCTTAGAAACATTCCAACTACCAATAGGCCTATTAAATGCTGTTGCCCCTGAAAACATTGACCTCATATTTACTACACGACTCACATCCCAACCTGAAATATCTTGATTAAATATAGTTGCTGATGAAAACAAGTTACTCATATCTGTTATCGTACTCACATCCCAATTACTAATATCTTGATTAAAACTTTCTGTTCCTGCAAGCATGCGGTGCATACTTATTGCCATAGATAAATTTGGGGCATCTGTTGCATTTAATTCTAAGTTTTTACATCCATAAAAAGCTACCGCCATTGAAGACCATTGGTTATTACCCCATTGATCAACCGATACTATTTTATCTTTATCACCTGTATTGTTAAAACGAATTTGTGGAAAAGCTCCTTTAATTCGTATGGTATAAGTTCCTGCTGTTAAAAAATCGTGGGTAACTGAGCCTGTAACTCCTGTTTCATCGAAAATCCCATCATTATCCCAATCTACATCGTAATTGTAACCTGTACCATGCGTTGGAATTGTAATTGAGGTTGCTGATGATGTTCCTGGGTTATCCGTTTTCCAAGTAGTTACAAAATCCGTAGTACTTAAAGCACATGCTAATCCGCCATCAGTAATTGTCCAATTATTTGGACTCATAATATTGTCTCTTGCTGGTTTAGCTGTACAATAAGTACTACCTCCTCCACTAAAAACAACATTTGGTTGTAATGTTTGTGCATTCCATCCGTTTAATAAAGCATCGTAATTTGCTGTTGAAAGTTTCATATAACTAAACATACGGTTCATGTTTGTTACATTAGCTACATTCCAATTACCTAAATTTTGGTCAAATGCAATTGCTTTTTCAAACATGCTTTCCATATTGGTAACAGATGACACATCCCAACCACTTATATCTTGGTTAAATAAATCAGTATACCTAAACATACCTTCCATAGTTGCTACCGAACTTACATTCCAACCACTAATGTTTTGATTAAAAATGGTTGCTTCTCTAAACATATTTTCCATAGTAGTAACTAAAGTTACATTCCAATTTGTGATATCAACGTTAAATGAAGTTGCTTTATAAAACATTCTTGGCATTTGTGTTACTTTACTAACATCCCAATTTGAAATATTTCCATTAAATGCTGTTGCATTCCAAAATACTCCCATCATATTGGTTACGTTACTAACATCCCAATTACTTAAATCTTGATTAAATGAAGTTGCGCTATGAAACATATTTGCTATGTTTACTACTGATGAAGTATCCCATAAACCAATAGGTTGATTAAAGGCTGACACCCCATCAAACATACTATTCATGTTGATTACCTTACTTACATCCCAACCACTAATATCAGAATTAAAGTCTTTTGCCCAAGCTAACATTACGCCCATATCGGTAACATTACTTACATTCCATCCAGATATATCTTGATTAAAAGCTTTTGCTCCCCAAAACATAGAATTCATATCTGTTACTGAGCCTACATCCCATAAACCCACATCTTGATTGAAATCTTTATTTTGAAAAAACATAGATTTCATTGTTTTTACTTTCGCTGTATTCCAATTACCTAT
Source organism: Tenacibaculum soleae (assembly GCA_938002045.1). Taxonomy (GTDB): domain Bacteria; phylum Bacteroidota; class Bacteroidia; order Flavobacteriales; family Flavobacteriaceae; genus Polaribacter; species Polaribacter soleae_A. Next base: position 33,679 of record CALLBA010000013.1, read on the forward strand.
AGGTTGATTATAAGAACAATAAGAAAACATGTATCCCATATTTGCAACATTACTAACATCCCAACTGTTAATATCTCCGCTAAATGCTTCTGAGAAATAAAACATCCAACTCATGTTAGTTACCTTACTCGTATTCCATGATGAAATATCTTGATTAAAGGCTTTTGATGATGAAAACATTGATCTCATATTTGTTACACTTTCAACATTCCAAACCCCAATAGGCTGATTAAAGGCTGTTGTAGATGAAAACATGCCTGACATATCTACCACATTACTCACATCCCAACTAGAGAGATCTTGATTGAAGATTGTAGTTGATGAAAACAAACTATTCATGTTTGTTATTGTACTAACATCCCAATTATTAATACTTTGATTAAATCTTTCTGCTCCAGAAAACATATATTTCATACTTTTTGCCATAGACAAATCTGGTACATCAGATGCATTTACCTCTAAGTTTTTACATCCATAAAAAGCCTTTTCCATTGAAGTCCACTTCCCATCTCCCCATTGATCAACAGAAAGTAATTTTTCTTTATCGCCTCCATTATTAAAATAAATATGAGGAAAACTCCCTCTAATTTGTATGGTATATGTCCCTGCTGATAAAAAATCATGTGTAATTGATCCAGTAATTCCTAATTCATCAAAAATCCCATCATTATCCCAATCAACATCATAATTATAAGTTCCACTAGCCGTAGGTATGGTAATTGATGTTACTGAAGAAGTTCCTGGATTATCCGTTTTCCAAGTAGTAATAAAGTTTTGAGCAGAAATTGTGTAGGTAAAAAAGCACAGAATAATGGTAACTATAGCTTTCATGTTTAGGAGAATCTTTTATATTGTTTATAACATTACACTTATACTACTAAGTATTTTAGTGTTTAATTTTAGGTGTATTTGTTTAATAAAAACAGTAAACCATTAACACATAACATTTTTGTTATTTGTTATAAGACAAAATTATAGGTATCAAGTGTGATTATTATCCCTTGTAAAAGGTGAAATTGTTATCCCTGAAAACAGGGATAAAGCGATAGAGTTACTAAAAACACCAAATACGATAATATGGTATTTGGTGCTTTTGTGTTATTTATAAATGCAACTAATTACTTTCCTGAAAAACGCTTAAAAAACTCGTTTAAATCTTCTTTTGATGGTCGATTTCCCGAAAACGGAACCATATCCCAACGATTACCATCTTCTTTTAACTCGAAACAAAACATTGAAGTAGTTGCTTTTGTTGGATTTAATAAAGGGTAACGCAAATCTAAATATTGAATATTTTTGGATGAATCCTTCGGAGCCAAATTATAATATCCGTTGCTAAACCAAGTAAGTGTTTTTATATCTGGATGATTTACATTTAACAGGGTACGGTTTTTAGGAATTGTTAAAATTGTATCAACTTCAGGTTTAGAGTCGAGTAACGAATAAAAGCCCATTTTATAATTCTTTTCAGTTTCTGCAACCCCGTACCATAAAACATTATTAAAAATTGTTGGTTGTGTAGAAAATCGACTATAAGAAATACCTGCTTTATCAAACGATTTTTTAAAAACAGAGTCTACATAAATCTTATTACCAAGCGTAAATAACATATAAGCAGAGCTTATATAAACACCCGCTTTCACCCAAGTTGCTCTTCTGGTTTGGTTTCGATTATAAAACATGGCTACGATTAAACAAACTAAAAACGGCAATGTATATAAAGGATCTACCACCGAAATATTATTAAACGCTACTCTATAATCTGAAAAAGGTAAAAACAACTGCGTACCGTAAGGTGTAAAACTATCTAAAATTGGATGGGTGAAGATGGATAAAAAATATAGCCAAATCCAATTTTTTAATGTTGTAGTTTCTACTCGTTTTCCTTTATTATACATTTTAAAAGTTATCCATCCGAAGAAAAAAGAACCTAAAACAGCAAACAAAATCGAATGCATAAAACCTCTATGAAACGCCATAGCATCAATTTCATTTCCATACAGCCAACCACCAATAAACACATCTAAATCAGGTATTGTGCCACCAATGGCACCAAATAACAATGCCTTGTTTCCTATCTTTTTACCAAGTACTAATTCGCCACAAGCAGCACCTAAAACAATTTGTGTTAATGAATCCATAGTTAACAAAAGTACTAAATGGTTTCTACTTGTATAATTCTTCACAAAATCGTAACATTACAAACCGAAAAATACGATACAATGCAAGACGATAAAAACTTATCTGAAATTACTATAGAAGACCAAAAAATTATTGATAATAAGGAACTAAGTATATGGGAAGCTTTAATTCCTGTATTTGCTTTAATTATCATGCTAGCCTATAATGTTTTTATCTATGGTGATGATGCTTTAAGTGGAAGTAATCAATTTATTTTATTATTAGGAGCTGCTGTTGCTGCTGTTGTAGGGTTTAAAAATAAAGTTTCTTACGAACGAATGATGGAAGAGGTAGCTGAGAATATAAAATCTACAGCTGGTGCTATTTTAATTCTTTTAATGGTTGGATCCTTAGCAGGAACTTGGTTAATAAGTGGTATTATACCTTCTATGATATATTATGGCTTACAAATATTGAATCCAACTATATTTTTAGTAGCCTGCTTAATTATTTGTGCTGTGATTTCTATTGCTACTGGTAGCTCTTGGACAACTTCTGCAACTGTAGGTATTGCTTTAATAGGAATTGGTGAAGCTTTAGGAATCTCATTAGGGATGACAGCAGGAGCTGTTTTATCTGGCGCTTATTTTGGTGATAAAATGTCCCCAATGTCTGACACTACAAACTTAGCTCCAGCCATGGCAGGTACCGATTTATTTACACATATTCGTTATATGTCTTATACAACTGTTCCTACATTTATTGTAACTATAATCTTTTTTATGATTTTAGGTTTTACACAAACAACAACTGGCGAAGCAAATACTCAAAACCTATTAGCTGATATAGATAAAGCTTTTAATATTTCTCCTTGGTTATTTATAGTTCCGATATTAGTAATTATTTTAATAATAAAGAAAACCCCACCATTAATTGCTTTATTAGCAGGAACAATTTTAGGCGGAATTTTTTCATTAATTTTTCAACCCCAAGTTGTTGCGCAAATTGCTGGTGTAGAAGTTTTAGATTTTAACTCCGCATATAAAGGTGTAATGCAAGCTATAACTGTTGAAACTTCTGTTACTACAGATAATGAAATTTTAAAAGATTTATTTACTGCTGGTGGTATGAAAAAAATGCTAGGTACTGTATGGTTAATACTTTTGGCTATGGTTTTTGGTGGAATTATGGATGCTATCGGAGCATTGGCAAGAATTAGTAGTTTTATGTTAGGACTATTCGATTCTGTATTCGGCTTATTTGCAAGTACAGTAGCAACTTGTGTTGGTTTAAATTTTACAGCCTCTGATCAGTATTTAGCAATTGTAGTGCCAGGTAAAATGTACGCAAAAGCATATAAAGATAAAGGTTTAGCTCCTGAAAATTTAAGTAGAACTCTTGAAGATTCTGGTACAGTAACCTCTGTATTAATTCCTTGGAATACTTGTGGAGCTTATCACTCTGGTGTATTAGGAGTGCCAGTTATAGATTACGCTTTTTATGCTATGTTTAACTGGATGAGCCCGTTTATGACTTTATTATTCGCTGCTTTTAGAATTAAAATTAGAGAAATCGCAAAAAAATAATAAAAAGCAACCACAAAAGACGTTGAATTACTAACCAATATTGCTTTGCTTTCTAAAGCACATTGGGGTTATTCTAACGAGTTAATAGAAAGTTGGCGAGGTGATTTAACTGTTACTGCTAAAATAATTGAAAGTCTATTTGTTTATAATAATTGATAAAAAAGAAAATAGCACTATAGCCCCCATGAGAACCTGTGTAATAAAACCATCAAACCTATATTTAAATCTCATTGCTTATCCAAAACTATAAGTTATCGTCTTACGATTAGATAAACCAATTCCAAACAACTCCAAAACGAATTACAAAATCTCTATATGGATGGCTCGGTGCCGATAAATAGTTTTTCTTTAAAAAGAAAGAACTCACATTATCGGCTTTAAAATAAATACGTGTTCTTCGTACTCGACCATTAAAAAATAAATCAACGGTTGGGTAACCTATTTCTGTATCTTTTTGCAACCTAAACTCTGCTAATAAAGGATTATAAGCGTTTGCCTTGTATTTAGAAAAATAGTTGAATGTAGCTCCTATTTGTACAAACAATGGGTTTCCTTTAAACCAATTATCTGAATAATATAGTGTATTTCTTGTTACAAATTCAGGAACTCTAAATACACTACCCCCACTAGCTACTTTTTGATACATTAATGTATTATCAAGCGCAAATTTTCCAAAAACAAATTCCTTCGATACTTTTGCTTTTAAATAATCAACACTACCTGAAAACTGTTGCGGCTTACTATTTTCATCAAAATACGTGTAGTTATCAATACTTGTAATATCAACACTAACATTTGCCCATTTAGATTCAATAACACCTCCTATAGTTTTAGTTCCTACAGATGCAAAGTCGTTTTCCCAGTTATATTTATTATAACTACTTTGGTGCAATAAAAAATTAAAATTTGGTAACTTATTGCTAATTTCTAATCGTCCTTTTACCGTAAATAAACTATCCTTTTTATAAAAAGCTTCTGCTTTTAAATTATTTCCTGAAAGGCGTCCGCTACCTGGTGTTAAATTACCAGATGCGTTTACATAAAAATTATTGATTTTACCGTTCCAATCTGCCCCAAATGAAACCCCATCTCCTTTCAGTTTATTTTTAGTAATACCTACTAGGTTGTTTTGCAAATTTTCGTATCCATATTTATAAGTACTATACCCTGTTTTTACTCTAAATTTACCAAGAATATATTTTGAATTAAAATCTAAGAAAAACTCATTATTATATACCAAAAAATTAGCCCTGTCATTTATGGTTCCTGTTATGGTTGCATCTCCAAAAATTAAAGGAGTTGCTGCTGATTGATTAAAACGGTAGTATTTAGAGTTTCTTGTAAAAGAATGTCCTACTTTTAAATTTGAAAAATCTTTTTGATGCAAACTATCTTTTGCAGATACTATTTTAAACGTATGCTCAAAATACAAGCGTTTTCCCTCTAAGGTACTTTCTGCATCATTTAAATTTATATCTAACCTACCTCTACTATTAAAGTTAGGGTCTTCATTAAGAAATGCAGTTAAAGAAGCATCTGTTAACCCTCCATTTTCTTGATTTAAAAAATCTTGATTTACAGCATGACCTCTAATAAAATATTGTCCTTTTGGGCTCTCATATTTAAAACTCAACCTAAAATTACCTGTACTCGCCAATGATCGTCTGTAAATACCTAATGATCTAAGTCCTTTATACGAAATACCTACATTAAATCGTTTTGAAAAATTCGTTGTAAATAAAATATCTAAAACCTGCCCTTGCTCTAAACCTGTTCTATATAAAACCTCTGTTGTGGGCGTAGGCACATGATAGTAATCTACATCTTCAATTTCAAAAAAACCAAATTGCTTGGCACGAAAACCAATATCAGGAAATTGTGAAATATCGTTAAAATTATACCCTAAATTATTAAACGTTTGTCCTTGGTTATGAAAAGGTAATAATTCGAAATTATCCTTTCTTAAAAAATTAAATTTATAATGTTTTTTTAATGTCAGTGTCGTATCAATAATCGTTGTATCGTTTTTAAATGATATTATTTTATAGTCCGTATACTTGGTTTTCCCACTAAGTTTTACATTAATTTCATTGTTAGATACAGAATCTAAATTTTGATTTAACCCATTATTAAATCCACCTAAACCATTATCTAATTGCCTAATTTGAGTAAAGAGCAACTGTACACTTATCAAACAAAAAAACACTAAAAAACTTTTCTTCATAGCTACAAAAGTAAAATAATTAAACGAAACTGATACGACCAAAACGGTATAAACCTATGTTAAAGTATATTACTTTATATATTCTCTTTTTTTGGAAAACATTATTTTAATTTATTTGAAAGCCGTTAATTTGCAGCATGTTAAAATTAAACTATAGCGGGTATTTATTAGAAGCCGGAACTGATGAGGCTGGCAGAGGTTGTTTATCAGGACCTGTGGTTGCAGCTGCCGTTATTTTACCTAAAAATTTTAAACATAAGTTGTTAAATGATTCTAAACAACTGTCAGAAAAAAAACGTCAAGAATTGCGTCCTTATATCGAAAAGCATGCACTTGCTTATGCCATTGCTTTTATAGATCATAAAGAAGTAGATGAAATAAACGTTTTAGAAGCTTCAATAACTGGTATGCAACGCGCTATCGCACAACTCTCACCTCAACCAGAGTTTATTATTGTTGATGGCAACAAGTTTAAACCATACAAAGAAACTCCGCATCAAACTATTGTAAAAGGTGATGCTAAATTTATGAGTATTGCCGCTGCCTCTGTTTTAGCAAAAACATATAGAGATGATTATATGGAAAAATTGCATCAAGAATTTCCACAATATAATTGGCAAAAAAACAAAGGATACCCAACCAAAGAACATCGAAATGCAATTCGTCAATTTGGTATAACACCTTATCATCGTACCACTTTTAAATTACTTCCAGAACAGTTTAAATTAAAACTTTAGTTTTTCTATTTTTGTCTTCCAATATTTTAGAAGATGATTAAAAGAACGCGTGCCGAAATTAGCAAATGTATTATTCATAAAGTTGCTAATAAATACAACAGTGGTCAAAATGCATTATCAGAAAGTTTAGTTCGTTTCGATGAAGAAAGTTACGAATTACTAATGCCTTTTTTATTAAAAAACTTTGGTATAGTAACACAAAGTTATCGTTTTAACCACCATTCCGACGTTCGTTTAAACGAAATTAACAAATATACTTCTGATATTTTTGAAGATGATAGTAATGAAGTTTTCATTGAACATTCTAAAAATATTGTAAATCATTTATACGAACAATCAAACTCTGCCAATATAAAAACCGGTGATGTAATTGTTGCCTATTTTGAAGGCATCGAATATAAAGACATTTTAACCGAAGCTATTGGGGTTTTTAAGATTGAAAGTAAAGTTGATTTTTTTCAAACTTATTTAGATGATGATGATAGTTTTGATGTAGTAGTTCAAAAAGGAATCTCTACAAAAAAATTAGACAAAGGTTGTTTAATTATAAATTCTTCAGATGCTGAAGGAACCGTAATTTTATCGGTAGATAATAACCAATACGATGCTCAATATTGGATTAAGAATTTCTTAAACGCTAAATTTGCTGACGATCGTAATTTACATACACAAAATTACCTTGAAATGTGTAAAGATTTCTCGGAAGAAATTATTAAACCTGAGTTTGGTAAACAAGAGCAAAGTAACTTTTTAGCAAATACAGTTGATTATTTTAAAGAACACGAAAATGTAGATTACCATGGATTTAAGGAAGAAATCTTTGAAGAAGACAAACACAAAGGAATGTTTGAAGACTACAAAAAACACTTCGAAAAATTAAATGATGTTTTAATTCGTAATAATTTTGAAGTTTCAGATGCAGTTTTAAAAAAGGAAAAAAGTAAGTTTAAAACTGAAATTAAACTCGATACTAACATCCAAATTAAAATTGATGTAGATGCGCCTGATGCTTCTTCTGAATACCTAGAACAAGGTTATGACGAGGATAAAAAAATGAAATATTACAAAGTTTTTTACAATACTGAAAAATAAGAATTAAAAAAAGGGAACGTTTTAAAATGCTCCCTTTTTTATTACTCATTTTTTAACGTCATTCTGAACTTCTTTCAGAATCTCATCGTTAGATCCCTACTCCTTCTCTGTCATTTTCTTAACATAATCGGTAATAATTACAATTTGCGTAGGCCCAACTTTACCTTCAATGTATTTAGCGTTTTCATGATCTAAAGAAATTCTACGAACCGCTGTACCCTGTTTTGCAACCATACTAGAGCCTTTTACTTTTAAATCTTTAATTAATACTACAGAATCGCCAGCCTGTAAAATAGCTCCATTAGCATCTCTATGAATTATTTTTTCACTTTCATCTAAATGATCTCCGCTTTCTTTTGCAAAACGTAAATCATCATCTTCCAAATACAACATATCTAATAAATCTTGTGGCCAACCTTCTTTGCGAAGTCTAGATAACATTCTCCAAGCAACAACTTTTACAGCTCTAAACTCACTCCACATACTGTCATTTAAACAACGCCAGTGATTTGCATCCGTTTTCTCAGCATCCTCAATCTGTTCAACACAAGTAGCACAAGCTAATAAACTTCCATCTACTCCACCGACTGACATTGGCGGAACTTCATAAATTGATAAACCATCTTTTGAGGCACATAACTCACATTGGTTGCCACTTCTATCTTGTAACTCTTGTAATAAACTCATTTTTTATACTATAAATTAAGGGTTGTAAAAGTACATTTTTATTTTATCTTTATGAGATGATTTTAGAAAGCGAACGATTAATTATAAAAGAAGCTAAAGTGAACGAGGCTTCTTTCTATTTTGAACTATTTAACGATCCTGATTGGATTGAATTCATAGGTGATAAAAAATTAAAATCTGTTGAAGAAACTCGTATTTATTTAAAAGATATTCTATTTAAAAATTCAAAACTAGGTGGATTAGGTTTTTTTACCGTAACCTTAAAAAAAACCGACAAACCCATTGGAACTTCAACTGCTTTACAAAGAGATAAGTTAGATTTTATTGATATTGGTTATGGATTTCTACCTGAAGGAAGAGGTAAAGGTTATGCTGCAGAAGCTACCAAATTAATCATTGAATATGTTCGGACTAAATTTAAGCAAGAAAAAGTATTAGCTTTTACAATGCCTAAAAATAAAGCCTCTCAGAAACTTTTAAAAAAATTAGGTTTTAAATTTATTGGTATGCAACAAGTTTTTGAAAATGATGACGATTATGTATTTGAATATCTTTTTTAACCCTACCATAATCATGTTAGTAAAACAAAAAAACGAAAGATAAAATCTTTCGTTTTTTAGAATGTATTTAAAAAGAATTAATCTTCAAAATATAATTCAATTAACCCTTCTGGTGTTTCAACTTCAATAGTTTTATTATCGCGATCTACTTTTTTTATAAAGTCATCAATCATCGGTATAAAAATTTCAGTTCCCTTATTTTCAATTTCAAAAAGAGGTTGCGCTGCCTTATCATTGATATACACCAACTTACCGACTTCGCCGAACTTTTTATCAACAATAGTAAAACCTATAACTTCGTGATAATAAAATTTATTTCCTGATAATTTTGGCAATAAATTTAAAGGTAAATAAATTCCTGCGCGCATTATTGCGTCGGCATCTGCCTCAGAATCTACATCTTCAAACTTTACGCGAAACATAGTGTTTTTACTTAACGAAGATTTTTCAATAAAAAAAGGAACCAGATTATTGCCTAAATCGACAAAAACTGATTCCAAATTTTCGTAAAGATCGGGTTCATCGGTATCTAATTTAATAACTACCTCCCCCTTAAAACTATGTTTTTTAACGATTTTGCCAAGATAAAAGCATTCTTCTTTTTGCATCATCGTATTAACAGTTTTTATTCTTCGCTATCTGCTCCACCTTCAGCAGCTACCTCTTCTGTATCTGCAACAACAGGCTCAGGAGTATTAGCAGCAATACGTGCTTCGTTTACGGCTTTTTCAGCATCTAAAGCTTTTGCTTTTGCATCTGCTTCAGCTTTAGCTAAACCATCTACTTTACCAGCAACTTTACCAGTTTTTTCTTCTAACCAAGCAGCAAATTTAGCGTCTGCTTGCTCTTCAGTTAAAGCACCTTTCTTTATTCCACCAGCTAAATGGTTTTTTAATAAAGCACCTTTGTAAGATAAAATGTTTCTAGCAGTGTCAGTTGGCTGTGCACCTTTTTGTAACCATTCTACAGCTGTATCAACATCTAAGTCGATAGTTGCAGGGTTAGTGTTTGGATTGTAAGTTCCGATTTTTTCTAAGAAACGACCGTCTCTTTTTGATCTTGAATCAGCTGCTACTACCCAGTAAAAAGGTTTTCCTTTTTTACCGTGTCTTTGTAATCTAATTTTTACAGGCATAATTTTAATTTTTAAGGTACGCGACCTTGATTATTAATAAATCTTATCATCTCGTGATAAGTGGGCGCAAATTTATAATTTTTTTCTTTATAAAGAAAACAAAATTAACTTTATTGCAATAAAAAAGAGCCTGAAAAACAAGCTCTTAAGAAAAATTAAATAAGTATTAATTATAATACTCTAACGTCTACTGCGTTTAATCCTTTTTTTCCTTCTTTAAGATCAAATTCTACTGTATCTCCTTCTCTAATCTCATCGATTAAACCTGATACGTGTACAAAGTGCTCTGTGTTTGATCCTGTTTCTGTAATAAATCCAAATCCTTTAGATTCATTGAAGAACTTTACTGTTCCTTCTTTCATTGTAATAAAAATTATAATTTAATAAAGTGCAAAGATACTTTTATTTATTGACTCTCAATTAGTTTTTATTGCAATTATTTAAAACTTAACACCTACATAACAATAAGTTAGCTTTTATATATTTAGAAACATTATCACAACACTTTAAACCTTCGTTAATAACTTCTAAAACAAACACCGTAAATTCTTTGTATTTTTACACTGTATTTTACCGAAACACTTCAATAATTAAACATTCTCGATGTATTTAATTTTCGATACCGAAACTACTGGATTACCTAAAAGCTGGAACGCTCCTATTACTGATACTGATAATTGGCCAAGAGCTATACAGATAGCATGGCAATTACATGACGAATTAGGTAATTTAGTTGAACATAATGATTTTTTAATTCAGCCTGATGGATTTAATATTCCGTACGACGCAGAAAGAATTCATGGTATCTCTACAGACTTAGCACAAGAGCAAGGTATTCAGCTTTCCGAAGGGTTGGCTTTATTTAACGATGCTTTACAAAAAGCAAAATTTGTTGTAGGTCAAAATGTAGGTTTCGATGTAAATATTATGGGTTGTGAATTTCATCGTTTAGGTATTCAAAACAACTTAACCCAACTACCTGTTTTAGATACTTGTACCGAACAAACCGCCAGTATGTGCCAAATACCTGGAGGTCGTGGTGGTAAATTTAAACTCCCAACATTAACCGAGTTACACCAACATTTGTTTGGCTCAGGTTTTGGCGAAGCCCATAATGCAACAGCCGATGTTGAAGCAACCACACGTTGTTTTTTAGAATTAATAAGGCTTGAGCAGTTTACAAAACAACAACTTCAATGTGAAGACGACTTTTTTAATCGATTTAAAGAAGTTAACCCTAATACAATTCAAGTAATTGGGTTAAATCATTTAAACTTAAAAAAGGAAAGTGAAAAAATTCGTGTTCGAATTGAAAAATCTAAAGGTGCCAAAGCAACTATAAATACCAATGAAGCTTTAGCTGAATTAAAAGATATTCAGTTTGCACATCTTCATAACCACACACAATACTCGGTCTTACAATCTACCATTCAAATTAGTAACATTGTAAAAGCTGCTGCAAATGATAATATGTCGGCAGTTGCAATGACCGACACAGGTAATATGATGGCTGCTTTCCATTTTGTAGAAGCCGTTTTTAAACATAATAAATCAATAGCTGCCACAAATAAAGAAGCTATTGAAAAAGGAGAAGAACCTACTCAAAAAACATTAAAACCAATTGTTGGTTGTGAATTTAATATTTGTAACGATCACACAAATAAAAGTCAAAAAGACAATGGATATCAGGTAGTTTTATTAGCAAAAAACAAAAAAGGATATCACAATTTAGCAAAAATGTCATCCATCGCTTTTGTTGATGGGTTTTACTACATTCCAAGAATTGACAAAAAAGTAATTGAACAATACAAAGAAGACATTATTGTACTTACAGGAAACCTTTATGGTGAAGTGCCTAGTAAAATATTAAATGTTGGTGAGGCGCAGGCAGAAGAAGCTTTACTTTGGTGGAAAGAACAATTTGGTGATGATTTGTATATCGAATTAATGCGCCACAATCAACAAGATGAAAAAGTTGTAAATGAAACACTTTTAAAGTTTTCAAAAAAACATAACATAAAAACAGTTGCTTCAAACAATACTTTTTATTTAGATAAAGAAGATGCCAATGCTCATGATATTTTATTGTGTGTAAAAGATGGTGAAAAACAAGCAACACCTAAAGGACGGGGGCGCGGTTATCGTTACGGATTACCAAACGATGAATATTACTTCAAGTCATCCGAAGAAATGAAAACCTTGTTTGCTGATCTTCCTGAAGCAATTATCAACATTCAAGAAATTGTTGATAAAATCGAACCCTATACACTTGCTCGTGATGTTTTATTACCCGCTTTTGATATTCCTGAAGAATTTAAAGATGTAAAAGATGAAGAAGACGGTGGCAAAAGAGGTGAAAATAATTTTTTACGTCATTTAACCTATGTAGGTGCAAAAAAGCGATACGGTGAAATTACAGAAAGTATTCGCGAACGTTTAGACTTTGAGTTAGAAGTAATCGAAAAAACAGGATATCCTGGTTATTTTTTAATTGTAGAAGATTTTATACGAGAAGCAAGAAACATGGATGTTTCAGTAGGACCTGGTCGTGGGTCAGCTGCTGGATCTGTGGTTGCTTACTGTTTATGGATTACCAATATTGACCCGATTAAGTATGATTTACTTTTTGAGCGTTTCTTAAACCCTGAACGTGTATCGATGCCCGATATTGATATTGATTTTGATGATGAAGGTCGTGGTCGGGTAATGGATTACGTAATTGAAAAATACGGTGCAAATCAAGTTGCGCAAATTATTACGTACGGTACCATGGCTGCAAAATCTTCTATTAGAGATACAGCTCGTGTACTTGATTTACCGCTGTTTGAAGCCGACAGAATTGCCAAGTTGATTCCTGGAATGAAACTGAAGAAAATATTTTCTTTGGATGAAAAAACGCTAAAAGAAAAACTTAGAGCTGAAGAAATTGAATTGGTTAACGAGCTAAAACGCTTGTCTGACGGATCCGATTTAATGGCAGAAACTATTAACAAAGCACGCGTTTTAGAAGGATCGGTACGTAATACTGGTATTCATGCTTGTGGTGTAATTATTACACCCGACGATATTACCAAATTTGTTCCTGTTGCCTTGGCTAAGGATTCTGACATGTACGTAACTCAGTTCGACAACTCGGTTGTTGAAGATGCGGGCTTACTAAAAATGGATTTTTTAGGATTAAAAACGCTAACCTTAATAAAAGATACCGTTAAAATTGTAAAAGCACGACATGATGTTTTGCTAGATCCTGAAAATTTTCCGCTAGATGATATAAAAACATACGAACTATTCCAAAGAGGAGAAACGGTTGGTATTTTTCAATACGAATCTCCCGGTATGCAAAAACATATGCGATCTTTAAAACCTACCGTTTTTGAAGATTTAATTGCCATGAATGCTTTGTATCGTCCAGGACCAATGGAATATATTCCTTCTTTTATCCGAAGAAAACACGGAGATGAAGAAATTGAATACGATTTACCTGCCATGGAAGAGTACCTTGCTGAAACCTACGGAATTACCGTATACCAAGAGCAAGTAATGTTATTATCGCAAAAACTAGCTGATTTTACCAAAGGTGAAGCCGATGTTTTACGTAAAGCAATGGGTAAAAAGCAAATTGCGGTACTCGACAAAATGAAACCTAAGTTTGTAGAACAAGCTATGGCTAACGGCCATGATGCTAAAAAACTTGAGAAAATTTGGACTGACTGGGAAGCTTTTGCATCGTATGCCTTTAACAAATCGCACTCTACCTGTTATGCTTGGATTGCTTATCAAACAGCGTATTTAAAAGCACATTACCCTGCTGAATATATGGCTGCTGTACTTTCAAATAACATGAACGATATTAAATCGGTTTCGTTTTTTATGGAAGAATGTAAACGTGCCGGAATTACCGTTTTAGGGCCCGATATAAATGAATCTTTTTCTAAATTTTCAGTAAATAAAGAAGGTGCTATCCGTTTTGGTATGGCAGCTATTAAAGGTGTTGGTGCCTCAGCTGTAAATGCGATTATTAATGAACGTAAAGAAAACGGTCACTTCTCTTCTGTTTTTGACATTGCTAAACGTGTTGATTTAAGAGTAGCTAACAAAAAAGCTTTTGAAGGATTAATTTTAGCTGGTGGGTTTGATTCTTTTACAAACACACACAGAGCGCAATATTTTATTGAAGACGAAAAAGGACAAAAATTTATAGAAAAAGCACTCCGCTTTGGTAATAAATATCAAGAAAACAAAAACTCTTCTCAAGTTTCATTATTTGGTGGAGGATCAGATGAGGAAATGCCTGAACCTATTATTCCTATTTGTGATACTTGGGGAACTATGGAATTACTTGGAAAAGAAAAAGAAGTAGTTGGTATTTATATTTCTGCCCATCCGTTAGATGATTTTAAAAACGAATTAAAATTTACCAACGCTAGTCTTTCTTATTATAACGATTTACCAAAATATGAAGGAATGGCAATGTCGTTTGGAGGGATTGTTACCGATGTACAACATAGAGTTTCAAAAGCAGGAAAAGGATGGGCTACTTTTTTTATTGAAGATTATAGTGAAAATTTTGAGTTTAGAATTTTTGGTGAAGAATACTTAAGGTTTAAACACTTTTTAGTTCCTAATTCTTTTTTGTTTGTAAAAACAATGATAAAACCAGGTTGGACAAACAAAGAAGGTGTAAAAGGAGAACCTAGAATTAGCTTTACCGATTTTTTATTACTGCACGATATTATGGAAAAAATGTGCAAAAAAATCACCATTAAAATGCCTTTACAAGAGGTAAATGAAAACAAAATTAAAGATTTACAACACCTATTTGTAACCAATAGCGGAACGCATAATTTACACTTTACCATTTGGGAAGCTAATGAAAAAATAGAACTGAATTTACCAAGTAGAAACACAAAAATTAAAATTTCAAACGAATTTCTAAGATTGTTAGACGAACAACATATTAGTTATAAATTGAATTAAAATGCTTCCTAAACATCATAATAGTGATGCTATATTAATAAACGCTGTTGATGAAGAATTATACACAAACTTAATTCTTCAACTAAATAAAGATTTTAGCTTAGCTAATTTAACAATTAATTTAACCAAAAATAGCACTCATTTTGCATTAAAAGAAGCATTAAAAAAAGTGCTAAAACATTTAATTCTTACAGATTTAAACAGCTATAAAAACCTTTTATATATTGTTGACGTTCCTGAAGTAATGGTTTATAAAAAAGGTTTGTCCGATATTGATATCTATATCGAAAACATAGTCTTTTTAATATTAAAAAGAGTCTGGATAAAAGTATGGTATCAAGCTAATTACTCAACCTAACTGTTATATAAAATTATTATATTTGTTTAAAAAACATGAAAAACTCATTTCTACTTTTATTATTAGTTTTAATTTCATCCAGTTGTGCAACAACAAAAACAACAAAGTATATTGCTGGTAAATATTATGAAGAAATAAAATCTTCAAAACCAATACACATACCTAAGCCTCAAAAAATACCTACCGCTTCTAATAAACTACCATACCCTTTTATACATATAAATGGTTTTGTAAATTATAAAATACAAAAATCTAAATACGTTAAAAACAATAGTGGCAATCTTATAAATGAGCTTAATTTTTACGCTACACACTCCTCTTTTTACACAAGAAAAGTAATGTACGACACCTTTAACAACTGGGATAAAAACTTATTTATAAGCAATCAAAGAGTACCTATGCTTATTTGGGAAAAAGTAAAATTATTACCCAATAGAGATGAAAATTTTTACGTTGTTGCTGGAGGTTATGAGGACACAAACTCTAAAAAAAACACCATTTACTCATCTATTTCTATTTTAGATAGTAAAGGAAACGACTGCTTAACAAACAAAACACCAATACTTAAAAAAGAGATAATACAATTTTTTAGTAACGGAATTAAAAACCTAAACACTGACCAAGAGTTTTACGCTAAGTTTTGGGGACTAATGAATAAAAAAACAACTAACTAGTCAACTCCCTAAACAAACTTTCTAGATTCTTATTTTCAGCATTTAAACCAAGAATCTTCAATCCGTTTTCTTGAGCAAAATCAAAAATTACTGGGCGCATATCTTTTGTTGTTTCAAAAATAAGTGTCCAGTTATTTTCTATGGTATTTTTGTAAGATGTTAAGTTTGGTAATCGTTTTATAAACTGTTCTTCTAATTTATAATCAAACGTAACTTTTAATACTTGTTCGTTACTTGTTTTAAGTTCTGAAATTGGTTTATCAACCACCAATTCACCTTTATTTATAATTATTACGCGATCACACATTGCTTCTACTTCTTGCATAATATGTGTAGATAATAAAACCGTTTTATCTTTACCTAATTCTTTTATCAACTCACGAATTTCAACTAACTGATTCGGATCTAAACCCGTAGTTGGCTCATCTAAAATTAACACTTCTGGATCGTGTAAAATAGCAGCTGCTAATCCCACTCTTTGTCGATATCCTTTTGAGAGTTGCCCTATTTTTTTATGCGATTCAACTGATAATCCAACTTGTTGAATAACCGTTTCTATTTTATTTTTTTTAACTTGATGTAAGGATGCTTGAAACTGTAAATATTCACGCACATACATATCTAAATACAACGGATTGTGCTCGGGTAAATATCCAATGCTTTTTTGCGCGTCAATAGGGTTTATAATAACATCAATTCCGTTTACTAAAACAGCTCCTTCGGTTGGCCGAATAAAACCAGTTAAAATTTTCATTGTGGTAGATTTTCCTGCTCCATTTGGACCTAAGAACCCTACAATTTCACCTTTTTTTGCTTCAAAAGAAATACCTTTAACTACTTTTTGGCTTCCGTATGTTTTAGAAATATCGGTAAGTTGTATTGACATATTTTTATCAAGTAAAATTCTAAAATAAAATTCAGAATAACATTTTTATGAGGTCTCGACTACGCTCGTTCTGATATTAAAAAAATGAACGATTGTTTATCTTTTTATGTATGAAACGAAACTATAATCGTATTTATTCTTTTCGTCTGCTTTAAAGTCTTCTCTTGCTACTTCTTTCCAAATATCAGTATCTATTTCAGGAAAAAAAGCATCAGCTTCAAAACTGTGATGTACAATGGTGATATCTAATCTATCTGCTAAATTTTTAGCTAAAACCTCTTTATAAATTTGAGCGCCACCAATTATAAAAGCGCTTTTTTCATCAACTAATTCAATAGCTTCCTCAACAGAATTAGCAATTAAACACCCTTCTTTAACATATTCATCATTTCTGGTTATTATTACTGATGTTCTGTTTGGTAAAGGTTTTCCAATACTTTCAAAAGTATTGCGTCCCATTAAAATATAATGCCCTGAAGTTACTTTTTTAAATCGTTTTAAATCGGCAGGAAGGTGCCAAATTAAATCGTTATCTTTTCCTAAAGCATTATTGTTTGCAATTGCAGCGATTAATGTAATCATAAATTATAGTTACCGAGCAATTATATACTTTTTGCCCATTCTTTTATATAACTTGTTAAGTCTCTTTTTTGGGTAATTGATTCTTCTAAAACATCTATTTGAATATTATCTACAAGTGTTTTAATAGCATTTAAAACTTCTTCATCGTTAATATCAGCAATTTTATCGTAAAGGGAATCTTTTAAAACATCTACATTTGTGGTCATTTAATATATTTTTTTAGTTCCTCTGACAAAGTTACTAAACAAACTAGTAAAAATAAAGTTAAATTATACTGCTACAACCCCTTTTATATGTGGATGTGGGTTGTAGTTTACCAATTCAAAATCTTCAAAAGTAAAATCTTCAATATTTTTTATGGCTGGGTTAATTTTTATTGATGGTAATGATCTTGTTTCTCTAGATAATTGCAGTTCTAATTGTGCTACATGGTTGTTATAAATATGAGCATCACCAAAGGTGTGAATAAATTCGCCTGCCTCATAACCACAAACTTGTGCTATCATCATTGTAAACAATGCGTATGATGCGATATTGAATGGTACTCCTAAAAAAATATCTGCGCTACGTTGGTATAATTGACAAGACAATTTTCCGTCAGCTACATAAAACTGAAAAAAAGCATGACATGGCGGCAATGCTGCTTTATTATTGGCTACATTTTCAGAAAATGATTTTGAAGTATCTGGCATTACTGAAGGATTCCAAGCAGAAACTAACATTCTACGGCTGTTCGGGTTTTTCTTTAAAGTATCTATTACTTCTTTTAACTGATCAACCTCATCGCTATTCCAATTACGCCATTGATGACCATAAACAGGCCCTAAATCACCATTTTCATCTGCCCAAGAGTTCCATATTTTTACACCATTTTCTTGTAAATACTTAATATTTGTATCACCTTTTATAAACCAAAGTAATTCATATATAATCGATTTTAAGTGTAACTTTTTAGTTGTCACCATCGGAAAACCTTCACTTAAATCAAATCGCATTTGATGCCCAAAAACACTTTTTGTTCCTGTTCCTGTTCTATCACCTTTCTCGTTTCCGTTTTCTAAAACGTGTTTTACTAAGTCTAAATATTGCTTCATCTTCTTACTTGTGATTTTTGTAAAAATAAAAAAGCTTCAACATTTAATGCTGAAGCTTTTAAAAATTATATTAATAAGTTATTAACTATTTTAGTTGTCAGTAGCGATTTGCTACCCGATAATCATACCTGCAATTGTTGCTGACATTAAAGAAGCAATTGTTCCTCCAATTAAAGCTTTCATTCCAAATTCTGATAGTGTTTTTCGTTGCCCAGGTGCTAATGAACCAATACCCCCTATTTGAATACCTATGGATGCAAAATTTGCAAAACCACACAACATATAGGTTGCCATAATTATCGATTTATTATAGGTTAAATGCGTTGCACTTGCTATGTTTTTAAGTTCTGTTAATTGAATATAACCTACAAATTCACTTGCTGCTAATTTAATTCCTAATAACTGCCCCATCAAAGCCATATCTTCACTTGCAACACCTATTAACCACATTAACGGAGCAAAAATATAACCTAAAATAAACTCTAATGACAAGCCTTTGTATGGTGTATTATTAGAAATAATTTCATTTAATGATGTAAAATTCCATCCAAAATACTCAATTCCATTAAAACTAGCAGCTCCTCCTAGTATACCATTAATCATTGCAATAAACGCTACAAAAACTAACAACATCGCTCCAACATTCATTGCTAATTGTAAACCTTCTGTTGTTCCATTTGCAATAGCATCTAAAATATTGGACCCTATCTTATCTGAAGAAACCTTTACATCTGTATTTACCTCTTCAGTTTGTGGGTATAATATTTTAGAAATTACAATTGCTCCTGGTGCTGCCATCACTGAGGCTGCCAATAAGTGCTTTGCATAAAACAATTTCATTGTTTCATCATCCCCTCCTAAAAAACCGATGTAAGCTGCTAGAACTGCTCCTGCAACTGTAGCCATTCCACCAATCATTACCAATAAAATTTCCGACTTATTCATTTTTTCTAAATATGCCTTAATCAGTAATGGAGCTTCAGTTTGTCCTAAAAAAATATTTCCTGCAACTGATAAACTTTCTGCTCCCGAAATTTTTAAAATTTTACTTAATGATAAAGCCATTACTTTTACTAACTTCTGTATCCATCCTAAATAAAACAATACTGAAGTTAATGCTGAGAAAAATATAATTGTTGGTAATATTTGAAAAGCGAAAATAAACCCAAAGGTATCCATATCTGAAATCAAACCTTGAAATAAAAATTCACTTCCTGCTTGTGTAAAATCTAAAATCTTAACAAATCCTTTTCCAATAAATTCGAAAATTGCTTGTACAAAAGGCACTTTTAAAACACCTATTGCAATGATTAATTGAAAAGCCAATCCTAATCCTACAGTTTTCCAATCAATTCCTCTTCTATTAGCGCTAAATAAAAAGGCAATAATTAATAACGAAAACATTCCTAAAACACCACGCCATAAGCTTTGTATTGAAAACCCTTTACTAGGCACAATTTGACTAACAGTTGTTTTTACGTCTTTAATTGGTTTAACAGGCACAACACTTTCTATATCTGAAGTAAATTTATACACTACATTTTTTTCTGATAGTGTTAAAGTATTATCCGTTAGTTCAACCACATTATAATAACGAACCGTATCTTTAGGTTGTTTATGGTTAAAAATCAGTAGGTTATTTTGATATATGTAGTTCCCTGCTGTTTGCAAACTATCTTTAGCTTGTAAAGAATAACTAAAGTTTCCTTTAGCCAAACTTAAAACGTCTGATGGGTTTATAACAACTACCGAGTTACCATCAGTGGTAATCGATGAAAAATTCCACTTTTTTTCTATGCTTTGCCCATAAATTATCATGGATGCACAAAGCATTATGAAAGTAAATAATTTCTTCATTTTATTGTATTTTATTAAGATCGTTTGCTTATTTCATCACGAATTTCGGCTGCTAATTCGTAATCTTCATTAGCTACGGCTTCATTCAGTTTTTCATGTAACTCTTCTAACTGTAAATGGCTATAACCTTGGGTTTGGTCAAGCTCATCTTCTAAAGAAAACTCTATATCATCTGACTCTAAATCTTCTTCAATAATTAACTCTTCATCCATTTTTAAATAGATACCTGCTTTATCTAAAATATTTTCATACGTATAGATTGGTGCCTGAAAACGAACTGCTAAAGCAATTGCATCCGAGGTGCGAGTATCAATAACCTCTTCAATACCTTCTCTTTCACAAATTAAACTAGAGAAAAAAACGCCATCAACTAATTTATGAATAATCACCTGACTTACTTTTATTGAAAATTTATCTGAAAATGTTTTAAACAAATCGTGCGTAAGTGGTCTTGGCGGACGAATTTCTTTTTCTAAAGCAATTGCTATTGATTGTGCTTCAAAAGCTCCAATAATAATTGGGAGTGTTCTTGTACCCTCCATTTCACTTAATACTAATGCATAAGCGCCACTTTGAGTTTGGCTATACGAAATCCCCTTAATAGTTAGTTTAATTAAACTCATGTAATCATTATAAATAACAAAAAGGCTGTCTAATTTTAGGCGCTACGCTTCAAATTTTAGACAGCCATTTTAAGTGGGCACAATTTACTAAAAATTATGAGTTGATCTCTAATTTAAAGAAAAAAGAAAATCCCTAATAATTTTATGCTTGTTTAAAAGCTTTTAATTTTTCTATTAATTGAGGTACAACTTCAAAAGCGTCACCTACAATACCATAGTCAGCTGCTTTAAAGAAAGGTGCCTCTGGATCAGTATTGATAACTACTTTTACTTTTGATGCGTTGATACCTGCTAAGTGCTGAATTGCACCTGAAATACCAATAGCAATATATAAGTTTGAAGCCACCGGCTTACCAGTTTGCCCAACGTGTTCGCTATGTGGTCGCCAACCTAAATCAGATACTGGTTTAGAACAAGCTGTTGCAGCTCCTAAAACACCTGCCAACTCTTCAATCATCCCCCAGTTTTCTGGTCCCTTCATTCCTCTACCTGCTGAAACTACAATATCTGCATCTGCAATAGTAACTGTTCCGCTAGCCTTATTGATACTTTCAGACTTTACACCTAATTCTGGTAAAGTAGCATCAAAGCTTTCAGTCGAACCTGCTACTGCACTTTCATGTGCTCCGTATGAGTTTTTCGCTACTCCAACTACTTTAACTTCGGTAGAAATTTCAGTATTATTAAATCCTTTGTTTGAAAAAGCTTTTCTTTTTACAACAAACGGACTTGCATTACTTGGTAAAGCAACAACATTAGACGCATAACCAGCTTCTAAAGCCACAGCTACTAATGGTGCTACTGTAAAACCATCGATACTAGAATCAATGATTATTGTTTTAGCTGATTTTGCTTCAGCTACTTGTTTTATTATTGAAGCGTATGCTTTTGCATTAAATGATGTTAAATCATTTTTTACCTCTACTACATTTTCAGCTCCAAAAGTATATAATTCAGAAGCATCTCCTCCGTTGATAGTTAACACTACCATATTGCTTCCTAATTGCTCTGCTACTTTTTTTCCGTACGAAACTACCTCAAAAGCAGTTTTTTTAAATTTTCCTTCCGATGCATCGGCAAAAACTAATACAGACATATTTTTATGTTTTTTATATTATTACAAGAAAACTAATTTCTCTTATAACAACGGGGTTTTAAATCTTACTTTTAAATTGCTTTTGCTTCGTTGTGTAATAAATCGATTAAAGTATCAACATTATCAACTAACTTAACAGCTCCTTTTTCAGCAGGTTTCTCAAAATTTTGAGTTGATGTACTAGCAGCAACACCTGTTGGTTCAACTACCGCTAATGGTTTTTTACGAGCCATCATAATTCCACGCATATTTGGGATACGTAAATCTTTTTCTTCTACCATTCCTTTTTGACCAGCAATAACCATCGGTAAAACTGAAGAAACTTTTTCTTCACCTCCATCAATTTCTCTATCTAGAGTTACGCTTTCTCCATCAATTTCAACACCTACACACGCGTTAACAAAATTAAAATCTACTAAAGAAGCTAACATACCTGGCACCATTTGTCCGTTATAATCAGCTGATTCTTTTCCAGCAAGAACCAAATCATATCCACCATTTTTTACAACCTCCGCTAATTCTTTAGCAACCATAAAACCATCTGTTGGCTCTACATTTACACGAATTGCATCATCTGCTCCAATAGCTAATGCCTTACGCAAAGTTGGCTCTGTTGATGCACCTCCTACATTTACAACAGTTACACTAGCACCTTGCTTTTCTTTAAACCACATAGCACGTGTTAAACTAAACTCATCATAAGGGTTTATAACATATTGAACTCCATTAGTATCAAACTTTGTATCATTATCGGTAAAGTTGATTTTCGAAGTAGTATCAGGTACATGACTGATACAAACTAATATTTTCATATATCGTTGTTTTTAAGAAACTTAATTTTTTGAGCTACGAAGTTACGTTTTTTTTTTAATTTACTATGCATGCATAGTAAATTTTTATTTTCTGCCATAATTTAATTAAAAATACTCCATTTCAAGGATAACTAACAATTTGTTTAAGTTAAAAAACACTTTATTATTTGTATTTTTATTATTTTTGCATTCTTGATAAACAACGACTATTATAACGTATGAAAACAATACAATTTAGAGAAGCCATTTGCGAGGCCATGAGTGAAGAAATGCGTAGAGATGAAAGCATTTATTTAATGGGTGAAGAAGTAGCTGAATATAATGGAGCTTACAAAGCTTCAAAAGGGATGCTAGATGAATTTGGTGAAAAAAGAGTTATTGATACACCTATTGCTGAATTAGGCTTTGGAGGTATTGCAGTTGGTTCTGCAATGAATGGAAATCGTCCTATTGTTGAATACATGACATTTAACTTCTCTTTAGTTGGTATCGATCAAATAATTAATAACGCTGCAAAAATTCGTCAAATGAGTGGTGGTCAATTTAACTGCCCTATTGTTTTTCGTGGTCCTACAGCCTCTGCTGGTCAATTAGCAGCAACACACTCACAAGCTTTTGAAAGCTGGTTTGCTAATTGCCCTGGATTAAAAGTTATTGTACCTTCAAATCCTTATGATGCAAAAGGATTATTAAAAGCAGCTATTCGTGATGATGATCCTGTAATTTTTATGGAATCTGAACAGATGTATGGTGACAAAATGGAAGTTCCAGAGGGTGAGTATATTATCCCTATCGGTGTCGCAGATATTAAAAGAACTGGTACCGATGTAACAGTAGTTTCTTTTGGTAAAATTATTAAAGAAGCCTATAAAGCTGCTGATGAATTAGCTAAAGAAGGCATTTCAATAGAAATAATTGACTTACGTACCGTACGTCCAATGGACCATAACGCTATATTAGAATCTGTAAAGAAAACAAACAGATTAGTAATTTTGGAAGAAGCATGGCCTTTTGGTAGTGTATCATCAGAAATTACTTTTAGAATACAAGATGAAGCATTTGATTACTTAGATGCTCCTATAAAAAGAATTACAACAGCTGACACTCCAGCACCATATTCACCAGTTTTACTAGAAGAATGGTTACCAAATGCAAATGATGTTGTTAAAGCAGTAAAAGATGTTTTATACCTTACTAAATAATAAGGAAACCAATAAAGAAACAAAAAACCTTTTGATAAAAATCAAAAGGTTTTTGTAGTCATAAAAAAAATGAAAAACACGCTATTACTATTATCACTACTTATTACCAGCACAATACACGCTCAACTAACCTTAAAAGGTAAAGTTGTTGATGAGTTTAACAACCCAATGCCATTTGTAAATGTTTTTTTAAAAAACACCACTCATGGAACCACTACTAATGACGACGGTACCTTTTTTTTAAAAACAAAAAAATATAGAGGGACTTTAGAAATTTCATTTGTAGGTTTTCAAACACAAACATTAAAAGTTAGTCAAAAAACTAAATTTTTAAATATTGCTCTTAAAGAAGGCACCAACGAATTAGAAGAAGTAATTATTGTTTCTAAGCCGAAAAAAAGGCTAAAGAAAAAAGAAAATCCCGCCTATCGAATTTTAAAAGAAATTTGGAAAAGAAAGAGAAAAAATGGTCTTGATTTAGTAAATAATTATCAGTACAAAAAACATACAGCAATAGAAATAGGTTTAAATAACCTAGACACCGTCTTTTTAAAAAGAATTTTTAAAAAAGAATATAAAAAAACTATCGATATAGTAAAATATGATAGTGACGGAATTAATTACTACATTCCTATTTATTTAAGCGAACAAATTGCAAACATATACGGTGACAACAAAAACAATAATATCAGAGAAGATATTGAAGCTGAAAAGGCTGATGGCTTAGGCGCCCAAGGGTTTGTTTTTAACAGAATGTCAAATACCTTTCAAAATATAGATGTATTTAAAAACAACATAACTTTATTAACAAAATCTTTTGTAAGTCCATTATCTACAGATGGATTTTCTACCTATGATTATGTTCTTTATGATAGCATTGTTAAAAACAACAAAAAATTATATAATATATATTTCTTTCCCATCAGGGATGGTGATTTAGCTTTTCAAGGGAATTTTTGGGTAGCAGACAAAAATTTCTCTATTAAGAAACTAAAAATGAAAGTTCATAAAAGCATCAATTTAAACTTTGTAAGAGGATTATCCTTTGAAAAAGAGTTTGAGGTAAAGGATGATAGTATATACATACCTACTAAAAATGCATACGAAGGTGATTTTACTTTTATTGATAAAAACGAAAGCAACAGAGGTTTAACCATCAAAAAAACAACAACTTTTGATAATTATATTTTAGATAAACCGTTACCTACTAATTTTTATACAGAGAAGGTTGTTAAAATAAGACCTAATCAGTATCAGAAAGACACTTCTTATTGGAAAACAAAAGAAAACGAGGAAACTAACTTAACGTATAATTTAATTCAGGAAGTAAAAGAGAAAAAACAAATTAAAAACATTACAGGTTTAATAAATACTGTTGCTAGCGGATTCGTAAACACAAGAATGGGATTGCAATTTGGACCTATATGGACCGCTTTTGCTAGTAATCAAGTAAAAGGGTTTAGAACAAAAATAGGATTCAGAACATTTAAAACAAAAGATGACCGCTTACGTTTAGGAGGGCATTTAGCATATGGCTTTAAAGACAAAAAGATCAAATATGGTATACAAGGTCGCTACCTTTTATCATACAAGCCAAGAATTGCTGTTGGACTAGCCTACCAAAAAGACATTGAACAATTAGGTAGTGTATTATTAAACACAACAGAATTATTAGGAACGGCATTCGGTACAACAGCACTATTTTCAAGAGGTGACAACTTCTTTTTATCTAAAGTAGAAAAAATAGCCACAAATTTTGATTATCAAATCAAAAAAAACCTACATATAGGATTTAATTTTTCACACTCAAAAATACAATCAGCCTCACCGAAACATTTTTCAATGGATTATCTAGGTCAAAATGGTAACATCCAATCACAAATAACAGATGTAGCGTCTGATATTTATGTTTCGTATACCCCAGGTCGTTTTGTATATGGATTAGGTGTTGACAGACGTTTTGGACGTAACATATTCCCTTCTTTAGTTTTAAATTATCGAAAAGGTTATAAAGGTGTTTTTAACGGAACACATACTTATGATAAATTGCAATTTAAATACAACCACCCAATCCTTTTAAGTAAACTTGGTGTTTTAGACGCAACTATCGAAGCTGGAAAGACATTTGGAACAGTACCAATTGCTTTATTAAGTGTAGTTCCCGCAAATCAAACATTCTCATTAGTAAAAGATACATTTGCTTTATTAAATTATTATGATTTTGTAACAGACAGTTATTTAGCAGGTCATTTTGAGCATCATTTTAATGGGTTTATTCTAAACAGAGTTCCGTTAATAAAAAAACTAAAACTACGTAGTCTGGTTTCTTTTAGAGCTGCTTATGGAACTGTTTCTAACAATAACTTAGCTATTAACAGATCAAATATAAACTATAATTCGCCAAACAAAGTGTACTATGAATACAGTGTTGGGCTTGAAAATATTGGTTATGGTAACTTGCGTTTTTTACGTATTGATGCTATTTGGAGAAGTAATTACACCCCTCCTGCTGGTTCATTAATTACTCCTACACCAAAATTTGCAATTCGTATAGGAATTAAACCTGGCTTATAATCATTGATTTAACCATAAAATAACAATCATTTTATAGCTAAAAACATTAATAAATCACTATTTTTGCAAACCGATTTTTAGAAACGAAGAAAAGAAAAATATATGACTTCAAAAGAAAGAAAAACAGTAGATGTTTTAATTGAAATACCAAAAGGAAGTAGAAATAAATACGAATACGATTTTGACTTAGGGAAAATTCGTTTTGACAGAATGCTATTTTCATCGATGATGTACCCTGGAGATTATGGTTTTATTCCTGAAACTTTAGCTCTAGATGGTGACCCGTTAGATGTATTAGTTTTAGGAGCTGAACCAACTTTTCCTATGTGTATTATGGAAGTAAAACCAATCGGTGTTTTTCATATGGCAGATGAAAAAGGGCCAGATGAAAAAATAATTTGTGTACCTACTACTGATCCTATTTGGAATAGCTACAACGATTTATCTGACTTAAATCCACACCGTATCAAAGAGATTACACACTTTTTTCAAGTATATAAAGACTTAGAAAAAAAGAAAGTTGATATTGGAGATTGGGGAGATGCTAATGAAGCTTATGATATACTAGATAAATGTATCGAGCGATACGAAAACAGCGAACACAAAAAAAATGGAAACTTTACAATTTAAACTGTAAAGTTTACTCATAATTTACAAAAACCTCTCAGAACATTCTGAGAGGTTTTTTTGTTTACTTACTGATTTTGTTATATTTACATACACTTATTACTAACCTAACAACTAAAAAATGAAACAAAATATTATGTATCTGCCAATCATTTTGGCAATTTTAGGGCTTATTTTTATGTATGTAAAAATGGTTTGGGTAAAAAAACAAGATGCTGGAAATGATAAAATGAAATCAATTTCAAGAAGCATTAAACAAGGTGCTCTTGCTTTTTTAGCTGCAGAATACCGGCTTTTATTAATCTTTGTCATTATTGCCTCATTAACCTTATTCGGAATCTCGTTACTAGTTACAACTACCAGTATTATGATTGTTCCTGCATTTATTATTGGAGCAATTTTTTCTGCCTTAGCAGGAAATATTGGTATGCGAATAGCAACCGATGCTAATGCACGAACAGCTGAAGCCGCTAAAACAAGCTTACCACAAGCTTTAAAAGTGTCCTTCGGTGGCGGAACAGTAATGGGGCTTGGTGTTGCTGGATTAGCCGTTTTAGGATTAAATTTATTTTTCTTAATATTTATAAGTCAATTCATTACTGATGGGGGAAACTTTTACAATGAAATGACTATTGTATTAGAAGCCTTAGCAGGGTTTTCATTAGGAGCAGAATCTATCGCTTTATTTGCAAGAGTTGGCGGGGGTATTTACACCAAAGCCGCAGATGTTGGTGCTGACTTAGTTGGTAAAATAGAAGCCGGTATTCCTGAAGATGACCCTCGTAATCCTGCAACAATCGCAGATAATGTAGGAGATAATGTAGGAGATGTTGCAGGCATGGGAGCCGATTTGTTTGGTTCGTATGTTGCTACTGTTTTAGCAGCCATGGTTTTAGGTAACTATGTCATTAGAGACATGTCGTTAACATCAACTTATACTGACGGTTTTAATAATATGGGGCCGATTTTATTACCGCTAGTAATTGCAGGTATAGGTATTATCGCCTCAATAGTCGGAACTTTTTTAGTAGGTATAAAAGACAACGATGCAAAAGAAAGCCAGGTACAAAAAGCATTAGATACAGGTAATTGGGCTTCAATTATATTAACCTTAATTGCAAGTTTCTTTTTAATAAAATGGATGCTACCAGAAACTATGAAAATGAGTTTTTTTGGCGAAGGAATTAAAGATGTTTCTTCAATCAATGTTTTTTGGGCTGCCTGTATTGGTTTAGCAGTTGGCGCATTAATATCAATGGTAACCGCATACTACACAAGTTTAGGTAAAAAACCAGTAATGGATATTGTTCAGAACAGTGCTACGGGAGCCGGAACCAATATTATTGCTGGACTAGCTGTTGGAATGAAATCAACTTTTTTATCGGTAATATTATTTGCTGCAGCCATTTATGGATCTTATTATTTTGCAGGTTTTTACGGTGTTGCTTTAGCAGCTTCAGCAATGATGGCTACCACAGCAATGCAACTAGCAATTGATGCTTTTGGTCCAATTGCCGACAATGCAGGTGGTGTCGCAGAAATGAGTGAATTAGAAGATCATGTTCGTGAACGTACAGATATTTTAGATTCTGTTGGTAATACTACTGCCGCTGTTGGTAAAGGTTTTGCAATTGCATCCGCAGCCTTAACGGCCTTAGCTTTATTTGCCGCTTACGTAACTTTTACAGGAATAGACGGAATTAATATTTTTAAAGCAGATGTTTTAGCAATGCTTTTTGTAGGAGGAATGATTCCTGTTATATTTTCAGCTTTAGCAATGCAATCGGTTGGTAAAGCTGCCATGGAAATGGTACACGAAGTACGTCGTCAGTTTAGAGAAATTCCTGGAATTATGGAAGGAACCGGAACACCAGAATATGCAAAATGTGTTGATATCTCAACCAAAGCTGCTTTAAAAGAAATGATTTTACCTGGTTTAATCACTATCATATCACCTATTTTAATCGGATTGGTTTTTGGTGCAGAACCTTTAGGTGGTTATATGGCAGGTGTATGTGTATCTGGTGTAATGTGGGCTATTTTTCAAAACAATGCTGGTGGCGCTTGGGATAATGCCAAGAAATCGTTTGAAGCTGGTGTTAAAATCAATGGTGAAATGACTTACAAAGGTTCAGATGCGCATAAAGCTGCTGTAACTGGAGACACTGTTGGTGATCCGTTTAAAGACACCTCTGGCCCATCAATGAATATTTTAATAAAACTTACCTGTCTAATCGGTTTAGTAATTGCGCCTATTTTGGGAAATCATACAACAAACACTAATAATCACAGTGAAAACGTTTGGGTTACCAAAAAAGAAAACAATGTTAAAATTGAAGTTACCAACGTTACTTTTACCGATGATGATGGAAAAACGACAATTATAAAAAAACAACTTAAAAAAGTTGATATTAATAAAAATGATGATGGCACAGCTAAAGCTATAATCACAACAATATCTACTGAAAACGGGAAGGAAGTTACCAAAGAAGAAATAATAGATGGTACTATAGAAGAAGTTGAAAACTTTCAATCTGAATTAGATAATATTTCTATTAAACTAAAAAAAGAAGACGATAAAATCGTTAAAAAAATAAAAGTTGAGGTTGATGAAGTAAAATAATTCTGCCATTATATTTTATACAAACCCGATAGTTATATTCTATCGGGTTTCTTATTTTTGCGCCATGTCTATTAGAACTGCACAAACTTTTACTATTGATTTTCCTTCGGATTTTAAACAACGTTTATTCCGATGGTCACAACAGTTTGAAACCATTGTTTGGTTAGATTCAAATAACTACGAACAGCAATATACTTCGTTTGATGGTTGTTTGGCTGTTGATGAATTTACATCAATAAAAACCGACTCTCAAAATGCTTTTGAAAAACTAAAAGAATATCAATCGTATACCAAAGATTATATCTTCGGGTATATTTCTTATGATGTAAAAAATGATGTAGAAAAACTTACATCCACTAATTTTGATGGATTAAACTTTCCTGATTTATTTTTCTTTCAACCTCAAAAATTAATATTCATTAAAGGAAATACGGTTGAATTTCACTATTTAAAAATGATTGATGATGAGATTGAAGAAGATTTTGAAGAAATTTCGTCTTATAATTTTCAACCAAAATTAAAATCTAAAAATACAAACGACCTTAAAATAAAGCTTCGAATTCATAAAGATGAATATCATCAAAAAGTAAACAGTGTTTTAACCCATATTCAACAAGGAAACATATACGAAGCTAATTTTTGTCAAGAATTTTATGCCGAAAACGCTACTATAAATCCATTTGAAGTATACGAACATTTAAACGAAATTTCTGAACCTCCGTTTGCTACATTTTTAAAGTTAGAGCATCAATATTTATTATCAGCAACTCCAGAAAGGTATTTAAAAAAAGAAAATACCAAAATAATTTCGCAACCTATAAAAGGGACTGCCAAACGGTTAATCAATAAAATTGATGATGAAAAAACTGCATATGATTTAGCTCGCGACGAAAAAGAACGCTCAGAAAATATTATGATTGTTGATTTGGTTCGTAATGATTTATCAAAAACAGCAAAAAAAGGAAGTGTAAAAGTTGAAGAACTTTGTAAAGTATATTCATTTAAACAAGTGCATCAAATGATTTCGACTATTGTTTCAGAAATAGATACAACCACACATCCTGTTGATGTTATTAAAGATACGTTTCCGATGGGAAGTATGACAGGAGCTCCAAAAGTATCAGCAATGAAAATTATTGAAGAGTTAGAAGAAACCAAACGTGGGTTGTATTCTGGAACCGTTGGTTATTTTACACCAAATGGTGATTTTGACTTCAATGTTATCATCCGAAGTATTTTATATAATGCTGAAAAAAAATACGTTTCCTATTCGGTTGGCGGAGCAATTACAGTAAAATCTATTCCCGAAAAAGAATACGAAGAATGCTTATTAAAAGCAAAAGCAATGAAATATGTTTTACTAAACTCAAAGTAGTTTTAGTTATATTTACTGAATTATGATTATAGACCAAGAAGAAAAATTTAAGCATGTATTTTCTAAAATAGAAGGAACCATAAATGAACAAAGTTTTTTTAATGCTTTTTTAGATTTATATCCAGAAGCATGGAAACAACATAAAATTACGTTTTCTAAATTTAAGAGAAGTAAACAATTTGGCCGCACAATTCCGTTACCAAAACCTGAAGTTTCTTTACGAAAAGAAATAAGGCAATGGTTACAAAAACAATAAATTATGACACATCAAGAGTTTAATTTCAATTACCATAACACCAATTTTTTTGGGCAATTTTGGCAACCAGAAACCGTAAAAGCTGTTGTGGTTATTATTCATGGTATGGGTGAACATTCTGGTAGATACCAGCATGTTGCTAAAAATCTAACTGACAATAATTTCGGAGTTATTGCTTTTGATCATTTCGGGCACGGAAAAACCGAAGGAAAAAGAGGGCATAACCCTAGTTTTGATGCTGTTTTAGAAAGCATCTCAAAATTAACTGACAAGGCAATTAGTATTTTTGGCAACAAACCAATGTTTTTATATGGTCATTCAATGGGGGGTAATGCTGTAATAAATTATACATTACGTAAAAATCATAATTTTGCAGGAACCATTGCTACAAGTCCAATGTTAAAGTTAGCCTTTGATCCTCCAGCGTGGAAATTATCTTTAGGTAAACTTATGCAAAAAATTGCACCATCTATTACTTTAGGTAATGAGCTTGATGCAAACGACATATCTCGCGACAAAGAAGAAGTTAAAAAGTATATTAATGACTCCTTGGTACACGATAAAATTAGTCCGAATTTTTCATTGTCATTTATCGACGCTGGCGAATGGGCCATCAAAAATGCTAATACCTTAAAAACCCCGATGTATTTATTACACGGAACAGGCGATAAAATTATTGATTATAAAGGAACCGAAACTTTTGCCAACGCATCAAACAAAGCTAGTTTAAAGCTTTATGAAAATGGTTATCATGAATTACAAAATGATTTGTGTAAAGATGAAATTCTGCAAGATGTAGTTAACTGGCTAAACAATCAGTTATAATTTTTTTACATAAAAATGTTAGAAACTTTTGAAAATCATATTAATAAAATTTTTCCTTTTTTAAAAGAGAAGAAACTCTTAATTGCTATTTCTGGAGGTATTGATAGTGTTGTTTTAACACATTTATTACAGCATTTAAATTTTGACATTCAACTAGCACATTGTAATTTTAAATTAAGGGAAAAAGAAAGTGATTTAGATGAAACTTTTATAAAACAACTAGGAAAAGAATTAAACATTGATGTTTTTTCAATACGCTTTGAAACAACTGATTACTCAAAAAAAAACAAATTATCAACCCAAATAGCTGCACGACAGTTACGCTACAATTGGTTTAACAAATTAGTTACAGAACATAACTTTGATTATATTTTAACTGCGCATCATGCTGATGATAATTTAGAAACTTTTTTAATAAATCTAACAAGAGGTACAGGACTAGATGGTTTAACGGGTATTCCTGAAGTAAACGGAAACATTGTTCGCCCATTATTACCTTTTTCTAGAAAAGAAATTCATCAATATGCTTTAAACAACGATATAAAATGGAGAGAGGATGCAAGCAATTCAGAAACCAAATATTTACGAAATAAAATCAGGCATCAAATCCTTCCTGTTCTTAAAGAAATTAATCCAAACATATTAAAAACACACGCTAAAACTACTTCTTTTTTAAAGCAATCTCAACAAATTGTCATCGACAAAACCAACGATATTTCTAAAAAAGTACTATCCGAACAAGGCGAGTTATTAAAAATTAATATAACAGAATTATTAAAGTTACCAAACCCTAAACCATACTTATACCAACTATTAAAAGAATATAATTTTACCGAATGGGATGATGTTTATCATTTAATCCATGCGCAATCTGGTAAGAAAATAGTAACAAAATCACATACTTTATTAAAAGACAGAGATTTTTTATTACTTTTACGCACTAACAAGCATAAAAAAACTGACAATCAGGTAGTTATTATAAAAAAAGACAAAAATCAAATAACCAATCCAATTCATTTATTATTTGAAAACGCTCTTGATAAAACAATTATTGACATAAATAGTATTTTTGTTGATAAAAATTTGTTAAATTACCCCCTCATCGTTAGAAAATGGAAAACTGGTGATTATTTTTACCCTACAGGAATGCAGGGAAAGAAAAAAATCAGTAAGTATTTTAAAGATGAAAAAATGTCAATTTTTGACAAAAAGAACACATGGTTGCTTTGTTCAAATGATGATAAAATTATTTGGATTGTTGGTAAACGACAAGACAGACGTTTTTTAAACTCAGACAAAACAACAAAACTATTAAGAATAACTAATTATAAACAACCCCTTATAAACTAACTCGAATGAAAAAATTATTTACTCTTTTTTTATTGTTTATCGGTTTAACGGTATTCTCACAATCGGATGACAATCCTATTGTAGTTACACCGACCGTTGAAAAAGTTTCAGATACTGAATACGACTTAATTTTCGACATTGAAATTGCCGAAGACTGGCACTTATATTCGCAATACAACCCTGAAGACGCCTCTTTACCGATGACCATTTCTCCTGCAGAAGGTGAAACTGGGTATACGCTTAACGGTAAAGCTAAAGAAAGTGAAACAGAAACAGAATTTAGCGAAATTTGGGGTAAAGATGAAATTTTCTTTGTTGAGGATGGTAAGTTAATACAACGTATAACTGTTTCTGACGCTAGCTTAACTCAAATTACACTTAATTTAGACGCACAAGTTTGTAAGGAATACTGTTTACCTTTTGATGAAGATTTTACTTTTTCGTTAACAGGAGAAAAAGTTACTCAAACGGTTGCTGAAGTTGATGATAAAAGTCAATCATTATCGCAATCATTAAACTTAAATTTAAAAAACACAGCCTTATTAAAAAGTACCGCTGAAAAATCATCTGAAGATGGTGGTGACACGCTATTAAACATTTTTTTATTAGGATTTGTAGGTGGTTTATTAGCTTTTTTAACTCCTTGTGTTTTTCCAATGGTACCATTAACTGTATCATTTTTCACAAAGCATAGTGAAAACAGAGGAAAAGGAATTGGAAGTGCAGTATTATACGGTTTCTTTATTGTATTAATTTACGCTTTATTAAGTGTTCCTTTTCATTACTTAGACACTTTAGATCCTGAAATTTTGAATAGTATTTCTACCAATATGTGGTTAAACTTATTCTTTTTCACTGTTTTAATTTTCTTTGCTGGTTCTTTTTTCGGTTTTTACGAATTAACATTACCTAGTTCATGGAGTAATAAAGCAGATAGTGCTTCAAATATTGGAGGAATTATTGGGGTTTTCTTTATGGCTTTAACTTTAGCTATTGTTTCTTTTTCTTGTACAGGACCTATTTTAGGTTCTTTATTAGCAGGATCATTAGGTAGTGATGGTGGAGCTATGCAATTATCAGCTGGTATGGTTGGTTTTGGTTTAGCATTAGCTTTACCTTTTGCTTTATTTGCAATGTTCCCAAGATGGCTAAACTCTTTACCTAAATCTGGTGGATGGTTAAACACTGTTAAAGTATTTTTAGGTTTCTTAGAATTAGCGTTTGCTTTTAAATTTTTATCAAATGCCGATTTAGTTGGGCACTGGGATTTATTAAAAAGAGAAATTTTTATTGGTATATGGGCCTTAATATCTTTACTAACTGCCTTATATTTATTTGGATTTATTGGAAAAAAATACGGAAAACTAACTTTCTTTAGAGTTCTGTTAGGATTAGGTGCATTAGCTTTAGCTATTTATTTAGCTCCTGGAGTTATGAAAAAACCAATGTGGGATCAAAATAAGCTATTAAGCGGATTTGCACCACCGCAATTTCATAGTATCTACAAAAAAGACAACAAATGTCCATTAGGGTTAAATTGTTTTAAAGACTACGAAGAAGGTATTGCGTATGCAAAATCAGTGAATAAACCTGTTTTATTAGATTTTACAGGTTGGGCATGTGTTAACTGCCGTAAGATGGAAGAAAATATTTGGGTGAAGCCAGAGATATATTCATTAATAAATGATGATTACGTATTAATTTCATTATATGTTGATGACCACGAAAGACAATTACCTGAAGAAGAACAATTTGATTTTATAAAACCTAATGGTAAAGTAAAAAGAATTAGAACCTATGGTGATAAATGGGCTACATTACAAGTTGCAAACTTTAAAACAGCCTCTCAACCATTTTATGTATTAATGAGCCCAAATTTAGAATTACTAAACACACCTCAACAATACTCTGACCATACAACCTATTACAATTGGTTAAAAACTGGATTAGATAACTTTAATAAAAATTAATTTTAAAAATAAAAAAAGCCTCTTTTTTAAAGAGGCTTTTTTTATGCTTTATTTTTAGCTATCTTTAACATAAAGAGAAAGTTATGCTAATAAAAACTTATGGATCTGCTGTTTTTGGCATTGAAGCAACCACAATAACTATTGAAGTAAATATTGATAAAGGAATCGGATATCATTTAGTGGGCTTACCTGATAATGCCGTACGAGAAAGTTCCTATCGTATTTCAGCTGCTCTTAATAATAACAATTATAAACTTCCCGGTAAAAAGATAATCATAAACATGGCTCCTGCTGATATTAGAAAAGAAGGTGCAGCTTATGATTTAACAATAGCTCTTGGCATTTTAGCTGCATCAAAACAAATTAGCTCTAATAACATTAATGATTATATTATAATGGGCGAGTTGTCATTAGATGGAAGCGTACTACCTGTTAAAGGTGCATTACCAATTGCTATAAAAGCGCGCGAAGAAGGTTTTAAATATTTTATTCTTCCAAAAGAAAACGCCAAAGAAGCAGCAATTGTAAATGATTTGGAGATACTCGGGGTTGATAATATTATGGAAGTTATTGATCATTTTAACGACAAAAACAAAATTGAACCAACTGTTATTGATACTCGGTCTGAATTTTATAAACATGTTGATTTTCCTGAGTTTGATTTTAGTGATGTTAAAGGACAAGAATCTATAAAACGCTGTATGGAAATTGCCGCCGCTGGCGGACATAATATTATTCTTATCGGTCCACCAGGAGCAGGAAAAACAATGTTAGCTAAAAGACTTCCATCCATACTACCTCCAATGTCTTTGCAAGAAGCTCTAGAAACCACAAAAATTCATTCAGTAATAGGTAAAATTAAAAATTCAGGTTTACAATACAACCGCCCATTTAGATCTCCACATCATACCTGTTCAGATGTAGCTCTTATTGGCGGTGGTAATAACTTACCGCAACCTGGTGAAATTTCATTAGCGCATAATGGCGTATTATTTTTAGATGAATTACCCGAATTTAAACGCGGTGTTTTAGAAGTTATGCGACAACCTTTAGAGGATAGAGAAGTTACTATTTCAAGAGCACGATTTGCCGTAAATTATCCATGTAGCTTTATGTTAGTAGCAAGTATGAACCCAAGTCCATCAGGTTTTTTTAATGACCCAAGCTCACCAATGACCTCTTCTCCTGCAGAAATGCAACGCTATTTAAGTAAAATATCAGGGCCTTTGTTAGACAGAATTGATATCCATATTGAAGTAACTCCCGTTCCTTTTGAAAAATTATCAGAAGAAAGAAAAGGAGAGTCTAGTATCGAAATAAGAAAACGAGTAACTAAAGCACGTGAAATACAAACCAAAAGATTTAGTAAATCAAACACTGTGCATTACAATGCACAAATGAATGTAAAACAATTACGAGAATATTGCAAACTATCAAACGAAAGTAAAAATTTACTAAAAATTGCAATGGAAAAACTCAATCTTTCTGCAAGAGCCTATGACAGAATACTTAAAGTAGCTCGCACAATTGCCGACTTAGACAGCGCTGTTTCTGTAACAGGAACACATATAAGTGAAGCCATACAGTATAGAAGTTTAGATCGTGAAGGTTGGTTAGGATAATCTATTAAAACACATTTATTTTATAGAATAATCAGTATTTTAGTTGTCTATTAAACCAACATAAAAACATATCTATATAATGAAAAAAATAATTTATTTAATGGCAATAGCAATTGTTGCCGTTTCTTGTAAACCTGCTACAAATAACTTTGTTACTTTTTCAGGAAAAATCACCAATAAAAATACTGACTCAATCATTGTTTCTAATCCACAATTAAAGTTTAACAGGGTAATTAAAGTAGATGAAAATGGTCTATTTAAAGACACCATGAATATTAAAGATGGGTTTTACCGTGTTTTTGACGGAAAAGAAACTACCTCTTTATATTTAAAAAACGGCGCAACTATTAACATGACGCTAGATGCTAATGAGTTTGATGAAACTGTTACTTTTACCGGTGAAGGATCAGACGAAAGTACTTTTTTAGCAAAAACTTCTTTACTGCAAGAAGACCTTCTCAACGACGAAATGTTATTTACTTTACCAAAAGAAAAGTTTGACACTAAAGTAAATAATTACATAAACGACTTTAATACCAGAATTACCAATACAAAATTAGACTCTACTTTTGTTGCTTTTCAAAAACAAAACATTAAAGGCTTAACAAACTACCTAAACAAAACACATGCCGATAAGTTATATTTAGCTACAAAATTAGCCGCAGGTGCCGTATCACCTAAGTTTGTAGACTATGAAAACTTTAACGGTAAAACAACCTCTTTAGACGATTTAAAAGGAAAATATGTTTATATTGATATGTGGGCAACATGGTGCAATCCTTGTAAACAAGAAATTCCTTTTTTACAAAAAATTGAAAAACAATATCATGATAAAAACATCGAATTTGTAAGTATTTCAGTTGATAGCGAAAGAGACCACGGAACATGGAAAACCATGGTCAAAGAAAAAAACTTAACCGGAATTCAATTATACTCTAAAAGAGACAAAACTTTTGCAAGTGCTTATCGTGTAAACAGTATTCCTCGTTTTATCTTAATTGATCCACAAGGAAATATTGTAACCGCAAATGCACCAAGACCTTCTAGTCCGAAATTAATCGAATTATTCAACTCTTTAAGCATTTAATAAACAATTAAATTTATTATTATAAAAAGGACACTGATAAGTGTCCTTTTTATATTTAAATAATCCTAATATCTTGTGGAGAAAGAACAATTATTAATTAAAATTAGCCTATAAAACATTTTACTTTTTAAGTATTTGTTTTTATCAAAAAGTATTTTAAAGTATTCATCGCATAATTTTATACAAAAAACAACTTATGAATTAACAAATCTCTACTTTAACTATATTACAGCCTTCTTTATCTTCATGCCATAGATTAAAGTAATATAATAGAAAGATATATTACTTTAGATATAAAGCCAGTAGATTTATTAAGTTATCAAACAACAATGAAACAAAAGGTTTTCTCTAAATATTTAAGGGATAGCATAAACTATTTTTAGAGCCAAATTAAAGAAAAAAGTAAGAGATATTTTAGATATAGTCAACTTAACAAGAGATCTGTCTCTAAAAATAATTGACGAGCTTATTCTTCCTTAAGAATCTTCGATAACAAAATGAATATTGGTTTTATTATGAAATAATAAATTTACATAACCTCCTTAATAAGAGAGCAGTTTTTAAACTATCAATGATGACAAGATGCGTATATTATGCCCCACTTAAAACCATAGGCTTCTATTTTTAAATTTTCTTAAAACAAGAAAAAAAATTATATTGCACGTAAATTAGTTGCTATAATATTACAAGTCATAAAGCTATAAATGACTCTAAAATAAATAATCATAAACTTTCTATTCTTTTAGTGTTTTATTTCCGTACATAAAAGACTAAAACAATAGTTATTTAAAATATTCTTTCGCGAAGAATAGACATACACCTTGAGTGTCTTTAAATAGTTCAAGGATTTAATCAAATTTATAATTAATTAAAAATGAAAAAATCTATTTTAAACTTAGGAAAAGTATTAAACAAACTTGAACAAACAGAAATTAACGGAGGAGGACCTTCTGGAAGAAGATGTGATCGTTTGTTAAGAAGAGCAGATAGATACTTAGATAACGGAAATCTAAACGGAGCAGATAGAGTATTAGATACTTATGATAGAATTTGCTAATAAAATTAAAAAACCTCGCCAATGGCGAGGTTTTGTATAGATACTAAAAACTGCCTTTTAATATCTATAATGTTCTGGCTTAAATGGTCCTTCAACAGTTACACCGATATAGCTTGCTTGCTCTTCGCGTAACTCAGTTAATTCAACACCAATTTTAGCTAAGTGTAATTTTGCTACTTTTTCATCTAAATGTTTTGGTAACATGTATACATCGTTTTTGTATGCTTCTTTGTTATTCCAAAGCTCGATTTGCGCCAACGTTTGGTTTGTAAATGAGTTAGACATTACAAAACTTGGGTGCCCTGTTGCACAACCTAAATTTACTAAACGTCCTTCTGCTAAAATAATAATATCGTTTCCTGCAATGTTGTATTTATCAACTTGAGGTTTGATAGTATCTTTTGTGTTTCCGTGATTTTTATTTAACCAAGCCATGTCAATTTCGTTATCAAAATGTCCAATATTACATACGATAACTTTATCTTTCATAGCCTCAAAATGACGTCCTTGAATGATATCTTTATTTCCGGTAGTAGTGATAATAATATCAGAATTACCAACAACAGTTTCTAAACGCTTCACTTCAAAACCGTCCATTGCTGCCTGTAATGCACAAATAGGATCAATTTCTGTAACTGTAACAATAGAACCTGCTCCTTTAAAAGAAGCTGCGGTACCTTTACCTACATCACCATAACCACAAACAGTAACACGTTTACCTGCTAACATAATATCAGTTGCACGACGAATTGCATCTACTGCCGATTCTTTACAACCATATTTGTTATCAAATTTAGATTTTGTTACAGAATCGTTTACATTAATAGCTGGCATTGGTAATGTACCTGCCTTTACTCTATCATATAAACGGTGAACTCCAGTAGTAGTTTCTTCTGACAAACCGTTAATTCCTGCAGCCAATTCAGGATAACGATCTAACACCATATTTGTTAAATCTCCACCATCATCTAAAATTAAGTTTAATGGCTTTTTATCCTCACCAAAAAACAATGTTTGCTCAATACACCAGTCAAATTCTTCTTCTGTCATATCTTTCCATGCATATACTGGCGTTCCTGCAGCAGCTATAGCAGCAGCAGCTTGATCTTGTGTAGAAAAAATATTACAAGAACTCCAAGTTACTTCAGCACCTAAAGCTTGTAATGTTTCTATTAAAACCGCAGTTTGAATGGTCATGTGTAAACATCCTGCAATTCTTGCTCCTTTTAAAGGTTGCTCATTTTTATACTCTTCACGCAAGCTCATTAATCCAGGCATTTCAGCCTCTGCTAATTCAATTTCTTTTCTTCCCCAATCGGCTAAAGAAATATCTTTTACTTTATAAGGAACGTATGTAGCGGTTTTTGTGCTCATATTTTTGTATATTTATGTATCTTAAATTTTAAGTCGCAAAATTACGAAATAACTTTCTAAAATATGCCTGTTCACAAAACATTAACGGTAAACCAAACTACTAAAGTATTGATTTGGAAGATTGAAGAATCTTTTGAAGATTTAGCTGATGGTATTACGCTTACGCAAAGAAGTAGCGATCGACTAAACAATATGAAATCAGATTTACATAGAAGAGGGTTTTTAAGTGTACGTCATTTACTAAATAAAATTGGCTATACTGATGCTGATTTAGTTTATGATGAGTTCGGAAAACCGCATTTAAAAGACGGTAAATTTATTTCGATAACCCATTCTTTTACCTTTTCGGGTATTATAATTTCTGATGATAAACCCGTAGGCATTGACATTGAAAAACAGCGCGATAAAATTTTAAAAATAGCGCATAAATTCACGCCGATTGAAGCATATAAATCAATTGCAAACCACGATGCTTTAGTAAGCAAACTAACCATTGTTTGGGGAGCTAAAGAGAGTTTGTATAAAATTTATGGAAAGAAAAAACTACTCTTTTTAAACCATATTTATATTGAAGATTTTTCTTTTGAAACCAATAAAACTACTGGTAAAATTTTATATGAAGGAGTTACCGATGAATACCAAATTAACTTTTTAGAAACCGAAGGATTTACTTGCGTGTATGCACGTTAAAAAAACATGTATTGCTAAATAGCATTTACAATATTTGTAACTTTGCTTTTTAAAAACATTGGTTTATGAAAATATCAGTAGAGCTTACCTTAACCCCGCTTCAAAACGAATTTGAAGCTCCTATTATTAATTTTATAAAAAAATTGAGAGCTTCTGGTTTAACAGTACTTGAAAATCCGTTAAGTACGCAAGTGTATGGAGATTACGATACCGTAATGAAATTGGTAACAAACGAATTAAAAAATACTTTTGAATTAATTGATAGCGGAATATTATTTATGAAAATTGTAAAATCTGACCGTAGTAACTATGAACCAAGTTTTTAGTTTTCTTTTTGAACAATATTCAACCTATGATACTATTGATGTTTGGCTAGAAATTATTGCCGTGATTTTTGGTTTTTTGTCTGTTTGGTTTTCTAAACAAAATAAAATTTGGGTATTTCCTACCGGAATGATTAGCACCGCTATTTTTGTGTATCTTTTATTAAAATGGCAACTATTAGGCGATATGATGATAAACGGTTATTATTTTATAATGAGTGTTTATGGCTGGTATATTTGG
The DNA here is from genome assembly GCA_938002045.1 of Tenacibaculum soleae. Lineage (GTDB taxonomy): Bacteria > Bacteroidota > Bacteroidia > Flavobacteriales > Flavobacteriaceae > Polaribacter > Polaribacter soleae_A. The sequence goes on from CALLBA010000013.1 coordinate 75,976, forward strand.
ACTCGAAATGTTAATGATACTACTAACGTTACGCCTATTTCTAGCACAACTTTAAAAGAGAAGAAAACAAGTATTTTTATCTTTATGGCTACATTAGTTTTTGTTTTTGGAGTGTACACCTATTTTGATAAATGGAACAATTGGACAGCTTATGTAGATACAGTTACGACTGCAATTTTCTTTGTAGGAATGTGGTTAATGGCGAAACGTAAAATTGAAAATTGGATTTATTGGATTATCGGAGATATTATTTCTGTGCCTCTTTATTTTTACAAAGGTTTTACGTTTACAAGTTTTCAATATTTAATTTTTACCTTTATTGCCGTTAGCGGTTATTTAGCATGGAAAAAAAACTTACACAAACAAAAAGCAATCTTGTAAAAGTTGTATTATTTGGACCAGAAAGCACTGGTAAAACTACACTTTCTGGACAATTAGCACGTTATTACAATACTGTTTGGGCTCCTGAATTTGCCCGTGAATATTTACAAGATAAGTGGAACAACGAACGTAAAATTTGTGAACAAAAAGACATAATACCTATTGCCGAAGGACAAATAAAACTAGAAAATGATTTATCGCTAAAAGCGGATAAAGTTTTAATTTGCGATACCGATTTACTAGAAACAAAAGTATATTCTGAAGAATATTATGACGGTTTTGTTGAAGCCGAATTAGACGAAGCTGCCATAAAAAACTCGTATGATATTTACTTTTTAACCTATATCGATACTCCTTGGGAAGCTGATGATTTACGTGACAGACCCGAACAGCGTTTACAAATGTTTACTGCTTTTGAAAATACGTTGAAAAAATACAATCGCCCATACGTTTTATTAAAAGGTGATAAAGAAACTCGATTAAAAAAAGCCATCGAAGTAATTGATGAATTACTTGCTAAAAAAGAAAACTTATATTCGTTTTCAAACACCTTAAACAAACCTTCTTTATAAAATGAATACGCAAGAGTTACTTAAAGAATTAAAATTTAAAGCCATTAGAAGTTCTGGTGCTGGCGGGCAACACGTAAACAAGGTTTCTTCTAAAATTGAGCTAACTTTTAATCTTACCGACTCTAATCAATTATCAGAAAATCAAAAAGAAATTCTATCTGAAAAATTAGCTAATCGGCTTACCAAAGAGGGGGTTTTAATTCTTTTTTCTGATGAAACTCGTTCGCAACACAGAAATAAAGAATTGGCTATAAAACGTTTTTTAGAACTAACTACACAAGGTTTAAAAAGACCTAAAATTAGAAAAAACACCAAACCTACAAAAGCATCTGTAAAAAGAAAGGCAGAAAACAAACAACGGAATGCGCTAAAAAAAACACTACGAAAAAAACCAAAACTGGATTAATTATTCTAATATTAGGCAAACAAACTTAGCCCTGATTGAACGGTTTGTTTGAGCTCTTTTGAGGCACGAAAAAAGCGAGTAGTGAAAGCAGGAAATAGCTTCAAAAAATAGGTGTTAATTTGTTTTCAATTATAAAATTCGGTTTACCTTTGCAACGTTCTCATAAAGGGGTGCCAAATATAGGCTGAGATCATACCCAATGAACCTAGAACAGGTAATGCTGTTTAGGGAGGCGATAATCGCCATTTTGTAAACAAGTTGTTCGTGGATATTTATATGAAATAATCTTATAAAAATTCTTGTAATAACGTTTTTAATTATTCAAAAAAAACAGAGTAATTACCTCTTTTTATTCGATTTTATTTAAAAAAAAATGAGACCGATGTCTTTTATTAAACAAGTGAAGATAGTAGCTTTTTTAATGGTAATTTTTGCAACCTTAACAGCAAACGCACAAAATTTTATTTTATCAGGAAAAGTAGTTAATAATAATCAAGAACCTCTTGTGGGCGCTACAATTGTGCTTGAAGAATTAAAAAAAGGAACAGCTACCGATTTTGAAGGTAACTTTCAGTTAAAATTAGCTAAAGGAAACCATACAATTACGGTTGCTCATCTTGGTTTTAATACGTACACTCAAAAAATTGAAATCTCAAAAAACAAAAATCTAACTATTCAATTAAGTACCGATTCGACTATTTTAGAAGATGTATTGGTTGCTGCTGTTAGAGTACAAGCAGATGCACCTGTAACACATTCTAACCTTACTAAAAAAGAAATTGCAAAACGTAATTTAGGACAAGACATTCCGCTGTTATTAAACTATTTACCTAACGTAGTTTCATCATCAGATGCGGGGGCTGGTATTGGTTATACCTACATGAGTGTTCGTGGTTCTGACGCATCAAGAGTAAATGTTACCGTAAACGGAATTCCGTATAACGATGCTGAAAGTCAGGGAACTTTTTGGGTAAATATGGGCGATTTTGCTTCGTCTACACAAAGTTTACAATTACAACGCGGTGTTGGAACTTCTACTAACGGAGCTGGAGCTTTTGGTGCAAGTTTAAATATTTTAACAGATGCTGTTTCTGAAAATGCTGGAGGAGAAATTTCAAATTCTTTCGGGTCTTTTAATACTCGTAAACATACTGTAAAATTTACCACAGGAAAAGTTAACGAGCATTTTGAGTTTTCTGGTCGTGTATCAAATATTTATTCTGATGGATATATCGATAGAGCTTCAACAGATTTAAAATCGTACTTTTTACAAGGTAGTTATACCGATGAAAACACCTTAATTAAAGCCTTAGTTTTTGGCGGAAAAGAAAAAACTTACCAAGCTTGGGATGGAATTTCGGCGCAACAATTAAAAGAAGACAGAAGGCAAAATCCGTTAACCTACGAAAATGAAATTGATAATTTTCAGCAAGATCACTATCAGTTACATTGGAATGAAAAATTAAATAACAATTGGACTACCAATGTTGGTTTAAATTACACGCGTGGTAAAGGATATTTTGAGCAATTTAAAGATGATAGAGATGCTGTTGATTATAATAATTTAATTATTGATGGTAGCGATGTTATTGTACGTCGTTGGTTAGACAATCATTTTTACGTAGGTAACTTTAATGCTACTTATAATAATGATAAGTTAGAAATTATTACCGGTACCTCATACAGCCACTATACAAATGACCATTACGGAGAAATTATTTGGGGGAGCGATTTAGCTGCCAACACAAATATTAGAGATCATTATTATGATGGAAAATCAACTAAAAACGACTTTAACGTTTTTTCTAAAATATCATTTAATCTTACCGAAAAGTTAAGAACTTTTATCGATTTACAAGGTAGGTTTGTAAGCTATAAAACAAACGGATTAACATCAAAAAGAAAGCCTTTAAATGTAGATGAGAATTTTAATTTCTTTAATCCTAAAATTGGTTTAACTTATACTTTAAATGATAACAACAGTTTTTATACTTCGTTTGCAAAAGCAAATAGAGAACCTAATAGAAGTGATTTTAAAGACGGTGTAAATACACATGAAAGCTTAAATGATTACGAATTGGGTTGGCGTTTTAAAAACGATATCGTTAAATTAAATACTAATGTATACTTTATGGATTATCAAAATCAACTCGTATTAACTGGTGAAATTGATGATACTGGAGATCCTTTACGTGGTACAAGTGGTAATAGTTATCGATTAGGTTTAGAGATTGATGCTGATATAAAATTAACAAATAACCTTTCTGTTCGTCAAAATATTGCGGTAAGTCAAAATAAAAATGTAGATTTTTTTACCAACAGAGATGGCGCTTTACAAGAATTGGGAAATACTACAATTGCTAATTCTCCAAATATTGTAACTGGTAACACATTTACATATCATCCGTCAGAAAATTTTAAAATTGCATTTTTATCAAAATTTGTTGGCGAGCAATACTTGAGTAATACCGATACCGAAGCTTCAAAATTAGATAGCTACTTTACAAGTGATTTAAATATTATTTATGAGATAGAAACGAAATCTATCTTTAAATCAATTGTATTTACTGGTTTAGTGAACAATATTTTTAATAAAGAGTATGTTGATAGAGGTTATATTTATTTAGATTATTGGTCTACACCTGGTACAACGCAAGAAACGCAAGGGTATTATCCGCAAGCAACTATTAATTTTTTAGCGGGAGTAACTTTAAAGTTTTAAAATATATTTTTTAAAGTATAACATCTTAAAATAATCATAGAAACTAAAGGTAGTAATTTTATATTGCTACCTTTTTTATTTTTTTCAACATAACTTTGGTGAATCTTTAAAAAAGATGCATATTTACTAGCAAATGAATAGCAACTTATAAAAATGAGAAAAATTATAATCTTAACAATCGCCTTTAGCTTTTTATATAGTTGTGAAGACGATTGTACTAAAGTTGTTAATTTACCAAAGTATGACCACCATAAGGGCTTTATAGATAATTATGAGGAAGTTCCGTGTGATTTTGAAGAACCTGTAACCGACCCTGTTAATAATCTTATTTAAAATAAAAATCCAAGCAAAATTGCTCGGATTTTTATTATTTATTTACTCTACCCACTGCACAACTCACAAAAGATTTTGCCTTGTGTAATACTGTATTTTTGTCGCCAACCTCAGGGTAACCAAGCTTCGTTAGTTTTTCTTTTACTGTAACTAGCGTGGTTTCGTTTGCAATTAAAGTTACCAACGATTTTTCAACATCAACATTTACTTCACTTACTTTATCAATTGCTTTTAATCCGTTAGTAATTGTGTTTGCACAACCACCACATTTTAAATTTTCGATATAAATTTCTTGTTTCATTTTACTTCTTTTTTTGTTTCCATGCGTTATAGCCTCCTAAAACATTATAGGTTTCAAATCCTTTTTTTAATAATAATTCTGAAGCTATTTTTGAACGTCCTCCAGATCTACAATACAAGTAAACTGGTTTTGTTTTATCTAATTTTTTTAACGCTATACTTTCAAAACCATCTGCAGTTACATTTATTTCTAACGCATTACTAATCGTTCCTTCGGCACACTCTGTTGGGGTACGAACATCTACTAACTGAATAGCTTCATTATCCTTTAACAACATTTGCAACTCATCAACAGAAATATTTTTTACCTCTGCTACTTTTGATGTACAAGAAAATAACATCACAAAAAACACTCCTAAAAAAACAATATTCTTTTTCATATTTTATTTATTTTAATGTTGATGAACAAACTGGAGTTGTTCTAACAATATTAGTTTCTCTGATTGCTTTATAACCACCTGCTACATCAATTACATTATGATACCCTCTTGCTTTTAAAATAGAAGCAGCAATTACCGAACGATATCCACCGGCACAATGAATATAAAAATCTTCTTTTTTAGGAAACTCTTCAATATGCTCATTTAAAAAATCTAACGGAGTATTTGGCACCTCAACAATGTGTTCATTATCATATTCACCTGGTTTACGTGCATCAAACACCTTTGCTTTATTATTTAAAGCTTCTTCTAAATCATTCGCTGAAACTGAACGTAAAGTATCTATTTCTTTACCTGATGCTTTCCAAGATTCAAAACTACCTTCTAAATATCCTAAAACATTATCAAACCCAACGCGAGATAGGCGCGTTATTGCTGTTTCTTCTTCTCCTTTTGATGTTACTAATAAAATCGGCTGAGTTACCTCTTTTATTAAAGCTCCAACCCAAGGAGCAAATGTACCTCCTAAACCAATAAAAATAGATTGTGGTATAAATCCTTTTACAAATTCAAATTGATGACGTACATCTAAGATAATTGCATCTGTTGTATTGGCTACTTTTTCAAAATCTGAAACCGATAAGGCTTTTGCACCTTTTTTTATAACCTCATCGATAGATTGATATCCTTCCTTGTTCATTTTTACATTTAAAGGAAAATACGCTGGTGGTGGCAACAACCCGTCTGTAACTTCTTTTACAAACTCTTCTTTAGTCATATTTGCTCGTAAAGCATAGTTTGTTTTCTTTTGATCACCAATAGTACCAACTGTTTCTTTACTCAAGTTTTTTCCGCAAGCGGATCCTGCTCCGTGTGCTGGATATACAATTACATCATCTGCTAAAGTCATAATTTTAGTACGTAAACTATCGTATAAAAAACCTGCTAAATCATCCTGTGTTAAATCTCCTTTTTGCGCTAAATCTGGACGCCCAACATCTCCTAAAAATAAAGTATCTCCACTAAACAACGCATGATCTTTTCCATTTTCATCTTTTAATAAATACGATGTACTTTCCATGGTATGACCAGGGGTATGCAATGCGGTTATTATTATTTTACCTAACTTAAAAACCTCACCGTGTGTTGCTGTATGTGCTTTATAGTTGGTTTTTGCAGTTGGACCGTACACTATTGTAGCACCAGTTTTTTCGGCTAAAGTTACGTGTCCACTTACAAAATCAGCATGAAAATGGGTTTCAAAAATATATTTAATATTTCCTGTATCCTTTGTTGCTTTTTCTATGTATGCTTGTACTTCACGCAACGGATCGATAATTGCTACTTCCCCATCACTTTCTATATAGTAAGCTCCTTGCGCTAAACAACCTGTATAAATTTGCTCTATTTTCATAATATTAATTATTCATACGCTTGATGTATATACTGTGCGTATTTTTTTTGATTTTGATTATCTCCTGTTTTAAAAAAATTTACAGCGCCATTGGCACGCATAAAAAAATGATTTATACTTACCACTTCTAAGACTCCTCCTTTAAAAAAATCGTCTCTTACTGGGCCTTTTACTCCTGCAAAATAAAATTCTATATTTCTTTTATTATAGTATTTAATACGTTCTTTAAGCATTTCTACTCCAGTACTATCAACTCTGTTAATACTTTCTGCATCTAATACAATTAACTTTAAATTTTCTCCTTTTTTTGCTGTCATTTCTTCTAACTTTTCTCTAAAATAATTTGAATTAGCATAAAAAAGTTGGGCATCAAAACGAAATACTAAAATTTCTTTATCTGTAATTACTTCTTTAAATCTGTTTTTGTTTCTGTAAAAATCAGAATTTGGTACTTTCCCTAACTCTACCACATAAGGTCTAGAGGTTCTGAAAATCAAAACAATTAATGATAATCCTACTCCGATTAATATTCCGTACTCTATCCCAAAAAAAATTGTTGAAAAAAAAGTTGCCACTAGCAGCCAGAAATCTAAATTATTAGCTTTCCATAATCTTTTTGCTTCTTTTATATTTATTAAATTAAATACTGCAACAATAATAATAGCCGCCAATATTGTTTTAGGTAAGTGATAAAATATAGGAGTCAAAAAAAGTAAAGTAATTACAACCATAATCACAGATACTATTGCTGCGACTCCTGTTTTAGCTCCTGCTTCTTCATTTATTGCCGAACGAGAAAAACTAGAGGTTGATGGATATGATTGAAATAATGAACCTACGATATTACTTAATCCTAAGGCTACTAATTCTTGATTAGGTCTAATTCTGTATTCATCTTGCTTTGCTTCTAATGTTTTTCCTATTGATATAATTTCTAGATATCCGACCATTACCAAAGTTGCTGCTATTGGAAACAATTCTCTAATTAAAGCAACATCAATAATAGGAATGCTAAATTTTGGCAATCCAGAAGGAATTTCTTTTACGATAGCAACGTCAATAAAATGATTTTCAAAAAAACGAAGTGTTACTATTCCTAGCACAACAACTATTAATGCATTGGGTATTTTTTTACTTATTTTTCTACAAACCATAATTATAATACAAGCTACAACTCCAATAATTGTGGTGTTTTTATTAAAATAGCTTACCCTATTCATAATATCTTCAATAAGAATATGTACTTGATCGCTTTGCAAAAAATCGACTCCAAGTAAATTACGAAACTGATTTAACCCAATAATAAGTGCTACTGCTGATGTAAATCCAATAATTACCGGTCTTGATAAAAAATTTACAATAAAACCTAAACGAAATACTCCCATTAAAAACTGAATACTTCCTACCATTAACGCTAATAAAATGGCTATAGCAATATAACTTTCAGACCCCATTAAAGCTAATGTAGAAACACCTGTTGCTACTATTAAAGAATCCATTGCCACAGGCCCCACTGCTACTTGCCGTGACGATCCAAAAATTGCATACATCAATTGAGGCACTAGTGCTGCATACAAACCATAAATAGGCGGTAAACCTGCAATTAAGGCATAGGCAATTCCTTGCGGAATTAACACCGTTGCTACAGTTACACCAGCTACAACATCACCTTTAAGCTCTGATTTTTTGTAGTTTGGTAACCACGTTAATATTGGTATGAGTTTTTTTAGTAATTTCATCTCAAAAAAGCTCTCCTTGATTTTTTTCTTTTACCCTTCCTAAATGTTTATAGGCTAAATCTGTTACTTCTCTACCGCGTGGTGTACGCATTATAAATCCTTGTTGAATTAAAAAAGGTTCATACACTTCTTCAATCGTTTCTGTATTTTCACTAACCGCGGTTGCAATGGTACTTATTCCTACGGGACCTCCTTTAAATTTATCGATAATAGTGGCTAGTATTTTATTATCCATTTCATCTAAACCATGAGCATCAACATTTAATGCCTTTAAAGCATATTTTGCAATTTCAATAGTAATGCTCCCATTTCCTTTTATTTGAGCAAAATCTCGTACTCTTCGTAATAATGCATTGGCAATACGAGGTGTACCTCTACTTCTGCCAGCTATTTCAATAGCTCCTTCCATAGATATTGGCACTCCTAAAATATGTGAACTTCGTTGAATAATTGTTGTTAACAACTCAGTTGAATAATAATGTAAGCGACTACTGATTCCAAAACGTGCTCGCATCGGCGCTGTTAACAATCCTGAACGAGTGGTTGCTCCGATTAAAGTAAAAGGTTCTAAATTAATTTGAACCGTACGTGCATTTGGCCCAGATTCAATCATAATATCGATCTTATAATCTTCCATTGCCGAGTATAAGTACTCTTCTACAATAGGGCTTAATCGATGAATTTCATCAATAAATAACACATCACGTTCATCAAGATTTGTTAGTAAGCCTGCTAAGTCTCCTGGTTTATCTAAAACTGGCCCTGAGGTTACTTTTATACCAACTCCTAATTCGTTTGCTAAAATATTTGCTAGGGTGGTTTTACCTAATCCAGGAGGCCCGTGAAATAATGTATGATCTAACGCTTCATCTCGTTGGTTAGCAGCTTCTACAAATATTTTTAAGTTTTCAATTGCTTGGTCTTGTCCTGAAAAATCATCAAAAGATAGTGGACGTAGTTTTTTTTCTACATCGAGTTCTTCAGTTGAAAAATTGGTGTTTTCAGGGTTTAAGTTTTCATTCATATTGGCACAAATATACTTGAAATATAATGGTTGGTTTGTAATAATTGTTACGTAACAATATTAGTAATGCTAAGATACATATTACTAAATAAAGGTATCAAACAAAAAACCTGAAACAAAAAAATGCTTCAGGTTTTATTTATTTTATAGTATGTTATGCTTACTTTTTATCTTGTAAAGCAAACACTTGTCGTAACAAAGCAGTATCACGTAAACCTACTTTTTCGCGAATTCCTTTTTCTTCAACAGCGATCATTGTAAAAACTCCTTTTAAGGCTTCAGCTGTTACATAATCTGTTAAATCTGGGTTTACTTTTTTAACAAAAGGGATACTATTGTACTTATTTATTAAATTATTCCAAATTTTATCAGCCCCTACCTTACCAAAAGATTTTTTTATTACAGGGTTAAATTGATTGTATAGTGCTGTATTTGTTTTTCCTTGTAAATAAGAAGTCGCTGCGTTTTGCTCGCCTAATAAAATATTTTTTGCATCGTTAAAACTTATTTCTTTAACTGCGTTTACAAAAATTGGCGTAGCTGTTTTTACAGCATCTTCTGCTGTTCTGTTAATTGCTTTTAATCCTTCATCCGCTAAATTACTTAAACCTATTTTTCGTAAACCTTTATCTACTGCCTGTAATTCTTTCGGCAAAATAATCTTTACCAATTCATTACGATAAAAACCGTCTTTTGCTGTTAATTTAGATACTTGATGTTGAATTCCTTTATCTAATGCTTGTCTTAAACCATTACCTATTTGTTCTTGAGATAAAACACCTCCTGTTGGTAATTGCTTTACAACTTTTTGCAGTTCAGCGCATCCTGTTAATAGAACAACGAATGCTAGTGCTATGATTTTTTTCATTTTTATTTAATTTGTATACTCTATATTTATTAGAAACAGTTATTTAATAATTGTCACACTATTTAAAACTATCTGTTTTTTTATCATAACCATACGGGCAATGTTTACAGCCATTTTTACAACAATAACCGCGTCTTAAATGATACGACTCTTTAAAAACTCGGTATCCATCTTCATTTACATAATACTCATCTGGAGTAGCTCTTAAAATTTTATTTATCATATTACAAATATCAAAAAAAAAGCAACATTAAATCAAATTTTAATCACTTTTGATTTAATGTTGCTTTTATCTTTATTGAAAATTTATTTTACTTATTAATACCTACCGGATATTTAGCCATTATTTTATTTACAAACTCTTTAACTCGCGCTTCCTTTTTTTCAACACTACTTATACTTAATGCTCCAGTACCAATACCTTGCCAAACCAACTCTTTTCTTTTAGCATCTAGTAAATCTATAAACAATGTACCTTCTGTATGTTGTGTTACTGTTAATGTACTTGGGTTATAATACCAAGGATACCAATAATCATTAAAACGATTGTCATTGATATTTATTTTTTCGCGCGATTTTGTAAATAAACTTACTAAAACATCTGGATTTGCCGATTTTTGCATTCCTTTAGCAATCAATTCTGCCTCTACCGCTCTCATAATTCTTTTTTTATCAAGGTCTGAAATTGGTGCTTTATCAATTCCTTTTTTATAAAAAGCAAAGGTTTTATATTGATTAAAATCAACCTGTGTGTCATAATCTGTAGTTACTCTAACCGAGCTACATGATGAAATTATAAAAGCAATAACTGGCAATAAAAGTAGTTTTGATATTTTCATTTTCTTAAGATTTTACATATTTTCTAATAATGCATCATCTACTAAATTAGGAATTGTAACGGTTAATTTTTTCTCAACCTTCATGGCTCTTTTCACTGTAAAAACAGCTTCTTCGTTTCTTGCCCAACTTCTTCTTGCTATTCCGTTATTAACATCCCAAAAAAGCATTGATTTTAAGCGTCTTGATGCATCTTTAGAACCATCAAGAAGCATGCCAAATCCTCCATTAATAACTTCTCCCCAGCCTACGCCACCTCCATTGTGAATAGAAACCCAAGTAGCTCCTCTAAAACTATCGCCAATAACATTCTGAATCGCCATATCAGCTGTATAACGAGATCCATCATAAATATTAGAGGTTTCACGATATGGAGAATCGGTACCAGAAACATCATGATGATCACGTCCTAACACCACATTACCTATCTTTCCTTTTTTTATCGCTTTATTAAATGCTGCTGCAATTTTCATACGTCCTTCAGCATCCGCATATAAAATACGCGCTTGAGAACCTACTACCAGCTTATTTTCTTGTGCTCCTTTAATCCACTGAATATTATCAGCCATTTGTTGCTGAATTTCAGGCGGAGAGTTCTTTTTAATTTTTTCTAACACTTTACATGCAATCGCATCTGTTTTTGCTAAATCTTCTGGACTACCCGAAGTACACACCCAACGAAATGGCCCAAAACCATAATCAAAACACATAGGTCCCATAATATCTTGTACATAACTTGGGTATTTAAACTCACGACCCAAAGTCTGATTCGGATTCATAACATCTGCTCCTGCTCTACTTGCTTCTAGTAAAAAAGCATTTCCGTAATCAAAGAAATAAGTTCCCTTAGCTGTATGTTTATTAATCGCTTTTGCATGACGACGTAATGTTTCTTGCACTTTTTCTTTAAATTTCTTCGGATGTTCAGCCATCATTGTATTAGCATCCTCAAAAGCAATATCTACCGGATAATAACCTCCAGCCCAAGGATTATGTAATGATGTTTGATCTGAACCTAAATCGATATGCACATTTGCTTCATCAAATTTTTCCCAAACCTCAACAATGTTCCCTAAATAAGCGATCGAAACCACTTCCTTATTCGCTTTTGCTTTATTTACCCGAGCAACTAATTCATCTAAATCAGTAATTTTTTCATCAATCCAACCTTGCTCTAAACGAATTTGTGTAATCTTTGGGTTTACCTCAGCACAAACCGTAATACAACCAGCAATGTTACCAGCTTTTGGTTGTGCTCCACTCATTCCACCTAAACCAGCAGTAACAAATAAATTTCCTTTAGGCGATTTGTTTATTTTTCTAAATCCGTTTAAAACGGTAATCGTAGTTCCGTGTACAATTCCTTGTGGACCAATATACATGTAACTTCCTGCCGTCATTTGTCCGTATTGCGAAACGCCTAAGGCATTCATTTTTTCCCAATCGTCAGGCTGTGAATAATTCGGAATGACCATTCCGTTAGTAACCACGACTCTTGGTGCATCTTTATGCGACGGAAATAATCCCATCGGATGCCCAGAATACATCGTTAACGTTTGCTTATCTGTCATTTCAGACAAGTATTTCATGGTTAATAAATACTGCGCCCAGTTTTGAAAAACCGCACCATTTCCTCCATAAGTAATTAATTCATGTGGATGTTGTGCCACTGCATAATCTAAATTATTCTGAATCATTAGCATGATAGATTTTGCTTGCTGAGATTTACCTGGGTATTCTTTAATATCTCTAGCATACATTTTATAAGTAGGACGAAAACGGTACATATAAATTCGACCATATTGTTCCAATTCATCAGCAAATTCAGGTAATAAAACTTCGTGATGCTTTTTATCAAAATATCGTAAAGCATTTCTTAAAGCTAACTTTTTTTCTTCAGCAGTTAAAATTTCTTTACGTTTTGGTGCTCTGTTTATTGATGAATCGTAAACTGGCATTTCTGGTAATTCGTTTGGAATACCTTGCTTTATTTGTTTTTTAAATGATAACATAATTTCTTTTTTTAACGAACTGTAAATTCTTGATTTTTAACCATATTAACTAAACTATTAATATCGTCTTTTAACACACGATCTTCTTCTAACTTAGCTACTTTACTTCTAATTAACTTAAAATTCAATTCAATAATATCAGAAAAAGTATTCGGTCTTCTAAATTCCATTGCTTGGGCAGCATACATAAATTCAATTGCTAATATCTTATCTAAATTTCCTAAAATTTGATTAAACTTTCGCCCAGAGATACTTCCCATAGAAACATGATCTTCTTGCCCTAATGAAGTTGGAACACTATCTGCTGATGGAGGAAAACATAATGATTTATTTTCAGTAACCAATGCTGCTGTTGTGTATTGCGGAATCATAAATCCTGAATTTAACCCTCCTGCCTCGGTTAATAATCTTGGTAAACCATGCTTTCCTTCTAATAATAAATAACAACGTCTGTCTGCAATATTTCCTAATTCAGAAGCCGCTATCGAAGCATAATCTAATGCCATTGCTAGTGGTTGCCCATGAAAATTACCTCCTGATATTGCTTCGGTTTCACTTAACACAATCGGATTATCGGTAACCGAATTCATTTCTATTTCAGCCAATTCTTTTAAATGCGCATACGCGTTTCTCGATGCTCCATGAACTTGTGGCATACAACGAATTGAATACGGATCTTGTACTCTAGGAAAACTATTATCGTTTGCATTTTCAGAATCTTTTAACAACATACGCATGCGTTCTGCTACCTTTAAATTCCCTTTAAACGGACGAATCTTGTGTAATTCTTCTTTAAATGGAGATACGTTTCCCGAATATCCTTCTAAAGTCATAACTCCAGTAACATCAGCTAAATCTAACACATATTCCATTTTATGCAGCCCTAAAATAGCATGCGCTAATATAAATTGTGTTCCGTTAATTAACCCTAAACCTTCTTTTGCCATTAAAGTTAACGGCGCTAAGTTATTTTTTTCTAATACTTCTTTCGCTGATAAAATATCTTCTCCTTGCCAAAATTCTCCTTCTCCTAATAACGGTAAAAACAAGTGAGATAATGGTGCTAAATCACCCGAAGCACCTACTGATCCTTGTTCAGGAACAACAGGTAATAAATCGTTTTCTATAAAATAAATAATGCGCTCAATCAACTCTAAACGTACTCCTGAAAATCCTTGGCATAAAGCATGAACTTTACAAATCATCATTATTTTTGATAACTTCTTATCAATCGAGTTACCAACACCAACTGCATGTGTAATCAATAAATTTTCTTGTAATTTACTAGTTTCTTCAGGTGTAATTTGCACATCACACAAAGGACCAAAACCTGTGTTTATTCCGTAAGTAGCAACATCAGAATTTGCCATTACCTCTACCTTTCTTCTACATTCATTTACTTTTTCTTTAGCCTCTTTTGTAATTACTGTTTTTAAAGCTCCTTCTGCTATCGCAATTACCTTATTTACAGTTAATTTATCTATTCCGTATTTAAACATTCGTTTCTATTTTATAGTTATCAAAGTTATTTTTATTTTTGATAACCAACAATATCAATAAAGTTAACATTTAATAACTATGAGTTATCAAATAGAATTACGTCATTTTAAATATTTCTTAGCTGTTGCTGAAGATTTACATTTTAGAAAAGCTGCTGAACGGTTGTTTATTTCACAACCTGGTTTAAGTAGACAGATAAAACAAATGGAAGACGATTTAGGTATTCAGCTTTTTATTAGACATAACAGAAAAGTGCAATTAACAACTGCTGGGTTACATTTAAAAAAAGAATTATCTAGAACTTTAAAAGATATTGACAACATTTTTGATGCTGCAAAATTATTACAAGAAGGAAAGCAAGGAAAACTAAATTTTGGATATGTAGGCTCTGCGATGTTAAAAATTATTCCTGATTTGTTACTTCGCTTTAAAAAAGAACATCCTAACGTACAGTTTAGTTTAAAAGAGATGGACAATCAAAAACAAATAGAATTATTACTTTCTCAAAAAATAGATATTGGTTTTGTGCGTTTAAATCGTGCTCCAAGAGGTTTAATCATTAAACCTATTTTACAAGAAACTTTTTGTTTGGTTTTACCCGAAAATCATTCGATAAATAATAATAATTTTAAAGGTTTACATACTTTAAAAAATGAACCTTTTATTTTATTTGATCCTTCTTATAGCCCTTCGTATTACGAAAAAGTAATGCAAATTTTTGATGATAGTAATTTTGCTCCAATTGTATCACACAATACCATTCATGCTGCCTCCATTTATAAGTTAGTTGAAAATAATTTTGGTTTATCTATCGTACCAAAATCGCTTTTACAAGGTTATAATATGCGCATAAAATATATAGAACTTATTAACATTCCGCAACGCACCACATTATCTATAATTTGGAATATTAATAATCGAAATCCTATTTTAAAATCGTTACTTAATAACGACGCTTTTTTAAACCTACTGAGCTAATCAACAAATTATAACTATATTAAACATTTATTTAAAACAAGAGTATTAACTATTTAGACAGTAGTAATTATTAGTCAAAAAAACAATACGCATTCTATTATTTAAACCCATAATAATAATTACTTGTGTTTTTTATAGTTTATCTGTTAATATATGGTTAGTTTTGTTATCTATTTAAAATGAAAAATTTAAAAATTTAAAAATGAAAAAAATTCTATTTACAGTTTTAGCTACTTTTACGCTACTTTCTACAAATGCTCAAAAAAAAAGAGATGTTAAAGACATCAATTATCGCAGAAGCTCTTTGCACACTATGCTTATTGAATCTGAAGACTTTCCTAGAAAAGATGTTGTTCTTAAATCATATAATGAAGCTCCTTTTCCTGAAAAATACAATAATCATACAATTGAAACAAAATCATTTAAAGTAGATTTATCTAAAAATGATGACGAAACAGCTGTACTTGTAACCAAACACTTAAATGATAATAAAATTGCAAATCAACTAGTTGCTAAATGGTTTAACAGACAGCCAAATGGTGCTTTTAACATGGAACTTATTGGAAAAAGAGGTTCATATAACGCTTCTGAAATGCAAGCTAATATAGCAAAAGGTTCTGTTAGAGGGGTTGCTTCTTTAGCAGATGCTGGTGAAGAGTTAATAAATAATACTTTTATAATTGTGAACAAGTTAAATTTTGTTAGCAATGAAATCGCAGCAGCAATACTAAGAAAACAAGGGATTAAAAAAGCCAACAAAATTAAAATGTCATTTGCTAGAAAAGCTGCTTTAAAGGGAGTTGAAAAAGCATATAACAAAGCCAAAGAAGGCTATTCTGTTTGGACAACTGCATACTTATATAAATTAGTTTGGAATGAAGAAATCGCTGCTACATTTTATAATAATTTATGGGTAGACAATTCTGGAATTGATAAAGCGAAAGTAGACGCTTTTAAAAATAGTGATTTGTTTAAAATGGAATTTGTTGGAAAACAAAAAACAACTAGTCTCGTTTTATTTTCATTAAAAGAAGAAAGAACAGAAGAGCAAATTATAAAATTAGCTACTGTAAGAAATTTAGATGCTGTTTACGCTAAACTTCAAAGAGAGTATGATGTATTTAAAACAAAAACACCTCTTTATAGTGGAGAGCCTATTACTGCAAAAATAGGTATGAAAGAGGGATTAGTTGGAGGTGAATCTTTCGAAGTTTTAGAACAAGTTTTAGATGAAAAAACAGGTTTGACTAAATATGTTAGAAAAGGAAAAATAAAAGTTATAAAAGACAAAGTTTGGGATAATAGATTTAATGCAGGAGAAGATGCTAATGACAAAAAATCGAACCTTACATCTACTACATTTAAGGGAGGTAAAGATTATTACTCAGGAATGTTAATTAGACAATTAAAATAATTAAAGACTCTCAAACATGAAAAAACATATTAAAAATATAGTTATACTATTTATAACAATATTTGCATTTTCGTTAAACACAAATGCTCAAAAACGTAAAAATAAAAAAACAAAAGATACCCATGAGTGGCGTTATGAATTAGATTGTATGGGTACTGGTAAACAAGGTACTTACTTAATAAAGGTTTGGTCATATTCTAAAAAACCTAGATTAGCTATTGAAAAAGCTAAAAGAAATGCTGTACATGGTGTTATATTTAAAGGTTTTGCTGCAGGTAAACAAGGTTGTAAATCTCAAAAACCATTAGCTAGAAACTCTAATTTAGAGAACGAAAAAAAAAGTTTTTTTACAGATTTTTTTAAAGATGGTGGAAAATACATGAAATTTGTCACAGCTTCTAATGACGGTGCTGTTGCTGCAGGCGATCGATTAAAAGTGAGTAAAAAAATGTATAAAATAGGGATTGTTATTTCTGTTAATAAAGATGAGTTAAGAAAAGAATTAGAAAACGCAGGCATCATTAAAAGTTTAGATGCTGGATTTTAAAAAAAATGAAAATGAAAAAAATATTTATCACATTATTATTCCTTATTGGGTTTGCTAATTTAGCCTCTTCACAAGCAAAAAAACCAACCTTAATGGTAGTGCCTAGTGATGTACTTTGCAACCAAAATGGATGGATGAAAACATATAATAATCAAGGGAATATCGTAAAAGTCCCAGATTACAAAAGAGCTTTTCAGGAAAGTACATACCTTTTATTAACCATTAGTAAAATAAATCAGTTAATGGCTGAAAGGGGATTTCCGTTAAAAAATATGGAATCAGCTATTAAAACTTTAGAATCTAATGCTGCTGAAAATGCAATGCGAGGATCTAAAGAAACAGGTGCTGGTGTAAATGAAAGTCCAATTGATCAATTAAAAGCAATAGCGAAGGCAGACATTATTTTACAATTAACGTTAACCTTAAATAAAACAGGTCCAAAAAAATCTATAACTTTTAATTTACAAGGGTTAGATTCTTATACTGACAAGCAAGTAGCTTCAGCTTCTGGAACGGGAGCTCCTTCTTTTTCTGCTGAAATACCAGTTTTACTAGAAGAAGCAGTATTGTCTCATATGGATAACTTTTCATCTTCTTTACAAACTCATTTTGATGATATGTTTGAAAATGGTAGAGAAGTAATTGTAAGAATACAAAAATGGGACGATTGGGATGATGATTTAGAAACCGAATATGGTGGAGAAGAACTAGGAACCATAATTGAAGACTGGCTTGCTGACAACACTGTTAAAGGAAGGTTTAGTACTACCGATATGACAGAAAATATGGCCTTATTTGAGCAAGTAAGAATTCCTCTTTTTAATGAAAAAGGAAGAGCTATTGACGCCCGTAGATTTGTTAAAAAATTGAGTAAAGTTCTAAAAAAAACACACCAAATACCAAATAAACTGGTTATGAAAGGTTTAGGTAGAGCTACTATTATATTAGGGGGAAAATAAAAAATTATGAAAAAAATTATAATATTAAGTTTGTTCTTAGTTAGTTTTTTTAAACTTTCTGCACAACAAGATAATAACGATGGGATTGTTTTATCTACCTATATACCTAATCAAACTGAAAGGATACCTACTTCTGCAAAGCGCATTTTAGTAAATAAATTGGCTAAAATAATTACTAAAAATGGCATAAGTAATAGTGGTTATAATCCTAGATTTGTGATGGTACCTTTGATTAATGTATCTAATAAAGATATTATAGGATCTGCTCCTGTAAAAATTGCTTTAAATTTAGATCTTACTCTTTATATTGGAGATGGAAAAGATGGCACTTTATTTGCTAGTGAATCTTTTGAATTAAAAGGAGTTGGCTCTAATGAAACCAAAGCATATATTAGTGCTATAAAAAGGTTAAAAGCTAAAAACCCAGCTGTTCAAGAGTTTATTAGTAATGGAAAAGCTAAAATAATTGATTATTACAATACTAATTGTAGTAAAATAATTAGTAAAGCTGGCTCATTAGAAACTCAAGGAAAATTAAAAGAAGCTTTAGCTCTTTACACAAGCGTACCTATAGCAAGCACTTGTTTTTCTAAAATAGAAAACAAAATTAAAAAAGCTTATCAAAAAGTTATCGATAAAGATTGCAAAGACAAGTTAACAAGAGCTAAAAGTATTTGGATTGCAAATCAAGATATAAATGCTGCTAATGATGCTGCAGCTATATTAAGCGAAGTTGAACCTAAAGCATCTTGTTACAACCAAGTTAAAGCTTTATATGCTAAAATTGCAAAACGTGTTAAAGACTTAAATGATAGAGACTGGAATTATAAACTAAAAGTTTTAGACTTAAAAAGAACTTACATTAAAGCTGCAAGAGACGTTGGAGTTGCATACGGTAAAAATCAACCAAAAAAAGTAACTTATAATGTTAATGGCTGGCGTTAACAATATTTTTTTTTAATTATTTTTAATCGGCGCTATGTTTTAAAACCATAGCGTCGATTTATTTTAAACATTTTAAACGCAAAACACTAATATCTCTTAAACAGTTAAAAAAACATATAAAAGAAACATCTTCTAAAATATAAATAAGTATTTTTACACCTTAGTCTTAAATTGTTTATGATTTTCATTTCTAAACATATGGTACCAAAAGGTTTTATTGGTATAACCTTGTATCCTTTTATTTTTTTAAAACGAAAAGAGTTAAAACACGATTCAGAACTTATTAATCACGAAAAAATTCATTTAAAACAACAACAAGAGCTTTTAGTTATTTTCTTTTTTATTTTTTATTTTATTGAGTGGACTTACAAACTTATAAAATATCGAAATCGATTTTTAGCATATAAAAACTTAAGTTTTGAGCGTGAAGCTTATACTAATGAATATAATTTATACTACATTGAATCACGTAAATATTGGGCTTTTCTTAATTATTTATAATCCTTAAACAATTCTTCATATCTTTTAAGAAATTCGTAAATTGCCACATCAATTTTCTATAAAATTTACGAATGGAACAAATAGCACCTTATAAACCAATACATAAAGTTAGAATTGTAACAGCAGCTTCATTATTTGATGGGCACGATGCTGCCATAAATATTATGCGACGAATTATTCAATCTACCGGAGTAGAAGTAATTCATTTAGGTCATGATAGAAGTGTTGAAGAAGTGGTTAACTGTGCCATACAAGAAGATGCTAATGCGATTGCAATGACGTCTTACCAAGGTGGACATACTGAGTATTTTAAATACATGTACGATTTATTAAAGGAAAAAGGTGCTGAACACATCAAAATTTTTGGTGGTGGTGGTGGTGTAATTCTTCCTGAAGAAATTAAAGAACTGATGGATTATGGAATTACGCGTATCTACTCTCCAGATGATGGTCGTGAGCTTGGTTTACAAGGAATGATTAATGATTTGGTAAAAACTTCGGATTTTGCTATTGGAGATAAATTAACGATAAAGCTTGATAATTTAGCAAAAAAAGAAATTGGAAGCATTGCAAGAACTATTTCTTCTGCTGAAAATTTTCCTGAAGTTGCCAAAGAAACTTTAGATGCTATTCACGAAAAAAATAAAAACTCTAAAACGCCTGTTTTAGGAATTACAGGAACTGGTGGAGCAGGAAAATCATCATTAGTTGATGAGTTAGTACGTCGTTTTTTAATCGATTTTCCAAATAAAACGATTGGATTAATCTCTGTTGATCCATCAAAAAGAAAAACTGGCGGTGCACTTTTAGGTGATAGAATTCGTATGAATGCCATTAACAACGAGCGTGTGTATATGCGATCGTTAGCTACGCGTCAATCTAATTTAGCTTTATCGAAATATGTAAATGAAGCGGTAGAAGTTTTAAAAGCTGCTGAATTTGATTTAATTATTTTAGAAACTTCAGGTATTGGGCAATCTGATACCGAAATTATAGAGCATTCTGATACTTCTTTATATGTAATGACTCCTGAATTTGGTGCTGCTACGCAATTAGAAAAAATTGACATGCTTGATTTTGCCGATTTAGTTGCCATTAATAAGTTTGATAAACGCGGTGCCTTGGATGCCATTCGTGATGTGAAAAAGCAATATATGCGCAACAACAATTTATGGGATGTTCATATGGATGATATGCCTGTATTTGGAACCATTGCATCACAATTTAACGACCCAGGAATGAATACGTTGTACAAGCGTATTATGGATAAATTGGTAGAAAAAACAGGTGTTGATTTAAAATCGAACATGGAAATCACCAAGGAAATGTCTGAAAAGATATTTGTAATTCCGCCAAGTAGAGTCCGTTATTTATCAGAAATATCAGAAAGTAATAGAGCGTACGATAAAAAAGTAAACAATCAAGTTATTGTTGCTCAAAAATTATATGGAATTCATCAAACGATTGAATCAATTACTAATTCGACAGTTGGGATTACGAAAATTGGATTGGATTCTGATGAGATTTTGGAACAAGTTAAGAATGACGAACAAGATTTTATTAAACTATTGATTGCTCAGTTTGATAAAGTAAAATTAAATCTAGATCCGCATAATTGGGAGGTTATTTTAAACTGGCAAGAAAAGGTTAAAAAATACAAAAACCCTATTTATACTTTTAAAGTACGTGATAAGGAAATCAATATAAAAACACATAGCGAGTCGTTATCGCACACGCAAATACCAAAAGTATCTTTACCAAAATATGAAGCTTGGGGAGATTTATTACGCTGGAATTTACAAGAAAATGTTCCAGGAGAATTTCCGTATGCATCCGGATTATATCCCTTTAAAAGAACCGGAGAAGACCCAACAAGAATGTTTGCTGGTGAAGGTGGTCCAGAACGTACCAACAGACGTTTTCATTATGTGAGTTTAGGCATGCCTGCAAAACGTTTGTCTACCGCTTTTGACAGTGTTACTTTATATGGAAATGATCCTGGTGTAAGACCTGATATTTATGGTAAAATTGGAAATGCTGGAGTTTCTATTTGCTGTTTAGATGATGCTAAAAAATTATATTCTGGTTTTGATTTAAGTCATGCAATGACTTCGGTTTCGATGACCATTAATGGTCCTGCACCAATGTTACTAGGTTTCTTTATGAATGCGGCAATCGATCAGAATTGTGAAAAATACATCAAAGAAAATAAATTAGAAAAAACTGTTGAAGCGAAATTTAAAGAAATTTACGATTCAAAAGGATTAGAAAGACCTCTTTATCAAGGTAAATTACCTGAAGGTAACAATGGTTTAGGACTAATGCTTTTAGGTTTAACAGGAGATTTGGTGTTACCACCAGATGTATATGCTGAAATTAAAAAAACAACCTTAGCACAAGTTCGTGGTACAGTACAAGCAGATATTTTAAAGGAAGATCAAGCACAAAATACCTGTATTTTTTCTACCGAATTTGCCTTGCGTTTAATGGGTGATGTACAAGAATACTTTATCGAAAAGCAAGTACGTAATTTTTATTCAGTATCTATTTCTGGATACCATATTGCTGAAGCTGGCGCCAACCCTATTACACAACTAGCTTTAACATTATCTAACGGATTTACCTATGTTGAGTACTACTTATCTCGTGGTATGGACATCAATAAATTTGGTCCAAATTTATCGTTCTTTTTCTCAAACGGAATCGACCCTGAATATTCGGTAATTGGTCGTGTAGCTCGTAAAATATGGGCAAAAGCCATGAAACATAAATACGGAGCTAATGCAAGGGCGCAAATGTTAAAGTATCATATTCAAACTTCTGGACGTTCTTTGCATGCTCAAGAAATTGATTTTAATGATATTCGTACAACCTTACAGGCTTTATATGCAATCAATGATAACTGTAACTCGTTACACACAAACGCCTACGATGAAGCCATTACTACACCTACCGAAGAATCGGTACGTAGAGCGATGGCAATTCAGTTAATTATCAATAAAGAATTAGGATTAGCCAAAAATGAAAACCCGATTCAAGGAGCTTTTATTATTGAAGAGTTAACCGATTTAGTAGAAGAAGCTGTATTGACAGAATTTGACAGAATTACCGAACGTGGTGGAGTTTTAGGAGCTATGGAAACGATGTATCAGCGTAGTAAAATACAAGAAGAAAGCTTGTATTATGAAACCTTAAAACATACAGGAGAGTTTCCTATTATTGGAGTAAACACTTTCTTGAGTTCTAAAGGATCACCAACGGTACAACCTGCCGAAGTTATCCGTGCAACGGAAGAAGAAAAGCAGTTTCAGATTCAAACTAAAGAATTACTAAACAAAGCTAATGACGGTAAAGTGCAAGAGCAATTGGCTATTTTACAACAAGCTGCCATTCAAAATGAAAACTTATTTGATAAGTTAATGGAAGCTACAAAGTTTTGTTCTTTAGGACAAATCACAGAAGCTTTATTTAAAGTTGGTGGTCAGTACAGAAGGAATATGTAAGTAAACAATGTTTACAAATAAGTTAAAAACCTCACATTAATTTGTGAGGTTTTTTTTAGGCTTTTTTTTCCTATAATTTGTAATGTTTTAGATAAAAATAGACCAATTAGAAAAATGAGATAATATGACCCTTAGAAATCAATTAAAAGAGCACGCTGATAACAGTGCGAAAAACATACCTAAAGAAGCAAAAGATGTAATGCTAGCTGGTATTGATAAACTAGAAAAAACTGATATTATAAAAAACGCAACAAAAAAAGGTGATATTTTTCCTGATTTTTCTTTACCTAATGCAAAAGGAGAATTAACTTCTCTTAACGCGCTTCTTGAAAAAGGAAAAGTTGTACTTACTTTTTATAGAGGTGGTTGGTGCCCTTATTGTAATCTTGCTTTAAAAGCATTACAAAATGTAGTACCTCAAATTAAAGAGAAAAATGCTACATTAGTTGCTGTTACTCCTGAAACACCCGATAATACGCTTTCGGTTAAAGAAAAAAACGAGTTAGATTTCGAAATTTTAACTAGTAAAAACAACGGACTGGCAAGATCTTTAGGTTTAACTTATAAGTTACCAGAAGAGCTAGCTGATTTATATAAAAAATTCGGAATAGACCTATTAGAAAGTCAAGGAAATAAAGCTAATGAGTTGCCTATTGCTGCAACTTATATTATTGAAAACGATAAAAAAATAACCTACAGCTTTATTACTGAAGATTATAAATTAAGAGCAGAGCCTTCTGATATTATTGCTGCACTTTAATTTACTTATTTAAATTTTTAAAAAAATCGATTTTAATTACTATTTATTTTCTATTTGTAAAGTAGCTTGTTTACTTGCTTTTCTTCCTTTTAAAAAAAAGAGAATAAAAAATATCATTACAACTCCTAAGTAAATGGAAAACCCTCCTATTTTTGCACTTAAAGTTTCAACCAAATCTTTATAACTAGATAAACTATATATTTCTAAAATACGTAGTGCAAAACCAACATTTAATAAATAAAAACCAATTTTAAAAAGCTTATTTGTAGCCATTGCAATTTCTACCTTTTGATGAAAAATATCTAACATAAATATTTTACTATTTTTAAAAAGGTGATATGATACAAACGTTGTTAATCCAATTGCTATTGGTAAATAAATAATGTAGGCGATTAATTCTAATGAAGTGTTCATAATTATTGATTTTTAAAGTATTTGTGAATTAAATAAACTGTATAAATATTGATAAAATGGAGTGAGGCAGTTATAAGAATCATATAACTCAACCTCTTTGTTATTTCTAATATTACTTCTTCTAAACTATTTATATGATTCATTGTATTTAAACTCCAAACGATTAAACCAATGTTTAATAAATAATAAGCTATTCTTAAAAGATTATTTATGCCGTTTCCAAAATTGATTCTATCAGGAAAATAATTTAGAATATATATATGTCCATTTTTATAACAAGCCTCTCCTACCCAAAGAACAATTGTACTTGATAGTAATAGGTATATTATGTATGTAAACTGACTCATATTTCTTTTTTTATCATTTCTAAAATATAAGTCCAATGAATTGATAAGACTACTGGTATAGCACATAATATGTAATAAATAATATGATTTTTACTGAAGTTATATTCACCAACAAAAAAACAAGCACCAAAATAAAGTACAACTGCTACACCATAAATCAATATTAATTTGCGTTCAAACTTCTTAATACTACCCGAATAAAATAAGGTAAGTAAGAATGAAAACACTTGAAAAACACCTATCACAAAGCCTAAAATAGCTGCTAAAGACAGAAAATCATTTTTTAAAATTGATAACAATAAGAGTACTAGAAACGGAATCATTAAAACTCTATTAATCCAGGTTATTATTAAGATGTTTTCTTTCATAGTTTCAGAAATATTTGAAAGTTTTGTTTTAAATTTTTTTATTTTTTTATCATTTTTGTAAAACTCGATAATAACCAGTGCTCATCAGCCTTAATTGTTTTATCAAGAATACTATTAACCGTATCTGTTACGGTAGATAAATCTTTCATTACTTTTTTAAACTCCATTGCCTCTTCAGAATTATCATTTACATTATTTTGTAACTCATTTAAAACATTTAAAACAGGTTCAATTTCTCTTTTCTTACGCTCTTTGGTAACTTGTTTAAATAATTCCCAAATATCTTTATCAGCAACAAAAAATTCTTTACGCTCTCCTATTACAAACTCTTTGTTTACAATTCCCCAATCTATCAATGCTCTTACATTCATATTTACGTTTCCTCTAGATATTTTTAGAGTTTCCATAATAGCATCTGCAGACATCGGTTTAGTTGATACTAACAACAAAGCATGTACTTGCGCCATTGTTTTATTAATTCCCCAACTTGTAGCTAAGCTCCCCCAAGTATGAATGTATTTTAATTTTGCTTCATCTAAATTCATGTTACAAATATAATACTAATTATTAAACTTTCAATAATTACTGAAAATAAAATACTAAACTTTTTTAATTTATTTTGTAATACTTTTAATTAAGCGAATACTAATTAATAAAAACAACTTTTGAGTAACGATTTTTATATAACATTCATATTACCACATTCTGGCCTTATTATTAAGTTATGTAGGGCATATACAGATTCGCAAGAAGATTTTGAAGACTTTTATCAAGAAGCTTGCTTACAAATTTGGAAAAGTAGAGATGCTTTTCAGGAAAAATCGAAATGGAGTACTTGGATTTATCGAATTACTTTAAACGTTTGTTTAACCTTAAATAAAAGAAACAAACTAAGAAATAATATCCCTGAAACATTTCATGAAGAGTCAGAAAAAAATACTGCATTTAAAAATGAAGATTTAAATCTTTTATATGATGCTATTAAAAAATTATCAGAAACCGACAGGGCTGTTATTTTATTGCATTTAGAAGAAAACCCTTACATAGAAATTGCTGCAATTATAGGAACGAGCACTAATAATATTGCGGTTCGCATTAACAGAATTAAAAAACAATTAAAAATATTATTAGATGGAAAAATCAATTGAAAAAATATGGGATGAAGCCTTTATTAAAGAAGATACTTTAATTACTCCTAAAATAAATAACCTGTACAATCAAAAATCTAAATTAATTATTAATAAAATTAAAAGAACTTACGAACTTGATAATAAAGGTTTATTGCCTATGGCAGGGATTGTTACTTTAGGGGGTATTCTTTTATCTGAAACCATTATTGGATTGTATGGTACTTTTTTAATTTTATGTTTGTACTTTTTTAATTCACAGCTTTTAAAAAGGTTTCATACTATTGATGTTAAATCAGACAATCTAACCTATTTAAAGGAATATAAAAACGTTATGTATTCGATAATGAAAGCTACAAAAAAACTGTTTATGTTTGGAATACCTATTGCCATTACCTCAATTTTTGCGCTTTCTTTTCTTATAAAAGAAAATAGTTTTTTATCGCGATTTATTTCTGATGATGCCATTTTTATTGAAGTTTTAGGTATTGGTTTTGTAATCGCGTTGTTTGTTTCGCTTATAAGTACTTTAGTGTATCTGTTATCAACTAAAATTATGTACGGAGTGTATGTATCAAAATTAGATACTATTATTAAAGAAATGGAAGAATTAAAAGCCTAATAAAAAAGGAATTACTATAAATGTAATTCCTTTTTGTTTTTAGTATAATTTACTACTGTTTTTTCTGTAAAATAGTCAATGCTATTCTTATTTGTTCATACGGAACTTTTTCTCCTAAAAATTCGAAATACGGTTTTAAAGCTGTTTCATTTTTCAGCACTTTTTTTGCGTTTGCTACCAGCTTAATAGTTGACGCATCAATAAATTCATCTAAACTTACCTCTTTACCTTCTAAATACAACTTGGATAAGTGCGAAAATATGGTTTGTGGTTTTAAATTTCGCTTATTTGCTATTTCATCAATTGAAAAACCCTCTTTGTAAAGCTTATAGGTTTCTAAAGTCGTGTCTTTTTTACCTTTCTTTTTTGATTTTACAAAGTTTCTGATTTCTTCCATAAACTCACCACCATATACTTCTAACTTTCGCTGTCCTACTCCGCTAATCGCTAAAAATGCACTATCCGTTTGCGGTCGTTCATTTTCTAATTCACGTAAAGTTGCATCACTAAATACTAGGTATGCGGCAATATCTTCTTCTTGCGCTATACGATATCGTAATTTTCGTAAACGTTCAAATAAAGTGTCTTTAACGGTTGCTTTAATAGCTTTTTTGCTTTTTGATTTTACAATTTTAGCTACTGTTTTGATTTCAACAGGAATTGTTAATTGAATTTTTTCTCCATCGAAAAGTACTCTTTTAGAAAACTCAGTTAACTGTAACGTATTGTTTAAATGAAATGCTATTTGACAATACCCTTGATTCATTAACTGAATTATATAGTGTTGCCAATCTTTCCAGGAGATGTCCTTTCCAACACCATAGGTTTTTAAAGCTTGGTAGTTTTTATCTAAAACATTAGCATTTTTTGCGCCTCTTAATACATCTATAACCGTACCCATGGCTTCTTTTTCTTGTAGTCGATAAATAGCGGACAGTGCTTTTTGTCCAATTACTGTTCCGTCGAAAAACTTAGGAGGATTTTTACACACATCACAATTGCCACAATTTTCTTCAATTAACTCTCCAAAATAGCTCAACAATATTTTACGCCTACAAACCGTTGCTTCTGCAAACTGTTTCATTCGTTCTAATTTTGCCTCTTGCACTTCTTTATTTTCCGTATTTGCAATAAATTGACGTAATTGAATTACATCTGCATAACTATGAAAAAGTAAGGCTTGTGCTGGCAACCCATCTCTACCCGAGCGCCCTATTTCTTGGTAATATCCTTCAATATTTTTTGGCATATTGTAGTGAATTACCCAACGAACATTCGATTTATCAATTCCCATTCCAAAAGCAATGGTTGCACAAATAATTTGCACATCATCTTTTATAAAATCTTCTTGAGTTTTTGCACGTTCATCAAATGATAAACCCGCATGGTATGCCCTAGCATTGATATTTTGTTGTTTTAATTTACTAGCTAGTTGTTCGGTTGCTTTTCTACTCAAACAATATACAATTCCCGATTCATTTGGTATTTTATTAATGAATTTTATAATTTGTTGTACTCTATCATTTGCAGGTCGAACAGTTAAACTAATATTTTCTCTATTAAAAGAGCTTACAAATTTCGTGGCATTAGGAATAGCTAATTGTTCTAAAATATCTTGTTGTGTTGCTTTATCAGCTGTTGCCGTTAAGGCTACAATTGGAACGTCTGGTAGTGATTTTTTTAAGAAAGATAATTGTTTGTAAGCTGGCCTAAAATCATGTCCCCATGCCGATATACAATGAGCTTCATCTATGGCAATACAACTAATATAATTTTGATTTAAAATATTATGAAGCAATGATAAGCTTTCTGGAGCCACATATAACAACTTTATATTTTTATGTACCACTGCATCAAAAACTTCTTGTTGTTCTTCTGCAGATTGGCTACTATTATAATACGTTGCAGGTATTCCGTTTGCCTTTAAACTATCAACTTGATCTTTCATCAAAGCTATTAATGGAGAAATAACAATGGTAATACCTTCAAAAAATAATGCAGGAAGTTGAAAACAAATCGATTTTCCGCCACCAGTTGGCATAATTACCAAGGTATCTTTTTTGGTTAAAACATTTTCAATTATTTTTTGTTGTGCTAATCGAAAACTATCATATCCAAAGTTTGCCTTTAGTTTTTCTAATAAATCTCTTGAGGTTACCTGCATCATATTACAAAAATAATCATAAAATTACTCGTATAGTCAAACACAAACTATTTTCAATAAATTAAAGGGAGGTATTCTTCTTTATGTAAAATAACCAAAAAGTATTATGCTTGTACATCTTATGACAAAAAAAACCTGAACAATAATATATTGTTCAGGTTTTTTTTGTCATAATCTAAAATTGATTATTTATAATTTTGTTTAAGATGGCTCTTCTCCATCTAATAATGGTGTTGTTTGTAATACGAAATCTTTTCCGTGTACATACTCATCATTTTCATCGGTTTTACTATAATCATAAGCCCATCTGTGAACTTCAGGAATAGCACCTGGCCAGTTTCCATGGATATGCTCAACTGGAGTAGTCCATTCTAAAGTATTCGATTTCCAAGGATTTTGTTCTGCTTTATTTCCTCTATAAATTGAGATAAAGAAATTAGCTAAAAATATTAACTGAGCAGCACCTCCTAAAAATGCCATTAAAGTCATAAATACATTAATTTCTACTAAATCATCAAACATTGGAAAGTTTGAGTTTGTATAATAACGACGTGGTAAACCTGCTAATCCAACAAAGTGCATTGGAAAGAATACACCGTAAGCAGAAATAATTGTTAACCAAAAGTGCCAGTAACCTAATGTTTTATTCATCATTCTACCATACATTTTAGGAAACCAGTGATACACACCAGCAAACATACCTAATAATGCAGATACCCCCATTACTAAGTGAAAGTGTGCTACAACGAAATAGGTATCATGTACATTAATATCTAAAGCAGAATCTCCTAAAACTAAACCTGTTAAACCTCCTGTTACAAACGTAGAAACTAATCCGATAGAAAATAACATAGCTGGGTTTAATTGTAAGTTACCTTTCCATAAAGTAGTTACATAATTAAATGCTTTTACTGCTGATGGAATTGCAATTAATACCGTTGTAAATGTAAATACAGAACCTAAGAATGGATTCATTCCTGAGATAAACATATGGTGTCCCCATACAATTGTAGATAAAAATGCAATTGCCATAATAGATCCAATCATTGCGCGGTAACCAAAAATTGGCTTACGAGCGTTTGTTGAAATTACTTCTGATGTTAATCCTAATGCTGGCAATAATATAATATATACTTCAGGGTGACCTAAGAACCAAAATAAGTGTTCAAATAATACTGGTGATCCTCCTTGGTAGTGTAACACTTCTCCTGAGATAAAAATATCTGATAAGAAAAATGATGTTCCAAAACTTCTATCAAAGATTAATAATAATGCTGCTGATAATAATACAGGAAATGAAATTACACCGATAATTGCTGTAATAAAGAATGCCCACATTGTTAATGGCAATCTTGTCATTTTCATTCCTTTGGTACGTAAATTTAAAATAGTTACAATATAGTTTAACGATCCGATTAATGATGATGCAATAAAAATTGCCATCGATACTAACCATAATGTCATCCCTGTACCTGAACCTGGAATTGCTTGTGGTAATGCAGATAAAGGAGGGTAAATTGTCCATCCTGCTGATGCTGGTCCTGCTTCAACAAATAATGAAATAATCATAATTACTGATGATAAGAAAAATAACCAGTAAGATACCATGTTCAAGAAACCTGAAGCCATATCACGGGCACCAATTTGTAATGGAATTAACAGATTAGAAAATGTACCACTTAAACCAGCAGTTAAAACAAAAAATACCATTATTGTACCATGAATTGTTACCAATGCTAAGTACATATCAGGATTCATAATTCCATCTGTTTGATGGTTTCCTAAAAATGCTTCAATGATTGAAAATGATGTTTCTGGCCATGCAATTTGCAAACGAAATAACATAGACATAAAACCTCCTATAACTCCCATAAATATACCCGTAACAAGAAATTGTTTCGAGATCATTTTATGATCTTGACTAAAGATGTATTTAGTTACAAATGTTTCTTTGTGGTGATGATCTGACATAATCTATATATATACTTTAAAAAAATATCTTATTTAATAACTTGAGCTAATGTTTTTTGTTCTGATAACCACTTGTTGTATTCAGCTTCTTCAACAACGGTGATTTTCATTTGCATATTGTAGTGAGAAGCACCACAAATTTTATTACATAACAGTAAATAATTAAACTCATAAGGATCTTCTCCTTTTGCTTTTCTTATTTTGTTAATTCCTTCGGTTTTTGCTATTACTTCTGATTGCATACGCATTTCTTCAGTAGTATATTTAGGTGTAAATGCAAATTGAGTTACCATACCTGGCACGCAGTTCATTTGCGCTCTAAAGTGAGGCATATATGCTGAGTGCAATACATCTTGTGATCGGAATTTAAACAACACTTTTTTTCCTTTAGGTAAAACCAATTCAGTTACCTTTTTATCATCTTGTGCACTTGGATCAGACATATCAACTCCCATAGAATTGATGCCTTTAATAAAGTTTACGTTTCCTAAACCTAGTTCATTGTCTTCACCAGCATAACGCGCTTGCCAATCAAATTGTCTTGAATATACTTCAATTTCAATAGGGTTTTCGTCATCACCAACATACATAATGTTATTCCAAGCCCATAAACCGTAACCAATTAAAATAACAATTGTTATTGCTGGAATAGTTGTCCATATTAATTCTAACTTATGACTATCTGCATAAAATAACGCTTTGTTTTCTTTTTTTCCTCTGTACTTATAAGTAAAAAAGAAAATTAAGAATTGCATTGCAAACTGTACAATACCAATTAGCCAAAATGTAATATTAAATAAGTTATCATCGTGTTCTCCTTCGATCGAAGCAGATTCTGGTAACATAATTACATTCATTGCTATTAAGCAGTAAATCATCATTGCGTATAGGAAAACTAAAAATCCTATTGCTAATTTACCTTGTGTTTCGTTGTCTTTATCTGTAGCAATTACAGAACGAAGATTCATAATACGAGTAATTTGCCAAAAACTAACTCCTATTGCAACTGCTATGAAAATATAAAATAAAGCGAGCATATTATCTAAACTATTTGTTTATTAATTATAATTATTAATGTTTACTATCTTCTCCTCTGTGTTGGATATTGTAGTAATGGTGTGTTTCACTTTCGTGTAAGAATGGGTTTCCTTTTGCTAGTGGATTTGCTTTTGCAAATGCGCTAAATGTTGCGTAAATAAACAATCCTAAAAAGAATAATATCCCACTAATTTCTCCAACTCCAAATCCGTATTGAGCACCAACTGTTCCTGGCATAATCATTACGAATAAATCTAAGTAATGCCCTGCTAATATTACAACACCTCCAATAGTAACAAACCAAGGAATGCTTTTAAAATCACTGTTGATTAATAGTAATATTGGAAAGATAAAGTTCATTACTACCATTGCTAAGAAAGGTACTTTATATTCGTTAAAACGTAACAAATAATAAGTTGTTTCTTCAGGAATATCAGCATACCAAATTAACATAAACTGTGCAAACCATAAATAAGTCCAGAATACTGAAAAACCAAACATATATTTTGCTAAATCATGAATATGACTATCGTTAACAAATGGTAAGTGTCCTTTTGATCTTAAATAAATAGTTACAAACGCAATTACTGTTAATGCTGATACTAAGAAGGTAGCTAATACATACCATCCGAATAATGTAGAAAACCAGTGTGGGTCTATTCCCATAATCCAGTCCCAAGACATCATAGATTCAGTAATCATGAATAAGAATAAGAATATTACTGAAAGATTATAGTTTTTCTTATGCAATTTTAAATCTCCATTATCTTGTTCAATAGAGCTTTTTCTGATAATGAAACGGTAAGCATTCCAAACTACTAAATAAAAGATACTTCTAATTAACCATCCTGGAGTATTTAAAAACCATTTTTTACCATCTACAACAGGATCATAGTTTGGACTTTGAGGGTCAAAAACACCTTCGCCCATCCAAGGAAATAAATGATTCATGTGCATAAATGTAGCAATTAAAAACACTAACATTACAACACTTACATAGTGAATGTTTGCTGTAATAGCCTCCATTACTCTAAATAATACGATTGACCAACCTGCTTGTGCTACTCTTTGAATTGCATAAAATGCTAATACTAATAATGTAACCCCTAAAAAGAACATTAATGCTACAAAAAATGCTGCCCAAGGACGATTTTGCATTTGATGAAAAGCATGTTCTGCGTGTACATCTTCATGATTTTCAGCATGAGCATTGATTTTATCGTCATGTGCTACAGTTGCTGTTTCTTTATGAGTTTCTTTTATTACTTCGGTATGAGTAGCTACAGTATCTTTAGTATGTGCTACTGAAGTTTCTTCTTTTGCCTTAGTTACTGTACTATCAGCAATGTGTGCATCAGTTACTGCTTCTTCTTTTGCAGCTACAACATGTGTTGTTTGTGCTTCGTGAGAATCAGCGACTGCATGATCACTTCCGTGAGCATCGTGCTGTTTTGCTAAAATTTCTTTTGCTTCTTCTAATGTTTTTGGGGCACTATAAAAACTATAAACAGTTCCTATAAGTCCTAAAGCCATTAAAATAATAGCAAGCATTTTTAATTTTCCTGAAAACTTGTACATATCTTAACTATCTATTATATACTTATTTTAATTCGCTTCTTAATTTCTCAACGTACTGTACAACTTGCCAACGCTCATTGTACTTTAATTGTGCTGCGTGAGATCCCATTAGGTTTTTACCATACATAATTACGTGGTAAATATTACCAGGATTTAAATCTCTATCCTTATAGTTTGGTATACCGTTAAATTTATCTCTTTGAGATAAAACTCCGTTACCATCACCTTTTGTTCCGTGACAAGTAGCACAATAAATCCCGTATAATTCTTTACCTTTTGCTAAACTTTTTTCAGTAGTTGGTAATGGGTTCTTTAACTCTACTTTTGCTTTCTCATACCCTTCTTGCGTATTTGGAATATCATAAGCTACAATACCTTTTCTACTTACAGTACCGGCAACAGGTAATCTGTTTACCATTTTTGTATTTAAACCATCAGCACCATTTACGTCATAAGGTACAGATACATACATATCTGGCATATATTGTACTTGTGGTTTACGTTTGTTGTTACAAGAAGCTAAGCTTACTATTGCAACTAAAGTGATAATTATTTTTAAACTTTTCATATCTCTTTATTAGTGCGTTTCTACTACATTAATTTCAACAGCTCCTGTTGTTTCTAATAATGAAGTTAATTGGTCTTCATTATCATTCACAGGTATTTCCATTAAAAAATGGTCATCTGTTGTTCTTGGGTCTGGATTTTCAGCTTCTTTAAATGGCCATATTTTACTTCTCATGTAAAAAGTAATCACCATTAAGTGTGCTGCAAAGAAAACTGTTAATTCGAACATGATAGGCACGAATGCTGGCATGTTAGTTGCCCATGAAAAATTTGGCTTTCCTCCAATGTCTTGTGGCCAATCAGCAATCATAGTATACCATGTTAACCAAATAGCAACTGATAAACCTGTAATACCATACATAAAAGCTGTAATAGCTAAACGTGTTGGTGCCAATCCCATTGCTTGATCTAGTCCGTGAACTGGAAATGGACAAAATACTTCTTCTATATGATGATTTTCTGCCTTGACTTTCTTAACAGCATCCATTAAGATATCATCATCATTATATAATGCGTGAATTACTTTATTAGTGCTCATTGTTTTCTCTTGATTTTTTAAAATTCTCACCTGATGATTTCAAAATAGTTTTAATCTCTGCTGTTGGAATTACAGGGAAAGTTCTTGCATATAATAAAAATAATACAAAGAAAAATCCGATAGTACCAATAAAGATCCCTACATCAACAAAAGTTGGTTCAAAACGCCACCATGTTGATGGTAAATGTCCTTTACTTAATACAATTGCAATAATATCAAAACGTTCAAACCACATTCCTATATTAATAATAATTGAAATGATAAAAGACCAAATAAAACTTCTTCTTATTTTTTTAAACCATAATAACTGTGGTGTAAAAATGTTACAGATTAGTAATGACCAAAATGCCCATCCATAAGCTCCTGCTTCTGCACCAAATGATAAATATGTGTAATTTTCATAAGGAGATCCTGTATACCAAGCTATAAAAAACTCAGTTGCGTATGCTACAGCTACAATACCTCCTGTTAAAATAATTACGATATTCATATACTCAATATGCAAACGTGTAATGTATGCTTCCATATTAGTAACCTTACGCATAATACCTAATAAGGTTTGTACCATTGCAAAACCTGAAAAGATTGCTCCTGCTACGAAATAAGGTGGAAATATTGTTGAGTGCCATCCTGGGTTAATAGAGGTAGCAAAGTCCATTGATACAATTGTATGTACTGAAAGTACTAATGGAGTAGCTAAACCTGCTAACACTAATGATACTTCTTCAAAACGTTGCCAATCTTTTGCTCTACCAGACCATCCGAAAGATAACAATGCGTAAATTTTCTTTTGAAATGGCTTTACAGCTCTATCACGAATTGTTGCAAAATCAGGTAATAAACCAGTCCACCAGAAAACTAATGATACTGATAAGTACGTAGAAATTGCGAATACATCCCATAATAATGGTGAGTTAAAGTTTACCCATAACGATCCGAATTGATTTGGAATTGGCAATACCCAATATCCATTCCATGGACGTCCCATGTGAATAATTGGAAATAAACCTGCTTGGAATACCGCAAAAATTGTCATTGCTTCAGCAGAACGGTTAATTGCCATTCTCCATTTTTGACGGAATAAAAGCAATACTGCTGAGATTAGTGTACCAGCGTGACCGATACCTACCCACCATACGAAGTTGGTAATATCCCATGCCCAGCCAATGTTTTTACTTAATCCCCAAACACCAATTCCTGTTCCGACGGTGTAAAAGATACATCCAAATCCCCAAAGCATTGCTGCTAAAGAAATATAGAATGCTACATACCAATGTTTGTTTGCTTTACCTTCAATAGGTCTTGCAATATCTTCAGTAATATCATGGTAACTCTTGTCACCAAGTATTAAAGGTTCTCTATAAGATGATTCGTAATGA
Organism: Tenacibaculum soleae; assembly: GCA_938002045.1. Lineage (GTDB taxonomy): Bacteria > Bacteroidota > Bacteroidia > Flavobacteriales > Flavobacteriaceae > Polaribacter > Polaribacter soleae_A. The sequence continues at coordinate 112,184 of CALLBA010000013.1, forward strand.
GACGACATATATCTGTATACTTATTAATTTACTATTAAGCTTCGTTTGTATTTCTTACTTTCACTTGGTACACAACGTTTGGTTTAGTACCAATATAATCTAAGACATGGAATGCTCTGTTATCTTCTTTTAATGTTGCAACGGTGTCTTCAGAGTTGTTAATATCTCCAAAAACCATTGCTCCTGTAGAACATGCTGATGAACATGCTGTTTCAAATTCATCTTTATTTACTGCTCTACCTTCTTTTTTAGCTTTTAAAATAGTTGCTTGTGTCATTTGAATACACATTGAACATTTTTCCATAACCCCACGAGAACGAACTACTACATCTGGATTTAATACCATTTTACCGTATTCGTTGTTCATGTTAAAGTCAAACTCTTCATTTTCTGAGTAATTAAACCAGTTAAAACGACGCACTCTATATGGACAGTTGTTTGCACAATATCTTGTACCCACACATCTGTTATACGCCATTTGGTTTTGACCTTGACGACCATGAGATGTTGCTGCTACTGGACATACTGTTTCACATGGTGCATGATTACAGTGCTGACACATCATTGGTTGGAAAGCCACTTCTGGGTTTTCTGCAGAATTTTCTAAAGCGTCAAATAAATCTCCTTTACTTAATTCTAAAACTCTTTCTGTATACTTTCTCTCAACATCTTTATTTGCTAAGCTTGGATTTTCAGCTCTAAACTCTTCAATTGTCATTGAAGCTTCGTGTTGTTTATCTGAAACAGTAGATGAATAGTAACGATCAATACGTAACCAGTGCATATCTCTACCTACACGAACTTCGTCTTTACCTACAACTGGCACATTGTTTTCAGCATGACATGCTACCACACATGCTCCACAACCTGTACAAGATGTTAAGTCGATTGATAAGTTAAAGTGATGCCCAATACTTCTATCATGCTCATCCCATAAATCGATGCTTTTCGCTTCAACTTCTTGGTGATCATAAGAAACCATTGCTGGTTTATTCCAAGTATGTTTTGGATCTAAGTTTTTGTTAGTTACTTGTTTTAAAGTAGCTTCTTTTAAAATATCATGACGTCCTGCAAGTGTACTTTGTACCTGTGTACAAGCAAACTTATGCCATCCTGAAGTTTTTTCTATCGAAACATTGTATTGTACATTGTTTCCATCTTTTAAGAAAGGATACGCGTTGATACCAACTTGCATCTCTTCTTTTAAATTTTGGGTTCTACCGTAACCTAATGCTAAACCAACCGATCCTTTTGCCTGACCAGGCTGAATCATTACTGGTACATTTTTAATAGTTACTCCGTTTACTGTTACACTTGCGTAGTTACCATTAATCGCTCCGTTGTCTTTTACTGGATTTTCAAAACCTAATTCTTTAGCATCAGCCATAGACATGGTTAAGTAGTTATCCCAAGCTGCACGTGTAATAGGATCTGGTAATTCCTGTAACCAAGGGTTGTTGGCTTGCTTACCATCACCTAATGCAGTTGATGAATACAAGTTTAATTCAAAACCTGATGCATTATTTGCTGATCTTACTAGTTGAACTGCTGTTTCATTTATAACTACCGAAGTTTCAAAGGCCTCTTCCCCTAATAACATCTCAGCTTTAAAGAAACCGTCATGTAATGCTTGATTCCATGATGCTCCGTCTAACACATTAGTACTCCAAAATTCTTTTAAAGTATCATAATAATTTACTGAACTACCAGACCATTTTAATAATACATCTTGTAATTGACGTGTATTAAATAATGGAGAAATAGTAGGTTGCATTAAACTATACACACCTTTTGTAGCCATTACATCTCCCCAACTCTCTAAATTATGAGGTGCAGGTAATGCATATTCTACAGCACTAGTTGTTGCATCATTTTGTGTAGATAAAGCAACAGATAATTTCAACTTTTTAATTCTTTCTGCTAAATCAGCGGCATTTGCTAAAGAATATAAAGGGTTTGTATTATAAGTAATTAAACCTTTTACTTTACCATTTTTTATATCAGCTACTAATTGAGCTACGTGAGCATCGTTACCTTGGCGAGTTAAATTAACATCTTTGGTATTAAATATCTCACTATTTAATTTTTCGTTAATTGCAAATGCAATTAACTGTGCGTTTTTATCATTTAATCCTGTAACAACAACTCCCTTAGACCCTGCTTTCTTTAAATCGCTTGCTAGCTTTTTAATTTCTGCATCTAGTTTTGTTGCTTTTGAAGGAAGTGATTCGCCAGCTACAGCGTTGTATAAGTTAAGTAAAGCAAAAACCTGTTCAGAAGGTTTTACAACCATTCTTTTGTCTGCATTTGCTCCTGCTAAAGACATGTTACTTTCTATTTGAACATGGTAAGACATTTTACCAGATTCAGGTCTACGACCATCAGCATATGATTTTTCATAACCACCTTGCCAGTCTCCAATAAAGTCAGCACCAATAGAAACAATTACTTTAGCTTTACTAAAATCATAGTTAGGTAAGGCACGCGTACCATACATAGCCTCAAAAGCATCTGCTGTTCCACTTTCTGAAATCGCATCGTAAACAACATGTTTTACATTTGGATAAGCAGTTGTAAAATCAGCAATTACTTTTTCAGTAGAAGGACTCGCTAAAGTACCTGTTAATAAAACTACTGATTCGTTTGCATTTTTTAATTCGTTTAATTTAGCTACTATTTCTTTATCTGCATCTGCCCAAGAAATTTCAGCACCACCTTTTTTAGGTTCTTTTAAACGCAACTCACCATCATATAATGATAAAACAGAAGCTTGTGTACGTGCATTTGTTTCTCCTTCTGCCAGTTTGTTTGGCATTACAAGAATTGGACGTCCTTCGCGTGTTTTTACTAATACGTTTGCAAAATCAAAACCATCAGCAATTGTAGTTGCATACCAATCAGCAACACCTGCAACAATATCATTTGGTTGTACTACATAAGGGATTGATTTTCTAACTGGACCTTCGCAAGCTGCCAAAGAAGCTGCTGCGGTTGTAAATCCAACATATTTCAAGAAATCTCTACGCGAAGTTGATGATGTTTCTAACGTTTCTTTATCACCTAAAAACTCATCTGTAGGAATATCTTGTACAAACTCATTATTACGTAGCGTTTCAACAACAGAACTACCTTTTAGTTCTTCAACACTTTGCCAGTATTTTTTGTTTGAAGCCATTTATATACGTGTTTTTCTACTTTCTAATTGATTAATAGTGGCACTTACCACACTCTTTTCCTCCTAACTGCGCAATTGTCACTTGCTCCACACCGTACTTAGCTGCTAATTCTTTATGAATTTTAGCATAGTACTCATTTCCTTTTAAGTCAACTTTTGTTTCCTTATGACAATCAATACACCAACCCATTGTTAATGGAGAGTGCTGATACACTTCTTCCATCTCCTCTACCGGACCGTGACATTTTTGACATTTTAAACCTGCAACAGTTACGTGTTGAGAGTGATTAAAATACGCAAAGTCTGGTAAATTATGAACCCTAACCCATTTTACTGGCTTGGTTTCCCCTGTATATTCTAAATTTTCAGCATCCCATCCGGCTGCTTCATAAATTTTAGCAATTTCTTTATCTAAATCAGACTTCACTAAAGTATGGTCATCCATCACAACTTTAGTATCTTCAGCTACTTCTGAAATATTTTTATGACAATTCATACAAACACTTACTGAAGGAATACCTGAAGTTTTACTATGCTTTGCAGAAGAATGACAGTACTGACAATCTATTTTATTGTCACCTGCGTGAATTTTATGAGAGAAAGCTATTGGCTGAATTGGCTGATACCCTTCATCAACACCAACTTTAAACAACGTTCCAAATAAAACATAAGCCGTAATCAAAGCCCCAAATAACACCACTAATACATGTAAAAAAGTATTCTGCTTAACTCCTTGCCACAACTCAGCTGTTTGCCCTAAAAGACCTGGTGTTTTAGGTGCTCCTTTTAACTCACTAATAGTTTTCAATAAACTAGCAATAATTAAAAAAGCTACTATAATAGCGGCAGCCAATATATATATTAACCACTTTGGCGCATCTTCTTTTTCAGCTCCTCCTGCTGCAACAACTACCTCTCCTGCTTTTTTAAGCTCTCCAACAGTAGTATAATACAAGATATCATCAATATTCTTATCTGTTAACTGAGGAAAAGCGGTCATATTTGACTGCTTATACTCTTCAAAGATTTCAATTGCATCTTTATCTCCAGAAGCTCTTAACGCTGCGTTATCTTTAATCCAAGACTTCAACCAATCGTTCTCTCTTCTTTCTTCAATACCTGCTAACTTAGGCCCTACAAGTTTTTTATCCAACTTGTGACATGATGCACATAAAGATTTAAATAATTTTTTTCCTTCTTTCTGACGCGCCTCATCAACATCTTGTGAAAACGCTGAAAAGCTTACAAATAAAACGAATAAGAAAGCTAAACTCTTTACGAGTGTTTGGGTTAATCTACTGTGATGTTTCACACTTTTCATACTATTAAATATAAGTTTTGTATCGGTTTTGGTACAATTTTTTCTAGTAAGCTACAATAAAAGCAACATAATAGAAAGCTTGACAAAAGTACTACTTATCTCTAAATTGTGAAATGTTAAGAGATTGCTAATTTATAATTTATAACTATTCTAAATAATTAAAACTAACAATCTATTAAATTGCAAGTCGTTACTTTTGTAAAAAAAATATAAAAATGAAAAAAAAGAATTTCTTGCTAACTTTATTATTAATACTTTTTATTGGTATTGTTAATACTTACGCTCAGGATACTTTTACCAGCAATAAAGAAATTAACTCATTAATTGCTAAAAAAAGAGAGTACAACAAACATAACGGAACTGGCTACCGTATTCAACTATACAACGGGCTAGAAAGAAGAGCAAAAAGCTTACGAAACAGGTTTCAAGTTGAATACCCTGGCGTTTACACCAAGTTGACATACGACCAACCTGACTGGAAAGCGCAAGTAGGAAATTACAAAACAAGGATACAAGCTGACAGAGCCTTAAATGAAATAAGAGAAAAATTTAATGGCGCTATTGTTATTCCATTATAAGAAAAGACTTTATAAAAAAAAGCGAAATCAAATTGATTTCGCTTTTTTTATTTACTTAAACCTCTTTTTAATAAGCTCTTTCATCACTCCCTTCATAGAAGTTTATAAATGCTTGATTTACCACTCGATTTCCACCATCCGTAGGGTAATTACCTGTAAAATACCAGTCTCCTAAATTATCTGGACATGCTTTATGCAAGCTACTTACTGGCTGAAATATCACTTCAATATCTGAAGTAATATTTTTAGTTTTTAACATCTGAGCAATTTTAGCAGAAATTTGTTCATCTGTAAAAGGAGCATACATTTCCTTCACATAATTAACAACATCTTTGTCTTCACTAATCTCTTGCGCTTTACATTTTTTATATACTGCATCAATAATGTGGTATTGATCAGTTTCTTTCAACAATTCTAACGTTGCTTTAAAAGCGATAAAATCATTAATTTTTGCCATATCGATACCATAACAATCAGGGTAACGAATTTGTGGAGCTGATGAAACTACTACTATTTTTTTAGGATTTAATCGATCTAGTATTTTAATAATACTTTTCTTTAACGTTGTACCACGTACAATACTATCATCTATAATCACTAAATTATCGGTCGACTTTACCACTCCGTATGTCACATCGTATACATGCGCTACCAAATCATCACGACTACTATCGTCTGTAATAAAAGTTCTAAGTTTTGCGTCTTTAATGGCTATTTTTTCAAAACGAGGTCTTTTAGATAAAATTTCAGTTACTTTTTCTTTTGATAATTTACCTTCTCCTGCTAAAATAGCAGCTGTTTTTTGCTGATTTAACACATCTTCAGCAGCTTCCATCATTCCAAAAAATGAAGTTTCGGCTGTATTTGGAATGTATGAAAAAACTGAATTTTCGATATCATTATCTATTGATTTTAAAACCTCTGGAAAAACGTATTTTCCTAAGTTTTTTCTTTCTCCATAAATAGCAGCATCACTCCCTCTTGAAAAATATATACGCTCAAAAGAACAAGCTTTCTTTTCACGCTGCTCTAAAACAGGCTTCATTGAAGTTTCTCCGTTCTTTTTAATGATTAGCGCATGCCCTCTATCGATTTCTTTAATCTTGTCAATAGCAACATTAAATACTGTTTGAATTACTGGGCGTTCAGATGCCACCACTACAACTTCATCATCTTGATAATAAAACGCTGGTCTAATAGCGGATGGATCTCTTAATACAAATGCATCTCCATGCCCCAACAATCCTGCCATTGCATAACCACCGTCCCAATTTTTTGCTGAACGTTTTAATATTCGCTGTATATCTAAATGCTCTTCTATAAACGGAGAGGCGTTTTGTTTATTAAACCCAGCTTCTTTTGCTTTTATATATAAATCAGAAACTTCATCTTCTAAAAAATGTCCGATTTTTTCCATCACTGTTACCGTGTCGGTAGCTTCCTTTGGATGTTGCCCTAACTCAATTAAATCATTTAATAATTGCTTTGAATTGGTCATATTAAAATTACCCGCAACAATTAAACTTTGATGTTTCCAATTACTTTGACGCAAAAATGGATGTACACTTTCAATGGAGTTTTTACCAAAGGTTCCGTAACGAACGTGTCCTAAAAACAGGTTTCCTAAGTATGGTATGTTTTCTTCTTGCCATTTAACGTCATCAACTTTTGTTGGATTTTCTTCAAAAACTCCGTTAATTCTTTTATTAACTTTTCCGAAAATATCCTGTATTGGTTGCGATTGATTAGAACGCACTCTACTAATATATCTTGTACCCGGATCTACATTAAATTTGATACTAGCCAAACCCGCACCATCTTGACCACGGTTGTGCTGTTTTTCCATTAATAAGTACATTTTATTTACTCCATAAAATGCTGTTCCGTATTTATCTTTATAGTACTGTAATGGTTTTAATAATCGAACCATTGCGATACCACATTCGTGTTTAATAGCATCACTCATTTGATAATATATTTAATTGCGTATTGTTGTTAGTGTTGTTTTGTTGTATAAAAAAATCCGCGGCAAAAAAGCGCGGATTTTTATTTATGATAATTCTATATCAAACTGCGTTAACTCTTTAAAAGCCTGCAAACGAGCTTGTACTTCATCTTTTGTTAATTCCTCCATACGTTGTGTTCCAAATTTCTCAACACAAAAAGAAGCAAGATTTGATCCGTAAATAATTCCGTTTTTCATATTTTCAAACGAAATATCTTCTGTTTTAGCTAAATATCCACAAAAACCTCCTGCAAAAGTATCTCCAGCTCCTGTTGGATCAAAAACTTCTGCTAATGGTAATGCTGGTGCAAAAAACATCTTTCCTTCATTAAATAATAAAGCTCCATGTTCTCCTTTTTTAATCACCACGTATTTTGGTCCCATTTCATGGATTTTTTTCGCTGCATTTACTAACGAATATTCTCCGCTTAACTGACGTGCTTCTTCATCATTAATCGTAATAACATCTACACGTTTTAAAACTGTGTGTAAATCATCTAACGCAATGTCCATCCAAAAATTCATTGTATCTAACACAACTAATTTTGGTCTTTCTGTCATCTGATCTAAAACCGATGTCTGTGTTAACGGGTGTAAATTACCCAACATAACAATACCTGCATCTTTAAATTCTGTTGGCACTACTGGTGTAAAATGCTCTAATACATTTAACTCAGTAATTAAAGTATCACGAGAGTTCATATCATTATGATATTTTCCGCTCCAAAAAAAGGTTTTCCCTTCTTTAACAACCTCAATACCATCGGTATTAATACCTTTATTGTTCATCATATCTATATATGACGGCAAAAAGTCGCCTCCAACAACAGAAACCACGCCTGTTTTTACGCCAAATTGCGATGCTGCTAATCCTACAAACGTTCCAGAACCCCCTAATATCTTATCCGTTTTACCAAAAGGTGTTTCAATAGCATCATAAGCTACGGTACCAACTGCTAATAATTTACTCATTTCTTATTTTTTTACTGTAATTTTGCACTTTTAAGTAAAGTGTCTTTTAAAGGTGCAAAAATAGTTTTAAAAAATGACTATCAAAGAAATACAAGAAGAAATTATTGATGAGTTTTCTATGTTTGAAGACTGGATGGAACGTTATGAGTATATAATTGACTTAGGTAAATCATTACCTTTAATAAATGATACTTATAAGTTAGATGAAAATTTAATAAAAGGATGTCAATCAAAAGTATGGTTATATTCTGAATTGAAAAATAATACTATTGAATTTACTGCCGATAGCGATGCTATTTTAACTAAAGGAATTGTGGCGCTATTACTAAGAGTATTTTCAAATCAAAGTCCGCAAGCAATTATTGAAGCTAAAACCGATTTTATTGATGAAATAGGCCTTAAAGAACATTTAAGCCCTACAAGAGCCAATGGATTAGTTTCAATGATAAAACAAATAAAAATGTATGCAATTGCACAGCAATCAAAACTAACAAATTAAAAAAACAAGAGTAATGACTGATAAAGAATTAGACGATTTAGGAGATAAAATAGTTGGTGTTTTAAAAACAATATATGATCCAGAAATTCCTGTAGATATTTATGAATTAGGATTAATTTATGATGTATTTGTTTCTGAAGAAAACGATGCTAAAATATTAATGACATTAACATCTCCTAACTGCCCAGTAGCAGAAAGCTTACCTGTTGATATTGAAGAAAAAGTAAAATCATTGAAAGAAATTAACGCATGTGAAGTAGAAATTACTTTTGACCCTACTTGGACTCAAGAAATGATGAGCGAAGAGGCTAAATTAGAATTAGGAATGCTTTAAATAAATTTGTCATTGCGAGGAAGAATGACGGAGCAATCTGTTATAAAGATTACTTCACTTTGTTCGTAATGACGTTTCGAAACAAATGACTGAAGAAATTACAAACAGAGTTGCCAACAGTAAATTAATAACCGTTGACCTTGAAGATTATTACCCAAAAGGACAACGTGTTGTTTTTGACATTAAAGATTGGCTGTATGAAGAATTAATTCTTCGTGAAAAAGACTTTAGAGAACAGGTGAAAAATCACGATTGGTCTCAATATCAAAACAATTACGTTGCTTTAACTTGTTCTTCAGATGCCATTATTCCATCTTGGGCATATTTATTATTAACCGCTCATTTATCAAAATTTGCTAACAAAGTTGTTGTTGGTAATTTAGAATTATTAGAAACTGTTATTTATCAAGAAATAATTTTGAATCTAGACACTACTGAATTTGCTAACAAACCAGTTATTATAAAAGGTTGCACCAACAAACCCATACCTGCATCTGCATACACTTTTTTAATCAAAAAAATTCAGCCAATTGCCAAAACAATTATGTTTGGTGAAGCGTGCTCAACTGTTCCTTTATACAAAAAAACTAAATAACTCTCTTACCTACTTTTCAATGAAAAAACTTCTGCTTTTATTGCTTACAGGTTGTTCTTTCATGATTTTTTCTCAAGAAAAAACAAAAGACAATATCCCTAAAAGACTAACAATAACTGGTAAATATACTTTTTTATTCAACCAATCTTCTTTTTCTAACTGGGCAGCAGGGGGTAACAATACTGTGGCAGGAAATATGGGACTTGAATATGATTTTAATTATAAAAAGAACAAGTGGAATTGGGACAATAAACTAATTACAAGTTATGGCTTAAGTCATATTGATGAAAAAGGCTTAAGGAAAACAGATGATAACTTTGAGTATAACTCCTTATTGGGGTTAAAAACATCTAAACTTTGGTTTATTTCTTTTTTTACTAATTTTAAAACACAATATAGTAGAGGTTATGAATATAAAGACAATATAAAAACACCTATATCTGACCTATTTTCTCCTGCTTATTGGAGTTTTGGCCCTGGTATGTTATGGAAAAAATCTGATGATCAAAGAATAAATATAGCGCCAGCAACTGCACGTTTTACTTTTGTTAGCTCAGAGTTTTCAGGTAAATATGGTGTACAAGAAGGGAAAAACACAAATTTCGGATTAGGATTCAATCTATCAGCTTATTTTAAACAAGAAATAATGAAAGACATTACCATGGAAAACATTATTGCTATTTATTCCGATTATTTAAGAAATCCTTTTAATATTGATATTAATTATCAATTAAATTTAGTTGTTAAAATAAACAAATATATATCAACTAACCTTGGTTTTCATACTATTATTGATGATGATGCCTCTAGTAAGATACAATTTAAAGAAGTATTTGGAATTGGCGTAAATTATATTTTTCATCAAAAGTGACTTTTAAAAAATTATATTGTCTAAAGCCTAGATAAGGTGTAATTTTACACCCAAAAATAAAACTTATTATAATGAAAAAATTAGTAGCAATCGCTATTTTACTAGGTGCATTATCTATAAATGCTCAAGAAGAAACAAAGAAAAAAGAAGGTAAAGATGGTTGGAAAAGAGGTGGAAATATTTCTTTTCTATTTAACCAATCGGCTTTTAATAATTGGTTAGCTGGTGGTGCAAACAATATTTCAGGAACACTGGGTTTAAATTATGATTTTAACTACACCAAAGGAGACTGGACTTGGGATAATAAATTAATTGCTTCTTACGGATTAACAAAAATTAAAAAAGAAGCTGTTCAGAAAACAGATGATCGTTTAGAGCTAAACTCTTTATTAGGTAAAAGAGCTTCTGGGTATTGGTACTACTCAGCCTTTTTAAATTTTAAAACACAAATGTCATCAACTTATGTTGACAACGTACAAACATCTCATTTTTTCTCTCCTGCATACTTCCAATTTGGACCTGGTATGTTGTGGAAAAAATCTGATAATCTAAAAATAAACATTGCACCTGCAACTTCTAAATTAATTTTAATTGACGCTCACTTAACAGATTTAGGACCTGCGTTTGGTGTTAAACAAGGAGAAAGCTCAAGATATGAATTAGGTGCCGCTGTAAATGCTTATTATAAGTTAGACATAATGAAAAACATTTCAGTTGAAAATATTTTAAATCTTTACAGTAACTACCTTGAAGATACTCAAAATATTGATCTTGACTACACTGTTAATGTTGTAATGAAGGTTAATAAATATATCTCAGCAAATCTTTCTATGCAAGCAATTTATGATGATAATGCATATCGTGGATTTCAAACAAAAGAAGTATTTGGTTTAGGAGTTAATTACGGTTTTTAACAACTAACACTTATAAAAAAGAAAACCTCAAGGATATTTTCCCTTGAGGTTTTCTTTTTTGTTTATTTTAGCTAAAATTTTAAAAAGAATGACTTTATTAATAATTTACGCAACAGCATCTATCTTTTTTTCTTTTATCTGTTCGATATTAGAAGCCGTATTACTTAGTGTTACCCCAACCTTTGTAAACGTAAAAAAGAAAGAAGACAAAGCATTTGCAACACAGTTAGAAGCTTTAAAAAAAGATGTAGACAAACCTTTAATCGCCATTCTTACACTAAACACGCTAGCACACACAGTTGGAGCCATTTTAGTAGGTACTGAAGCAAAAAAAATATTTAATGATGATGGTTATGGTGTTTTTATAGTTTCTGCAATTATGACTATTTTAATACTTGTTGCCTCTGAAATTATTCCAAAAACAATTGGTGCTACTTATTGGAAACAACTTGCTAATTTTACAACCAAAGCCTTAAAAATAATGATCTTTCCATTAAGATGGACAGGGGTTTTATGGATACTACAATTAACTACAAAATTAATTGGCGGAAGAAGTGGGCATGGTGAAAGTGTTTTAAGTAGGGAAGATTTTTCTGTTATGACAGATATTGCCGAGCAAGAAGGTGTTTTTAAGGAAAACGAAAGTAATGTTATTAGAAACATGTTAAACTTTAAAGATGTTCAAATAAAAGATATCATGACACCTCGTACTGTTATTACAATTGCAAATGAAAACGATACTATTCAATCTTTTTTTGACAACAATAAACAATTACACTTTTCAAGAATACCTGTGTTTTCAGAAAAAACAGATAACATAACTGGTTATTTTTTAAAAAATGAACTATTACTTGCCTTGATTGACAAGAAAGGAAATGAAGCCTTAAAATCAATTAAAAGAGAAATAATAATTGCAAATAGAGACTTGTCTATTCCTGACTTATTTGACAAACTAATCAAACAACGTGAGCATTTGGCTTTAGTTGTTGATGAATATGGCTCAGTAAGTGGATTAGTAACACAAGAGGACGTAATTGAAACCTTATTAGGTTTTGAAATTATGGATGAAAGTGATAATGTTGCCGATTTACAAAGTTTAGCAAGAAATAATTGGAAAAAAAGAGCAAAAAATATAGATACTATTGATCATTCTAACGATTCTTAATTCTTAAATTTACATCATAAAAAAAACCGAGCAAATGCTCGGTTTTTTTTATGATGTAAATTTATTATAGAAATTAGTTATTTATTGTCCAAGAAACATAATATAATTGCCCTATTTGACCAGAACCTGGTGCTACAAAATATTCTTTTCCGAATAAGTTTGTTCCTCCAATTTTAAATTTAGATTTCATTGATGGTATGCGATAATTTAACTGTGCATCTATTACTGTTCTTGCAGACACATTACCTCTTACAAAGGTAGAAACCCATTTGTAATTATCTGACCACCTTGCATTAACATTAAATCCAAAATCTTTAAAAAGTTTATTGTTTCCAAACTGTAATTTTACTGCATGTTTAGGCGTATTAAAGTTTGGCTCAAATTGACCACTATCTTTATCTTTCATAGAATAGTCATTAAAACTATAATTTATTCCAAAGTCAAAGTTTTGAAATAATTTTGTATGTGCTCCTAAAGTGAACCCATATGATTCAATTAATGATTTACTATTCGTAATAATATTAAACTCATTTACAAAACCATTATTAAACGCTACATTAGCTTCTTCATTTAATACCAAAACACCATCTACAATTAGGCCGTAAGCATTTTTTGACTCTAATAGTTCATCTGCTGTTAACTTTCTGTTTCCATAAGGATATACTTCACCTCCATTAGGCACAACTACATCTTGAGTAAATACAAAATTATCATGTTTACTATAATAAGCATTTACATCTAAATCAAAATTTGTTTTATTATTTAAACGAAACATACTTCTGTATCCTAGCTCAAATGTTTTTACAACCTCAGGTACAACTTCACCATAATTCGATTTTTGATAAGACTCTCCAGTGTACGAATCAACATCATAATACACCGTTTTTGTTAGCAATGAATTATTAATTATTTCACTACCTGTTAAAGTTCTATATGCACCAACATATTGTCCTGACGCTTCATCCCAAACATTATAAAAACTATTTGGTATATATATTCTATTTAAATTGTCTTTTACTGTACCCACACTTGTTTTAACAGCTGGGTTTAAAAACATATACTGTTCTTGTACAGTTGGGTTTCTAAATCCTGTTTGATAAGAAGCTCTTAATACATGATTCTTTTCTTCTCCTAACGAGTAATTTATAGCAATTCTTGGCGAAAAATTACCGTCAAAATTATCTGCTTTATCATAACGAAGTGATCCTGTTACTTTTAATTTTTCATTAAATAGTTTCTTTTGAATTTGAGAATACATACCATACTCTTCAATTTCAATAGCTTGATAATAATCATTAAATAATGTTCCTTTAGATGCTGGGTTATACTTTCTAAATGATCCTCCGATTTGTATATCTGCCCAGTTATTTAATAATCTTTTAAAGTTATAATTTCCGTCTAAGTGTACATAACTACTTTTTTCATATAAAGCACTACCTCCTTCAGAGGTTAAAGTTGTGGTAATTTTATTAAATTCGGTATTGAAAGAATTTGTATTAGGTTGTAACCTATTTACATCAGCCAAACGTCTTGCTTCTTCAATAGTTGTATTATTAAGGTATCGTTGAGTTACATATTCATCTCTCCAAACAGCACTATTTGTAGCACTTTCATTAAGCGCAATACCTGTTCTTGTCAAATCATATGAATCACCAGAATCATTACCTGTGTAGTAAGCTCTTAAATAAAAGTCTTTTCCTTTCACATTAAATTTATGCTGTTGCGTAAAGTACTTTCTTTGAGCAAATCTACTAGTTCCTTGAAAAAGGTTATCTCTCAATGAAAATCTAGAAGATAATTCAATTTCTAAACTTTCATCTTCAAATGGACGAAAATAAAGAGATCCAGAAAATCTTAAATTATTAGTTTTAAAATCATTTCTTAAAAGTTCACTTTCCTTGTATCCTGTTCTTCTCGAAAGTGTTCCCCATGGAATTTCCTCAATACTAGGGTCTATATTTTGTAATGCATTATTATACAATGATAAATCTCCAAAAATTTCGTCTCCGTAAGTATTTACTCCATCATAATTAATTGTTGAAGTTTTATTACCTAAAATTAATTTATTAGTATCAACTTCTTTATTACGTAAATCATTCGCATGCCATTCTTCTGCTTCATAATATGATAAGTTTACTTTTGCTGCAAAAGATTCGTTAAACTTATAAGCCATTCTTACTGCCACATCATAAAAAGGGTTATTACCGCCTTCATTTTGACTCATGTATCCGCTCTTAAACATCGTACTAATTCCTGTATAATTAAACGGGTTTTTAGTATTCATAAGCATTAAACCATTATAAGCATTAGCTCCATATAAAGCAGATGATGCTCCTGGTAAAATCTCAACACTTAGTATATCTAATTCTGAAACACCTGAAAAATTACCAGTACTAAAACTTAAAGCCTGAGCCGCAGTATCCATACCATCTATCATTTGTACAAAACGAGAGTTACTAAAATCAGAAAAACCACGGGTGTTTATAGATTTAAAACCATAACTACCTTCTCTTGATTGAACTCCTTTTAAATTAACCAACCCATCATAAAAAGATTTAGAAGATGTATTTTTAATATCTGTCATACCAAATCGCTCAATTGTAACTGGAGATTCTATAATCCTTTCAGGTACTCTAGAAGCAGAAATTACTATTTGGTCTAGTAATACATTTTCTTTTAAAATAATATTAATTGATTTTTTTAGAGTTGTAATAACAAGTTGCTCTGTTTGATAACCAAAAGCAGATACTCTTAATGTAATTGGTAATTTTTTACTCGTTTTTAAGGTAAATTGACCTTCTACATTTGAAGAAACATGTTTACCATCAAAGGTAATATTAGCATTGTAAAAAGGCTCTAGGTATTCATCGTATACCAATCCTTTTATTTCTACTTGTGCGTATGACATTATACTGCACAATGTAAAAACAATTAGTGTTAATTGTTTATTGAACATTTTAAAAAAATTTAATATAAATAATTGTGAAGTTATTCCTCTAATGAGAAGTTTATAGGAAATCCATACTTTACTGAAGTACGTTTTCCGTCTTTTTTTGCGGGTTTAAATCTTGGTAATTTTGAAACTACTCGTTGAGCTTCATTATTTAATATTTCGCCATTATCTGGACCTAAAGTTTTGATGTTTTTTACATATCCATTTTTATCAATAATGAATCTCACCCAAACTTCTCCTTCAGTATGCGATATAACAGCCTCTCCAGGATAACTAAAGTGTTTTGATATATGTTTTACCATTTCGGTATTAAAGCAATCAGATCTTTCATTTCTTTTTGCTTTTTCACAGCTTTTAAAAGTAGGTATCTTATCTACCGCTGTAAATCTTAATGCCTTATCAACCTCTTCTTTAGATAATTTGTTCTTAAGGCTCTCTATATTCTTTTTTAAATTTACCTTTTTAGGCGCGTTACTTACTACATTTAAACTTGCTGTTTCTCTTTTTGCATTTGTAATCTCAACTCCTGATGTATTCAAACTACTTGTTGACGCTACTGCTCTTTTTTTTAACGCTCTTCTTCTAGCTGATACATTTACTCTAATTTGACGAGATCTTTTGTCTTTAGATTTTTTAACTGGAGTAATTGCACATTTGGTAATACTTATAGTATTTAAATCTGCTTCAGCAGCATCAGGTGACTCACAAACTTCTTGAGAAAAAACTGTCGCAACACACATTGATAATCCTAAAAGCAATAACTTATTCATAATAAGGAGATAAAAGATGAAATTAACTTTTTTTTAAGGCTGCAAATATACAAAAAAAATCACATAAAGTAATCTATAATAAAAAAAAGGAGCTAAATTTTAAATTCAGCTCCTTTAAAGGGTTTTAAACAGTGACTCACTAATTTATAGTCCATGATACATAATACATAGAACCTATTAACCCTGATCCTGGAGCTACTACATATTCTTTCGCTATTAAATTAGTACCTCCGACTTTAATTATTGATTTTAATGATGGGATCCTATAATTCATTTGGGCATCTAATACTGTTCGACTTTCAACATTACCATTTAAAAAAGATGACTGCCATAAAAACTCATTTTGCCACCTCGCGTTAACATTAAATCCAAAATTATTAAATAAATTATCGTTTCCAAACATTAATTTCACTTGATGTTCTGGAGTATTAAATCCTGGCTGAAATTCTAAATCTTCTTCTTGATCAAAAACCAACTTACTTAAAGTATAATTTAACCCTAAATTAAATGCTTTAAAAATTTTTGTATTCAACCCTATTCCTACTCCATATGATTCTACATTTGCAGTCGTATTAGAATTTAAAGCAAAACTTGTAGCGTCAACTGGTCTTCCATCAGCTCCAATTATAATTGAATTACCATAATTGGGTACTAAAACATTTTTAGTTGCTACAAAATTATCATATTGATTATAATAACCATTTACATCTAACTCTAAAATATTAGTATCGCTTAAGTTTACAATACTTCTATAACCTAATTCATAAGAAGATACTTTTTCAGGTTTTATAGGCGTAGGATCTATACTAACAAAACCTCCTGCACCTAATACAAATGCTTTTTCAAAAACATCTGCTCCAGTGATTTCACTGGTTGTTCCATTATTATTTAAAACTTGCGTTGAAAAACGATCTATATTTTCTTTTGAAGTTCCTAATAAAAATCTATTTGGACCAGAACGTAACCCTAAGTATTGCTCAATGGTACTTGGGGTTCTAAAACCTGTTTGATACGAAATTCTTAATATTTTATTCTCTTTTATTGAGTAATTTAATGCTATTCTTGGTGAAAAATCACCATCAAAATTTTTAGATTTATCATAACGAACAGATCCTGTAAATTTTAAACGATCGTCTAAAAACTTTTTTTGTACTTGAGAGTACACCCCATACATGCTCGTTTTGATAGGCGCTTCTTTATCAGTAAATAATGTTCCTTGAGAATCAATAATAAATTGACGATATGAACCTCCTATTTGAAACTCAGCCCATGTAATTAAATCTCTAAAATTATAGTTTGCATCTGCATGATAAAAACCTGTCTTATCTCTTATACCTGCACCACCTTTAGCTATTGGCGTATCTATAACCTCATTTAATGCTTGCTCAAAAGCACTTGTTCCTGGCTGTAATCTATTTCTATCAGCATAAGCTCTTGCTGCTGTGTCACTCCCCGGTGCCACACCCGAAATAGCTCCTGAAAATGCTGCTCCATAATCACCAAACCACTCATCATTTGACTTATACTTTTGATTTAAAGCTATACCTGCAAACCGTAAGTCATGTGTTCTATCTCCTCCATTATTACCTGTATAGTACCCTCGAACAAAAAAGTTTTTTCCTAAAACCTCTAACTTATGTTGCTCTACATAAAAATCTTCTTGTGAAAAACGGTTTGAAGCTTGATACAAATTATTTCCTTGTGAAAAACGAGAGTTATAAACAATTTCTAATTTTTCATTACCCATTGGTCTATAATGTAATGATGCATCAAACTTTACTCCTTTTCCATCATATTCATACAAATCTTTTTCAGCATAACCTGTTCTACTAACTGTTCCAATACCTGGAAAAGTATAAGCAACTTCATCTCCATAAACATTTACTCCATCATAATCTGGAGTATCTATTCTATTTCCACTTTTTACAACACCTCCAACACCTGTTGTATTTGAATCATCTTCTGCGTGCCACTCTTCAGCTTTATAAGACACTAAATTAACTTTTGCAGCAAAATAATTACTAAACTTATGTGCCATTCTAACTCCTACATCATAAAACTGATTATTTCCTGAAGCTTCTTGACTAATAACACCACTTTTAAAATATGCACTTATTCCGTCATATTTAAAAGGATTTTTACTCCTCATCAATAAGATACCATTAAAAGCATTTGCTCCATATAAAGCTGATGATGCTCCTGGTAATATTTCAACATCTCTAACATCCAATTCAGATAAACCGACAACGTTACCCGCAGAAAAATTTAATGCAGGGATTGACGTTTCTACACCATCTACCAACTGAACAAACCTTGTATTATCAAAAGTAGAAAAACCTCTAGAGTTTACCGATTTAAACCCATAACTAGCTTCACGTTATGAAATTCCTTTTAAGTTTGTAACTCCATCATAAAATGATACCGAAGTATTTCTTTTTATATCAGAAATCCCCATTCTTTCAATAGTTACAGGTGATTCGATAACACGCTCAGGAGATCTGGATGCTGAAATTACCACTTCATCCAAGCTTGTATTTTCTTTTAAGATAACATTTATTTCTTGATCGAGGGAAATTACCTCTACAACTTCGGTTTGATAACCAAATGCTGAAACTTGAATAGAAAACGGTAACTCTGACTTTAAAGTCAAAGTAAAACTTCCATCTACACCTGAATTTGTTTTGCCTTGTAATGAATTAATTAACGCATTAGGGAAAGGTTCTAAATATTCGTCATAAACTTTTCCTGATATTGTAACCTGAGATGATAACAAGAAACTATAAGTCACAAAAAAACCTAAAAGTAGTTTTTTAAGCATAGTATTTAATTTAAGTTGATTTAATTTTTTAATATTACTCCTCTAAAGCAAAAGAAATAGGGAAACCATATTTAACTGAAATTCGTCCTCCGTCTTTTTTTGCAGGTATGAATTGAGGTAATTTAGAAACTACTCTAATAGCTTCTTGATTTAAAATTTGTCCATTTTTTGGCCCTAGAGTTTTTATATTTTTTACTTCTCCATTTTTATCAATAATAAAGCGAACCCAAACCTCTCCTTGAATTGATTCTTTAATAGCATCACTTGGGTATCTAAAATGTTTAGATATATGAGTTACCATCTCTTGATTAAAGCAATCTATTCGCTCGCCTTTTTTGGCTTTTTTACATGAATTAAATAATGGTATCTTATCAACTGTACTAAATTTTGATGCTTTTCTCAACTCTTCAGCAGATAATTTATTTTTAATATCTTTTATATTATTTTTTAACGAAATCGATTTCGTTATTTCAGAAGATTGTACAGTGTTTTCTATAGAAGCCACTCCTAAATCACTAAGTCCTGCTGTTTTTTGTTTTTTTACAGCTTCCCTCTTCTTCAAATAGCGCCTATTTGCAGAAACCTTTACTGTAATTTGTCTTGACTTTTTATTATTTTTATTTTTTGACTCTTTTATAGTACACTTAGTTACACTAATACTATTTAAGTCAACCTCTGCTTCATCTGGAGATTCACAAACCTCTTGCGCTAAAATACTAACTGAAAAAGAGCTCAGTAACAATAACAATAATATTTTTCTCATAAAAAAAAGGGTATTATTCTATTAATAAACTACCTACAAAATAACAAATACCTAAGATAGGTCTGCAAAGATATTGCTTTATTTATTAAATAATTGAATATAATAGCAAAAACAGGGAAAACCCTGTTAAATTAAACATTTATTCTAACGTAAAACTCATAGGAAATGAGTATAGAACTTTGACTTTAACTCCTTTTTCTTCTCCTGGTAAAAACTTAGGAAGTAATAAGACAATTCTTTTTGCTTCATTTTTTAAAAGAACACTATCACTCGCACCGGTTACTTTTACGTTTGTTACAGTTCCTTTTTCATTGATAATAAAACTCACTTTTAAATCCCCTTGAACCCCTCTTTGTATAGCTTTTTCAGGATATCTAAAATTACTTGTAATGTGTTTTTGCATTTCTATATTAAAACAAGCTGTTTCATCTAACACATTGTTACTACAAGAAATAAATGATGGTATTTTTTCAACAGAATCAAAAGAAACACTTTTGTTTGCTGCGCTTTTTAACACTGACAACAACTGAGTATCCAATTTACTGTCTGTTTTAAAAGCTGAAATATTATTTGTTTTTAAATTACCACTTAAAGAAATTGCCTCATTTAAATAAACTCGTTTTTTTAAATATCTCCTTCTCGACACAACAACAGTATTTGTGTGTTTTTTACCTGTTTCTACTTCACACTTACTGATGGCATTTACATCTATAAATACCTTATCTTCTAACTCACAGGTTTCTTGTGAATACATTTGTTGCACCCAAAAAAAAGTGACTATAATTATCGCTAGCTTTTTCATTACATTTTCTATTTTACATTAAATTAAGACTCTAATAGTTAAAACTATTCTAGCTCTCTTTAAAAATCATAAAAAAATAATTAAACCTATTTAAACTTTTGATATTTAAGTTTTCTTTTGGTAATTTAAACCGTGAAGTATTATTCTTTTTCATTTTTAGGGGGAATAAAATGTATAAAATACTGTTTTTCTTACACTTAACCTTTCAATTAAGCGCTATTAAAAATAATAAAAAATCTTATAAACACAAATAATTTATAAGATTTTTTATTATTTGGCTAACCTGTCAATTAAAATTACTCATAATTTTGATATAAAAAATCATTATATGGAAAGCGTTGAATGTGTATTTTCTTTACTTCTTCATATACTTTTTCTTTAAAATTCTCTAAGTTATCTTTATTTAGAGCTGATATAAAAAGGCTCTCTTTACCTAAATTATTTATCCATGTTTTTTTCCAATCGTCAAGTGTATAGTGAATTTTTGATTTTTCAGTTATCATATCATCTTCAGCAATTGTTTCATGTGTATAAGCATCTATTTTATTAAATACCATTACCACAGGTTTATTTGCACTACCAATTTCATCCAAAATTTTATTTACTGATGCTATATGATCTTCAAAATTAGGGTGACAAATATCTACTACATGTAACAACAAATCTGACTCACGCACTTCATCTAAAGTAGATTTAAATGATTCTACTAATTGAGTTGGTAATTTTCTAATAAAACCAACGGTATCTGTCATTAAAAAAGGTATGTTTTTTATAACTACTTTTCGCACAGTAGTATCTAAAGTCGCAAACAGTTTGTTTTCAGCAAATACATCGCTTTTACTGATAACATTCATTAAGGTAGATTTACCTACATTCGTATACCCTACTAATGAAACACGCACCATTCTTCCTCTATTTTTCCTTTGCACTGCCATTTGCTTATCGATAGTAACAAGCTTTTTCTTTAGCAATGTGATTTTATCTCTAATAATACGTCGATCTGTTTCGATCTCGGTTTCACCAGGACCACGCATACCAATACCTCCTTTTTGCTTATCAAGGTGGGTCCACATTCTTGTTAAACGAGGTAATAAATATTGATATTGCGCCAATTCTACTTGTGCCTTTGCCGAACTTGTTTGCGCTCTACTTGCAAAAATATCGAGAATCAAATTTGTTCTATCTAAAATCTTACAATCTAAATAATTTTCAATATTTCTAATTTGAGCTGGAGTCAATTCGTCATCAAAAATTGCAGTACCAATATTATGTGTTTCTATATACACTTTTACTTCCTCTAACTTACCTGTTCCTAAAAAGGTTTTTGGGTTTGGTTTTTCTAATTTCTGAACAAAACGTTTTACTGTTATTCCTCCTGCAGTTGAAGTTAAAAATTCTAATTCATCTAAAAATTCTTCAGATTGTTTTTCATCTTGATGTTGGGTTATAATACCAATTAAAACCGCTTTTTCTGATATCGCTTCTCTTGTTTCTAACATAGAATGCAAAAATACAAATTTATCAACGTAAGAAATCTAAATTATTTCTCTTACTTTCATTTTTAACTTTGGAAGTATTTCTTTTTCAAACCAATGATTTTTTGCCAACCAAAACCTATTTCTTGGTGATGGGTGTGGCAATACAAAATACGTAGGTAAATATTCTTTATAATTACTAACGGTTTCTGTTAATGTTCTTTTTACAACTTCTTTTAAATAATAATTTTGTGCATACATACCTATTAAAATCACCAACTCAACATGCTTCATTTTTTCGAGTAATAAATTGTGCCATTGCGGAGCACATTCTTTCCTTGGTGGTAAATCTCCTGATTTGCCTTTACCTGGATAACAAAAACCCATAGGGATAATACCAAAATTATTAGTATCGTAAAACTGATCAACTGTAACCCCTAACCATTTTCTCAATTGCTTTCCACTAGCATCATCCCATGGAATTCCAGACTGATGAACTTTTAACCCTGGCGCTTGACCAATAATTATAATTCTTGATGTTTTATTTACAAATACAATAGGTTTTGGATCAATACAATCTTCACATATTTTACATTCCTTTATTTTTACTAACAAATTATTCATAGCCTAAAGTTAAAAAAAAACATAAAAAAACACTCATTTTCCCTAAAATGAGTGTTTTTATTCAAAACTTATATTAAATTAATGATTTATAGCATAGCCAGCCGCTTTACCAAACTCAGCTAATTGCTCAAAAATGTTTTTAAAAAAGTCTTGAATCCCCTTAAATAATTGATTTTTCATAATTAAAAGTTATTAATTAATATTCCCTTATCACAAATATACAAAACACAATCATCTAAAAAACAGGATAATAACTGTTTTATGTAATTGGTTTTTAAAGATGTATAACTGGTATTTATCTTTATTATAAACCATCATACTTAAAAAACTAAACTTAGGTAACTTTTATTAAGTAAACTTAATAAAAAATCCTACTTTATATAAAGTAGGATTTTTTTTAATTATTCGAAAAAGTGGCTTTTTAACTTGTTATAAAACTTTCACAAAATCATCAAAAGCTATATAATAAGGTTGATCTTTAAAAACAGGTAAATCAACACTTTGAGAATTTGCAATACCGATTCCTGCAAACCATATTTTAGCATGTTGTTTTTTTGCATGCTCTTTAAATGTTTCCATCCACAATACATCGTATTCTTGTGGTGCTTGAATATTATTTGTTGTTTTTACTAAAACAAAAATGGTAGGCTCTCCTTTTTTAAACAATACAAACTGGGGATGTTTTTTAAGTTCACTATTTATAGCAACAAATTCGTACCCCATTTCTTGTAGTTTTTTACCTACAATGTTCATTCCTAAATTATGCAGTTCTTGTTTGGTAAGTGCTTGCATTATTTTTTCTTGTTTCGCATGTTATAATTCTTATCCCCTCTTGTTTTTGGCTTTTTGTATTTTTTAGCAATTTCTCTACGATATGAACCTCCTTGGTTGGTTTTTTGGTTTTTCTCTTTCTTTTCATGGAAAGCTGGGCCTGGAACATACTCTTGAGATGTTCTGTTTTTATTAACCTCTCTTTCTTCCTTCGGACGTTCTTCTTCTGTTAACTGCTTTGATATTTCAACTTGCTCAGGAATTTCTAACTTAGGAATCTCATAATTCATTAACTCCTCTATTCGTTGTTTTGCTTCTTGTTCTTTTTCGGTAGCAAATAAAATTGTTTTTCCTTCATGTTCTGCACGACCTGTACGACCAATTCTGTGCATATAATTTTCAGGAAAATGTGGCGTATTAAAGTTAATTACGTGTGTAACTTCTTCTAAATCTAATCCACGTGCAATAACATCTGTAGCTATTAAAATTCTCTTTTCTCCTTTATTAAATTGTTCGATAGATCGCAATCGATAATTTTGTGTTTTATTCGAGTGAATTACACATGACTGTGATGGAAACTCTTCTTTTACACATTCAAATAATCTGTCTGCGTTTCTTTTATTAGGTGCAAAAATCAATACTTTGCTGTATTCATTTTTATCAAATAATAATTCATTTAATAAATTAACTTTGGTATAAAAATTAGGTACATCATAACTTATTTGTTTGATATTATCTAACGGCGTACCACTAACTGCAATAAATATTTTTTTAGGCGCGGTAAAAAAATCATCAATCAAAGCTTCTACATCCTCTGTCATTGTTGCTGAAAACATGATATTTTGACGACGTTCGGGTAATAAATCAAAAATATTTAATAATTGAAATCTAAATCCTAAATCTAACATTACATCAACTTCATCAATCACCAACTTTTGAATTGACTTCATTTTTAAAACATTACTCAACGCTAAGTCATATAAACGTCCTGGTGTAGCTACAATAATATCAGCTCCTTGAGCTACCGCTTGTTTATGTCTATTTAAAGGAATTCCTCCAAACACACCAACGGTACGTAGCGTCATAAATTCTGACAACTTTTCAATTTCACTAACTACCTGCACTACTAACTCACGCGTTGGTACCAATACCAATACTCGTGGATGTATTTGTTTTGAAAATTTTAAATCTCTTAATATCGGTAACATGTAAGCAAATGTTTTACCGGTACCGGTTTGTGCAATACCTACTACATCTTTACCTGATCGTATAATCGGAAAAGCTTCTTCTTGAATTGGTGTTGGGTTTACGAAACCTAATTCTTCAATTGAATTTCGTAGCGGATTTGATAAATCTAAATCTTGAAAAGTAATCATTTACAGTAATTTGCCGCAAAGGTACGCTTTATAACTTCAAATACCATAAGTATGTTGCTTTGTAAAAAACAAACTAAGACTATGCGAAAACAAAAAACCGATACATTACTGTATCGGTTTTTATATATTATAAAATAATCTATTTTTTATTGAAAAGATTATTTTGTCATACTTCCTCGTAATGACATTGGGTTCTTATCCTCCAAAATCATCGAAACGGATGTTTTCGTCATCAAGACCAAAATCTTCACCCATTTTTTGTACTGCTTTATTCATTAATGGTGGTCCACAGAAATATAATTCTAAATCTTCTGGTGCATCATGTTTAGATAAGTATTGATCTATTACTACTTGGTGAATAAATCCAACAAATCCATCTCCAGCTTCATCATTAATATCAGCTTTAACTTTCCAGTTATCTTGTTCCATTGGTTCTGATAATGCCAAGAAGAATTTAAAGTTTGGAAAATCTTTTTCTAATGCTCTAAAGTAGTGAATGTAAAACAATTCTGCTTTAGAACGACCTCCGTACCAATATGTTACTTTTCTACCTGTCTTTAAAGTTTTAAATAAGTGATAAATGTGTGAACGCATTGGCGCCATACCTGCTCCACCACCTACGTATAACATTTCAGCTTCAGATTCATTAATAAAGAACTCTCCATAAGGACCTGAAATAGTTACTTTATCTCCTGGTTTTTGATTGAAAATATATGAAGATGCTACCCCTGGATTTACATCCATCCATCCGCCTTTGGCGCGATCGAAAGGAGGTGTAGCTACACGAACGTTTAACATAATCTCTCTTCCTTCTGCAGGGTAAGAAGCCATAGAATATGCACGCTCTACTGTTTCATTATTTTTCATTACTAATGGTCTAAGGTTAAACTTATCCCAATCAGCCTCAAACTTATCAGGCTCACCTGGGTGATCCTGTGGGTGAGCTGTAATATCCATCTCTGAATATTTTATTTCACAGTTTGGAATTTCAATTTGAATATATCCACCTGCTTTATAATTCATTTCTTCTGGAATTTCAACTACAAATTCCTTAATAAATGTTGCTACATTATAGTTACGTACAACGGTAGCTTCCCATTTTTTAATTCCAAAAATTTCTTCTGGAATAGAAATATCCATGTCTTGTTTTACTTTTACCTGACAAGATAAACGTACTCCACTAGCTAATTGTTTACGTGTAAAGTGTGGTGTTTCTGTTGGTAAAGCTTCTCCTCCTCCTGAATTTACATGACACTCACATTGCACACATGATCCACCTCCACCACATGCTGATGGTAAGAAGATTTTCTCGTTACCTAAAGTTGATAATAAAGTACCACCTGAAGCTACTTCGATTGTTTTATCGCCATTAATTGTAATTTTCACTGGTCCAGATGGAGCTAGTTTTTGTTTTACAAATAATAGCAATCCTACTAAAACTAATACAATTGCTAAAAAAGATATAACTGTTACAGCTATTGTACCTCCTGTACTTACTTCTAAAAATATCATTATTCTGTAATCTTTTTAGTGTTATCAGCTAATTTTTCAGCTTGCTGTTTTGCTTCTTCTTTCTTTTCTATTTTGATTGCTGCTTTAGGAGCTTCTTCTTTCTTAGCTTCATCATCACCTCCTGTTAACATACCTCCAAAACTCATAAACCCGATTGCCATTAACCCAGTAATAATAAAGGTTATTCCTAACCCTCTTAATGCTGGTGGCACAGATGAATATCTAATTTTTTCACGAATTGCAGCAATAGCTACAATTGCTAAAAACCAGCCAATACCCGAGCCAATACCATACGTTAATGACAAACCTAAAGTTGGTATTTCACGAGATTGCATAAATAAAGACCCTCCTAAAATTGCACAGTTTACGGCAATTAGTGGTAAGAAAATACCTAATGAGTTATACAATGCTGGTGCAAATTTTTCTACAATAATTTCTACCAATTGTACCATAGTTGCAATTGTTGCAATAAACATGATGAATGATAAGAAACTTAAATCATAATCTGCATATTCTGCTCCTAACCAAGATAATGCTCCTGGTTGTAATAAATATTGGTCTAACAACCAGTTAATAGGTACTGTTACTGCTAATACAAAGATTACAGCAGCTCCTAAACCTACAGCTGTTGTTACTTTTTTAGATACTGCAAGGTAAGAACACATCCCTAAGAAAGTGGCAAATACCATGTTATCAATAAATATCGACTTGAAAAATAATTCTAAATGTTCCATTTTTCTATATTTTAATGAACCCTAACTAGGTTAGTCTTCGATTAATGCTTTGTTTCTACTACGTTGTACCCAAATAATAATACCTACAACAATTAATGCCATTGGCGATAATAACATAAATCCATTATTTTCATATCCTAAAGCATATAATCCTGTTTGTTCTATTGGATCTCCTAATACTTTAAATCCTAATAAAGTACCAGAACCTAACAACTCTCTAAAGAAACCTACCGCAATTAAAATTACTGCATATCCTAAAGCATTTCCAATTCCGTCTAAGAAAGATCTCCATGGTCCGTTACCTAAAGCAAAAGCTTCAAAACGTCCCATAATAATACAGTTGGTAATAATTAACCCGACAAATACCGAAAGTGTTTTACTTAACTCGTAAGCAAATGCTTTTAATACTAAATCAACAATAATTACTAAAGCAGCAACTACGATTAACTGTACAATAATTCTAATTTTTGATGGAATGATGTTTCTCATTAATGAGATTACCACATTACCTACCCCTAATACAAATAATACTGAAATAGACATTACAATAGATGCTTTTAGCTCTGCTGTAATTGCTAAGGCAGAACAAATACCTAATACTTGTATTGTAATTGGGTTATTATCCGCTAACGGATCCGTAATTAATCCTACGTCTTTTTTTGATAAAAGTCCCATAATTATTTTAATGTTTTAAAGTAAGGTACGTATAAACCTAATTCAGATTTAATCATTGCTGCAACACCGTCTCCAGTAATTGTTGCCCCTGCAATTGCATCTACCTCGTTATCATTTTTATCTTCGTTTTTCGGATCATTATTTGATTTAGATACAGTGATTCCTTTAAAAGAACCGTTATTCATTAAATCTTCACCGATAAAATCATCCATAAAATAACGTTGCTTAATATTGGCTCCTAATCCTGGTGTTTCTCCTTTATGATCAAAAAATGCTCCTTGAATCACCATATTTTTATCCATTGCAACGTATGCCCATATAGCATCCCATAAACCTTTACCTCTAATTGGTGCGATATAAAACGTTTTACCGTCTTTTTCACCCACAAATAATGGTAATTTTCTTACGTTTCCTGCTTTGGCAGCTGTTTGTTGTTTTTTAACATCAATTAAATAAGCTTCAGTATTTTCGGTAATATTATCACCTTCAATAACTAATTGCTTTTTGATGTATTTTGAAAACTCACCAGCTACTTTATCTTTTGATACAAAAACGGCACTACTTTCGTCGTTTTCGTTAACGCCCATAGCATACAATATGTTTTGTTGCTTTTCGATACGTTTATTTCCGTCAATCATTGGGCGAAGTGATGAAGCTGTAAAAGCTAACAACGCACCTACTACTAATACCATTCCGATGGCAAAAAGTAGCGTATATCCATTACTATCTGTCTTCTTACTCATAATTAGGCAGTTTTAACTTTAGCACGTTTTAATCTTCTCTTTACATTTCCTTGAACCACATAATGGTCAATTGTTGGCGCAAAAACGTTCATTAATAAAATAGCTAACATTACTCCTTCTGGGTATGCTGGATTAAATACACGAATCATAATTGAAATAAATCCGATTAAAAAACCGTAAATCCATTTTCCTTTATTGGTTTGTGATGCTGATACTGGGTCTGTTGCCATATAAACGGCACCGAATGCAAAACCTCCAATTAGTAAATGTTTCCAAAAGTCTAAACTCATTAATCCGTAAAACTTGCTTGTTTCACCAATCCATCCAAAATCTACTACTTGATTAAAGATGAATCCCATTACTAAGGCTCCGATTACTGCAGATAACATAATTCTCCAGCTTCCAATCTTTGTAAATATTAAGAAAAGCCCTCCTAATAAGATTAATAATGTAGATGTTTCTCCGACAGAACCTGGAATAAATCCGAAGAACATATCAGAAACCGAATGTGTTAATGGCTGTGATTGTGCTAAACTACCTAAAATAGTTTCACCAGAAATAGCATCAGCTGTACCGGCTAACTCTCTAGCATCGGCAACCCATACTTTATCTCCACTCATCCAAGTTGGGTATGCGAAAAATAAAAATGCACGAATTGTTAAGGCTGGGTTTAAGATATTCATCCCTGTACCTCCAAATACTTCTTTACCTATAATCACACCAAAGGCTACTGCTACTGCTAACATCCATAATGGTAAATCAATTGGTACAATTAACGGCACCAACATACCTGTTACTAAGTATCCTTCTTCTATTTCGTGTCCTTTTATAATACAAAAAACGAATTCTATTGCTAAACCAACTACGTATGAAACAATTACTAATGGTAAAATTTTAACTGCCCCAACTAATAAGTTGTCTAGGTTCCAAAAATCGCCACTAAAGAAAGACATTCCTTCAGTAAATCCGTTAATTGCTGCATAGTGCTGATATCCTGCATTAAACATACCGAATAATAAACATGGCACTAAAGCCATGATTACAATATTCATTGTACGTTTTAAATCATCTGCTGCCTTTATATGAGTTCCTCCGTGAGTTGTCTCATTAGGCAAGTATAAAAAAGTATGAAACCCATTAAATAGCGGTGCCATTTTAGTTCCTTTATACTTTTCTTTTAAATTATGTAAATTTTGTTTTAAGCCCATATCTTATCCTAATTCTTCTCTCATTAAATCTAATCCTTCACGAATTATTTTCTGGTGAGGTTGTTTAGATACACAAATAAATTCTGTTAAACCGAAATCTTCAGGCGCAACTTCATAAGCTCCTAACCCTTCCATTTCGTCAAGATCCTTATACATACATGCTTTTAATAATTGCATTGGATAAATATCTAAAGGAAATACTTCTTCATACGCTCCTGTAACCACAAAAGCTCTATGTTCACCGTTTGTATTGGTATTTAAGTCGTATTTTTTCTTCGGATTTAACCAAGAAAATGTAAATGCTCTTGAAGTAGAAACTTTGTTAAATACTGGTTTATTCCATCCAAATAATTCATAATCGTCTCCTTCAGGAATCGCCGTAATTGTATTTTCGTAATATCCTAAGTAGCCTTCTTCACCAACCTGAACTCCGCTTAAAACGTTTCCGCTTATTACACGAGCGTTGTTAGCTTCTAAATTTCCTTTTACTACATCAGCAATACTTGCTCCTGCTAAAGCAGTTACGTATTGAGGTTTACTAAATTTAGATCCTGCTAAAGCAATTGTACGCTTTGCATTGAATTTACCTGTTAACAATAATTCACCGATAACAACTAAATCCTGTGGTGTAACTACCCACACAACTTCTCCTTTATTTATCGGATTAATTTGTGCTATTTGCGTACTTACATTACCAATAGGGTGTGGCCCAGACACATTGTGTAATTCAACACCTTTCATATCTCTAAATGGAGATAATGTTGAATCTTTTGCAACTGAAACGTTTACTTTCCCTTCTGTTAATTTAGTTAAAGCAGTTAAAGCAGCTTGTAATTCGGCTTCTTTACCTTTTAAAGCATAATCATAATCGGCTGCTAATGGTGCACTTGCGTAGGCTGATACAAATATTGCTTTTGGTGCTTGATTTGGATTTGCAACAACATCATACGGACGTTGTTTTACAAATGGCCAACAACCGGTAGCTAATAAGTGATTTTTCACTTCTTCACCAGACATTGCATCAATATCTTTTTTACCAAAATCTTTGTATTCCTGCTGTGCATCAGCAGTGATTTTAAATGCTAAAACTTTTCTTCGGGCTCCACGAACGATTTCTGTAATCTTACCACTTACCGGACTTGGAAATAAAATACGTTCATCACTTTTTGAATGAAAAAGTGCTTGACCCGCCTTTACTTCGGTACCTTCTTTTGCTAAAACTTTTGGAATAACGCCGTGAAAATCATCAGGCTGAATCGCAAATGTAGTACCTAACGAAAGTTCGGTAGTTACTTGCTCTGCGTCGCCAACTAGCTTGATATCCAAGCCTTTCTTAATACGGATGTCTTTTGACATAGGAACTGATTAAATTGATTTTCTAAAAACAAGCAAATTTACAGATTTTGATTTTTTTGGGTAAGTATTTGTATTTTTATCTTTTCAATACCTCTTTATTTATATTTGTTCTAAATAGATATTTGTCTTTGGTCTACATTTTGATACATTTGCACTTATGATAAAACACCTTGCATTACTTTTACTTTTTGGCTCGTACCAAGTGATTTACGCACAAAATATCAAAACAATTCAACTGCGTCCTAAACACAATGCCCAACAATTTTCGGCAATTGTAAGATTAGGCCAAGTTTTAGAATTATCTTTTGATGATTTAGATGCTGATAACAAAGAATATCAATATAAAATTGAACACATGACACATGATTGGAAACCTAGTAATTTAACTTCTAATCAATATATTGATGGCTTTGATGAAAACGAAATCATAAACATCACTAACTCATTTAACACACTTCAACCGTACACTCATTACTCAGTAAACATTCCAAACCAAAATACTATTATTACTAAAAGTGGTAATTATTTAATTTCAGTTTTAAATGATAATTACGAAGTGGTATTTACAAGACGCTGTGTTTTTTACGAAGACATTACCACCGTAGGGGTTGCCGTTTTTAGAAGTAGAGATACAAAGTCTAATAACCAGAAACAAACTGTTCAGTTTACCATAAATCATCAAAATCTAATTATTAATAACCCTTCCCAAGAAATTAACATCTCTTTGTTTCAAAATCATAATTGGAATACGGCTATCAACAATTTACAACCGCAATTTATAAAATCACAACAATTAGTTTACAATCATATTTTAAAAACAAACTTTTGGGGAGGTAACGAATTTTTAAATTTTGATAGCAAACATTTGCGTAACACAAGTTTAAACATTGCTAAAACCGAACGAAAAGAACTCTACCATAGTTATTTATATACTGATGAGCAACGAGTAAACAAAATATACACCTACGCTCCTGATATTAACGGGCAATTTGTTGTACGAACCTTAGAAGCAAACAACTCAAAAACAGAAGCCGACTACTCTATAGTTCATTTTTCATTAGATGCCTTTGAACCTTTTGAAGACAAAGAAGTATTCATATACGGAGCGTTTAATAATTATCAACTTACAGACGAAAACAAGTTAAAATACAACCCTGTTAATGAACTATATGAAGCTTCAATAAAATTTAAACAGGGTTTTTACAACTATAATTACGCCACCTTAAACAATGATAAAATTGTAAACTTGAATGAGATTGACGGTTCTTTTTATCAAACTGAAAATGAATACACTGTAATAGTTTACTACAAACCTTTTGGCGAAATTTATGATCGTGTTATCGGAGTTGGAAACGGCTACTTTAACCAAAACAGATAATTAAAATTGACAAAAAACTTAAAAAAGAGTATATTTATAGCATGTTTCAACAAATAACAAAAGGCATAAAAATAGCTGTTAAAACTACTTTTAACGGAGTTGTTTATCGTGGCTATCAACAATACCATTCTTTTAGCTATTATATTCTTATCGAAAACAACTCGAAAGATACCGTAAAATTAACCACCCGTTTTTGGGAAATTTTTGATGCACTTAACCATGCCGAATACGTGGAAGGTGAAGGTGTAATTGGTGAAACACCTGTTTTAAAACCAAACGAAAGATACAACTACAAATCTAACTGTTTTTTACTTTCAACAACTGGCGCAATGCAAGGCAATTACAAAATGATAAATATGGAAACCTCTGAAGAGTTTTTAGTAACTATTCCAACATTTCAATTAACTAGCACCCCTACTTTAAACTAATGGCTAAAAAAAACAACGTTGTAATTGTTAAAGAACCTAATTGCTTAAATTGCGGATACCCTTTTACTAAAGATGAAAAATTTTGTCCTGAATGCGGTCAAAAAAACAAGGGTAAAAAAATCACATTAGGTAGCTTTATTCGCGATGTTTTTGCTGGGTTTTTCTCTTGGGATGCCAAATTTTGGAGAACAATAATCCCCCTATTAATTAACCCTGGAAAAGTATCGACTGATTATATTGAAGGCAAAAGAAATCGTTATTCTAATCCTTTTCGATTTTACTTAACCGTATCTCTTATCTTCTTTTTAATCATAGGAATCACTCAAAGCTACGACTCTTTTAAAGAACTTCAAAATGGGAAAAAAGTAAGTAAAAACAGTCCCAATATTAAAATCGATGAAAATGGCATCAAAGCACTTGAGGTAAATTTAGATTCGATACAACAAGTTGTTGTTAATGAAATTAGCGTACAAGATTCTACCGAAGCTAAAATGGTTAATGACAAAATAGACTCTTTAAAGGTTGGAGTAAAATCAAAACAATCATTATTAAACATTGGTTTTGATGATACAAATAAATTTTCAAGAATTATAAAATTTCAAAAAGAAAACCCTAACATTACGATAGACGCCGCCTTAGATAGTTTAAAAATGCAAAAAACTTTCGGAAATCGATTTTTATATTCCCGAACTCAAGTTTTTAATACTTTCATCGCTAAAGATAGCGAAACTCAAAAATTTTATCGTCAAATATTGTCCTATGCTTCGATAGCCCTTTTTATTTTACTACCGCTTTTCACATTATTTTTAAGCATCATATACATCAGAAGAAAGTTTACCTATGTTGAGCATTTAGTTTTTGTTTTTCATACCCAAACCGTATTCTTTTTGCTATTTTCTGGATTTTATTTAATTGGCTATTTAAAGGACACTGAATTTTTATTAGGTATCTTTTTAACCCTTTTTACCATTTACCTTTTTATGGCGATGAAAAAGTTTTATGGGCAGGGGTACTTTAAAACCTTTATAAAATTTTTAATGGCAAATTTTGTATTTTTCTTATTAGCAATTATTGGGTCGTTTACGATTTCATTTATCGCTTTCGTTCTATATTAGGCTATTTTAGCAGTTGATAGAAATAAATTTGCGGAGAATTTTTAAAATAAATAGAAATTGCTATTTTATTTTTATTCGTTACAAAAGCCTCCATCTTCTTA
The DNA here is from genome assembly GCA_938002045.1 of Tenacibaculum soleae. Lineage (GTDB taxonomy): Bacteria > Bacteroidota > Bacteroidia > Flavobacteriales > Flavobacteriaceae > Polaribacter > Polaribacter soleae_A. The sequence continues at coordinate 146,215 of CALLBA010000013.1, forward strand.
ACAGATTGCAAATATTTATTAAATCTAACAGATGTAATTTCACTTGCTTTAAGATAGTTTTCAGTATCAAAAGAAAAAGAAAATTTATGATGCTTATCAATCATAAAGCGAGTTGATTTTTCTCTATTAGAATACAACACCAATTCGTTCGGTCTATTTTTTACATAAGTTTTAAAAAGAGGATTTATCACCAATAAACTATCGTTAGTCACCTTTTTAATTGCCTGTTTAGTGAGCAAATAATTAAAAAGATTACTACCACCCAACTTAACTTTAAGATCTGGTTTTATTGTTGCTTGAATGGTTGTTTTAGCTACTTTATTAAAATCATCATCATACTCGTACGTTACTATGGTATCTTTTTGATTGATAAAAGATGTTATTATTGCATCAACCTCTCCGTTCCAATGTTTTTTTATCGAGTCTAACGATAGCGTTGTTAATTTTTTAATCTTGTTTTTTTGTTCATTTTTAACAAAACCAAAAAGTAATTCTTTATTTATTTTTGCTGAAATATACGCTAAAGATTCAATATTATACTGAGCTTTATATGGTAAAAAAAAGTCTGTATCATTATTTAAATCACCTAAAAAAAACAACTTATTTTTAATGATACCTAATTCAATAAAACCATCTTTTTTGGTGGCTATGGCTATAAGATTATCTGTATTTCTCAGATAATCTATAACTTTATTTTTTTCTAGTAAATAGCTATTCTTTTTTAAAATAAAATCAAGGATATGAGTTATATCCTTTTCCTTATTAAAACTATACAATAGCTTTAACTCATTGTTTTGTACAATACAACTAAAGTTATTGCGCGTAAAAAGAGTAACACTCGATGAATATTGTTTTTTGATGAATTTTTCTTGCTCTAAAAAAGCCAGCAATTTTTGTTTATCATCAATTTTAATTACACTACTAATCCAAATATTTTTTAAATTATTATGATTTGTATAGCAAAAAACATCCGTAGGAATATCTATTGCATCTAATAATGATATCTTACTCTTGCTGATGTTTGTTTTAGTTGTTTTTTTACTAGATGAAAAATACAAAAAAGGATGTTTTACAACATCCTTTAATATTTTATATTCTATTTTTCGTAAGTTAACACGAACAACCACATCTGCATAAGCAGGTATTGTATTCGCTATATTTACGGTTGGATTATATCTAAAATACCCAACTGTAAACAAAACACCAACTATAATTAAAACAGTAAAAACTACTTTTTTAAGCATTTAATTACTTTGCTATATCATTAATAATTTTAAACAATAATTGTAACGTATTTTCATCTTTTCCTTTGGTATTTAATCGTAATTCAGATGAAATTTTATTTCCTTTTAATTTTGACACTCTAAAACTAACATCTTTAACATTATCTTTTGAGATACGTGCCATTTTTTTCTCATCTCTTCCAAACCATTCAGTTGGCATGTTTTTAATTAAAGCATTAACATCAGTATAAATAACACTTGAGTTTCTTTTTATTAATTTACTATGTTTAGTTGCTTTATAATTTATCCTCCCAGCTTCAATATTAATAGCTCTTACTTTTGATGTTGTTATATACAACACATCGTTTTTAATTACTGCATAGATATTAAAAGGAATATCTTTACTTTTTTTAATAAATTCAAAAACATTGTTAGATACAGTTACAGTTTTGTGTTTTTGACCTAATTTAAATATTTTAGTTAATAATTCTTTTTCTTCTGAACCAATCATTAACGTAAAATCTGGCACTACTGTTTTTTTAGTTTTTGTTACCTCTTTACGCTTGTAGTTTTCATCATACTTATAACTTGTGTAACTAACCTCTTTTTCTGAAAAATCATTTAAAACAAATAATGCATCACCTGTTACTAATTTAGCAATTGCTGCTTCATCAACTAATAATGAAAACAGATCTGCAACAACCGATATTTCTTCTTTAAACTTTGGCACAATACCGCCATACATTTTATTTATCATTGTTGGATACTGCTTTAATAATTCTTCCGTATTCATCGAAATACTCCAAAAAGCCAATGCTTTATTATGATCAAAGCTATTAATTAAAGTACTATTCATTTTTTGATTGTAAATCTTCTTAAAAGATTTCGACATATCATCACTAACAGCCATATCTAAAGTAATACTTGCATTATTTTCATTAAAAAACAAATTTGCAGTAACCTCTTCTACTCCGTAAATATTTTCTCCTTCTTTAGGCATAAAATAAGTCATTGAAGAACTTAAATTCCTACTAAAAGAACCTATTAAGTCAGACACTAACATTCCGTAATTACGAACCCAAAGCGTTGCAACTGAACCCTTTTTCTTTCCTTTTTGAAAACTTGAATTTGTAGCAATTCCGTTAGATGTTGAATTTTCTAAGATTGAAAAAGCATATTTTTTTGTCCATAATTGTGCAAATCTCTTTCTAACCGAATATATTGATTCTCCTTTTTCTTTTAATTTTTCAAAACGTTCGTCATGTTTTTTAAAGTAGCTTCGTGACTTATCTCCGTTAACAATTAAAAGAATATCATCATTCCAAATTCTTAAATCGTTATAACCCTCAATAAAACTATAGCCATCTTCTTTTCTAATTTTCTTAACATCTCTTTCCGATAACATAGATTCAAACAAAGTTCTGTTGTTTAATTCCACTAAGAAAGTATGGTATGAAATACTATCACTTTTTTGAAAAAAGTAATATCCATTCGATTTAATATTAAAACCAGCCTTGCTTACTGATGTAATTTTATCTTCTCTTTTTCTATTAATATTTTTTAATATTTTTTTTCCAATAATATTTTCATTTACATCAGAAACACTTATTAAACCAAATAAATTACCTGCATTTGCCATAATAACAACATCTGCATTATTTGGTATTTTATTTTCTAATTTTTGGGCTTGTAAAACAACAATAGTGTTTACAAATAATAGGATAGCAATAATCTTTTTCATGGTTAATTTTAATTGTTAAGTTGTATTTTATTTTTTATGGTTTGTTTGTTTGATATAATATCCTGAGCACTAACACATAACATTACTGCCTTTTTATTTTTTGAAATTTTTGCTTGTTGATTCATACATGATTTCACTGTAGATTCAAATTGATAAACACCTGTATATGTGGCTGTTTCAAAAACTTTATGATCTTTCATTTTTGTACTCTGAAATGCTTTTCCAATATTAAAATGATGACTACGCACAAATGTTTGTGTTGTTTTATCGTACTTAAAATGCTTGTGTTTTTGCATCGCCAAAGCATCTCTTTTAGAGCTAAATGCCGATAAAACTGTATTAAGTGCCTCAACATTATCAAAATCACACGATACTGTAACTATATACTCATTAAAATTTAAAGTGCTTTTTACATGATGAATCCCTTTAGTTACTTTAATTTTTTGAACAATTTTATCCAGCTCTTTTTTTATCGTTTTTTTTGATGGCACTTTATAACCGTTAACACTATCTAGTAACATTATCGATGCTATTTTAGTTTTACTTTTACTTAAGTTTATGGTTAACATTGCCGACCCTGAGCCATCTTTATTAAAAGATATTTCTTCAATAAACTCAAAACAACTTGTAAATAAAAAGAGAGAAATTACTGATAAAAATAACAGTCGTTTTTTACACATAGCTTTTTTTGGGCAAAAATAACAAAAATCTTTTGTTCGTTACCTCCCTATTTGTAGCCATAAATGAAAGATGTAACTATACAAATGATTGATATTTCATACCTGTTTTATTTCCTTGTTTTAAAACAGTGGTAACACTTACAGTTTCTACTTTCAATCTTCTCATTTTCAAAGAAATATCAACAGTTCCTTTTGTTGCGTCTGTATGAAAATCAAAAATATCTTTTTGAGAAAACTTTTCATTTTCTTGTAACCACTCATTAAACCAATCACGTCGTAATTGCTTCATTTTTTGTGTATACAGCGTAGATGACGACCAAATTTTAGGTTCATTTGCTAATTTTTCGAAGTGTTTTTGCGCTCCATCCCACACCAACTCATAAGCATTTAAACCGTTATTCCAATCAATTAAAGCAATCGTAAAAGGCTCAATTCCTTCAAAATTAAACTGCTCTATTACTTTTATTACATCGGTTACTTTTAAAAATTCTTTTACAATTACCCCTCTACTCATTCGGTAACTTTCGGCCCGTTTATGTTTTTTAAAACCACCATTTAACAAACAAATTAATCGTTTTTTTTCAGACAAACCAATCCAAGTTCCACCCGCTAATTCATCTTTCGGATACGTTAATTTAACACCCTCTTCAACATATTCTTTAGGCGCTATTGTTTTCCTTTTCGGGTCTTCATCTCTATTTGAAGTTAATATAAAATTATGATCTCCTAAAGGTAAATAAGTTACCGTGCACATATTGTATTATTTTTTGATAAATGAGACGTAAAAACAACTTAGTAATTACTAAAATAAATGGTAACTTTGTACTATCAAGCAATTAAAATTTGTTTGACAAAACGAGCCACATAATCTTTGCAAATTAATAGCATTAGATTTTGTTTTTCAATTTTTATTAAAAAATATTTTTTAACACAAACAACATACTAAAATGACAAGAGGATTTTTTAATGTTCCTAAAGCAGTAAACGAACCTGTAAAAGGGTATGCTCCTGGATCTCCAGAAAGAGAAGAATTATTAGCAACATACAAATCAATGTTTAATAGTAATATTGATGTGCCAATGCACATTAATGGTGAAGAAATAAGAACTGGAAACACCAAAAATATTACGCCTCCACACGATCACCAACACGTTGTTGGTCAATACCACACAGCAGATAAATCGCATGTAGATACAGCAATTTCAACTGCTTTAGCTGCAAGACAAGAATGGTCTAGTACAAGCTGGATGGAAAGAGCTTCTATATTTTTAAAGGCTGCTGAATTATTAGCTGGTCCTTATAGAGCAAAAATGAATGCTGCAACAATGATTGCGCAATCTAAAAACGTACACCAAGCAGAAATTGATGCTGCTTGTGAAATGATTGACTTCTTCCGTTTTAACGTAGAATTCATGATTGACATATTTAAAGAACAACCTGATTCTGCACCTGGAATATGGAACAGAGTAGAATACAGACCATTAGAAGGTTTTGTATATGCAATTACTCCTTTTAACTTTACATCTATTGCTGCAAACTTACCTGCTGCTGCTGCTTTAATGGGTAATGTTGTTGTTTGGAAACCTTCTGATCATCAAGCATATTCTGCACAAGTAATTGTAGATTTATTTAAAGAAGCTGGTTTACCAGATGGCGTAATTAACGTTGTTTATGGTGATCCTGTAATGATTACTGATACTGTATTAGCTTCTCCAGATTTTTCTGGATTACACTTTACAGGATCTACTCACGTTTTCAAAAACTTATGGAAACAAATTGGGGAAAATATTCACACTTACAAAACATACCCAAGAATTGTTGGAGAAACAGGTGGTAAAGATTTTATCTGGGCACACAACTCAGCAAACCCTTTACAAGTAGCTACCGGAATTACAAGAGGTGCTTTTGAGTTTCAAGGACAAAAATGTTCTGCAGCTTCAAGAGCTTACATACCTGCTTCTATTTGGGAAGATGTTAAAGGACACCTTATTGCTCAAGCTAGCGAATTAAAAATGGGATCTCCAGAAAATCCATCAAACTTTATAAATGCAGTTATTCACGAAGGTTCTTTCGATAAAATTGCAAGTTATATTGATGCTGCTAAAGCAGATGATAATGCCGATATAATTATTGGTGGTGGTTATGATAAATCAAAAGGATACTTTATTGAGCCAACTGTAATCGTAGCAAAATCACCAACTTTTGCAACCATGACAACCGAATTATTTGGACCTGTTATGACTATTTACGTTTATGAAGATGCTGAATGGGAAGCTTCATTAAAATTAGTAGATGAATCTACTGAGTATGCATTAACTGGTGCTATTTTCTCAACTGATAGATACATTGTTGAAAAAGCTTCTAAAGCTTTAGAAAACGCTGCTGGTAACTTTTATATTAACGACAAACCAACAGGTGCAGTTGTAGGACAACAACCATTTGGAGGAGCAAGAGCTTCTGGAACAAATGATAAAGCTGGTTCTCCTCAAAACTTATTACGTTGGACATCTGCTCGTTTAATTAAAGAAACTTTTGTAACACCAACTGATTATAAATATCCTTTCTTAGGATAAAAATAGATAACATTCTTTTTAAAACCCCATCAAATTATTGATGGGGTTTTTCTTTACCTAAAATTCTTGTATTTATTTAGCAACCTTAAAAATCAATATTATGTATCTTTATCAACATCAAAAAACAATTCATATAAACAACCAAAATAATGGTGAAAAAATTAATACTATTTACAGTTGTAATATTATTTATAGCCTGTAATAAAAATCAAAAAGAAGAAAAGAAAGAGAAAGAAACACCCTTAAATGTTCCTTTTGAAAAATTTGAATTAGAAAACGGGCTTCAAGTTCTTTTACACACTGATAAATCGGACCCTGTAGTTGCGGTAGAGTTAATGGTACATGTAGGTTCTGCCAGAGAAATTGAAGGAAGAACTGGTTTTGCTCATTTATTTGAACATTTATTGTTTTTAGAATCTGAAAATCTTGGAAAAGGTGGATTGGATAAAATGAGCGCACGAATAGGTGGTTCGGGTGCTAATGGGTCAACATCAAGAGATAGAACTAATTACCTACAAACTGTACCAAACGATGCTTTAGAAAAAATGATTTGGGCAGAAGCTGATAAATTAGGGTGGTTTATAAATACGGTAACAGAACCTGTTTTAGCCAAAGAAAAACAAGTTGTTAAAAACGAAAAAAGACAAAGTGTTGACAATCGCCCGTATGGATTTAACCAACAGATTATCGATCGTAATTTATATCCGAAAGATCATCCGTATAATTGGCAAGTAATTGGTTCTTTAGAAGATTTACAAAACGCCACCTTAAACGATGTAAAAACATTTTTTAAAAAATGGTATGTTCCTAACAATGCAACTTTAGTTTTATCTGGTGATTTTGATACCAAAAAAGCAAAAGAATGGGTTCACAAATATTTTGATGAAATTCCTAGAGGTGAAGAAATTATGCCTTTAACTAAAAAACCAGGAGAGGTTAAAACATCAAAAAAAATATATTTTGAAGATAATTTTGCACGTTTACCAATGCTAACCTTTGCTTGGCCTACTGTTGAATTATATCATAAAGACTCGTATGCTTTAGATATTTTAACGGAGTATTTATCACAAGGAAAAAAAGCTCCCTTAAATAAAGTTTTAGTTGATGATTTAAAACTAACCGCTAATACTAGTATGTGGAACTGGTCGTCTGAACTAGCAGGGCAAGTACAATTAGGTATCCGAGGATTTAATAATGTTGATTTAAACAAAATTAATGAAGGAGTAACAACTGCTTTTCAAAACTTTGAAGCGACAGGAATTTCTGATAAAGATTTAAACAGAATTAAAGCAGGTTTAGAAACTAATTTTTACAACAGTTTATCAAGCGTATTAGGAAAAGGTACAAATTTAGCTTCTTATAATACTTATGCAGGTAATCCTGGTTTTATCAACAAAGAAATTGATTTAACTTTAAATGTTACTAAAGAAGATGTTATGCGTGTTTACAACACCTATATTAAAGATAAAAACTTTATTGCTACTAGCTTTGTACCTAAAGGGATGAAAAATCTTGCTTTAACAAATTCTGAAGAAGCAATTATAAAGGAAGAAAAAATTATTATTGGTGCTGAAGAAAAATTCGACCCAAAAATTGCTGCACAATATGAAAAAACTCCCTCTAAAATAACAAGAAATATTGAACCTAACTATGGTAAGACTCCTACTTTAAGTGTTCCTAATGTTTGGAATGATAAATTAACAAACGGAATTAAAGTATATGGAATTGAAAACAGCGAAGTACCTTTAGTTCGTTTCAATTTAGTTGTTGATGGTGGTCAGTTATTAGAAAAAATGGATAAGTTAGGTGTTGCAAACCTTACTGCTCGTTTAATGAACCGAGGTACTAAAAATAAAACAGTTGCGCAATTAGAAGAAGCTATTCAAGAATTAGGTGCATCGGTTAAAATTTATTCCTCTAAAGAAAACATTACAATAAGTGGTACTACTTTAGCTAAAAATTACGCCCAAACAATAACTTTAGTTGAAGAAATGTTATTAGAACCTCGTTGGGATGCAAACGAGTTTGAGTTAATTAAAAAATCGGTAATTGGTAATTTACGCCAGCAAGAAGCTAGTCCAACTACTGTGGCTAGAAATGTATATAATGATTTAATTTACGGAAAAGATAATATTAGATCTAAAAACATTTTAGGAACTATTGCCTCCGTTAAAAAAATAACACTCGATGATTTAAAATCATACTACACAAATTACCTTTCTCCTTCGGTTACAAAAATGCATATTGTTGGTGATATTGATCAAACAAAAGCTCTGGCTTCTTTAAATAATTTAGCTACAAAATGGATTTCGAAAGAAATAACAATTCCTGTATTTAAAACACCTGAGGTACCAAATAAGTCAACAATTTATTTTTACGATATACCAAAAGCAAAGCAATCGGTAATTAATTTTGGAGCCCCTGCCTTAGCAGTAACTGACACTGATTATTATCCAGCAACGGTTATGAATTATATTCTTGGCGGCGGCGGATTTGCTTCTCAATTAACGCAAGAATTAAGAGAAAGTAAAGGATATACTTATGGTATTGGTTCTCGTTTTTCAGGATCAAAAGCAGCTGGTGCCTTTACAATTTCTAGTAGAGTTAGAACTAATGTTACCTTAGAATCTGCACAATTAATAAAAGACATCATTACTAATTATCCTACTAATTACTCTAAAAAAGATTTAGCCACTACTAAAGGATTTTTAATTAAAAGTAATGCGCGTCGTTTTGAAACCATGGGTGCAAAACTAAATATGTTAGAAAACATTAGTACTTACAACTTAAATGCTGACTATGTTAAAGACAGAGAAAAAATTGTAAATGAAATGACTATTGAACAAGTACAAGGATTAGCCAAAAAATACATAAATCCTAATAAAATGATTTGGTTATTTGTTGGTGATGCCGAAACACAATTAGATCGTTTAAATGATTTAGGCTTCGGAAAACCAATTTTATTAAACAATACAAAAGAAGTAATTAAACCGTAAACTTATTTCTTTATATAAAATAAAAAACAACCTTTTATAGGTTGTTTTTTACTTTGTTTTTGTAACAAATTATATTGTAAATAATGTGCTACAGTTTTGAAGAATAAAGTGTTTTTTTTAATAAAGGCTAAAAATATTTTTTTATTACTAACCGATTGTTTAGATTTGTAGTGTAATAAAATACAATGGCACGTAAAAAGAAATATAATGAAGAGGAAGTAGTTGAAAAAGCAATGAATCTTTTTTGGCGAAATGGCTATGAAGCCACTTCAATGCAAATGCTTGAAAAAGAAATGGGAATTAACAAGTTTTCTATCTATGCTAGCTTTGGTAATAAACACGGATTATTTTTAGAAAGCCTAAAGTGTTACAAACAAAAAGTAAGTGTTATTTTTAAAAAATTTGAAAAATCAACTAATGGTATCGATGATATTAAGCAATTTTTTATCGATTCTGTTAACGTACATTATAAGGAAGGAAATCATAAAGGCTGCTTAATAACTAACACGTACAATGAATTTTGTGAAAGTGAAGACAAAATTATAAAAGATGAAGTGACCACTTTTATGAACAACTTAAAATCTGTTATTATTGATAAATTAAGAACTAATGATACTAAAAATGAAGAAACTATTTTAAAACAAGCAAACTACTTATTATTAGCAAAGCATGGCTTAGCTGCTGCTGCTAGAGTAAACAACCAACAAGAAATTAACGATTATATAGAAATGACTTTCATAAACTTGTAAGCATTTTTTTTACACTATAACTAAACAATTGTTTAGTTATTTTAATTATAAAAACAAATATTATGACAACTTTAAAAATTCACAATTTAAAAACAGCTCCAGAAGCTAGTAAATCTCTATTAGAAAACTCACAAAAAGCCTATGGAATGATTCCTAGTTTACATGGAGTATTAGCTGGTGCACCAAAAATTTTAGAAGCCTACCAAACATTACATCAACTATTTACTGAAACCTCTTTCAATGAAGAAGAATTGACGGTAGTTTGGCAAACAATTAATGTAGAACATGCTTGCCATTACTGTGTACCTGCACATACAGGAATTGCAAAAATGATGAAAGTTGATGATACAATTACCGAAGCATTACGTAATAAAACTCGTTTAGAAAACCCTAAATTAGAAGCTTTGCGTACCTTAACTTTATCTATAGTAAGAAACCGTGGAAATGTTACTCAAAATGATTTGGAAGCATTTTACACAAATGGTTATACAGAGGCTCAGGTATTAGAAATTATCTTAGGTTTATCTCAAAAAACAATAAGTAATTATGTAAATCATATTGCTAATACCCCAGTAGATGCTGCTTTTCAAAAATTTGCTTGGTCAAAGTAATTGATAAATATTAAACTACAAACCCTCCTCTTAGCATGGAAGGTTTTTTATAAATTATGAAAGAAAAATTAAAAATAGATATCATATCTGATGTCGTATGTCCATGGTGTACTATTGGTTACAAACGATTAGAAGAAGCCATCTCTGATTTAGACTTAAAAGATCAAATAGAAATTGAATGGCATCCTTTTGAATTGAATCCTAATATGCCAATCGAAGGGCAAGATTTAACAGAACATATTACTGAAAAGTATGGTGTAACACTCGAAAAGCAAAAGTTATCACAAAAAAAAATGACTATCTCTGGAAGAGAAGTTGGTTTTAAATTCGATTATTTTGATACAATGCGTATTGTAAACACTTTTGATGCTCATGTATTATTAGATTATGCTAATGAAAAAGGAAAACAAACTGAATTGAAAATGGCACTTACTAAGGCCTATTTTAGTCATCGAAAAAACGTGTCAGAAAGAGAAATTTTAAAAGAGATCCTTATAGAAATAGGTGTAAATACAGAAAAAGCTTTTACTTATTTAAATGATAAAGAAAACCGTTATAAAGTAAGAAACAAACAATCATATTGGAAAAGTATGGGAGTAAACTCAGTACCTACTTTTATTTTTAATAAAAAAAATGCTGTAACTGGCGCACAGCCTATAGAAACATTTAAACAAATCTTAAAAAACTATTAAAAACAAAAAGACGCTTTATATAAAGCGTCTTTTTAAATTTTATTTATCTAAAGTAATTTTACTTTAATTTTTTCTTAACTGCTACTTCAGTATAAGCTTCAATTGTATCACCTTCTATAATATCATTATATCCTTTAATTTGAAGTCCACAATCATATCCTTTAGTTACTTCTTTAACATCGTCTTTAAAACGTTTTAATGAAGTTAATGAACCATCGTGTACTACAATTCCGTCTCTAATAATACGTATTTTAGCATCACGAGTAATCTTACCTGTCATTACCATACAACCTGCAATGTTACCAACTTTAGAGATTTTATAAACTTCTCTAATTTCAACATTACCAAGAACTTCTTCTTTCATCTCAGGAGATAACATTCCTTCCATTGCATCTTTTAAGTCGTTAATTGCATCATAAATAATAGAATAAGTTCTAATATCAACTTCTTCTCTATCTGCAACTACACGTGCATTTCCTTGAGGACGCACATTAAATCCAACAATAATGGCATCTGAAGCGGTTGCTAATAACACATCCGATTCGGTAATTGCTCCAACTCCTTTATGTAAAATATTTACTTGAATTTCTTCAGTAGATAATTTTTGGAATGAATCTGTTAAGGCTTCTACTGAACCATCTACATCTCCTTTTAAGATAATGTTTAATTCTTTGAAATCTCCTAATGCAATACGACGACCAATTTCTGCTAATGTTAGTGTTTTTTGAGTTCTTACAGATTGTTCACGTTGTAATTGAGAACGTTTTGCTGCAATTTGCTTCGCTTCACGCTCATCTTCAAATACATTAAACTTATCACCAGCTTGTGGCGCACCGTCTAAACCTAATATTGATACTGGTGTAGAAGGGCCTGCTTCTAAAACTTTCTTTCCTTTATCATCAAACATAGCTCTTACTTTACCACTATGTTTACCTGCTAAAATATAATCTCCAATTTTTAACGTACCTGCTTGTACTAAAATTGTTGACACATATCCTCTACCCTTATCTAATAATGCTTCGACAACTGCTCCTGTTGCATTTTTATCTGGGTTTGCTTTTAATTCTAAAATTTCAGCTTCTAGTAAAACTTTTTCTAATAATTCAGGAATTCCCTGACCTGTTTTTGCTGAAATATCTTGCGATTGTATGTTACCTCCCCATTCTTCAATTAATAGATTCATTGAAGATAATTGTGTTTTCACATTATCTGGGTTAGCGTTTGGCTTATCAATCTTATTAATTGCAAATATGATTGGTACACCAGCAGCTTGTGCGTGTGATATCGCTTCTTTTGTTTGAGGCATTACATCATCATCGGCAGCAACCACAATAATTACTAAATCGGTTACTTGAGCTCCACGAGCACGCATTGCTGTAAAGGCCTCGTGACCTGGCGTATCTAAAAATGCGATTTTTTGATCGCCAACAGGAACTGCATACGCACCAATGTGCTGCGTAATTCCTCCTGATTCTCCATCAATTACATTTGCCTTACGGATGTAATCTAATAACGATGTTTTACCATGATCTACGTGACCCATTACTGTAATAATTGGTGCACGTGTTATTAAGTCTTCTGGTTTGTCTTCTACTTCTTCGATAGATTCTTCTACCTCAGCACCAACAAATTCTACTTTATAATTAAACTCTTCTGCAACAATAACTAATGTTTCTGCATCTAAACGCTGATTCATCGTTACCATCATTCCTAACATCATACATGAAGAAATAATGTTAGTTACAGGTACATCCATCATTGTAGCAACTTCACTTACGGTAACAAATTCTGTTACTTTTAAGATTTTGTTATCTAATGCTTGTGCTTCCTGTTCTGCTTCAGTTTGTTCTCTGTGAGCATCTCTTTTATTTCTACGGTATTTTGCTCCTTTTCCTTTTTTAGATTTACCTTGAAGTCTTTCTAAAGTTTCACGTACTTGCTTTTGTACTTCTGCTTCTGTTGGTTCTTCTTTTTTAACGGCTGGTCTTTGAGCACCTCTACCTCTAAACCCTGGACGGTTATTACCACCTCTGTTACCTCCACGATTTTGATTAGGTCTTGCTGTTCCTCCTGTTTTATTAGGTGTACCAGGTTTGCTAATTCTTTTACGTTTCTTTTTATCCCCGTCAGACTTAGCATCAGGTTTTTTCTTCTTAGGTCTTTCAAATTGTTTTAAATCAATTTTTTGACCTGTAATTTTAGGACCGTCTAATTTTTTATACTGCGTTTTAATTTTCTCAGCAGTTTCTGGAGTAACTTCGGGTGCTTTTTCTTCTTTTACTTCCTCTTTTTTAGTTTCCGTAGCCTTTACTATTGGTTTTTCTTCAACTTTTTTAGGTGCTTCTTTCACTATTTTAAACTTAGCTTTTACAGGCTTTCGTCTTTCAACCTTTGCAGGTTCTTTTTTAGTTTCCACTACCTTTTCTATTGGCTTTGGTGTTTCTTTTTTAGGCTCCTCAACAGGCTTTTCTTCTTTAAGTGCTGCTACTTCCTTTTTAGGTGCTTCTTCTTTAGGTTCTGATTTTTCTTCGACTTTTTTACCAGTACTTACATCAATTTTACCTACAGTTTTTAGCTCTAATTTTTTAGCTTTGGCTTTTAAAACTTCTTGCTTTTTAGCTTCGTCTTCTAACCTCTTCTTCTCTTGCTCTTCTTCTGCTTGTATACGAATAGCTTCTTTTTCTTTACGTTTTTCTTCGCTTACTTCTTTAGAGGCTACCTTCTTAGATTTATCTGTTTGAAAACCATCAAATAATATTTGATATTCTTTATCAGAAATTTTAGTAGTAGGACGAGCTTCTATTTCATGACCACTTTTAGCTAAGTGTTCTACAGCTCTATCTAAAGAAATGTTTAATTCTCTTAATACTTTATTGAGTCTTAATTTGTTGCCTTCAGCCATAAATTATTTTATACTTTATATTCAAAGAACACACTTTATAGGTTAGTATAGTTATGTTCTTTTTCTTTTATTGTCAGATTTCGTATTGATTCTCATCAATTTTGCAGGAGACTGACTTCCTTTATGTTGTTTATTCTTCGAATTCTTCTCTTAAAACTCGTTGAACATCTAAAATTGTTTCTTCTTCTAAATCGGTTCTTTGTACTAACATAGAAACGTCTTTTTCAAGTACACTTTTTGCTGTATCTAAACCTATTTTTTTGAATTCTTCAATTACCCACGCTTCAATTTCATCAGAAAACTCTGTTAACTCAACATCTTCTTCCTCTAAACCTTCACGTTGTACATCTATTTCGTAACCAGTTAATTCACTAGCTAAACGAATATTAACTCCTGAACGACCAATTGCTTTTGATACTTCTTCTGGTTTTAATAAAACGCTTACACGTCCTTTTTTACCATTTTTTTCTTCTTCGTAAGGCTTAATATCAACTGAAGTTACTTTTGCAGGGCTTAATGCTCTTGCTACAAATAACGACTCATTTTTGGTATAATTGATTACATCAATATTTTCGTTTCCTAATTCACGAACAATACCGTGAATACGAGATCCTTTTACCCCTACACAAGCTCCTACTGGATCAATTCTGTCATCATAAGAATCAACGGCGATTTTTGCTTTATCTCCTGGTATTCTCGCAACACCTTCAATAGTAATTAATCCGTCGAAAACCTCAGGAATTTCTTGCTCAAATAACTTTACTAAAAATGCCGGCGAAGTTCTTGATAAGATAATAGCTGGTTTGTTACCTCTTAATTCTACTGATTTTATAACCCCTCTAACTGCATCTCCTTTTCTAAAAAAATCTGAACGAATTTGTTCGCTTTTTGGCAAAACAATTTCATTTCCTTCATCATCTAACAAAATTACTGCATTATGGCGAATATGGTGTACTTCTGCACTATAAATTTCACCTTCTAAATCTTTAAATTGTTTAAAGATATTGGTGCTATCGTGTTCATGTATTTTAGAAATTAGGTTTTGACGTAATGCTAAAATTGCACGTCTACCTAAATCGATTAACTTCACTTCTTCTGATACATCTTCACCTATTTCAAAATCTGGCTCGATTCTTCTAGCTTCTGCAAGCTCAATCTCTTCATTATCATCTTCAGAAAAACCATCTGCTACAACAATTCTGTTTCTCCAAATTTCTAAATCTCCTTTATCAGGATTAATGATTATATCAAAGTTATCGTCAGATCCGAACCTACGCTTTAATGCTGCACGAAACACTTCTTCTAAGATAGCCATTAAGGTTACCCTATCTATACTTTTATTATCTTTAAACTCTGAAAATGACTCAATTAACGCAATATTTTCCATTTCATTCTCTTATTAAAATATGATCTTCACTTTTGCTTCTTTAATATCTTCATACGTTAAAATCATTGTTTTTTCTACCGTATGTTTTCCTTTACCTATCGGTTTAGGTTCTCGTGCTTTCCAATACAACGTAATATTTTCTTCTGTTGCTTCGGTTAACGTCCCTTCGAATTCTTCAGTTGCTGTTTTAACTTTTAAAATTCTATTTATATTTTTTTTATACTGACGTTTGACAGTAAGTGGATGCGCTATGTCTGGAGTAGTTACCTCTAAAGAGAAATCTTCTTCCTCTCTATCTAAATTGTTTTCTATTTTTCTACTAATACGAATACATTCATTTAAAGGCACTCCTGAATCACCGTCTACAATCACTTTTATTTTACTGTTTGCTAAAAATTGCAAATCAATTAAATATAATGATTCGTTTTCTTGCAAAGCTTCGTCTAATAATTCTTTTACTATCTCTTGATTCATCCTAAGGTATAAAAAGAGGGGACTCTCGTCCCCTTCCATCCATCTAATTAATAAATTTGCTGCAAATATAGTAAGTTATTACTTAATACACAAACTCCGCTACGCTTTCTACTTTGATTATTTTTTTGTAACTTGAAGGAGCTATCTATCTTTAAACCTTTTTATTATGAAAAAAATTTTACTTCCAATCGATTTTTCAAAACATTCTGAATACGCATCAAAACTTGCTTCTAAAATAGCTTTAAAAACTGATGGCGAAATTCATTTAATTCATATGATAGAACTACCTAGTGGTTTTACTGATGTAGCTTCTGGAACAAACATAAGCATACCTGAAAGCATGTTATACATTAAAAAAATTAAAGAAAAACTTATTGATTTTAAAACTAACTTTTTTCCAAAAGTTGAAAACGTATATCATGCTATACGTTTTCAAAACCCCTATGAAGGAATTAGAGATTATTCTAAAAAAATCAACGCTAACTTAATTATCATGGGATCTAAAGGACAAACAGCTTTAGAAGAAATATTAATTGGATCTAATACTGAAAAAACAGTTAGAAACTCCGACATACCTGTAATAATCACTAAAAAAGATAACGATAATTTTAAATTAAAAAAACTTGTTTTTGCTTCTACTTTTGAAAATGACGAAGCAAAAGCTCTTGAGGGTTTTTTAGATTTCGCTTCAAAGTTTAAAAGTAAAATACATTTTTTGACAGTTAATACTCCTAATAATTTTGAAAACACAACAGAGTCTAAAAACAAAATAGAAGCTTTTATTGAAAAATATAATGTGAAAGATTACTCTATAAAAGTTTATAATGACAAGACTGTACAGGATGGAATTTTAAATTACTCAAACGAAAATAACATTGATATGGTTTCACTTGCAACACACGGAAGAAGTGGTTTGTCTCGTTTTTTTAACGGAAGTGTATCAGTAGATTTATCAAAAAACATCTTAAAACCCGTGCTTACTTTTAAAGTATAGTTTACTTAGGGTTAAAAACTTGTCTTCCCCTCCAACTCTTAACCCTTAATAAGCTATTTTCTCGTATATCTTGCCAAAATAGATTGATATCACCTACATGATAATTTTTAAGAAAAGACATAAAGAAACGTAACGGAAATTTAGGATTTGTAGCCCAAACTAAACCATCCGTAATTTGAATTGTTAATGCTTTTTTATACATTTTACCATTACTGTACAAAAATCCTTTGTGTTGATTTAGAATTGTTATTTTCTCATTATCTCAAGTTATAGGATTACTTGTCACAGCACCTTTATACCAATTTTTGTTTTTCGGAAAATGCCCTTTTTTAAAGGTGTTCCATGAAACAAAACCTCCATTTTCATCGGGAGTTATCATTGGTTTTATTGATATAAATTCATCTTTTTCAACTCTCATTCCAGGAATATAGGCTGCAATTAATCTTTTCTGCAAAGGCTTTTCATCAAAAAAATCCTTTAATAATTGAATTGCATGCAAAGCCCCCTGACTATGCCCTGTTATAATTATCGGTCGGTTTTTATTGTATTTTTTTAAATAAACTTCAAAAGCATTTTTTACATCTTGGTAAGCTAAATTTAATGCCTTATCTCCTCCTATTTTATATTTATTATTAAAAGATCGATAATGTGCTTGCCTATAAAAAGGTACATATATCTTACCTGAAGTTGCAAAGACAGAGGCTTGATATAATACTGAAGAATTGAGTACTTTATCATTTTGAACCTCATCATTTAAAGGAACATTCCAACGATTATCTTTTTTACTTGTATTTAAAGTCGGATAAATAAAAAAAACATCCGCCTGTAAAGTATCTAATTCCTTAGAAGCGAATTTTTTAAAGTTTTTAGGATATTTAGAAGGCAATACCGCCCATGAACTCTCCATTTGATAATCTGGTTTTAACGGCGTATTTTTAACATTAAATACTTGTGTATCATACGTAGATTTACAGCTAACTAAAGCAAGCATTAAAACGACAACAACATTAACTTTAAATACCCTAATCCTATAACTTTTCATACAGTTCCACCAATTCTTGTGCTTCTTTTTTTGCGCTCCAATTTTTTAAAATCTCAGTTCTTGCAACCGCTCCTAACTCAGGTAATTCATTTTTAATCACTTTAACAAGTAGGGTTTTCAATTCTTCTTTATTTCCTGCTTCAAACAAATACCCCGATTCGTTTTCTGTAATTAATTCAGAGTGCACTCCTACATTTTTTGTTGCTATTACTGTATTTTCACAAGCCATTGCCTCTGCACAAACTAAAGAAAAACCTTCTGTATATGATGGAATTACCGCTATTTTGGCTGCCTGGTAATACGATATAATATCGGTAGTCTCATCAATAAAATAAACTTGTTTTTCAATGTTATTATCCATCACAACTTGTTTTAACTCTTCTAAAAACTCAGATTTATCAACCTTACCCACAATTACTATTGCCCAATCTATAAAGTTTTTTATTTGAGTAGCTAATGCTGTTACCAAATCTTTTTGTCCTTTTGCTTTTCGAACTCTACCAGCACAAAGGATGATATTTTTTTGAGATATATTTTTTAACTGAACTGCTTTTTTTGGCGCAAACAACGTTGTATTTACTCCATGAGATACTTTTGTATTCTTTATTCCTAAATTTTTATGCATTGATTTTGTTAAAGTAACAACCGCATCTGACTTTTTTAATAAAAATCTTGTAAAGCCCGAAGGGCTTGTTTCAGCATGTCTTGTTGCTACAATTTTAAATTTAGCTCCTAAAAAACGATACCATAAAATTTTAAGAATTTCGTTATTTCGATGACAATGAACAATGACTTTTTTATTTGAAAACAATAACTTTTTTAATACTGAAGTTGCTATTTTTTCACCTTCAATACCGTAACCATAAAGATAGGTTTCGCATATTTTTTTTAAATCTGAAAGCGTATTTTCAATACTACGCGTAACCCCTGTTCTTCTTTTATGAAAATGTGTATGTATAACTATTAAATCTGATTTCATCTACGAAAACCTTCTTTCAATTATTTCAAATAATCGTGCTTCATGTACTTCTTTTTCAGACCAATCATAATCTGGCTTTATCATTTTACTGATAAACTTCTTCGCTTCTTTTTCTGTTTTAAATGTATTTAATTGAGATACTACTCTATTAAAATCACTTTGACTACCGTCAAACAAATGCTTTACAAAAACAATCCTATCATTTAAATCTATTTGAATTGTGCTTTGTAAATGATCGTTTAATGATTTTTTGGCATCTACTTTTTCAAATAAATCTGCCATCACATCAACCGAAATAGTTCCTTCTAATTCATCTTCAAGAGTTGCTGTTTTTATTTCTCCAACATCTTTTACATCATCCTTAACGGTACCATCCTCTTTAAATAATAAACTTTCTATCTCATCAAAGGGTTGCTCTATAATTTCCTTTACTTCTAACTCTGCAACTACTTCTTCTTTAATATTCGTTTCTATAACATCAACTATTACGTTATCTTTTTCATCTTTTATAAAAACTGCTGTATCTTCTTTCTTAGGTTCAAAAACCTCTTCTACTTTTTCAATAACAGCTTTAACTTTGTTATCTTTAAGTTTATTTTCTTCAGCCAACAAAACACTTTGCATTAGTTCTTCTTTTGTTTTTAAAGAATTTGGTGTGTTATTTATATACTCTTCTACGTATGCTAAAACCGAAAGTTTTTCATAAACCTCGTGTGCTTTCTGCTTCAACACAAACACATCTTCTTTATTTTTCATCTGTAAAATACTGTGTGCTATACTGGTTAAATCGGATGCTAGTTTTTTGTGCATAAGTTGTTGTTTGAATTTAAAATTTGCTATTAAATTTTAATAAATTTGTTGCTTACTCGAAAGTAAGACAAAAATCAATAATTAGCGCTTAAAATTACAAAATGTTTCTTGAAAATACAGTAAATCATACAGAACAATTTGGTTGGATTGAGGTAATTTGTGGCTCAATGTTTTCGGGTAAAACCGAAGAATTAATTCGTAGACTAAAACGTGCGCAGTTTGCAAAACAGCGTGTAGAAATATTTAAACCTTCGGTAGACACTCGTTATGATGATGAAGAGGTCGTATCACATAATGCAACCCGAATTAGATCAACTCCCGTACCTGCCTCTTCAAATATTCGTTTACTAGCTAATAATGTAGATGTTGTTGGTATTGACGAAGCACAGTTTTTTGATGATGAAATTGTAGCTGTTTGTAACGATTTAGCAAACAGAGGTGTTCGTGTTATTGTGGCTGGTTTAGATATGGACTTTAAAGGAAATCCCTTTGGACCTATGCCTGCATTAATGGCCACTGCCGAATATATTACAAAAGTACACGCCGTTTGTACACATACTGGTAATTTAGCACATTATAGTCATCGAAAAGCATTAAATGATGACTTGGTTTTATTGGGCGAAACCCAAGAGTACGAACCTTTAAGTAGAGCTGCTTATTATAAAGCAATGCAAGAACAACATAAAGAAAAAGAAAAATTATCTGATGAATAATCACGTTACTGTTTTAGAAATTGAGGCAAAATCTGTAGTACATAACCTTGCTTATTTTAAACAAAAATTAAATCCTTCAACTAAAATCTTAGCTGTTGTAAAAGCTTTTGGTTATGGTAGTGAATCTTTAGAAATTGCTAAATTACTTCAAGATAAAGTTGATTATTTTGCAATAGCTTACTCAAATGAAGGTGTTATTTTACGTGAAGCTGGTATTAAAACACCTATCTTAGTTTTACATCCGCAAATACAGAATTTAGCAGAAATTATAAAGCATCGGTTAGAACCTAATTTATATAATTTTAAAATTTTTGATGCTTTTTTACAGCTGGCCGATGAAAAAACCTTAATGAATTACCCAGTTCATATCAAATTTAATACTGGTTTAAACAGACTTGGTTTTTGGCATACTGATACACCTGCTCTTATTGCTCAATTAAAAGAATCAAACAACATAAAAGTTGCTTCTATCTTTTCGCACTTAGCTGCCAGTGAAGACCCCAACGAACAAGAGTTTACCATCGGTCAAATAAATAATTTTGCTTATATCATAAAACAAATCTATGAGCACTTAGGTTACAAACCTATGATTCATATTCTAAATACTTCTGGCGTTATAAATTATCCACAAGCTCAGTTTGACATGGTGCGTATTGGAATTGGTTTATACGGTTTTGGAAACAACGAACAAGAAACAGCTCAGTTAAAAAACACCCACAATTTAAAATCAATCATTTCACAAATACACCTAATTCAACCTGGTGAAACTGTCGGATACAATAGAGCATTTGTTGCTAGTAAACCAACACGTAGTGCTACAATTCCTATTGGACATGCAGATGGTATTTCACGTAAACTAGGAAACAAAGAAGGTTTTGTATTTGTCAACAATCAACCTGCTCCTATTATAGGAAATGTTTGCATGGATATGATTATGGTAGATGTTACAAAAATTGATTGTAAAGAAGGTGATGAAGTTATTATATTTAACCATCAACAACACATACAATACATGGCTCATAAATGCGAAACCATTCCTTATGAAACACTTACGGCCATATCACAACGCGTAAAAAGATTGGTAAAACGCTAATTTTTTTATATTTTTCAACGCTATTAACTATTAAAAACAAAAATAATGGGAATGCTTAAAGAATTTAAAGAGTTTGCAATGAAAGGTAACTTAGTCGACATAGCTGTTGGTTTTGTTATGGGTGCTGCTTTTAAACAAGTAGTAACATCATTTACAGGCGGAATCGTTTCACCTTTAATTGGTTTATTATTTAATGCTGATTTTAAAGACTTAAAATATATCGCAAAACAAGGGGTAGCTGATGAATCTGGAAAAATAACAGGTGAAGTTGCTATTTTATATGGTGAGTTTTTAACTAATATTATCGATTTTATTATCGTGGCATTTGTAATGTTTATGGTTGTAAAAGGTGTTAATGCTTTAAAGAAAAAAGAAGAACCTGCTCCTGAAGCTCCAAAAGGACCTAGTCAAGAGGATCTTTTAACTGAAATTAGAGATTTATTAAAAAAATAAAGATTGAATAATTATACAAAAAAAGGCGATAAAGTTAATTTATCGCCTTTTTTATTCTTTATAATATTTTAAACATGCTTTCCTTTTTCCCAGCCATGTTTCCCTAAATATTGATTTCCACTTTCTACAGCTCCATCTTCAATTGAGGTTCCCATAGAATCGTTCCACCTATTTAAATATCCGAAGAGAGAAATCACTCCTAACATCTCAACAATTTCACCTTCATCCCAATATTTATACAATTCAGTTTTTATTTTATCATCCACCATATTTGGCACCATCGATGCCGCTAATGAAAAATCTAACGCAGCACGCTCAGCATCCGAAAAAGCAGGGTGTGTTTTATATTCCCAAATGTTATCTAACTGCTCCTGTTCTGCTCCGTATCGCTCAGCTGCCCTAATAGCATGCGCTTGGCAATATCTACAACCAGTAGCGTTACTTGACACCCAAGCAATCATTCTTTTTAAGGCTGATGTTACTTTTCCCTCATTCGCCATTACTGCTTTATTTAAATTGATAAAAGCTTTTGAAATGGCAGGACGACGCTGCATTGTTAAAACTGAATTAGGGCAAAACCCAAGTGTTTCATTAAAAAATTCTGCTAATTCTTTTGTTTCTTTATCATGCTCTGCTGATAATGGTGTTACTAATGGCATATATTCTATTTTATTAATACTATTTTTACTGTAAGTTTGTCTTTAAGTTCGATAAATTTTATCGACACTATATTAAATTCGTTTACGCAAGAAACAAAAAAAAAATTAGATTATGGCATCACACACAGTTACAACAGTTTGGAAAGAAAACATGCAATTTGAAACCGACAATCCTAGCGGACATAAAACCTTTATAGATGTAGGCGAGGAAAATGGAGGAAAAGGAGATGGATTAAGACCAAAAGCCATGATGTTATCTGCCTTAGCAGGATGCTCCGGTGTAGATGTAATTCCCTTATTAGAAAAAATGCGTATCTCTGTTGATAATTTTAAAATTGAAATTACAGGAGAGTTAACAAAAGAACACCCAAGATATTACCATAAAGTTTTTGTTGATTATCATTTTTACGGAACCAATTTAAACGAAGATAAAATTAACAAAGCGGTACAATTATCGGTTGATAAATATTGTGGAGTTATGGAAATGTTTAGACGATTTGCTGAAATAAAAATCAATAATCATTTTCATAATCAATAAACATTCACATAAATTGATGATTTTTACGTCATTCTAAATTTATTTCAGAATCACACACAATAAACAGCTGAAGGTTAACTTACCTAACCCTTTCGTTTTAAAATAAAAATATGCGCTGGACTTTAAAGCAGGAACCCGATTCTAAAAAAGTAACTCAACTAGCTAAAGAATTATCCATCAATAAAACCTTAGCTAAAATTTTAGTGCAACGTAATATTGATACTTTTGATAAAGCAAAACAGTTTTTTCGTCCTTCATTAAACGATTTACACGATCCTTTTTTAATGAAAGATATGGCTATTGCTGTTCAGCGAATTGAAAAAGCAATTGCTAACAACGAAAATATTTTAGTTTTTGGTGATTATGATGTTGACGGAACCACAGCCGTTTCGTTAATGTCGTCTTATTTAAAAACAATTTACCCGAATATTACCACTTATATTCCCGATAGATACGCCGAAGGCTACGGAGTTTCTTATATGGGAATTGATTTTGCGCACGATAACGATTTCTCATTAATTATCGCTTTAGATTGCGGTATAAAAGCTATCGATAAGGTTGCTTACGCATCACAAAAAAACATCGATTTTATTATTTGCGATCACCATAAACCAGGAAAAGAAATTCCAGATGCAATTGCAGTTTTAAATCCGAAGCAAATAGATTGCCGTTATCCGTATGATGAATTATGTGGTTGCGGTGTTGGTTTTAAATTGATACAAGCATTGGCATCCAAAAGAAATCAAACAATTGATGATTTAGTTGGTTATTTAGATTTGGTAGCCACTGCAATTGCTGCTGATATTGTGCCGATGACTGGCGAAAATAGAACGTTAGCTTATTGGGGATTGCAAGTAATTAATTCGCAACCCAGAAACGGAATTAAAGCAATTATTCATCAATTAGATAAAAAAGAATTAACCATTACTGATGTTGTTTTTATTATCGCTCCGCGGATTAATGCCGCTGGTAGAATGAAACATGGTAACCATGCAGTTGAACTCTTAACTGAAATGGACTTTGAAACTGCGGTTGATTTTGCTGCATCGATAGAAAAATATAATTCTGATAGAAAAGAACTCGACAAAAAAATCACACAAGAAGCCTTACTTCAAATTGAAAACAATGATGAAACTAAAAAATTTACCTCAGTTGTTTATAACGAAAACTGGCATAAAGGGGTTATCGGAATTGTAGCTTCTCGTTTAATAGAAACCTATTATCGTCCAACTTTAGTTTTCACCAAAAGTGGCGATAAATTAGCCGCCTCAGCACGCTCTGTAAAAGGATTTGATGTGTATAATGCTTTAGAGCAATGTAGTGAGTTTATTGAGCAATTTGGCGGCCATAAATATGCTGCTGGTTTAACACTATTACCAGAACAATACGAAAATTTTAAACAAAAATTTGAAGACGTTGTAGCAACAACCATCGATAAAAACTTATTAACCCCAGAAATTAGTATCGATACCGAATTAGATTTAGAAGATATATCTCCTAAATTTTATAGAATACTACAACAAATGGCGCCTTTTGGCCCACAAAACCTAAAACCAACCTTTATCACCTCATCGGTTAGAGATAATGGTTACGGAAAACCTGTTGGAGCTGATAAAACACATTTGAAATTAAATATTATTTACGGCTCAGACAAAAGAACTTATAATGCTATTGGTTTTAACTTAGGTAATAAAATGTCGTCAATTCAAAATGAATTTGATATTGTATATGCCTTAGATGAAAATACTTGGCAAGGAAACACCTCAATTCAATTAGTGCTAAAAGATTTAAAATAATTTATTTAGAATTAATCTAAATAAATTATATATTTGTTTCCGTAAAAAATTATTTATGGAAGAAATTATAAAAATATACGACAATGAAATAGGAATTGCATTTCATTGGAAAAACAAAAGTGCTAATTTAATTCAGTTAATATTTCGCGACACGGGTTTTCATTTAACCGTACATGAGATTGAAATTTTTTTAGAGAAGGTACTAGATTCTAAAAACCAAAAAAACTGTGCCACTTGTGTAAAAGGTGACAATTGCAAATCTATCTTATTACAAACACCCTCAAATAAAGTAAGCATGGCGGTATCAATAATAGAACTAAGTCAGATAGATGACTTACTTAAAGGTACTTTATTTCAAATGCGAATGAATAACTACCTAAACGATTTATGTAAAAATTAAAGTTATTTCTCTTTAATTACATACATATAAACTGGGTAATGATCGCTATAACCGCCAGTGTATTTTCCGCTTGAAAAACTTCTGAATGGATACCCTTTATAGCGTCCTTTTTTTTCAGTTAAAAATTGTTTATTAAAAATTGCTGACTTAAACATTTTAAAAGATGAAAAATCTTTTTCTCCCTTATCTAAAAGTGGAGCACTAATAATTATTTGATCAAATAAATTAATTTTGTCTCGATACATTAACGTATTAAATCCGCGTCGAAACATATTTTCGTAAGGATTATAAAGACTCCCCTCTATAACATCTTTCTTTTTTGCCTTCGTTTTTAAAACCGTTTTTAAACTAGAATTTATAGGGTCGTCATTAAAATCGCCAATAATAAATACTTTTGGTTTCGGATCATTCTCTTTAATTCTCTCTAAAATTTGAGTTACTTTATAAGCGGCTTTTTCACGCAATGGCCTACTCTTTTTTTCTCCTCCTCTACGCGATGGCCAATGATTTACGATTACATGAATTAATTCATCATCTAAATAACCAGAAACCCACAATATATCTCTGGTATACACTTTTTTATTTTCTTTATACACATTCGGATTAAAAGCCTCAAAGTGAATCGGTTTAAAATATTTTTCTTGATACAAAAGTGCAACATCAATACCTCGTTTGTCAGGAGAATCAAAATGAATAATTTTATATTCTTTTGATTTTAATTTATCTGAACTCACTAAATCTTCTAATACTTTTTTGTTTTCTACCTCAGCAACCCCCAGAATAGCAGGACTTGTATTTGTTTTTTCTGCACCTAATTGTAATATAACCTTACTTAATTTATCTATCTTATCTTTATAAATTTCTTCTCGACCATGCTGAATATGCATTATCGGACTCGCTTCATCATTTTTTTCAACATCATTAACTGTATCAAAAAGGTTTTCAAGATTATAAAATCCAATAGTTCTTATTTTATAGCTTTTATTGGTTTGTTGTGCATAAGAAAACGACACTATAAATACTAAAACGATACAAACTATTCTTTTAATCATTTTTAAAAATTTTTGCTTAAAAATACTATAAAAAAAGAGACTGATGACAATCCTCCAAAAGAAATACTATTTCTACGAAAAAAGTTTCTTAATTTTTCTTTTTAAAAATCAAGCAGGTTATTTACTTTTAAAAAAACTAGATACGTGAAAAGTAGATTACTATCAATAGATATTTTAAGAGGTTTAACTATCTTTTTTATGATAATTGTAAACACTCCAGGATCATGGAGTCATGTTTACCAACCTTTATTACACGCTAAATGGAATGGATGTACTCCTGCTGATCTTGTTTTTCCTTCCTTCCTTTTTGTTATCGGAATGTCGTTATTTATATCTTTTAAAAAGATGTTTAAGCTACCCGCTGCAACAGTTGTTAAAAAAATAACTAAAAGAGCTTTTTTAATATTTTTAATTGGCTTACTACTTAATTGGTTTCCTTTTTACAACACTTCTTTTACAGAATTAAGATTTTTTGGTGTGCTACAAAGAATAGCTTTGGCTTTCTTTTTTGCAGGACTATTAATCTTCTTTTTAAAGCAAACTAACACAATTTTAATTGCCAGTATCTCATTAATGTTAGCGCATTGGGGAATACTGTTCCTTTGTGGTGATACAGATAATTATTTAACTTTAGAGGGTAACATTGGTAGGTACTTAGACATTGTAATCTTTGGAGAATCCCACCTTTATAAGGGTTATAGAATTCCTTTTGACCCTGAGGGTTTATTAGGTACATTATCAAGTATTTCACAAATTTTACTCGGATATTTTATAACATCATTTGCTTTATCTAACAAGAAAAATTCTTTACAAAAAATTAAACAACTTTTATTAATTGCAACAGTAATGCTAGTTTTAGCTATTGTATGGAACATTTTTTATCCAATTAATAAATCACTCTGGACTGGTTCCTATGTTTTATACACCTCAAGTATTTTATTGTTTATATGGGTGCTATTAATTTATATTATTGATTATAAAAAAGTTACTCGTTGGACTTTTACACTCAACGTTTTTGGTATAAATCCTTTAATCAGTTATATTTTATCAATCCTTTTTATAAAAATATTTGCTAACGTTATAGTATTTAAAAACACCAATTTATATGCATATTTATATGATGTTATTTTCCAACCATTTTTTGGCAATAAATTAGGTAGTTTATTTTTTGCCATTGCTTTTACTTTTTTTATCTGGTTATTTGCTTATTGGTTATTTAAGAAAAATAAAATAATTAAAATATAATACCAACTATTACAATTGCTCATCTGTAAACGAATCCTGAATTAAATTTTATTTTTTCAGGATTTTTTTAGCCAAAAAAAGTAACAAGCTGAATAACAATAATATAAAAATTTATTTTATCTTAAAAAAATGTATCTTTAAATAAAAATTAGCGCGATTAATTAATATAATTAAACAAGCATCTATGAAAAAGATTACAATAATATTGTTGTCAATACTTTCGTTTTCATCTATTTTAAATGCTCAAAATAATGTAACAGGAAAAGTAGTTGACAGCGATTCAGAAAAACCCTTACAAGAAGTTTTTATTACTATAAAAAATACGAAAATTAAAAACACAACAGATGTTTATGGTGTTTTTAAATTAAACCACATCCCTGAAGGGAAACATATTTTAAGCGTTACCTTAAAAGGATATCAAACACAAAACTTTCCCATTCTTGTATCTGATAAAATTATCAATTTAGGCATCATTTTTATGCATAAAAATATCATAGAACAACAAGACCTTAGTACCATTATAATTACAGATGATGAACTTAACGACGACTCAAGTACAGCCGATAATATTTCTGGACTACTACAATCTTCAATGGATACTTATTTGCGTACTACTGCTTTTGAATGGAGTTCTTCTTTTTACAGAGTTAAAGGTTTAGATTCAGATAATGCCAAAGTATTAATTAACGGAATTGAGATGAATAAACTATACGATGGTCGTCCGCAGTGGAGTAATTGGGGCGGATTAAACAACGTATTAAGAAATCAAGAATTTAGTAATGGCTTAACTCCATCTAACTATACTTTTGGAGGTGTTTTGGGTAGCACCAATATAAATACTCGCGCTTCTGAGTATAAAAAAGGAATAAGTGTTTCGTATGCTTCTTCTAACAGAAGCTATTCACATCGTCTAATGGCAACATACGCTTCAGGAAGTACAAAAAAAGGATGGTCGTTTGCAACATCAGGAAGTAAAAGATATGCAGATGAAGGTTTTACAGAAGGCAACTCTTACAACGCTTTTTCGATATTTCTCTCTATAGAAAAACAACTTAACAAAAAACATAGTATAAATTTAACCGCCATTCAAGCACAAAACAGTAGAGGAAAATCTGCCGCTAACACACAACAAGTTTACGATATCAAAGGCATAAAATACAATCCCTACTGGGGATATCAGAACGGTAAAATCAGAAATTCGAGAATAAAAAAAATTGATGAGCCTATTATTATGTTGCATCATTTTTGGAATATTAACGATAAAACTACACTAAACACGGGTATTGCTTATCAGTTTGGGGAAATAGGTAATAGTCGTATTGATTTTAATGGTGGTGGTGATCCTGATCCTACTTATTACCGAAAATTACCTAACTATTTTTTAAATGATTCCTACGGAGCCGATCATGAAAATGCTTATAAAGCGTTGATAAATTTTAAGAATAACGGACAATTAAATTGGCGTGATTTATATATAAGTAATCAAAATAGAAAGGATAACGCGTTATTTGCCTTATATGAAGATCGTAACGACAATAAAAAATTAACCGTAAACACTCTTTTAAACACTCAGTTATCAGAAAACACTACACTTAACAGTGGCTTGAGATACAGTAAATTAGATTCAGAAAATTTTGCAACTGTTTTAGATTTATTTGGAGCCACAGGCTATGTAGATATTAATAAATTTGGTGATCCTCTTGAAGATAATTATCAGAATGATTTATTAAACCCTAATCGAATTGTAAGAGAAGGAGATCGTTTTAAGTATAATTACAAATTAACCGCAACTATTTATAGTGGTTTTTCACAATTACAATTTAAATATAACAAAGTAGATTTTTACACGGCTGTTTCAGTAAACAACACCACATATCAACGAGAAGGCTTATACAAAAACGGTATTTATCCTGGTAATACTACAAACACTGAAGTTCCCAACTCTTACGGAAAATCTAAAAAACTATCTTCTTTTGGCTACGGCATAAAAGCAGGACTTACTTATAAATTTTCTGGGCGACATTTACTAGATTTTAATGTAGGTTATATTAGTAAAGTTCCGTCTATAAGAAATTCTTTTGCAAACTCTAGATACAACAACCTAACTATTGATGACATAAGTACTTTAGGCAATGAAAAAATTACTGCTTTTGATGCTAGCTATATTTTAAGATCACCATTTGTAACATCAAAAATAACAGGATTTTATACCACCATAAAAGATGCTACTGATATCGCTTTTTACTTTACTGGTAGCGAAGCCTTGTTTATACAGGAAATTGTAACAGGAATCAATAAGCAACATTTTGGTGTTGAACTTGGTATTGAAGCACAAGTATTATCAACATTTAAACTAAAAGCTGCTGCCAATATTGGTCAATATACTTATAGCAACAACCCAAATATTATCCTAACTTCAGAAATTAGTAGCGCTTCTAATTTGGCAGGTTTTGATGAAAGAGGAATTAAAGATTACGGACAAACAAATCTTAAAAATTATAAAGTAGCATCTGGACCACAAACAGCCTATTCTTTCGGCTTTGAATATCGCGACCCTGAATATTGGTTTCTTGGGTTAACTGCAAATTATTTAGACAACGCTTATGTAGATATTTCTCCAATAAAAAGAACAACTTCTTTTATTTCTGATGATGGGCAACCTTTTCCAAACTTTGATCCTGTAACAGCAAAGCAACTATTAACACAAGAAAAGTTTGATAGTTATGTTACCCTAAATGCTATAGGTGGAAAAACTTGGCGAATTGGCAATAGCAAATACATCGGTTTTTTTGCCAGCGTAACTAACTTACTAAATAAAGAATATAAAACTGGAGGTTACGAACAAGGAAGAACTTCAAATTACGAATTAGAAAATAATGATAATATAAACGGAACGCCCAATTTTGGCAGTAAATATTGGTATGGAAGAGGCACTACATATTTTGTAAATATAAATTATAGATTTTAAAAAAATGCTGAAAAATGAAAACAATAAACACCTTTAAATTCGTTACAATATTTTTTATTTCGTTCATTTTATCTAGTTGTGTAGAAGATGGAAATTTTACCATTCCTACATTGGGCGATGATAAAGAATATACAACTATAAAATCATTATCAGAAATTGCACAACTATACCAAGGGAGTTTGATTGAATTTGAAGAAGATATTACCACTTTTGGGTATGTAATTTCTAATGATAAAGAAGGTAATTTTTATAAAAGTATTATCATTCAAGATGCACCAGAAAACCCATCCGTAGGTTTTGAAATATTAATTGATGATTTTAACTTAAATGCCCGATACGCTATTGGACGTAAAATATTTATCAACTTAAAAGGGTTGTTTTTAAACAAAAAAAATGACGCTTATCAAATAGGAGTCGAAAACACTTTTAGAAATGGTGTTGACAAAATTGGCCCTAATGATTATGTACATTACATCGATAGAACATCAGAAATTGCAACCATCGTTCCTATCGAATTAACAACCACACAAATAACAGATACACATATAAACACCTTAGTAAATATTAACAATCTACAATCAGAAACGCAAGGATTAACTTATGCAAACGCTTCGAATACCGATACTGTTGATAGAATTTTTACGAGTTGTGATTCTTTTGATACAATAACATTAACTACAAGTGGTTATTCCGATTTTAAAGCATTATTTATTCCTGATAAAAAAGGAAATATCACGGCTGTTTTAAATAAATTGGATTTAGAATACCAACTATTTATAAGAGATACAAACGATGTACAACTCACCCAAGACTATGGTTGCTACAATAACGCCACTGAAGTTTTATTGGACGATATTAAAACGCTTTTTACAGGTAATGAAACAACCATTACCAATAATTTAAAGGTAAAAGTAATTGTTACTTCTGATCTTTCTAAAGGAAACATTTCAAACAAAAATGCTTTTGTTCAAGATTCATCTGCAGGAATATTTTTAAACTTTAACGGTACACACAATTTAAATTTAGGAGATGAGATAACAATTGCTGTTAATGGTTTAAAACTTAATAAAAACAATGGATTATTACAATTAAACCTTACTACTTCAAATATATTAAGTACAACAACTGGTACGTTGCCTATTCCTGAAATCATCACCTTTACTGAAGCTTTATCTGAAAATTATGAAAGTAAATTAGTTCAAATTGAAGGTGTGCAATTTAAAAATATTACAAAAAACTATGCCGGTGAAAACACTTTAACATCAGATTGTAATAATGAGTTAAAAATACTTTCTGTTAACCCAGGAGCTGTATTCGCAAACAATCAAGTTAGTGACAAAAAAGGAACCATTACAGGAATTATAACTCGAAACAATATCGTTCAACTATATATTAGAGATGAATCTGACATTAACTTTACCCAAACTTATAATTGTACAGCTACAGGAGGTGGCTCAGGTAACGATTTATTTTTCTCTGAATATGTAGAAGGTTCAAGTAACAATAAATACCTCGAAATTTATAACGGCACAGGTGTTACGGTCGATTTAGCATCCTATAAAATAGAATTATACGGTAATGGCTCTGATAGTGCCACCAGAAGTTTAGATTTTAGTACACTTACTAACACAACCTTAATAAACGGCCAAACACTGGTTATATATAGTGCAAGTGCTAATGATAACATTAAAAATCAAGGAGATGTGGCGTCAGGCGTAATTTATTTTAATGGTGATGATGCTATAGCTTTACTTAAAAACAATACTGTAATTGATCTAATTGGTAAAATAGGTGAAGACCCAGGAACTGGATGGGAAGTTGCCGGAATTTCAGAAGCCACTAAAAATCATACTTTAATTAGAAAAACATCCATTATTAAAGGAAATATCGACTGGAGCACAAGTGCAGGAACAAATACTACTAATTCAGAATGGGAAGTAAAAAACATCGATGATTTTTCTTCCATAGGCAATAGATAATCAATTATATTTAAAAACTGTTTTTTACAAACTCGTTTTTTTTACGCATATTTATCCTATAAATAATATTGATGTCTTCAAATCATAGAATTAGTCGTGCTTTTAAACAAGCTAAAAAATTACCTTTAAACAGTAAATCAAAATATATTTTATTTTCAGATTGTCATAGAGGTGATAATAGCTTTGCTGATGATTTTTCTCACAATCGTAAAATATTTCATTATGCTTTATCACAATACTTACAAAAAGAGTTTACTTATATTGAATTAGGGGATGGTGATGAGCTATGGGAAAATAAGTTTGTAAATATTTTTAATGCCAATAAGCATGTGTATTTACTTTTAAAAAAGTTTCACGATAAAAATCGCTTGCATTTAATATGGGGAAATCATGATATGGATTATAGAAACCCTAAAAATGTAAGGAAAAACTTAAATTACTATTATGATGTTATTGATGGAAAAGAAAAAGAATTAATGATAAACATTTCTTTTTCGGAAGCCATTCGATTAGAACAAGAAGATAAAAAATCAATTTTTTTAATGCACGGTCATCAGGCAGATTGGTTTAACTATAATTTTTGGAAGTTAAGTCGTTTTTTAGTTAAAATATTATGGCGACCTCTACAACTTATTGGTATAAATGACCCTACAAGTCCTGCTCAAAACTTTAAAGAACTCATAAAAGTTGAAAGCCGTATTGAAAAATGGATTAAAAACAACAACAACCAAATGACAATTACTGGTCATACACATCGTCCTAGGTTTCCGTCTCAAAACGAATTACCTCATTTTAATGACGGTAGTTGTGTTCACCCTCGATGTATAACTGGCCTTGAAATTGAAAATAATAAAATTACGCTTATCAAATGGCATCTTGCCACCAATAAAAATGGAACAATGCAAATTACAAGAACAATTTTAGAAGGCCCCGCGTCAGTAACTCAATATATTTAAATAACCGTTTATTAAATTACTATTAACATTAAGATAAAGATAAAGAAATACTTTTGACACTCTTATTATAAGAAGTAATGCCATTAGGTAAATATTAGTTTTTGTCGACTATTTTATATGGCTAACTGCCTTTGGCCAAGGCAGTTTTTATTTAACGTACCGTTAACAATAAATTAACATTAGTATTGGTTATTTGCAGCGACAAAAACTAATAAACAACACTAATGAAACCTAAAATAATACTTACATTTGTAAGTGTGTTTGTGCTATCTTATATATACGCACAACAAACAAATACTCCCAAATTTGGCAAAGGGCTATTTAACTTAATAGGTAAGGATAGTACTTGGTCAATGAATATAAGTGCAAGAGTACAACTATTAACAACTGCGAAATGGGACTCTGACTCAGATGGGCTATCAAACCCATCATCATCATTTTTAACAAGAAGAGCTCGATTAAAGTTTAATGGTTTTGCATATTCTCCTAAATTAAAGTATAAGTTAGAACTTGGTTTATCTAATAGAGACATTGGTGGAGCTTCAGAGTTTACAAACAACGCCCCTAAATATATTTTAGACGCAGTTATCATGTGGAATTTTTATGAAAATTTTGAACTATGGGTAGGACAAACCAAACTACCAGGAAATAGAGAACGTGTCGTATCCTCCGCAAATCTTCAAATGGTAGATCGATCTTTATTAAACAAACAATTTAATATCGATAGAGACCTAGGATTGCAATTAAGACATCATTTTAGTCTCTCAGAAAATTTTATTATTCGAGAAACGCTATCTATCGCACAAGGAGAAGGTAGAAATGTAACTACAGGTAATCTTGGAGGGCATGAGTATACTGCTCGTATAGAATTTTTGCCTTTTGGTAGTTTTAGCAGCAAGGGAGATTACAAAGGTGGAGATTTAAATAAAGAGCAAACTCCAAAATTATCCATTGGTACTAGTTATGATTTTAACAACAACGCTGTTAAAAACAGATCAAACCAAGGATCATATATGATACTGGATACAGGTGAGATGCATAAAACAAATATTACAACGGTTTTTGTAGACGCGATGTTTAAATATAAAGGGTTTTCTTTTATGGGTGAATATGCCTACAGAAATGCCAAAAATCCTTTTGCCATAAATTCTGATGATTCTATCGCTAGTATTGTTCAAGTTGGTAATGGATTAAACCTACAAACAGGATATTTACTTGGTAAAAACTGGGAGGTTTCTGGGCGCTATACTAACATTAGTTTAAATAAAAAAATTACGAATAAAGAAGCTGAAAATCAATACACCTTAGGGCTATCTAGGTATATTGTTGGACATAAATTAAAAGTACAAACAGACATTAGTTATTCAGACATAGCTAATAGTACAAATCAGTTAATATATCGTTTACAAGTCGATATTCACTTTTAAAAAAATAACGTAAACCTAACATAAGCACTAATATAGTGTTTGTAGATTTGCAAAAATTAAAATTAAAACTAAAAAATGGGAGACCCATATATTTTAATGCTAGTTGCTTTAGCTGTATTAGCTATAGTTGACTTAGTTGTAGGAGTTAGTAATGATGCTGTTAACTTTTTAAATTCAGCTATCGGTTCTAAAGCTATTAAAGTTAGAAATATTATGATTATTGCTAGTGTAGGTGTGTTCTTTGGAGCAATTACCTCTAGCGGAATGATGGAAGTAGCACGTAAGGGGATTTTTAATCCAAATATGTTTATGTTTCAAGACATCATGTTCATATTTATGGCAGTAATGATTACTGATATTTTATTATTAGACATCTTTAATTCATTAGGTATGCCAACCTCAACAACAGTATCTATTGTATTTGAATTATTAGGAGCAGCAGTTTGTATTTCACTAATAAAAATCTCATCAAGTGACTCTCAAACAATCTCAGATATATGGAATTATATCAACCATAAAAAAGCAATTGAAATTATTAACGGTATACTACTATCTGTTGTTGTTGCCTTTTCAGTGGGGGCAATTGTTCAGTTTATATCTAGATTAATATACTCTTTTAATTTTGAAAAAAGAGCTAGTTATATAAACGCTTTATTTGGAGGTTTTGCAATAACTGCAATAACTTATTTTATTATCATAAAAGGAATGAAAGGAACCCCTTTCTATAAAGATATAAAGCATTTAATAGAAGGGAACACTCTATTAATTATTACTGGAAGTTTTATGGTTTGGAGTTTAATTTCTCAAGCATTAATTAGTTTCTTTAAAGTAAATGTTTTAAAATTAATTATCGGAGTAGGTACATTCTCTTTAGCAATGGCTTTTTCTGGTAATGATTTAGTAAACTTTGTTGGTGTACCAATTGCAGCGTGGAACTCATTTCAAGCATGGGAAGTTTCTGGCGTAGCCGCCGATGCTTTTTCTATGGGAATTTTAGCTAAAAAAGTACCTTCAAATGTTTATTTATTATTATTTGCAGGTGCTATTATGGTAGTTACATTATGGACTTCTAGCAAGGCTCAAAATGTAATTAAAACTGGTATTGATTTATCTAGACAAGGTGAAGGGCACGAAAAATTTCAACCAAACCCATTATCTAGAATAGTTGTAAGAATTGCAATGGGTATTAACACAGGGATTTCTAAAATATTTCCTGCAAAAACACTCGCTTTTGTTGACACTAAATTTCAAAGACCTGTAATTGAATTACCAAAAGATAAAACTTATGAAATGCCAGCCTTTGATTTAGTAAGAGCTGCCGTTAATTTAGTTGTTGCAGGTATTTTAATATCAATAGCAACTTCTATGAAACTACCATTATCTACAACTTATGTAACCTTTATGGTTGCTATGGGAACCTCTTTAGCTGATAGAGCTTGGGGGCGTGAAAGTGCCGTTTATAGAGTCGCAGGAGTAATTAGTGTTATAGGCGGATGGTTTTTAACTGCATTAACTGCATTTTTAGCTGCTGCCCTTGTTGCCTACTTAATTAGCTTTAACATGGTGATGATTCCTGTTTTATTACTAGTAGTAGCACTTTTAATAGGTAGAAATACATTAAAACACAGAAAAAAATCGAAAGAAGTAAAAAAACAAATGCATTTTGAAAGAGCTGAATTAATTACAATTAACGGAGTAATTGAAGAAAGCGCTGATCATATTGCTGAAGTTGCAACTCGTGTAAATAAACTATATACTAGCGTTGTTAACGACTTGGCAAATCATGATTTAAATAAATTGCGTAAAACTGACAAGCATGTTGCTAAGTTAAATGATGAAATTGACGAATTAAAAGATGGAGTGTTCTACTTTATTAAATCTTTAGATGATACCTCTGTACAAGCTAGTAGATTTTATATTCTAGTTTTAGGATATTTACAAGACGTAGCACAATCTATCAGCTATATTTCAAGAGCAAGTTTTAAACACGTAAATAATAATCATAAAAATTTGAAGAAAGGTCAATTAAAAGACTTAAAGGAAATTGACAATACCCTTTCTAAATTATTAGATGATATTAGTGCTACTTTTGAAAACAGAAGTTTCGATAATTTAACAACTATTATTAACGAAAAGAAAGAATTGTTAAAAGATGTTGCAGCATCTATCGAAAAACAAGTAGCTCGTATTAGAACAGATGAAACAAGTCCTAAAAACACCACTTTATACTTTAGTGTTTTAATTGAAACACAAGACTTAGTTGCTGCTCTTATGAGTTTATTAGAAACCTACGAAGAATTTCATATAAGTAGTAGTAATGTATAATTCATACTTAATATAATAAAAAAAACCGAGTGAAATTTTCACTCGGTTTTTTTTATTAACTAAACTTTCATTTTACTTCTTCATTGGTCGTATTAAACCTTCTTGTGCTACTGAAGCTACTAAAACACCTTGCCTTGTATAAATATTACCACAAGCAAAACCACGAGCGCCAAAAGTGTTAGGGCTTTCAATTGAAAACAATAACCAATCATCAAAATCAAAATCGCGGTAAAACCACATAGAATGGTCTAAACTTGCCATTTGTGTATTCCCAAAATTGGCTACACTTGCATTCGGGTTTAAACAAGCCGTTAAAATATTATAATCAGAAATATAGGTTAAAATTTGTTGTTTTAAAGCTAAAGACAAGCTTTCTGAATTTCCTTTTAACTTAAACCAAACATCAACTACAGGTGGCAAATCTTTTATATCAAGTGGATTTACAATGTGTACAGGCTTAAAATCTATCGGTCTTTCAATACTTAAAAAACTTTTTAATTTTTTAGGCAAAAAATCCCCAAATTGATGTAACATATCTGTCCAACTTAATAACTCTTCAGGTTGCTTTAAGTCTTTTTTAATAGACATTTGATGCTCATGCCCTTCTTCTTTTTTATGAAAAGAACATGCTAATATAAAAATTGTTTTATCGTTTTGATGCGCTGTAACCCGACGAGTAGAAAAGCTACCACCATCGCGAATAACTTGTACATTATACGTTATTGGAATTTCTAAATTTCCCGCCTCTAAAAAGTATGAATGTAGTGAATGTAAAACACGACTTTCTTTAACGGTTCTATAAGCTGCATTTAACGATTGTGCTAAAACTTGTCCTCCAAAAACATTTGGGCTTCCAATATCTCTACTAATTCCGTTAAAATTATTGTTTCCAACAACCTCTAAAGTTAGTATATCTAATAATTGTTGAGTATTCTTCATTTTATAAATTAGCTTACGCTATTGATTCATTATTTTAAATGGGTGTTTTTCTTTAAATTCAGAAGGTTGAATTCGTTTTAAAAACAAACTTAAAATACGATTTGTTATTGTTTTTTTGTGTCTTAAATAAATAGTTAAATCTTGCGGAACAGCACCTACCGAACTTTTAATTTCGCTGGCTGTTCTTCCAAAGTTTATCATAGTTACTTTTTTCTGTATTCCTATCAAAATATAATCATATAGCATACGCTGATATATAGCGTATTCTTTATTATGGGCATAATCTATTCCTACAAAATGAGCATCTAATGAATTTCGATTAAAAATTCCTGATAAAAAACCAACTAATTTATCTTCTAACCAATAAGCCCTTAAAAAATAAGCATCTCCTAAATTATCTTTTAATGTTTTATAAGTATTGATATTAAAATCTCCTAAATTAAAGCTCGATTTAGTAGTTACCGTTTTATACAATGCTTTCATTTCTGGCAACAAATCTTTAAGTCTTTCAGCAGTAACGTCTTCAATTTTTAATGGTTCACTTAATTTTAAAGCTTTTTTTGCTTTTACCCTAAACTTTGTTTTTAATGCTGCTAAATAATCATTTAAATGCATCCAATCATTTTCTATATTTAAAACCATATTAGGCTCTACATTAAACGAATTATAACCTTCATCATGCAGTTCATTAGTAATAAACAATGACTCTTTTTCAAAATCTTTTAGCATAAAAAAATCTACTTTATTCTGAGATTTTAAATTGGTAAAATCAATAACCGCTTTGGCAACTTTTAAAATTATCTCATTTTTATTCTGATCATCTTTAATAAATATTCCATGCTCGCCACTCACAAAAGTATTACCACAGGTTAATATTTTAAATGGCTTTTCGGGCGATAAAACTCGTAGCTTTCTTCCAACACATTTTATCCATTCTACAATAGATTGCATATCATTTTGAACACTATCTAAATAAAAATCTACTATTTGAATTGTTGCAACAGCTACCGCTTTAGCTTCCTCAAATAAAACAATATAAGCGAATTGTATTTTAGGGTTATTTTGCTGTAACGCTGCTAAATATTTGGGATTATAATATAAATTTTCTGTGCAATTTAATTCTTGCCAAACTTTATTTGGTATTTCATTAACTGCATAAAAATATTTAACATTTAATAAAGTATGCTTTGTACAAGATAAAAAATTCACCAACCTCTTTTTATTTTGAGTGTAAATTACTAAAAGTTTATGTAAACAATATTACACAACTCCATTATTCCAAACTGGCACCTTTAAAAGCTTACTAATTTTCATCATATCACTTAAAATATACATTTTATCCCCATGATTTAATAAGTTATATCTAATACCCTTATTTGTTATTAAATTTAACTCGTATGAAAAGTAACCTCCAGACGAACCACTTCCGGATGAAAATTTTTGCAATACTTGTAATGCATACACTTGTTGAAATTGTAAAATTTCGCCTCCAATAATAATTTTCCTTTTTCGAGTGTTTATAAATACTTTTGACGAAAACATAAACAACAATACTAATCCAATTAATAAAAAAGGGCCTCCAGAAGTAAAAAACAATTTTCCGCCTTTCATGAAAGTAAGTGGAATATCGTAAATATGATAATACTCATAAAATGAAATTACAACATAATTTAATCCTATCAAGAAAAAACTCCAAGCAAATATTTTTGTAAACGAACTAGATGTTATTTTATAACCTTGTGCTGTTTTTTTATATACTTCACTCGCAAAATTACTAGCAGAACTCTCTAAAGCATCCCACGATATTTGTTGCCCAATTGCATCGTTTGTTGGGTCTTCGAAAACAAAATCTATTTGTTTGTTTTTAGGAGATGTTTTCTTTCTATTAGAAATATAACTTGTTAATACCATACCAATTCCCATAAATGCTAAAACAAATAACATTCCTCCTGTTTTATAAAATAAAAATTGCTCATTACCGTAAACCTTTTTATGAACAGGCACAGTTATTTCTAATTTTTTAAGTAAATGCTTTCCTTTTGAACTTAGTTTTTCTACTTGCTTTAAAGAATCTAAGGTGTAAATGTCTTTTTGAAGCGTTATTTGATTATTATTATACCTATCGTATTTTTTTTCTAACTCAGGTACAACTACAAAAAATATAATTCCTAAAGGAATTATTAAAAAAAGCCAAGAACTTTTTAATGCTATCTTATTCATCACGTTTTTTATAAACTTTTAAAATACCTTTAGATTATTTATATTTAAGCTTCATTATTACCAAAAATAATGAAGATACAGCTGTTATACTATTCGCTAAAATCATAGGTATACTTTTTAAATGGATTCCATAAATTAACCACAATACAATACCGATAAAAAACACAGAATACATTACTAATGATAATCCTTCTGTAGATTTTGTTTTCCATGTTTTGTATACTTGCGGTAAAAATGACGCTGTTGTTAATGTAGCTGCTAACAAACCTAATATTTCATAAAAATTATCCATAGTATTTATTTTTATCAAAAAAAAAGGAAGACTTTTTAAATTTCAAAAAAAAGTCTTCCTTTTGTACTTATCTTTATTTTTTATCCTACAATATTAATAATTTTACCAGGAACTATAATTATTTTCTTAGGCTCACGCCCTTGTAATTGCGCTTGAGTTCTTTCTTCAGCCATTACTATTTTTTCAATTTCATCTTTACTTAAATCTAAAGACAAGTCTAACGTAAAACGCATTTTTCCGTTAAAAGAAACTGGATATGTTTTAGAACTTTCTACTAAATGAGAAGCTTCAAATATAGGGAAATTTACTGTTGATATTGATTCGTTATGCCCTAATTTACTCCATAATTCTTCAGAAATATGAGGTGCATAAGGTGAAATTAACACTAATAAAGGTTCTAAAATTGCACGCTTATTACATTTTAAAGCTGTTAACTCATTTACTGCAATCATAAAAGTAGAAACCGAAGTGTTGAATGAGAAGTTCTCAATATCTTCTGCTACTTTCTTTATTGTTTTATGTAAGGTTTTTAACTCATCTTTCGTTGGTTTAATATCAGTAACAAGTGTTCCTTCTTCACCAATGTATAATTTCCATAATTTCTTTAAGAAAGAATACACTCCTGAAATTCCCGAAGTTTTCCAAGGTTTAGTTTGCTCTAAAGGACCTAAAAACATTTCGAATAAACGCAATGCATCTGCCCCAAATTCTTCACAAATCAAATCAGGATTTACAACATTGTATTTCGATTTAGACATTTTTTCTACCTCTCTATGGCATACAAACTGCTTATCTCTTCCAAATACATAATTAGCAGTTTTAAAATCGTCTCTCCACTCTTTTAATTTATCAATATTTACCGTAGTATCTCCTTCAAGAGTACTTACATTAATATGAATTGGTCTAAAAGTTAATGATTTTTCATTTTCTGCGGTAAGACCTGAGGCTACTAATTGTTTATTTCTTCTTGTCCATAATTCAGTATCTTTTTCAGTTATTTGATTATCTCCTTGAAAATAATCTGAGGATAAGTAAACATTTTTAGTTTTCCCCTCAAATAATGCTTCATATACAAACGCTGAAGTTCCTAAAATCATTCCTTGGTTGATTAGTTTTTTAGCAAATTCATCAACAGGCAAAGCACCTTTATCGAACAAGAATTTCTGCCAAAAACGAGCATATAATAAATGTCCTGTTGCATGCTCAGAACCACCAATATACAAATCTACTTGTTTCCAGTAATCAGCAGCTTCTTTACTTACAAACTCTCCTTCATTGGTTGAATCCATGTAACGATTAAAATACCATGAACTACCTGCCCAACCTGGCATTGTGTTTAGTTCAAGAGGAAAAACATTTGTGTTATTTATTTTATCATTGCTAACTACCTCTGCGGTTTCGCTGTCCCAAGCCCATTCAGTTGCGTTTCCTAACGGTGGTTTTCCATCTTCGGTTGGTAAATACTTTTCTACCTGTGGTAAAACGATTGGTAAGTGTTTTGCGTCAATCATTTGTGGCATTCCGTCTTTGTAAAAAACAGGAAATGGCTCTCCCCAATAACGTTGACGGCTAAATACAGCATCTCGTAAGCGATAGTTTATTTTACCAAAACCAAAGCCTTTTTGTTCCATTTCATAAATCGCTAATTTCATCGCTTTTTTATACGATAATCCATTTAAGAAATCTGAATTTGCAATTTTTGTTCCTTCCTTATCAGCGTGCGCAGCTTCTGAAATATCAACATTTTCAAAAATGTTAGGAATTTCTAACCCGAAGTTTTTTGCAAAATCATAATCACGCTGGTCTCCACAAGGAACAGCCATAACAGCACCTGTTCCGTAGCTTGCTAACACATAATCTCCAATCCAAATTGGTACTTTTTTTCCCGTAAACGGATGTAAAGCATACGCGCCAGTAAAAACACCTGAAATCGTTTTTACGTCAGCCATTCGCTCTCTTTCAGAACGTTTTGCAGTGGCTTTAATATAATCGTAAACAGCTTTTCTCTGCCCTTCAGATGTAATTTTTGCTACCAACTCGTGTTCTGGTGCTAAGGTCATAAATGACACACCGTAAATAGTATCAGGTCTTGTAGTAAAAACGTCAATTTTATAATCGTTTTCTACTACTGTTTCTTCAACTTCAACAGTTGATTTTTCAATTGGTTTTGCAAATTGAATTGTATCATTAATTTTAGATACTGCGCCTAAAACATTTTCTAATACTTCTTCGTTTGTAAAACGCACTACGTGAAACCCTTCACTTGTAAAGTAAGCAGTTCTTTTAGCTTCATCTTCTTTACCAGAAAACTCCACAATTATATTTTTTGCTAAGCATACATAATCTACCAAAAATGTACCAATGGTGTATTTTTTTCTAAACTTTGCGGCTCCTTTTTTATTTTTTAACTCATTCCAAAGTACTTCTTCAGCTTTTGACAAGTTCAAGCGCATTTCTTTAACCGCTTCTAACTCTTTAAATGACAGTTTTGCACCTGTATCTGAAACTTCTAAAGGCGCAACTTTAAAAGTTACCATGGCCCCTTGGCTTCTTCCAATCCAATTGGTTTGGCTATCTTTTAAGGGTTGTGGCCAATCTATGTTTTGTAATCCATCTAACAAACGTTGTGCGTATGCCGAAATTCGCATAGACCATTGGGTCATTTTTTTACGAATAACTGGATGCCCTCCTCGTTCTGAAACTCCGTTTATAATTTCATCATTTGCCAATACTGTTCCTAATTCTGGGCACCAGTTTACTTCGGTATCTGATAAGTAGGTTAAACGGTATTGTAATAAAATTGCTTCTTGTTCTTTGGTTGAAAGTGCTTTCCATTCATCCGCAGAAAAAATAGTAATATCTTCATCAGAAACAGCATTAACTGTTGCGTTTCCTGCTGTTTCAAAAACAGCGATTAAGGTTTCAACATCTTCTGCCTTATCGGTATCTTTATTATACCAAGAGTTAAATAATTGTGTAAAAATCCACTGTGTCCATTTATAATATTCTGGACTAGACGTACGAACTTCACGAGACCAATCGAAAGAAAAACCAATGGTATCTAATTGTCTTCTATAAGTGGCAATGTTTTCTTCGGTAGTTTTTGCTGGGTGCTGTCCTGTTTGAATAGCATATTGTTCTGCTGGTAAACCAAAAGAATCATATCCCTGCGGATGCAATACATTAAAGCCTTTATGACGCTTATAACGCGCGTAAATATCTGATGCAATATAGCCTAATGGATGCCCTACATGTAGTCCTGCTCCTGATGGATAAGGAAACATATCTAACACATAATATTTAGGTTTTTCAGATTCATTACTGGCTTTAAATGTTTGGTTATCTGCCCAAAACTGTTGCCATTTCTTTTCTATCTCTTGATGATTATATTGCATTGTATTTCTTTTAAGAAGCTGCAAATTTACGGTTATTGTGTGGAACAATAAAGCGGATCCCTTTTTTAAATAAAGGCATAAAAAAATCGCAAACAAATGTTTGCGATTTTCACAATTTATCTTTTCTAAATTTTATAAAACTAATTCTTTAACAGGTACAGAAACAATAGTTTTTCCCCAACCTAAATACATCGTAGCTTTATCATCCTCCCCTTCAAAAACAATTGAAAAAGCTTCCGTAGATTTAGCAGCTTTAGAAACAGTTCCTTTTACACGTGCAACATCTTCATTTTCGTTATAAAAATAAGAACCCCAAACATTTTTAGCAGTACTTAAAATTACTGTCCATTCTTTATTTCCTGGTATGGTAAATAAAGTATATGTTCCTGCTTTTACCTCTTTACCTCCAAAATTAACGTTTTTATAAAATGTAATTTCTGGAGCTTCGTTTGCTCCTGTTCTCCAAACTTTTGCTGCTGGAGCTAATTTTGACAACGCTCTACCTTTAAGT
Source organism: Tenacibaculum soleae (assembly GCA_938002045.1). GTDB lineage: Bacteria > Bacteroidota > Bacteroidia > Flavobacteriales > Flavobacteriaceae > Polaribacter > Polaribacter soleae_A. Next base: position 191,029 of record CALLBA010000013.1, read on the forward strand.
TGTGGACGGCTATAAACTACTTTCACTAATTTATCTGAAACTCTATAGCTACTTGGGTATGCAGCCGCATCCATTGGACTTTTATCTAATCCTGCAAAACTTTGTGCAACTACTTTATTTGTAAACACAAGTGCAATTGTAAATATAAAAATCGATACCACTGATTTTTTCATAATTATGTATTTTAATTTATTTATACTTATCGTTAGTCTTTTTAAAGCAGTAAACTTACAATCTTTCTGTTAAATTATATGGATTTTATCTTAATTCCTAAATTTTAAAATACGGAACTTCTCATATAAAAAAATCAAAATTACACTAAAACCAAACATAGGAAACACAATTGAAAGTCCTATAATCAATACTATATTACTTTTAGTTAATTTAAATTTAGTAGACACCTTTGGTACCCCCCAACTTCCTTTTTGCTTTCTATAAATATAAGATATTATAGCTGCCAAACTCATGGCGGTTAAAGCAATTGCTATGCCAAACATTAACCACCAATTCCAAGCTCCAAACTCTCCTTGATGAAATGCCATAACCCACATGCGTCCTCTCATTAAAAAACCAACATCACTCCAAGTATGTTCTTTAACTAATTTACCTGAATACTGATCAAAATGCAACATTTTTTGAGCAGCTAAAGGAAAGGTTTTATTAGAAACACTAAAGGTACTTTTTGCTGACTTTGGAAATCCTAAACTAATTACACCTGGTAAGTTTTGTTGCTTGGCTATTGCAACCATCTCTTCAATTGTAATTCTTTTTTCTTTTAATGTAGATGTTAACCCTCGTCCGCTCCATGTTTTAGGATACCCTGTATTGGTTACTTTCTGCACCCATTTAAAGTTGCTTCCTAAAACATCTGTCCAAGGAAAACCTCCAGCTAAAATAACTAATAATAAAATAGATATCCAAAAACCAGTTACAGCATGCAAATCTCTATACAAGGTTCTTCTTCCTTCTTTAAATCGAATAACAAAAGCTCCTTTTATCCCTTTAGAAAAAGGCCACCAAATATATAGCCCTGTTAAAATTAAAACAACCATCCAACTAGCAATTAGTTCTACGATTTTCGTTCCAACTTTACCTCCTAATAATTCTCCATGAAGTTTCCGAACAGTATACATCCAAGTATTTTTAGCACTAAAACTTCCAGAAACTTTACCCGTATATTTATTTACAAAAACACTTTTTTTACCCCCAAATCTTCCTGATATAAACTCATTACTTTTTGTAATCTCATTATTTAGAGTTAATGTATTGGGTTTCTTTTTTAAATACTCTTTCGCAATTTCATATTGCTTTTGATAAGAAACCGTTATAGCCTGAGTATTTTCTATATTTTGAATAGTAGCTATTGCTTCTTTTTCTACATCAGGTTTAAATAAATAAATTGCTCCCGTTATAGAAAGCACTAATACAAAAGGTAATGAAATAATTCCTGCAATAAAATGCCACTTCCAAAACCATTGATTTAATTTTTTATTTTTTTTCATTGTTTGAGATTGATTTCTCAATAACACTTAACATTTTGTATCATTGATAATTTCTATAATAAATTAATTATTAAAAATTGTATTTAACTCCTCCATAAAAAGAAACAGGAGCTCCTACACTATATTTAACAGAACCATAGCGATATGAAGCCCTTGTTGAATATAGTTTATCAAATAAATTTAAGCCTTGTGCCCAAATCTCAAAATCCTTATAAGTATAACTTGCCTTTAAATTAATAAGGTGATGACCACCATATACCGTAGTTTGCCCTGATTGACCATTTACTATAGCAGCTCCTTCAAAACTTGAATTATATTTACCTAATTGCTCGTGCTGTAGGGTTAACAATAAGTTTGTTATGGGGCTGTATTTTAAAGATGTTGAAGCGATATATTCTGGCGCAATTGGCATTGTGGTATTAGAGCGATCTATGGTAAAATAAGCTCCTGTGTTTCTATCTTTAGCAGCCTCTGTAAAAGTTATGTATTTATGGCTTGCATAACTACCATTGTAATCAAATTCTAAATTATCCGTTATTTTCCAATTAAACCCTAACTCAACACCTTGCGAACGTGTTTTTCCTGCATTTTGAGATAAGTAATTCCCTGCATCATCAGAAGTCGTAACAAAACGATTTTTACCATCTAATCGATAAATAGCTAGATCTAACTTAATATTTGAGTTTAATGTTGCATAGGCTCCTACCTCAAAATTATTAAATTTTGCTGGTTTTAATTCATATAAGTCACCATTTAAACCACTATTTCTGAATAATGAACCTATTTGAGGTGGTGTAAATCCTTTTGAATAATTAGCATATATACCTGACCTTTTATTAAAATTATAATTTAACCCAATTTTTGGAGCAAAATTATTGTAAGTAACTTTTTGATCTTCAACTCCAGAAGCACCTTCATCTTTGTTATCATAATCATAACTAAAACCATCGTAGCGAATGGCAGCAGTAAATTTTAGATTATTAATAGGTGATATTTCAAATTGCGCATAACTTGCATAGTTTAATATATCAGCATCATAAAACATTTTATAATTGTTAGTTACGTCATAATCAATAAACTTTTTGGTAGTAGCATCGTACGTAACTCTAATTTGTTTTGCATAATATTCTTGTGGTGAATAATCTACTGTTCCCCCTACAATTAATGATGCATCAGCAAAATTAAAATCTATTTTATGTTGAATTAAACCTACAATACTTTTAAACTTATTGGAGTTAATTTCACCAAATTCACTTCTTGTAGACATTCTGTATGACGGAATTTGATTCATTTCATTATTACGATAAATGAAATTGAATGATGTTTTATTATTATCATTCCAAATTTTATCTAATGTAGATCGAAAGCGTAGTGATCTTGCTTCTCTTTCTGCAAATGTATGATTGCTTTCATATTTACCTGCTAAATAATTTTCTTCTGATAAAGAACTTGACCCCATATCAGATCGAAAATCTATAAACGACACCGTATTTGTCCATCGTAAAGATTCACTGAAATCGTTTACATTTTTAAAAGTAATTGCAAATTTTTCATAATCTGAATGTTCAATTAATCCATTTACACGACGCACTTTATGTACCCCTACATAAAAACCATATTTATCTAATGCAGTTGTTGAAACCTCTGCTTCAATTTTTTGTAACCCCAAAGAGTTTCCCTCTATACCAAATGATCCCCCAAATTTTTTTCTTGGATTTTCAGTAATAAAATTTATACTACCTCCTATTGCTTCACTACCATAAATACTCGATGCTGGCCCTTTTAAAACCTCAACTCTACCAAAAGATGTACTATTCATTTCTAAAAGCGCATTATGGTTAAATACAGCTACGGGTCTAATTGGCAAACCATCTTCTAAATACAAGAATAATGCTTTGGTTGCGATTGGTGTACGAATGGCCATCATATGTTGTTCGTTACTTGCCGCCATTGATGAACTCATATATACTCCCGGAACTTGATTTACTAATTGATCAACTCCAAAAGCCTTTGTTTCTTCAATATCTTTTAAAGTAACAACACCAATAGCTCCAGGAACTTCGGTTCTTTTCTGCAACTCTCTACTTGCAGAAACAATAACTTCATCTAAACTATGTTGATCTTCTTCTAATATGATTCTATTAAAATCGTTAATAAGTTTAATCGTTTTCGTTTTATAACCAACGCTTGTTACCTGTACTGTTGAATTTTGTAATTTAATTATAAAATTACCCTCAAAATCGGTAGCAACCCCTTTGTTTTTATTTACTGTTGAAATAATAGCAGCTCCTACAATTGGATTATTATTCTTATCACTTATTTTACCTTTATATTTAACCTGAGTAAACCCTTTATAAATAGGTATTAAAAGTCCTATCAATAAAATTATTTTTAATTTTTTCATCATGTTAAAAATTATAATTGATATACAAACTCGTTCTATATTTTACCTCAATAGTTCCTTGCGCTAAATTTTGGTTGATTGGATACATTGCTAACCCACCAAATGTCATTTTTTCAGTATTATACTCTACTCCTATATTTGAAAACAATGCGTGTCCGTTTGTATTTATCACCTGAATATTAAAGTTTTTGTTATGTGCATAAAACTCCCCTGACACACCTAAAGAAGGTACAAATGCATGGTTTTTATTATCTTTAAAAACATAAAAAAAAGTACTATTAAAATTAAACTGATTTCCGAATCTGTACTCTTTTTTATTGGTTGTTTTGTAATAGTAGTTTAAGTAATTTGTTATTCCGAATTTATTGTATTTATAAACATATTGCATGTTTGCTATATAATCTACACTTCCGGTACCTAATTGAAAGCTAGGATTGATACTATTGTTTATTGCTGCATCATAGCTACCTGTTGGCAACTTTACTCCTACGCCAATTTTTAATAAATGATTTGAAGAGGAAACTTTATCTGTTGCTTCATTATACGCGCCATTTTTTTTATTCAAAATCGTATAATTAGAAAGCACTGTTATATCTCCAAGTCCATTTATTTCGTTTATTTTATCTACATAATTTCTATTATGAAAATGAAAAGGAATAAAAACCTGTAGCGCTATTTTTTTTGCAAGAGGAATACGCGACCACACTTGAAGCGTATTAAATGTTTCGTTTATTATTGGTGAGTTATTAAAAATCCCATCTCTCGATTCATATTTTTGATATAAATATCGCACTCCTACAAAATTATTATCAACAACACCTCCCATTCCTAAGCTTCCGCCATTATTACTACAACCACAGGCGTCGCAATCTTCTAAAAAAAGACGGTAATCAGCAGGAAAAGGATTATTAGAATACATAACTATTGCTAACATGCAGAAAAGAAATGTATGTGTTTTTTTACTCAGCAAATCTTTTATCTTCAATAAATTCATCATCGGTTAATGTGTTTAAAAATGCTATAATTTTATTTTTTTCATCTGTTGCTATTGAAATTCCTAAATTTCCATTAGCATGTTTTAATATGGGATCTAAATTTTGAGTTTCTTGTACTCCGTTTGCATAAAAATTAAGTACTGATGCTAACGATCCAAAACGACCGTCGTGCATATAAGGTGCCGTTAAAGCGATGTTTCTTAAACTTGGTACTTTAAATTTATACTTATCGTCTTCTACAAGTGTAACTCGCATTCTGCCTAAATCATTAATTGCTGGATTTATAGGCAATCCATTATTTCTAAAAGCATCATCGGTAAATAATGCTGTTTTATGACAAGTGGCACATTTACTTTTAAATAAGTCCAAACCTTCTTTTTCTTCAATTGTAAAATTACCTCCAGGCTCGTGTCTAACATACTTATCGTATTTAGAGTTTGATGAAACCATCGTTACCATAAATTGCGACAGGGCTTTAAAAGTATTTTCTGTATTTATTTGACCGTCATCAAAGGCTTGATTATATAGTTTTTCATACACTTCGTCTTTTCGTAATTTTTCTAAAATATTGGTTACGGTTTCGCCCATTTCATCTGGATTTGTTATCGGAATAATCGAAAATAAATCTAAATGAAAGGCTGCTCCATCCCAAGAAAACTGTTTTTGAAATGCCATATTTTGCACTGGTGGCGCGTTACGTGTTCCTTTTCTATCGTCTACTCCATGGCTAAACTGATGACCATGATGTGTAAAAGCAAATTTTTGTTGATGACAAAATGCACAAGCAACGACTCCGTCGGATGACAACTTACCTTCATAAAATAGCTTTTTACCTAATTCGACACCTTTTTCGGTAAGCGGATTATTATTTAGAGTATACGTTACTTCGGGAAAGTTACTCGGTTTTACGAATGTTATTGGTACTTTTTCGTAAACTCCTCCGTCATTATTACAACCAACAAAAACACACATACCTATTATTAATAGTATATACTTTTTCATCTATATAAATGTTTTTAAGTAATTGAAATAAACCTTAGAAATTTTTTTAAAACTTCTAAGGTTTAATATGAGTTTAGTGATGAGAATCACTACCATTATGCACATGGTGTACCGAAAACATTTCTTTGTTATTTTCGGCAACTAACCCTGCTTTTTCTCCTCCCATTATTGTTTCTCCTTCAGAAAGTTTAACTTTATTAGCGCCGTCAAGCATTTTACTTGCATCAACTTTTATATGAATTTGTGGAGATTTATCATTGCTAACCAATGCTGTTTCCATCGAAAGTGTTACCTCTTTATACAAATCTACCGTGGTACCTCTGCTTGCAATATGTAACATAAAATTTTTCTCTTCAATTTGTGTAGCTGATTTAAAACCACCTTCTAAAACCACAAATTTATAACCAGCCTGCCAGCTCCATGTTAAATTGTAATCTTCGGCTTTGGTCCAAAAATTTTCTTGCGCTGCTTGTCCTTGAATATATCTTTCTTGATCTACACCAATACCAAATTTTAGTTGAGTATACATCCCAGCAGGAACATCTTCTAACATTACTTTTACGTTTTTAACTTTATCACCACCACCTTCGCTAATAATAAAATAACCCTTTTCTTTAGGATATATAACCTCTTCACCACTTTCAGTAACTAAAACAAAATTACTTACGATATAATCAAAAGCGCTTACGGTTAAGTTTTCGTTATTACCATTAGTGTATGAGGTGTTTCCTAAAATTAAATCATCTCCTTTAAATGAGTTATCAAATTCTATTGAAATATTATTTTTTCCTTCTAAAGCCAAAGGAGTATTATCGCTACAAGACGCGAAAGTAAAGGCAATAGCAATTGCCAATAAAGTGATTGTTTTTTTCATTTTATACGTTTTTAGTGTTGACAAACTGTTTTATGCTTGTCAACTATTTTTTATTTGATCAAACTGTTTTACCTAAAAACTAAAATTAGTTCAGTTTTTTGTACTGTATTTTTTCCTAATTAAATTTTAAACATTAGCTGAAAATTTAACATTAGGAAACAAACAGAAGAATAGATAAATTGATCAAAATTCTATTTAATAAATAGCATATTATACTCATATTATAAACACAAGTATAAATTAAGCCAACCGTTATAAATGAAAAGTATTTGGTGGATGAAATGTAGCAGGTACAAACAAGTAAGAATAGGTTTGTTTGTAAAAAAAATGAGTCTGGTTTATATGTTTCTTTTGTTTTTTATCTTTTAAACTAAGTAACTCTACAAAACCAATTGGGTAATCTTCAGCAACAATTCGTAAAGACCTAAAGTCATCATCTTGTTGTTCTTGTATTTTTTGCATTAATTGACATTTACCATTACACTGAAGTGCTGGTTTATCTTTATTTATACATAACACTTTTGATATATAGTCGTAATTTATTGCGTACTCAACAAACGGAGCAATAGGTCGTAACATAGCGACCATATACAATAAGATAAAAAAATATATACTTAGTTTTTGTAACAAAACTTATGTTTAAAAATACTTGGTACAAAGATAGTTTAAGTATTTTTTTTACTCAACTAAAACTTAAGAAAATACTATTTTAATTTATTCTAAATAAAATATTATATTTGCACCGAATTACATAAGTTATGATTGTATTTTATACTGAAAATAAAAAAGCTCTTCCTGTTGTTTCAATGCAACAAGAAGCCGCATGCGCTTCTATTTGCACTGCTAACTGTATAAAACCTAAAAATAAATGCTGCAATAAGTACCAAAAAAAAGGCATCAACTGTAAGCGATGCCCTTTAACTTTTGATATTAAAATAGCTTCTTAATTACGCTACTTTTAATAAAAAATAACTCTTTTTTCCGCGTTGTAATAACACATATTTATCAGCAATTAAATCTTTTGCTGTAATTGTAAAGTCTTCCTTTACTTTTTCTTTATTTACCGATACCGCATTTTCTTTTAAAGCTCTTTTTGCATCTCCGTTAGATTTTAAAAAACTAGTTTTACCTGACAATGCATCAATCATTGATAAACCTTCTGAAATATCTGTTTTTAAAACTTCCGCTTGCGGTACGCCATCAAAAACATCTAAAAATGTTTGTTCATCTAAGCTCTTTAAATCTTCAGATGTAGATTTTCCAAATAAAATATTAGAGGCTGCAATTGCTTTGTCTAATGCTTCTTTTGAGTGTACAAAGGTGGTAACTTCTTCAGCTAATTTTTTTTGTAATGCTCTTTGATGTGGTGCTTCTTTATGTGCCTCAATTAATGAATTTATAGTAGCTTCATCTAAAAAGGTAAATATTTTAATATACTTTTCAGCATCCTCATCTGAAGTATTTAACCAAAATTGGTAAAATTTATATACAGATGTTTTATCGGCATCTAACCACACATTTCCTCCTTCTGATTTTCCAAATTTAGAACCATCTGCTTTGGTAATTAACGGACAGGTCATTGCATATGCCTTTGCTTCTTCACCAACATTCATTCTACGCACTAACTCGGTACCAGTAGTTATATTACCCCATTGATCTGAACCACCCATTTGTAATAAACAGTTATGGTTTTTATACAAATGGTAAAAATCGTATCCTTGAATTAACTGGTACGTAAATTCGGTAAAACTCATACCGTTATTAGAATCACCAGAAATACGTTTCTTTACAGAATCTTTCGCCATCATATAATTTACCGTAATACGTTTACCAACATCACGAGCAAATTCGATGAATGAAAAATCTTTCATCCAATCGTAATTGTTAACTAAAATTGGAGAGTTTTCAGCACCATTATCAAAATTTAAAAAACGTGCTAAAGTTCGCTTAATTCCATCAACATTTTTAGCTAAAGCTTCTTCATTTAATAAATTACGTTCGTCTGATTTTCCTGAAGGATCACCAATCATTCCAGTAGCTCCACCAACTAAAGCAACTGGTTTATGCCCTGCTCTTTCAAGGTGTACAAGTAATATAATTGGCACCAAACTTCCTATATGCAATGAATCAGATGTTGGATCAAAACCAATATATGCTGCCGTCATTTCTTTTTGTAATTGTTCTTCTGTTCCTGGCATCATGTCGTGAACCATTCCACGCCAACGTAATTCTGCTACTAAATTTTTGGTCATTTTTATGAGTTTTAAAGACACAAAGATACATTTATCGTTTAAAAAATTCTATTTTCGTTATATGATTTTAGTTACAGGCGGAACAGGTTTAGTAAGCTCACATTTATTATATCATTTAACTCAAAAAAATGATACGATTCGTGCTATTTATAGAACTGAAGAAAAAAAAGAACAGGTAAAAAAAATATTTTCTTACTATACCGAAAATATTGAGCTATTATTTAGCAAAATTGAATGGATTAAGGCTGATATTACTGAAATTCCATCTTTAATTCCTGTTTTTAAAAATATAACAAATGTATATCATTGTGCTGCTTTGGTTTCTTTTAATCCGAAGGATTATAGAAAGATGCGTCAGGTAAATATTGATGGTACCGCAAATATGATTAACTTATCTATTGATGCTAATGTTGTTAAGTTTTGCTTTGTAAGTTCTATTGCTGCGGTTGGAAATGCTATAAACGGAAAACCTATTGATGAGGAAAATGAATGGGCAGACGAAGATAACAATAACGGGTATTCGATTACAAAATATGGTGCCGAAATGGAAGTTTGGCGCGGTAGTCAAGAAGGATTAGATGTTGTAATTGTTAACCCAGGGGTAATTTTAGGCAGCGGTTTTTGGAATGAAGGTTCGGGGAAGTTATTTACACAAATAAACGATGGATTTAAATTTTATACAGAAGGTATTACTGGATTTGTAAGTGTAAAAGATGTTGTAAAAGCAATGATTTTATTGATGCAATCTGATATTAAAAACGAACGATTCGTATTGGTATCAGAAAATAAATCTTTTAAAAATATTTTATTTTCTATTGCTGATGGGTTGCATAAAAAAAAGCCTTCTATAAAAATAGGAAAATTGATTACTACTGTATTTTGGAGAATTGATTCGGTAATAACTTTGATAACAAAAAAAGAGCCTTTGCTAACTAAAAGTTCAGCAAAGGCCTCTCACAATAAATCCTATTATTCATCAGAAAAAATAGTAAAAAAATTGAGTTTTAAATTTGAATTAATCGACACGTCCATCAATCAAATTTGTGAAAATTATAATTCATAATTATTCACGCTTCTTTATGTTTAACGGTTTTCTTTTAAAAATAACTTTACTTTCTTCCACAACATCTTCTTCTAAAATTAATTTGTTCTCTAATTTTTTATTTTTATCCCTCAAAGTATCTTTTCCTATATAATATGTTTCTATAGAATCTAAATTCTTTTTCACTTCTTTAATCATATCAGAATATTCTTCTATTTTAGAAGTATAATATTTATTGCTAAGATCAAATCGTAAACTGTCAATTTTATACTTTTCATACACCAACATCATATAGTTTTTTTCTTTTTTTAAAAACTTATTCTTAACATTTTCGGCAGATGAAGCGATATACATATCTGTTAACAAAATAACCATAGAGTCTTTAGGAATTAAAGATTTTGGTGCTTTGTAAATAGTATTACTTGTGGTACACGAAGTAATAAGTAACAGAACAATTATGTAGGTTATTTTTTTCATTTATACTTTAAACTCTAAGCGTTTTCCTTTAGTCTTTTCATCAAAAACACCGTTAGCAAACATTAAGTTTCCGTTTACAAAAGTGTGTGTTATTTTACTTGAAAACTCAACACCTTCAAAAGGAGACCATCCACATTTATATAATATATTTTCTTTAGCAACCGTCCAATTTTTATCAGTATCAACCAAAACTAAATCGGCATAAAAACCTTCCTTTATAAATCCGCGTTTTTCTACCCTAAATAATTTTGCTGGGTTATGGCACATTTTTTCTACCGCTTTTTCAATTGGTAAAACTCCTTCTTTTACTTTTTCTAAGATAGCTGTTACTGCATGTTGTACTAATGGGCCTCCACTAGGTGCTTTTGTATATACATTATCTTTTTCATCTAAAGTATGCGGCGCATGATCGGTGGCAATTACATCAATTCTATCATCCAATAAAGCTTTCCATAATCCGTCTTTATCTTTTTGAGATTTTACTGCCGGATTCCATTTTATGTGAGTTCCTTTTTCCTCATAATCTTTGTCTGTAAACCATAAATGGTGCACACAAACCTCGGCGGTAATTTTCTTTTCTTCTAACGGAATATCATTTCTAAATAATGCTGTTTCTTTAGCTGTTGACAAGTGAAAAACATGTAATCTTGCGCCAGTTTTTTTAGCCAACTCTATTGCTTTTGAAGATGATAAATAACAAGCTTCTTCACTTCTAATAATTGGATGATATTTTAACGGAATATCATCACCATATTTTGCTTTATATTCTTCGGTATTTTTTCTAATGGTAGCTTCGTCTTCGCAGTGTACCGAAATTAACATATCAGTTGATGAGAATATCTTTTCTAACACCTCTTCGTTATCAACCAACATATTTCCGGTTGATGATCCTAAAAACAATTTAATTCCTGCTACATTTTTAGGATTTGTTTTTAATAACTCTTCTAAATTATCATTCGTACCACCAAACATAAATGAGTAATTAGCATACGATGTTTTAGAGGCCGTTATAAATTTATCTTCTAACAACGCTTGCGTAGTTGCTTGTGGTACCGTATTTGGCATTTCAATGAACGATGTTATTCCACCAGCAATAGCTGCTTTACTTTCGGTAGCTATATTTGCTTTGTGAGTTAATCCTGGTTCACGAAAATGTACTTGATCATCAATCATACCCGGAATTAAATATTTTCCCTCTGCATCGATAATTTCAATATTTGAATTCGCATTAATTTCGGTTGAAATTTCTTTTATATAATTCCCTTCAATTAAAACATCGCCTTTAAAAACTTTGTTTTCATTAACAATAGTTGCGTTCTTTATTAAATATGATTTCATAATTATTTTGGTAAACCTTTTAATTTCATTTTTATAACTCCGAAAATAGCTTCTTTTATAATTCCTGAACTTAGTTTTGATTGTCCTAAAACTCTATCAGTAAAAATCACCGAAACTTCTTTTATTTTAAATTTATGTTTCCAAGCTTTAAATTTCATTTCTATCTGAAAAGCATATCCTATAAATTTAATTTTATCTAATTGTATTTTTTCTAAAACTTCTCTTTTATAGCAAACAAAACCTGCAGTGGTATCATGAATTGGCATTCTTGTAATTAAACGTACGTATTTTGAGGCAAAATAAGACAATAACACTCTGCTCATAGGCCAATTAACAACATTTACACCTACAGAGTAACGTGACCCGATAGCTACATCTGCTCCGTTATTTTTACAGGCTTCATATAATTTTACCAAATCGTTTGGATTATGCGAAAAATCGGCATCCATTTCAATAATAAAATCATAGCCTTTATTTATAGCCCATTTAAATCCATGAATGTACGCGGTACCTAAACCGTTTTTACCTTCTCTTTTTTCTAAAAAAAGATTATTTGCAAATTTTTCTTGTAATTTTTCTACAATATCTGCTGTTCCGTCAGGTGAATTATCATCAACAACTAAAATATCAAACTCTTTTTTTTGATTAAAGGTTGTTTGTATTATTGCCTCGATGTTTTCTTTTTCGTTATAAGTAGGAATTATAACTAAAGCGTCTGATTTCATGTAATTTTCATCTAAATCTGAGCAAATATACACTAAATAATCACTAATTTTGTGTTAAATAAAAGCATAAAATAAATACAATTGCAAGCAATAGAACGCATTATAACTGACAATAATTGGATTACTTTAGTAATTGTATTTGCTATTATTTTATTAGCGTTAATGAAATTACTTGCACCAAATAAGTTATTTGGTTACACCCTTGCTTTTTTTACCCCTGGTTTTTTTAAAAAAAAAGTAACTAATAATACTTCTTTTTACACACCTTTTAATTTATTATTGTTTTTATTTTCTTCGGTTGTGATTGCTCTTTTTTTGATTTTAATAATCAACTCAACTGATATTGATTATGATGTTAGTTTTTTAAATTATTTAATCGTATTTTCTTTATCTATTTCTTACTTATCAATAAAACATTTTTTAGATTTCTTCCTATCAAATACATTAGGGCTTTCACCTATTATTAAGTATTTTTTAGTACTTAAATCAGAATACTTAAACTCTCTCTGCTTACTAATACTTCCTATTATTATTGTGTATCAATATGCCTTTAATAGTGTTATTTTTTTATTAACGTGTTTTGGTATCTTATTTATTTTCAGAGGGTTTTTAATTTTAAAAAACAACAAAAAGATAGTATTACGTAAGTTATTTTATTTTATTTTGTACTTTTGCACCCTTGAAATAGCACCGCTATTAATTGTTTATAAAATAACAACGACTACGTAAAGAGAAAAATATATGAAAGTAAAAACTATTTTAGTTTCTCAACCAGCTCCTAAGACGGAAACTTCTCCTTATTTTGATTTAGCTGAAAAACAAAAAGTAAAAATTGATTTCCGCTCTTTTATTCATGTTGAAGGTATTGACGGAAAAGAAGTTCGATCTCAAAAAATTGATTTAAACAACTATACTGCAATCATTTTAACGAGTAGAAATGCAGTAGATCATTTTTTTAGAATTGCTGAAGAAATGCGTTTCACAGTACCAGATAGCATGAAATATTTTTGCCAATCAGAAGCTGTAGCTTATTATTTACAAAAGTATGTAGTATACAGAAAGCGTAAAATTTATGTGGGTACTCGTACTTTTCCTGAATTAAGTAAATTGATAAAAAAACATAAAGACGAAAAATTTTTACTTCCTTCGTCAGATAAATTAAAACCGTTAATTCCGGCAGAATTAGATAAATTAGGTGTAGATTGGAAACGAGCAGATTTATACAAAACAGTTGTAAGTGATTTATCAGATTTAGAAAATGTTTTTTATGACATTTTAGTATTTTTTAGTCCTTCTGGTATAGATAGTTTATTTAAAAATTTTCCTAATTTTAAACAAAACGACACTCGAATAGCTGTTTTTGGAAACTCTACGATTAAAGCTGTTGAAGACAGAGGATTGCGTGTAGATATTGCTGCACCAACCCCAGAGACCCCTTCAATGACCATGGCTTTAGATAAATATATTAAAGACAACAACAAAAAGTAGTATTTACTTTTTTATAATTATAAAAACCATCAAAGAACAAAATCTTTGATGGTTTTCTTTTTTATGCCCGTAAGTATAAAGTACGTTTTACGTCCAAAATTGAAAATTAAATTCAATGACCTTATTACTACTTTTTATTGCCGCATGTTTTTTAGCATACAGTAATGGTGCAAATGATAATTTTAAAGGTGTTGCTACCTTATTCGGCGCCAGAATTACTAGCTATAAAAAAGCCATAAACTGGGCTACAATTACAACTTTTTCAGGAGCTGTTGCTGCTATTTTTTTAGCTGAAGAGTTAGTTAAAAACTTTTCAGGAAAAGGATTAGTTCCTAATGATTTAATACAAACTCCACATTTTGCAATTGCTATTGCCTTAGGTGCCGCTATTACCGTTTTTACTGCAACTAAAATAGGAATGCCTATTTCAACAACGCACAGTTTAGTTGGTGGTTTATTGGGTGCAGGAATTATGGCAGTAGGTACAGAATTTAATTTTACAAAACTTAGTAATACTTTTTTAATCCCCTTAATTGTTAGTCCACTCATGGCTGCATTTTTAAGCTTAACTGTTTATTTATTCTTTAAGTTTTTACGAAAACAAATACCCTCATCATTAAATAAAAAATACTCAACTTTATTAAACATAGATTCTAACAAAATTTTAGATTCGTTACATTATATAAGTTCAGGTGTTGTAAGTTTTGCTAGAGGATTAAACGACACTCCTAAAATTGTAGGTTTATTAATAATTATCAATACAATTAACATTAAATGGAGTATGATTTTTGTTGCAATTATTATGGCTTTAGGTGGATTAATAAACGCTAAAAAAGTAGGGGAAACTATGAGTAACAAAATTACAAAAATGAATTCAGGTCAAGGCTTTACTGCCAATATAATTACCGGACTATTAGTAACTACTGCAAGTATACATGGTTTACCTGTTTCTACAACACATGTTTCTGTTGGTTCTCTTTTTGGAATAGGAACCGTTACAAAAAAAGCAAATTATAAAGTAATTGGGAAGATTATTTTATCTTGGATACTTACCTTGCCAATAGCAGCAATTATGAGTGCGCTGATTTTTAAATTACTAGAAATTGTAGGATAAAAAATTAGTATATTTATTGTGTAGTTACTAACATACTTTATATGTAAATGAATAAATATTTAGACATTATAAAAAACTCTTATACAGATTATTGGAACTATCTAAAACAATCTGTTTTAATGGAATTAAATTGGGAGAATTATTTTTACGGTTTAATTATAATCTCTTTAGTTGTTTGGACGTTAGAAATAGTTTTTCCTTGGCGAAAAAATCAATCAATATTTAGAAAAGATTTTTGGTTAGATGTTTTTTATATGTTTTTTAACTTCTTTCTGCTGAACTTAATCGTTTTAATAGCCTTATCTAACTCGGCAGCACAATTTTTTAATGATTTTTTAAATACGTTCAATTTATCAATTAAAAGTTTTCAATTTTTTGATATTAATCAATTTAATTTTTGGGCAAGAATTTTTACATTTTTTATAATTATCGATTTTGTACAATGGTTTACACATACATTGTTACATAAATATAATTTTTTATGGAAATTTCACAAAGTACATCATTCGGTAAAAGAAATGGGATTTGCTGCACACTTACGTTATCACTGGATGGAACCTGTGTTATATAATTCAATGAAATACATTCCGCTAGCAATTATCGGTGGTTTTACAGCAGAAGATGTAGCTTTTGTTCATTTTTTTAACATTACTATTGGGCATTTAAATCATGCTAACATTAACTGGGATTATGGTTTTTTAAAATATATTTTAAATAATCCTAAAATGCATATTTGGCACCACGCAAAAGAACTTCCAGAAAACAGAAAAACCGGTGTCAATTTTGGAATAACCTTAAGTATTTGGGATTATATTTTTAAAACAAATTACATTCCTCATAATGGAAGAGATATTGAATTAGGTTTTGAAAATGATGAGAATTTTCCACAAGATTTTATCAATCAAGAATTGTATCCGCTGCGCGAGAAGTAATTAAATGAGTTTAAAAATACTGACCTATTCCAAAAACAAATCCTTTTGATGCATTTTTAGTTAAACCATATCCGTAATCAATTCTAAATATTGCATTAAATATTTTTTTGTTGATAAACCGTAATCCTAATCCTGAGTATGCTTGCATATTTTTTGTCTTAACAAAATCACTAAAACTACCTCCTGGTTTTCGCCAACTACCTACATCAACAAAAGCATTTCCTTGTATTGCTAGCCAACTGTTTTCATACATTGTGTGCCGGTATTCGGTGTTCCAAACAATACTACCCGTACCTCTATCAACTAAAATACCAACACCTCTTAAGTTTACGTTATTATCTAAAGCAAAAGGTGCAAACGGACTTTTTATGTTTGATGCCAAGCCTACTCGTAATCTATTTGCCCAATTCCCTTTTTTACCTATTCGTTTGTAATACAAAAAGTCGTTCCAAAAAACTAAAAAATCATCTTGATGTTCATTTTCAGAAATCACGTATTGCCCATAAAATTGACTTTTAAATCCACTTATATATTGATAATGATAATTTAAATTATCGTAAGTATAAATTGTTTTAAACAACCATTTATTTACGTTTAGTTTTAAAGGAACTTCGGGCGATGTACTTCCTGATAAATAATCGTATTTTTCTATAAAATAATTCAATCCAAACTGCAGGTTATTTTTAAAATTTATTTGATACAAAGCAAGCGCTTCGTATGATGTGTTTTGATATTTGTAATTAGCCGTTTTATCATCAAAATACAAAGGCTCTTCACTTATCCATTTTTGATGATTTAACGCCAAGCCCCATTTATTAGAAAACAATGTTGGTGCTTTAAAATTAATACCATACGAATCAAATCCGTTATTTTGATAAAATGCTCCAAGTATAATATTTTGCCCTAAAAAATTATAATCTGAAAGCCCTATTTTATACGCTGTTTTTTCGTTTGTAGTTGTCCAAAGGTTAAACTCTGGTATTAGTGTATGATTTTCTACTACATTTACAAAAACATTGTACTTATTATCATGCGAATGAAACACTTGAAAATAAGCATGTGAAATTGCAGGCAAACGTTTTAAACGCACCATATCTTTACTTAATAAAACAGAATCTAAAGAAGTATTATTTTTTGTTGCTAAAATCTTTTTTATCAGTCCTATTTTTGTTTTTTTTAACCCTTTAATTTTTACATTAAGAATTGTATTTTCTTGTGAAAATGAACAAAAATTGATTCCAATAATTAAAAACACTATTATTTTATTGCGCATATAATTTTCTAATTAATTCTTCTGTTGGTTTATTTTGTGGTGTAAACCTATTATTCTTTTCTCCTCCAACTTTATGGTGGTTATGAAACCATTTCCAAATAAACCCGCCAGCAAACCAATTTTCTTTCCAAAATTGATTGTGCAAAGCTTGCGTTGCATTTTTTTGATTTTGGAGATTTATTTTATCAATAACCTTCTTAGAGTCCCAAGGTTTTTTCCCTGTATAATCTACACCTCTATATCCAAATTCAGTAAATAAAACAGGTTTATTTAGTTTCTTTCTAATCCTATCAATTTCCTTTTTATGAATTTGCCAACCTTGTTCAAATTCTTTGATCGTAGGTGATTTTTTATCACTTAACGGAAAATATGCATCAATACCTATATAATCTAATTTATTCCAAAAGGACACTCTTTTATATTCGTCCCAATTGGCTGCATAAGTAAGTTTTCCTTTATAAATACTTCTAATTTTCTCAATCAGTCCTTTCCAAAATATTGGTCTATTTTTAACAAATTGTTCTAATTCGGTACCAATACAAAAAATATCAGCTTTTAAATTTTGTGCTGTTTTTGCATATGTTAAAATAAATGCTGTATATGATGCTTCTAAAACCTTCCAATCATCTTCATTTTTCATTGTTATATTACCTGTAAACTCCCCTTTCCAAACCCATATATGAGGTTTTATCATCAATTTAATATTATTCTTTTTAAATTCCTCAGCATATTGAATCACTCCTTTTTCAGTTTCACCAAACCATTGTCTATTTGTGTTATGAGTTATTGTAGGTGATGCTAAATCTTTAATAAAACCAAAAGGCATCAGCGCAACATAATTGGCAGACACCTTTATAACTGGGGAGGTATGTTTTTCGTTTATCTTATCAGAAGAAGCTACAAAGCTAATTCCGTTTATTTTTTTTGTTTGACTTTTACACGATAAACATAACAAACAAAATAAAAGGAGTTTATATAATTTCATAACTCCTAATTTACACATTTTTTAAAATAACGCTCGTATGCCAATATTAAAACTCTGCCCTAATCCATTATTGGTTCCTCTAACAAAATTACTATACAAAGCTTCTATATTTAACTCTTTAGTTAATTGGTATTTTCCTCCAAAACCTAACGCAGTATAATCTTGTGTAAAATCTCCGAAACGTTCTGAGTGTTGAACAAAACCTAAAACAGTTGCTTTAGATGATGGAAAATAACTCATAAAAACACTTGGCACCAATAAATAAGTATTATTAGCATAACTTTTACCTTCTTCGCCAAAACTATATTCAGTATTTAGTTCAGTAAATAGCTGCCATTTACCTCCTTCGAATGTGTAATCATAAAAAAATCTATTTTGAAAAATCCATGAAGCTTGATCTAAAAAGACTCCATTAGCATCTTGCTCAACATCAACTAAAGGAATATGAATTGCAGATTGTATCGAAAAATTACCTAGGCTTTTTATTGGTTGAAATTTAATTGACGGAGCAATAGAAGTAATTCCTTTTCTTTCGGTTTGTCCACTTTCTAAACTAAAAACAGATAAAGCTTGCCTCCCACCAATTGTATTGGATCTAAACTCTGCTAAAAAACCAATATTAAAACGATTATTATCTGAAACTCCTGTAAAAACCTCAACAGACGATGTAAAAAAGTTTTCTCTTAGTTTTGATTTTGAATCTCCGTTTTCATTTGCAAATTTTGTTTCTGTATATAAGTTGTTTCCCCATTTAACATCCCATTGCCCTTTATTTAACAACTTTGATGGTGTATACGTTTGTATATTACTTTTTTCTAACTCCTTTTCTTGAGAGTAACCTTTCGCAACGCTAAACAACACTATTGCAACAATATAACCGATTATAATTTTCATTTTTTATCTTTTTTAATTGAATTATAAGACGTAGTATTTTTAATCTACTTACATTTTATCTTTATTTAAAATCATTCTAAATTTATTTATTCCATTAAGTTCTTAACTTTAACAACGACCTAACTGCAAATCAACTTTTATGGAACACGTTGTTATTATCGGTAATGGAATATCTGGTGTTACTGCCGCAAGGCATATCAGAAAATTATCTGACAAAAAAATTACCATTATTTCATCAGAAACTGAATATTTCTTTTCAAGAACTGCCTTAATGTATGTTTACATGGGGCATATGAAATTTGAACATACACAACCTTATGAACCTTGGTTTTGGAAAAAGAATAACATCGAATTAAAAAAAGGGCTTGTAACCCATATAAATACTCAAAAAAAGGAATTAGAATTTAAAAACGGAGAATCTTTTTCTTTTGATAAATTGATAATCGCTACAGGTTCTAAACCTAATAAATTTGGTTGGCCAGGTCAAGATTTAAAAGGTGTTATGGGAATGTACCATAAACAAGATTTAGAAAAATTAGAAAAATTTGCTCCTAATAACAAAGCATGTAAAAGAGCTGTAATTGTTGGTGGTGGTTTAATAGGAATAGAACTTGCCGAAATGTTACATAGCAGAAATATACCTGTAACTTTTTTGGTTCGTGAACAAAGTTTTTGGGGTGGAGTTTTACCAAAAGAAGAATCTGCAATGATTAACAAAGAAATTATTAACAATCATATTGATTTACGATTAGGGGTAAACCTAAAAGAGATTAAAGCTGATGAAAATGGACAGGTAAAATCGGTTATAATTGCTGAAACTGGCGAAGAAATAGCGTGCAATGTGGTTGGATTAACAGCTGGTGTTTCACCAAATATCGATTTTATAAAATCTTCAGATATAGAAATTGGTCGTGGTGTAAAAGTAAACCCGTTTTTAGAAACCAATATTAATAATATTTATGCTATTGGCGATTGCGCTGAACAACATGAAGCAATTGGTAATCGTAGACCAATTGAAGCCGTTTGGTACACTGGTAGAATGATGGGAGAAACCGTAGCGCAAACTATTTGCGGTAATAAAACTGCCTACAAACCTGGTCATTGGTTTAACTCTGCTAAATTTATTAATATTGAATATCAAACCTACGGATGGGTTTGGGCAAAACCTAAAGAAAATGAAGCTCGTTTTTATTGGGAACACCAAAGTGGTAAAAAATGTATTCATATTAATTATGATAAAAAAACCCATGAGTTTATCGGAATAAATAATTTCGGAATTAGAATGCGTCACGAATTTTTTGACAAAATTTTAACCGATAAAAAATCAGTAGAATACGTACTTGAACATTTAGCTGATGCTAATTTTGATCCTGAGTTTTTTAAACTTCACGAACCAGAAATTATTGCAAAATTCAACAAAGAAAACAACACTAATATTCAACTAAAAAAGAAGAGTTGGAAACGAATTTTTAATAAAGCATAATTACATGAAAACAATTAAAAACATCGGATTGCTAATATGCTTTATCGGTTTTGCAATTTTTACCGCAAGTATATTTACAGGTACAAATAACGTTTCTCAAAAAACTTTTGACACTTGGGCTTCGCAAAAGGTAAAAAGTGAGTTTTTTATAGAAAAAGCACAGCATGAAATTGTAGATAAAAAATTAAGCGCCTATGCTTTATCTTCTAAAATAATCGAAATAGTAAAAGCATCAAACCAATACCATAAAGCGCAAAAAGAAATTGCTTGGGATAAAATTATCTGGTTAAAATGGAACAAAACATCTAAAGATTTTATATATCCTTTAGTTAGAGAATCGGCAACAGGTTGGGTTAAAAACAATCAAGGTTTATTTTTCTTTTTAACGTTTGGGTTAGCAATTTTAGGAGGCACAATTGCTTTTGCTACAGATTACAAATTATTAGGTTCTGCTGGAATTAAAAACAACGGTATTTTTCAGCATTCCGCAACCAACAGAGGTTATTTAGGAATTGTAGCTTTTATATTTTTTGTTGGCTTTTATATATTCCTATACTTTTTCCCTAACTATTTGATAAATCCTATTTTAGCAACCAACCCTATTAGTAAAAGTTTAAGCGGTAACAATGCTAGCCAATGGTTTTTATACGGATTTATGTATTGCGCAGTAATGAGTGTTTTTGCTATAAGAATGTTTATCAAGTACCGTCATAATAACTATCAAATACTACGAACAGCAGTTGTATTATTCTTTCAAATAGCTTTTGCCTTTTTAATTCCTGAAATATTAGTTGCTTTTAACAAACCTTGGTTTGATTTTAAAAATGCCTTTCCTTTAAACTATTCTTTCTTTTTCGATTGGAATATCAACAATTTATTAGAAAACGGAAACTTAGGTGTTTTTATGTTAGTTTGGGGTATTTTATTAACCTTAGTTATAGTGCCTGTAATGGTTTATTTTTATGGAAAAAGATGGTATTGTTCTTGGGTTTGTGGTTGCGGTGGATTGGCTGAAACCCTAGGTGATCCATATAGACAGTTATCGAGTAAATCATTATTTTCTTGGAAAATTGAACGCTATTTAATACACGGAGTTTTAGTTTTTGCGCTAGGGATGACTGCCTTAACTTTATACACTTATTTTGCTGAAATAGAAAGCTGGAAAGAAATTGCTTTTGGTATTTCTGCTTATGATATACAAACTAGCTACGGATTTTTAATAGGCTCTATTTTTTCTGGAGTTATAGGAACTGGATTTTACCCTATTTTAGGAAACCGTGTTTGGTGTCGTTTTGGTTGCCCATTAGCTGCTTATATGGGATTTGTGCAACGTTTTAAATCTCGTTTTAGAATTACCACAAACGGAGGGCAATGTATTTCTTGTGGTAATTGTTCTACTTATTGCGAACAAGGAATTGATGTAAGAGCTTATGCACAAAAAGGAGAAAACATTGTTCGTTCTAGCTGTGTTGGTTGTGGCGTTTGTTCTGCTGTTTGTCCGCGTGGAGTTTTAAAGTTAGAAAATGGTCCAGAAGAAGGACGTATAAACCCGACAGAAGTATTACTAGGAAACGATGTTGATTTAATGAAATTAGTGAATGATAAATAAAGTAAAATATAATACTCAAAATATTTTTTTGCTTTTGTTATTATTTATCAGCATTACAATATTAGGGCAAAAAAAATACACAAAAATCAACTTTAAAAATGGCAATATAAAAGCTGAAGGTTGGATTTTAAAAACAGCAAAAGTTAAGTATTGGAAGTTTTACTATAAAAACGGAAACGTTAAAAAAGAAGGACATTTTAAAAACAATCATCCTGATAAATATTGGTACTTTTACCGTAAAGATGCTTCTAAAGAAAAAGAAGGACATTTTAGTAATAGAAAACAAAACGATTGGTGGTTATTTTATGATAAAAATGGAAATGTTAATCATAAATGCCAATTAAAAGACAACCAAAAAAATGGCTATTGTTTACTGTATAAAAATAAAAAATTAACGAAAGCATCTAAATTTAAAAACGGGAAAAAAATAAAAGAATGGGATAGCTTTTCATCTTTCAAAAAAGAAAACAAACTCTCTGACTTACAATAAATAATGAAGCAATCAATTAAAGTTATCATTCCTGCTTACAATGAACAAGATTCAATTGGACTTGTAATTAACGATATTCCATCAATTGTTGATGAAATAATTGTAATTAGTAACAACTCAACCGATGCTACCGAGCAAAATGCAAAAAAGGCAGGAGCAACTGTTTTAACAGAAAACAGAAGAGGTTATGGATACGCTTGTTTAAAAGGTATGGAACACATTGCTAATCAAAAAAACAAACCAGATATTGTTGTTTTTTTAGACGGTGATTATTCTGATTACCCTGAACAACTTACCGAATTAGTATACCCAATCATCAATCAAAATATAGATTTTGTAATTGGTGCTCGGATTGAAAAATTAAGAGAAAACGGTTCAATGACTCCACAACAAATTTTCGGAAATTGGTTAGCTACTTTTTTAATGAAATTGTTTTTTAAGGCAAATTTTACAGATTTAGGTCCATTTAGAGCTATCAAATACGATAAATTACTTGCTTTAAACATGGAAGATAAAACTTATGGCTGGACGGTTGAAATGCAATTAAAAGCTTTAAAACAAAAATTTAGCTATACCGAAATACCTATGAAATATAGAAACAGAATTGGTGTATCAAAAGTTTCTGGTACCGTAAAAGGTAGTATCTTAGCCGGCGTTAAAATATTAACTTGGATATTTAAATACAGTTTTAAATAATGATTTTAGAGTATATAATAATAGTCATTTATACTATTTCGTTAATACTAATTTTTATGTATGCTTTGGCACAATTAAACTTATTGTTTAATTACTTAAAAGCGCAAAAACAACAAGACAATTCGCCAAAATTCGATTTTTCTAAGCCCGAAGAAATCCCTTTTGTAACCATTCAGCTACCAGTATTTAATGAGTTGTATGTAATGGAGCGTTTGCTAAACAACATTGCAAAAATTAAATACCCTAACCATAAATTAGAAATACAAGTTTTAGACGATTCTACTGATGAATCAGTAATTTCTACCGCAAAACATATTGATCAACTTCAAAAAACAGGGTTAGATATTGTACACATCCGAAGGGAAAATCGCCAAGGTTTTAAAGCCGGTGCCTTAAAAGAAGGATTAGAAATTGCTAAAGGAGAGTTCATTGTCATTTTTGATGCCGATTTTTTACCTCAAGAAGATTGGTTAGAAAAAACTGTTCCTTATTTTAAAGATCCTGAAATTGGTGTCGTACAAACACGTTGGGGGCATATTAATAGAAATTACTCTACCTTAACAAAAATTCAAGCTTTTGCTTTAGATGCACATTTTACGTTAGAGCAAGTTGGTAGAAATAGCAAAGGGCACTTTATAAACTTTAACGGTACAGCAGGTATATGGCGTAAACAATGTATTTATGAAGCTGGTAATTGGGAAGGCGATACCTTAACTGAAGATTTAGATTTAAGTTACCGAGCCCAATTAAAAAACTGGAAATTTAAATACCTAGAAAATGTAGAAACTCCAGCCGAATTACCCGTAATAATTAGTGCAGCTCGCTCACAACAATTTAGATGGAATAAAGGTGGTGCCGAAAATTTTCAAAAGATGTTTAAACGACTGGTTGCCAACAACAATCTATCCTTTAAATCAAAAATTCATGGGCTCTTACATTTGTTAAACAGCTCTATGTTTTTAAACGTATTTATTGTTGGTATACTAAGTATTCCTATGTTATATATTAAAAATGAGTATGCTCATTTAAAACCTTTCTTTTATACGATGAGTTTTTTTGTTATCAGCTCGTTAATATTTTTCATTTGCTATTGGCATATGTATAAAAGAACCTATGGCGCTGGTATTAAAAACTTTTTTAGCTATGTAGTTACTTTTTTTACTTTTTTTTCTATTGCTATGGGGTTTTCTTTACATAACTCAATAGCTGTTTTAGAAGGTCATTTTGGTAAAAAAAGTGAATTTGTACGTACACCAAAATTTAATATTAAAAGTCTTAAAGATGGCTGGAAAAACAATAAATATATTCGTAAAAAAGTATCTTTAAACGTAATCATTGAAGGCTTTTTAACCCTATATTTTGCCTTTGGTATGTACAGTGCTTTTATTGTTGGTGATCAAGGAGGTGATTTTGGTTTATTTCCTTTTCACTTAATGTTATTCATTGGTTTTGGATACGTATTTTTTAAATCTATTTTTTCTAAATCTTAATGCTGTTGTGGAAAAAATATAACGGAATTACCGCTGTAATTTTAAGTGTAATTTTATATTTTTTCTTCGGATATTTTTTAGAACGCACGCAATTTAATTTGCTTTTATTTCTGTGGATTTCTCTCTTCGGATGCTTTTATTGGCTATTAAAAAGTAATACATTTTCTTTTAACACCTTAGTAGGGCTTTCTATTTTATTTAAATTGATTTTCCTTTTTTCAATACCAAATTTATCACAAGATTTTTATCGATTTATTTGGGATGGTAGAATGATTTTTGAGGGATTGAATCCTTACTTATCGCTTCCAAAAGTATTTATCGAACAACAAAACTACCCAATAAACCAAGCCGTAACATTATATAACGGAATGGGGATAATGAACGGAAGTCATTATACCAATTACCCACCAATAAATCAATTATGCTTTTTAATAGCTGCTATTTTTGCCAATAAAAGTATTTTAGGTAGCGTTTTTGTTATGCGATTTATTATTATTTTAGCGGATATTGGAATTTTATATTTCGGAAAAAAGTTGTTAGCATCGTTAAACTTACCAGTTCGTAACCTTTTTTTATATGCTTTAAACCCCTTTATAATTATCGAAATGACTGGTAACTTACATTTCGAACCTGTTATGTTATTTTTTTTAGTGTTGAGTTTGTATAAACTACAGCAACAAAAATGGGTGTTGGCAGCAATATTTTTCGCCTGTTCTGTGTCGGTAAAATTAATTCCGTTATTGTTTTTACCCTTGTTTTTTCAATGGTTTACGAAAGCGAAACAATTTAATATAACACCTATAAGTAATTCGTTTAATTTCAGATTTTTATTAAAAATATTACCTTTAATCACATTTTATGTTATAGTATTTACTGTAACCTTAGGTTTATTTTTTCCTTTTTACTCATCAGAATTAATTTCGAATTATTTTAACTCCGTTGGCTTATGGTTTAAAAGTTTTGAATTTAATGCTAGCTTTTACTACATCGCACGAGAAATAGGTTATTTATTTAGAGGTTATAATGAAATTGCTATAATCGGTAAAATAATGCCCATTCTAACTGTTTTATTTTTGATTGGACTAAGTTTTTTTCGCAACAATAAATCAACCATACAACTAATTACAGCCATGTTGTTTGGGTTATCTTTCTATTACTTTACCTCCACAACAATGCATCCATGGTATATTGCAACACTTTTAATTTTAAGTGTATTTACAAAATATAGATTTCCGTTAATTTGGAGTTTTGTAATTATTTTAAGCTATCAAGCCTATGCTAATTTACCATGGAAAGAAAACTTATGGTTTGTTGGTTTAGAATATCTAATTCTGTATATTTTTTTAATTTGGGAATTATCTATAAAAAAACCCACTTAATAAAATCAAGTGGGAAAAATTGCTATGAAAAAGAATGTGGTTTTACAACCACTTCTCAAATATAGAGAAGTCATTGCTTATAAACAAGTACTTTTTTAAAAAATTAGCCTTTTAACACGCTATTATTTTCTAGTTTATATTTTTCCTTACTTTCAAAACAAAATGCTTCTCCTTGATCATTAAACTCTAAACGATGCCCATATTCACTAATCCACCCTATTTGTTTTGATGGGTTTCCTACAACCAATGCATAAGGTAGTACTTCTTTTGTAACAACTGCACCAGCACCTACAAATGCGTATTCACCAATATTGTTTCCACAAACAATGGTGGCATTAGCTCCAATACTTGCTCCTTTTTTTACAATCGTTTTTAAATATTGATCTTGCCTTTTAATTGCGCTTCTAGGGTTAATTACATTGGTAAATACCATTGAAGGCCCTAAAAACACATCATCTTCACAAATTACTCCTGTATAAATAGATACGTTATTCTGAACTTTTACATTATTTCCTAAAACTACTTGTGGTGATATTACCACATTCTGCCCGATATTGCAGTCATTCCCAATTTTAGAATTAGGCATAATGTGGCTAAAATGCCAAATTTTGGTTCCTTTACCAATATCGCAGTTGGTATCAATTACCGCTGTTTCGTGAGCAAAAAAAGAATTTGTTTTATCCATAAAACAAAAATAAAAAACTCAACTTAAAAAGTTGAGTTTTAAAAATTATTCTACCTTAAAAGTAATAGGCAACGTGTATTTTACTTTTACCGGTTTATTATTTTGTTTACCAGGTATAAAATTAGGGATTTTTGTTACTACTTTGTTTGTTTCTTTTTCCAATCGTTTATGAGGTGCTCTAATTTTTATTTCAGAAACTACTCCTGATTTATCAATTATAAACTGTGTAAAAATTTTGTATTTCCCAGCTCTTAAACCTAAATCTTGTGCTATTTCTGCGTTAAAATAACGCTGTACATGTTGTTGAATTTTACGTTCAAAACACTTTTTGTTTTCTATTTCTGATAAACCTTTACATCCTTTAAAAACAGGGGTGTTTTGTACATTATTTATTGACATTGTATTCTCAACTAAAGGCTCTATTATTTTTGGTGTCGTTATCTTTTGGTTCGAATCAACAATAGGTGTGTTATCCTTGATAGGATTAATAATTGTTTCAATTACGGCTTCAGTATTTTTAATAATTTTAGGAAGCACAGCTGTTTTAACTGTTTGTTTTTTTACCACTGTCTTTACTTTCTTTTCTACTTTTTTAACAACAATAGGACGAGAAAATGTAAATACAGTTTCTATCGAATTATCAAAAGGAATAGACACATCTGCTATTTTCTTTTCTGTTTCGTATTCTAACGAAATAAAAACAATAAATAAAGTAAGTACTAAACCTAACTGAGTAAAAATTGATGAAAATTTTTCTAGTTGTTTTCTTGGAGATTTTTTTAGTTTTTTCATAGCTTTAATTTTTTAAGTTAGTATTAACTTAAAAACAAGAAGTGTGCCAATAAAAAAAGCAACCCTAATTAGGTTGCTTTTTTTATATTTTTTGGTAAAATTTACTCTACATTAAAAGTAATTGGTAAGGTATAACCTACTCTTACCGCTCTACCTCTTTGTCTACCTGGTTTCATTTTAGGTATCTTTCTAGCTACACGCATAGCTTCCTTTTTTAACCTTGGGTGAGGTGCTCTTGCATTTACACCTGTTATAGAACCATCTTTATCAATTTTAAATTGAACATAAATTCTCTTTTTACCTGGTGCTAAGCCTAATTCATTTGCTAATTCTGAATCGAAATAACGCTGAACATGTTTCTGTAATTTTTTATTTAAACAAGCTTTTTTTTGAGCCTTTGTTCCTTTACATCCAGGAAAAATTGGAACCTCTTCAATAATTGCAAAAGGTACGTCTTCTACCAAAACTTCTTCCTCTACTGCCTCTTCAATATCTTCTACCTCAACGGCTTCTGACTCATCAGTTTCTGTAGATTCAATAATTGTTTCTTCAACTTCTTTTTCATCTTCTACAACCTCTATCTTATCTGGTGCTGGTGGTGGTGGTGTATTAGGTTTTGGTTTTGGCGGTTCTATTTGAAGCTCTATTGTTTCTTCTTCAATTTCAGAAGCCATATTAGCCATTCCTAAATCTCCATACTCTTTATCGTATGTTTTATTTTCAATTGCAATATACGTTACAAATAAAGCTAAAACCAAACCTAACTGCATAAACAGTTTACTATAGTTTTCTAAGTTTGACTTTGGATTTTTCTTAATTTCCATCCTAAATATTTTTTAATAGTTCGCTAATTTAATTAAATTATTTTAACTTTTACAAGCTAATCCTTTAAATAGATACATTTTTCTTAAAAAAAAGAAAGTAAATAATGTAAGCTATTAAAATACCCATCGTATTTGCTACAATATCTAACAACTCTCCTGAACGGTGTGTTGTTACTGTAACTTGAAGAGCTTCAATAATTATGCCGAAAAAAAAACAACAAAAAGCTATAAATAATTTGCTAGTTTTTGTTTTTTTAAATGCCAACAACCAAATAAAAGTTAAGATAAAATAAGCTATCAAATGCTTTAGTTTATCTATATTTTTTATTTGAATTTGTTGGTTTTCAATTTTTATTAAGCTAAAAACAGCAATACCAATCGTAATTAGTATTGCTATTCTTATTAAATTACGACTTAATAAGTTCTTGATATGCTTCAGCACTTAACAAGTCTGCTGTTTGTGAATCGTCAGATAGTTTTACTTTTATCATCCATCCTTTTCCATAAGGATCTGAATTTACTAACTCTGGCTCATCTTCTAATGCTTCATTAAACTCAATTACTTCTCCTGATAAAGGCATAAAAAGGTCTGATACCGTTTTAACTGCTTCTACTGAACCAAAAACTTCTTCAATATCTAAAGTTTCATCTAAAGTATCAACATCTACATACACGATATCGCCCAATTCTCCTTGTGCAAAAGCTGTAATACCAATAGTAGCTACACCTTCTTCTACCTTAACCCACTCGTGGTCTTTTGTATATTTTAATTCTGATGGAATGTTCATTGTTCTATTTTTATTGTGTTTATTTTAATTTCCTAAATTGTATATTATATTAATTCCCGCATTGATTGACTGTCTCGGAAACGTAGTTGACACCGCATATTGAAACGTTTGATGGTTATAATAAAACGACGCTGTTAAATTACTACTTAAATTATAATCTGCTATAAATTTTAATCCAAATAAATTTTCTCCTCCAGTTATTTGACTATTTTCCTCATCAACACTTCGTATTAGAGTTAAATTATCTCTTAGCGAAATATCTGCTCTTAAATTAATATCTCCTTTTAATGTTTCTTTTTTACCTGTAAATCGGGTTACAAATTTAACATCTCTAATTTTATATCCAAATCCGATAACATATTCTGTTCCTTTAATATCGGTTAATGTGTTATTATTAAAGTTTAATGTTAAACTTCTATCTTTTCTTACTTCTCCTTTAAATGAAAATGAATTTTTCATTCTAAAATCTACTTTTACTAATGGCGAAAATTCATCTATTAAAGTTGCCGACGAAAGTAATAGTTCTGATTGATAATTACCAGAAGTATTTGTATTTGTTGGTGCAGATGAGTCATATTGGAGATTATTTGTATAATTTCCGATAGTATAGGATGATTTATACCCATGTGATAAGGTAAAAGAAGAAAATGTTTTTTTGAACCACTTATTCTTCATAAAGCCATTAAAACGTAAAGTCCAATTAGGTATTGGTATGTTTTTAAACATACCAGTACTTACAGAACTAGCATTATTACCAGAATATGCCGCTATAAAAGCTGGTAACATGGCTTGTTGCCCTGTTGTTTTATATCCTGATCCTCCTGGAGTGTTTGGTAAACCAGAGGCTACGGACAACCTGTTTGAAATGATTGTTCGATTATCTAAGAAGTTTTGGTATAAAACTTCACTATCCGTAAAAGCTGTTCCTAACATAAAATGACTAATACTATAATTACCTGTTTCAAAAGCCTTAATATTAGGATCTTGATGAAAACCTCCATTTCCATCAGCAATAACATCTAATTGTTGATTTAAATTACTGGTTTGAATACGGTTTCCTCGCAAATCAACAGTTAGTGTTTTAAATGGTTTTACTGAAATGTTATAATCTAACTTTTTATATCTTGTTTTACCGTAATTTTTACTGTAATATGGTTGATTTTCATCAGTTTGACTTGTTCTTGTTACCAACCATCCGTTTTCAATTGCTTTGTTTAAAATATCTGTTTGACTACCAAACACAAAGCCTAAAGTTGGTGCAGCCCCTCCTCCATAATTATTTCTTCCTAAAAAACCTACTGATGGTTTATATCCTTGTAACAGGGTTCCGTTATTTTGAGTATAACTAATTTTCGCTCTTTTTACTGATGTTAATACGTCGTACATTCCTTTCATCACTTTATGACCAAAAGAAGCATTCCTTTTTAATTTTGCTTTTTGTTTTGATGCTTTAGTTCCTAAAGTGGCTGCTCCTTTTTTCGCAACTTTCTTTTTGGTTCCTTTTAACAACAACTTATCTAGTTTTAACGTTTTGTAAAAACGTCCAAAATCAATATTAGTATTTAAATTGTGTGTATTGGCATTTTGTATCATATTACCTACCACATCAGTGTAACTTATACTTTGTCCGTTAGGTAACTCTAAACTACTTTGAGAACTAGCTTTCCAATCAAAATCAGCATTATATCCATAATCCGCACTTAAAAAACTTAAATACGGCAACTTATTAAGTGGTAATTTATAGGTTGCATTTAACTTTTGATGATAATTATCAGGCCTACCAACTGTAAAAAACTGATCGTAAACTTCTAATTCATTTTGCCCAAAATTATCATAAATATGATTATTTGTTGCGTTAAAATTTAATTGTAATGATTTAGTTAAATCAAAACCAATCGTATAATCCCAATTAAATAAAAATCTACGTTGAATGAGTTCTGGTTGTGCTGTTAAACCCTCTATTAAGTTTCTTGATTGTTGTGAATTATAACTTCTATTAATTCGAGAATTTAATGCAATTGTTTTTGGAACTGGATTAAAATTTAAATCTTTTATAAATCGTAGATATTTACTGCTAAACGTTTTCGATTTTTTAAAAGGCTCAATAACAAAAGGTTTAAAATTAAAGTTATAACTCGCCCCTGCCATTACATTTTTATTTTCGAATTTTTCAATATTATAGTCCTTATGAAATTCTTCGCTATGTGCATACGAAACCGAAAAATTTTCTACATCATAAAACTTAGGTTTTTTTGTGCTTTTCGGATTTTTATTCTTTTTAACATTGATAAAGCTAATACTTTTTCTTCGCGTATAATCTTGTGCGTTTTTGCTATTTGGGTTTTTATCTAGCGCGTCTTCTAATTTAACATCTTGAAATTGTGGATCGTACTTAGGGTCTCTAAACTCTTCTCCATAACTATAACTCATCGGAACTTGTAAATTCCAGTTTTTAGGCATCATTTTTCCTAACTGAACATTAGTTGCAACGCTGTATTGTTTAATTTCTTCGATGCTTCTTTGCTGTACACGATCTTCAACATTACCAAAACCTATTGTAGACATTCTACCTGCTAAAGATACGTCCATAACATCAGCTAGGTTTGCATCTGCATTTACAACGGCTGCCCAACCACCTTTGTTATCAAAACCTACGGCACGCAATTCATTAAACCAAACTTCAACTGTTTTGTCTGAATTTGATACGTTTTTTGCCCCAAGCATTACTGTTCTTATTTGGGCTAAGGTAGGATTTCCTTTTACTGATATTTTTAATCCGTTTGAACTTGTTCCTGAAAAAACATCGGTAATACTTGTTCCTGCACCTGTTGGTCTTTCTATTTTTAAATTTGCTAACTCCTCTAACGGTACTTCTAAATTATTGGCTTCTGGCCAAACATCTAACGAAGTAGTTCTTGCTGTTGATAATATTAATGGTTTTTCGATTTCATAATAATTATCATTTAAGTCGGTTCCTAACCGTACAATAGCAACCACATCTCCATCTTGTGTACTTGCTGTACTAGGCTTTTCAGCATGTAAAAACATACGTAAACTTTTATACCTACGCATATCAATACTTATATTTTTAAAAATAGTTCGGGCTTCATCAGCAGGTAAATCTGTTGCTTTTAAAGTTACCGACTGTTCATTTTGACGCTGAACTCTATTGGTTCCTTGTAGTTGTTCTCTTTGAATCCCTGGAGGAAGCTTATAAATTTCTTGATTTTGCTCTATACTTACAACCCCAACTTCAAACTTATTAAGTTGCGTATTATCTAAATCTGCAGGTACCCCTGTATTTGGTAATGTTTTAGTATATCTACGCCAATCTCCTCTTACCAATTCTAATTCTCCAAATCTTAAAACAACAGGAATTTTAAATTGAGAAAGAAACATTCGTATAAAACGAATGCTATTAAAATCTGTAATTCCATTAATTTTTTGAGCGTCAACCACATTTCTAACCGGAATTCTAAACTGATACCATGTTGTGTTTCTAGATGCTCCATTAACTAATGTAATCGGCTCACTTTTCACATCGATAATATGATTTCTACCTAATTGTAAATCACTTTTATTTAATGAAACCTCGTATTCAAAATAACTATTAACTGGGTTCATTGTTTGATCTTTATTGATATCTTCTACATCTGGGTATGCTGTTGATGATGTAGGGTAAGATTCATTTGACTGACTTGCTGTAGGCGAGTTTCCTTGTGTACCGTTAAAATTTTTATACCTTGATAATACCGAAGAGCTTGACGCTATAGCACCACCTCTAAAATATTGAAAATTATCTCCTGCTGGGTCATCTAAAGAAGCAAATGCTGGATATTTTATTTTTTCTTCAGCATCAGTTAAACCATCTAAACCTATATCTTGATGCTTTCTTGCATCAGGGCTCGAATCAAAAGCGTATAAAATTGAAGGATTTATTGGTGTGTTACCCCAGGTTGTTTCGTTTACATTAGCCCCATCAACTTTATCTCCATCAGTAGGCAAACCATTTTCATATTGCTTTCTTCCGTCTTTTAATATATCTTCAGATACATTTCCTAGATTTATAAATAATTTCCCTACATGGTTACTGGGATCTTGAGGATCAACACCTACCGGCACCCCTTCTTCTTGTCTAATTGAGTAGTTTTCATAAGGATCCATTAACCAAAACTGAATGTACTCTACATTTGCTTGCTCAAAATTATTGGTAGTTAATGGACGCATAATTCCTCCCCAACGCTCTTCAGCTATTTCTGTATTTGTATTATAATTATAAGGTCCTCTTTCCGATGGATAATAAGCTAAATCTAACGTTCTTACTAAATTTTGCTGGGTAATATCTAAATCAGTATTTGGAAATAATTCGTTGTAACGTATTTGTCGTACTTCATTTCGTGACAGTTCATTTTCATCAATACTGTTTGGTCTATTTCCGCTACCGTAAAATAGTTGATCTATATTATACCATGCAAGTTTACCTCTTTTATGGTTATATGTTAAATCACCTGCACCTCCATTAAATCCTTGCGATTCGGGTGTACTTGCTAAAAACCATTGTTGTGGTGAGCTTAAGTTTATCGGTATTTGAGAAGCTTCAAAGTCATCTAAATATGAAGTTGCTGTACCGTCTACGTTAATTCCGCTTGGCGATCCTGGTAATAAATATGCCATGTCTGCTCTAACGGATACATTTGACGGGGCGTCGGTTTCAACAAATGGCAACCTATTCGCTAATTTTGTTAAATAAGGTACTTCAGCTGAGTAATCTAGGTTTAATCCTAACATTACATTATCAATCGGCTCACCTCCAAAATTTACTTTCGGTGTAATTGGCTTTTCACTTACATTTAAAAACGTTCCTCCTAATGTAAACTCTTCAGAAAATCGATGTTCTACATCAATACCAATAAAAGTTTTTTGTTGCTGACTAAATAACGTATTACTTTCGGTTGTTGCGTTAATTGGTATTCCTGAAGCTTCTAATCCTGGATCTAAAATTTGTACACGTCCTAATTGGTAATCTACCACATAATCTATCCCCTCAACCAATTGTCGTCCTCCTGCTGTTACCTTTACGGAACCTCTAGGAATATTAAACCCTCCTAAAGAGATACCTCTACTTGTTTCTGATTTAAAATATCCTTTTAAAAAGAATTTATCTTTATTTTGATACTCGTTTTTAGCTTGAATTTTGGTAGTTAAATATAGTTCTTCGAAAAGATATTTATCTTGATCGGCTGTATTGGTTAGTACATTTTTTAAATCGTTACCAAATGGCTCGGGATCTGGAAACAACACGTACCCTCTTTCAGAATTTACAGTAACTCCATCTACATAATCAAAAAAACCATCTCCCTTTGGTACAGCATACTCACTTTGGTCTAGTTTATCTAAATTAAATATACGTAAGAGTGGCTTTTTTCTAACTTGTTTGTCTTCATCTGGATCATTTTTATCAGTTTCTGCCTTTTGTAGTGTATTTTGTAGTGTTCCTGTTTCATCATCACGATATAATAACTCAAAACGAAATCCTTCACGTTGTAAAGGAGAGGCTCCTAATGCATAAACATTCTTCATCATTAAACGCCATGTAGGAAAACCTTCATCTTCATTAGTAACCGTGTTTTTTCTTGTTGTATTTAAAATTTCACTACGTAATAATTTTACCACTAAATTTGATGGTGCTACGACTCCATCATTAGAAAACTCTCCTACTTTAAATACTGTTTCTCCTCCTGATGCTCCAACAGCAGTATATTCATAAGCAACAGCTAAAACTTCGCCGTCATTTAATCTTCTATTTAAAGAGATAAAACCTAATTGCGGATGTAACCTAAATTCATTAGCTTGTAATTTTCTTGCATTTTGAAGATAAGAATAGTTAAACCCTTGACGAGCTGGCATGATGGTATTAATAGCTGAATCTACAGTAGCAACATCTCTAATACCTCCTGTAGTGGTTGCTAATAAAGAGTTTAAATTATTTACCCCGTTATATGGTAATACCTTGGAATTTGCTGAGATGGGACTGGGAACGGTATTTACCTCGTTTGGATTTACTTTGTTTACGTCATTAGATTCTCCTATATCAGCAAGACCTACAATACTACGATAATCAGTAACATTTTGAGTTCTATTGGTTATCCAAACCTCTACTCTTGTAATATTAATAGGACTATTTACTAATGGGTAATTACTTAAGGCATCTGTATAGTTTTCTCTAAAATATTGTGCTAAAAAAAAGTGACGATCATTATCATAATCAGAGGCTCTTAACTCAAACTCTTCAATGGTTGCACCTCCTTCGGCAATAACTGTTTTAGATTGCGAGTTTTGTTGTGAAAAAGCTGCGGTAACATAGGTTTTACCAAATTGCAGTTCTGTTTTTACACCAAAAAGTGTTTGCGCCCCATTTATTAATGAGTTTTTTATTGGCATACTAATATTACCTGCTTCGATATTTCTTATAATATCATCTTCCGTAGGTGTATACTCTAATTTTATAACATTTTGAAAATCAAAGGTAGATTGTGTATCATAATTTGCCGTTACCTTTAATCGTTTACCAACTTTTGCTTGTAAACTTGTACTTATTTGTTGATCAAAATCAAACGTAAAACTGCTTTGATTTTCAATAGATATTTGAGGGTTTTCATTTCGTTGATAAATTCCTCCCAATTTTATATTTACTTGCCCTGTTGGATTTACTTCAACTGTGTTTCCTCCAAAAATAGATTCGAAAAACTTAGAGTTTACATAATATTTTGGTAATAGATTTTTACGAGCCTTTTTGTTTCCTTTTTTCTTAGGGTTCGTAGCATCTACCTTTTCTTTAAAATAATCTTTTAAATCATTTTTTAACCGATACTTATCGTATTCTTCAGGTGTCATAAAAATAGGAGTACCTACATAATAATCTCCTATTTTTTCAACCATTACAAATTTATTGATTGACTTATCGTATGTTACTTGTTTTACTGTTGGGTTATTTAAAAAAAGACTCCCTTTTTGATTGCTTTTAAAATTATATTTTAAAGGTACAATTGTATCATTTTTAACAGGGTTTGTGTTATTACCCGAGGTATTTTGTGAAAACGAAACAACACTTACCAATATAGTAAGTGTTGTAAGTAATTTATTAATAATGCTTTTTTTCAACCTTTTTATAAATTTTTCAACGCCTGTTTTATTAGTTTTTCTACACTAGCATCAGGCGTTTCTTTTAAAATATTTCCTATAACTTTATCTGCTTGTTTACGAGCAAAACCAAGTACTTCTAATGCAGATAACGCTTCTTCTTTATTTGTATTGTTTTGAATAACTGAAACTTCATCTAAATCAAAAATCTTTAGCACCTTATCTTTTAAATCAACAATAACTCTTTGAGCTGTTTTTGCACCAATTCCTTTAACAGATTGTATAACTTTTACATTTTCTGAAGCAATCGCTTGCTGTATTTCTTCAGATGTCATTGATGACAACATTGTTCGTGCAATACTTGGTCCTACTCCCGAAACCGAAATAAGCAATTTAAATATTTCTCGTTCAATCTTATTAAAAAACCCATACAGAGTATGTGCATCTTCACGAATTGATAAATGTGTATATAGTAGCACATTTTCATTGTCGGGCAACAATGAAAATGTATTTAAAGAAATATGTAATAAGTAGCCTACTCCATTACAGTCTATTACTGCATATGTAGGATTTTTCTCCACAAGTTTCCCCTTAATTTGTGTGATCATTTAATTAATTTTCAACATGCCCAAGTTAGACATTTTTTTTAGTTTAAAAATTTTTAGTTTTTATTTCCTTTATTTTGAGCATCTACCACTGCTACTGCTGCCATGTTTACCATTTCATCTACACTTGCCCCTAATTGTAAAATATGAACAGGCTTACTCATACCTAACAAAATTGGCCCGATAGATTCAACACCATCAACCTGTTTCATTAATTTGTAAGTTATATTTGCAGACTCTAAATTCGGAAAAATTAAAATATTTGCACGTTTACCGTTTAATTTAGAAAAAGGAAATTCTTTTGCTAATAACTCTGGGTTCAAGGCAAAATCTGCTTGTAACTCACCATCAACAATAACATTAGGATGGTAACGGTGTATGTATGAAACAGCCTCTCTTATTTTTGTAGAACTTTCTGCTTTTGACGATCCGAAATTAGAAAAACCTAACATAGCAATATGCGGTTTCATACCAAACATTTTTGCCAAAGAAGAGGTTAACTGGCTAATTTTTGCTAAATCTTTTGCTGTTGGATTAATATTTATAGTCGTATCTGCTAAAAACATAGGTCCTTGTTTAGTTAGCATCATGTTGGTTGCTGCCACCCTTGTAACACCTTTGTCTTTTTCAATTAACTCTAACATTGGTTTTACAACCGATGGATATGACCTAGAATACCCAGTAATTAAAGCGTCAGCTTCACCAGTATTCACCATCATTGCAGCAAAATAATTACGTTCACGCATCCATTTTTGAGCCTCTAAAAAAGAAATTCCTTTACGCTGTCTTGCTTTCCAAAAAGCCTCTGCATAACGATTTCTTCTTTCGGTTTCTTCATCTGTTTTAGGATCTATAATAAGTACCTCTGCATCAAAACCTAATTCATTTTTTAGCTCTAATATAATATCTTTTCTTCCTAATAAAATAGGGATTCCTATTTTTTCATCATGTACACGTTGTGCTGCTTTAAGCACATCTAAATGATCTGCTTCTGCAAAAACAACACGTTTTGGTGCTTTTTTTGCTCTATTATGTAGCAATCGTATTTCTTTACTTCCTGTACCTGACCGATCCATTAACTCTTCACGATATTTATCCCAATCGGTAATAGGTTCTTGGGCTACGCCAGAATCCATTGCAGCTTTTGCAATTGCTGGAGGAATTTCATAAATTAATCTTGGATCAAATGGTTTTGGAATTATATATTCTTTTCCAAAAGAAAGACTTACTTCATCATATACAATGTTTACTTGTTCAGGCACTGACTGTTTTGCCAAATCTGCCAAGGCATGCACTGCTGCCATTTTCATTTCTTCATTAATTTTTTTGGATCTAACATCTAAAGCCCCTCTAAAAATAAACGGAAATCCTAATACGTTATTTACTTGGTTAGGATGATCTGATCTACCAGTTGCCATAATGATATCATCACGGGTATCAATTGCTAATTGATAACCTATCTCAGGTTCAGGATTTGCCATTGCAAAAACGATAGGATCCTTGGCCATAGAAAGTAACATTTTTGGCGTTACTACATTCCCTTTTGATAATCCTATAAAAACATCTGCATTATGCATTGCTTCCTCTAGGGTATTTACATCTTTATCTGTTGCAAATTCAGCTTTTTGTGAAGTCAAGTTATCACGGTCTTTTCTGATAACCCCTTTACTATCGCACATCACCACGTTTTCTCTTTTTGCTCCTAAAGCTAAATATAAACGTGTACAAGATATAGCGGCAGCTCCCGCTCCATTTACTACAATTTTTATTGTCGCAATATCTTTATTAATAATTTCTATCGCATTTTTTAATGCTGCTGCTGAAATTATTGCGGTACCATGTTGATCGTCATGCATAACAGGAATATCTAATTCCTCTTTTAACCTTCTCTCTATTTCAAAAGCTTCAGGTGCTTTAATATCTTCTAAGTTAATTCCTCCAAAAGTAGGAGCTATTGCTTTAACTGTTTCTACAAATTTATCAACATCTGTAGTATCAACCTCAATATCAAAAACATCAATATCAGCAAATATTTTAAACAGTAATCCTTTTCCTTCCATTACAGGTTTAGATGCCTCAGGACCTATATCTCCTAAACCTAAAACTGCTGTTCCGTTAGATATAACAGCTACTAAATTTCCTTTTGCTGTATACTTGTAAACATTGTTTTTGTCTTTAGCTATTTCTAAACAAGGCTCTGCTACTCCTGGGGAGTATGCTAACGATAAATCGTGCTGTGTTGCATACTTTTTAGTAGGTACTACTGCTATTTTTCCTGGTTTTGGTTTTGCGTGGTATAACAAAGCTTCGTGCCTTTTTCTAGAATCACTCATAGGTTCGTTGTTGTTTGTTTGAACTTACAAATATACATTTTGTTGTTTAGTTAAAACTTTAAAACATGACTAAAATCATTTTTTTAAAATAGTTTAGTATCTAATTTTGCCTTAATTATTTAAAATAAAAACCATGAAAAATCCTCCAACATCAATCATCAACAAAGAAGTAAACTGGGATAAAACCCAAACAATAGTAAGTAAAACCGATACTTATGGCACTATCCTTTATGCAAACAAAGCCTTTACTGATACTTGCGAGTACAATGCTATTGAATTAATTGGTGAACCTCACAATATTATTAGACATCCAGATATGCCTAAAGTCGCTTTTAAAGCATTGTGGAGCGCTTTAAAAGAAGGTAAAAATTACCATGCTATTGTTAAAAATTTAACTAGAACTGGTAAGTATTACTGGGTAATTACCGATTTTACTATTGATAAAGACGACACCGGAAAAACCACTGGGTATACGGGTCGTAGAAAAGCAGTTCCTAATAGTGTTATTGAAAAAATAGAACCGATATATAGCACTCTTTTAAAAATTGAAAAAACAAAAGGTGAACTTGCTAGTGAACTCTATTTAGATGCTTATTTAAAAGAAGAAATAGGTAAAAGTTATGACGAGTTTGTTGTTGATTTATTTAAGGAAGAGTCAAAAAAAGTTGAAGAAAAACAAAACGAAACTAGTAAATTTAAAAAAGGGTTAAATTGGTTCTTTTTTGGAGATACCAATCCGCAATAAAAAACACAACCAAAACGGAACTTAAAAACTTTATCAACCTCTTCTTAAAAAAGAAAAACTAAAACAATTAACATATGTTAATCTAACTACATTGTTTTGTCTTTAATTTTGTTCGTCCAAAAAAATATGGACAAAACTATGACAAACCACCCAATGCGCCCCCAACAAATTCTTAACGAAGAAATAAAATGGGACAAAACACAAATTATTAGTAGTAAAACAGATGCTAACGGAACTATTTTGTACATGAATGATGCTTTTGAAGCTGCGTCTGAATACAATAAAATAGAGTTAATAGGTGAGCCTCATAATATTATTAGGCATCCTGATATGCCTAAAGTAGTTTTTAAAGTGTTATGGGAAAATTTAAAACAAGGTAAAAACGTTCATGCCATCGTTAAAAACCTTACTCGTAGTGGTAGGTATTATTGGGTAATTACCGATTTTACCATCGATAAAGATGAAAAAGGAAAAATTACAGGATATACTGGGCGCAGAAAAGCATTACCGACTAGTGTTGTTGAAAAAATAGAACCATTATACAAAACACTTTTAGATATTGAAACCGTAAAAAGTGAAGCTGCTAGTGAATTGTATTTTAAAGCCTATTTAAAAGAAGAGATTGGTAAAAGTTACGATGATTTTGTTGTTGATTTATTTGAAGATGAATCAAAAAAAGAACAAAACACTAATAATGCTAGCGAACCTAATAAATTGAAAAAAGGTATAAATTGGTTTTTTTTCGGAGACACAAATCCTAAATAAAAAAACAGCCTTTAAAAAAAGGCTGTTTTTTTTTACATAAACTTTACCTTTTCTTTCTCTTTTTATTTGTAAATAAATACTGACCTTTGTTTTTTTTAATAATTAACTCATTTACATTTATGAAAAAGATTTATAAAATACTTTTAGGTATCGCGCTAGTTTTTTTTATTCTTTTAATTAGCATACCACTTTTATTTCAAGATAAAATAATTGATTTAGTAAAAACCACCGTTAATAATAATGTAAATGCTCAGGTAGATTTTAGCGATGCTAACCTAAGTTTTATTCGAAACTTCCCAAGTGCATCAGTACAATTATCAGATGTTACCGTTATAAACGAAGCTCCTTTTAAAGGTGATACTTTAGTTTTTGCAAAGGATATTTTATTAAAATTAAAACTTACCGACTTACTTAAAAGTTCGTCTGGTCAATTAAGTATCCAATCTTTTACAATTGATGATGCTTTAGTAAACGTACTTATTGATGAAAAAGGAAATGCTAATTACGACATTGCTATTCCTTCTGAAAAAACTACAAAAACAGTTGATGAAACCCCTTCAAACTTTGGGTTATCAATCAATTCGTATGCAATTACCAACACGACAATAAAATATAACGACAAACAAGGTAAAATAGCTGTCGAGTTAGCTAATCTTAACCATAGTGGAAGTGGTGATTTTTCACAATCAAACACTGAATTAGATACACATACAACAACTGATATTTCTTTTGCTATGGATGAAAATTCATACGCTAAAAACCAAAAAATACAACTCGATGCTGTTTTAGGAATGGATTTAGTTAACAATAAATTTTCTTTCTTAAAAAATGAATTAAAATTAAATCAGCTTCCTTTAATTTTTGATGGATATGTGCAATTAAACGACACCAATCAAGAAATTGACATCAACTTTAAAACACCTTCATCAGACTTTAAAAACTTTTTAGGTTTAATTCCGCAAGCTTACACAAAAAGTATTGCCAACGTTACCACAAAAGGAAATTTTAGTATAAAAGGAAAAGTTAACGGAATTTTAGACGCAACACATATTCCTATACTAGATATTGTTGTACAATCTGAAAACGCTTCATTCAAATACCCTGATTTACCTAAAACTGTTCGAAACATTAACATAAATGCTCAGGTAAAAAACACCACTGGTAAATTAGAAAATACCTTTGCGAGTATTAACAATCTTTCATTTAAAATTGACGAAGATACTTTTTCTGGTAAAGCAACGGCGCACAATATAACAACCAACCCTAAACTAGATGCAACCATAAAAGGAACTTTAAATCTTGCAAAAATTAACCAAGCCTACCCTGTTAATTTAGAGCAAAAATTAAGTGGTATTTTAAAGGCTAATTTACGCACGCAGTTTGATATGAATGCTATTAAAAACAGTGCTGTAAATCGCATAAAAAATAATGGAACAATACAAATTAACGATTTTGTGTTTTCTTCAGGTGATCTTATAAACGCTTTTCATATTAAAGAAGCTGCGGTTGATTTTAAACCCAGTGTAATTACCTTAACCAAGTTTAACGCAACTACAGGTAAAAGTGATTTAAAAGCCAATGGTACTCTTAAAAACTTACTAGGTTTTTTACTTTCTGATAAAAAATTACAAGGAAAAC
Organism: Tenacibaculum soleae; assembly: GCA_938002045.1. GTDB lineage: Bacteria > Bacteroidota > Bacteroidia > Flavobacteriales > Flavobacteriaceae > Polaribacter > Polaribacter soleae_A. The sequence continues at coordinate 233,788 of CALLBA010000013.1, forward strand.
TAAACGTAAATTCAACCAATTTACACATTGGCGATTTTATGCAAGAAACATCGGAAACTACTGAAAAGAAAAAGGAAGAAACTACTCCTAAAGATGATACTAATGGAACTTCACTTAAAATTCCTGCATTTTTAGACTGTACACTTTTAGCCAATGCAAAAACAGTGCATTACGATAATTTAGCCTTAAAAAATGTAAAAGGAACTTTATTTATAAAAAACCAAAAAGCAATTTTACAGAACGTTACCGTAGGTATTTTTAACGGTCAAGTTGCTTTAAATGGAGAAGTAAATACACAAAACGAAAAACCTACTTTCGACATGAAATTAGGTATAAAATCGTTTGATATTGCTGAATCTTTTTCTAGCTTAGAGTTACTACAATCTTTAGGTCCTATTGTGGGTGCCATGAATGGTAAATTAAATTCTGATATTAATTTATCAGGAGCTTTAAATACTGATTTTACACCAAACTTAACTTCGCTTACGGGTAAAGCTTTTGCAGAATTATTAACCACAAAAATAAATCCGAAGAAAACAAAATCGTTAAGTTTATTAACAGATAAACTATCGTTTATTAATTTAAATGACCTTGATTTATCTGACATTAAAACTCATTTATCGTTTGACAAAGGAAAAGTAGTTGTAAAACCGTTTAAATTAAAATATAAAGATATCGGTATTAATGTTGGTGGTAGTCATGGATTTGACCAAAACATGAACTACAATTTAACCTTAGATGTACCTGCCAAATATTTAGGTAAAGATGTACAGGGATTACTATCAAAATTAAGTACCGATGAGCAAAATGTTACCGTACCAGTAACTGCTAATATTACTGGTAACATGTCAAATCCGTCTGTAAAAACAGATTTATCTTCTTCTGTAACAAAATTAAGTCAAACTTTAATTAAACAACAAAAAGATAAGTTAGTTTCTAACACTTTAAGTAAATTTTTACCTGGTAAAAAGAAAGATACTAGCAAAACAACAAATAAAAAAGAAGACAACGTAAAAAAAGTTACCAATGCTTTAAAAGGCTTATTTGGTAAAAAGAAAAAAGGTAATTAAAATTTAAAGGCAACCTTTTTATTATTTGTCTTGTCTATATTTAAGGAGACTTTGTAAGTTATTTAACATTTTTTAAATAAACTTTACATAAGTCTTCTTTTATGTTTGCAATAAAAAACTAATTATGAAGAGAATAACTACCCTTTTACTTTTAATAAGCACCTCTTTTTTGGTTGCTCAAATTAAAGGAAAAGTAACAAATACTAAAAAGCAACCACTATCTTTTGTTAGTATTTATTTAGAAAACTCCATTACAGGAACTACCACAAACAATAGTGGAAATTATGAATTACCCATAACGAAAAAAGGAAAACATACCATTGTTTATCAAATATTAGGATACAAAACAATTAAAAAACCTGTTACCATTTCTTCTTTTCCTTTTGTTGTAAATGTGGTGCTTTCTGAAGAAGAAGTTACCTTAGATGAAGTTTTAATTTCTTCGGATGAAAATCCTGCGAATAAAATTATTAGAAACGTTATTGCCAACAAAAGCAAAAACACCGATAAATTTGCTCAATACAAAGCCGATTTTTATTCTCGCGGATTATTTAAAGTAAAAAATCTTCCCAAAAAATTCTTAGGGCAAAAAATTGGTGATATGGGTGGCGGATTAGACTCTACAAGAAGTGGAATCGTATACCTTTCTGAAACAATTTCTAAAATTTCATTCCAAAAGAAACCTCGCAATTTTAAAGAACACATTATAGCCTCAAAAGTTTCTGGTAGCGATAACGGAATTAGCTTTAACCAAGCAAAAGAAGTTAATTTTAATTTATATGAAAACTCTTTTGATTTAGCAGATGCTCAAATGGTTTCACCCATTGCTAATAGTGCTTTTGGCTATTATAATTACAAATTAGAAGGAACATTTTACGATAAAAACAGTAAGTTAATAAGTAAAATAAAATTACTTCCTAAAAGAAAAAATGATCGTGTTTTTAGCGGTTTTCTTTACATTGTTGAAGATGATTGGGCAATTTACGGTGCTGATATTATTGCTACCGGAGGGCAAGTAGGCATGCCTATGGTAGATTCTCTTCGTATTAAACAAAACTACAATTACTCGCTTAAAAACAAAGCTTGGGTACCTGTTACGCAAACTATCGATTTTAAGGCTGGTATGTTTGGGTTTAATTTTAATGGTCGTTTTTCAGCAGCCTATTCAAACTATAACTTTACCCCTAATTACACTAAAAAATACTTTGGAAGTGAAATTTTATCTTTCGCTAAAAATGCTACTGAAAAAGACAGTTTGTATTGGACTAAAATTCGTCCTGTTACCTTAACTACTGAAGAAGTAGCCGATTACAAATTAAAAGACAGTATTAAAATCATCAGAAAATCTAAAAAATATTTAGACTCTGTTGATGTAAAACAAAATAAATTTAACCTTTTAAATATTCTTACAGGGTATTCATACAATGATACCTATAATAAATGGGGACTTAGCTTTTCATCGCCTATAACAGATATAAATTTTAATACTGTACAAGGTTGGAACTCTTCTATAGGAATAAACTACTACAAATCTGTAAACAAAAAAGGAAAACGTTTTAATATTGGTACAAATTTTAACTATGGCTTTTCTGATAAAAAATTGAGACCTACTGGTTATTTTTCATACAAATGGAACAATACAACCAAACCTATTTTAACAATTAGTGGAGGTATTACAACTTCACAATTTAATGCAAAACAACCTATTTCAAAATTCTGGAATACTATTAGCTCAGTTCTTTTTGAAAGAAACTATTTAAAAATTTACGAAAAAACTTTTGCTAAAGTATCTTTTTCAAGAGAAGTAATTAATGGTATTCACATGTCTTCTTCATTAGAATATGCAGATAGAAAACCATTATTTAACACCACTAATTATGTAATGTTTCCTAAAAGTGATGTTGATTACACCTCTAACAATCCGCAAAATACTTCGGATTTTACAACTGGTTTTACACCTCATAAAATGTGGACTTTTTCTGTTGGTAGTACTATAAATTTTGATCAAAAATATATATCTTATCCTAACGGAAAGTATACTGTAAGTAGCAACAAATACCCATCGTTATTTATGGGATATAAAAAGAATTTTGGAGCTGATAATACCGAATGGAACTCAGATGTAGTGTATGCTCAATTAACTCAAAAAACATCCTTAAGTAATTGGGGGGAGTTTAAATACAAGGCAAAAGGAGGTGTGTTTTTAGAGAAAAAGGATATTCCTTTTATAGACTACGCCCATTTTAACGGAAATCGCTTGTTAATTGCGCCTAACAATAATTATTTAAACAGCTTTTACATGTTACCTTATTATCAGTTAAGCACCAATGACAAATACGGAGAATTACATGGAGAATATAATTTTAAAGGAGCTTTGTTAAGTAAAATTCCGTTACTAAATAAATTAAACTTTCATTTAGTAACAGGCGCAAAAGGTTTGTTTACAGCGGGCAACAAACCGTATACCGAATTTGCTGTTGGATTAGATAATATTGGTTTTGGAAAATGGCGTTTTTTACGCGTAGATTTTGCAAGATCTAACTTTAATGGAAAACAAGAAAACAGAGTACTTTTCGGAATTAAATTGTAATTTTACCTGTATGAAAATAACCGTTTTACTTTTTGGTATTGCAACAGATTTAGTGGAAAAATTTTCTATAACAATAGAAGTTTCGGAAAACACTAATATTACTTCTTTTAAAAATATACTTATAGCACAACATCCGAAGTTAAAACAAATGAGTTCGTATGCTGTTGCCATTAACGAAAGTTACGCTACTAATGAAACTGTTATTAAAGAAAACGATCTAATTGCGATAATTCCACCAGTAAGTGGCGGATAAATAATTTTTACAATTTATAGCCAATACTAAACAATACAACCCTAGGCATAATATAAGTTTTAGCATCGGTTATTAAGTAATCTGAAAAACTATTGTTTTGTTTAAAAGTGGTATCAAATAAATTTTGAGTGGTTAATTTATACATCCACGGACTGTCTTCTTTTTGATACGATAATACCGCATTTGCAACGTTGTATTTATTATTAATATTTTGGGCTTTATTTTGATAATTAAAATGTGTGTAATCAAAATTAAAAACAAATCCGTCTAAAAAGTCGTAATCTATATTTACATACGGTTCGTTAGTTACAAATTTAGACGTTGAATTACTTGAAGTATATTTGCCAATGCTTTTTCTAAAGCCAGTTTCTATAGTAGGTAATTTATCAAACAAGGTTTCAAAACCTACATCAAAAGTATAATTAGTATTTTTATTAGTTACAAAATTATTATTGATATTTTGTATGTAATTAGACATCATATAATCACCTAAAAGCTTGTAATTAATACTCTTTATTTTTTTTTCAAGAAATACACTTGCATTGTAACTTTCGCTAGGGTTTTCTATCATTTTAATTGTTAAAAACCTATCTATACTATTTGCATTTTCATAAAATTCAATAGTATTACTATACCCTTTTTTCTTTTTGGTATAGTTTAAGTTAGCATTTAAAAATAATCCTTTATAAAAACTAAAATGCCCGTAATTAATACTTGCAGAATGATATAATTCATTTTCTAACTTCTCATTTCCTCTAAAAACCGAATTATACGTATTTAAATACAATCTATTAGAAAACTTTGAAGCATCAGTAAAATCTGTCTTTAAGTTATATTTTATAGCTAAACTTTTTGAGTTGTTGATCTTAATTTTCATTAAAAAATCAGGTAATGCAACCCATTTTTTCTTATTAAAATTAGTTTTCTGATTTATTTCCCAATCATATTTATGCAAATAAACTCCTTGCTTGAAAGTGAAAATTCCTGTTTTAAATTTATAATGCATTCCTAAAAACAAATCAGAAAAATTAAATTGAGTATCATTACCAAAACCATCTTCCATAAAATCACGCTCTGTTCCGTTATCAAGTAATTGAGAATCGCTTGTAAAAAACTTATTTTTTTGATATGTATTTCCTAACGTTACGTAAATATGATTTTTACGGTTTAACACCCAAAAATCTTTAAAAACAGTTGTAAAATTATATTTTTTTGCGTTTTTGGTTTGCTTAAGTATTATTGTGTTTTGACCATTATCAATAGGTATTAAACCATTAAAAATAGGGTTTATCGTATTCCACAAAGAATGTAAATTATTGTCATTAAATGTAAAATTAGCAATGGCAGAATATGTATGTTTACCTGTTCCTTTTTTATGCCACTCTATATTCTGATTTATGCTAGATGTAATTCCATTTTTATCAGTATTAATCTCATTTTCATTAGTATTAACAATTGATGATAGTGCATTTTCATTAATGTTTTTAGAACGTTTTACTTGAGTTTTAAAATACCATTGTTCATTAATGTTTGGCCTATAACTAAAGTTAACCTTACCAATACCCAAAGTATTTTTAGTTATAGTACTATTTTCTTGTTGCTCTAAAAACCCTGCGTATGTATTTTTATTGGTTACAAAACTGTTCATTTTTGTTTGTGAAAAAACGGCATAACCAGAAACGTCTAATTTGGTTGACAAAGTTCGGGTAAGATTTAATGCCGCAAACTGCTCGTTACTTTTTGTGATGTCAGATTTTTCTATAAACTGCGATAAATTATAATCTTTCGAATTAAAATCATTCTTGAATACACTATTTACATCACCTTTAAAACTCAAATAATCTTTAAACGTAAATATTTTTTCAGCAATGGTATTAGAACTGCTGATGAAGTTCATAGTTGTATTTGGCGAATAATAAAATAAATTTGCATTGGCTTTATAGTACTTTTCATTTCCTTTACCTGCTGCTACATCACCAAAAATAAATCGTTTTTTATCTTCTTTTAACTTAATATTCATTGCTAATTTATTAGAATCGTTTAACCCTTTTAAAAATGCAACTTGATTATAATTTTTTATTGCCTCTACTTTGTCAACAGCATCAGCAGGTATATTTTCAACAGCTAACTTTGTACTTCCTCCAAAGAAAGGCTTCCCATCAACCAACATTTTGGTTACTTTTTTTCCTTGTACCGTAACGTTTCCGTTTTTATCTACCTGAACGCCTGGTAATTTTTTTAGTACATTTTTAAGCTTACGTTCGCTACCGTTTACAAATTTATTAGTGTTATAAATGGTCGTATCTCCTTTAACGGTAACAGGCAATTCAATAACCACCTCATCCAATTTATTTTTTGCTTCTAATAAAACAATATTTTTTTGAATGTTTTTTAGAGAAGGCTTAATTACAAAATCAACAGTTTTGTAACCAATATGGCTTACACTTACTGTATAAGTATTTTTACTTTTAAGATTTAAACGGTACCTACCTTGCTCATCTGTTATGGCAAAACTCATGTTTTTTGTAACATCTTTCGGTTTTGCAATTACATTAGTATAAGCTAAAGGAGTTTGTAAACTATCTCTTACAACACCTTTTAATTCTATATTCTGAGCAGTAAGTGTTACTGAATATACTATTAAAATGGTTAAAAAAATATTTTTAATCATATATAATGTATACTTATTTTTTATAATTATAAAAACTAGGAAAAGTTTTTCTTAATAATTTATCATACTCTTTTTTGGTTATTTTTTTTCCTTTAGGCTCTCTTACTTTAATGTTATTTTTTGGATTTAATGTTATTTTTTTAGCTTTAAATGTAACTATCGTCAATTCTAACTCTAGTATTAAACCTGGTAAACCATAATAATCTAATGGACCATATCCTAACGGTATTTCATTAGTGTACCAAGCGACAGGATTAAAGTTTATAAATTCAGAATTTGTTCTAATAGCTTTATAACATAAATATCCTCCAATTATTTTTGTTTCTTGTGTTAGTTGCCATGTTGGTTTTTCATTTTCTATCAAATAACATTCATCAAACATTTCACAATCTTTTACTTCATTTTTTTGAAGGAGTAACGATGTGTAATACGATTTTTTTCCTCCACCACTACCTTTTAGGGCATAACTCCCAAAACCATAATCTCCTTCATTTTCCATTTCATCTAAAAGGTTATAATTAGCATATCCATTAGAAAACTCTAATACACCTTCAACCTCAACTGAATTACGAACCATCTTTTTCAGACTTCTTATGAGATCTCGATTAAGATACTTTTTATTCGTTTTTTTTGTATTCTCATTTATTTTATCGATTGTTAAATTAAATTTAACTCCGTATACAACTTCTCCTGTTGCTTGAGAAAACAAATTGGTTGTTGTTATAAAGAATAGTAGTAGTATATATTTCATGTTTATTTGCTTACTTAAAAATACTCTTCGAGCAATAAAAACTACTCGAAGAGTATTATATTTTAATTATACCCCATACAAAGATTATACTTCTCCTTAAAATCGCTTGTTCTTGGTTTATCCCCTCTAATATCTGCTAGAGTGAAAGCCACAGAAATCCCTTCTGCTTTACAATGAAGGTGACCTTTTCGCCCACCTGTAATATTTCTTTGTGCTGCTTTGTTTAATGGTTTTCCTAGCTCTAAAATTGCTTTTTTCATTATTAAATAATTTAAATGATTAATTATAACTTTGAATGTTTGTAACTTTTCAAAGTCTTGAACTATTCTTCGCGAAAGAATAATTCAAACATACTCATAAAAAAAAACAATAAATTAAAAAAAACCGTAAAAAAAGTAAGGTAAAACCATAAATATACTTTTATCTTTATAAATAAAGTAAAAAAACACCTTTATTGTCTGAAAAAAACTTTTATACAATAAGATTACGTCCTCGTAATGACCTGTGTTTTTATAATTTATAACCAATACTAAACAATACAACTCTTGGCATTATATATGTTTTAGAATCGGTTATTAAATAATCAGAAAAGCTATTGTTTTGTTTAAAAGTAGTATCAAATAAATTCTGAGTCGTTAATTTAAACATCCAAGGACTATCTTCTTTTTGATATGACAACACTGCATTTGCAACGTTGTATTTATTATCAATATTTTCTGCTTTATTTTGATAATTATAATGCGTATAATCTAAATTAAAAACAAATCCGTCTAAAAAGTCATAGTCTATATTTACATACGGTTCGTTGGTTGTAAATTTAGATATTGAATTGCTAGAAGTGTATTTACCAATATTTCTTCTAAAACCGGTTTCTATAGTTGGGAATTTATCAAACAATGTTTCTATACCAACATCAAAACCATAATCGCTACTTTTATTGGTTACAAAACTATTATTGATGCTTTGTTTAAAATTAGAAGCCTTATAATTACCCTCTAAATTATATCTAATTTTTTTAATTTTCTTTCGTAATGAACCTCTAACGCTCCAACTTTCATTCGGACTATCTAACATATCAATGGTTAAAAAACGATTTACACCATCAAAATTCACGGCACTTCTAAATCCTTTTACTCTTTTGGTGTAATTTGCGTTTGCAAACAACATTAAACCGCGATACAAACTAAAACGACTATAACGAATACGTGCCGAATGATACAATTCATTTTCTAAATTAGGATTTCCTTTAAATACCGAATTATAGGATTGTAAATAAAAGCGACTTGCCAATTTAGAAGCGTTTGAAAAATTAGTTTTTAAATTATAATTCAGTTGAATTTTTTTTGACTTATTAAACTCAATTTTTAGTAGAAAATCTGGCAATACCACCCATTTATTTTTTTTGATTGATGTTGATTGATTTACACGCCAATTATAATTATGCGTATACGCACCTTGCTTAAAAGTAAATATTCCAGTTCTGAATTTATAATGAACACCTGCAAAAAAATCGTTGTGTTTAAAAACCGTAGTATTGTTAAATCCGTTTGATGAAAAATCGTTTTCGGTACCATCATCCAACAGTTGAAAATCATTACTTATAAATTTTTCTTGCTGATGAGTGTTTCCTATCGTTGTATAAATATGATTGTCATTATTTAACACCCAAAAATCTTTAAAAACCGTATGTAAATGATGCTTCTCATTTTCATTCAACTGATTAATTCTTAAAGCATTCTGTAGCGTATCTAAAGGTTGAATAATTGGTTTAATTCTGTTTAAAAACGATTGTGATGCGTTCCAAAAAGTAGTTGGATTATTTTTATCGAAGGTATAATTTGCGGTAGCTGAAAAAGTATGTTTTTCAGACTGATTTTTGTGCCATTCTATATTCTGATTTACATACCAAATATCATTTTCTTTATTTGTATTGATATTATCTAGTTGAGTATTTATAGCCGTAGTGGTTAAATTACCTCTTTCTACAGCCGATTTTTTAACCTGTGTTCGTACATACCATTGCTCTTTAATATTGGGAGTATACTCTATATTAAACTTACCAATAGCTAATATGTTTTTTGAAGTTGTTTTACTTTCTTTTTCTTCTAAAAAAGTAGTGTATTGATTGGTTACCTCGTTAAAACTTTGAGTATTATTATGAGAAAAAATAGCATAACCAGAAATATCTAACTTACTGGCTACGGTTTTTGTAATGTTTAAAGCGCCAAAATGCTGTACGCTTTCTAGCACATCCTTGTTTTCTAAAAACTGAGAAAAATCGCCACCTCTCCAATTAAAATTACCATTAAAAACAGCATTAATGCCGCCCTGAAAACTCATATAATCTTTAAACGTAAATGTTTTTTCGCCAATATTATTTAAGTTACCAATAAAATTAACATTGGTTTTAGGTGAGTAATAAAACAAGTTTGCATTGGTTTTATAAAAAGAATCATAGCCTATATTTGCACCAGCTTCAACATCACCAAAAAGAAAACGTTTTTTATCTTCTTTAAGCTGAATATTCATTGCCATTTCATCAGAATCTGATACATTTTTTAAAAAAGCAACTTCATTGTAATTGTCTATTACCTCCACTTTATCAACCGCATCTGCAGGAATATTTTCAACACCCAACTTAGTTCCTCCACCAAAAAACTTTTTACCATCTACCAATAACTTGGTTACTTTTTTACCCTGTACTGTAACGCCTCCGTTTTTATCAACCTCAACACCTGGTAGTTTTTTAAGTACATTTTTAAGCTTGCGTTCGCTACCGTTTACAAACTTATCAGTATTGTAAATAATGGTATCTTGTTTTACCGTTACAGGAAGCTCAATAACCACCTCATCTAACTGATTTTTGGCTTCTTTTAGCACAAAATCTTTTGTACTATTTGTAGCTGGTGTTATTTCAATCTCAACTTTTTCATAGCCCAAATAACTTATACTTATGGTGTATGCGTTGTTTTTAGTAAGCTCTAAGCGGTAGCGGCCTTGCTCATCAGTAATAGCAAAACTCATGTTTTTAGTAACATCTTTGGGTTTTGCTATAATATTGGTATACGATAACGGATTTTGCAAACTATCTTTTACAGTACCTTTAAACACCACAGTTTGCGCACTACAAAAATTAACAGTAATTAAAACTAGTAATGGAAATATAATTCTTTTTAGCATTTTTATTTTCTTATATTTTAAAGAAGTTTTTACTCATTTCTTTATATCCTGCATTTGTCATTCGTTTTCCTTTGGTTGGTTTTTTCATAACAATTTTTTCTCTAGGTTTAAAACATCTTACCTTGTAACCTGTTTTGTGCTAATAGTAGTGTTTTAAATAAAATATATAAAAGGTAATTTGTAATCCTTTTTCATAATCTATAATGTTACTTATTTTCAAAGGCTTTTTTACCAATATCATTAAATTCTTTTTTAGTGACTAATTTTCCGTTATTAGGCTTATCTATTTTTATTGTTTCTTTTTTTAATGTAATTTTTGAAGCTGTATATGTTCTATCTTTAATAGAGAGTTGTAAAATTAAACCAGGCAAACTATTAAATTCAAACGGCCCATAATTAAACGAAATATCAGGAGTGTACCAAGCCGTATAGGTAGAATAAGGATCAACTACACCTTTAGGTCCATTATTTTTTCTTTGCACCGTGGCTTTATAACAAATATATTTTCCAATCTTTTTCTTTTCATTAACTAACTTCCACTTTAAATCAGAAGTTGCTGATACAATTAAAAAATCTTCTCCAAAAAAGGTTTTTCCTCTGTCATTTGCCTTTTCTTTAAATCTACGAAATACCTATTATCTCCTTTATTTAAAATAAGAGCTAGTTTATTAAAACTCTCTTCACTATCCATAGCTAAGTTTGAGTTTAAATAAAAAATAGAATTCTTTTTATTGAATTTAAGCGTATATTTTAGTTTCTCAGAAAAAAGGTTGGTTTTCTTTTGAAAACTATGATACATGTTTTTAGATTCTAAGGAATTGTTTAAGTTTTGTTCAACAGTTATTTTAACACTATAAACTACTTCTCCTGATTTAAATAATTCTTGTGAAAATAAGTTAGCAGTTATGAGTAAATAAAATATTGTTGTAATTGCGTTTTTCATTTTATGGTATTTAAAAATTATAAAAATGTAGTCATTTTAAAATGACTACATTTTTGCATTATTTTATTCTTTCAATAATTACCGCATCTGGCACTACCGTTTCTGCTACCGTTACCGTTCTATCAAAACAATGTCCGTAGGCTGCAAACCATACTATCCAATAGTCATATCCTCTATTTGAATAGCCACGTGCTACCCTTCCTGCAAAACCAACACATTTATCATACGCTTCTATTTCTTCATATAACTTTATATTAACCTCAACATTCGTATTCGCATTCACTAAACTACTTGTAGCAAATACCATTACTATCATTAAAATTAGTTTTTACCTTTTCAAATCATTATTGCGTTTCTTGCTTCTTTTTGCAATATTTTAATCTCTTTTTTTTCTTTCTTTCTCTAAATCTTTAATTATTCCATGTGCTTCTTTTTCTGTTTTTATTTTAGCTTTCTTGGGAGGTCTTTTAATTTTTAACTCTTTTGTAGGATTGAAGTTTATTTTTATCGCACTAATATTAAATTTATCTCTATTAATTTCTAAAATTAAACCTGGTAAACCTTTATAATACTTTGGTCCAAAATTTAAAGGAATACTTGGAGTAAACCAAGCTATTATTCTCTTGGTATAATAAAAACCTCTTCTGCTATAAAGTCTTTCTAATGCAATGGCTTGATAACATTTATATTTACCTATATTTTTTGTTTTATTAGTTATTTTCCAATCTAAAGGTTTATGAGCAATATATCCTAAATATTCACTCATTTGAATAATGGATTTTGTTTTGTTATTTGTATAATATGGTGTTGTACCTGCTGAACTACCAATATTATAACCTCCTTCTTCTTCTAGTTTTGGTATGTGTTGATAATATGACTCTTCATTTTTAAAACTCAAAATGAACTCATCTGGTTTTGAGTTTCTATACATTCGTACAACCTCTTGTTTTATACTCATAGGAGTATCTTTTTCTTTATTCAACTCCACCAAAAAGCTGTCAATATACTTTTTATTAAGTTCTGCCTTATATACAATACTTCCTTTTTTACTTTGAGCTATAATCTGTATAGAAACAGCTATAAAAAGTATTAATACCACTCTTGTCTTTAACATTATTTTTATTTTAAAAAAATGTCTTTGATAGTTTTAACATACAAAATACTGCTATAAAAAAACCTATCAAAGACATTATATATTACATTATTAAATACTTTTAACAACCATTTTTATCCATGCAAGAAGCAAAATTACCATAACTATCAGGGTGTGCTTTATCACAAACTGTATAAACAGTAGAACAAGGTACACTCATTTTTAATATTTCTTTTTGGTTAATTTCTTTCTCTCTTTCATTGGGTGTTGACATTGCTGTTAATGCAACAGAAAACACTCCTAAAACTAACATTGATTTTAAAGCTTTCATAAACTTACTAAATTTTTAATTTGATTAATTTATTTATACTCTTCTTTTTTAAGAAGATAACCTTCCTTATTAGATACATAAGGTAACACATCGAAAATTTAAAAAGAAAAATGCGCGCAATTTATAAACATCCTTCTTTTTGATAGCTATCTTATAATAAAAAAGTGATCAACTATTTTATTACTGTTGTAAAACTAAAAATTAATTTTTTAAAAAATGTTAACGTTTTAAGGGTTAACCCTATTTCGTATTAGGGTTAACCCTATTTCATATTAGGGTTAACCCTAATTTTTTGTTAAAAAAATGTTAAAAAAACAACCTTAACCACTCGTTATTAACGATTTATATTTACCGAAGGAAAACTCAAAAAAAAATGCTCTTTTTAAACAAAATGAAAAAATTAAACATATTTAGTTTTTTTGTTTGTTTTTAAACTTAAAACACCTTTAAAAAACAAAAAAAGCTGCAATTAAAAATTGCAGCTTTTTGTAAGTATAAAATATAATATTGTTTATTTTAAGTACTTGCCAACAAAAAAAGTTCCGAAAGGTAAGATTGATAATAAACAAACAATTCCAAAGGTTTTACCGTTCCAATTAAGCTCGTACTTTAACATAATTGCTATAATTATATAGGCAACAAATAGCAATCCGTGTGGCATACCTAATAATTTTACATATTCAGGGTTTCCTTGTAAGTATTTAATAGGCGTTGCTATAAAAAGTAATAATATATAAGAAACTCCTTCTAATAAACTTACTATTTTAAATATATTAATCATTTTGTGTGTTTAAAAATTAGTGACTAAAGATACTGAAATATTACGTCCTGCAGCAGAAACTCCACTAGCAAATTCTTTATAATGTTCGTCAAACAAATTGGTAAATTGTGTTTGTACTGATATGTTATCGTTTACAATATATTTTGCATACAAACCTACGGTCATCCAACTTGGAGTACCATAATATGTATCAATATCTTTTGTTGTGGTTTCATTTATGATAGGTGTTTGTTGATGATTATCAATTCCTTCATCTAAATTATAATCAGTAATATCTTTTTTAGCATTGAATACTAAATTTGCTCCACCTTCAAACTTATTTTTTGAATAATTTAATTCGAAACGGCCAAATAATGGCGGAATTGAAGACATTGGTAAATTAGTGTCGTAGGCTTTTCCTTTGGTATAAGTTAAAAAGCCTGAAGTACTCCAATTAGCAAATAATTTCCCTTGATAACTTACCGTTGCTCCCGTAATATAAGCAGTTCCTTTATTTACATTGGCTACAATATCACCAAGTTCGTTATCATATAAAACGGTGTTACTTCCGTTCAATTGATAACCTTCACGATAAATATAATTATTTAACAAGGTATAATACACATTGGCGCCAATTCTAAATTTTCGGTTATTAAAATATTTTTGAACACCAACCTCTGCATTATAAGCATGTTCTGGGTTTAAATTGATATTTGGTACCGTTACTTTACCTTTTTTTTCTCTTACCTTACCAACATCGTCAATATTTGGCGAGCGGAATCCTGATGACAACACTGCATTTAATTGCCATGTTTTAACAGGTTTATACACATAACCAATAGTGGCTGTAAGTGCGGTATTGTTTAAATCGATATCGTTACTTGGTAGGGTTATAAAAGTATCGTCTACCCAAGTAGCATCTAATTGTGTGTTTGTTAAACGAATACCTGTATTTAAAGTTGATTTTGAGGTAATATCTTGTCGATAATCTAAATACATTGCCGAGCTAAAGTAACTACTTCCTCCGTCAGGATAACGAGATTGCACTTTAAAATCAGCATCAAAACCAACAATATTATTATCTATTACTCGCAACGTCTTTCCGTAAGAATTAGACTGCACATCATTATAAGCAACTTCAAAACCATAACCTAAATCGCGTTTTTTTGCTAAAGGAACTGTAAAATAGGCCGTTAAACTATACACATTTACTGTTTCCTCTCTATAAGACCTTTCTAAACTACCAAATTTTCTTTGAATACGACTTTCTTCTATGTTTTGATATGCCGCAGTAATAGTACCTTTATTTAACCATTTTTTATTGGGATTGATTGCTAATTGTGACGAAACTAATAATCTGTTTTGTGGACCATATTGCCATTCAGCAAATTTTAACGAACCACTTTTAAGTTCACTCAACTTATCAAATCTTGGTATATCAGACGATGTTGAATATTGAAAGTTTACTTTTAAATCGGTTTTTAAGGATAAGGGAATAAAAAATTTCTGCAAAAAATCAGTTTGGCTAAACCCTGTGTTTTTCTGCAAATTTACATCGTTATTCGCAATTGGATTTTCGGCATAGTTTCCATCTAAATTATCAGAATAAAAAAAAGTTTTTCCCCAATCATTAAAACCATGAGAACGGTTTTTACCGGTTTTTAAATCTCCAAAATTACTATGTGACACGCTGGTAAGTGCTGCCCACTTTTTAAACTGTAACTCAGCCGACACCGAATTTGTTACCTCATTATTAACCGAACTGTATCGTAAAAAACTATTTCCTTTAATTTGATTTTTTTCTGATAATTTTGGTGTTTTTGTATAATAATGAATTACTCCACCTAACGCATCAGATCCATAAATAACCGATGAGGGTCCAAAAACCACCTCGGTTCTATCTAATAAATTCGGATTTACGGTTATTGAACTTTGCAAATGTCCTTTTCTGTAAATTGCATTATTCATACGCACACCATCAACCACCAATAAAACACGATTACTCTCCATACCTCTAAGCACCGGACTACCACCACCAAATTGCGACTTTTGTACTTTTATTCCTGGAATTGCAGCCAACAAATCTGCCGATGTTTGTGGCGATACTTTTTGAATTTCTTTTAGCGAAATAACTGCAATTTGTTCAGCAATACGATTTGTTTTTTCTTTGTTTTTAAAAACTGAAACCACAACTTCATCTAATTGTTCAGAATGCTTAGATAAATATACCTGATAATTATTTTCTTTTAATGCTGATTTTTTTTCTTGTAACTCAGCATAACCTACATGCGAAAAGATAAGAATCTCATTTTTTTTAAAATCAGAAATATTTACAATTCCATCAACACCACTAACCGCAGCGGTTGTTTTATTTTTATTAAATACAGCTACCCCATCAATGTTTTTGCCTGTTTCAGCATCAGTAATAATAAGGTTTTGTGAAAAAACAGTAGTAAAGGTTAGTAAAAAAAATAATGTGATAATTTGCTTCATATATTAATTAAATACGGTTTCTAAAACGTCTAATGATTTTGGCTTTTTAAAACTCTCCAAATGTAATTCAAAATATCTAATTATGGTTCTGAGTATTATTTGCCTTTCATTCTTATTGTACGAAATTGTGTGTATCTCATCAAAATTTATGCCTAACAGCTTTTTAAAAAGTATTAATTCGTGACCCGTTATAATTAATTTCTCATAAGTGGCATCTGTAAAATTTCCTTCTAATAAATTAAAGGCTGCTTTATCCGATTGAGACACATCAGGATAAAACCCTAAAAAACGAGATAAATTCAATAAAAAAAGTAAATGAAAATTTGCAATACTGTCATGTGTATCTAGCCATACTAAAGCTGTTTCAATATACTCGTATAATACCGAATTTTCTTCTTCTTCTTTAATAATATTTGAAAGCGTTTCAGATAAAAAAAGCACAATAGATTGTTTTATAACCGAAGTATAAATATGCTCATATGGATGAATAACTTGAGCTTCTTTTATTGAATTTAAAGTGTTTTTATTATTATGACTTGCTTCAATTTTCAACTGTGTTAATGGTTGAAAATAAGCTGCCTTAAGTTTTCCTTTTCTTGATTTTAACACTCCACGTATCATGTACGATCGAATTCCGTCCTTTAACGTAAAACACTTTACAATTAAACTAGTATCACCATATTTAAGCGCACTAATAACAATTGCTTTTGTGGTAACTAACGCCATTTAATTTTTTATATTTATAAAAACACGCGTCAAAGATACTTTAATAAACACAACAAAATTGGTACATTAGCGTAAAAATGAATCAACTTATATGGCAGTAGAAATAGAACGTAAATTTTTAATTACTTCGGATGAGTTTAAACAAAAAGCGCATCAAAAAAACTATATAAAACAAGGTTTTTTAAACGCTGATAAAAATCGTGTAGTTAGAGTTAGAATAATGAATGATTTAGGATTTTTAACTATAAAAGGGGCTTCTAACAAAACTGGAACTTCGCGGTTTGAGTGGGAAAAAAAAATTGATTTACAAGAAGCTAAAGAATTATTAAATTTATGCGAAAAAGGTATTATTGAAAAATATCGATATTTAGTTAATGTTAGCAATCATACTTATGAAATTGATGAGTTTTTAGGAGAAAATGAAGGCTTATTAGTTGCTGAAATAGAACTAAATAATGAAAACGAACATTTTATAAAACCAAATTGGTTGGGTGAAGAAGTAACCGGTAATATTAAATATTACAACTCAAACTTAAGTAAACTCCCATTTTTAAAATGGTAAACCTATACATGTTTATATATTGCCCAAAAATGACTAAAGCTTCCTAAAAGTACAAAAACATGAAAAATAGCATGATTATATGGTATTTTTTTTATCGAATATAAGATGGCACCAACAGTATAAAAAACACCTCCAGCCATTAAGTAAAATAACCCATCAGAAGATAAGCTATTCATTAAAGGCTTTATCAAAAAAATTACTTGCCAACCCATTATTAAATATAATGCTGTTGATAATTTATCAAACTTACCTGTAAAAAAAAGTTTTAGCACAACCCCTGCTAATGCAAACAACCACACAAAAACAAACAAATACCAACCTGATGAATCTGGTAAAACCACCAAACAAAAAGGAGTATAACTACCAGCAATTAACACATAAATAGCTGCGTGATCAAAAATATTTAGTCTGCGTCTTAATTTCGGTTCTTTTGCGGCATGGTAAAATGTAGAGGCTGCGTATAAAATAATTAAACTCAGAGAATAAATAACAAAGCTACTTATTTTCCAAAACTCGTTATATTCTAATGATTTTAAAACCAAAAAGGGCACAGCTACAATAGTCAGTACCAAACCAAAACCATGTGTTAATACATTTAGTTTTTCTTCCTTTTTACTATACTGGTGATTTAAACTCTCGCTCATTATTTGGTCGGTTTGTATCTTTCATATATTTTTTATCATTTAACAATTCATTATTCATTAAGTTGAAGCATTGCTTTTTTAAAGCTTCTTTGTCCTGAATTGTTAAATTTTGAGTTGAAATAAATTTTAATTGTTTTACTCTAAAAACCCCTGGGTGTCCTTTAAAAAAATCCCAAGAAAACAATCGTTTCGCATCATAATAAACTTGCGTAACTATTGGCATTTGGTACTCAATTGCTAAGCTAAATGCTCCGTTGGTAAAAGGAGCAAGCACTACATTTTCTGTAGGCACTAATCCTTCAGGGTAAATAGCAATACTTAATCCTTCATCTAATCGTTTTTTTATACGAGCATATACTTCTTTTCTACTTTTAGGATTGCTTCTATCAACCATAACAACAGCTTTTTTATAAAAAAAACCAAATATTGGAAGCTTTACCAACTCTTTTTTTCCAACGAATAACAACGGATTTTTATTCATTGCAATCATAATCCAAGGGTCTAATAACGAAGCGTGATTTGCTATAAATACATAGCTTTTTTTCGGATCGGTTTTTTCTTCTTTATCAATTTTTAATCGAAACCCCATTCCGTAAATTAAATAAAAAGACCATGCTCTCATTAATTTCCAAAAAGTGTTGTAATATTTTTCATCAGACAAAAGCACTAATAAAAAAGGAACCATTACTAAGACAGAAACAATCATCAATAAATAAAACCAAATACGCCAAAGTAACCGGAAAGGAAAAAGTAAATATTTCATGAATGCGAATGTAGTAATTTCTTTTGTTTCATCAATTTTAAGCTTATTTTTGCTACTATCAAGTAGTCGTAAACATTGTTTACATAATTTTTTTAAAACAAACACATGTCAAGAATTTTAACAGGAGTACAAAGTACAGGAACTCCACACTTAGGTAATTTATTAGGTGCAATTTTACCAGCCATTGAAATGGCAAATGACACTAAAAATGAATCCTTTATTTTTATTGCCGATATGCATTCGTTAACACAAATTAAAGATGGTAACGAATTAAGAGAAAATACTTATAGCGTTGCTGCTACTTGGCTTGCTTGTGGAATTGACATTAATAAAACTGTTTTTTATAGACAAAGTGATATTCCGCAAGTAGCAGAATTATCTTGGTATTTAAGTTGTTACTTTCCGTACCAACGATTAACATTAGCACATGGTTTTAAGGATAAAGCCGATCGTTTAGCTGATGTTAATAGTGGTTTGTTTACCTATCCGATGTTAATGGCTGCCGACATTTTATTATACGATGCAGAACTTGTACCTGTTGGTAAAGACCAGTTACAACATTTAGAAATGGCTCGTGACGTTGCCAGTAGATTAAACAATATTGTTGGCGAAACGCTAGTTTTACCACAAGCAAAAATAAATGAAAACACCAAATTAGTACCAGGTGCTGATGGTGAAAAAATGAGTAAATCAAGAAATAATTTTATCAATATTTTCTTGGCTGATAAAAAATTGCGCAAGCAAATTATGAGTATTCAAACTGATAGCAAAGCGCTAGAAGATCCTAAAAACCCAGATACTGATAATGTTTTTGCTATTTATAAACTACTAGCTTCGGATACGCAAATTGCAGAAATGCGAGCAAATTACGAAGGTGGTAATTATGGTTACGGACATGCAAAACAAGCTTTGTATGAATTAATTTTAGATAAATTTGCAGACGTTCGTACTAAATACAACCATTACATGGAAAACAAACACGAAATTGATGAAGCTTTGGCTATTGGTGCTGAAAAAGCAAAAAAAGTGGCGCAAGATGTTTTATCAAGAACTCGTGCTAAAATTGGATATTAAAAGTTTTAGTATGAAAAAGTTACTTTTTTTATTTTTATTAGGAACCTTAGCTTATTCAGCTCCAAAAGAAAAAACTTTTATTGCTGATGCTTCTTGCGGTCAATGTAAATTTGATTTAGAAAGCCAAAAAGGATGTGATTTAGCTATTAAAGTTGACGGTAAAGCCTATTTTATTGATGGTGCCCATATTGATGATTTTGGAGATGCACATGACGAAAAAATTGGCTTATGTAACGTTATTAGAAAAGTAAAAGTTACCGGAAAATTAGAAAATAACAGGTTTAAAGCTACAACGCTTAAAATCGCTGAGTAATTTTATTATATATAAATATAAAAAAATCCGAAGTAAATTTCACTTCGGATTTTTTTTACGCCCTTAATAAGTATATATAATATATATTGTATATTTGAAAATCAGTTAAACACATAAACTTTTACTACGGTTGTTATATATTTAAATAGGTTGTTTAACTTGATAATTAAAGGGGCAAAAAAATGAAAAAATTAATAGAAATAGACGACACGCTATTAACAAAATTGAAAATTTTATCAGCTTTTGAAGGTTTAAGCGTAAAAGCTTTAATGGAAAAAGCTGTTGAATTATTTGTTATTTCAAAAGAAAAAGAACAATTAGATAGTTTAACCGACGAACAAAAAGAAGACTTAGGTCTTTTACTCCTAATGCAACAAGCTGATAGAACTGATACGGTTAGTAGAGAAGAAATTTTTAAATTATTAGAATAAAAATGAAAATAATTTATTTAGAAACTTTAGCAAAAGATTTAAAAAAAATTAAAGACAAAAAGTTATTAAAATCATTGTCTGAAGTTTTTATAAATCTTGAAGAGCTTGAAGATTTATTCCAAGTTTCTAATGTAAAAAAACTTTCAGGACACTCAGATGTTTATAGAATTAGAGTTGGTAATTATCGCTTAGGAATTTATTATGTTAATAACGAAATTACTGTAGCTCGTTTTGTAAAACGAAACGATATTTATAAGTTATATCCTTAAAATAAAAATCCGAAGTGAAATTTACTTCGGATTTTTTTTACCTCTTTACACTTTAAGTTATGGTGCAGGGTTTGGAATTACTGCATGTATTGCTTCTATTTCATTTAAAACTTCTTCTGATAAATCAATATTAATAGAATTTATATTTTCTTTTAACTGACTCATTTTTGTAGCCCCAATAATATTACTGGTAACAAACGGCAATTGATTAATATAAGCCAACGATAATTCTGCCAATGATAAACCGTGTTTATGTGCTATTTTTTGATATTCTTTAACTGCTTTTAAAGAACCTTCACTCATATAACGTGCAATAAACCTTGGAAATAAAGTACCTCTTGCTCCTTCTGGTGTTTTACCATCTAAATATTTACCCGATAACACGCCTTGCGCTAATGGTGAATAGGCTAGTAAACCTATGTTTTCTCGCATAGAAACCTCGCTCATACCAACCTCATAACCTCTATGAATTAACGAATACGAGTTTTGAATAGTTGCCATTCTTGGTAAATTATGTTGCTCGGCAGTTTGTAAATACTTCATCGTTCCCCAAGGAGTTTCGTTAGATAACCCGATGTGTTTTATTTTTCCTTGTTGTACCAAAACAGCCATTGTTTCTAAAATTTCTAAATGATTTTCAGCTTCTTTAGTAGCTGTTTTATACGGATAATCACGTACACCAAAACAATTTACGCCTCGTGAAGGCCAGTGAAATTGATACAAATCAATATAATCGGTTTGTAATCGTTTTAAACTTCCTTCAACCGCATCAATAATATTTTTTTTGGTAAATCCACCTGTACGAATGTGTTTTGTATAATCGCCACCTCCAGCAATTTTACTTGCTAAAACAACCTCTTCTCTTTTACCTGTTTTTTTAAACCAGTTTCCAATAATTGTTTCGGTTGCTCCGTAAGTTTCAGGTGTTGCAGGTACCGAATATAATTCGGCAGTGTCCCAAAAATTTACACCTTGTTCTAAAGCATAATCCATTTGTTCAAAACCATCTTCTTGTGTATTTTGATTTCCCCAAGTCATAGTTCCTAAACAAATTTTAGAAACTTTTATATCTGTATTTGGTAATGTAGTGTATTTCATTGTAATAATATAAAAATGAACTAATGTAGCAATGAAACAATAAATTGACACATTGTTGTATTAAAAAATTGTTTACTTAAGAATCGCTTCAATTCCTGGTAATGTTTTTCCTTCTAACATTTCTAACATTGCGCCTCCTCCAGTTGAAACATAACTTACTTTATCTCCAAAACCAAATTGTTTAACTGCTGCTACAGAATCTCCTCCTCCAACAAGTGAAAAAGCTCCATTTTCGGTTGCTGTTGCAATGGCATTTCCTAATTGAATTGTTCCGTTGGCAAAGTTTTCTAATTCAAAAACTCCTAAAGGACCGTTCCATAAAATAGTTTTCGATTTTGCAATGACTGTTGCAAATTTTTCTGAGGTTTTTGGTCCGCAATCAAGCCCCATCCATCCATCAGGAATTTTAGTAGTATCAACAATTTGTGTATTAGCATCGTTTGAAAAAGCATCCGCAATAAGTGCATCTATTGGTAAATGTATTTCGGTATTTTTCTCTTTCGCTAATTTTAAAATAGATAATGCTAACTCTAATTTATCATCTTCCACTAATGAGTTTCCTATCGATCCTCCTAAAGCTTTAATAAAGGTAAACGTCATACCTCCACCTACTATAATATGATCTACTTTTTCGATAATATTTTCAATTACTCCTATTTTAGATGATACTTTTGCTCCTCCTAAAATTGCAGTTACAGGTTTTTCTGAATTATTTAAAACCTTGTCTATACTTTTAATTTCGGTTGCTAATAGGTTTCCAAAATATTTATTATCAGCAAAAAACTGTGCTATAACTGCTGTTGATGCATGTGCTCTATGCGCGGTTCCAAAAGCATCGTTTACATAAACGTCTCCTAATTTTGATAATTTTTCAGCAAAAGCTACATCTCCTTTTTTCTCTTCGCTATAAAAACGTAAGTTTTCTAATAATAAAACTTCACCATTTTTTAAGTTAGCAACAGCTTTTTCTGCTTTATCACCAATACAATCTTCAACAAACTTTACCTGTACACCAATTACTTCGGTAACTTTACTAACAATATGTTTTAACGAGTATTTTTCTTCAACTCCGCTTGGGCGACCTAAATGCGACATTAACACACAACTACCTCCATCTTCTAAAATCTTAATAATTGTTGATTTTGCTGCTTGAATTCTTGTAATATCTGTTACTTGAAATTCATCATTTAAAGGTACATTAAAATCTACACGGATTAATGCTTTTTTGTTTTCGAAATTAAAATCGTTTAATGTTGTCATGTTTGTTGTAATCTTTATAAATCAATTGCTAAAATAATTATTTAATTCTGATTGATTTACATAAAAAGTAGTTTTCAAAACTTATATCTTTGTTAAACTTTTTTACTTAGCTATGAGCAACACATCAATTAAAATTACATCTGAAAAACTTAATTTACAAGAATGTTATAATTTTGTAGAAGATGCTTCTTGTGGCGGAATCGCAGTTTTTGTAGGAACTGTAAGAAATGCCACTCAAAACAAAGCTGTTACACAATTAGATTTTTCTACCTACAAACCAATGGCTATTAAAGAAATGCAAAAAATTGCAGCAAAAGCTTTAGTTCAATTTCCGATAAAAAGAATTGCTATTCATCATGCTGAAGGACTTTTACAAATAAAAGACATTCCTGTAATTATTACGGTTTCTTCACCACACAGAAATGCTGCTTTTGAGGCCTGCCAATTTGCAATTGACACCTTAAAAGAAACTGTACCTATCTGGAAAAAAGAATATTTTGAAGATGATGAAGTATGGGTAAATGCGCATCCATAATATTATTTTTTGCATTAATTATATATATATTACTCAGATAAACAAAGCATTACGATTATTTACAATTTACTTATTAAATTCATTTATATATTTACAATGTTAATATACTTCTGGGGGGAAATATATTTGCGTTTTTCAAATGAGTTTAAAAGAGTAAAATAAATTTTACTCTTTTCTTTTGCGTAAAAATTAATATGGCAAATCTGCTGGTTCGATAAAGTTAACTTTCGGATCATATAACTCTTTTAAAATTTCTTTAATCTCTTCCATAAATTCTTCTAATTTTTTTGATGTAACTTCATTATCGGGATTTCGATAATTGGATGAGAAATTCATTTTTAAAAACCCACTTTTTAAATTTTTAAAAGAGATGATTCCTGTTTCTAAACCATTTTCAAAATTGAAATTTGTTGTTTGTGTATAAATAAAAGCATACAATAATACCTGAATTGCTTTATGATGTTTTAAATCACGAATATTTGTAAAATCTACCAATTTTAATTTGTTTGCATCAACCATTCCGGTTTTGTAATCTATAATTCTGGTAACTCCATTTAACTCATCAATTCGATCAACTTCACCATGGATTTTTATTGGAAAATCAATGCCTTCAACAGTTATTTTTGTAGCAATTTTCTTTTCAGTTTCTATAATTTTAAGTTGATTGTTTTCATCTTTTAACAATTCAATTTCTTTCTGTAAAAAATTTTCAACAAAACGATTTGCTACCTCAAAAACCAATCTGTTTTTTCCTGTTGAAACATCACCATTTTTAAAATGCTCAGTAAAATAATGTATTACCAGCTCTTTCGATTCTTTTTGCATTTTACACACATCGTCTAGTTTTAAAAACTTGCCAAAATAAGGCTGGTATAGCTTGTCTAAAGTATCGTGCACCACTGTTCCCATAGTATTTGCAGCAACGGTTTCTTCAACATTATCAAACTCATTAATTTTTAAAATTTTTTGTTTGTAAAAAGCAATCGGATTGTATAAATAATTGGTTAATGCTGATGGTGATATTCCTCTTTTTGCAATTTCCTTTAATCGGCTTAAAACAGCTTCATCTTTCTTTATTTCTTTTAATTTTACTGATGATGTAACCACTTTTGGACTAATAATTTTTTCTGAAATATCATTTCGCATCATCTCTAGTTGCGTAACAAATCGGCTTTTTTCTCCACTTCCAAAAACATCATGTTCAGTATTATATAAGATAAAAATATTTTTTGCTCGTTGTAATAATCTAAAAAAATGATACGAAAACAACGCGTCTTTTTCTTTATATGTTGGTAATCCGAAGGCTATTTTTACATCAAACGGAATAAAGGTATTTTGTTGACTACTTGCTGGCAATACCCCTTCATTTACCGAAGTAATAATTACATTTTCAAAATCTAACATTCGTGTTTCTAAAACTCCCATTAATTGCAATCCCTGTAAAGGCTCTCCTTGAAAAGACAAACTTTCTGACTGTATTAATTGCTTAAAAAACTGGTGCAATGTTTTTAAATCTTGTACATAATTAAACTCAATATGTAAGTTTTGTAATTGTGTAAATGCCGTATAAAAACGGAATAAATATTCTTTTTCTAAATCATTTGCATGCTCTTTTAAAACAGCAATTAACTGTAATATTCTTGCCAAAAATTCAGCAACTGTTGTAAATGGATTAAAAATTAAATTTAACGTTAATTTAATTTCCTCATTTAAAGGCGAAAGGAAATCATTAATTTCTTTTTGAGTTATAAAAGTATTGTTTTCTTTAACAATTGTCTCAGAAATAAGATCGGCAATATTTTTAGTTTCATCAAGTTGTAATAACCTATAAACCGCTGCATCTTTTACAAACCTAACAACATCTTTATGATAAAACTGCTGTGTTGTTTGCTTTGCTAATTTTTCTTGATTGTTAAACAACTGAAAAATAGCAAAAATTAAACTTGTTGTAGGAATATCTTTTAACGGATATCCCATAGTAATATTTATAGCCTCAACACTTTTGGGTAATGAGTTTAATGTTATTGGCAACAATGTTTCATCTGCCAACACCAAGGCTGTATTGTTATGGTTTGGTAATTTTGATAAAATTTCACCCGCATATTTTATTTGTGTAATATTTTTTGATGCGCCTATAACTTCGATATTTTTTGATGCTGAAAAATAATTTTTTATTATTTGAATCTGATTTTTCTCATAATACTTCCATTGTTTTTTATATTTTCTAAGAAAACTCCCCGCTTGATGGTTTGTTTGATAAAATGCTTTATCAACATCCCAATAAACTTCTGATTTTCCTGCTGATAAAAACTGTTGAAATAAGTATTCTTCAGCTGTATTTAAAGCATTAAAACCGATGAAATAATATTTTTTATCATGGTTGTTTTTGATAAAACTTTCAACCTTTTTAGTTGCTTCGCGATATAAAACTCCTTGGTAACCAATTTTATTTTCAAGTAAAAATTGATAGAAAACAGCATAAAATTTTTCTAACTTTTCCATGAAAGAAAAATGATCTTTTATCAGTTCTGTTTCTTTAAATTCACCTTTTACCGACCATTTTTTTAATCGATGAATGTCGCGTAAATAAACGAAAATATCTTTTGTGTCAATTAAATGTTGGTCTATTTCATTAAAATCTTGTAATACTGTAAAAGCCCATGATGAAAATACATCAAAAGTATCTGGTTCTTTTTCTATTTCTTTATAAATGGTATAAAAATGAAATAATAATTGTATCGAATCTACCTTGTTAATTTCAGAAATTTCTTCAACAAAATCGCCAATATTAACAACTTTGGGTAAAAAACCTGCTAAAATTTTGTTTTTAAAAGTTTGTTTTACAAATACTCCTGCTCTTTGAGACGGAAGTATAAACACAACATTTTCAAACGATTTGGTAGTTTGTAAAATATCATCTAAGGTTTCAGAAATAAACGAGTTCATAGCTATTTTTTAATCAACCCAAAGTACAATTTTTATCTTATTTTTGAGATGATTAATAATTTCATTTTTTTATAATGAATACAAATAACAAACTAATAACAGCATTAATTCAGGCTGATTTAATGTGGGAAAATCCACCTGAAAACAGAAAAAAATTTGAAGAAAAAATAAACACACTTTCTTCAAATATTGATATCGTTATTTTACCCGAAATGTTTACTACTGGCTTTACCATGAACGCTACTAATTTAGCTGAAACCATCAATGGACCTACCGTAATTTGGATGCAAAAACTAGCTGTTCAAAAAAAATGTGCCTTTGTAGGAAGTATTATTATTACTGAAAACAATCAATATTTTAATCGACTTCTTTTTGTACATCCTTCTGGTAAAATTGATTTTTACGATAAAAAACATCTATTTACTTTAGCTGGCGAGCACAAAGTATTTTCAGCAGGTAATAAAAAAACTATAATTAACTATAAAGGCTGGAAAATTTGCCCATCAATTTGTTACGACTTACGTTTTCCTGTTTGGGCTAGAAATACCGAAAACTATGATTTACTTTTATATGTAGCTAGTTGGCCTGTTAATAGAATTGAAGCTTGGGATACTTTATTAAAGGCGCGTGCCATTGAAAATATGAGTTATACTATTGGTGTAAATAGAGTTGGACAAGATGCTAATAATTACGAATACAACGGTAATTCTGTTGGATATGACCCGCTAGGAAAATGTTTAGCCAAAAATGATAAAGGAGAGGAAACTTGTTTGATTATTGAACTAAATAAAGAAGTTCAAAATAAAATTCGTGATAAATTTAAATTTTTAGACGATAAAGATATTTTTAATATTCAATAAAAAAAGCAACCTTATCGGTTGCTTTTTTATTATGCTGGAATCATCCATTTAAAATTGAATTTTGTATCAGGAACTACAATTCGTTCGGTAATTCGATACATTCTGTCTGGTAATTTCATTAAATAATCACGTGCTTTTTCAGCTTCAGGTGTTAAACCAGTAACTTTATCAATTTCCCAAACGGTGTTTAGTTTTTTAAGAATATCTACATAATCAAAACCGGTGTATACACCTACTCTTTGTGCTACGGTAGAAAAATCATCAAATAAACTTCCTTTAGTTCCAAATGATTCTCTTAAATGCATTGCAGGCATTACTATTTTGTGTTTCATCATGTGTTGAAAAGCCAACATCATTTCACTTGGGTCTATTTTAAAAATTTCTTTTACAAAATCAGCGTAAGCAATATGATGACGCATTTCATCACCTGCAATAATTTTAGACATTTTTGCTAATGCTTTGTGTCCTTTCTTTTTGGCGATTTTTGCTACATTATTGTGCGATATGTATGTTGCCAATTCCTGAAAACTTGTATAAACAAAGTTTTTATAAGGGTCGGTAGCTGTACCAATATCAAAACCATCAGCAATTAAGTGTTGGGTAGATATTTCTACTTCACGCATGTTTACGCGTCCTGAAAGGTATAAATACTTATTTAAAACATCACCATGTCTGTTTTCCTCAGCAGTCCAAGCACGTATCCATTTTGCCCATCCATTGTCTGGTTGCTGCGAAACTCCATCTAAATCTAATAACCAAGATTCGTAGGTTGGTAATGCTTCTTCAGTAATCGTATCTCCTACTAAGACAACCCAAAAATCGTCGTCTAATTCTTTTGATAACTCTCTAATTTCTTCAACTTCTGTTATAAAAGTATCTTTTTGTGAGTTTGGTAAAAAATCGGTTGGTTGCCAAATTTTTTCAGCAGGAATTAAAAATTTATCTACAAAACTGTCAATGTTTTTTTCCAGTGTTTGCATTACTTCCTTTCGGATATTTTGTAATGACATAATATATTGTTTGTTGTTGTTTGTTTCTTTACTAAAAAATTGCTTCTTTTATTGTAGTTTCAACATTAGCAATTAATTCATTAAACGGTAAACTGTTTACTTTTATTGGTGCGTGTGTTTTAATTTTTATTGGACTTCCTAAACCTAATGGAAATTTACCGTATTTAAACACTTTCCATGAATTGTTAATTGTTAAAGGTACAATATAGGCATCTGGATTGTATTTTGTAATCATTTTTAAACCATTTATTGAAAATGACTTAGGTTTACCTGTTCTACTCCTTGTACCTTCTGGAAAAATAACCGCTGACCAATTATTCTTATTTATTTTTTTTGAGAATTTTCCTAGTTCTGTTAATGCTTGTCTTGCATCTTTACGATCTATTAAGGCTGCCCCTCCATGCCTTAAGTTAAAAGAAATGCTTGGTATTCCTTTTGCTAGTTCTTTTTTAGATACAAACTTTGGATAATGTTTTCTAAAATGCCAAATAATTGGTGGTATATCAAATGTACTCTGGTGGTTTGACACAAAAATTAAACTTGTGTTTTCTGGTAGTTCTTGTTCATTATCTACCTGTACTCGAACCCCTAAGATTAATAAGGATTTGATTAAAAACCAATTCATGATATCGACTACATTTTGATGTCCTTGTTGCCCAAATAATTTTAATCCCAACCATTGTAAGGGGTGGAATATTATGAGTAGTAAAAAAAACACCAATGCAAATATTGACGATATAATATAACTAAATAATTTCATTCTTTTTTTTTATAAGTGAACAAAAATAAAAAATCCCGCGAAAGCGGGACTATTTATTTAAATTAAAACCAATTATTCCAAGGAATTCTTGATAATATCAATAATAATGCTACTCCATAAAATATGGTGAATGTTTTAAATTTAGCAGCGCTTTTTACTTGTTTTTTATGTTTAGACCAACCTATTGTTATTAAAACAATAGCAATAATCATCATTAAAGGATGTTCTAACGCTAATAATCTAACGGGAGCATCTTTCATATCTCCTAATCCTTTTTGAAAACCGCCAACAAAATATACTAAGAACCCTAATAATAACTGAATATGAGTTGTTATTAAACTAAATAATCCTAGTCGGAATTCTTTATGGGTAAATTCTTTTTTTTGTATCAAACCAATAACTGCATTTAGTACTGTAAAAATCAATACCGCTACTACAATATATGCCCAATAAGAATGTAATGTCTTTATCATAATTTGTTTGTTTTTTGTTAGCGTAAATGTACTAATTTTTGGGCATAAAAAAACCACCTCTATTGAGGTGGTTTTAAAATATTATTTTTGATTTTGGTTATTTAACTACCCAAGCTCCTTCAACTTTTTCAAATAATCTTTGAAACTCATTTTCTCCATTATCGTATACTACGTATGATAATAAATACTTTTGACCTTCAGCTGCTGTAGGTGCATGGTGATCTAAGAATAAAGCTAAGGCATAGTTTATTTGAGTGTCTGACCAATTATAATCAAAATCTCCATAACTAGCTAGGTTACCTATTAATCTAGCATATTCAGCAGAGGTAAGTTGAGATGCCATATATTCATAATCTGCATTTCTTACCAAAGTATACTTAATTGTATTATCTGGTACCCAGTTTGTACCATCGTGACCAAATTGTAAAGTAGTTTCAATTGTAGATTTATAAGCTTCCCAAACTCCATCAGTTTTTGTATATAAATCTCCTCTTACTTGTGCTCCACTTGAACTAGACACATAGTTATACACTACATCTAATACATCTCCATCTTGAGCATAAGGAAATTTGATGTTTAAAAATGTTGGTAAATAATTTGCTGCTGGTTTAGAGCTTCCAAAATTACTTAATCCCATTGATGTAAAATCATCTTCAGTTACTGAGTAATAATTGTCTGTAGGTAATTTCCATGTAGTTCCATCATAGGTGTACATTACAGTAGTAAACACTTTTTCTCCAACAACTTCATCAGGTAATGTTCCGTTATTCATTATTGCTGACCATGTGTTAGCAACACGTATACCATCTACTGTTCCTGTTGGACCTCCGTTTCCTTGACGGATACCTATTCTTTTTGCTGTATTATTTGGATAACCAGTATTAGTAGCTTCTGGTGTATCTGGTTCAGTATCTGTAACAGCGTCTAACACATATAAATTTGATACCCCATTTGCTGTGTTATAAGATGCAACTATAAGGTAAGTTTTATTTAAATCATAAGCGTTACTTCCGTAAGTTAAAGAGCTAGAGCTAGCTCCAATACCAAATAAAATTTTATCTGACCCATTATTTTTCGCTCCAACTCTTGCAGAATAAGTAGTACTCTCATTCATTAAGTGGAAGAAATAAGTACCTCCATTAACTTCACTTAAGTTTATTAAAGCACTTGAATATACCATTCCAGATGTAATATCTGAAGTAAATGCTTTATTTACATCTTCTGAATTTGCACTAGATAATGATATTGCTCCTCCAATATTAGAAGAAGGATAGTCATCCATAGATAAACCTTCAGTTGCATATTGTAATTGGTTATCAGCTCCTGAATGCTTAACCCATGCTCCTGCTGAAACAGTTGTTAAATCTCCTGCAGTTGCGCCATAATCAAAATTTTCTTCTAAAGAAACTTTAGGAGTAACAGCTGTTGTACTACCTGTATATTGTGCATAAGTTGTAGAAACATAATCTCCTTCAT
The DNA here is from genome assembly GCA_938002045.1 of Tenacibaculum soleae. Classification (GTDB taxonomy): domain Bacteria; phylum Bacteroidota; class Bacteroidia; order Flavobacteriales; family Flavobacteriaceae; genus Polaribacter; species Polaribacter soleae_A. The sequence continues at coordinate 265,123 of CALLBA010000013.1, forward strand.
CAGAAGAACTATATTTATTTGATAAAATTCCAGGTAAATAATCTGAAGGTGTAACGCTACTTTCAAAAGCATTTGTACTACTTCCGCTTACTGCATAATCACTCTCGCTTAACTCATAGTTTTTTAAACTAAAAGCTCTACCTCTGTATAATTTATAACCTACTAATACAGATGACTTATTTCCCCATGCTGGGTATAAATCTGCTAATAATGCTGGTATCTTTTCTTTAGCATCATCTTCAGAATTGAAACTTCCATAGTTTAGCTCTAACGTATCGTAGTCATCATCTGTTAGTGTATATTCTGCATCACCTACGATTGCATTTTCTTTTGCATCAACTAAGGCGTTGATATCTTCTAATGGCTCACATGAAGTGAAAACCATTGTAAAAACTGTTAATAATAAAAATATTTTTTTCATGGTTTTGTTTATTAAAATTTAACTGTTAAACCTAAACTGAAAGTTCTTCCTGCTCCGTAATATACACCTGCGTTAGTTGCTGTATGCTCAAATACACCAGGGCTTACTTCTTCAGTTTTATCAAATGCGTCAGATATATATTCTACATCAAAAATATTATTCATTTTTCCTGATAAAGAAGCATCTAAACCACCTATTTCAAAACCATGGTTAAACCCTAAATCAAATAAATGATACTCTGGTAATTGCCATGTGTTTTTTCTATCAGTACTTCTATTAATATCCATTTTAGCATATAAATCACCTGCGTAGTTATAATCTATAAAGATAGATGATTTTTCTAATGCTTTATATTTTAAGCCTAAAGACCAAGTAGTTTGTGCTGCATCAGACACTTTTAAATCAGTTGCATTTACCACTACCTCTTCTAACAATGTACCTGATTGGTCAAAAATTCTACCACTTACATCACTTTTCCATCTCCAGTCTCCTAATGATGCCATACCGTTTAAAATAAGGTCATCTGTCATTTTATATACAAAATCAACCTCAATACCTTGGTGTAATGCGTCTAAACCTGCTAAGTTTGCTTCTAATTGCTGACCAACATTATCTGGGTCATTTACACTTTTTGTTAATGATTTATCTAACCAAGAAGTTCTATAAATATTTACATTTGCGTTAAACCTTTCGCTTCTATAACCGTATCCTATTTCTGCACTAAATACTTTTTCATTAAGCGCTTGATCGTTTAATTCTACTGATTCTTTGTCAAGAAATACATTTCCTGTTAAAAAAGGTGCTTTTGAAAAGTAACCAACATTTGCAAATACATTGTGTGTTTCATTGATGTTATAATTTACTCCACCTTTTGTTCCATATCCTAAGAAATTTGCATTATCTGAAACATTTCCGTTTGGATTAGAAGAATCATCTAAGAAACTTGACCTACCATATCTTGTATTAGATATTGTTGTAGATAAAAATGCTGATAAATCATCTTTAGAATATTCTAATTGACCAAAAACACCATATCTTAATACTCTTCCTTCATAATCTCTATTATAACGATCACCAACTTTTAATGGTTGATTATAATTATTATCGTTTGATTTTGGATTTAAAAAATATTGACCTCCTAATAAATCTGTAACTTCGTAATAGTGAGTTCCTACATAATATCTACCATCAATACCTGTTGATAAAGTTAATTCATCAGATAATTCGGTTTTTAATGTAGATAAAATACCATACCATTTATGCTCATTAACTGAAGCTGTAAATACATCTGTAGCTCCATTTGCTCCATTTGCTTTATTTTCTGCAACAATTCTATCAAAATCAATTGGTGTATCAACGTCACCTAATCTATATTCATCGTTTGTGAATTTCCCTGTACCTTCTGTTCTTCTTCCACCACCGGCACCAAAAGAAGCATATACTGCTGTGGTTACAAAAGTTTTGTCAGAAATTGTCCAATCGTGATTTAAAGATATTTGTGGTTTATGGTAATAGTTTTGTGAAACATTTTCTACCTTACCATTTCTATAACCCCAATCTGGATTAAATCTTTTACCTCCTTGTTCAGTTGCTCTGTTTTGTGCAATTGTTCTTGTATTATATCTTTGTCCGTGCTCTTGTTGCGCCCCTATTATATTAAAAGATAATTTATGATTATCATTTAATTCTTTAGATACATTTAAGAAATAGTTTACTCCATTAAATTGAAGTCCATCAACATAACCATCTCCTGAAACGTGTGCTGCAGAAGCCGTAATAGCAAGACCATTATCCATTACTCCTGTAGATAATGTCATTCCATATTTAAAATAACCATCATTTGCTACAGACATTTTAACGTTCCCTCCTTTTTCAGCATCAGTAGATTTAGAAATAATATTAATTGTACCTCCAATAGATGGCACCGCTACTTTAGAAGCTCCTAAACCTCTTTGAACCTGCATTGCAGATGTAACATCTGATAAACCTGCCCAGTTAGACCAGTATACTGCTCCGTTTTCCATATCATTAACAGGAACTCCGTTAATCATTACAGCTACATTTTCAGATCTAAACCCACGTAAATTAATTCTTGAGTCTCCGTAACCACCACCAGTTTTAGTTGCATACACACCAGGTGTAGATTTTAAAATTTCAGGAAATTCTTGAGTTCCTAATTTAGTTTCAATTTCTTCTGCTTTAATTGTAGATACTGCAACTGGCGTTTTTCTATCAATAGCAAAAGAAGTTGCCGTTACTACGATTTCGTTTAAAACATTTGAAGGTTCTAATTTAATAGTTCCTAAATCAGTACTTGAAGCTGAGAAAGTAACTTCTTTGTTAATGTACCCTATAAAAGATAAAATTACAGACCCTGAAGTTTTTTTAGCATTAAGCTTAAATTCTCCATTAAAATCTGTTGCTATTCCATTTGTAGTTCCTTTAACTACAACACTTGCCCCTGGTAATGGTTCACCCATTTCATCAACCACTGTACCAGTAAGTTTTGTTTGCCCTAAAACTGTAGCTGTTACAAAGAACAGTGCTACAAGTAAAACATTTTTGAATTTTTTCATTTTTAATCTAATTGTTATTAAATGCAGTGCAAAGGTCTTGCTTTTCTCCCCTGTTAATATTAACTTAATGTTAAGTTTCTTAACATCGTTTTAACAAAAACTGCAATAAAAAATTTAACAAATTAGAATAAAATTTAACTTGATAACATTTTTTTAGCAAGTTCTTTACCTAATTCTACACCAAATTGATCAAAAGAATAAATATTCCATATGACACCTTGTGTAAAAATTTTGTGTTCATAAGTTGAAATCAACATCCCTAAAGATTTAGGAGACAATTTATTAAAAACAAGTGAGTTACTAGAACGGTTTCCTTTAAAGGTTTTATAAGGTAACAACTGGTTAATTTTATTTAGTTTATTTTCAGTTTTTAATTCTAAATGGATTTCTTCTTTTGTTTTACCATTTGCTAAAGCCTCCATTTGCGCATAGTAATTAGCCATTAACTTTTTATGATGAGAAGTTAACCCGTATAAAGACTGTTCAAAACCAATAAAATCTGTTGGTATTAATTTGGTACCTTGATGTACCAATTGCATAAAAGCATGCTGCATATCTGTACCAGCTGCTCCCCAGACTACATTTCCGGTTTGGTAGTTTATTTCTTGTCCATTTCTATCAACTCCCTTACCATTACTCTCCATAATAGACTGCTGTAAATAAGCAGGCAATTTTGTTAAATAATTGCTATAAGGTAGAATAGCTTCTGTTTCACATTTAAAAAAATTAGTATACCAAACCCCTAACAAACCAAGTATTACAGGGATATTTTTAGAAAAATCAGCCGTTTTAAAATGCTCATCAACAATTTCGGCACCATTTAACAACTCTTTAAAATTATCATATCCGATAGATAAACTAATTGATAAACCTACTGCGGACCATAAAGAAAATCGCCCTCCAACCCAATTCCACATTGGAAAAATATTTTTCTTATCTATTCCAAAATTAATCGCCTCCTCTATATTAGAGGAAACAGCTACAAAATGTTTAGCAACATCAAAAACCAAAGCCGATTTTAAAAACCAATTTCTAATGGTATTGGCATTTGTTATGGTTTCATCTGTTGTAAATGATTTTGATACAACGACAAACAAAGTGGTTTCAGGGTTTAACTTACTTAAAGTCTCTGACACATGATCACCGTCTATGTTAGAAACAAAATGTGTATTCAATTTATTTCGATAAAACTGTAAGGCTTCTACCACCATTCTGGGTCCTAAATCCGAACCTCCAACTCCAATATTTACAATATCTGTAATTGGTTTCCCTGTAAAACCTTTCCACTTTCCTGAAATTACTTTATTACTAAAGGCCTTTATTTTTCTTAATGTAGTTTGTATTTTAGGCTTTATATCTTTTCCGTCAATTACAATAGATTCTGCTGAATTACTTCTCAAAGCAGTATGCAACACCGCTCTGTTTTCGGTTACATTAATTTTGTCCCCTGAAAAAAATTTATCAATTGCATCTTTTAACGCTGTTTCTTCTGCTAAAGATATTAATAAGTCAATTGTCTGCTGAGTTATATGATTTTTTGAATAATCTAATTTTAGTTCATCTAAACATACTGAAAAATTGTCCTTTCTATTTTTATCTTTTCTAAAAAGCGTTTTTAATTCATATTCTTTTGCTTCACAAAAATGGTCTGTTAGTTTTTTCCACGCTTCTGTTTGAATTGGATTTATATTTTGTAAAGGCATAATATTAATATGTAGGTACTGTTTCTTTTTCTATTACGGGTGTAAAAATCGTATCATTTTTATACAACTTAATACTATCCAATTGTTTTTTAAGTGGTTTTATAAACTCAAAATACGCTGGTTTAATACTAGGGTCTAGAGGTTCTGCTGATGGCAATTTTTCTTTAAACGGATCTACCTGTTTTCCATATTTCCAAAAACGATAACAAACGTGTGGTCCACTTGTATTTCCTGTCATACCAACCCAACCTATAACATCCCCTTGTTTTACATAATCTCCTACCCTAACATTACGTTTTTTCATATGTAAATACTGAGTTGAATAAGTACTATTATGTTTCACTTTAACATAGTTTCCGTTTCCTCCTCGTCGTGCAGATTCAACAACAGTTCCACTTGCAGTAGTCATTATTTCTGTTCCGTACTTAGCTGCAAAATCAGTTCCTCTATGAGGTCGAACCCTACCATAAAGCGCTATTTTTCTTCTCAAATTATAACGTGAAGATACTCTGTATTGAAATTTAATTGGTGATTTTAAAAAGGCTCTTCGTAACATATTACCCTTCTCATCATAAAACTCAGGTATTTTACGAATTGTGTCTCCAATGAATCTATAGGCATGTAAATCTTCACCTCCATGATTAAAAACTGCTGCTTTTACCTCTCCATAACCAACAAAAACAGTGTCGTTTATAAACTTCTCTTCATAAATTAATTTAAATTTATCTCCTTTTTGAAGGCGATAAAAATCAAGTGTCCAAGCGTAAATATCTGCAACAGTATTGGTTAATGTTGATTTTAAACCTAAACTATCCATGGTAACCGATAAGTTTGAAAAAATCTCCCCTGCTATTTCTTTTTCTACCGTTTTAATTTTTTTTCGAACCTTATATGCCTCAATAATAGAGTCTTTAAAATTTATTACTGTTGCATCTACTTTGTTGTGTTTATATATAAAAACTTGCGCTTTTTCTAATGAGTCTTTTGAAGCAAGAATTGTATATGTTTTACCTGAGCGTACACGTCTTACATCAAAGGTATCTTTAATAGTTGTTGCAATTTTATTAATTTTTGGATACATTACATGATGACGGTCTAAAATACCCCCAAAACTTTCGCCACTTTTTATGGTATCATGTATTATTTTGTATTTATCTTTATTAAAACCAAAAACATATGTAGGCTTTGGTTTTGTTATTTTTACAGGTATTTTTATATCTTCTTTCTTATCTTTTTTACATGAAAAAAAGAAAGAAAACACAAATAACAGGAGGCTATATTTTTTCAAAAAACAAATTTTTTTTTTAAAATTGTGGTTATTCGCAAAAATACAAATAAAAAGTTTTGATTATTACACTTTAACAGTAAGTAAACAACTTATTATTTAATTACAATTTCAAAAGGGTTTGCCAAACCTTTATAAGCGTCTAATTCTGCTCGTAAAGAACCAACTGATAAAGAGGCTTTAATTTTTACAGGAACTTTATTATCATCAGCCGTTATCCAAATTGTTACGCTCTCTTTAGCTTTAAAAACCCTCCCTGCTTGTACAAAAGGTCTAAATTTTAGGGTTTTAATTTTACCAAATTTTGTTTTTATGGTTTCTTTCCCTAAAAAGCGTAATTTAAATGGATTTGTTTTTCCGTCAAAAAACATATCAATTTTAATTTCTTCATCTTTTTTCATCTTTTTTAAGTTATGTTTTCTTAAAAAGTAGAAAGCAGAAATCATATCTTGTACATTCACAGCCTTTACGGTAGTTGCTTTTTGTTTTATAAAATCCTGAATATGAGCGGTGTTTTTTTGCTGATTAAAAGCTATTTGTTTATTTTTTTTATACCCGCCTTCATCAATTTTTCTTTTAAATAGATATGGCTTTCCTGTTTGTTTATCAAAATACGATTGATAATTATCATTTACTTTAAAAAACCACTTAATCATTCCGGTTGTCCAACCTTTAGCCGTGGCATGCAGTACTTTTTTACCTTTTAAACTTTCTTCTTTTAGCGATAATGTAGCGTTACCTGCTTTTAAAAAGCCACTATAACTCATTTTAAATTTAAGCCATTCACCATCTTTAAATACAGGTTCCTTTTCTTGACTAAAAGCAATTACGGTAAAAAATAATACGGAAATAAAAAATACTTTTCTTTTCATGATTTTCAAACTTATTAAAAAAGTAAGACAATTATTGTTCCAAAATATAAAAAGTTGTTTGAATTTAAAAATCAAACAACTTTTTATATTTTATTATTGAGTTTAAAATGTTCCCCAATTTTTTAACTCCTCTTTACTCCATAAATATGGGAAAAATATTCTTCGCTGGTATTTTGGATGCATATATTTACGCCAATTACTACCTCCGGTAGCTTCTAAATCCTTATCGCCACCACCTAAATATTTACCTGCAGCATTATAATGTGCCATTACCCACTTTACGTTTACAGTGTAATCATAATGACGCATTGCAGCTATTAATTCAGGATTTTTTTGAACAGCCTCTGGTAATTGTTTAAACTTTGATGACAGATTACAATCTCTATAATCTTCCATAAAATCAATAAAATCGCCCATGTATTTTTTCTCGAAAAGCTTAATTAATATTGATTTTTTTCCTGTTTGATGATTTTTACCCGCTGCTTGCCAATACAAATGTTCAAAAGCATTTTTAAAAGACGAACCTCTATCAATTGTTTCTCTATAACGTGCGTCAATTAAATTAATTAATTCTGTCGATGCAAATTCTATTTTACGATATTGTGCTGACTGAAATCCACTTGCAGGCGCCAACGTATTTCTAAATTTTAGGTATTGTTCTACATCCATGCCTTCAGCCATTACACTAAATGAGCTACACAACATATCAAAATACCTACTGATACGCATTAAATGTTTCGAAAATTTATCTGCAGTAATCGCTTCTTCAGTTAATGAAATTTGATCAATTTCCCATAAAATCATTTTAAACAACAGTTCATTTACCTGATGATACATAATAAAAACCATTTCATCAGGTTCGGTTGTTCTTGGTATTTGCAAACCTAACAAGGCGTCTGTTTGAATATAATCCCAATAGGTTATTGGTGTACTATGTAATAACCCCTCTAACATGGTTTCTAACGGGACTCCTAACTTTTCGTATTTGTCCTCTATTGCTTTTAAAAGCGCTTCTTTATTCATAATGATAAAATTCGTCATTGCGAGGAACGAAGCAATCTATTTTTAATTAAGAGATTACTTAGTCATTCTTCCTCGTAATGACGAAATATTTTTAAAGTGTTCCTCGTTTTTCTTGTTCTCTTTCAATTGACTCGAACAAGGCTTTAAAGTTTCCTGCTCCAAAACCACGAGCTCCCATTCTTTGAATAATTTCAAAAAACAATGTTGGTCTATCTTCTACTGGCTTTGTAAAAATTTGTAATAAATATCCTTCTTCATCGGCATCAATCATAATACCTAAACTTTTAAGTTTTTCGATATCTTCGTTTAATTCATGACTAAACTCTTCTAACCTTCCAGGAACCGATTTGTAATATTCGTCTGGTGGTGTTGATAAAAATTCTACTCCATTTGCTCTTAATTGCGACACTGTTTTTAAAATATCATCTGTTGCAACAGCAATGTGTTGTACTCCTGCACCTTCGTAAAAATCTAGATATTCTTCAATTTGAGATCTTTTTGCTGCTTTTGCTGGTTCGTTTATTGGAAACTTAATTCTACCGTTTCCGTTAGACATTACTTTACTCATTAATGCCGAATATTCGGTGTGAATTTGCTTATCATCAAAAGATAAAAAGTTTTCAAACCCCATAACATCTTCGTACCATTTTACCCAAACATCCATTTGATTCCAACCTACATTACCAACCATGTGATCAATATATTTTAATCCTGCTGATGGTGGGTTGTATTCTGATTCCCATTTTTGAAAACCTGGTAAAAATGCACCATTATAGTTTTTACGTTCTACAAACATGTGTACAGTTTCACCGTAGGTATAAATTCCTGCTCTTACTACTTCACCATGCTCATCTTTTTCAACCGTTGGCTCCATATAAGATTTTGCTCCTCTTGAGGTAGTTTCTTCGTATGCTTTTCGTGCATCTTCTACCCAAAGTGCTACTATTTTAACACCATCACCATGTTGTACAATATGGTCGTTTATTGGCGATTTACTATTTAACGGGGTTGTTAGCATTAACTTGATTTTGTCTTGCGTTAATACATAAGATACAGAATCTGTTGCGCCAGTTTCTAATCCGCGATAAGCGTGTGATTGAAACCCGAATGCTGTTTTATAAAAATGTGCTGCTTGTTTCGCATTACCTACATAAAACTCAACATAATCTGTTCCTAAAAGTGGCAAGAAGTCTTGTGCTCCTTCAAATATTTTTTCTAAACCGTAGTTTACTGATTTTATTTCTTTTTTACTCATTGTGTTTATTCTTTTCTAGACCTCACAGGTTTTTAAAACCTGTGAGGTCTTATATTTATAAATTAGCGATTCCTTTGATAAAGCATTATTTATTCAAACAAATTTAGCCCTGATTGAAGCATTTGTTTGAGCTCTTTTTTATTTTTTTTCTAAATAAAAAAAGCGAGTGCGAAAAGCAGGAAATAGCTTCTAATAATTATTTTACTCTAACCACGATTTATAATAATCTTCATCGGCAATTTTCATGGCTTCTTCTGTAACCATTAAAGGTTTAAAAGTGTCTACCATAACTGCTAATTCTTCGGTTTTTTCTTTACCAATGCTTTTTTCGGTTGTTCCTGGGTGTGGACCGTGAGGAATACCTGCTGGATGTAATGATATATGACCTTGATCAATGTCATTTCTACTCATAAAATCACCATCTACGTAATACAATACTTCGTCAGAATCTATATTACTATGGTTGTAAGGTGCTGGAATTGAATTTGGATGATAATCGTATAAACGTGGTACAAAACTACAAATTACAAAGGTGTTTGTTTCGAATGTTTGATGCACTGGTGGCGGTTGATGTATACGACCTGTTATCGGTTCAAAATCGTGAATTGAAAATGCGTATGGAAAGTTGTAGCCGTCGTAACCTACCACATCAAAAGGATGAGAAGCATAGACCATTTCTATAATTTCGCCTTGTTTTTTTACTTTGATTAAAAAATCTCCTAACTCATTATAGGTTTCTAATTCTTGTGGTCTGCGTAAATCGCGCTCGCAAAATGGCGAATGTTCTAACAGTTGCCCAAACCAGTTTCGGTAACGCTTTGGCGTGTATACTGGCGAGTATGATTCAACAATAAACAATCTATTGTTTTCATCATCAAAATCTAATTTATAGATTATTCCACGGGGAATTACTAAATAGTCTCCGTATTTAAAATCGATGTTTCCAAGATGTGTTCTTAATTTCCCTGTTCCTTTATGGATGAAAATTACCTCATCTGCATCGGTATTTTTATAAAAATAATCGTTGGTAGATTGTTTTGGAGCTGAAAGAATAATATTACAATCGGAATTTGTTAAAACAACTTTTCTACTTTCTAAATAGTCGTTTTCGGGCGGTACTTGAAATCCACGAAAACGATATGATTGAATATTATTGGCTTTGGCTATTTTTGGTGCAACAGAATATTGTTTGCGAATTTCTTTGACCATTGTTGGTCTGTGTTCGTGATAACTATTGGTAGACATACCGTCAAAACCAATCGTACCAAATAGCTGTTCGTAATATAAACTACCGTCTTCTTTACGAAATTGTGTATGACGTTTTGGTGGAATATTTCCTAACTTATGATAAAATGGCATTTTGTTAATGTATTAATGAGTTAATAAACAATGTTACAATTAGCAAGAGCATAAGATTGTTACATTTTTACACTGATAAATTAGTACATTAAAACCTTATTCAGGATTGCGTTTTATCAAAAATTTTAAGTGTGATAATAAGTCTAAATACATTTGTTAGAACTTTTAGTTGCTTGTTTTACAAATATACAGAAATAAAAAAAACATTATATCTTCTTAAAATTCAAATAGTTTTATTTTTTTATTTAAATTAAGTCTAAATAAGTTTTGTTTTTATCTTTAGGCGAGGTATTTTTGCTGACGATTATTTGAATTAAATCTAAATTAAAATAAAATGCACAAAATTATACCCACATCATTGGTATTGTTTTTATTTATCACAACAACAATAATTGCTCAAAATAGCACTATTAAAGGAAGCCTCTTTTCAGAAAAAAATGACGCGATCCCTTCAGTTAATATAGTATTAAACTCTAATAAAAAAGGAACTATTAGTAACAAAAACGGGGCTTTTGAATTTAAAAACCTTAAAGAAGGCAACTATACAATTAATTTTTCAATGGTTGGTTTTGAAAAAAAATCAATTACAGTTAATCTTAAAAGTAACGAATCAAAAAATGTAGGAAAAATAGTTTTAAAAGAATTAATTAATCAACTAGATGAAGTTACAATTAACGGTGTAAAAAACAAATATTCTAAAAAAAAGGTTTCTAAATCATTACGCTTACAAACACCAATTAAGCAGCTACCTCAAAACATTCAAGTAGTTGGCTCAGAAATTCTACAAGACCAACAAGTTACTAACTTATTAGAGGGTGCTTTTAGAAATGTAAGTGGTGTTAGTAATATTGAACATTGGGGACATTTTGCACGAATAAATATGCGTGGTTTTAGACTACCTGCATTTAGAAACGGTGTAAACATTCAAGACTCATGGGGACCTCTTTCTGAAGACACTTTTATGGTAGATCGCATAGAATTTGTAAAGGGTCCTTCTGGATTTATGATGGCCGCGGGTGAACCTGGTGGATTTTACAACGTAGTTACTAAAAAACCTACTGAAGAAAAAATAGGTGCTATAAATGTAATGGGCGGAAGTTTTGACACCTATAGAGCTGCCGCTGATTTTGGGGGCGCATTAACTAAGGATAAGCGTTTACTTGCTCGTTTAAATGTTTTATATCAAAACACTGGAAGTCATAGAAAATTTGAAAACACTGAACGTATAGGTATAGCACCTTCTTTATCATACAAAATAAGTGATAAAACCGATTTTTTAACTGAATTTTCTTATCAAAAACTTAATACACTAATTGGTGCCGCTTATATTTTTGGCCCTGTTGATAAAGGTTTTGGAAGCTTACCTAAAAACTTTACAATGATTGATAAAGGTTTTCCTGAAACTGATATAAAAGAGGTTAGTTTATTAAACAAAATAAGTCATCAATTCAACGAAAACTGGTCGGCAGAAGCAAAGTATGTTACTATGCTTTATACACAACAAGGAGCTTCAGCTTGGGCTCGAAATATTGAAGACAATGGAAATACTATTAGATCTGTAGGTTTATGGGATGCTGTTTCTGAAAGTGAATATTTTCAATTATATACTAATGGAAAATTTAATACTGGATCAATAAGTCATAAAGTTATGGCTGGTTATGACCATACAGATAAAGAATATTTTGCCGACTTTGGTCAAAGTGGATTAATAGACACACCTAGTGCTCCTTTTAACATCTACAACCCAACTTATGGAAACAGTGTATTTCCAGTATTTGACAGAAGTGTTCCTTTAAAAGATCGTGCTACTTTATACACATATGGTACAAAAATTAATTCATTATACATCCAAGATGAAATAGGTTTTATAAATAATAAAATAAGACTAACACTAGCTGGTAGATACACACACCTAAGTCCGAAAGGAGATAAAACGACAAAAAAAATTACTCCAAGAATTGGTATAAGTGCTGATATTACACCGCAAATTACAGCTTATGGATTGTTTGATCAATCATTTTTGGCTAACGACGCCATAGACAGTACACGAAAAAGATTTGCCCCTATTGAAGGTACCATTTATGAAGCTGGATTTAAAACCAATTGGTTAAACGGAAAAATAAATGCTTCATTAAGTGCTTATTTAATATATAAGAATAATATAACAACTAATGATCCAACTGATACTACTCGTCAATTTAGTATTTTACTTGGTGAAATAGAATCTAAAGGATTTGAATTTGACATGCAAGCAAATATTAGTAATGAGCTTGATGTAGTGCTAAATTATGCCAATACAGATGTAAAAATAGCAAAATCAGATATTCCTAACACTGTTGGCACAAGAATGGCTGGACATGCAAAACACATAACTAATGGATGGTTAAATTATAAATTTAACAAAAACTCAACATTAAAAGGCTTTGGTATATCACTAGGGTACCAATACTCAGTTGATAGATCTTCATGGACTTGGGATGCTGATAATAATACCGAATTACCTAACTATTTTAGATTAGATGGTGGTGTGCATTGGAAAAACAACAAATTACGTGTTGCTTTAAATGTAAACAACTTATTAAACAAACACCTATACTCTGGCGCCAATTATGGTAGCTATTTATACTGGCAATCTGAACCAGGTATAAATGGTAGAATATCTTTAACCTATAATTTGTTTTAATACTTATAAAAAGCATTCATACTCTAAGAAATAATGAAACTTATACTAAAAATAACAATCCTTTTATTTACCCTTAATATCGTTGCACAACAAAACTATATTAACGGAACAATAACAGACAAGAATCAAACACCACTTACGGGCGTTAATATTTATATAAAAAGTTCAAAAACTGGCGTACAATCTGATTTTGATGGTAATTTTAAAATATTAAAAAAGCCTACTACAAATATTAATTTAACAATATCGTATATTGGGTATAAAACTAAAGAAATAACTATTTCAGGTAATAAAAATGTAAACCTAGGAACCATCGTTTTATTAGAAGGTAATGAGCTTTTACAAGAAATTGTTGTTCAATCAAGAAAAAACTCTTTTTCACGTAAAAAAACCGCTTATGTTTCAAAACTACCTTTAAAAGATTTAGAAAATCCTCAAGTATACTCAACAATAACAACCGAGTTACTAGAATCTCAAATTATTACCAATTTTGATGATGCTATAAACAATGCTACAGGAATTAGTAAACTTTGGGAATCTACCGGTAGAGCGCCCGGAGAAGGAACCGGATATTTTTCAACCAGAGGTTTTGCTACACAACCTTCTTTAGTTGATGGTGTTCCTGGCTTTACTTTTAGTGCTATTGACCCTTCATATATTGAAAGAATAGAGGTTGTAAAAGGCCCTTCAGCAACATTATTTGGTAGTACTGTAACTTCATTAGGAGGATTGATAAATGTAGTAACTAAAAAACCTTATAAAGGTTTTGGCGGAAGTGTTTCTTACACTGCTGGTTCTTTTGGTATGAACCGTATTTCAGCAGATATAAACACTCCTTTAGGTACAAATGACGATTTGTTTTTTAGATTAAATACTTCTTATTTAACACAAGATAGTTGGCAAGATGCTGGTTTTAGAAAAACCTTTTTTGTTGCTCCATCATTAACATACCGTGCAAATAATCGTTTAAATTTATCTTTTGGTATTGAATATTCTGATACAGAACAAACAAACCCTTCTATGTTATTTGTTAGAAGAGGTTTACCGATGGTGTCAAGAAACATAAAAGATTTAGGTATAAACCCTAAAAAATCATTTACTTCAAATGATATCACATTATCAAGTCCTATTTTTAATACAAGAGCTATTGCAGATTATAAAATTTCTGACCAATGGAACTCTCAAACAATTTTTGCTAGTAGTTATTCTGAAGCAAATGGATATTATCAATATATGATTGAAGGTGCTGGAGCTGCATTTTTAGTTTTACAACCTTTAGCAGCTGTACCAGGAGTAAATGATGTTTTATTAGAATCACAATCTTTACTACAAAGAGATGCTTTTACAAGAATTTACGATAAACGCGATGCCAATGCAACAAAATTTAACATTCAACAAAATTTTACAGGCGACTTTAAATTGGGCGATGTTAGAAATCGTTTGGTAATTGGTTTAGATTATGTAAACAGAAATTCAAAAACAAACAACCAAAGCGGAAATCCTACTTTGGCAGCAACTCCAACATTTACAGGGATTTTACAAACATTAACATATTTAGAAACTATCAACCATGTGCCAGCAAATACTGCGTTAGGTTTACAAGCGCAATTATCAGGATTTCCATATTTTGATGGAATGTTTGCAGCAGATGGGACAATTATACCTAATAACTTTACACCAAACACAAAACACAGTGTTAAAAAAACTGATTTAGATGCTGTATTTAATCAAGTTCCAACGCGTGAAATAGAAACAGGCTCGTCAACTTTTGCTGTATATGCTTCTGATGTTATTAATATCTCAAAAAAATTAACTGTAAATTTAGGTTTACGTTTAGATTATTTTAATCAAAAAGGAAATAAAAATAATGATTTAGATAATTATACTAAAACAACGTTATCGCCAAATGCAGGAGTTTTATATCAACCTTTTTTAAATAAATTAAGCGTGTTTGCAAATTATCAAACAGGATTTGTAAATAATAATCCTGTTGTAAATCAAGACGGAACAGTAGATACTTTTAAACCAACAAAAGCTACTCAGTTTGAAGGTGGATTTAAAACAAATTTCTTTAATGGTAAATTAAATGCAGGTATTAGTTATTATCACATTACCGTTAACGACGCTCTTAATTCTGACCCTAATGGTATTTTATTTCCAACAAGTATTGATATTGAAGAAACTGTAAGCAAAGGGCTAGAGTTTGAAATAAACACCAATCCTTTTGATGGTTTAAACTTAAGAGCTTCTTTTTCTCATAACGATAGTAAAATTACAAAGGCATATAGCAATAAAACAAAAACAGCATATACTACATTACAAGATAGAAGGCCTGAAGAAGCAGGCCCTAAAAATATTTATAACTTTTGGGCAGATTACAAATTTTTAGAAGGTACATTTTTAGAGAAATTTGGAGTCGGAGCAGGATTTAACGGAGCATCAAAACATTTAATGATGAATAACGGAGTGTCAGGAGAGTTTACCTTACCATCTTACACTATTTACAATGCTTCTGTTTATTACAATGCTAATAAATTTAAAGTAGGCTTTAAAGTAAATAATCTTACCAATGAAACCTATTACAAAGGATGGAGTACTATTAATGCTCAAGCTCCTAGGGCCTTTTTAGGTACGATACAATATAAGTTTTAAGTGCAATTTGAATTAAGTTTATATTAACCCTTGCAACTCTAAGTTTTATAAACTTAGAGTTGCTTGGCTAATAAAAGTAATATGATAACAAGTAGTTTTTTATTAATTTTTATAGGATTATTTTTTAAATACAACACCTCAAAAAAAATTGAATTAAGTAATTTAAAAAAATTAGAAACCTGGATACAAAATAATACCAAGATAGCTAATACAATAAGTGTTCTAATATTAATGGCAACACTACTATTAATGATTCGCCAGTTCGGAACAACATCGGGAGTATTATTTTGGTTATTTACAATAACACTTATTTTAAGCTTAATCATAATAATTGCACCTTTTAAAAAAATTAACTACAAACACATAACTTTTCTTTTTGCAATTTCATTTTTAATTGAAATACTATTATAACATGCCAGCTAATCCAAAATATTTAACAAAATCTCCTTTGCAAAAATTTGCTAAAATAACCGCTGGTATTATAGGTGGTTATATTATTACAGCATTAATACACATGTGCTTACCATTGTGGTTACCTAACCCAAAAGAAATAGTTATTACTTCTATTTTCACCCTTTTTATAGTGTGGTGCGCTTTATTAATTATTCCTTTTTTATTTAAAAATGGTTGGAGTGCATGGTTAGTATACTTTATAGTTACAATTTTACTTTACTGTATTTACACTATTGGAAAACAAAACAACCCCTTTATATAATGAGTAAAAGAAATTACAATGTATTTTTTAATACACATACAGTAAGTGGTATTGTTATTAGCGTTGCTTTATATATAATTTTCTTTGCAGGAGCTTTTGCTTTGTTTAAAGATGAAATTAAAATTTGGGAAGAAGGTAACACCGTTTCACACACACATTCAAAAAACATAAATTTTGATAAAATACTGCATCAATTAAATGAAACTTATGAATTAACAGGAAGAGATCTACAAATGACTTTTGGTGAAAAAACAGACAAAATAGCTGTTTTTATGAGTGCCAGTAAAGATAGTTTAGCATCAAAGAAAGGAAAAGAAAGTAATTTTTTTTATGTAGATATAAACACTCTACAAACTAAAAAATATGACGAGCAATATAGTTTAGGCGAATTTTTATATCGCTTGCATTTTTTTCATCAACTACCAAGAATCGGAATATATTTAGCAGGTTTTGTTACCCTTTTCTTTTTATTTGCTATAGTTACTGGTATTATAGTTCACTGGAAAAAAATTATTCCAAACTTTTATAGTTTTAATCCTAAAATTATTTTAAAACGAGTTTGGACTGATGCACATACTGCTTTAGGAGTTATAGGTTTACCTTTTCAATTTATTTTTGCCGTTACTGGTGTTTACTTTTCTATTAGTATCCTTGTTTTATTACCCGCTAATTTTTTGTACGAAGGAGATCAAGCTAAATTAATGGAAGATTTACGACCTATAACCAAAAATTATCAATGGGTTAAAGAATCAAATCAAAAAACACCTAGTTTTAATTATTTTGCTAAAAAAACAGCTAAAAAATGGGATAACTTTCGACTAACACGTGGATTTATAAAAAATTATGGAGGAAACTCTATGAAATACACCATTATGGGTGAATTAGATTATAAAGATCGCTTTGTTGGAACTGGTTACATAACTTTTAATCCTTATCTAAAAAAAATAGAGGCCTCCAAAGATCCTACAAAATTAAGCTATGTTGAAGATTCTCAATTTGTTTTCGGGCGTTTGCATTTTGCTAATTTTGGAGGAGTATTACTAAAAACCATCTATTTTATTTTAGCGCTAATTACTTGTTTTGTTATTATAACAGGTGTTTTAATTTGGATTGAAGCACGTAACAAAAAAAGCATGTCTTTAAAGCAACGATTATATACCGCAAAAGTAGGGCATATATACTTAGCTATTTGCTTATCTATGTTGCCCGTTACCGCATTATCCTTTCTTTTTGTAAAATTTGCAAACGGTAATTTCGAAAATAAAAAAAGCATCATTTACCTATTTTATTTTATAACTTGGATAGGTTTCATATTCTTTTTTCGCTTTAAAAGAAACAATTATTACACCAATAAAGTTAGCTTATTATTAGGCGCAATTTTTGGATTTATGATACCAATTGTAAATGGAATTAACTCAGGAAATTGGATATGGACTACCACTGCAAACAAACAATATGAAATACTAACAATTGATTTACTTTGGATAATAATTTCGGCAACCGCTTTACTATGCTATTTTAAAATTAAACCTAAAAAGGCAATGCAGAGCACATTTAATAAAAATCCAATTGATTATAAAAACATCAAACATTTAAAAACTGAAACGTTTGAAAAAACTAATTTAATAACCAAAAAAAACGACAAAAATCATATACCTATGCGAACAAAAATTATTATTCTTTGGATATTTTTAGCCATTGGCTGGATAGTACACCACATATACGGGTTGTTTAATATTTATTACAACGAAACATTAATGATAGAAGGGGCAACAGGAAAAGCTCCTGTAATTCATCATATTTATCGTATTTTATTTGAAGGGATGTGCTTATTATTTGCATTATTAACCATCGAAATATCAAAAAAATGGTTTAAAATAACATCTCTCGTTTGGGCAAGCATAGCCACCTTATATAACGTATATCATTTTTTTGAAGCTATAATGTATGAATCTACCAATATTTCAGAAATTTTTATGCTTTTATTAGTTGCCATAGCTAGCATATTTTTAATTATTAATATTTATAAATGGATTAGGAAAGAAGCATAATTTGAAAAAAATTATGAAACAAGAATTTACAAAGAAACAATTAGAAGAAATTGAAAAGCAATTAAGTTGCCCTACCGGGGTTAAAGGGATAGAAATAGCGAATTCGATGAATTTAAGTAACATTAGTATGACCAAAAACTCTATTGATGCCTTAAAAATTTCAAATAGTAATCGAATTTTAGAGGTTGGTCATGGAAACTGTGGTCACCTTAAATATATATTAAATAAAGCTACTAACATTAATTACATCGGTTTAGAAATTTCTGAAACAATGATGAAAGAAGCTCTTTTACAATTGGATAAACAGCAAAGATCTAAAAACATATCTTTTCAATTATATGATGGAGAAAAAATCCCTTTTAGAAACAATTATTTTGACAAAATATTTACTGTAAATACTCTTTATTTCTGGAAAAATCCCATTAGTTTTTTAGCAGAACTATCAAGAGTTTTAAAAAAAGATGGGATATGTATTATAACTTTTGCTCAAAAAAAATTTATGCAAAGTCTTCCTTTTGTAAATAACAAATTTAAATTATACTCAAACGAAAACATAAAACTATTACTAAAAAACACTGTTTTTACAATAGTTAACACATTACAGAAAACTGAACAAGTAAAAAGTAAATCTGGTAATTTGGTAAATAGAAAATATACATTAATCGTATTAAAAAAGTAAGTTAATGAATACTGTAATTGGTTTATTTTATGGTTCTGACACAGGCATGACAGAAGAAATTACGCACACTATTGTAGATGAGTGGAACGTTACTGACATTGAAGTTATAGAAATTAATAACGCTAATAGTTCTGATTTTGATAAATTTAACTTTATTATATTAGGACTCTCAACTTGGTATGATGGCGATTTACAAAGTGATTGGGAAAGTTATTTTGATGAGTTTAAAACCATTGATTTTACCAATAAAACAGTAGCCATATATGGTTTAGGAGACCAGTATGGTTATGGGGAATATTTTATAGATGGCGTAGGTATGTTAGCTGAAGTTGTTATAGCAAACGGAGGTAATATAATAGGTAAATGGCCTACCAAAGGTTACGATTATACTGAATCGAAAGCTAAAATTGAAAATGAAGATTCATTTTATGGTTTAGCAATTGATGAAGACAATCAACCAGAATTAACACAAGAAAGATTATTAAAATGGTTAATTATTTTAAAAAACAACTTAATAAATCAAGTTTAAATTTTTAACAAAAAAAGGTTGCTCATTATTAGCAACCTTTTTATTTTTTATCACAATAATATATTGTTTTACCCCTCAGGAGCTAATTCTACCTCCAAACCGTCCATTTCTGGCTTTATTTGTATTTGACACCCTAAACGACTATTATCTTCAACATTAAATGCCTCAGCCAACATCGCGTCCTCATCATCTCCCATTTCTGGTAATTCATGATCTGATTTTACATAACATTGACACGATGCACACATTGCCATACCGCCACAAATACCAATAGTTCCTTCAGGAGCTAGTTCATACGAACGTACAACCTCCATTAAATTCATGGCCATATCAGTTGGCGCAACTACCTCGTGTGTTACACCTTCTCTATCTGTTATTTTTAGGGTAATATCTTGTTCCATCTTACAAATTCATTTTTTTACGTAGTGTTTTAGCACGTTTATCTTCACCGTCATGTGTCCAACCAGGTGAATTAAATATATAGTTCAATTTATCTGATAACTTACTAGCTCTTTTAACATCGTTCCATATCGCTTCATATTCGTGTGTTGCTACTTTTATAGGGTTGTAGGTATTAATATTTACGGTTAATCCATAAATAGGTTTTTCTATCGCTGTTAATTCTTCTGAAAAAGTACCAAATAAACGATCCCAAATAATTAAAATCCCTGCGTGATTACAATCTAAATAACGAATATTTGATGCGTGATGTACTCTATGGTGCGATGGCGTATTAAAAATATATTCAATTGGTTTTGGTAGTTTATCAATCAATTCGGTATGTATAAAAAATTGATAAATTAAGCTAATTCCCATCATGGTAAACATCATTAAAGGATCAAAACCAAGTAAAGGAATCCATATCCAAAACAAAAACTTATGAGCACGTTCACCAACCCCTTGGCGTAAAGCAGTTCCTAAATTCATATATATTGATGAGTGATGTGGCACATGACCTGCCCAAAATAAACGAACTTCGTGATTTAAGCGATGAAACCAATAGTAGGCAAAATCATCCGCTAAAAACAATATAATCCACGTCCACCATTGACGACCAACAGTATCTTTTAAGGGACTTAATTCATACAAAAAGAAAAAAACAATAAACGCTACAATTTTAGGAATAAACTCTACAATTGCAGAAAAAAGCATCATCAGTAACGAAACTTTAGTATCGTTCAAACTGTATTTTTCTTTTGATATTTTATATTCAATAACCATTGAAATAAAAAATATAGGTAAGGCAAAATACAAAAGCTTGTCTTGTGATAATTGCTGTATATAATCTGTTAATGCCAATTGTTTTAATTTAAAGTTGCTGAAAATTTACTCAATTTTTTTTACGACAGCTTTTGGCGCTTCTTTACGTGTACCATCAAAACCGTCTACACCACCAACTGTGGTGTACTTCATTACATATTTTTTATCAGGAAATATACGTTGAAATGCACTTTGACACATTAAAGTAGCTTCGTGAAATCCACATAAAATTAATTTTAATTTTCCTGGGTACGTATTTACATCTCCAATGGCATATATTCCTGGAATATTGGTTTGATAATCTAACGCATTGTTTACTTTAATGGCGTTTTTTTCAATTTCTAATCCCCAATTTGCTATGGGGCCTAACTTTGGCGATAATCCAAATAATGGAATAAAATGATCTGTTTTTAAAACATACTCTTCTTCTCCTTTTTTTGAAACTACAACTCCAGTTACCTTGTTTTCTCCTTCGATTCCTTTAATTTCAGCTGGAGTTATTAGTGTTAATTTTTTAGCGTCTTTTAATTCTTGTACTTTATCTACAGAGTCTAATGCACCACGAAATTCGTTTCTACGGTGTACTAAAGTTACCGATTTTGCTACGTCTGTTAAAAAGATAGACCAATCTAGGGCAGAATCTCCACCTCCTGCAATTACCACATCTTTATCTCTGTAAAGTTCTGGTTCTTTTATCATATATTCTACTCCTTTATCTTCAAAGTTAGCAATATTTGGAATTGGTGGCTTACGTGGTTCAAAACTCCCTAAACCTCCTGCAATTGCTACTACTGGTGCTTGGTGCTTGGTACCTTTATTAGTGGTTACTATAAAGCTACCGTCTTCTTGTTTTTCAATGGTATCTGCACGTTCACCTAAGGTAAATCCTGGTTCAAATTGTTTAATTTGCTCCATCAGTTTATCTGTTAAATCGCCTGCTAAAATTTCTGGATATGCGGGGATATCGTAAATAGGTTTTTTGGGATAAATTTCTGAACATTGCCCTCCTGGTTGTGGCAATGCATCAATTAAATGACATCGTAATTTTAGCAATCCTGCTTCAAACACGGTGAATAATCCTGTGGGACCTGCTCCTATAATTAATATATCTGTTTGTATCATTTTACTTCTAAAATTTTCTTTTTTATACTGATATTCCTGTCTTTAAAATAAAAGACAGGAATATTTTGCGTTAGTGATTGAGCGGTTTGTTTAAGCTCTTTTTAAAATATTTTTTTATATTTTAAAAAAGCGAGTAGTGAAAGCACGCTCTAACGCCCAAAAATAATAAATTTGTAGTTGTTAAAAGCTGATAAAAATCAAGTTTTATGCTACATTAATTACTTCTTCTATTATTGGTGCATATTTTTTTATGGTTGCTTCAACACCGTTTTTTAAGGTCATTTGATTTACTGAGCAACCACTACAAGCTCCCTCTAACTGAACTTTTACGGTATTATTTTCGATAGACAATAGCTTAATATTACCGCCGTCGCTTACTAAAAAAGGACGGATTTCTTCTAAAGCTTTTTCTACATTACTTTCTATTTCTGCTGCTGTCATAACTTTTTTATTATTTAGTACTACAACCACTCATGGTAGTTATTCGAACTACTTCAGTTGCTGGTAAATTTTCGTTTCTTTTTAATAATTGAGAAAGCATTTCTTTAGTTGCATTGGTAAATGCTTTTTCTAAAGGACTATTTTCTTGTAATGCTACTGGGCGACCAACGTCACCTGCCTCACGAATACTTTGCACTAATGGTATTTCCCCTAAGAAACTTGTTTCAATATCTGTTGCTAAATTTTTAGCGCCACCTTGACCAAAAATATAGTATTTATTGTCTGGCAATTCAGCTGGTGTAAAATACGCCATGTTTTCTACAATTCCCAATACCGGTACGTTAATACTTTCTTGTTTAAACATTGCAACTCCCTTTTTAGCATCAGCTAAGGCTATGTTTTGTGGTGTACTTACTACTACGGCTCCGTTAATTGGCACTGCTTGTACGATTGATAAGTGTATATCACCGGTACCTGGTGGTAAATCGATTAATAAAAAATCTAACTCTCCCCAATCTGCATCAAAAATTAATTGATTTAATGCTTTTGATGCCATAGGTCCTCTCCAAATTACTGCTTGATTAGGGTCGGTAAAAAATCCTAATGACAATAATTTTACGCCATAATTTTCGACAGGTTTCATTTTAGAGCGCCCATCAACTTTTACTGCTAAAGGTTTTTCTAAAGCTACATCAAACATTAAATGTTGTGATGGGCCATACACATCGGCATCTAAAACACCTACTTTAAAACCCATTTTTGCTAAAGAAACAGCCATATTAGAGGTTATGGTAGATTTACCTACACCTCCTTTACCTGATGCAATTGCAATAATATTTTTAATATTCGGAATTTCTTTTCCTTTTATTTGTGTTGGGTTTTCTTTTGGTTTTGCCTCAACCTTCACATTCACTTTCACGTCAATTGCCTTATCAACATGTTCGTTAATTGCTTTTGTTATTTCTACTTCTACCTTCTTTTTTGCTTGTAAAGATGGGTTTGAGATGGTTACATCTACAATTACTTCGTTTCCAAAAGTAACAATGTTTTTTATATTTTCGTTTTCAACTAAACTTTTACCTTCACCAGGTGCAGTAATAGTTTCTAACGCTTTGTATATATCTTGTTTTTTAAAACTCATTAGAGTATTTAATTTAATTAATTACAAGTTACAAAGATACATTTTAACACTTAGAAAATAAAGTGTTTAGATTGTGAAAATTTATGGGGTAATAAGGAGTTTTTATTGTAATTCTGTAGATGGGTTCCAGAATATTTTATCGAAGTTTTGAATTTGATTTTCAACTACAACTACTCCTTCGCTTTCTAGTAATTGTTGCATTAAATTAGTGCCGTCAAAATGATGCTTACCTGTTAAAAGTCCTTTTCTGTTTACAACTCTGTGCGCAGGAATATCGTCTAAATTATGTGCTTTGTTCATTGCCCAACCTACCATTCTTGCAGATCTTGCAGCACCTAAATAAACAGCAATTGCTCCGTAACTGGTTACTTTTCCGTGTGGAATTAATCGCGCTACCTCATATACTTTTTCAAAGAAATTTTTATCTGACATGGTTGTAAATATACCTAATTTTTAATTTTTGGCTAAACAATACTAAATATTGCGTTAGTGACTGAAACAAGTTACCGTGTAACGCTGAAAGCACGACCCGAAAGGGGAACGTCCAAAAATAATTGCAAAAAAAATTCCTACTAGTTGCAGGAATGTCTTTTTTCGATATTAGTAATTTAACTTAAATCGAATATAGGTTATTGGTTTCCCAACTTCTAAATATTGTTTTTCGTAAAAGGTTTGTGTTGAAGTTACCTCTTCAGGAGCCCCTTCGTTTTTATACACATTGTGGTTTGCGTGTAATATTTCGTGCCCCTCGCCATGTAATAAACCTAAAGTGTAACCGTGCATAAATTCGCTGTCGGTTTTTAAGTTCATAATACCATCTTCTTTTAAAACTGTATGGTATCTTTTTAAGAATGCTGTATTGGTCATTCTATGCTTGGTGCGTTGGTATTTTATTTGTGGATCTGGAAAGGTTATCCAGATTTCATCCACTTCATTTTCAGCAAAAATATGTGCCACTAATTCTATTTGGGTTCTAATAAAGGCAACATTTTGCATGTTGTTTTCTATTGCTGTTTTTGCTCCGCGCCAAAAACGAGCTCCTTTAATATCAATACCAATAAAATTTTTATTTGGATTTTTTTCTGCTAATGCAATAGTATATTCTCCTTTACCACACCCTAGCTCTAAAACAATAGGGTTGTCGTTTTTAAAAAAGGTATTCCATTTTCCTTTCAATGAAAAATCGTTAATTACCTCTTCTCTTGTTGGCTGAATTACATTTGCAAACGTTTCATTTTCTTTGAAACGTTTTAGTTTATTTTTGCTTCCCAATTTTCTACGAATTAAGCTCTATCCTCTGTTCCTTCTTTTAAGAAAGTAGCAGATTGCTTCATCCAATAAGCAAATAACACTAATAAGATTAGTAAAAACCCCCAGTTAACAGCATTTGAGGTCCACCATCCTAAGTCTCCTTTTGCAACTTCTAAGCGCAACCATTTAAAAGGCACTAGAATGAACTCAAATAAATCTCCAATTAATCTAAAAATATTTAATCCTAACATAACTTGATTATCTTTACAGTTGCAAAAGTATAAAAAGAAACTATGTTAGCCAATTTTTTCGGTAAATCTAAGCCTGTTAATTTTCTCGTGATTTTCACGTTGTTTTTAGTGTACTTTTTTTTACATTTTTTTTACACCGAAATCTCATTTAATTCGATTAAAGAATTATTTTATTTTGTGGTTATTTTTGCTGTTTTCAACTTTATTCTTGCAAAAAATCAATTAACATTTGACAATTCTTATGCCTTTTTGGTTTTTGTAATACTTATTGGTTTTTTTCCTACTGTAATAAAGATTAATTATACATTATATGCTACTATAACCATATTGCTTTTTTTACGCAAAGTATATAGTTTACAATCATCTAAAAACACGCTTCACAAATTGTTTGATGCCGGTTTGTGGCTAGGTGTTTCTTTTTTAATTGAACCTTACACTGCTGTGTTTGCAATATTATTATATGCTTCAACGTATTTGCATCAACGCTTTACCTATCAAACCTTATTAACTCCTTTAATTAGCTTTGGTAGTGTTATTTTTTTATTTTTTACATACTGCTTTTGGCATGAAAAAACAGCTGATTTTTTCCTACTTTTTAACTGGAGTTATTTATATAATATTGATTTATACTTAAGCACGAAGTATCTTTTTCCAAATATTGTTATCGGAATTTTTGTGCTTTTAGTTATTGTACTAAAAAGTCCGAAAGCTTTGGCTGTTTTAAATACTTTTAGAAAAAACTGGATTTTAACTTTTATTCACCTTATAACCTCAATAATTGTTGTTTTATTGATGAATCCTAAAAATGGAAGTGAACTATTATTCTTGTTTTTCCCTACTGCTGTAATATTAGCAAATGGGTTAGAATTGTTTCAAAAAAAGTGGTTAGCTGATGTATTATTATTGTTGCTTTTAGTTATTTCTGTACTTACAAACTTTTTATAAATTTACAATTTTGCTCCAAAAGCTAAATCGCCAACATCACCTAAACCAGGCACAATATAACCTTTACTATTAAGCTCTTTATCAATATCAGCAATCCATAAATTGGTGTTTTCTGGAAAAAATTTTTCTATAAATTCAATACCTTCGGTAGCACCTATTACTGACATAATATGAATTTCTTTAGGGGTTCCGTGTTTTTTTAACGCTTCATAAACTGCCACTAACGATTTTCCTGTAGCAATCATAGGATCGGCTAACAATAATGTTTTTCCTTCAATTGATGGAGAAGCTAAATACTCAACTACAATATCAAACTCAGCATCATTATTAGGATGATTACGATATGCTGATATAAAAGCATTTTCAGCGTCATCGTAATAATTTAGCAATCCGTTATGTAATGGTAATCCGGCTCTAAGAATAGAACATACTACCAATCTATTTACAGGAAATTTTGTTTCTTTTACACCTAAAGGGGTTTCGATATCTAATCGTTCGTAGGTTAAATTTTTACTTAATTCATATCCTAATATCTCGCCAATTCTTTCAATATTTCTACGAAATCGCATGGTATCTTTTTGAATACCGATGCTTCTGATTTCTCTTAAATATTTATTTAAAATTGATGTTTCTTTTGCTAGGTGATGAATTTTCATACTTTAATTTATTTATAGCTAAGTTACAAAAAAGAGGGATTTCATGTAAATAAAAAAGAGTTTATCCTTAAACAAAAGGAAAGTTATTACTAATTAATAAATCTTTTTAACACCTTTATTAAAACCTCTTTATCTTCAATATAACTCATGTGTCCATTAGGTAGTTCAATAAAAGGAGTTTTTGTGCGTGCTGCTTCTTCAATGACAGATTGATAATTTAAAACGGCATCTTTTTTACCTACAATAATTAATCTTTTATCAATAGTTTGTAAAATGACTTCTTTATTTTCTCTTAACTTCATCCCTTTGGTTGCGGCAATATAACCTTGTACTGAAGTTTGTTTGGCTATTTTTTTTACCTCAGCAATTTTTACAGAAAACTGCTCGCGGGTTTGAGGCGTAAATAAATTAGCAACAGACATTTTAACTAAGTTATCATAATTTACTTTTGCCATTTCACAAGCTCTTAAACGCAAACTTTTTCGCTCGTTAGAATCTGCCTGTGCAGTTGAATTTAATAAACATATTCCTTTTATATTTTTCGGATATAGTTCTGCAAAAGCCAAAGAAACATACCCACCCATTGAATGCCCAATCATATAAAATTTACGCAATAGCAAAGTTTTTAAAACTTCTTTTACAGCCATAGCCATGTCATCCATTGTATGCACATAACCAATACTATCTGTATTTCCATGCCCTAATAAATCTATACAAATTACTCGGTTCTTTTTTATCAACTCTCCTTTAATATCATTCCATATTGTACTGTTTTCAAGAAATCCATGCAGTAACACAACAGCACCTCCTTTACCTACATCTGAATATGCTATTTTACTATTTTTATAAATGAGAATCTTTTCCATCTTGCAAAAATATGTATCTTTCGCTAGTATTTATTCTAAAACCATGTTAACGTCACCTTTTTCTTCCTTATCAGATATTGCAGAAAAAAAACTTACTTTTTTTCTTGCTACTGCTACTGCTTGTATATTATATGGTATGTTAAGTATTGATTATTATTTAATAAATGATGTTTGTAAAAACGGAATTTTATCTTTTGAATTAGCAAAAGATTTTAACATTTCAAAAACTATTTTAAACTCTTGGAATACAAAATCGAAAATTTGTGCTGGAATTAGCCTAGGGCTAGATTTTTTATTTTTAATGATTTACCCGCTATTAATTGCTTTATTAATTCACAAGCTTAATGAAATTATTTGGAAAGGGCACTCTTTTTATCTTGTGGGAATAATCTTATTATTTTCACAACTCTTAACCACCATTCTTGATACTATTGAAAACATTGGGTTGATACAATTGCTACTAGGTAGCACCAATAGTAATTGGAGTTTAATAGCTTACTATTGTGCTTTTATAAAATTTACAATAATCTCAATTACTCTTATATACTTGGCTATAAATTTCATCCTTCTAATTATTAAAAACACCACTAAAAATGAATAAAACTAAAGATATATATGTTACTGGATTCGCGTTGTTTTCTATGTTTTTTGGTGCAGGTAATTTAATTTTACCTCCTTTTTTAGGTAAAAATGCAGGAAATTTATGGAGTTGGGTAACGATTGGTTTTTTTATTACCGCAGTATTCATTCCTATTTTAGGAATTTTAGCACATGCCAAATTACAAGGAACTTTATATGATTTCGGTAAAAAAGTATCTCCTATTTTTAGCACCGTATACTGCCTCCTTATCTACACTATTTCAATTGCATTACCAGCTCCAAGAACAGCATCCGTTACTCATGAAATGGCAATTGCTCCTTATTTTAATAGTAGTTCACTAATAACAAGCAGTATTTATTTTAGTTTGGTTTTTGTTTTTGTTTTGAACCGAACAAAAGTGTTAAATTTATTAGGTAAATTTTTAACTCCTTTAATTATCTTAATTCTATTGGCTATTATATTTATTGGAATGTTTTCATCTCCAGAAACAATGAATTTATCTACTTTTAAAACACCTTTTATTAGTGGATTATTAGAAGGATATCAAACTTTTGATGCGATTGGGGCTATTGTTGTTGGTGGTATTTTGGTAATTTCTATCAACTTTAATAAAGAAACTTCTTTTAAAGCTAAGAAAGAATTAATTACCAAAGCTGGTTTTATTGCTGGATTAGGACTATTAATTATTTATGCTGGATTGATTTATAATGGCGCATTGTTTAACTCTATTTTTAATGAAACAGCCACTAGATCTGAAGTTTTAACTGCATTAAGCACGCAAACTCTTGGTAATATTGGCACACTATTTTTAAGCGTGCTAGTTAGCTTGGCTTGTTTTACTACTGCTGTTGGAATTATTACCGGAACTGCCGATTATATAAAAGGAATTACTAATAATTTACAAGAAACTTATATAGCAACCGCTATTATTGGTTGTGTTCTTGGCGTTTTAATAGGTCAATTAGATGTTCGTAATATTATAAACATTGCTTTACCTGTTTTAATGTTTATTTATCCAATTACTATTGTGCTAATAATTTTAAATGTTATTTCAGATAAATATACCTCTGCACTGGTTTTTAAAATTGTGGTAGCTATAACTTTTGTTTTTAGTGTTCCCGATTTTTTAGAATTTTTTATTGATAAAGAATACTTAACTAAAGTTAAAACTATAATTCCATTAGCAAATCAGCATTTAGGTTGGGTATTACCGGCTACTATAACCTTTATCTTAACCAATATTATAAAAACAAAAAAGCCTGCATAACGCAAGCTTTTTTTGTTTTACATAACTTTATTAAAACCTATATCCTAAGTTTATACCAACTCTTGGTACAACAGAACGAGATTCTGAAGAAAACATATTTCTACCTAGTCCCCCATAAACATCAATTACAAAACCTCCACCAGAAATATATTTAGATCCTATTGCTAAACCCAAAGCACCATCTGTATACTCGTTGTTATTGTTAATACCATTATTAATCCCTAAAAATACTTCTCCAAAATAATTCCAGTTACTATTGTCTGTAAAATAGTGACGAAAATAAGGAGTAATCATCCATTCTTCGTTATAAGCAAAATCAGATGATTTTTTTTCAAAATTAAACAAAGCTGACAACCCTATTGATGAACGACTGGCCGTGTAATGTTCATACGAAACCTCTAGGGTTTTTAATGCCAATGCATCAAAAATATCAATTTTTACTTCTTGTTGTGCCTGTGAAAATGAGCTGATTAAAATTACAGCTATTAAAAGTATTTTTTTCATCTTTAAATTTTAAATCAATATTGTTATATATAATTTTAACTATCAATTACAATACCACAAACATACATTAATTACAGAACCTGCTAATAATAAAATAATCTATTCTTTTTTTCTCAAGAACAACCACAGTCGGTATTACAATTTTTGCTTTTTTTAGTTTTAATAAAAAACTTATTTACTAAAAAAAGTATTGCTAAACCTACAATTATATATGTAATAATTTCTTGCATTAACTCAATATTTGATAAGCTGCAAAGGCAGATAAATACGCCAAAACTCCCATACCTACTAACTGTATAATTGGCCATTTCCAACTTTTAGTTTCTCTTTTAACAATTGCTAAAGTTGCCATACACTGCATTGCAAAGGCATAAAATAGTAACAAAGACATTCCTGTTGCAAAATTAAAGCGCTTTTTACCAGTTTCTTGATTTATTTCTGATGCCATTTTTTCTTTAATCGTTATAATATCCTCATCATCATTTTCAACACTATAAATAGTTGCCAAAGTACCGATAAACACTTCTCGTGCTGCAAATGATGCAATTAAACCAATTCCTATTTTCCAATCATAACCCAATGGTTTTACCACTGGCTCTATCGTTTTACCAGCTATACCTATATAGGAATTTTCTAATTTTTCTGAGGCAATTTTTTGTGATAACTCTGAGGGTGACAACTGCTGATTAACTGGGTTTTCAACCACATTTTTTTCTACATTTTTAAATGATGTTGGTCCGTGCGATGCTAAAAACCACAATACAATAGAGATGGCTAAAATTATTTTTCCTGCTCCAAAAATAAAGGCTTTTGTTTTTTCTAACACGTCAAAAAAAACATTTTTTACAGACGGTAGCTTATAATTAGGCATTTCAACTACAAAAAACGAGGTGTTTTTTATTTTTAAAGTTTTATGCAAAATATAAGCGCCAATTATTGCAGCACCAAAACCAAGAGCATACAAACTTAATAACGTTAACCCTTGTAAGCTTAAAACTCCAAATACTTTTGTGTCAGGAACTATCAAAGCTATTAAAATTGCATACACAGGCAAACGTGCAGAACATGTTGTAAACGGTGTTACTAAAATGGTTATTAAACGCTCTTTCCAACTAGATATCGTACGTGTTGCCATAATTGCTGGTATAGCACATGCTGTTCCTGAAATTAAGGGTATTACACTTTTACCACTCATTCCAAAACGGCGCATAATCTTATCCATTAAAAACACCACTCTACTCATATATCCTGTTTCTTCTAAAATGGCTATAAATAAAAATAAAATAGCTATTTGTGGTATAAAAATAACTACTCCTCCAATTCCTGGAATAATTCCTTCGGTTAACAAATCAGTTAATTTACCTGACGAAAGGTTCATCTTTATAAACTCAGCAATGTTAGCAAACAAACCGTCTATAAAATCCATTGGCATAGAAGCCCAATCAAAAACAGATTGAAAGATTAATAATAACAATCCGAAAAAAATAAAATACCCAAATATTTTATGTGTAAAAACCCTGTCTAATTTCGATCGTAAATCGGTTGCTTTTGATGTATCAACCGTATAGGTTTCTTTTAAAATTGAATTTATTTTTTGATAACGATAAATGGTTTCTTTATGCTGATACTTTTTTTGCTTTGGCTCATTTTTCTCGAACAACTCTAGCTCTTTTTTTTCATTCTCAGATAATAAAAAAGTATGCTTTTGGGTAAGCATCATCCACAATTTATAAGATGGAAAACTAGGATTTATCTTTTGTAATTCCTTAAAATAATTTGTATCTATTTTTGATGAAATTTCATTAAAACTAGAATAAGTATCTAACTCTTTATAGTTTTCTATTGCAGTTTTTACAGCACCTACCCCTTTATTATTTCTTGCTGATATTAATACTACTTTTGTGTGCAACTCTTTTTCTAACTTTTTTATATCAATTGAAATCCCCTTACGTTGCATCTGATCAGCCATGTTTAAGACTAAAATAGTGGGCATTTCTAAATCTTGAATTTGAGAAAAAAGCAGCAAATTTCGTTTTAAATTCTCAACATCAGCAACCACTACAATTACATCAGGCTTTTCATTTTCATCAGCCTTCAACAATGTTTTTAAAACAATGCTTTCATCAATTGATGTTGGATTAATACTATAAGTTCCTGGTAAATCAGTAATTATTGCCGATTTTTTGGCTGATAATTTACAGGTTCCCTCCTTTTTATCAACCGTTACCCCTGGGTAATTACCAACTTTTTGATTTAACCCTGTTAATTGATTAAATAATGATGTTTTTCCGGTATTCGGATTTCCAATTAAAGCTACTTTAATACGCTTGTTCATCAGTTATATTTTGGTAATTGTAATTTTACTTGCCGTTTCTTTTCGTATTGCTAAATGACTTCCATCTACACATATATAAACCGGGTCATTAAAAGGAGCAACTTGCAACAATTCAACTTCTGTACCTGGCAAACAGCCCATTTCTAATAGTTTTAAAGGTATAATATCTAAGCAGTCTTCAGATATAATTCCACGTTCTCCGATAAGTAAAGTTGCAATTGAATTCAAAATAACACATATAAATTGGCTTGCAAAGATACTAAAATAGAACCATTCTAAACAATACACTTATAACTATCTTACCTTTCATTTTTAACGTTGTTCTCTGTATTTGAAATCTTATATTTGTTGCATGACTTTCGATCAAATTATAGGACAAGAACATATAAAAAAACATTTACAGCAGTCTGCTGAAAATAATAGAATACCACACGCGCAACTTTTTATTGGTAAAGAAGGTACAGGTACATTACCAATGGCAATTGCTTATGCTCAATTTTTGTTATGTAAATCATCAAGTAACGAAGAGGCTTGTGCTATAAAATGCAATAAATTACAGCATCCTGATTTGCATTTTGCTTTTCCTGTAACCACCAACGATTCGGTAAAAAAACACCCTGTTAGCAACTTATTTTTGAATGACTGGAGAAGTTTTATCGAAAAACAACCTTATGGAAACGTTTTTGATTGGTCTAAACATATTGGTGTAGAAAATAAACAAGGGCAAATAGGGGTTGATGAAGCGCAAGATATTGTTAAAAAACTACAACTAAAATCGTATGAAGGTGGCTTTAAAGTAATGATTATTTGGATGGCAGAAAAAATGAATATTGCAGCCGCAAATAAGTTATTAAAATTGATTGAAGAGCCTCCTAATAAAACAATTTTTTTATTGATTACTGAAGATGAAGGACAAATTATAAACACCATAAAATCAAGATGCCAAGCATTAAACTTTCCTTCACTAAGTGATACAGATATTGCCAATGCTTTAATTAAAAACGAAAATATTTTGGAAAATGAGGCGGTTAAAATTGCGCATCAATCCGAAGGAAATTACAACAAAGCATTGCATATTTTAAATAATAATTCAAATGATTTAATTTTTGAAGAATGGTTTATTACTTGGATTCGTGCAGCTTTTAAGGCTAAAGGTAATGCTGCCGTTATACAAGATTTAATCGGCTGGTCTGAAATTATTGCAAAATCAGGTAGAGAAACACAAAAACAATTTTTACAATATTGTTTACAGTTTTTTAGGCAAGCTCTATTATTAAATTACGGCACACCTGATTTGGTTTTTTTAGAAACAAAATCTGCAAATTTTCAACTTTCAAAGTTCGCTCCTTTTATACACAGTGCTAATATTTTAACCATTGAAAAAGAAGTAAGTGACGCTCAATATCATATTGAAAGAAACGGAAATGCTAAAATAATTTTATTAGATTTATCTATTAAATTAACCCGTCTTTTACATAGTAAAGAAGAAAAAATTGAATCATAATTATGAAAATAAAACATCTTTTTATCTTACTTTTCGGATTACTTTTTGCTACCTGTAATCAAAATAAAAAAGATACCCTTAAAAATTATATGATTGGTAATTGGGAAACCACTTATTTAAAAATAAAAATGGTTACCGTAAATAAAACTGACAGCACATCAGTTTTTGAAGATAATTTTAGTAAACCCAATACAGGTAAGGCACAGTCTTCTTATAAAAAAGATGGAACATTTTCAGCTTGGTTTAAACAACCAGATGGTAAAAAAATAGATGAAACTAGCGGAAAATGGAAAACCAAAAACGATAGTTTATATATTGATTATACGTATTTAGGAAAACAAGTACAAGCGTGGTATAAAATAAATAAAACAAAAAAAGGTTTTAAAGGAACCGTAATATACGATTGGGATAACGATGGCGAGTTTGACGATACTTTAATTATGAATACTAAAAGACTAAAACAATAAGTTTGCTAAATATTAAAAACATATCGCTACGAATTAGAATTTTTTTATCAATGATACTATTAGTATTATTGGCTTCTATTTTAATTATAAGTGTTACTATATATCAATACGGTGAACAAACGGATGATTATAATAAACTTCGCTTTGCACGTAAAGAAACATCTACTAAAAATGATATTGAAATTGAATTAAAGCGTAGAACAACATACCCTGTAACCACTAGTAATTTAGCTAAAATTTTTCAAGACCGGATTTATAATATTGCGTACGTTCATAAATTAACAATATCTATGTTTGATATGAATGGGCAATTATTAAAATCGTCAATACCTTATAATTTTGACAAGAAAGAGGGCAAAAACTTAACACAAGAAACCGTTAATAAGCTTGCCAACAGCTCTGAACACCGAATACCAGGAATTGAAATAAAAGAAGGAATTACCTATCAATCATCTTTTTCTTATTTAACTGACCCTCGTTTTAAAAGAATAGGAATTTTACAAATACAAATAGCTCAAAATAACGAAGAACAAAAGCATGAATTACGTGAATTTATATCGCGCTTATTACTTGTTTATCTGTTAATGTTTATAATTGCTATTGCTTTGGCTTATTTTTTATCGAGTTATATTACCCGATCTATTCAAACAATTTCTGCAAAAATTAAAGAAACCCGTTTAAATCAGCGGAATGAAAAAATAACCCTAAACTCAGCAAGCTCTGAAATAAACTCTCTTATTGACTCTTACAATAATATGATTGATCAACTAGAGGAAAGCGCTGTAAAATTAGCCAAAAGTGAGCGTGAACAAGCTTGGAGAGAGATGGCTAAACAAGTGGCGCATGAAATAAAAAATCCGTTAACACCAATGCGTCTTTCTGTGCAAAGTTTTGACAGACGATTCAATCCTGAAGACCCAAATATTAAAGAAAAAATGTCTGAATATAGCGAAACATTAATTCAACAAATTGATGTACTAAGCTCTATTGCTTCTGCTTTTTCTGACTTTGCAAAAATGCCTACACAGCGTCGTGAAAAACTAAATGTTGTTGATGTTGTTAAACATTCTCTTGATATTTTTAACGAAAACTATATTTATTATATACCACAAGAAACCGAAATCTTTGCACATTTAGATAAAACACAATTAATTCGTGTTGTAACAAACCTAGTTAAAAATGCTACACAAGCTATTAAACAAAATGAAATCAACCCAAAAATAGAAGTAAAAGTAACTTCTGATAGTACTAATTTAAAAATTATTGTTTCTGATAACGGAAAAGGTATTACAGAGACTAACAAAGAATTAATTTTCGAACCTAAATTCACCACCAAAACAAGTGGCATGGGCTTAGGTTTGGCCATGATAAAAAATATAATTGAAGCGTACAACGGAACTATTAGCTTTACATCAACCGAAGGTATCGGAACCGTTTTTACCGTAATTTTACCCAAAACTTAATCCAATGAAATTCGAAAACATTTTAGTAACTATTGCTAGCGGCTTAGCAACTATTACCATCAACAGACCAAAAAAATTAAACGCTTTAAATAGTACAACAATAAAAGAATTAAGCAGTGCTTTTGAAACTTTAGAAGATGATAATACCGTAAAAACAATTATTATTACCGGTAGTGGTGAAAAAGCTTTTGTTGCAGGTGCTGATATTGCTGAATTTGCTAATTTCTCAGTAGAAGAAGGAGGACATTTAGCTAGACTAGGCCAAGAATCTCTTTTTAATTTAGTAGAAAATTTAGCAACACCTGTAATAGCAGCTGTAAATGGTTTTGCGTTGGGAGGCGGACTAGAATTAGCGATGGCTTGTCATTTCAGAATTGCTTCTGACAATGCAAAAATGGGGTTACCAGAAGTTTCTTTAGGGGTTATTCCAGGATATGGTGGTACACAAAGGTTGCCACAACTTATAGGTAAAGGTAGAGCGTTAGAATTAATAATGACAGCTGCTATGATAGATGCTCCCAAAGCATTGCAATATGGTTTAGTTAATTATGTGGTTGCACAAGAAGAGCTACTGCCATTATGTAAAAAAATTGCAAATAAAATTGCAAATAATTCTCCAGTAGCTATTGGGCATGCAATAAAAGCAGTAAATGCTGGTTTTAATACTACTTTAGATGGGTATAAAACTGAAATTAAAGCCTTTGGCGAATGTTTTGGTACAGCCGATTTTAAAGAAGGGACTACCGCTTTCTTAGAAAAAAGAAAAGCCGATTTTCCTGGTAAATAAAACACTCTAAAATCCGTTTTCTTATGTATAAAAAAATC
>CALLBA010000014.1:0-5570 GCA_938002045.1 Tenacibaculum soleae
GATTTATTAAAAGGATTAATTAAATAACAATCATAGTATGGCAAGAAGAGAAAATCCAGAAATAAATGCAGGTTCAATGGCTGATATAGCTTTCTTGCTTCTTATCTTCTTCCTTGTAACTACTACAATGGATGTTGATTCGGGTATTTCTAAGAAATTAGCAGAGAAGCCACCGGCAGACTATGATCCACCTAAAATTAAAGAAAAAAACTTATTTCAGATCAGTATTAACAGAAACAATGAATTGTTTGTTGATGGAGATGTAATGGAGTTGAAAGATTTAAAAGCAGCTGCTACTAAATTTATCGATAACGGTGGAGGAATTGGTAATCCTGTTAATGGAGCACCAGGGAAAGCATGTGATTATTGTGCAGGAGAAAAAAGCGAAGGATCATCAGATCATCCTAATAAAGCTATTATCTCTATAGAAAGTGATAGAGCTACTGAGTATGGTACATATGTAACTGTACAGAATGAATTATTAGGTGCTTATTCTGATTTGAGAAACAAGTTGTGTCAAAAGAAATACGGAATATCTTTTAGCGAACTTGAGAAATCATATATAGATAGTGGTCGTAAAGATGAAGGTCTGAAGAAAAAATTAGTAGATATAAAATCTAGTTATCCTCAGATAATTACTGATTTAGATCCTACTGACGCTAAATAATATTAATTACTAAAACAAATTAGTATGTCTAAATTTAAAAAGAAAAAAAAGGGACAACCTGCTATATCAACGGCTTCTTTACCTGATATTGTATTTATGTTATTGTTCTTTTTTATGGTAATTACGGTAATGAGGAAAAATGATTTAAAAATCGATGCCCCTCGTTTACCTAGTGCAACTGAAGTAAAAAAACTAGAACATAAAAGTTTAGTAAGTACTATTTTTGTTGGTAAGGCTAAAGACAAAGGTAAATATGGTTCTAGTTATAATAGAATTCAATTAAATGATAAAATTGCTACACCAGATGATGTTCCTGCTTTCATTCTTAATGAAAGAGAGAAAGTTTCTGATGCTGAAATTCCATTTATGACAACTTCTATTAAAGCTGATAAAGAATCGAATGTTGGTACTTTAACTGATATTCGCCTTAAATTAAGAGATGTTAATGCTCTTAAGTTAAGTTTATCTACTCAAAAAGGAAGTAGTATTTCTAAATAAAGAATATATTTTATCATATATAATAAAAAGAGAGCAATTTTAAAATTGCTCTCTTTTATTTTTAGTAAAAAAACTTCTCTATTCTTATTTTATAATCTTATAACTTTTATAGTTAAATAGAATGTGTAATTTGTAAACTTATTATTCTATTGCTTTAACATCAAATGAAACTACTTTTTTCTTTATTAATAGGTACTTTTTTAAGTATATCTTTTTATGCTCAGTCAGATTCTTTAAGAATTGGTGATAAATATTGGGAAGATCAATTGTACATAAGTTTAAGTTATAATATTATACAAAACCAGCCAGATAAAACTACAGAGAGTGGATTTTCATATAGTTTCTCCCTAGGTTACATTAAAGATATTCCTCTAAACAAAGAAGGAACTCTTGCCATAGGTATTGGTGCAGGTTATGGTTACAACTCTTTCAATCATGGCTTACAAATTGTAGATTCCAATACAATTCAAATAGCTAATAACATCTCTTCAAACAAAATTGATTTACATAACTTAGAATTCCCTATCCAAATACGTTGGAGGACTTCTGATGCTGTAAAATATTCATTTTGGAGAATTTATGGAGGTCTTAAATTTGACTATAACTTATCTAATTCTTTTTCATATATAAAGAATGAGCAAACAGTTGAATTTAATAATATGAATTTATTTAATAATTTTCAATCTGGAATAGAATTATCTACTGGTTATGGAGCTTTTAATTTATACATCTATTATGGTCTTTCTTCCATGTATAAAAATGCAGTAATCAATAGTAAAAAAATCGATTCTAAGATCGTTAAATTCGGTTTAATATTCTACCTTCTATAATAGATAAAAGACCGTTAATTGGCTTAAAAAACCTATAAAGAAACCTAAGTAAACTTCTTTAGGTGTATGTGCTTTTAAATACAATCTAGAAGTTCCTAATAATCCTGATAACAAAATAAAAATTAAAATTAGAGGTAAAAGAAATACATTATTTATTTGCTGAAAAACAATAAAATAACCTATTGCACTTCCTATAGATAGTAGATGTAAACTTGTTTTAGTTCTTATAAAAAAGGTAAAATAAACAATAATCATACCTAGAAGAGTTCCAAAAAAAAGATATGACAAGTCTCTAAAACTAGAGAACTTGTAAAAAAACCTTCCTAATGCTAGGAATATACACATCATTACAAACAAAGGTATTTTACGCTCTTCTATTGTTTTAACCTCAAATGATTCTATTTTATTAATTGATTTAAGAAAAAATAATAAAAACAAAGGAAATAAGTAAGTAGCAATAAAAACGATTGCTAATAAATATATTTGCTGATAGACAGTTATTCGCAATGGCGATAACAAAAAATATATTAAAACACCAATGGTTGGCATTAAAACAGGATGTAAAATAGTTGATATAAACTTGTGCCAGCGCATTTTAAATCTCTTTTCTTAATCGTGCTACTGGTATATCTAATTGCTCTCTATACTTTGCTACTGTTCTTCGAGCAATAGGATATCCTTTTTCTTTTAAAATTTTAGATAATTTTTCATCGGTTAAAGGTTTTTTCTTATCTTCTTCAGCAACTACATTTTCTAATATTTTCTTTATTTCTCTAGTAGATACATCCTCTCCTTGATCATTTTTCATAGACTCAGAGAAAAACACTTTAATTAATTTAGTTCCATAAGGTGTAGTTACATATTTACTATTTGCAACCCGAGATACTGTTGACACATCCATATTAATTTTATCTGCAACATCTTTTAATATCATCGGTTTTAACTTTCTTTCATCTCCTGTTAAAAAATAATCATATTGATAGTGCATAATAGCATTCATAGTAACCAATAATGTTTGCTGACGCTGTTTTATAGCATCTATAAACCATTTTGCTGCATCTAATTTTTGCTTAATAAACATTACAGCATCTTTCTGCGTTTTACTTTTATCTTTAGAGTCTTGATACCCTTTTAACATGTTGTTATATTCTCTTGAAACATGTAATTCTGGAGCATTTCTTGAATTTAAAGTTAATTCTAACTGCCCTTCAATAATTCTAATTGTGAAATCAGGTACAATTTGTTCAGCTATTTTATTATTCCCGGCATACGAACTACCTGGTTTAGGGTTTAATTTAGATATTTCATTATTAACTTCTTTAAGTTCATCTTCAGAAATATTGAACTTATCTAATAACTTTTTGTAATGCTTTTTCACAAAATGATCAAAAGCATTTTCTAAAATATTAATTGCTAATGCTCTATTTTTAGTTTGAGTTTTCGACTTTAACTGAATAATTAAACATTCTTTTAAATCTCTTGCCCCTACTCCTATCGGATCTAATTTTTGAACAACAGTTTTAAGTATTTTTTCTACTAACTCTTCGTCTGTAAAAACATTTTGTGTAAAGGCTAAATCATCAACTAAATCGATAATTTCTCTTCTTATATAACCACTGTCATCAATGCTACCTACTAAAAATTCAGCAATACTTCTCTCTTCATCATTAATTCTAAAAGTGTTTAATTGATTTTTTAATGATTGATGAAATGTTGTTCCTGCAGCATATGGAACTTGTTTTTCATCATCATCTGAAGAATAATTATTAGATTGAGTTTTATAACTTGGATATTCGTCATCACTCAAATATTCATCTATATTAATATCTTCTGCTTCTATTTTTTCATTTCCAGAATCATCAAAATCGACATCATTTTCTAAACTATCTTCGAAGCTCTCTTTCTCCTCTTTTCCAGTATCTAATGCAGGGTTCTCTTCTATCTCTTGTTTCAATCGTTCTTCAAAAGCCTGAGTTGGCAATTGAATTAACTTCATCAATTGAATTTGTTGCGGAGATAGTTTTTGTAGTAACCTTTGATGTAAACTCTGTTTTAGCATAAATACAAATATAAGCATTCGTTAAAAATAAAATCGCCATTCTTAAAGGAATGACGATTTTTGATTTATTGAATTAAGTATTTTCTAAAATTCTGCATTTTGAGGTGTTCTTGGAAAAGGAATTACATCTCTAATATTACTCATACCTGTAGTAAACAACACCAATCTCTCAAATCCTAAACCGAAACCTGAGTGTACCGCAGTACCAAATTTACGAGTATCTAAATACCACCATAATTCTTCTTCATCGATTCCTAAAGCTGACATTTTTTCCTTTAAAACATCTAAACGCTCTTCTCTTTGGGCTCCTCCAACCATTTCTCCAATGCCAGGAAATAATACATCCATAGCTCTAACAGTTTTACCATCTTCATTTAAACGCATATAAAAAGCTTTAATATTAGCAGGATAATCAAATAAAATTACCGGGCATTTAAAATGTTTTTCTACTAAATAACGTTCATGCTCAGACTGTAAATCTGCACCCCATTCATTTATAAGATACTCAAACTTCTTCTTTTTATTTGGCTTACAACTCCTTAAAATATCTATTGCTTCTGTATAAGAAACACGCTTAAAATTATTATCAACTACAAAACGTAATTTTTCAAGTAAGCTCATTTCACTACGTTGCGCCTGTGGTTTTGTTTTCTCTTCTTGCGTTAATCTGTTATCTAAGAACTCTAAATCATCTTTACAGTTCTCTAAAACATGTTTCAACACTTCTTTTATAAAATCTTCAGAAAGATCCATATTCGCATCTAAATCGTTAAACGCAACCTCAGGCTCAATCATCCAAAACTCTGCTAAATGACGAGTTGTATTTGAGTTTTCTGCTCTAAATGTTGGTCCGAAAGTATACACTTTACCTAGTCCCATTGCATATGTTTCTGCTTCTAATTGACCAGATACCGTTAAATTAGTCTCTTTTCCGAAGAAATCTTTTGTGTAATCTATATTTCCTTCCTCATTTAAAGGGGCTTTATTATGCTCAAAAGAAGTTACTTTAAACATTTCACCTGCACCTTCAGCATCTGATCCAGTTATAATAGGTGTATTTACATAATAAAACCCATTATCTTGAAAGTACTTATGTACTGCAAATGATAAAGCAGAACGAACTCTCATAACTGCACTAAACGTATTAGTTCGTACTCTTAAATGAGCATTCCTTCTTAAAAATTCAAAACCATGTTTTCTTGGTTGAATAGGGTATTCATCTGGATTTGAATCTCCTAATATTTCTAAATCTGAAACTTGAATTTCTACAGTTTGCCCTTTTCCTTGACTTTCAACTAAAGTTCCTTTAACAGAAACTGCAGCACCAGTATTTATTCTTTTAAGTAGAGCTTCATTTGTGTTTTCAAAATTGACCACACATTGAATATTTTTAATAGTAGAACCATCATTTAATGCAACAAAACGATTACTTCGAAATGTTCTAACCCATCCATTTACATGTACTTCTTGTAAAAATTTACTCGACTCTAATAAGTCTTTTACGCTACTTCTTTTC
>CALLBA010000015.1:0-2687 GCA_938002045.1 Tenacibaculum soleae
ATATTATAATCTAAATGAGATTAATAATACTCTAGAGCAGTTAAAGAATCAGGGATATATTACCTCAATAAAAGATGCAGGGCGTAGTATTAATTATAATTTAACTGCTAAGGGTAAACAATACAGAACCTCAAAGGTAAATGGGGGTCGTGAACTGTTTATTGTAGCAGAATCAGAAGTGACAGATGTCTTAGGAATTGCAGAAAATAAAAATACAGGAACTGCTATCGTTAAGTTTAGATTTAAATATAAACCAACCCCTTTTTATAACTTACGCAGATATAAATATAAGAAACGTAATAAAGATAACTGTACAGAAAATTTTCAAGAGCAAGAAATTAAGTTTATCAAATTTGATGATCGTTGGGAGATTAAAAAGTAACGATTTTTTTAAGGATAAATAGTTTGTTTTTTCATACAAAAAAGAGTTCCCAGCAAAGGGAACTCTGTTATTATTCAATTATTTCAACCAAATTTCTTTGGCTTTTTCAAATCCACAAAAGCGATGCTCTTCATTATATCCTCGTGAAGCTAATTCATAACGAATTAGTTTTTCAAGCGGAATTTTCATTTTAATGATGTAACGAAGTAACTCCCCGTCAACCGTAGAAAATAGTCCATTGATTTCTTCCCAAGGTTTGGGAGGATTATCGTCTGTTCGTAATTCCTGAATAGCCTCGTAAGAAATATCAGAATACTCCTTTGGAAGAATATCTAAAAAAGAAGTATTCATTTCTTGTGCGGTAATTTGTTCACAGACTGCAAAGTTATCATCAGGACCGTGTATTACTCCCGAAACAATCTTAGCTACACGATATTTAAAGTTCATCCATGTGGCATGATAGATCGCTTTTTGCTTGGATGTAAAAATATCCAAGTAGTTGTCATTTTTCATTTTTAAAAAGTTTATTGATTATTCTATTTACCTTATACTATCACATTAGCCATTTTTTATCATATTCTGATATATCAATTTATAACGAGCAAGTTTTAAGGATTACCCGCCTTATAATTTTCAGAAAAGTGAGTAACACTGTTTACATGAATAAATATGTAAACAACCCAATATGTTACTTTGCAAAAAGTAATTTTAGAAAAAAGCGAGATCGTTTCGGCATTTATTTAAAAGACCGTTTGCACCACTTTTATATTATCGGCAAAACAGGAACAGGAAAAACAACTTTATTACATACTAAAATAATACAAGATATAGATGCTGGGAGAGGTATTTGTTTACTAGATGTTCATGGAGATTTAATTAAAAAAATAATAGCAAATACCTCATCAGATCGAAAAAAAGATATTGTTTATATAGATGCTACTAATCCTGAATTGGTGTTAGGATATAATCCACTTCGAAGAGTTTCTTATGAAAAGCGTTCATTAGTAACTGCTAATATTTTGGAAGTGTTCGAGCGTTTATGGGGAAGTCAAGGTTGGGGAGTAAAACTCTCTCATATTTTAAGGAATGTATTACTCTGTTTATTAGATCAATCCAAAGCTTCTCTATCGGATGTTTTAAAATTATTACATAGCCAAGATTTCAGAAACCAATGTCTTCCTAATATTATAAACCCAGAGGTTAAAACCTTTTTTGAAAAAGAATTCAAGAATTACGGAAAAACAGACTTAATTCCTATTTACAATAAGCTAGGAGCTATTTTATCTTATCCAGCAGTAAAACGAATTTTAGTGGAAAATAAAGAGCAAATTTCGCTAAGACAAATTATGGATACTAATAAAATATTATTGGTCAACATATCTAAAGGAGTTTTAGGAGCAGAAGCTTCTTATGTTCTGGGTTCTTTATTATTAACCTCTTTGGCCTCTGCTTCTTTTAGTCGTATTGATACACCTGAACAAGAACGCCTACCATTTTTCGTGTATTTGGATGAGTTTCAAAATTTTACAAATCTCAGCATTATAGAAATGCTTTCAGAGCTTCGAAAATTTAAAATAGGAATCATCATGAGTCATCAATATACTTCACAGCTGAATACTAAAATTTTAAACGCCATTTTAGGAAATGTGGGTACGATTGTTTGTTTTCGATTAGGGCAATCTGATGCTCGAATTATGGAACGTGAGTTTGACCCTGTTTTTACGGCTTCTGATTTTGTCAATCTATCTAATTATGAAATTTATTTAAAGTTGATGATTCAAGGTAGACCAAGTATAGCATTCTCAGCTTCCACACTT
This sequence comes from Tenacibaculum soleae, assembly GCA_938002045.1. Classification (GTDB taxonomy): domain Bacteria; phylum Bacteroidota; class Bacteroidia; order Flavobacteriales; family Flavobacteriaceae; genus Polaribacter; species Polaribacter soleae_A. Next base: position 2,200 of record CALLBA010000015.1, read on the forward strand.
TTGCCTTTTGAAAACTTCTTGTAAGTAGACATTTTTTAGTAGAGTACCACTCTTTTTATAATCGGTTCATACTGGTTTTGAATCACTTTAATTAAATATTTATGAAATCAAAACAAGTAACCATTTTATCGGCTCCTATTAATACTGTAGAGTTACATTACAAACGACCCCTTATCGAAAAACTAGTACATATTACCAGTGCCGATGAAGCAGAAGCCTATATCAGACGACATATTAATTCCCAAAGACTTGATTTAAAGGAGTTCTTTTGGGTGGTGTTACTATCCAATGCCAATCAAGCGTTAGGATTTGCCGAAATTGGCTCAGGTACTGACAAAGGAGTTCGAGTTAGTATTAGAGAGATTTTTCAATTGGCTCTTATTTCCAATGCTTCAGCCATTATTATTTCTCACAATCATCCCTCTGGGAAATTAACAAGCTCTATCAGTGACAAAACTTTGACACAAGAAGTTAAAAAAATTGCTGAC
>CALLBA010000016.1:0-13565 GCA_938002045.1 Tenacibaculum soleae
CCTGATCGAGATATTCAAATATGTTTTTATATTTCATCTTCTTGAATATTTTGGTTAGACACTTGTTTTGGTTTACGGTATTTATCAAAATCTAAATACTGTACACTATAATCCAATGATAGTTCCTCATAATCCTTTGGAGCTTCCATCTCCATATACCTCACCAATCTAGGTTGTTTGTAATACGGAAATATTTTACATAGCATAGGACGCATACCACTTGGAATCACAATCACTTTATCTTTACGCATCGTTCTGACTTCGTCTCTAGTCATTAAATTACGTTTACGGACAATTCCTTTGTCATCCTCATAATCAAAATCTCCTAACGTATCAGAAATTGCCTTACTCTCATCAGATAAACCCGTAAAGTAAATCTTGGTATTGGCATTATTCAATATCGTTTTAGCATTGTACTCGCCATAATTTTGCGAAAGTTGATTTTCTGACTGCAATACTCCAAGAAATGGACAGTTAAATTTCCTTGAATTAGATATGATATTTGCTAGGTTTGGTAAGTGTAAACTCGAAAGTTCATCTATTATTACAAACACATTATTATCTTCTTTTTTGGGGAGCTCTCTAAAAACGTGAGCGAAAAATTGTTCGAAAAAGATACTCAAAATCGTACTGTAATATGCCATATCAGATAATGAACACCTTAGAAAAACAACCGTGTTTTCTTCTCGGAATTCATCAAAATTGAAGGTGTCTACACTTGTGATATCTGAAAGGATTTCATCATCCCCAATAAAAGCCAAAGAGGCTTGTGCCGAACTAATGATACTTGCTCTAGTGTTTTCTGAGTTCCCCATAATAGATAGAAATTTCCTCCATAAATGCTTAGGGGTTGTATCTGCAAAATAACTATCAATAATTTCAGGTTCACCTTGCAGTGTTTCTAAGATTTTAAAAACATTAGCTAAGTTCTGATGCACTCTAGACTCCGTTTCTCGAAGATGATGGATGCAAAGTGCTATGAGTTCTGCTGCTTTTAATGCCCAAAAATCTTGTTGCTTTGAAGTAGCTCTGACCAGCATATTTGAAATCTTAGTAACATCCGCATTCGTTTTAATACGATGCAAAGGATTGTAGTATATAGAACCATACTTATTGGTAAAATCCAATACTTTCACCTTCATTCCCTGAGCTAACAAAAAGTTCTTTGTTTTTATTAGTTCCCCACTAGGATCGTTTATCAGCATCGACACTCCTTTTTTCTTGGCTGACAACCCAATATTGAAGATACTGGGGTAGATTACAGAAGTAGTCTTTCCACCTCCAGACGGAGAAACAATAAGCATATTATTTTGAGATTGCTTTACCGATAGATGCTTTTTTCCTGTCACAGAAAACCCTTTATATCGTGCAGAAATGAGTTTGGAAGCTCTTGTAAAATCAGCATCCAATGTTGTCTTTTTTCCAATGATGGTCTGTGAAATTTCGTCTAGAAATTCTCCTATACTCTCAAAGGCTATCGTAGTTATATCTTGTAAATTCATATCCTTTATTGTTTTTGATTAAATAGAAATATTTGAAATCTGTACCATTCTAATTCGGCAGGCATATCAATTGCTTTGCTGTTTTGGAACAATTCAAGAACCTGTATTTTGGTCAAGGAATCATTTGAATTGGGGACTAATAAGGTTTGTCTATTTCTTGGATTGTAAAAACCTTTATTAGTACCCTTCAAATAAGTTGTATGGTATCCATGTTCTAATAAATATGCTTTTATTTTATTTGATGTTACTTGTATTGTATTCATAGTATTCAGTTTTTGTTTTTTAAGTAGATAACCTTAAGTATTATCGGTCTAATAGTTTCTTGAATGCATTATTAAATGCTTCCAGAAGAAGCTCCCCTCCACGTGTACATAAGTACAGGCAGATAAGAGCAATCTTTAAAAAGAACCCTAAAAGAGTCATCACATTTTTCATAATGATCTTGTATTTAATTTTGAGGTAAATTCTATCGAAATACCTATCCTAGAGAAAAGTTGTACATACAATTGTTTTAACTTTTGAAATAGCGCATCTTCAGCAATCGTTCTTGGTTGATAAACCACGATAACTTTTATTCTATTGGAAGATTCAACTCCTTCTGATTTCCTTAAAAAAAGGTTTAAAACAGTCTCTGGTTTTTGAGCTAACAAATTCATATCAGTCGCCTTGTAGGTTGAAAAAAACTTTGTGTTTTCGCGTAAATCAGAAAACAAGTATATTTCAGTAGACACACTATCTTTTTGCACTTCTTTTAACTCCTCTACAAGAGGTAACCAAATAGAAGAATAACGGTATACAGCGCTATCTTTTTTCGCTTGTAATAATGATGTTGATTTCTTCTTAAAATCAGCCACCAATCGTCTGCGTTGTAGTTCATTTCCTAATAAATGATGTTCTTTTTCTATAGAAATAACATCCTGAGAATTCATTGTTAAACTGGTAATTCTACTATATCTAAAGGTGACTGAATGCCATAAGTCATCCTGAAAACCAAAGAAACTTATAATAGTTTCAGCATTCGGTTTTGCGATGAAATTAGTCTCCGTAACATCTTCTAATACAGAAATAGCAATCGTGGTATCTTTCTTTTTGGTACAGGCTGATAAGATCAGCCCAAGTACCATTGCATAGATATACTTTTTCATAATTTACAGGTTTAAAGAATTATTAAATGAGGGTAACTGTGGAATGTCATCCTTAAAAAACGCAGGTGTTTTTCCATCTGAACGGTGGATACAATTGGTTGAATAAAACGTTTTTTGAGACTCCTCATACAAACGTTGAATAAGCTCTTGAATACTTTTAGCGTACATAAGAATTTGCTTTCTAGCCAATTCTGAACTTGATTGTTCTTGTCGTACTTTGATAATTGAATTTTTCAATGCTGTAATTTCAACTTGAAGTGTATCTAAGGCTTCTTTGGTCAATTTATATCTATCTAAAGTTCTCTTTTCCGCCTTGCTTAACCCTTTAAAATAGACAACCAATGTCGCTATGATTGAAAAAAACATGTTTAGACAAGCAAAATAAACGGGACTAACTCCTGTTCCAAAATCGCTACTATCACTAAAGGTCGTTGTTCTGAAGATTCCCAAAACATAGAAAATTCCAAATAGAAAAGTGAATGCTCCTATCGCAATCAGTTTCTTTTCCATTGGCGTACGTCCCTTTTGAATAATCTCGGGTAAATTTTCTGCTAAAAAGAAAATACCTATTCCTATAGCAAGACCGATTACATAAGATGTAATTAACGGATACCCCATTGCCTGAAGTGCCGTTCCTGATATCAGTGTATCCACCAATACTAAAAAAACCAATACAAGTCGAGTAAGTTTATACCGTTCTGCTTTTTTGAGTAGTGAATTATCACATTTCTCTAATTCTCTTTTTTTAAGACGACAATCCGTTTCTTTCTTTTCTAATTCAGTAGAAAGTTCTTTTAACTTTGTGTCAGATTCAATTTTGTCAGAAGTAATGTGATGACTTTCAATATCACTTTGCATTTCGTTTTTAGTAGCCATCATCATCTTAGAGTATGCCCCAGAAATAACTCCAGAATACACATCCTTTTCACAGTTAACCTCTGGTTTACTGGGCTGCATCTTTCCAAGGTCTATTGCTAGAGGAATTGCAATTTCTTTTTTAATGGTTTCGTGTTCTTGGAGTAGCTTTTTTTCCAAGTCTTCCATTTTGTATCTAAATACAGTGATACTGTTGTTCTCTGATACTTTGTTTTTTACTTTTTGTTTCATAACCTTAGTTTTTAAATTGTTATACTTACAGAATAACTTTTTTACTTAAAAAACTATCTTATCAATATTTATAGTGTTTATTTTTTTAGAAGTGATGAAATTTTTATCTTATGGGTAATTTATAATCATTATTATGAGCAAAATATTAGTATCATGGGTTGCAACAAGACATGATTTCTTGATTTTAGAGAAAGATTCTTCTGATTTTTCTATTAATGAAAACGGTCCCCATTATTCTTTATATCGTGATTTTGGAGATGAGTTTGATATACATTATCTATTGAGTCAGTACAATGAACATGAAAACTTTAATGCTGATTTAAAAAATAAAAGATTAGCAGGTAAACTTCGTAATGATTTTAAGAAACAAGTGCAATTACGATATATGGATATTGATGATATTCTCTCCATTGGAAGCATAAAAAATAAGATAGAAGATTTTATTAAATTCCAATTAAGAGATATGGACGTTCAAGTTTATATAAGTCCAGGAACACCTTCGATGCAAACAGCTTGGTATTTAATAGGTTGCGAATTGTTTCAAAAACAAAACATTCAATTCTTCAGAAGACGTGAACAACGATTCATAAAAGAAGGTAAAATCCCTCCAAAAGAATTTATAAAGTTTGATATTTCTAAGTATGCAGGAATTACAAATATCCGTGATAATCATGAAGTCAGAAAATCTCATACTTTTGAAAAACCATTTATCACTCCTTCATTAATTGAGCCATACACTAGAGCTACGCAGCTAGCAGGAAATGATAAAACAACTGTTTTAATTCAAGGAGAGTTTGGAACAGGAAAAGCTTTTCTAGCAAGTTATATTCACAGAGAATCTAATCGAAAGAGCAAATTATTATTAAAAATTAACTGTGGAGCTTATAGAGAGGAAATACTCGAAAACAAATTATTTGGTTATGAAAAAGGAGCTTTTGCTAACGCAACACAACTAACCACAGGTATATTTGAGCAAGCTAAAGGTGGAACTGTTATTTTAGAAGATATTGAAAAACTTCCCTTTCATTTACAAATAAGATTGGCTAGTATTTTAAGTAAGAAAACATTTCAACGTATAGGTTCGAATAGAGATATTGATTTAGATGTTCGACTTATTGCTACAACAACTATAAAGGACTTATATGAACTAAGAGATAATGAAACATTTTATAACGAGTTATTGTATCGATTAGCTATAGCAGAACTTAGACTCCCTTCTTTTATTCAAATGAGTAAAAAAGAGCGCAGAAACTGGGTCGAGTATTTTATGGAAACCTCCTATACAAAACTAGAAACAAACTATATTGATAACATTACTAAAGAGGTTTGGAAATTCATTTTAGAGTATAATTTCCCAGCAAACCTCAAAGAAGTCTCTAATATGGTTGAAGTATTTTATACATTTTGCAATAAAAAAGTAACCATAAATGATATTCCTAAACAAATGATTAGAGATAATAAACATTCAATACTGTTATTAGAAACAGTAATTAAAAATCATATTATTGAAGTAACTGAATATTGTAAAGGAAATAAAAATAAAGCCGCCAAACAACTAGGCATTGATAGGGCTACTGTAAGAAAATACGTACAATAAAAAACTACCGTTAAAACGATAGTTTTATTTTCAATTCAGTTTTAACTGAATTTCTGAAACATGATTAAAGATGGATTCTATCAATTTATTTGCAATTTTAGGCTTACTTGATAAATTGTTTTCCCAGCCATTTATAATGATTTCAGTATCAGTTTTTAAATATTCAATTTTTAAATATTTTAACATTGGCTCAAATTCGTCTATTTGGCGAATATTGCATATTTTTAAACGGAATTCTTTAGGAATTTCAGGAAAGAAATGTCTTTTCATAATCTATTAATTTATTTATTTTTAATATTTTAATACGTTTAAAAAATTCTGTCAACTAAAAAACTAAACATAAGATGTTAAACGATTACTATGGGGATATAAAAAATGATTATTTAGAATTCCTAGACAACTCTAACTCAGTTAATCAAAAAAAGACCGCTGCAAGAAATGTAATACAGAACTTAGTAGCAAGTTTTTTTACTGATCAAGATATCAGTAAACAATATGATGAACATTATCAAAATAAAGAAAGTCATAATGACCCAAAATTTAAGAATAGATATAGCAATCAATATTATTTTCTAACGCAAAAAAAAATAATCAAGAGAAAACTTAAATCTGCTTTTGATTTTATATGGCAAGAAGCAAGTGAATTTGGTAACCCTCATAAAAATAAATTTGGTACAGGTTTAGATAACACCATACAGTTTCATTTATTTTTAAATCAAATATTAGAGTGGTTTGAAAAAGTAAATGATACAAACTTAAAATATTTAGTTTCTCCAAAAATGGAAAACTCTGATAATATTGAAACAATCAAAAAAACAGAGCAAAAAACTGAAAATAAAGAGATTACATCTTTAAAAGAAAATAATCAAAAACTTTTAAAAGAAAAAGAAAAACTAGAGCGAAAACTAATCATTCAAACTAAAACAGAACGAGAATTAAACAAAGATTTATCACTGAATTCAACCTCAGAAAACAAGTCCCTAATTGAAGAAAAAAATAAAACCATAAAGAAGAATAAGAGATTAACTATAGTATCTTTAGTATTAGGGACTATATTATTTTTAGGTGTTTTTTATCTGTTTTCTATCGGTAACGATTTAAAATCAAAAGAGCTTAATATTAAATCACTTACAAATTCAAAAAAGCAAATTGAAGAACATATTAGAAAAAAGAACTCAACAATTGATTCTCTTAAAAGAGTAGTTTTAGTTACAGGGAGTAAACAAGAGACAAATCATGGATTTAAAAATGAATTCAAAGGTAATGTTGGTACAGTTAATAATGTTAAAAGCGTAAAAAATCTAGATGATCTTGACTAAAAAACACACATTCTCTGTCCTTTTTTTCTTACTTACTTTAACTGTTAGTAATCTATTTTGTCAGTCTAGTATTCGACAAACAAGTAATATAGAAATTAATAAAATAGTAAGTAATAAGACAAAATACTGCTCAGTACCTATTATAGATTATAAATTAAATTTTTCTGAAAAAGTAGATAAGGTTTATAATGTTGAGAACGTAGAACAAGGGATCAATATAAACGGGAATAAAAAAGTAGTTATTAATACTGGAGTAGTCTACCTAAAAGGTAAAGATACTAAAGCCTTATACTCACCTGAAAAAATTGAGGCAGTAATCAGCAAAAAACTACAAAAGTTAACCAATATAAAACTCAAAAAAACGCTTAAAAAATTAGATTCTCTTAATCAACGAATCAATAAATGGGACAGTACTTTAGTTCATTTTGCTAAAATCTTAAAAAAACTACCAAGTAATAACCCTAAAAGAGCAAAAGGAATAGTACTCTTAAAACAATACAAACAGAATATTCAAACAGCAGTTTGCCTTAATAATGATTATCCAGATCAAATTATTATTGAACTAGATAAGCAAGGAAATAAGAAGTTTCTATTTAATCTTGAAAAAATCAAAAATGACCCTAATTACTTCTATATAGGTGAATCTATAAATGGATTTAGAGTCATTAAAAAAAGGAATAAATATGGATACTTAAAAGATGGAGAGGATGATTTAAATAAGGTCGTATACAAATATGATTATGCCGAAGACTATTACGAATATGGATATGCTGTAGCTTCTGACTATTATCATGTATATGTTTTAGATAATCTAAATAATGAAATACTTCGCTACGACAACAGGAATAATATAAAAATTTATGGAATTAACAAAAATCGCTTTCTAATCCAAAGTGATAAAGATCATACAATAATCGATAGTAAAGGCAATCAAATTATTAATTCCAAACATTCCATAAGACCTACGGATTTCTCCTTAAATTTTTTCCATGTAACAGATAGTATTTCAATGAAGCAATTAGAAAATTCAAAATATGGCATCCCTATAATAAAAATTAGACAAATAGAAGAACTCGAAAAGGTATCAGATTCAAACCTAGACAAAATGACTTTAATCTATATGTATGTTTGTGATTTAAATGGTAAAAATATTTCTTTAGAATTTGAAAATAATAAAAGAATTTTAAAAAAATTTAATGCTGTAAAACATGATTTTAAAAAAGTCGATTTTGAAACAAATATGGATATGATACTATTACTAAAAGTTTTCGTTATCCCTAATACTGATTATCATTTTTATCATTTTTCGAAACTTAAATCTCAAACCTCAAATTATGTAATTAAAAATATAAAAACTGATGAAATTATTCATGAAATAAACTTAGATAATGATAAGGATTTTAAAAGCTATTCATTTAATTTTTCCCCCATTAAACCTCTTCAGAAAAAGGACTCTTTATCTAATTTAAATGATTTAATTATTAGTTGTAAATACTCTTTTTTTTTTAAGTTTGATACTAAAAAAAATAAAATACCTATCCTTAAAACTGATTTTTACTTAACTCCAAATAAAGATCAATTTCATAAGGGAAGTACTGAATATATATACAATATTTCACAAAAACGATATATTGGAGACGAACACAATATAGGTTTTCATGAAATTTTAGGTAGTATTCATGATAATAAAACTATCCTTATTTCCAAGAAAAATAAAGATGGAAATATATTAAAAGGAGCCATTGATTATAATGGTTTGTATATAATACCTCCTTTTTTAAAAACGCTTAACTATAATCTTGATGGGACTTTTTATGGAATTCAAACGATTAAAGATGATACTATTTATGAACTAGATAAATCAGGGAAGTGTATAAAAGGAAATTGTAAAAGTTACAATAAACAACTTAAAACCTATTTTGAGAATCATAACAAATAAAAAACACCATCCTAAAAAATGGTGTTTTCAAATATACAATTGTTATTTTTCCAAATACCAAAATGTAACTGCGAGACTCACAGCATCAAAGATACCAGCATTGAAATTCTCACTCATCCAACGTTTAGGAACTGGAAATGAAATGTTCTCCATTTGCGGATACCACTCAATAATTTTTTGTGAGATTTGATATTTTGATTGTGGACTAGATTCAAATTCTTGAAAAACATCTTTCATTTGCTCTCGTGTATAACTATAGATTTGTAAGCCCTGTCTTGATACCTCATAAGTAATTTGATCGATTAGCTGTAATGTTCTTTTGTGAGTACGATTTTCTGACAATCCTCGAAGTAGTATTACATCAGGTTTATAATAGTCGATGTATTTCTGAATCCGTTCTCTTGATTTTTTGGAGTTCACAGGACGTATTTGACCCAATCCATAACTAACCAGCTTTTTAGGAGAATCAAATAAAGCATAAGCGACTCCATAGGTATTAGGATACAAGGCTAAAATGGTTGATTTTTTATCTGTCATATTAATCTGTATGCTCCGTTAATTTACTAATCAGCTTATGAATACCGTTTATTCTCCTTGAGTGGATATGCAATTGACTTTTATTTTCTAACTTTTCTATCAATTGAAAACAACGATGTTTTACCGCTTCATAATCCAATGTAAAAAGAGGTGTAGTGGTCTTCTTTTTTGGTAAATCAAATAAGATTTGATACCCCAACAGAATTTTGGGGTTTTTACTTTTACCTGCTTCAAAGCGCGATAAGTTGGCTTGATCCATGTCTAATAAATACGCGACATCCTTTAGTTTTAAAAAATATGCTTTGCGATATTCTGAAAACGATATATTAGTTTGTGCATTCATTTTTTTAATAAATAGGCAATGCGATTACTAATTACTGCATTGCCCTGTATTATTTTACTGACAAACTCATATTCCATGGTACTCTGGTAAAAAATGTAATTCTACATTTTTTTTCGTGGGTGCTTTTATATATTTCTTTCTATTTATTACTTGTTATTTATTGTAAATTCCTGTTTCTCTTTTTTTGTTGTGTGAGTTGTAAAATCCGATCTTTATCTGAAAGTCTTTTAATTCCCTGTGTACTTTCTTCATACAATGGTTTTATAGCCTTTAGTTTAATAGTGTGTACTTTTTTCACTGCATAAGTGCAAGTAAGTTCACTGGGTTTGGTATTTTCAGAAGATTCAAGCAATGAATTGCTTGAATAATACAACTTAGCACTAGCTCTTCGCTGACTTTTACTACGTACTAAATTCCCTTTCTCATTTTTAATTGCTATCAATTCCTTTTCTAAAAGTGAACTAATTGCACTAGATACAGCTTTACCAGAGAGTCCTGTACAAATCCTAAATAAACGTTGAGATATCCATGCCCATTGTGCACGTGTATTGGTCTTTCCATCATAAATACCTATCGTTTTTCTAATAATGGTTAACAACACCTTTAGCTCACTTCCTTTCAAAGTTTTTAAATGTATATCAAAAAGATCATTTGATGTTTGGGTAGTTTTTTTATACAGCATAATACTATTGTAAATAAGATATTATTAAAAAAGTAGGCGGATAGATATGTTGATATACATGTTCTGCTAGAGTACCTCCCTTTTCAAATTTTAAGTTATGGTAAGTCTTATGAGAATTGATGTACCCACAACTTTATCCCAAAAAAGCAATGCTAAATTCAGAGCTTTATACAAAAAACATTTTGGAGAAGATATTAGTGTAGACAAAGCAAATGAAGAAGCTCATCGGTTACTTTCCTTTTTTGCCATTCTCTTTGAGAAAAATCCAAAATATCACAAAAGCATGGAGTAGCATATTATGCCTGAATTGTGGTACACTACTCATGGTCATCAAATAAATATAAATTAAGCCTAAAAAAGGGCAAGGAATAAATTTTGATGACCATCTTAATTTATATTTTCCTTGTCCTTTTTTGGTATACACATATGATACAGAATCAAACACTACGTTATTTTCTCTATCTGCGAAAATCTAGTGAGTCTGAAGACAGACAAATGGCTTCCATCGAAGACCAATTAAAAGAAATTAATAAAATAGCTACGGAATTAGGACTTACTATTGTTGGAGTATTTAGCGAATCTAAATCAGCTAAAGCTCCAGGACGAAAAGAATTTAATGAAATGCTTTCTCAAATAGAAAAAGGAAAAGCAGACGGAATTTTATGCTGGAAGTTAAATAGATTAGCTCGTAACCCTGTAGATGGTGGGCGTATTAGTTGGCTATTACAAAATAATATCATCAAGCATATTCAATGCTATGGGAGGGACTACAAGCCTTCTGACAACGTTTTAATGATGCAAGTGGAGTTCGGTATGGCAAACCAATTTGTTAAAGATTTAAGCGTCGATATTAAAAGAGGTGTCATAGCAAAAGCGGAACGTGGATGGTATCCAAGTCCTAACTTACCTCTTGGTTATATTCATAATAAAAGTAATGCTAGAAAAACGCACCCTATTGAAATTATTCTAGATAAAAAACGGTTTACTATTGTAAAAAAATTATGGAAATTAATCCTTACAGGTAATTACTCGATTGCTGATATGAAACGTATGGGAGATTCTTTAGGTCTTACTGGCAAAAATGGACGACCTTATGTTAAATCCACCTATCATGATATTTTTAGCAACGAGTTTTATTGTGGTTATTTCCATTGGAAAAATCAAAAAGGAGTAAAAATCCGTTACAAAGGAAAACATAAACTAATGGTTTCTCAAGAAGAATTCGAAGAAGTGCAATATATTATAGGCACTAAAAAAAGATCAACCCGCCTACATAAGTACGACTATCCATACAAAGGAATTTTCTCTTGTGGAGAATGTGGCTGTAGCATTACTGCGGAACGAAAACATCAAGTTAGATGTACTTCATGTCGGTTTAAATTTTCTTGTATCAATAGAGATAATTGTCCAAAATGTAATACTACAATCAAAGAAATGACAAATCCGACAGTTATTGATATTACCTATTACAGATGTACAAAGAGAAAACAATCTTGTTCTCAAAAGTTTATAACTAAAAAAGAATTAGAGCTACAATTAGAACAGATTGTTAGTGACATTACTGTCTCAGAAGAATTTTATAGTTTTATAAATGAGGAGTTAGAGCTTCTTTATAAAAATGATATCAACAAGAATGAAAAACTACAACTAATAACAACGCTAAAGAAGCATATATCTGAACTGCAAAACCGTACAAAGGGTCTTGCAATTATGAGAGCTGACAACGAAATAAATAGCGATGAATATGCTGCTATGAAGAAAGAAAATTTAGATAAAATAGAAAGCTTAGAAAATGAGTTAAAAAAGCTAACTTATGCAGAAATAAACTGGCTTACTGTTGCTAAAAGTTATTTAGACATAGCTATAAATGCTAAAGAAACATTTAAAAAAACTGATTATTTAACAAAGAAAAAACTATTGCTTAACATCGGTTCGAACCAGCAGTTAACAGACAAAAAACTGCATTTTATAAGGTCGAAACCGCTATCGGCTATTTTAAATTGTTATGACTGCTATAAGAGGCAAAAAAGTAGGTTCGAACCAAAAAATCACCTTGTAAAACAAGGTGATTATGATAGTCTAGACTCCCAAAGTCTGGAATGGTGCACAGGACTGGACGTTGTTCGAACCAGTATCGTAAAGACTCATAAATTACTAGAATACGCATAGAGAAAAAAACACCAAGTTACTACTAGGTGTTTTTATATATAATTTTAGATAAGCCAAATCTCTTTAGCCTTATCAAATCCAACCCAGTTAAATTCTTTATCATCTCCACGAGTAGCGAGTTCATAACGAATAAACTTATCTAGTGGAATCTTAGCAGAAAGTAAAAACCGTAAAGTTTCTCCATGAATATTGGAAACCATTTTTACGATTTCCTCCCAATGAAGAAAAGGGTTTACATCCATTCGAATTTGCTGAATATGTTTGTAAGACATCTTCGTATAATTCTTAGGAAGTTTTTCAAATTCATCTTTTTCAAAAGAAGGATGAGCAGTGGGTACTACCATATAATCGCCTTGCGTATAATTTAAGGCAACTGCATAGGTTTCACCAAATCTGTGATTGTGATTTTGCCAAAGGGCAAGATCCATCGCTTTTTGTTTACTACTAAATCTATCCATTATTTTTTCTTTGAAGTAGGAATTTTAAGATCAGTTGGCAATACTTTGCCATTTAAAGAGATCATATCGCTACGAGAACTACTAGCATCTTTTCCTTTGGTTCTTATTAACTTCTGTGTATTAAAAAGGGAACGGCATTTAATATTAAACTCCGTATAGTTAACGGTATCTTCTTTATCGTTAGCCTTTTTAACATACTGGTCATACCAAGCTTCGTTAGTTAGTTTGGTATCCTTGGCACTCATAATAATTTCAAAAGCAAGGGTAGCAACGGGATTTAACCCTGTGCTAGTTTCTGATAAATCAAACCCTAGTTCTTCAATCTTTTTTTCTTGCGCTGCATTGGCATATTTCAAAACTACAGAAATATCTCTTCGATGATCTTTTAAACGATTTACAATAATTTGTTTGTCTGATTTTACAGTTTCAATTTTTGCTTCCGTTTCTGTCAATAATTTTTGATCTGTTTTGATGTTTTCTATTAAAACATCGACTATTGAATTGTTCATACTATTAAATTTTAAGGTTATTCAATTTTCCAAAGCGACATTATCTTTAATGAACCTGAATTATTAAGGTCTTCTTTATAATATCGCTTTAATTCTTCTTCAGCTTCTTCTTTGGTGTCAAAAAAGAAAGAAGGTTTTGTACTTACGATATATTTATCCTCTTCTTTTACATCAGAAGTATAGATTGCATATACTCGTCGGGTTTTTCCATGTTTGTATAGTATGGAATAGTAATTACTTACATCGTATTCATCCCAT
>CALLBA010000017.1:0-4194 GCA_938002045.1 Tenacibaculum soleae
TTGTTCGTTTGATCTTACTTTTAAAAAGTTGTTTTTGCATCTCCTGTTCATCCGCTGAATAAAGACCTGCATTAAATGCAGGCTCTTTATATGTAAATTTTTTACTCCCTGTAATAGAAGCGGTATTTTCACTCAAAAATCGGACGGTTACCTCTGTTGACAATGCCCCTAAACAAGCCTTTTTTAAAAGCTTTTTCTTATATCTCGTTTGTGCTGAATTGCCCTGAGAAGAAATACTCAAACTTTTATCTTCAAAGATCATTATAGTGTTTTGTGTTTGTGCTACTGCTGTATTTACCAATACAAACAATAGAATAATGAATATATTTTTCATGTTTTACGCTTTAAAAATTAAGGGGTGAATGTTTGATGATGACTGCTTAAACCGCTCGGAGGTGTATCTGACAGCGTGTTAATCGCCTTTAAATACTCGCTGGTTACAGGATTTGCTGCTTGCAGTGATTCTATGGCTACTTTTCTCGCCATCAGCCTCAGATATAATGGTCGTACGCCATGAGCATCTTTTAGTTGAGATACGAGATTTTCATACTTTTTGTAGTCTTTGGTAAGACACCAAAAATAGAATCGCCTTTTGGTATTCAAGTGAATTTTTTGCAGATATAAAACGGTTACCGCTTTCAAAAAAGACGAACAAAACAACATTACTAAACTCAGCAGAGATAACGCCAAAAACGAGCTTCCTTCAACTAATGGAGGGGTATTATCTACCATCTGCATGGTAGTTTTTCTTTTCGCTTCTAAAGCGGCTAATTCTTCTTGTTTCTCTGTATTCGAAGGATCGTCTTCTAAAACCTCTTTTGCGTCATCAATTCTCTGACTGAGTGCAATAATATCCTTACGATGGCTATTTTTTTTGATGTTATAATAACTCAAACCTCCCATAACAAACATAACACTACACACCACAAACATCCCTATTTTGAAAAACTTAGGTACAACAGGTTTCTTTCGCAAAAAATCTTTCACCATCGGTTTAATCAGCATAGCCCCTGTAAACAAAATAACAGCCATACCCCAGCCCATATAGGTTGCTTTTTTGAGAGTAATTCCAAGTACCTTCTCAAAAATGGTCTGAGAGAGTAGAATTTCTGTATACACAGAACATAATATCGCTACTAGTAAAAAGAGAGTATCGAAAATAGTGGCATCAAAAAGCCCATTCTTTTTGAACTTTTCTCGTTTTGGCTTTTCACACTTTTCTATTTTCTCTGGTGATTTTTCTTTCAAAACATCCAACCATGATGACATATATAAATCGGTCAGCCACTCTAGCCATCTATTAATAGCAGCTACCAATAAGACATCTTCGGCGATGTTTTTACGGTTATTTTTATTATTTCTCATTGTGTGTGTTTTTGTTATTGTATTCTTCTTTTTGAGGTATTTCTTCCTCTAATCTGATAAGATCGTGGTAGTCCTCATCGGCTTCCAAAAACTTATCGACATATACATTGTAGCTTGTTAATACAGTCCCTGCTTTTTCTTCTAAATCACAGTACGCTGAGTTTAATTCTTCTACATTTTGGGTGATATCAAAAGTTCCGAAACGCAATTTTGAAATACCTACTATATTCCTAAATCCATTACCAAGAGATTTTGCTTCTCGTACACAAGCAGAAAGCTTGGTGTCTAATATTTGGTAGACTTCTCTGTCTTTTTTCGGCAAAAGCCAGAATTTAAAATTTGTGAAAAATCTCATATTTATATTTTCTTTTAAAAACCTCTGAAGTATGTTCACTTCAGAGATTTTGTATTTTACTTTCGTTTTTTAATTCCTCTTTTTGGGAATCTTTTAGGCTGTCATTTTTTTTCTGATTTTAAACTCTTATTTGCAACTAAGTGTTGGTTTATAACTCAACAGATCTGAACCTTTAAAACTAAATAGGCTTATATAGCCTTATTTCTTTAGTACAAAGGTGAGGAGAGAAAAAGGTATTTATTTACAGTTAAGGTGAGAATAAGGGGTAAATAAGAGTGAAATGGGGCGAATAAGGAAATTTTATTTTTTAGAATTATAATACCAACCTGATTTCACCATTCTTCTTACTTTATTATCGGATGGAACATGCTTTCTTGACAACAAAATATTCTCTTCTCCTAATTCAATCGAAAAATCCTGAATATAATCGTTAATATGAGTTCCCTCTGGACGTTCTGTTAATGCTTTTATATCTAAGACTATTCTTTCTTTTATATCAAAAAAACGTTGATGTGGACTCATCCCATAATTTTCTAGTGATCCATTCCCAAAAAGTTCCTGATGTTTTTTAAGTGTTTTTTCTAATGCTCTGATTATAAAATCCACTCCTACATTTCCTATTAGTTCTACTACTTCTTCAGAAGGCAAGGCTTCTCCGTTAAAGATAGATTTACATAGCTCAGTATTTGGAAATCGTTCTAATCTATTTTTTATAGAAGTTACTGGTTATTTGTATATTTCAATAATAAAATATTAATCAAAATATGTCAACACATAATCAATGAAAAACAATACGCTCCCAAATCAATTTTACCTCCAACAGAAAATTAAAAGCATTTTAGAAGAAAATGGGAAAAATAGTACTAACGCTATTTATTACCTTAGAGAGTTAGTAAAACAAAACCTTATCTTATTTAGAGAAGAGTTTAACGATAGTTACCCTAATACAGTTAAATCCGAAGATAAAAAAGAGAGGAAAAATCAAACCGTCATCCTTAGCACAAAATATTTTCATGACGCCTACTTTAAATATATCACTCAAGATGAAATCAGTATTACACTCCAAGAAAACTGTTTATTCCTTTTAGATAAAAAGGGTAATACAAGAACTATCAGAGATTTCATATACGAAAACGATTACACAGAAGGTAAAGATTACAGAGTAACTATAGTTCTTGATTTTCTATCTATTGCGCTGGGATTTGAAGGATGGAAAGAAGCTGAAAAATTTGATTTTGATATTACCAAGAAACCGAAAAAAATTAATAAAAATAAGATAGCTATTAAATCCAACCAAGAAACACTACACAAAATTGAAGATGTAAAAGAAATCGTTTTAGAAAATCAAAACAACAATAAAGAAGAGATAAAGTCTGAAATAAAATCAAACAATTTAATTTTAGAAAAAGTAGAAAATAACATACTAAACGAAGTTAAAAACCTAAAATTTGACATTCATAAAAGTAAATTACCCAAATATTTGACCATTGAAATGCCCATAATATATGAAAATGAAATAATAGGTCTCAAAAATGATTTACAGGATATATATGAGCGATTACATAAAAAAAACACTCTGATTATAAATTCAATAGGTGGTATTGGTAAAACCACTTTAGCAGCCGTTTATGGAACTAAAAATTTAAACTATTATAAACATATTCTATGGATAAATAAAAATTCTAATCATGATTTCAAAAATAGTTTAATAAAATCTGAAGGATTAATAAATAATCTTCAAATAAAAAAAGAAGATAAAGACTTAGACGATATTTTTACTGAAATATTAATCAAGCTTAATAGCATCGATAATCATCCTTGTTTGATGATTATTGATAATGCAGAAGAAGATTTAAATGACTATAAAAACAAACTACCTAACCCCCCCAACTGGCATATCTTAATAACCTCTAGAGAAAAACTTTCTTCTTTTGAAGATACTGAAATAAAAGAATTAAACTCTTTAAGCCCCAAATTAGCTGTTAAACTTTTTAAAAAACACTATGAAAGAAAAAATTTAGATGACAAAATCATATATAATATTGTTAAAGACCTGGATTATCATACTCTTACAATCGAAATAATCGCTAAAACAACTAAAGACCTAGATAAAACTCCTGAATTTATTTTAAACTTTTTGAGAAGTAATCCTGTAGCAAATGTAAAAGTGAGACATAGTGATAAAAAAATTGACAGAATACACTCATATCTATGTGCTGTTTTTCAAAAACTTACTAAGTTAGATGAAGAAAATAAAAGACTTCTCCTTATACTATCTTTTTTACCATCTAATTTTCTTTCATATAAAAAACTAAAAAAATTAATAAGTATAGAAACTTAACCACTATGGACTAGAAGTCCATAGGTTATAAAATCTGACTAAAGTCAGCAGTTCGAAATCAAATGTGATCACTCTAATATGAAATTATCACTATCATTACTGGATTTCCGATGATGTTCTAAATATTCATTTA
>CALLBA010000018.1:0-28181 GCA_938002045.1 Tenacibaculum soleae
CTTTTCGATACTAAAAGGTGAGATAAATAAAAAAACTACCGTTAAACAAAACGATAGTTTTTCTTGAGGGATAAGTAAAAGAAATCTAAGTACATAACAAAAACTAGCCTATACCTTTAATAGCTTGGCTCTAAAGACCTCGCAGGTTTTAAAAACCTATGAGGTCTAAACACTAAAAACATAATGATCAATTATTTATACAGATTTGTGTTGTTTTTGTCATGTACTATGAAAAGAAATATATTACTGTAATTATTAAATTAACACAACTACAGAACTTACATGTTCTTTGAATATTAATTAAAATAGGTTTGCCTACATTATTTTTCTATAACTATAAATTCACTTCGTCTATTCAATTGATGTTCTTCTTCACTACAATCAACATTATCAGAACATTTATTTACTAATTGAGATTCTCCATAGCCCCAATGCGTCATTCTATTACTTTCAATACCATTCTTGACTAGGTAACTCCATGTACTTCTAGCTCTTCTTTTACTTAAATCTGTATTATAATACCATATGGCTCTACTATCTGTATGAGATTTTATTTTAATTTTCATATTCGGATGTTCCTTCATGATTTTAAGAATTTTATCTAATTCTATAGCAGCATCTGGTCTAATAAAATCCTTATCCAAATCAAAATAAATTGGATTTAAATTAAGTTTTATAGCTAAGTCATCTCCTTTTTTAATTTTTATAATCTCTGGTTCAGCAATTGGTTCTGGCTCTGGCTCTGGAATTGGTGTTGATTTTTTTTCTAATTCAGTAAAACTATAAATATCATCTTTTCCTTTTCCTCCACTTCTATTAGAGGAGAAGTACCCATCTTTACTGTTTTCATTAATAATGAAAGTAAAATCATCGTTAGGACTATTTATAGGTTTCCCTATATTTACTATTTTAAATTTTGTTTCGTTTTCAAAGTTTGAAATTTTAAAAACATCCAACCCACCAAACCCTACGTGACCATCCGAGGAGAAATATAAATTCCCAGTTTTACTAATGTATGGGAAAGTTTCTTTTCCTTCTGTATTAATATCTTTACCTAAATTTTTAGGCTCTCCATAAGTACCATCAGGTTTTATGTCAACTTCATAAATATCTGACTCTCCATAACCTCCTGGCATGTCTGAAGAAAAATATAGTTTTTTTTCATCATTACTTAATGTAGGGTGAGCTACTGAATATTCATCACTACTAAAAGGTAAAGCTAATGGTTTTGACCACACCCCATGCTTGTCTATATCTGAGCGATAAATTTTTAACTTATCTGTTCTTGTTTTACCAATATCTAAGATTTTATAAGCTCCTCCATCTTCATTATTTCTAGTAAAATAAAAAGTTTGTTTATCTTTTGAGAAAACAGGAGTAGATTCATGAAAATCACTATTAAATTGATTGTTCCATTTTTCAATATCATATAATTCATTTGATTCATAATCTTTTTTTGCAACATACAAATCTAAATAAGGTTCATTATTCCATTGATGAATATTTTCTTTTCCTCTAGAAGAGCTAAAAAGAATAAACCTCCCTGAGTAAGCAGTTCCAAAATCTCTAGCTTTAGAATTCATACTTAGGTTTCTAATACTATATTTTTCTATTTCATCTTTTCTTTCTTTAATAAACTTTTGGTTAACCAAAAACAACTTGACTCTTTTATCTTCAGGATACAGCAATGCCATTTGATGCATATACTCATTAGATTTCTCATAGTTTCCAATTGATTTTAATGTTTGGGCATATCGATAATAGTATTCTACATCAATATTATTTTTATAATTTGAAAATAGCTCTTCATACCAAATTGAAGCTTCTTTGAATTGACTATTAAAATAATAAGAATTTCCTAATTTTTTGTAAACCTCAGGAAATTGATATCCTTTATTAATCATTTTAAGGTACGTTTCTTGTGCATTTATATACTCATATTTTTCATATTCCTTATTTGCTTTTTTTAACAATGATTGTTGAGAAAAAGCTCCTTTAGTAAAAAGTACTAATACACAAAAGAATATTTTTTTTGATAATTGTATCATTTTAATTTATATTAATCATTATTAAAAAAATCGAGGTATTGATCGTCTAATATTTCTATTTTTAATTTCGTATCGAAGTAATAACTCATAACTACCATTATTGAATTCTAGATTTCCTAATTCGGTAGTTTCTCTATCATACGAAAAGCCAATCATAATAGAATCTGTGGCCTGTAATCCTATTAAGGCACTCAAAGCTGAGCTCCAGCGATAAGATACTCCAAAATTGAATTTTTCATATAAGCGAAAATTTGCTGAAAGATCTATTTGAAGTGGTGTTCCTAAAACTAATTTGGTTAATAATGCTGGTTTAAACATTAAATCTTCACTTAGGTTAAATACATATCCACTAATTAAATAATGATTAATACGTTCTTGACCTACATTAAGGTTAGACTTAAGGTGATCTGTTTCTAATAAATTAGGTATACTATATCCTACATAAAAATTTTCAGTATGATAATAAAGACCAAAGCCGAAATTAGGTGTGAATTTATTATTAATGTTATTGTTAAAATTAGGATCTCCTGAATTAGATAAATCTAACTTTGTAAAATCTACACTAAGTAAATTACCTACAGCTTTTAATCCAAAATTTAATTTTCCGTATTCTGAAACAGATATACTATATGATATATCAATATTAAAATAGGTTTCACTTGAAGGTCCTATTTTTTCATTAATAATAGATAATCCTAAACCAATACCTCTAAGTGAATTTATAGGTGTATCTAAAGATAATGTTTGAGTGGCAGGAGCTCCTGTTAAACCATACCATTGAGACCTATGCAAGCCTATGATTCTAAACGCATCTCTACTTCCAGCATATGCTGGGTTTACAGTTACTGTGTTGTACATATACTGCGTATATTGAGCATCTTGTTGTGATTGACAAAAATCGGCCATAAACATGAACCCAATTAAGGTGCACAGCAGTTTTATTCTTTTCATTCTTCTTTATAGTTTTATTAAGTATTTAATCTTTTTCAATTAAAAACACTTTAACTTTTTTGTAAAAAAGATCAAGTGTCAAATATTTATACAAATTTGAAAACATTAATTAAAACACTTAATTCTGTCATTAATTATTACAACTACAATATTACAAGAAGCTTGTTTTTTTTAAAAAAAAACACGTATACAAAAAGAAATACAAAGTCTATAAAAAGTCACTTTTAACATAAACAAATGTTAAAAGGATTAGGTTTTATTTTACACACTTTTATCTGAGATTATTTTACAACATTAAGTAATTCATATTAAAATAAAATACTAAAAAATTAAGCAGAAATATTTTTTTTAAACTAAAAAAAAACAAAAACCTACAAATCAATTATTTACAAATAATTGATAAATAAATAAACTTAACCTGTTACTTTTTGTGACTTATTAAAAAGTAAGTCCCTCTTTTGTCCCCCTTCTTTTTTTAACCATTTTCACTCTAATTAATACATTTGAAATAACGTTTTTCACCCCCCGTAAAAAAACAATGCATGAATAAAAAAATAAAACTATTAGAAAAATGTTGTTCACCTTTCCAATTAAAAATCTATTTTCATCTATTAATTTAACTCCAAAAAATATAGATGCTCTTTCTATTAAAGAATCAAAAAACGAAATTATAAGTACCTTTTATGAAGTAAAAAACATTCCAAATAAATATTTATCTCTTTTCCTTTTCTTTCTAATTATGATTACATGTTATCTTAATATAAAAAAACACTTTTTTTTAAAAAAAATTAACAAAAAGAAAGAACTTTTTAATTATCAAGAACCATTAATTAATAAACTAGTAAAAAAAGAAAAAGAAAAGGAAAAAGCTGAAAAATTAAAACAAAAATTAGACTTTAAAAATAAACAAATAACCTCATATGCATTTAGTTATGAGCAAAAAAATCAAATTATAAATCAAATATTTTTTCTTGCTAGGAGCCTCGAAAAAACTTCTTCTACTTTTGATCAAAAAGATATTGTAAAAGAAATAGTAAAAATTGGAAAAAAAAATATTTCCATTGACAAAGAATGGGAACATTTTCGTGAATTCTTTGAAGAATCTTTAGAAGGTTTTCATTTTAAATTAAAACAAAAACATAAAGAATTAAAAACCAATGATCTTAAAATATGTTCACTAATACGATTAAATCTTAATATTAAAGAAATGGCAAACATTCTTAATGTTTCTCCTGGAAGTTTAAAAACAGCAAGGTATCGTCTTCGTAAAAAATTAAATCTTGAACCTGGTCAAAAAATTATAGATTACCTTATAGGTATAGAAAAAACAGTTTGAATTAATATTTTAGTTTAAAAAAGTTATGTGTTTAAGGTTACCAACTAAACCTTGCTTTAAAAAATTTAGATACTTCTGATCGGATAACTCTAACTTTATAACTAAATATAAACAACTTATATATTCTTTGTTTTGTAATCAAGCAATTTCATAGGTTTATGTTTATTATTTTACTAATCTTTATTGGTGTTAAAAAGGATTCTAGCATCATCTGAGGAAGAGATAGGTTACATTATTAAAGACATATTAAAAAAAACTAAATTGCTTGCGGATTTAAGGATATAAGTAAAGAAGCTAAAATAATAACAGATAAATGGAAAGGAGAGGATATGAGCCCCTAAATAAATAAATAAAGGATATAATAATTAACCTTTTAAAGAAAAAATACTTAACATTTAAATATATAAACAATGAAAAATAAAGTTTTTAATTCTTTAGTAAAGAAAATAATTATTTTTACTTTTTTAGGATTACTAGTATCTTGTAATAAAGATGATAAAGTAGGTTCAGAAAGTTTTAACCTTAGTACATTTTCAGGAGTAATAGAACAAGGAGAGGGTTTCGAGTCTTTTCCGCAATCTAGAGAAACAAACATTTTAGCAGAGACATCCTCAAATGATGATGTAGAAGTAAAGCAAGAAGATGGCTCAACTGATACACAGCGATTTGTTTGTACTACCAAAACGGTTAGCGTATTGGATGGAAACGATCAGTTTCAATTGTTTGGCACCAGTGCTGACGTTATTTATCCGGGAAGTCTGTTACAGGGAAAAACACTTGATGATTCTACTCCAGCACCTATTGTGGTTAAACGTGCCGGAGGAACAATTTCTTATAATCTTAATAATGGTAATTTACAATCGAGTTTTACTGTAGATGAAGTAAAGAAAAGTACGATACAGGATGCGATTAATAATATAATTTCTAATTCTGGAGATGTAGTTCCAGCTAATTTTCAATTAGATATTATACAAGTGGA
This sequence comes from Tenacibaculum soleae, assembly GCA_938002045.1. Classification (GTDB taxonomy): domain Bacteria; phylum Bacteroidota; class Bacteroidia; order Flavobacteriales; family Flavobacteriaceae; genus Polaribacter; species Polaribacter soleae_A. The sequence continues at coordinate 5,315 of CALLBA010000018.1, forward strand.
GTCAGAAAGTCAGTTGGCTTTAGAATTGGGAATCGATGTGGAAACGTTTAGTGCCAAGGTATCTGCTGATATGTCTTTTAGTTCAGAGAAAGTATTTAATCGTACGTTGGTTAAGCTTAACCAGTCTTATTATACAATGAGTTTTGATCTGCCTACAAGTACCGATGAAATTTTTCATGAGAGCGTTACCCCAGAGCAGTTGAACAATTTTATTCAACCTGATAATCCTGGAACTTTTATATCATCAGTTACCTTTGGAAGAATATTTTTTATGTTGATTGAATCTACATCCAGCCGAGAGGAAATGCAAGCAAGTTTAAGCACAGCATTTAGAGCTTTTGGAGCAGATGTAGAAGCAGAATTGGAGGTTAGTTCTTTTAAATCATTAAATGACCTTAAGATTAAGGTTATTGCCTATGGAGGTGATGCAGAAGGTAATTTTGAATTGGCAGGAGAAAGCAGTGTAGAAGCTATCGCAGATAAATTAGCTAAAAGCACAGATATTCTTTCGGGATTGCCATTATCATATGTAGTACGAAGTATAGAAACCCCTGATCAGATCGTAGGTACTTCTTTGGCTACAGAATATGATATAGTAGAATGTGAGCTTAAAGGTTTGCTACCCACTGCAGCATATATGGGACTTGTTGATCTTTTTGAAGATGGTATAGGTGCAGTAGGAAATATCAAAGCAAGTACAATTGTTGTATATAATAAAGCCGGTAATAAGTATGCACTTTATAATGTTAGTGCAGCAGAAGTATTAGGTATATTTGATCTTAATGACCCCAATGGACCTATGGGAGTAACTGACCTTGAAGAAGTAGGTGCAATTGTAAAATTTAGTACCGGAAGTAGTAATGATGTGGTTTTTGTTTTCAATGGTGACGGTCTTAAAATGCAAATATTAAACTTTAATCATAATCTAATAGATCAAAATGTACTTCCAGATGGTCCAATCGGTACGTATGAGAATGAAGTTTTACTAGTCAACAATTTTTTCTCAGAAAATAATAATTTCCTTTTTGCAGGAAATGGTATTGACGCTGCTGTTAGGCTTCCTGAAAGTTTTATGATTTTTGACAGTTATTTCAGTACAAGATCGCTGCTGTTTTCTACTAATGGAAGTGAATTTTCACAGATACTTAAGTTGGCAAATAAGAGTATATCAAATCTTTGGAAGCAATCTAATAGTGAATTTCCAGGAACAGGAGGTCCTTTATTTGATAGTGTTGGCGCAGGAGCCAGAATATATTTTGGGAATGGTACAGAGCAATTATTATTTATAAATGATACAGGTGATAAAATGATGTATTGGGAAGGAAGACCATCAGGAAGCTCTTCGAATTGGTGGTTAATGAAGGATATTAGCGTAGATGCTACTTTTTCTGATGTAGGAATACTTAATTAACCCGAATAATTCATAGAAAAGAAATAAAACTGAGTGTAAAGTGTTATTTTTAAGTGCTTACATTAAAAAAAATCACTTTTAAAATACACCCAGATTTGAAGACTCAAGATACATTATTTTACAGAAAGAATCAATCAATTTTTGTTGATTTTTCAGCAGAAGAAATAAGTTCAGATGGCTCATTAATTCTTCTTGAGAAATTAGAAAGAGAGAATAAGATAGTATTAGTTGTAATTAATAAAAAAATACTCCTAACAGAATATTCTTCGTTAGGAGTTATTTATTTTAAACCTTAAGTAAAAACTAAACTCGTTTTCGAATCTCCGCCAAACTATCATCAATTAAAAGTTTTCCATCTCTAAAAACTTCTTTTAATTCTCCTTGCTTTTCTTCCTCCCAAGAAACTTGGTCTACTAATTTATAAACTCCGTTTTCTTTTTCAATTTTAATTAGACCTTTGGCTGATTTTTTAGTTCCATCATCGGTAATCGGATCTTTAAAGATTTCTCTTCCTTCTCCATTTACTTCTCCGTAAGTCGCTTTCATTGCAAAACCAAACGTATCTCTTGTATTATATTGATAGGTAAATGAACCAATACCTAACACAACATTGGTAGATGCGAATCCTTTTTGTTTTAAACGCTCACAAATTTGAGTAGCTCTAGCTAACGTTATACTATCACCATAAATAGCTCCAATATGCGTATCTAGCTCTTTAAAACCTTTCTCGTTAGTTTTTCCTCCAAAAATATCCCAAAGCAATTCTATGACTCCTTTTTTCTCTTCAGTTGATTTTCCTTTCGGATTTCCACAAATAATATCTACAGGATCACCACTATCTGGACGAATTACTACTTTTCCATCTCTTGCTAATACTTCTTCTTTTAAATTCGGAAGATATTCCGTTAATACTTTCCATAAATCCCAAGTATCTGAAACGATTGAGACAATTCCGTTAGGATACACTTCTGTTATTAAACGCTTAAAAGTTTCTTCTTCTCCGCTATTGGTTCCCATACACATTACAGGATGTGTTGCCCATTTTCTTTGTTTTCTAAAAAGCTAGGCATATAGCCGTCTGGCAGTATTTTATATAGATTTATTTCTACGTCTTCTTCACCTATAACGATCTTTTCAACGGTAGATTCAATAATATTTCTCTTCTGAGTTCTTTCAAAAGAATCCCAATATTCATATAAACTCCTTGCCTCTTCAATAACAGAACGTGATGATGTAACATTTGTTTTATAACTTAATAATTCTGTTTCAAGTTCTGCAATCGTATTTTGTACTTGTATCAATTGTTCATAAGGTTCTGAGTGATAACTATTGAAAGCTTTTGTTTCAATTTGCCCTTCTAGATGAAGATCTATTAACTTTTCTATTTTTGTATTAAGGGTGTGTTTTTTCCTTGTAAGCTGATTAAGTTCAGTTTCTTTTTCTTCGATTGTTCTATTTAATTTACCTAGGTACTCGTTAACGCTATTTTCAGAAATAGTATAATTAGATAGCTCACTTCTAAAAACTTCTTCTAGGTCTTCATGATGAATTTTATTATCACACTTAAGTTTACATGTATAATTAGGACTTCCTGTTTTTCTATACATTCTTCCTCCACAACTACAAAAAACATATCCCGTAAATAACTTCACTTTTAAGTTTAATGGCTTACTTATTTTTTGTGTTTTAATAATACTGTTTACTCTTTGCCATAACTCTTCATCTATAACTGGTTCTACTTCATGAAAAAACCATTCCTCTCTGGGCTTAAGTTTTGTAGATTTACTTTTTCTACGGTTCATAATATGTACCCCTTTTGCTACTGGTTCTTCAAGAAGTCTTCTTACGGTAGCATCTGTAAATTTATTTCCTTGTTTAGTTCGATATCCTCGTTCATTTAGAATACGTGCTACTGTCTTTTTTCTTTTATGTTCTACAAACAATTCAAACATTAACTTTAGTATAGGAGCTTCATCTTTATCTGGTTTCAATTTTTTATTTTCATACGTAAACCCAAAAGGAGCTTGTCCTCCAATATGACGTCCTACTTTAGCCCTACTAATTACATTACCTATAATTCTATCCTTAATTGTTTCTAATTCAAATTCAGCCATAGAACTCATTGTTCTATAAAAATGTCTTCCTATAGGTGTAGAAGTATCAATAGACATATCCATCGATATTAAATCTGCATTTTTTTGACTGAAGATGTCTGCAATCTCTATTAATTCTTTTGTATTACGAGCTAATCGCGCTATTTTATTAAAAACCAATCCCGAAATTCGTCCAGAATCGATATCTTTTAACATCCGTTTAGTTTCTGAGTAATCCATAATAGAACTTCCTGAAAGTGCCTCTAAACGATACACTTCTGTTACTTCCCATCCTCTAAATTTTATAAATTCTCTTGCTCTAGCTTCATGATAGATATGATTATCCTTATCTACTGACATTTGTGAAGATACTCGTACCCAAATGCCTACTTTTTTAGATATTTCCATGTTATAAGTGTTTTTGTGTCCTACAGCTAACCTACGTTTCACACTCTTAACGTGCAAGTGGTGTGTTGACTTTTTACTTCTTTTTTTTATTTTTAAGAGACTGTAAAACAACATCTTTTATCGTTTTTCCCTTTTCATCAGCATCTTTTCTTTGTATATCAATATGATTAGATTTTACTCTATATCCTCGTACACGTTTTACTACTTTCTTCTCTTTTGAGTTAAGAGCGTCTAAATAATTTGGAAATTCAAGAGGTGTTAAATATGTTACTTGTGCTAGTTGTTTTTTATTAAGCTGTTTCTGTGATCTCTTCTTAATGTTTTTAAGGTGGATAAGGCTTTCAGATAGCATACAAATATGAGTATATCCGTCTTCAATGCATTTAATAATATTACCAACCTCATAGTCAATCGTATTTGTAACAGAGACCTCAACAGCAATTCTTATTCTCTCTTTTAAAAGAGAAATATCTACTCTCCCACCACTTTTAGTCTTTTCTTCTAATACCCCCTTATATCCTCTTTGAATAGCAATAGTTTTAACATGATTTTGTAAATATCGATGTTTTCGTATTGTTTCTTTTTCCGTAACGTCTTTTAGATACTCTTCTTTCTCTTTTTCTATATTACTATTACTTATTATCTTCTCAGTAGAATTCTCTTTCTCTTTTAACTCTTGTATTGGAAGCTCCTTTGGGATTTCTAATTCCTCTTTTACTTTAGGAATAGGTTGCTTTATTTTTGATACTTCAACATTCGTTTTTGGTAACAATGAATGAAGAAGTTTTTCAATTTCTTTTACTGGGGTAGCATACTTTTTTCGAACAGATTCAATAATATGTGATTCAATTAAGTTTGCATTACTCCTTGGCTTTATTAAGTTTGATGTATTAACATTACAATCATTTTGATTTCCACCAATTCGACTTATTGTTTCTCCAATATCTAGACTTTGAAAATCCATCGGTTCAAAATATGAAAAACCAGTAGCTAATCGTTTAGCATCATCGTCACCAAGTCTAAAACATATTCTTGTAAATGGATTTGAAATAACCGAATTGAGAATTTTTGAATCTTGAATTTGAGCAAGTTCTTGATGTACCAAGACAAGTCCTAACCCATATTTTCTTGCTCCAGATAGTATAGACTGAATAGAATCTGTAATATAATTTTGGAATTCATCACAATATATATAATAGGGATGACGCTGTGACTTATGAATTGATTGTCTCCCCATTGCTACCTGATTAAACTTTGCGATAAACAATGATGCCAATAAAAAACTATTCTGCTCCCCTATTAATCCTTGTGAAAGCTTAATTAAAACTATTTTCTTTTCTTCAATGCAGGTTCTAAAATCAATTCCTTGCTTTTGAGCCAACATGTATCGAATAACTTTTGAATTCAAAAAAATATCAATTCGTGTTAATAAAGGTGCAATCCCCTTTTTAACCATTGGATATTCGTTATTCCAATAATAATGGATGGAAGGATCGTTAACGTTTTGTAAGAATTCCTTTCTAAAAGAATCTTCAATGAGAAAACGTTTTAATTCGATAATAGTTCCTCCTTGTGTACTTTCTAAAAAAGCATTTACTGCATTCGTTAAAACTGAGGTCATCTTATCACCCCATGCAGTTGATTGATTTCGGAATGCCGACACCAAATCTGAATTCAAAACTACCTTCTCAGATTCCGTTGTTGCATGGAGAAGATTGAAACCAATAGGAAAATCGGTATCTGATGGATCAATGATAATAACATCGTCTTTTCTATGCTCAGGAATACGTAAGAGTATGTCGTCTACTATATCTCCATGCGGATCAAATAACGCACATCCATTCCCTTTTTTCATATCATCAATAATCATATTCGCAATTAAAGTCGATTTTCCAACTCCTGTTACTCCTATAATATGCGTATGACGAAGTTTCATTTGGTCATTTAGACAAACTTCTTGTTTTTTACCATTATGTTCATTTATTCCTAAGACATATTTTTGAGCAATTGTTTCTTGTGGTAATAGTTTCGTTTTTATATTTCCAAATCCAAGTTTTGATGAATTAACTGTTTCATTTGGATAATGAACAAAAGTGGATAATTCTTGTGAATTAAGAATAAATCCAAGACGATTACTTGTTCTGTGATGAAGATTATACTCATGAAAATCATAGCTATATCCTTCATTAGAAAGCGGTATCAATGAATTGTATTCCGAATGTGATACTTGTGTAATACTCCTTGACACTTCTTGTGCTAAATATTGACTTCTATAATTATCTTTTCCTTGTGTTGCTATACGGAATACTACACTAAAAAGTGGTGAAGCCGTTTTTGCTTTAGCACAAACAGGCATTTCTGGAGCATCACTAAAAAATGAACCTCCTTGTCCGTCACTTACCGCGTAATGAATATCTTTTGCTAAAGGTGATGTTATTCCTTTAAAGATAATTTGAAGAACAATTCTGTCATTTCCGTATAACGAATCCATTATAGCGATAACAGAAGTTAAAGGATCAATATGTGAGGAACTATTAAAAGTAATAGGTCTCATGAATTCATCGTTGAGTCCAAAATCTGCAATAGCTATATCTTCATTCAAATTAAAACCGAAATCGATATTATCATTTTCTTGAATAATGACTTTAGCGAAATATGCACGGAGTTGGGTAACTATTCGTTCTCTATCATATTTACTCGTTATTATTTGAAGTGTAATGTTTTCAGAAGTTCCTATTATTTCAAACGAAATTGGATATTCACTATACGAAAGCATATTGAGAAATTCAATATTTCTTAGTGATGAAATAATCGTTTTATCAGGAAAGTTTATTGTTATTCCTACAAGTTCTATATTGTCGTTATAACTTAGAAATTGAGGAGTGTATTCTTCTTCCTTTTTTTCTTTTAATTCTTCTTCTTTTAGCGAAAAAAAATCACCAATTCGTTGAAAAATATTCGGAACCCTACCGTCATCAATCCCTTCATACTCTCTGTAAGAAGAATATCTAAAGGGCATATATGGAGGTTCTATGTTAATAGGAGTATCGAAATGATAATAACCACGATGTCGATACTCCCATTGATAAAAAGCAAGTGTGTTTTGTTCACTTGATGATAAATTCATAGTTTTAAATTAAAATATTTATATCCTAACAAAAACTGGATTCCAATCAGGAAGCCCATCCAGAGCACTATTAGAAATTTTAATATTCTTTCTGTCGTTTGTATGATATGTAAAACGAACATCACGACTCGATTGCCAATTCCATTGCCAAGCATACGTTATTATAGTTGCATGAGTATAAACTCCATCATTATCAAAATCCCAAAAACTAATGTCTCCTTTTTGTGAATTAGCAGGTGATCCGTACCTTGCATCATCATAATCATAAACAAGAGTAGCTGTATTACAATATGATAGATATCTTTTTAATCCATTAGCTGTCGACCAAGTTTGGCTAGCAGTATCATCAGACGTTGTAGATGTTCCATTATTATCATACCACCATGTTTTGCAAGACGTAGAACTTCCATCTACAAAAGAAAAACCTCCTGTAAGGAGACATTGAGATATGAAGTTTGTACAATCATTACCATAACTAGTAAATGAAGTATTATAGTTGTATACATAGTTTAAAGCATAATCGACAGCATCTTGAGCGTTATATGATCTAGGGTTTTTCTTAGAATAATTCGTTTGCTTTTGTAAAAGATGCCCTCTTTCAATAGCTTCTTCTTGAGTTATTTCTCCCTCTAAATATTCCTTTGTGATTTCGTCTAACCCTCCAAGCTCTTTTTTCTTTTGAATTAGTCTGTCTTCTTTCCACAAAAGAAACATTCTTTCTATATCAGATTCTGAAAATGTTTTACTGTTGGGTGCATAATTTGGTAAGGGAACATATACGTTTTTAATTTTATGAGATTCTTTATCGAATACATAAAAATACTTGAAGATACCTGAACTCTCTATAATTTCATCATTTTCTAAAAAATCTACTATCATATTAGGTTTTAAGACGAACGCTGTACGTGTAGTTACTAAAACAGGTACGATTAAGTTTTCACCTACTTCTTCTAGTGATTGAAATGATACATCTAAGTCATATAGAAATCCGGTTCCTGAAGAAGCTTCTTCTAGCATGTTTTTCCTCAAGTACTCAGAAAATTCTTGATTTTCAAAAGCACTATTAGGAAATTCTGTTTTATTTCTACTTCTCCAATCTAGAAATACATTTTTCCCATATTCATGGTAGGCATTAATAATCTCTTCTGCTTTTTCTTGGGTTAAATTTTTCTCAACTTGAGATGTTTCGACTACTTCTATTTCTTTATTATCACAAGAAATAATGCAAACTGCTCCTACAATTAGTATAACAAGACTAATTGTTTTAAAAATAAATTGTTTTTTCATTTTAAATTGATTTTAGTTGGTTAATAATATTATTATATATCATCTTTTAAAGATGTTATTCAGTATTGGCTTTCTTTCGTTTTCTATTAAGGCTCGTACTCCTTTATCATTAGTAATATCATCAACAACTTTTAAAACTGATGATTGAATAATACACATAAAAATGCTTGAAGTATCTATAGTGTAATACGTAACAGGATACAGTTTTAGCGCCAACCGCTCTCCTATAAAGGGTATTTTAGAGACTAATATTTTCCCTAAGGAGTCACAATTTAATAACCACCAAGAAATAAATATATTTCCTTTCCCTACTGTAGCAAGACAAATATCATATTGAAGATGTTTCCATTCAATACGCAAATAAAGTCTTTGACCGGAAAACATATATGATGTATCTAATAATACTGTACTAAATTCTATACCTTTAAGTCCATTCTTTTTTACCTCTTCTTCTAAGAGTGTGTAAAATTCTTTTGTGGAAAATTGAAAACCTTCAATAAAAGTATTCCAATTTGAATGATATTGTTTTATTGATGAGCTAAATAAGTTTCTTAAAATAATAAAGATAATAATAGCGTATATGGCATACATTCCATATTGAATAAATTGACTCATGTTTATTTAGTTTTAAAGGTTAATAATTAGTTTGTTTTTAAGCATAGTTATACCATATCCCATTAGTATTAATGGGTTTATGACTCTATAGGAAAGTAATACTCGTTATATGTCTTTAAGATTATTTTTTAATAAAGAGTTGAGAAAATTGTTCTTTATCTCGAACAATTCTTAAGAGATACACGCCATTAGAAAAAGCACCGACATCTAATGAAAATGTGGTGCTTTCTATTTGTCGCTTATTTGTTTTTAACTCTCTCCCGTTAATATTATAAATGATTATATCAACTTTTTGATTGATAATTGTTTCGGGTAGATTAATATTAATGAATTGGTTTGTTGGGTTTGGATAGACTGTAATAGTATTTTTTAAGGTTTCAGCATCTATACTGAGTGTTTCCATGTTAATTTGGATACGATTTCCTAGGTTGTCGTAAACGTACTCTTTAGTGTCTCCATCATTAAAAACAACCTTTACCAAACGGTTTAGATTATCATATTCGTAGTCTGTTATTTCTTGTACTAATTGTGCGTTTGCTGTGAAACTGATTGCTATTAACAAATATTTAATTATTGCTCTCATAATAATTTATTTTAATAGATTCATAATATATTTCAAGTTCTCCAAATGAACCATTAATATAGGCATGGTTGTTTTCTATTTTTAATTCATCAATATTGCCAAAACTAACTTTACCATCCATGTCCTCACATTTTGCATTTAAAAGATTATTTGAAATCCAGTTATATTTTTTTACATCTTTAAAAACTAATTCCCCTTCTTTATAACTATACATTTCACCTTCCCTTGGAGGGGAATAATAGAACTTATTTTTAGATTTTAGCACAAAATCTATTTTAAAAACAATACATTCATTATGCATTTTTACATCTAACAAATGACTATCTTCAAGATATACTTTGTTTAAATTTTCTATTTCAAAATATTGCATATTAATCTAAAATTATAGGAGTATGATTCCCTATACTCCTATTAAACACTGCATTACCATAGATATCAATTGTGTTTCCAGCTGAGTTTCTAAAAGTCGCATGAGGAAAATTTGATCCTGGAGCTCTAGAACTCCCTTTTTTAATAATAATTCTTGCCACACCGTTTTCATCAATAAACTTAAGAGGTCCAGTAGCTGTTTGAAATGGCTTCCATCCTTGTCTTAGTGCAATTTCAATTAATTCGGATGACTTAGGTACTGTAGCCTTTAAAAAATTTACGCTTCTATTTGCAGCAATAAACCCTTTAATAACTATGCCTATTTCCGCCACACCTACAACCCAACCACTAGCACCCACAGCATAACCTAATCCCCCTGAAAATAAATTACCTACTTCAGTTGGGTTATATCCCTGAAGAGAACTACCTTGATTATAACCCTTAATTAAAGATTCATTAAAAGTATTAGCCCAATCTGTATAACTTTCATAACTGTCTAAAACTACATCTAAAGCAGTTTCTCCCAAAGGATCAATCCTACTAATCGGATTATTATCCGCATAAGGATACAGATTAGTTGACCATACAGGGTCTTGGGTTAAGAATCTACCAACACTAGGTTTGTAATATCTAGCACGCATATAATACAAATCTTTAGTATCATATTCGACACCATAGATACCTACATAACGAAACTGATTGAAATCGTTATTTGGTTCATACGTTCTAGTGACACTTCCAAAATCATCATAACGATATTGATGTGTTACTTCTGCATTTTCATCAGTTATCATTACTACACTTCCTCGAATATCTCCATGAAAATAATTAATTTCTCCACTAGGTTGTATTCGTGCTAATAACATTCCTGATGGACTGTATAAGTAATAGTATTTTGGATTGTTATTTTCATCTAACTCAACAAGTATGTTATCTAACCTGACATCTCTGATGTATTTAGTGGTTATTTCATCAACTATTCTTTCTACTCGTTGGTTGTATGGATTATAGTTAAATTCAAAGTTTTTGTCAACATCTTTATAGTCTGTTAATCGATCATCTACATCATAGTTTACAGAAATATTATCGCCGATTTTTGTAGTATTTCCATCATCATCAATTGTATGTGAAGTTCCTTTTGCTGTTAATAGATGATTAGTATCATTATAGGAATAACTATTATTTGAATTAGAATTAGGAGAATTCCCTGGAATATATCCTGGAGGTATTGGTGTAAAGTAATCATTACTTTTTATAATGTTTCCTCTGTTATCTAAAGTATGTGCACCTGTATATAAAACAGCATCGGTTGTTCTATTTTCATGTTTTATAAAACGATGTCTTCCTGCCTTATCATAAGAATAAACAATACGAATCTCATTACCTAAATTGATGTATTTTATACGATCATCATCATAGTATTGATATTCTGCAATATAAAAACCATTATTACCATCATTTGTGTCTAATTTAACCCTAGAAACTCTATTTTTTTTATCGTAACTATAATCAACTTTAAATTCAAGTCCGTTAATAGTTGGGTATTCAATCTCTTCAATTACCCCTGTTTTTTCATAATCATATTCTATCCTATAACCATGAACAGTAGTTACTCTTTCTAATCTGTTTAATTTGTCATACTTAAAAGCAACTTTCCCAGTATTATTTGTTAAGCTTTCTATAAGGTTTCGATTGTTATAATCAATATCGGTTATGGTTCCTGTCTCTTTGAGACGCCCCTCATTATCGTATTTGTAACTGATTCGATCATTTGAAGGTTTAGTTGTTTTCTCCAAAGAGCCATCATCATTATAACGATATTTTGTTTCTAGGCTTCCGAAAATTTCATTAGTTACTTGGTCTTTGCTGTTATATGTAAAAGTTGTTTTTACCCCTTTTGCATTGGTTATATCAGTAAGATTGTCATTTTTATCATAATCATACCCTGTTACATAACCACCCATATTGGTAAATGAAGTAATATTATCGTTTTTGTCATAGGTATAACGGGTAGTTAAACCATTCGCTCTCTTTTTTAATAACCGATTTATTTCATCATAATCAAAAGTAGCAGAGATTCCCTCTGGTGCAGTAATAGACGAAACTGCTCCATCATTTTCATAGGTATAATCAATAGTAATGCCTTCTTGATTTGTTACTGAGAGTAATTGTCCATATTTATCATATGTAAAACTAATAAAGTTTCCATAAGCATCTTCTATTTCCGTTAGGTTTTCACTACTATCATAAGAAAACTTCGTCTTGTTTCCTTCTGGATCCATATATTCTGTTACACTATTATCTCTATTGTATTTATAGCGTTTAACTGATTTGCCGTTTTCAACATCAATTTTCTCTAAATTTCCCCTACGATCATAATTATAATCTATCTCCAGTCCATTAGTACTTGTATGGGTTGGAAGAAAAGGCGTAAGACTATTATTGGATGTAGGATAGGCTATTTTTATATCATCCGTATCATTTTTAAACTTTGTTAAAACACCTTGCTGGTTGTAACTATATTCCTGTTTTTGAGTACCTCCCTCTGGCATAGGAACCTTCACGGTTGATTTAATTGGTTCAGAAGAGTCATACTCAAATTTGATCTCTATTTCTATAGGTTTATTCTCATTTACCGTATAACTTCTTAGTTTTCCATTATTATCATTATCATATACTGCTTCTATCTTATTTCCTCTAGGTAAATCAACTGTTTTAAGATAATATCTGCGAGTATCCCTATCGGTATAATATTCATATTTGGTATCATTTCCTTTTGCATCTTCAAACCTAACGAGAGTATTACTATATCCACGCCATAAATCTGAATATTCAAAAAACAACTTCCTTCCTATTGGGTCAGTAATTCGCTCTATTAAATCTGTATTTTTTTCATATTTAAACACTAATTTTTTACCTGATGGAGCTTCTACTGAAGCTATCCTTTTTGTATCTTTCTCTTCAGCAGACTCATAATCTATATTGATTTCGTTTCCATTAGCATCTTCTATTTCTATGAGATAATAAATTGGTCTATCTGAATCAAGTTTTTTAAATCTGTAGCGAGTTTGATCTTTTTTGGTAATGCGAATTTCAGTGGATGAACGCTCATCAAATTCATCATATACTCCCATGCTTATGTATTTTTCTTCATCTTCGTTATATACATGAATAGTACCGTCAGACCATACAATATTATAAATATCATCACTCCCAATAACATTCTCTTCTCTTATGATGTATGAGTTATAGGTATGCGTCCAACCACGACCAAGAGGTTGTATTGGAAAATAGCCATCTGGTAATTCTACAAGTTGAGTACTGTAGAAGTGTGAAAAGTTTAAACTCATTTTTCTATCTGAAATCACAAAACTATTTTTTGCATAGTGATTAAAAACACCTTGCTCCATCCCTCTAAATAAACTGAGATTTTCTGCTGTATAATTATTTGGAATGAAATAATTTTTAGCCTTTTTTAAGTCAGATTGACTTGGTTTTGGATATCCTGAATTACTCAGAACGGTTATGTAAAATAAAGCATCATTATAATTCAAACCTTCTTCGGGTCTCAACCGCGAAGTATTAGTAAGCATGCCAATAGTATAAGCTGTAAGAATATGTTCATAATATATTGTTGATGAGTTAACATCTGAATACGGAAGAGAAACACCATTTGTAACTAATGGTATATTCCATGCTTCAATAAGCGCTTTAATAATACTAGCATGATATGGTATCTGGTTCTTTCTAAAGATTGGGTTATCTCTGGTTAGTACAGAAATACCGTCTTCAAATTCCAAGTTACTAAGGAGCTTTGCCCTTTTTTCAAAATTACTTCCTTCTTGTAGGTCTATAAAGGTTGAAGGATTACTGGAAGCTGGATAATCATCTGGTTTAGAATTGTTTCCATATAATACATTATAAATATCATTCGTGAGCTGCTCTTTAGTCATGTTTTGACTAAAAACATTCTGCAAACAACAATAAAATAACACATAAAATAGTAGTTTTTTTTTCATGAGATTTGGTTAATTGATATTCAACATTACAAATATTCATGATAAAAAAGAACTCTCTAAATCGCTATTTTATCTAGGCTTTTAAAATACACCCACCTATGGGTACATGTTAGATTATTCTGGACTCTCTTTCCTTTTTTTTGATTCTTTTTTTAAAAATTGTTGTAGTTCTTTATCATATAAATCAACGAGAAATGATTTTGGTACATCTACTTTTCCTGTAGCTTTTTTAAGAACTTTTATCAATCTCTTTCTCCTTCCTTTTATTGCATTAACAGTTTTATGTAATCTTTCAGCTATTTGCTCTATAGTCTTGCGTTGACCTCTTAAAACCCAATATTCAAACATAACTTCTGTAACACCATTTTTTTTGTATTTATTTATCAATTCCTCATGAAAAATATGAAACCTATCATCAACATCGTTCATATTATCTAATGCTACTTCAGATAGTTTACCTTCAATTATTTCTATTTCCTTTTCATTTTTTTTAACATAAAAGATGTACATAATAACACCTAATGATAATAAACCTATAAGCATTAATATTATATAATACCTGCTCTTAATTATCGTGTTTTTGCTTTTAATTATTTGTTGTTTTTCTAGTACGCTAAGTTCAATTGTAGCAAAAGAATCTCTTTGTTTTTTATCTATGAGTTCCAAACTATCACGAACATAATCTAACGTATTAAAAGTCTGTTTTGATTTCTTCCCGTCGTATATATTTCCTAAAAAAATCATTAGCTTTATATACCCTTGAAAATTTTTACTTGCCTTCGCTATCTTTTTACCTTCTTCTGCATTTAAGATCGCTTTGTTCTTTTGCTTATTCTCCTTAAAATATTCTGCTAAATGTAAATATGTATTGGCTACTCCATACATATCTCCTTTATCTTTTTTAATGTTAAGTGAGCGTAATAACCCCTCTTTTACACCTTTTATATCTCCTAATTTAAAACGGGCATAAGAATAATTATCTAATACAATAGCATGTAGTTTTGATTCTTCTTTTAGGACATTTTTATACGACATTGCTTGTTCTAAATAATCTAAAGCTTGTTTGTATTTCTTTTGACTTATATAAAAATCGCCAATATTATTAAAAGAGTGAATTATGTATGTAGAATCTTTCACCTCTTCTTTTCTTAATTCTAATGTTTTAAGATGATATTTAAGAGCGCTATCATATTTTTTTAAATAACCATTTACCACAGCTATATTATTATATACTGAAGCAAGTATTCGAGGTTTCACTCTACCTTTTAAATACATTTTTGCCTTAAGTGATTTGTATTCTGCCCCGGAATAATCTCTCGCATTTTTTTGAAGAATAGCCATGTTTAGTAATACATATCCTGCATCTAAAGAGTCTCCAATACTTTCATATAAATCATAACTTTTATTATAATAATAAAATACGCTATCTATGTTTTGTGTCTTTTTATAATATGCTGCTGCATATTCATAATTTCGCCCTCGCGATATCGTATCTTTAGATAGATACGTTAACGTTAAATGTTCTAATCGTACTTTCTGAAGTGAATCCCATTGTTCATTCCGATAATACACTTTCATATATTGTTTTAACGCTTTATTTTTTAGCGAGTCGTTATTCGTATTGATTGCTTTTTGATATAAAGAATCTATCGGTTTGAGTAATTCATGTATGCCTTTTGTTTTTTGTCCGTTTAAGATAAACATGGCAAAAAACACATATACAGTATATATTTTTTTCACGGAGGTAGTTTGGTATAAAAATAGAATTTATCTGGTAATATAAAAGGTTCTCTTCTATTAAAAAGAGAACCTTTATTTTATTACAATTAATCTCTATCTGGTTCTACTGGATCGTCAACCTCTCCTCCTGTTGCTTGTATTTCGGTTTTGTTCTGTATTTGCTCATCTTGTTCTGTACATGATGTTAGAGAAACTATAATGACTGCTATTATTAGAATGAATTTTATTTTTTCCATTTGTAAAAATTTTTCTGATTCATTTATTCTTTGAATCAGGGTTAAACATTTATTAATGGAAGCGAGCGAGAAAGTGGAAGTCAGTATTGCTTCCGTGTACCTAAGGGTACATACATCTTTTCTACTTTCTCTTTTAAAGTGAAGTTGTACAATCAACACTTTTTGTGTACACAGTTTCTCTTTGTACTAAGAAAAACTTAAACTAGTTTTTGAAATATTTCTGATACAAACGTACATGTCAAATTCAAACTATGTCCTTAGATTTCTGGAGTTATTTTTTTAGAAATGAAAAGAAATGAGTAATATTAAGGACGAAAGTTCCTTTTGTGTTTCTTAAGAAATATGAAGAAATGGAGTCCCCACAAGAAACTACCATGAAAATGACTAAAGAAAATATCTATTTACTCATCGGTGATGTGTTTATAACAGCATATAAGAAGTATGAAGTTTCTAATAAACCAAGCAAAATTGCTGAGAAAATAATTAATGATCTAAAATTTCTTGATAGCGACAAAAGAGAGAAAGATAAAACTGCTATTAGCGGTAAAACACTAACAAATTATTATAATTACTACATCCTTGATAAAGGAAAACTACAAAATCCTAATGATGATAATTTAATTATACTCATTAATTATTCAAAGCAACAAACATTTACTTCTATCAAGGATGCAATTAATCATTTCGAAATACACAAACCTTCAAGAGAGTATGTAGATAATAACATTCCATATAAAATAATTGAGCCTGAGACAAACAAAAAAAATCAAATAGTACAACAATCAGATCAATTAAAAGCAAATAGTAAATTACATCATTCATCTAAATCTTATCATATTGTTATTATTACTATTGTTGCTTTAGTTGTTATTCTTTGTGTATCTGGATTCTACTTTTTTAGGTCAAAAGGAAACACAACTATTAATATGGGAGGTGTAGAAATTAATAATGACTTTAGACAAATATATCCAACAAAAGATACTCGTTTTTTTTCTAAAGACAATCAACCTATAATTTGGTATACATCAAATAAGAATGAGCAACCTTTTAAATTTTATAATCAAGGAGGTACACATCCTATCACTAAAGAAATATTATATCCAATTACAGGAGAAGTTATTGAGCGATATTTTCTGGAACAAAAAAACACTTCAAAATATATATCGCCATTAAAAACGACTACTCCAATAAAATTGGATGAACCTATTTCTACTAATTCTGAATCTAAAAAACTTTCCCCAAAAGCTAAAAAAAACAATACCATGAGTGTCTATTTTTTTGATTCTGTTGATAAAATGGATATTGATTTTTCGAATCACATAAAAAAAGAGTTTAAAAATCAATATACGATTCACTATAGTAAACTCCCTAAAATAGATAAAGAGAAAATAACTTCTTTAAAAAATAGAGGTATTCGTTTTTTAAAAGAATTAAACAAAAATAGCTCCCAATATATATGCATAGGAAACACCAAGTATTCTTTTTTACCTAATCCTATATTACAAGGAAAAATCACTTGTAAAATGTACATTGAGTATTCAATTATTTCTACTATTACAGGAGAAATAATTGACTCTTATTCTAATACAATTGCTGGGTATGGTTCTACCGAATTATCAGCAAAAAATACTACTATCAATAAATTTTCTTTATGAAAAAAACATCAATTAACCTCGTTACACTTTTAATTACCTTTTGTTTATCTTTTACCTCATATGCACAAGAATACACCAACTATGACAAAGCACTTATTTCTATGTCGCAAGAACTTGCTTCACGTATCAAGAAAAAAAAGAAAATAAAAGTAGCTGTATGGGACTTTACCAATAGTTTAAAAAAAACAAACGCCCTTGGTGATTACTTAAGAAGTGATTTTTCTATTCATTTTACAAACGCAAGTGATGGAATGCAACTAATTAATAGAGAAAATCTTAATGCTATAACAAAAGAACATGATCTTAATTTAGAAAGCGGGTTAATTGATCCAAAAACTGCTAAAAAAGTAGGAATGATTCATGCAGCAGACGCTATTATAATTGGTACTGTTGATGCTACTATTCATTCGCTTCGAATACGAATTAAAGTTATTGATACTCAAACAGGCTTTCATTTTGCAGCTGCTTTAAGAAACATTCCTATTGATAATCATTTGAAATTGATACTTAAAGATACTGGATTTTATAAGCCTATAAGATTATCAGAAGGAGAAAGGGTGAGTAATATGGAAAAAGAAAATGATTCGCGTTCAACGAATAAAAAATGTCAAACTCTAAAAACAGGAGACTATTGTTTTTCTAATACCTCTAATTTTCTTTATGGAATATTTTTAAAAGGAATTAATAATAAAATTACACGAAAAACAACCACTAATCCAAATCAAAATGCTTGTTTTTTTGATTTACCTGAAGGAACTTATCAGTTTGAATTATATAAAAATAATCTGAGAACAATTTTGGGTCCCTATTATGAAGGGAGTTTTAGAATAGAAAAATGTCAATCGCTTACGTATGATATTTCTGAAACTAGTAACGTGAGAAAAACAAATAAATCAAACACGCCTAAGAAAAATAATTCTCAATGGGGTAAAATATTAGATATTGTAAAACCAATTATACTAAAGAAAAACTAAATTATGGTAAAAAATTAATTGATTTTCAGTAAAATTAGTAGATATAAATATTACTCGCCTTTGAGCTCAATCTACTGGACTACTATGTGCAATTATATAGAGTTTTGTAACCCTTGTTTACCTCTACTACAAACCTATCTAATTTATTAGAATGTAAATAAGTTTTAATACCAGCATATCATACAGTTTTTGAACTATAATTTCGCATAAAAATCTTAACAAGGGGTTTAAAACCCCTTGATTTTATTTGAAATAGCATAACTATAAGACTTACAAGTTTATATTTTTCAGCTCAAATATTTTAAATCAGGATTAAACCCTTTTAATTCGATTCTTTCGATTGGATAATGAGAGTTTTCCTCTAAATTTTTGAAAACTTTATTTTTTACAACAGCTTCTATAATATCATTAGGCATACATTCTTTTTTGTTTTTCCATAACTCAGTAGACTCTTTAGTTACTTCCTTTAGGTTTTGTTTATTATTTAGTGAATTTCTATTGGTGAAATTGTTCATCCAGTCCAAAGGTATTTCTGGCATATTTGGAAATAATACTCCTCCCATTTTGCTTATCAATACGTTATCTAAATCATTCTTTAAAATAACAATCAATTCAAATAAACTTACTTTTAAAATATCTTTATTAAATATGAGGTTGTCTGCTTGAAAAGAATTAGAGACAATTAACTTTTGTATGGTCAATTCTTCTAAAGAGATATTAATATCTAAATTCTCCTTTTTTGAAAATTCGTCAAAATTATTAATAATATATTCTTCAGCTAAATGCAATTGACTAGAAGCCTTTTGGCTAAATTTTTTATTTTCATAATTTTTAGTTTTTAACATATCCTCGACGATATATGTGTTTTTTAATTCAATAATAAATAAGGTGTTATTTTTAAAAGCAATACAATCTATTTCTCCCCTTAGGTTTTGAAAGGTATATTCATAACTAGATATTGTATTAAATCCAGCTTCTTTAAAAGAATTAGATATCGATTTTTCAGTATCATCTGAAATTGTATTATGATTAATCTCTTTATCTAACCATAGCCTTCTGTACAATGTTGTCTCCCACTTAATGTCTTTTAAAAAAGAAGACATCCAAAATATAGTATCTCCAATTTTAATAAATGGGTGTGTTTTGATATTCGCTTTTTTGGTTTTAGAATTATTAAGATCTACTAATAAAAAATTTATTATCGCTTCTGCTTCTATTAAGGAATAATTGAAATAAGTTACAATCTTTTTAGTTAATTCCTCTTTTGTAAAGCAAGAAATATGTTCAGTGTTAAATGTGTTCGAAAAATCTTTTTTGATTTCTCGTTTAAAAGTTCCTTCTGGAGTAAATATTCTACCTTGAGGAAATAACATGGCAGAGAAAGTATGTAACACATATAAAGCCCTATACAATTCTACTTTATTTTCTTTGTAATTAATTGTGTTAGGAACATTGTAAAATTTGAAATGATGTAATGATGATTGAATTTTTAATTCAATTTCTTTATCCCAGAATTCCAGTTTAGATTGTATTTCTGTTATTTTTGGAGAATTATCAATGAAATTATTGGTGATATAATTTTCTTCATAACCTCCTTTTTCTAAAGACTTTCTATAATATTTGTATTCCTTATTCGTTGTTATTTCAGCTTCTAAATCATCAATATATTCAAATTCAGCATATCCAGATACATATTTGTTTATTTGATATTTTTCATCGTATTGACTAAAATAGAATTCAATAATTTCTCTAAGTTCTTTCTTTTCTTTAGATATGAGTTCTTCTGGGAAGGTATGTAGATTAGGTTTTACTGGAGGTAGTTCCTTTTTCAGCTTTTCTGAAAATTCACTTTTAGAATAAAAACTAATTGCTTTGTTATTAGATAGTTTATTCTTCTTTATTCTAATTAATAAGTCATCTAGTAGTTCAATTAATATTGCTTCACGACTAATTATTATTCCTCGGTTATCTGGAGTTTTTTTAGAATAGTTTTTAAACTTTTGATAATACGAAGTAAATTGTATTAAAATGTCTTCTAAATTATATTCCACAAGCCTATTAAAGTATTGTGATTCTAAATTTCCCCAGTATTCTTCCGTTTTTTTGATAAACTCAAATTCTCTGTAAGAACTTTTATAAGCTATTGTTTTACTATGTTTTAATAAATGAAAAGATTTCCAATGCTTAGGGTAATTAAAAGCTTGTTTTAATTTAATAGTCCTAATAACCGTGTTAGGATTTCCTTGTTTTAATACGGTTTTTAAGAAGTCTTCATTAGAGTACCTATCAGTAGAAAAATACTTAGAAAACAACTCTTCCCATAGATCACATTTAATAAGTATATCTATATAATTTAAAGGTATATTAGAGTTGAAAAAACCTCTTAAAAGTTTCTCACTTTTTAATATCCTTTTTAAGAAAATAAGTACTCTTTCTTTAGTAATATCTTCTTTGTGTTCAATTTTATCAAGAAAATTGAACTCTTCAACTAATTTTGAATTTTTACTCATAACTAAAATTTATAATTACCTCAAAGGGTGAAATTTTAGCTATAAATAGCATTGTAAAAATACGTTTTAAAATTGAAGGTCATAAATTTTTTGTGATTTTTTTAGGTTAAAATTAATTTTAAATAGGAGTATTATTTCAGTGAGAGTCGTTTCATTGTATCAAAAAAAGCTTTATAAAATGTATCATCTTTAGCATATAATCTGTACAAATCTAATTCTTGTTTTCGTTGTTTCGACATTACATCTTCTAATATTTTTTTAAAGGCTAAATCCTTATTCTGTTCATCAGTGTTTTCCATAACTTTAGATAGAAAATCTGGATGAGATTGTATCGATTTGGTTAGGGTAACCAATTTTACACGCTGATCTTCTGGTGTTGCTTCCCAATTTTGAAACCAACGCTCATTAAAACTTTTAATAATAATATCTAAAGGATCTTTTTCTTCGTCAGTGTTATGTGCTCCTCTTGGGTTCGGGTTTTGAGGGTCTACAATACTTTCAGAATCGTCTAAGCCAATGGCTTCGTTTAAACGTACTCTCTCTAAACCATAGGTAGATAAATCTATAGATTCTAATAACTCATCAACACGTTCTTCGTCATTAGATTTTACAGGAAGTTTAGGAATTAAGAATTTCAAAAACCAAAATAGTTTTTCCCAAATAATCATTTCAAAAGGAATAATCGCTGCCATTTGTCCGTAAATTTTAACAAACTGTTTGGCTTTAATTTTAAAATCAGCCTTTTCATCATCTTCTAAATCTAAATCATTGATAAATCGTTCTGAGGCTTTTTCAATAATAGGACTCAGTACTTGTGCGTCTACTTTACTAAAGAACTTTTCATTAAAATCTTCTACTTCATGCCATTCGTATACACCAATATCATCTAAAACATCTTTCAACTCATGTAAAACGTTTACATCCGTGGCTTCACTTAAAGTAGTAGCCGTGTAAAAAGGATCAAAAGCGGTTTTAATATCATTTATAGAATTAAAAAAGTCTAAAACAAATAAATCTTCTGTTTTTTTACCCAATTTAAGAGCAGACCTATTTAAACGAGATAACGCCTGAACAGCTAATACTCCTTGTAGTTTTTTATCAACATACATAGCGCAAAGTTTAGGTTGGTCAAACCCTGTTAAATATTTATTGGCAACCACTAAAATTCTATAATCATCTTCGTTAAATTTATCTTTAGTGTCTTTTTCAGCAAAACCATTCATTTCAGCTTCTGTATACTCAATACCATTTACTTCTTTTGTGCCAGAAAAAGCAATAGCAATTTTAAAAGGCTGTCCTTTGTCTCTTAAAATATTTTGTAAAGCTCTGTAATAACGAATAGCAGAAGCAATACTTTGTGTAATGACCATAGCTTTCCCCTTTCCTTTGAGCTTTTTAGTAGTAACTATTTTAGGAATAAAATGATTTAATATTATTTCTGCCTTTGTTTTTATGGTTTGCTCATGTTTTTCTACATAAGCACGTAGTTTCTTTTGCGCCTTTTTATTGTCAACTTAACCACTATGGACTAGAAGTCCATAGGTTATAAAATCTGACTAAAGTCAGCAGTTCGAAATCAAATGTGATCACTCTAATATGAAATTATCACTATCATTACTGGATTTCCGATGATGTTCTAAATATTCATTTACCATTTTATCAGTAATATTACCTGTACTCCAACATCCAAAACCTATACCCCAAAAATGTCTGCCCCAATATTGTTTCTTTAACCTTGGGTATTCTTGCTGTATTTTTCTTGAAGTCCTTCCTTTTAATTTCTTTACAATACTACTTATATCTTGAGATGGACGATATTCTATATGCATATGTACGTGAT
>CALLBA010000019.1:0-24442 GCA_938002045.1 Tenacibaculum soleae
GCAAAACTTAACACAGATCGCCATTAATAAAGCTTTAGATCATCTTAAAATATCAAAACCTGTTTATGTTGATAAAACAAAAGTTGGTCTTGTTTATGTTGTTGATAATAATTTAATAGCTAATAATAAAATACTGTAGTAAAAGTGGTATTAACAAGATTAGGAAATAAAAGGAAAATGAGTGATATTTTACATAGTCACTTCCCAGTTCACAGAATGAGAATTGAATTATTCTTTGGTGCTGGTGGGAGCTTCTTTTATTTACCTACACCTAAATACTCAATACTAAATGATTTTGATTCTGACGTGAGCAATTTGTATAAAGTAATACTTGATCAAAAAGAAGATTTAGAACAGGCAATTAAATTAATGCCAATTTCTGAAGGAATGATAAAACACTGGAGGCAAAAAGAAGAAACAGATCCAGTAAGAAAGGCTTTACGTTTTTTACTTCTTTCAAACTTCACTTACTTAGGTAAAGGAGATACTTTAAGATTAGGAATTGATAATACAAAAAGAAATTTACTCGAGCGAATAAAGCCAACTTTCGAAATGTTGGCAAACTCAAAAATTACAAACTGCGATTTTAGAGAAGTTCTCCCAAAAATTTCATTTCAAAAGAAAGTAACTCCTAAGAGTGATTGCTTTGTTTATCTGGATCCAGTTTACTTGGATACAGACCACTATTATAAAGTTCCAAAATGGTCTGCAGCTGATACAGAGGATTGTTTTAAAATAATGGCTAATTGTGGAATCAAATGTGCAATGTCAGAATTTGATCATGAAGCGGTTTTAGATTTTGCAGCTGATTATAAAATGAATGTAATTTCATTAAAAAAAAGGCAAAACATTAAGAATAAAAAAAACGAATTATTAATCACGAACTATGATAGCAACCAGTTATCAATGTTCTAAAATAAGTGTAGAATATGAAAACATTAATACCAACTTTAATAGGAGGATTGCTAATAGCATTCTTTATGAATTACGAGTTTAAAACTAGAAAAAAAGAGGGTATAAAATCAGATAAAAAGATAGAACCTGAATTAATAATTAACACCAAGACTAAAGACACTATTTACGTGTATAAGTTTAAATAATCAGTAGTTAGAATGAAGGTTTTTACAAAAAACATAAAAGGTCATGGTTACAAAATTGAAGATTTTCAGAAGTCAGAAATGTTTATGGATGTTTCAATTGATGGAGATTTTCAGTCAGTAGTTATTGCAACAATGCAAAATGGGGTTTTTATTGTTCTAAAAGCAGAAACAAAACGAATATTAAACAATCAGTAATAAAACAAATATGATGAGTAAAGAATTAACAGAACAAGAAAATAATCAATTACAATATCAAGTAAAAATATTAGGAGCTTTAAATCAGGTATTTCAAGAAGATAGCGAGTTTTTTATTAGTACTGATGAATTATTTAAAGGAGATAATGCAACAGATTTTTTTCATGCATTAGCCAATTTAGTTCCTAATAGAATATATCAAGAACTTACAAGTAATGAAGGTTTAAGCAATTTAGAATTTAATCATATAGCTAATAGATTGTGCTTTCAGTTTTCAAAAAAAGAGTAGAAAACATGAAAATAATAAAAGTATTAGAAAGAACCACATTCTCAGTAGAAACAGAAGGTGATAATAATTATAATGATATTTATACTCGCTATTCTGCAGATTCATGGACAGTTAGAATAGGTGAAAGTGATGAGCCTTTATATGAATGTAAAAATATAGAGTTGCTATATCAAGAGTGGTTAAAAAATCAGCAATTAAAAGACAAAACGATGCAAGAAACATTTAAAGATATTAGAAATGACCAAAAAAGGATAAACATAACAAACAGTGGTGAAAATATGTTGTTTTCAATAATTGTAGGAGAATTGATTATGCAAGTAGCAGTAGATAAACAAACAGCGGAAGAGATTCAAGATACATTACGAGAGTTGTTGTATTTGCTGTAAAACTAATATTAAAATAAGAATTTAAAATAAAACAATATGGATACAAAAATTAATGAAAACAAACTTATCACTATTGAGTACATAAAATGGTTAGGTTTTTATCCTAGAAATGGAGCTTTAATAAGAAAGAATGTTGCTGGTGAAATTCAATATGTTTCAGGAGAATTTCATTACTCGGTGAATAATAGATCTGTAAAACATTTAAAAATAAATAAAGACTTGAACGATATAGTTATTCCTATAGCAAATGAAGAGATTAGGAAAAGGAGTTCAAAGAAGATTATGATGGTGAAGAGCTTCAAAGATATTTAAATTTAATACCTGAAGTATTTAAATTTTGACACTTTACGGAATGCCGTAAATAATTATAAATGAAGCTCTATATCTTTGAATCATAACTAAAAAGATAATAAGAAAAATGGAGCGAGAAATTTTAATAAAGGCAGCACTAGTAGTGTATTTAGAGAAAATAAACACTATAAAAGACTGTTCTTTTAAAAAAGCAAAAATCCCCAAAATAAAAGAGTTGATAAAAGAATATGATAACAAAATAAAGCAAAAACAATGTTAAGAGATTTAATCAATGAATGTCTTTTATTTAAAACAAAAGACAAAGTTGTAATTGGAATTGGTATAGTAATGTGGTTAGCTATTTTGTTTTTATTCTTAGTACCTGACCTTGTGGAAAGATTTGTGTTTTGAATTAAATGAGTAAATTTGAATTTAGTATAAAAAGATAGGAAAATGGGGGTAAAATTAGAACAATGGGAGCAATTAAAAACCTTTTTTAATGATTGGGAAACAAATGAGTCTTTAATGACTTTAAAAGCTGGTAATTTAAAAATTTACTATAGGAATGACTATAAAATGTGGAGGGTTAAAAATACTAAAGCTAAAGGTTCTTATTCTTTTATGGATTTAACCACTATTGATTTTCCATTTAATGATACTGAGAAAGAAAGAATTTTAGCTTTATGTTCAAGAGAATATGAAGGGTAAATAAAAGTAATTTAGGTGCTATTTATATAAAAAGGACGGTAAATATACCGTCCTTTCTTTTTGTTTTAAATTTCATCTTCATCAATTTCATTTTTATCTATGAAATTGATTGTTTTACTATTTTGTATGAATCCATGAGTAGGCGGTTTTACTTTTTTAGGATCAACGGAACTATTGGCTATAAAAACTGAAAAAAGGAGGTTTACTAACATTATTTATAATTTTAATTACAAGCTAAATTAAATAAATAAAAAAAGTTAAATAATTGCTCTATTTGTTTTTTTTTGCATATCGTGTTAAATACTTATATATTTGTACTAGGATGGCGGCAGATAAGGATTTAATAGAACAGAAATATACAGATATTCGAAAAGAATTCGATATCTGGAAAAACAAAACGTATAATAATATTCAGAAATATTCTGAATTATTCATTTTAATCAAAATTTCCGAAAAATTTTATTTGTCTCCTCGAACTATCGAAAATATAGTTTATCATAGAATAAAATTCGAGAATCCTAAATCAACTTCTCAAGGTTCATTATTTAATTAATTTTGTATAAAATTAGGTCGTGATTCAAGACCTGAAGGACTTACCTGGTCAAATCTTCTTTTAGCACTCTCGTCCATTAATTTACACGAAAAACTTACTTTATATAAATTACCAGAAGATCCTGTATCTATTGCCCCAAAAGAAATACGCCACATTTCATTGAATCCAACAGGTGAAAAGCCATGAAACAATCTATGGAAGTCGTTCAGAACTTCTAAATATTCTAATGCATCATATTGGTTGTGCGCGCCTTGAAAAGTATCTAAGAAGGTTTCGTAAAAATAATACATATCTATTTGCAAATCTACATTTTGCACAAGTTCTCCTTGGTTTTCTACTCCTGTAGTAGAAAAGCTCAAAAATACTGCAGGTGTAGAAAAAGGGTGTTCTTCATCTAAAAAACCTACTTGGTTGTGCCATAAATCAACCCATTGTATACTTGGTATATGATCGGTAATTCGGTTTGCTATTTCTTGATATAAATTTTTCCAAACTTGTGATTCCATTTTTTTACAACTGTTTAAATAGTGTTTTAATTTGTTTTGATATTTTTTGATCTAAAGAGTTCATTAGTCCTTTTGATTCTCCAATAAATTGACGTTTAGGAATCCTAATAGTCATTTTATCTTTTTTTGATAGTGCCATCCATTTCCAGTGTGTTTCTCCTGTTTTTTTATACATATACCAAAAAAACTTTCTAGATTTTTTAGTTACACTTACAGAAATAGTTCCTCCTTCATTATGTATTTCAGCATACTGGGCATCTGAACCAAATACAATTTTTTTACTATTAGCGCTGAATACTTGAATAGAGTTTTTTAAATACGCTGTAACTTGTAATAATTTATAATCGGCTTGTGTTTTTCTACTTTCCCATTTTTCAAGTGAAGTATTTGTAAAGCCTTCATTTTCAAAAGAATTTACAAACCAATCTACTCCTTCTTTTTTAGCTATAATTACAGCGTTTTTTTTAAGCTTTTTTGCGATACTTAAAAAATCTGGTATTTCGTTAATTTTACTCACTATTTCCTTTTGTAATGTTTTACATTTTTTTTGTCTGCACTAATAATGTATACTTCTTTGATTAATGGGTATTGCTCTTTTTTAGAAAGTATAGTATCTATTTTTAATACCGCATTCTCAATAGTCTCTTGATTTTTAGATAAATCAATTACCGCAATTTCTGATTCTTGATTGTTTACTTTTTGCAAAGTATTCTCATAGTTAGCTTTTTTAGGTGTTTTTCTAGCGCCTCTTTTACTGTTAATTAAATACTCTGTATTTACTATGTTCTTAGTTTTAGTAGTATCTACCTGCGCAATTAAATTAACCTTTAAATTAGATTTATCAGCTAAAACAATAGCCAATTCATAATTTGTTTTAAAATTATTGGTATCGGAATTTGCAAAAGGACTTGTTTTAACTTCTCCACCTCCTTTTTTAGAAGTATACCTTTTTGTTGGTTTAGCATTTAATTTACTCAATTCAAAAGCTGCCTGCATCTTCTTCTTATCCTGTTTAGGAATTATAAAATAAGGGTGTCCTTTTTCATTAAATGCTGTTTTTGTTTTTCCTACATGGTAACTAAAACCTTTATCAGGTTTAGAGGTAACTTTTTTTGTAGTAACAGCTTTGTCGGTACTTCTTACAGTGCATCGATCTCTAAAACCATTAGGAGGGTAATGTGTATCCCAAAAAACATCATCTATTGGTTTTATAACTCCGTGAAAAACTTTGTGTGATTCGCGAACCCTATCATCTCCTACAGTTATGTATTCTAAATTAGGATAAATTTCTTTTTGTTCTTGAAACTCGTCCCATTTACGAATCATTTGACTAGAAGCGTTAGCGGTTTGGTATTCTGCCTGCAGGTGATTTTTATTGTATTTTAAATGTACTTTGTCTACTTCTTTTTTAAAGTCATTAAAACTTCTTATTTTTCCTTTTTCATCAACTAATTTATTGTTCATCTCAATAAGTTGTTGGTAGGTTTTTACAGCAGAAAATAAATACAAGCTACTTTGCAGTTTTGTAACTGTATTGGTATGAGAGTTTTTATAGCTTATGTAATTTTTACCATACCCTGAACTAGCCGCTGTGTCTAGCTCGTTGTAAGTTTTAGAAATTAGTTCCTGGTCTAATTCTGAAGGCTGCAATTTACCTTTAAATAAAGCTTTGCTAATACGGTTAATAACAGCATTCCAAGAACTTAAATTAATCGCTAAAACATCGTGGTTTTCTCCACAACAAGTATGTTGCGTTTTGTAATGTGAAGTTATCAGGTTAGCGTTAAAATTTAAGTTTTTTTTTTAACCTTCGTTTTTTCTGAAGTGGTGTTTTTTCTTCCTAAAATAGTGAAGCCTGTTTTTTCGCTTATTTGTTCAATATCTAATTCAAATCCTGCGTTTTCTAATTTCACGACATTATCGATCAATTCATCTTTTGACATTTGTTCGGTGTCGTCCCAATCAAAATAATGCCCTTGTAAATCACCATAAAATGAACTTAATTTTATAAGTCGCGGAATTAGTTCTTTATTGATAAGGTTTTCTAAAAAAAGTTTATCAGATTCATGCCTATCATTTGCTACCTCTTGTAATATCTGTAGGCTTCCAAAATTTCCTGAAACATCTTTTGCATCTGTAGTACCATCTTGTCCTAAAATACGCTTAGATATTTCAGAGTTAACCAACGATATTAATTCTTTAAAGGTTTCATGTGCATCTGTTTTAGCGACATCTCCACTGTCAATTTTTTCTTTTCCACGTAAAACAGCCACATTATTACTACGCATATTAATAGCCATTTGAAAAAGTTCATCAAATCGATCTGTGTCTTCTCTATCAGTAGTAATCCATATTTGAGGAACTCCAAACTTTTCAATAAAATCTAACCAACTACCCATTGCTAGTTTTTTAGCAAGTATCATAGGTGTTAAATTCACTAAATCCCCTAATTGATCATTAGCTCCTATTTGAATGTAATAAGGTTCAAAAGCACCTTTTTTATAGTTCCAACCTGTAGTATCTCCAGTTTCTTTTACAATAATTCCTTTAGAAGGAACAGTATTTTGCATGGGGATTTCTGTAACTCGAATAAGTTCCAAATGCTCGTCTAAATCTCCTAATTCGGTTACTTTTACGCCTGTAAAAATACTCCATATCGCTAATGATATAAATTGTTCGAACCATGGGCGTTCAAATTTTGCTTTTAAATCAGGATTTACTTCTCCTTTATCATTCTTTAAAACAAACTTAGAACGCAAAGCTCTATAAATACGAGTTTCAATAGTTGCAACTAAATGATTATCTAACTTTAAATGTGCATATAAATGTGCCAATTCATCAAAACTCGGATTTTCTGGATCTGTAGCAATAGCTACTGCAGTTTTCCAATTTTTAATGTTTTTTACAGTAAATACAGTTGATTCTTTTTTAATATCAGCACTAACACCTTTCGCTTTTTTTTCACCTCTAATAGCTGATTCAATATGTATTGTTGAATTTGCAGCTCTTCTGATGAATGCTTTTTCAGCCCAATTGTATATTTTGTTTGTGATCATTTTTATATATAATTATCAGGATTTTTAGTATTAGCCCATAGTATTCTTTCAATATCAGTACCTTCATTTGTGGGAACAGGCAACCCGTCAGGACTTTCTTTTCCTGCTTTTATTTTTTCAAGTAATTTCATTGCCCAGTTGTAATCGTCAACGCTGTCTTTAGGCACTTTTCGTGAAGCATTTCTACGAATGAATTGGTAAACAACCAGTACTACTAATATTTTTATAATCAGGTAATGTCTATCTACTTTAGTGGCGTTAAATATTTTATCAACATCATACCTACCTTTTATTTTAGCTTTAATAACTGCTATGTTTTGTGCTTCAATCTCTCTAAGAATTTCCTGTGTATCTTCATCACTTCTTTCTTTTTGAAGTGTTAAAAAAATACCCGTATCTAGGTCTAATTGTGTTAAGTATTTGAATGTCATGAAAATTGATTGAGTGGTTTGTATTTTCCAACTTTTGGAGCGCTTTTGCCCCTTCTTTTTGGAATGTATTTGTTTAAAAAAGTTATGCATTGATGATCTGAATCTGGCGCATCATCTTTTTCACTAGATCCTGGTCCAAAACCGTAGTATTGATTTAAAGCAGTATCATGATCTACATTACTTTCTAACTCTTTATTAAACCAAAGCCGACTATTTTGCCAATAGGTTTGTAAGGAAAGGATACGATCGGATTTTTTTTGTTTAGGCGTATCTATTTCTGTAAGTAACAATTTTACATCATTATCATCTTCTGCCTCTTCAATGGTACGTTCTACTTCATCGTTCCAGAATTGGGATTCATACTGCCAGTGAATTACTACAGTTTCAGGTAATGCCTTTTGTACAGCGCACATGAAATTTAAAGCAGCGCGCATTTTTGTTTGTTTTACAAACCCGTTTACATAATAGAAATAGGTTCCTTTTAAACCCCAAATGCGAACAGCATTATAATCTGATTTAGGGGTTCCTGCGTAAGCAATATCCCAATGCCCTACAATAATTTTAAAATGATTTAAACTAGGTAATTTGCTATACTGTACTTGTTTGGGTAAAAATATATTTCCTTTCTTGGTTACAATATGACAGTACTCCGCAATAGCTGAAGCCCTACCCATTTTTTTCTCCTTTTTCTTAAAGTAGTTAGGTTTATACTTTTGCCACCATGTAGGTTCATAGGTAACAATATCATAGGCAAATACTTCATGTACAAACCAATCCTCATGACGTTTAGCTAATTTTCGAATAAACATTTTATCAGCAAACCAATTATTAGAAATAGTTACACGTTCATAATCGCCATCCATACCTCCAAGTAACTCTTGCTCAAACCACGCTACATTATCATTTTGAATTTCTTCGTTTTTAATGGTCTTTTTGGTTTCTAAGTCGTCGCAGTTCACGTAATTAGGACGTAATGCACCAACTCTTAATCCTCTACAGGATTGCCCCAATCCTAAAGCCTGTCCAATAAAACCTCCTTTAGTTTGAAAAAATCCCTCTTCCCAACTACCTAGGTTTTTTTGCTCGCCAAAATCATTAATAATTCTTGGATTACTTTCAAATTCAGCTCTTAAATCCTCTAAAAGTTGTTGCGCTTTCTTTTCGTTTTGACCTATTAAAACAAAATAGATTTCTTCTCCAGACATCCAGAGCCAAAAAGGGATTAGAATATTATTCCATACCGATTTAGCCTGACCACGACCCCATTTTGCAAAACCTATAAACTCTTTGTTTTTCTTTAGTTTATTAGCCCATTCAATATGAAATTCAGCACACTCAGCAGTAGCATAATGTGGAAAGTAATGTTCGACCATAAAACGCACATCTTTTTTTGCGCGTTCTATACGATTTTTTTTCTCTTCTGGAGTTTCATTTGTATTGGCATTACCCGAACTTCTAATTAGTTTAAGTTTCTTTCGATAACGCTCTAAAGCTTTTTTATCGACTACTTTCATTTATGAAATTCTGGGTTAAATCTTTAACGGGTCTCTTGCTATAAGTTGCCGTAATCTTATTTTGCCTGAAATTAAACAGGATGTTACTGATGTATAAGACCTGTTTTTTATTTGTGTTCTTTTTAAAAGAAGTTACAGGTTGTCCTACTTGAAAAATAGCACCTTTACGTATGTAGTAAGCTCCTTTAGTTAAATATCGTTGTTCTTTTGGGGCATTTTGACTCCATAATAGAAGCATATTTTTGCGGTATAAATACCAAAGTTTTAAAACTCTTTTTTTATTAGAGAACCATTTTTTAAAAGCGGTAATTACTTGATGTGTTTTTTTCATTATCTTAAAGAAATATTACTTAAATGTTGTTCTTGAAATTCGATTGTTTTCAGGTATACTTTTAGATCATATTTTTGAAGAGCATCAAAAATTAGATCCATTACTTCCAAATAAGCTGAGAGAGAAATGCGGTTTTCTTTATCTAAGTTGCTAAGTATTTTATTCCAGTAAGCAGCACTATTGTCTATTTTAGATATTTCTTTTTGAGAATTTTCTACTACCTCTTTTTCGTCATTGCTTTTAGCTTCTTTTATTAAATTACTTAGCGCAATTCGATCATCTGCTAAACCACTTAAAATTCCTTTAATATTTTGAATTTGACTTTTCGTACTTCCTAATCTTGCATCTCTTTCGTTCTTCCAACCATATTTTTTTACCCATGTACCAACTGTCTTTTGTTGTACCCCTACAGATTCTGCAATTTGCTTTTGGTTTTTCCCTAAAATGAATAGCTCTTTTGCTTTTCTCCTGTCGTCATATTTTGCCATAAACCATCTTAATTTCAATACAAATGTCAGGTTACATTATGAGTTTCAGAAAAAGTAATACCATGATAAGAACCCCTTGTTTTTGCTATAAGAATGGTGGGTTTCTATGATGGAATAAGGATTTTAAAAAGCAATAATTCCGTTGCACTTTTGTCCTATGATTATCAATAAACGCTACTATATATCACCATTTTTAAACAAAGCAATTGCTTTTAAAATACTGGCATCAACAAGAGTTAAAACTCCTTTTGAAATGACCGCAAAAGCAGTTAATAAGGTTGCGCTTATTAATATTAAAGGATATATAAATAAATGGACAACCGCTTCTAGTGGTGATATAGAAAATGTTATAAAGGGATTTAAAAAAGAAGGAATAAACGATGCAGAAGTTTATATAAATTCTGAAGGAGGTTCTGTATTTGAAATGACAGAAATAATGAATCTTTTAGATGATAATTTTAAAAATATAAAAGTCCGTGTAGGAGCTTTGGCAGCATCTGCGGCAACAGCACCTTTAACTAAATATTATTCTACTGCAAAAAAGAATTCATCTTTTATGATTCACAAACCTATGGGGTATCCACAGGGTAACGAAGATGATATAATAGCGGCTTTAAAGATGTTGCAAGATAAAACGAAAGAATATCGTTCTGCGTATGCAAAAAAAATGAATACCACAGAAGCTGAAGTGGATAAGTTGTGGGGAAAAGGAGATTGTTGGATGACAGCAGAAGAAGCTTTAGAAAAAGGACTTATTGATGAAATTGAAGATGCTGAAGAAACTATTGATGCAAAAACAATTCTTCTCTTAGAAGCATGTGGAACTCCTAATGTACCAAAGAAAACGAAAGTAAAATTAAAATTAAATACAAATACGATGGATAAATCACTTTTGTGCGCACAGTTAGGTTTAGCAGCTGACGCTACAGATATACAGATTAATGCAAAATTATTAGAGTTGAAAAACAAAGCTTCTCTAACGGATCAATTAAAAGCTAATGCTGAATTGAAAGAAAAAACGGAGAAAGCAGCGAATATTAAAAGTTTACTCGATGGCGCTGAATCTGACAAGAAAATTAATGCAACACAACGCGCCCATTATGAAGCGTTAGCAGATTCAAATTTTGAGGCAACTAAATCTATTATTGATGGAATGCAAGCTTTAGCGAATATTTCGGAGCAAATAACCGCTAAACAAACTACAGAACAGGTTGCTGCAGCTCAAAAAGATTGGACATATGCCGATTATCAAGAAAAAGACCAAGCTGCTTTTGATAAACTACCCGAAGCAAACCAAACGGAATTAATTAACGCTTATTACGGTAACTAATTAAATCCTATTTAAAAAGTATTTAAAACACATTTAAAAGTAAAATAATAGAAGTTAAGAAATGAAAACAAAAATTAAACATTTAGCGACCCTTTTGGTTGTATTAATAGTAGGAGTTGCTTTTGCAAGCTCTGTAGAACCTCAAATAGTAAAAAACACGATAGGGTTGTCTAATGAAGCGATAACTACAATTAAAGATATTGCTCCACAAGCAGCATTGGCACCTGTGGCTTTAAAAACTTTAGCTGAAAAAGAGTTAATAAAACATTTTAGGCATAAAGGTACTTGGTTAGATAGAATACCTAGTAAAAATCAATGGGTAGGAAATGATGTAATCAAATTAAATGAAATGGGCGCTGATCCCGAAGTATTGATAAATAACAATACCTATCCAATTCCTGTATCTTCTCGTACAGAT
Source organism: Tenacibaculum soleae (assembly GCA_938002045.1). Classification (GTDB taxonomy): domain Bacteria; phylum Bacteroidota; class Bacteroidia; order Flavobacteriales; family Flavobacteriaceae; genus Polaribacter; species Polaribacter soleae_A. The sequence goes on from CALLBA010000019.1 coordinate 11,597, forward strand.
GGAAGTACTCCAATAGCTTTGTTTAAATACGATACAACCAATACGAAAATTACAGATGATGAATTATATGCATTACCGTACGATAAGAATGGAAATGTACAGCAGCAACATCGAGAAACTTTAGAAGAAAAAACACAAGAACATGCATTACATTCATTGGCACCTGTGGAAAACACACCTAAAACACCAATTCTTAGAACTACTGGAGAAGATGATGGTACTGGTAGAAAAAGGCTAACGTATAAAGATTTAGTAACTTTTAAAAAGAAGTTAGACAAATTAAAGATTCCTAAAAAAGGTAGAATTTTAGTTTTATGTGCCGATCATGTTGCTGATTTATTATTAGAAGACAAAGCGTTAAATGTCCAGTACAATAATCATAAAGAAGGATCAATAACTATGAATTATTGTGGCTTTGAATTGTACGAAGATATCTATGCTCCAGAGTATGATGCTACAACCTTAACTAAAATACCATTTGAAAGTGCTACTTCTGGTGTCGCTGCTTCTGTATTGTTTTTAGCTCAAAGAACTGCTAAAGCAAGGGGGACTGTAAAACGTTATTTGAGTTTAGCAGAAACGGATCCAGAAAATAGAGAAACTGTAGTTGGTTTTAATCTATACTTCATTGCCATTCCTACATCATTACTAGGACAAGGAGCTATTATTTCAGGATAAAAAAACAAGTATTAACTAAGGGCAGCACTATCTATTGCAGATGGGCTGCTCACCTAAGGGTGAATCATGAATATTAAAATAATAACTACTGCATTATCTGAATTCGGAATAGAAGAAATTAAAGGAGCAAAACACAATCCTGAAGTCTTGAAATATTTCGGAGCAACAAGACACAAGTGGGTTAAAAATGATGAAACTGCTTGGTGTAGCGCTTTTGCAAATTGGGTTGCAAAAACCGCAGGGTTTCCATCTTCAGGAGAATTAAACGCTCGGAGTTGGTTAACTGTTGGTGAAAAAGTAATCATTCCAGAAATAGGTGACATTGTTGTTTTTTGGCGTGAAAAGCCTGAAAGTTGGAAAGGACATGTAGGTTTTTTTATTCGTGAAACAGCTACACACATATATGTGCTTGGTGGTAATCAAAATAATAGTGTAAAGATTTCTGCATATCCAAAAGAAAGATTTCTACAATACAGAAGAGTATGAAAAAAATATGGAGTTGGTTAACAGGAGATGTTTTTAAAAGTATTGGTGAAGTTATAGATAATGTAATTACATCAGATGAAGAAAGGCTAAAAGCAAAAGAAGCTATTTTAAAAATGTTAATGGAAAAGGGGAATGAAATAGATCAACTCAAAGCGGATATCATTCAGGCAGAAGCTAGGGGTAACTTTTTACAAAGAAGTTGGAGACCTATTTTAATGTTATTATTTGGATTTGTGGTTTTATACAGCAAATTCATTGCACCAGCATTTTCACTACCTAATGCTGAGTTGGAAAGTGATTTTTGGGATTTATTACAATTAGGAATTGGAGGATATGTAGTTGGGAGATCTGTAGAAAAGATAATAAAGGATGTCTCTCAAAATGTCGATTTCAACATTCAAAAAAAACAATAATACAACATGGAAAAATTAAAAAAAATAGCCATTGAGGCTTATAATAAAAATAAGGAAATAGCTATTGTTTATGTATCTGAGGATGGATATTCTTTCTATTCTGAAAATGCGGTAAAATTACATGCAACTACAAGTGGAACAAAAAAAATAAAAACCCACAAATTTACTGTAGATCAATTGGTTGTTTCCAATAAAAAAGATGAAGCGAAAATTTCAGCTGAAGAACGTATTAAGTTGATAAAAGAAATGAAAACCACTGAAGAAATTGATGCTTTTATCGAAAAAGAAACTGCTAAAACGGTTTTACAGGCTGCTAAATCTCAAAAAGAAAGTTTAACAAAGGATTCTAAAACAGAAAATAAATAATGAGTTTTAACGGCGTAGTTGTAAATAAATTAAACGGTGGTTTAGGCAGACGTAATGCTACTAATGATGGTACCATGCTTCTAATTATAGGTGGTGCTGTTCCTTCTGTTGGATTAGGTTTAAAAAAAGTAGCAAAATTATTGACTACTGAGAATGCGGAAGTTTTAGGAGTTACCCCTTCCTATGATGATACCAATGATCTTTTAGCTTATCACCATATTGATGAGTTTTTTCGTAATTCACCAAATGGAGAATTATATATCATTCTAGATGATGGTACACTAACAGCGGATGAAATTAAAATTATTATCAGGACAAACCCTGATATACATTTTGGTGCAGCAGTAAGAAATTTAAAAATAGGTGATACACCAAGAGTTCTTACTGATGAAATAGCAAATTACCAACAAATTACCAATGATTTAAAGATCGACGGAATTCATTTTGATGGCTTTTTTATTGAGGGTTCAGAATTTGACCCAACAAAATTAGTAACAGGATATAGTGATTTAAGGTTATTAGATGCGTCAAATGTATCTGTAGTTATATCACAGGATCCAGTAATAAGGAATATAAAACCAGTTTATAATACCTATGCTTCAATAGGTGCAGCTTTGGGTATGTTGTCCGTTAGACGTGTAAATGAAAATTTAGGTTCTGTCGATATTGAACGTAAACCACTTTTAAAAAGAGGTAATCGAGACTATCCGCTTACCGATAGAAATAGAAAACGTTTTTTATCTGCTGTTTTACAAAATGGAATTCATGTCGATACCTTATCTAAGGTAGAGCAAAAGCAACTTACTAAATTAGGGTATATCTATGCTGCTACTTTTCAAGGGTATGCAGGTGTTTATTTTAGCAGTTCTCCAACCTGCGTTGCTGCATCGTCTGACTATGCATACATCGAAAACAATCGAGTTTGGGGAAAGGCAGCTCGTTTATTAATTAATGCATTAATGCCGCGTATAAAAGGAAATTTATTAAAAGATCCGAGGACAGGTTTTATTAGAGAAATAGAAGCTTTAGAGTTAGAAGCATTGGCAAATAAGGCAATTCTTTCAATGGTTTCTTCAGAAGAGATAAGCGGTGCCGATGTGTATATAAATCCGAACCAAACACTGACAGAAAACGATCCTTTAATTATTAAAATTAGCCTAGTAATCAATGACATCATTTATGAAATGAATATTGATTTAGGGCTGTCAAAAAACATTGGTTAATTATGACAACAAATCAAACATCAATTATTAACAAATTTGGAAAGGTTTCTGGATGGAATTCAATTACAGTAAGGTTGCTTGGTCGTGATTTAGTAGGAATTACTGAAATAGAGTACGATGATGAACAAGCCATGGAAAATGTGTATGGTGCAGGAAGTATGCCAATAGGGCAATCTGATGGAAACTATGAAGCTAAAGCGTCAATAACATTAACTCAAGAGGAAAAATTTAATCTCTTAGATTCTCTGTCAGAAGGTAAACGACTGCAAGATATTGAAGCCTTTGATCTAATCGTAACCTATAGTTATCAAGAGAAAACGTACACTAATAAAATAAGAAACTGCCGTTTTATGAAAAATGGAATAGCGGTTAAACAAGGAGATAAATCAATAGCTTATAAATACGAGTTGTTAGTAACTCACATAGACTGGAAATAATGGAAGGAAAAGTAAATAAAACTCAAATTGATCAATGGAAAGCATTACCTGAAAATGTGCAAGGAATACACTATTGTATGACGAAAGATCGTTCAGGGAAAAAGCACATTACGTATATAAAAAAACCAAGCTTACATGAAATAGGTGCAGCAGCAAAATTTGCTGAAACTGATCCTGTCAAAAGTGGTAAGATAATGTTTGACTTGTGCAGATTGGGAGGAAGTGAAAAAGTATTACATGATGATGAAATGAAGTCTGGTGTAATGCAATATTTAGGCGGATTATTTAAAGTTGCAGAAGCTGAGGGAAACGAATTGTAGTTGAAGCAGAAATTAATGAGGTTGATGGCTTTGACGAAATATTAAAAGGATCTGCACTGATTCGTGCAGCATTTCATATTGACCCAGCAACACTATCCAACGAAAAATGGGCAGAATTATATAGAGAAGCAATTTGGTTAAAGAGATTTGATTTAAGAATGCAAGCAGAAATGCTTTCAAAACTATTTGCAGGTAAACAATAAATGGCAGCTACACAAACACAATGGATCTTAGAATTAATTGATAAGATCACCAAACCGTTAAAAAACATTGACACCAATGTTAAGCAAGTAGCTGCTGATGGTACTAAGATGAATAAAGTACTAGGTGATACTTCTGCTATTAGTATTAATGCCGTAGCAGATAGTTTTAGTTCATTGAAAGATCGTTTAGATGAAGCAGTACAGCCGGGAATAGCATTTCAAGATGGACTTGCAGATGTAGAAGCAATTACAGGGGTTACAGGTAAGGCTTTAGATTCTTTAGGAAACAAAGCTAGAAAATCAGCACTAAAATTTGGAGGGGAAGCTTCAGATTCATTAGAAAACTACAAAGTGATACTTTCTAAATTGGGGCCTGGTATTGGAAAAAGTGAAGTAGCGTTAAATAGTATGAATGACAATGTGCTAACTCTTTCTAAAACAATGAAAGGGGATACTGCTGCTGCTGTAGAAGCTTTAACTACTTCTATGCTTCAATATCGAGTGGATTTAACAGATCCGATTGCTGCAAGCAAAGAAATGTCAAACATGATGAATGTAATGGCTGCAGGTGCAAAAGAAGGATCTGCCGAAGTGCCTCAAGTATCAGCTGCTATAAAAGTAGCAGGAGTTGCAGCTTCACAAGCTAAAGTAAGTTTTGTAGAATCAAATGCAGCTATTCAAGAGTTAGCAAGAGGTGGAAAAGTTGGTGCTGAAGGTGGTATGGCATTACGTAATGTACTTGGAAAAATGGCAGGTACCGAAGTGATTCCAAAAGAAGCGCTAAAGAAATTAAATTCATTAGGGGTGAATATGAAAATTGTTTCTGACACCTCATTGCCATTGACCACGCGATTAAAAGAATTAGGAAAAGCACAAAATGACGCAACGGCTTTTTCACAAGTATTTGGAACAGAAAATGCAGCAGCAGCAGCTATTTTAACTCGTAGTGTGGATGCACAAGAAGCTTTACAAAGTAAAATAGCAGGAACAAATGTCGCAGTCGAACAAGCGCAAATTAAAATGAATACCTTTTCTGAGCGTGCTAGTCGTGCAACAGCTTGGACAAAAGATTTAGGTATTTCCATATTTGGAGCCACTGAGTCTTTTTTACCATTTATAAAAGGAGGTTTTGGGGCTATTGATGTGTTAGCAGATTTAAAAAATGCACAGCAAGGAGTTTCGATGATTATGAACTCAAAATTAGGAAATGGATTGAAAAGTATTGGTAGAGGATTTAAAAAAGCAGGAGTTGCAGCCTTGTCTTTTACAAAAAACTTATTGCGTTCTGGATGGGCTGCTGTAAAGTCTTCAGCAAAATTTGTCGTTACATCTGTGGTTGGTATAGCTTCATATATAGGTAGTGTTGTGACAGCTACAGCAGCACAATGGGGATTAAATACAGCAATGGCAGCCAATCCAATTGGTTTAATTGTTTTAGGAATTGCCGCAGCAATTGGAGCGATTGTTTTACTGGTTAAAAATTGGGATTGGATAAAATCCAAGATAGTTCAGTTTGCAAAGTTCATGTTGAAAATTAATCCTTTCAAATTTTTAATTGATTTGGTTGAATATATTTTCCCTGGTTTTAAAAAAATAATTCAAAATGTATTTGATAGTGTAATGGGATTTGCAACGGCTTTTTGGAATAAAATTACTTCTGTGTTTAGCGGGATAAAATCCTTTTTCGGTTTTGGTGATGATGATACTGTTGAAATAGAAGGAACAATTAAAAGTGAAGTAAATGATGATGCTCCAATCAATAAGCCAAACCTAGCTAATACAGGAGTAAAAAAAGAAGCAGCTTTTAACACTTCAGAGTTAGTTGGTTTAGAATCAAATGAAGTAAAAAACAAAACTAAAAAACTACAACAGAATAGAACTTTTAATAATGAACCTGTAGCTAATTTAAATAGTTCTAATAAAACACAGAATCAACAAACAATTTCAATAATCCAACATTTTACTATTGATAAAAATGTGGAACAACAAATTGAAGAAATAGCAGATAAAGTATTGGCTCGAATTACGGGTAAATTAAAAGATTATCAACTTAGTTAATAGTATGGATCAAAAAGAATTATTTAGAACAGCCTTTGGTATATCGGATTACTCTAAAAGTCAAGATTCGCAAGAATTAGAACGAATGAGCTATTTGGGTACACCTGTATTATTTCCTATTCAATTCAATAGCGGTAATTACAATGTTTATAATAGAACTTCAGATATTGAACAAAAAGCGTTTTCAGATTTTGTTTTACCGTATTCTACTTTGGTAACATTACGTAGAGCTAAGATTTTTAAAGAAACGAAGACTGTAGGAAGCAAAGGAACGGTAAAAGAAACCTATGGCTTTACAGATTGGCAAATCGATTTTAAAGGGTTTTGTTTAAAAGCTCCAAATCATGCAACCGCTAAAACAGCTTTTGATCAACATAAAATATTAGTTGAGTGGGAAAAAATAGTAGATGCAATTTCTATTACTGGCGCATTGTTTTCTGCAAAAGGGATAAGGAATATTGTTATTAAAGAAATCAGCTTTGGACAAATGGAAGGGCAACCAGATAAAATACCATTTACAATTCGAGCTGTGAGTGATGAACCTTTAGAACTGATATTACCATGACATTAGCAATGAATGCAAAAATCACATTTATTAAAAGTGATGCCAGTTCTTTTTCTATTAAAAAAGTAAATAGTGTAACTATTGAAAAATCATGGAGATTATTAACTGATACTGCAGTAATAACTTTACCAAGAAATATTGCAGATTTTGATAATCAAAAAGTAAAAGAAGTTTTTAAAATTGGGGATCAAGTTATTATTGAGTTAGGATATAATAGTCAACATGTAATTGAGTTTGTTGGATATATAACCGAAGTTTCAGCAGAAATACCTGTACGTATTTCATGTCAAGACGAAATGTGGAAACTAAAGCAATTACCCGTAAATGTTAGTTTAAGAAACACCACATTATTAAAACTCTTAAAAACAATTGCTCCTGGTTATAATATAAGAACTTTTGATTTAGACATAGGTGCGCAACGTTATGCAAAAACAACAGTGGCTAAGGTTTTGGAGAAGCTAAAACAAGATTATAAACTATATAGTTACATGATTGGTGGTGAATTACATTGTAATTTAAAAAGTGATTCAAAACAAATTCCTTTTCCTGTTCATCTGGAAAAACAAGTGGTTAACCATAGTTTAATTTATAAAACTAGCGAAGAGAAAGATATTAAAATAACAATTGTATCCATCGCCAAAGATGGTTCAAAACAAGAGTTAAAATATGGTGATGATGAAGGAGAAGAAATACAAAAAACATATTATGGTATTACTAATAAAAAAGCATTAAAAAAAATAGCGCAAGCGGAATATATAAGGCATAAAAAAAATGGTTTTGAAGGTTCAATCCAAACCTTTGGAACGCATATTATAAATCATGGTGATTCGGTTTTTTTAAAAAGTGATCAATACGAAGAGCGAACAGGTATTAATTCGGTAGAAGCGGTTAAAGTTGAATTTAATGATAGCCCTAAATACCATAGAACATTGACATTAGATGAAAGTTCATGATGATTTTAAAACAGCTTTGAATGATGTCGCAAAAAGCAATATTCCTGAAGGTACTGTTTGGGGCATTGTTAAGTCGGTGGATTGGAAAGAAAAAACAATGATAGCTACGAGTGTCAAAGATGGTTTAGACTACTTTGATGTTCTATTAGGTTTAGGATATCGACAGATAAAACCAAAGGTCGGAAGTAGATGTTTAATTTCTTGTTCAGAAAACAAAGTAACCTCTATGTTTTTAATAGACGCTTTAGAAGTTGAAGAAATAATACTAAATGTAAAAAACAATCAATGTATTATCAAAGAAAATGAAACTCTTTTAGAGATAGATAATACTAAAGCAATTATTAATAATCAAGGGTATAGTATTAAGCAAGGAAATGAATCTTTAAAAACTATTTTAAATGATTGGATTACAGAAGTAAGTAAAATAATTGTTGTTAATGGTACCACAATTAATGTGGGGCGTATGAATGAGATTAAACAACGTTTAAATAGTGTTTTAATATCATAAATATGGCAGCAGATACAAAAGAAGAATTAACAGCTAAAATATTAGAAGCTTTCGAAAGACAGTCAAACGTGGTTGTAAATCCTGTAGAGGCTCGCAAAAAAATAGCACAAGATTTAGCGCAAGCAATCAATGATTTTGTAGTGAATAGAGAAACATTAGTGACAGGAACAAGTGTTACTGGAGGAGCTGTAACAGGAAATGGAAAAATACAATAAGTATGAAAGATATTTTGTTGGATAAAGAAGATGATTTGGAGATTGTTAATGGTGATTTTTTGATTGCAGAAAGTTTAACGCAAGACGTAGGTTTAATCATTCGATTATCAAAAGGAGATTTAAAAAGTGATCCTGTTTTAGGAGCGGATTTAATCACCATGATAAATAGAAAAGAAAGTCCTTCAGAAATAGAAAACCAAATAAAATTGCATTTAGAACGTGATGGAAAAGATTACGAAGAAGTAAAGGAACAAATAAACGCAAACTCTAAAAAGATATAATAATGAATTCAATTCTACCTGTTATTGTAGGGTTATTAACAACTACAAATCTTACTGCTGTAATAGCTTGGATTTTCGACCGTAAAAAAAGAAATAAAGAATATGCTTTATTGGCAGAGGAATTGAATATAAAAAAAACAGATAGTAAAAAACTACTGATAGAAATATATCAAGATGCTATTACTGATTTTAAAGAATATAATGATAAAAGGTTTTTTGATCAAAAAAAATATAACGACGAAAGGTTTAAAGACTTAGAAAAAGATCTATCACAACTGAAAAAAAATGTAAATCTATGGAAAGAAAAATATCGAGGCTTAAAAAATGAGTTCGAAAATTATAAAAGAAAAATTGAAGGACAATGAAAAAAGTAATAGTTATTGGAAATCAAACTCTTTTTGATATCGCCATCCAAGAAACAGGAACTCCTTCAAATGCTTTAATAATAGCAAAAGAAAACAATTTAATTCTCTCTGAAGAGATTGCCCCAGGATATGAAATTTTAATTTCAGAAACATTATTAAAAAACAGAGAGTTAGCTAATTATTATGGGAAGCATAATATTTTAACAGCTACAGGATTAACCCAACAGGATACTGATTTAATTAACAGTTGTGAAGGTGTTGAGTGTTGGTACATAGAAAATGATTTTATAGTAAGTTAATATGGCTAGAGAAATACAAGAAATAGAAACTGAGATATTAAAAGCAAAACAAAACGAACCTGCTTTATCTAAATTAGATAGTTCTAGTAAGGTGGCTATTTGGAGGTTGTTTATTTATATAATTGCCACTGTTATTTATACATTAGAAAAACTTTTTGATTTTCATTCGAATGATGTTGATTTTAGATTGTCACAACAAAAAGCACATACCTTAAGATGGTATAGAAATAAAGCACTTGATTTTCAATATGGATTTAATTTAATAAAACAGTCAGATCTATTTGATAATACCAACAAAACAGAGGAAGAAATACAAGCTTCTAAAATAATTAAATATGCCGCTGTTACTGAAGGAGATGATGAAACGTTATTAATTTTAAAAATTGCTACTGAAAAAGACGGTTTATTATCACCAGTAACAGATCTCCAACATAATACTTTTCAATATTATTTAAGTGAATTTAGAGATGCAGGCGTCAAAGTAAATGTTATCAACTTTTTACCTGATTTTTTAAGATTGAAATTAAGAATTAGAACTAATAAATTATTGTTAGATACTAATGGAATGGATATACTATCTGGTGAATATCCTGTAAACAATATAATTCAACAGTTTTTAAAAAAATTACCCTTTAATGGTAATCTGTCAATTCAAAAATTAGAGGAGAAAATTTTACTATTAGATGGTGTAGAAGATTTAAGTATTGATTTAGCAGAAACAGCTTGGATTGATGCAAAGGAAAAAAAATACGGTGATTGGCAGTCTATTGATATTTCAACAATTCCTGTATCAGGCTATTTTACAATAAATATTACAGAGACATCAGAAACACAAAGTACAATAACTTATGTCTAAAATATACAATATAGATTTAACAAAACTAGCCGTATTAGTGCTATTAAGACAGTTAAGAAAAACTAAAGTAGTTACATGGATAAAGGTGTTAATAACACCTATAAAATCATTGCATTTTGAGTTTAATAAAAAACGCTTACAAGACATCTATAAATTAGAGCATAATGGTCAGGTTTGTTATTTGAGAAAAGCTTTAAACGATTCTTTTGATAACGATTTAAGGCGAATTGAAATTGTAGATGGAAATAGATTTAAAGCTCAGTATATCTATACAGATCCAGAGAAAAAAGATAAATATTTAGGAAATATGTATCTGCGTGATGATTCTGTTTTTGAAGACACGGGAGTTGATTTTTTAGTTTTAGTTCCTCTAGATGTATGGGACAGGTACAAAATTGAAGTTTCAATAGGTGAATACAAGTTTTATGAAATTGAAGCAGTAGTAGATTTTTACCGATTAGCAAGCAAAAGATATAAAATAGAAATAAAATAAATAAAATGGATAAAGTTTTAGTAAATCAAACAGGAGGATTTCCGTTAACAACAAACATTTTAAATTCGTTACAAAAAGCTTATAGTATATTTAACTCATTTGGTGAGTTAGCAGGTAACTACTCCATAATTTCTGGTTGCGAAGAAATTGGAAGTACAGTATCTAAAGGGATCATTTATGTAAATGGGGAAGTTTTCGATTTTAAAGGCGGTTTGAAAACGTCAAACATTGTTTTAAATCAAAAAATTGAATCCAAACAGTTTGAAGATGGAAGTATTAAAGATGTTGTTTTTGAACGTTTTTACGAATTTGGTTCAGCAGTTGAAAACATTCCTTGGTCTAAATTTGAACGTTTTGAAGGTTTAGTTTCCTTAACAAAAAAAGTGGTTAAAATTGTAAGTGATTTAACCAGTTTGGTTACTCGATTAGTAATTTTAGAAAACAAACCTGATAATACCGTTTTACCTGCTTCTCAACTAGAAGTTGATTCAAGATCAAGAACTGATAAATATGTTTCTCCAGCCACACTTCCTGACTACACAGAAGTGATACTGTTAACTGCTGAAATTGCTAAAAACGGCACAAAAATAAATGATTTTAAAAGGACAATTTATTCAAAAAGAATAAGTCAAGGGTTGTATGAAATTAATCATAATTTAGGAATTAAAAATTATGGTGTAGTTGGTTCTGGAGTAAATACAAGAAATATAAAAGTATCTATGTTAAAAAGAGATTTTAATTATTGTGTATTAGGGGTGTCTGACGATTCTTCTGTAAACGATGAAGATTTTTCTTTTATAATGTTCAAAATATAACATACATGCCAGTAGTAAAAAGAAATATCGTTAAAAAATGGTTTAAAAAGTTTTCAAAACCCACAGAGCTGCAATTTTCAAACTTCTTTGATAGTATTTGGTTTAAATATGAGAAAATTCCAGTTTCAAAGATTAAAAGCCTTAATAGTATTTTAATAAAAAAAGCAGATAAAGAGTTTGTAGATGCTTTAATAAAAGAGTTGGGTAATTTTAATAAGCCTTATAATTTATCTTTTGAACCAACTTTTTTAAACTATAAATATTTTGGAGCGGATGTGTATGGTGTTTTATTGGAAATTCCTTCGTTGATAAATGACACTTATACTTTTGTTCATGATTTAGATATCTCGGAGTATTTAAAAATTGAGGTATGGGAGGAGTTTATGAAATGGAATAACCCAAAAGAACGAAATAGACAAGAGCTAACCGAGTTAGTTTATACAGAAGTTTTAGGAATAGGTTCGAACAAAATCAATCAAACAACCATAGGAGCAAAAACTACAGGAACTATTAAGTTAGATGAATATAGCATTGAAGTAACAGGGAATTACAGGTTTCCAGCTAATAAGTTACTTTATGTTGAATTTTTAAAAAACAGCGATCAAACAATAATAACACTACCACCAAGAGGAGGCGGTAATAATAACCAAAGTTAATGACGACAAAACAAGAGTTAAAAGAAAAATTTGAAAATGGAGATAATCCAAATGGAGCAGATTACGCAAAATTAATTGATAGTACTTATAATACTGAAGAAATAAATTTGTTAGCTTCAAAAGATGAAGAGTTAACAGTACTACTAAATACTGTTAGTAATTATAGAATAGAAAATTTTTTTAATCATAATGAAATCCCTGTGTTTAATCATTATTTGGTTTCTTTAAAAAACTATGATGATGGTGATATTGTTGGTGATTTTTTGTTAGTGCATAAACCTTCTATTTCAGGAATACTTGGTAGAGAGTTCTTAAAAATAAGTAAAAAAATAGGTGTCTATTTCTATTATGAAAAATTGAAAATATCAATATTAATGGTATTAGAGCTTTCTAGTGATTTAGAAGTTCAAGATTATCTTGTTTTTAAAACTGTAAAAGGATCTGGTTTTTCAGGTATGCGAGATTTCGCTCCTGATGTAGACGGTTTATATAACCGAAAATGTCACATTGTTCCGGTTAATAATCCAATAACCACTTCAGGTGGTATTTTTGAAGTTGGTAATAACGAATTGGAAATACCTAATGGAGGGAACTTAGTTATTATTAATAAAAGTAATGGTAATTATATTAATATCAATAATAGTAATGTTGATATT
>CALLBA010000020.1:0-2885 GCA_938002045.1 Tenacibaculum soleae
ATTGATTCAGGTTGTCACGAAGGAAAAAAATTAGATGTCGTTTCTGCTTTTGAAGCTTGGGGAAGTAAAGTTGCTGGTACCATGACAGAAAATGAATATCAAAGTATCGTAGAAAAAGCATGTCCAGGCGCTGGGGCTTGCGGAGGAATGTATACAGCAAATACTATGGCTTCAGCAATTGAAGCTTTAGGAATGGCTCTTCCATTCAACTCTTCTAATCCAGCCTTAAGTGATGCAAAGAAAGAAGAATCTATAAGAGCCGGAGAAGCTTTAAGAGTTTTACTCGAAAAAGATATTAAGCCTTCTGACATCATTACAAGAAAATCTCTTGAAAATGCGGTGAGACTTGTAACTATTTTGGGAGGTTCAACTAATGCCGTATTACACTTTCTAGCGATTGCAAGAGCAGCTCAAATCGATTTTACTCTTAAAGATTTTCAAGACATAAGTGACAATACACCATTCCTTGCGGATTTAAAACCAAGCGGGAAATATTTAATGGAAGATGTACATGCTGTAGGAGGTATTCCAGCTGTATTAAAATATTTGCTAAAAAAAGGATTGATTCATGGAGATTGTTTAACCGTTACAGGAAAAACAATCGCTGAAAATTTAATGGATGTGGCTGATTTAACCGATGGTCAAGATGTTATTAAGCCCATAGAAGAGCCTATCAAAATTTCTGGACACTTAAGAATGCTCTATGGAAATCTAGCAACCGAAGGAAGTGTCGCAAAAATTACTGGTAAGGAAGGCTTAAGTTTTAAAGGAAAAGCTAAAGTTTTCGAAGGTGAGTATGAAGCTAATGACGGAATAAGAGATGGAAAAGTTGAAAAAGGAGATGTTGTTGTTATTCGCTATGAAGGTCCAAAAGGTGGTCCAGGAATGCCTGAAATGCTAAAACCTACTGCCGCTATTATGGGAGCAGGTTTAGGAAAAGATGTCGCTTTAATTACTGATGGTCGCTTCTCTGGAGGAACACATGGTTTTGTTGTAGGACACATTACTCCTGAAGCCCAAGAAGGAGGAACATTGGCCTTTGTTGAAGATGGAGATATTATAACAATAGATGCAGAAACTAACACCATTTCAGTTGAAGTTTCTGAAGTAGAATTACAAAAAAGAAGACAGAATTGGAAAGCACCAGAACTGAAGTTTGAGCGCGGTGTGCTTTATAAATATGCAAAGACAGTTTCATCAGCTTCTAAAGGCTGTGTTACTGACGAATTTTAATAGAACGAGAAGATGAAAGAAACACAAACTATACAAAATCAAGTTGAAGACACAAAAACAACCGAACGTATCCCAGGAAGCGAAGCCGTTGTGAGATGTTTGCTTGAAGAAGGTGTAGAAGTACTCTATGGTTATCCAGGAGGTGCAATTATGCCAGTTTATGATGAATTATATAAATACCAAGATAAAATTCATCATGTCTTATCGCGTCATGAACAAGGAGCTGCGCATGCTGCGCAAGGTTATGCGCGGATTTCTGGTAAAGTTGGTGTTGCTATAGCAACTTCAGGACCTGGTGCTACTAATTTAATTACTGGAATTGCAGATGCACAAATAGATTCTACGCCTCTAGTTTGTATCACTGGTCAAGTAGGTTCTCATTTATTAGGAAGTGATGCTTTTCAGGAAACTGATATTGTTGGTATTTCTACTCCTGTTACGAAATGGAATCATCAAATCACTAAAGCTTCAGAAATTCCTGAGGTTTTTGCAAAAGCATTTTATATTGCTAAAAGCGGAAGACCTGGACCTGTATTAATAGATATAACTAAAGATGCACAATTTGAAGAGTTTGATTTCAAATACGAAAAATGCAAAGGTGTCAGAAGCTATAAACCTGTTCCTGAAACAGATGAAACTTCGTTAAAAGCTGCTGCAGAACTTATTAATAATGCTAAAAAACCTTTAATAGTTTGGGGACAGGGTGTTATTTTAGGTAAAGCTGAAGAAGAGTTTAAAGCTGTTATCGAAAAAGCTGGAATTCCTTCGGCTTGGACCATCTTAGGTGCTTCTGCTATTAAGACGTCACATCCACTAAATGTTGGTATGGTTGGCATGCATGGTAATTATGCACCGAACGTGTTAACTAATGAGTGTGATGTATTAATCGCCATAGGAATGCGTTTCGATGATCGTGTTACGGGGAATTTAGCAACTTATGCAAAGCAAGCCAAAATTGTTCATTTTGAGATTGATCCTGCTGAAGTTGATAAAAATGTAAAAACTGATGTCGCCGTTCTTGGTGATGCCAAAACAAGTTTAAAAGACTTACTACCATTATTGAATGCTAAATCCCATACGAATTGGCATCAAAAATTTAAAGATCTATACAAAATAGAATACGATAAAGTCATTAAAAATGATTTACACCCTACAAAAGAAGGCCTAACTATGGGAGAAGTATTGAAGGAAATCAATATTCAAACCAAAGGAGAAGCTGCAATTGTTAGTGATGTTGGTCAGCATCAAATGATAGCGTGTCGCTATGCAGAATTCAATAAAACGAAGAGCAATATAACATCAGGTGGTTTGGGAACTATGGGATTCGCATTACCAGCTGCAATTGGGGCAAAAATGGCTGCACCAGATCGCGAAGTTGTTATGATTGCTGGAGATGGAGGTTACCAAATGAATATTCAAGAATTAGGAACTATTTTTCAACAAAAAGTACCTGTTAAAATTGTGGTATTGAATAATGAATTTCTTGGTATGGTTCGTCAATGGCAGCAATTATTTTTTGACAAACGTTACGCATCAACAGAAATGGTAAATCCAGATTTTGTAGCCATAGCAAAAGGATACCATATCGATGCTAAAAAAGTATCCGAAAGAAAAGATTTAAAAGAAGCCGTAAAGGAAATGATCGATTGTGA
>CALLBA010000021.1:0-56454 GCA_938002045.1 Tenacibaculum soleae
TTTACAGATTGGTATTCTTTTTCGCAATACTGGCAAGTAGTTTGCTTTGCTTTGCTCAATTTTTGTTTTAATTCGTTAAGTTTTTGCAATGCTTCGCTATGTTCAGTATTTATTTCGCTAATTGCTTGCTGCTTTTCGCTAATAGTTTGCTTGTATTTAGTTACGAAAACAGATATTAATTGATATCCTATAAAAGCCATAAAAAAGCTGATAAAACTAGAGGTCATCGTTTCATTTATTGATGTTGAATTAAGTACATTAAAAACCAGCAAAAGCATTATTGCATCCATTAACGCAATAACGTAAGGAGTGTATTTATTTTGGTCGTTTACCGATACTATTAACAAACCTGTTGAAAGTGCTACACCTGTAAAACCAGCAGCTATAAATCGTACACCTACATTTGATATTATTGGGCTTAAAATTTCAATAAGTAGTACCGAAATTTTTAAAGCATAACCGAAAATGTAAAGCAATACAGCGATTGATACCGCTCGTAAACTTGTCATTTTATCTTCTAATGTATAATTCATTTTAAATTTTGTTTTCGTCATTTTTAATTATCTTTTTACAAACGCAACATTTAATTGCGGTTACTTCCCAACTTGCAAAACCATCAACTACAATTATTGATTTGTCTGTTTTTAAACACTCACATTTAACATCTTTCACGATCTAGTTTACTAATTACTTTTTGAATACTTATTTTCTCAAGTGCACTCTCAGTAATTAAAATTAATTGAATACATATTTTTTTTAATGCCCATGCTTCATAAAAATCTAACGTAAATTTTATCGGCTTTTTTGCTTCAAATAAATCCAGTTTTTTTTGAATGGTTTTATATTTTTTATCAAACTTATCAGCAAGTATTAAACCGATTGAAACTGCTACTTTTTCTTCACTTTCAAGAAGCATAAAGTTTAAATCATAAAGTTTATCAGTAATTTTATACAAGGCAATAAGCTCGTTAATATTTAAATTTAACTTTACTTTCATAATTAAGCATTTATACTTGTTATTAGTTTACCAGTTGTATTACTGTAAAAATTTACTTTATTAGTTACTGCTGCATATTTAGATTGTTGAAAACGTCGATACATTGCGTTTACTAATATGTTTGCAGCTTTTTTATTTTTAGAAAGATGATTGTACCAAACAGGGTTTATTTTACGTCCGTTAGGAGCTGATATTTTTAAATCATTATTTCCGTTTTTTAGTAGCATTACCATTTTTAACTCACTACAATTCGGACAGGTAATTTTGTTTTTTGCACCGCAATTACATTTTTTTGATTGGTTTTCTTGGCTCATGTGTTTTGGTTTATGCTAGGTTTGTGTTTTGGTTTTTTATTAAACTTGGTAATAAAATCAAATATTCGTTAGGTAAATTATCCTGTACGTAGTTAAATAATTGCTCGTAGTTGTATTTTCCTAATTCATATTTACTAATAGCGTTTGTAAGTTTTTTTTGCGCTGATAATCTGCGTTTTCTTGCAGTTGATTCTTGTATTTGTTTTTTAGTTTCTACTTTCTTCTTTTCCTGGTATTTTAAGTGACTTTTCCAAACAGAATGCAATCCGTAAAAACCTAATTCATTTGATTTTGTACGTGTTTTATCGAAATAAGCAAAAGGGAACAATGCGTTAACTTCTGTCTTTTTTGCAAACCATTTACGTGCAAATTCAAGCTTCCAGCGGTATTCTTTTAGTTTTTCTATTACTGTTGATTTGTTAACAATATTTGCAAACATTTGCGTTTTTAAAGTGTTAATAGTTTTTCGCCATTCGCCCACGTAAACGCTGTGATTTTTCCAAATTTTAGCAGCTATTTTTATAAAATCTTGAATTACAATTTGCTTAAATTCCTCATTGCTAACGAGTGCATATTGTTCAACTTTAAGTAAATAATCATACCGCAATCCTTTGTAGTTGTTGAAGTTGCCAGCAGCAAGTTGTTTTGCTAATTCTGATTCGTCTGCTAGTTTTGAAGTAAAATTATCGGTAAATAAATTTGTTTTTCTTTTCGGAACTGTTTTATTATTTAAAAAATCGGGCAGTTTTATTTTATTTTCGTTGCCATTACAATTTTCTTTTTCAGTACTTATCCCTTTGGTGTTCTTGTAGCCGCCTGCAAGGCATTCGGCATTACTTTCGTTGCCATTTGCCAGCATCGAACCGCATTTGTTCAAGGCTGTGCTATTTGCACAGTCTTTTATTTCTTTTTCTTTTAATATTTTAGTTCTAGTAGTATCATTATTATCACGCAAACTTTTCGAAGTTGGTGGGGTAACTGCTTGTTTTTCAGAAATTTGAAGTTTTGGTAAATTTCCATCTAAAATTGTAATTATTTTGTTGTTAAAATTTACAGAAATAGGTTTGTTTTGATTTACAAACGTATAATTCATTAATATTCCTGCTTCACGAAGCCTTTTAATGTGGTTTTGGGCAGTTTTTTTACAAATTGATAACCTAGGTATGTCGGCAATTTTGTGAGTCGCTAATTTGCGGCTATCAATCTTTAATTTTGGTAATGAATTTTTTAAAACACTTGTAGTTCTATTCATTTCTAATAAATAGGCATTGCGTGTTTTTAACTGTGACACATAAAAACCTAACAACACATGAAAAACCAATTCACTAGAATATTTAATTTTTTGAATTGTTTTTTTTGGTACTATAGCATCCAGATTGTTTTCAACAACAACCATTTCGTTGTAATTTCTTGCAAACTCCCTTTTATTGGCTGCCATAAACTTTGCTTTGCGCTTTTTTTGCGCATCAGTAAGTTGTAAATGATGTTTTACAATAGTATTGTTGTATTTTCTAATACTATTGTTTTCGATAGCAACATTTTCGTTGTATTTGTAAACGTACTGCCTATAATTATCCATTGTATTTTTAACCGCCATACGATCTAAAAAAGGATAATTTATATACGCATAATGTTTTTGCGTATCTTCTTTTTTTGCGCCTTTTTTTAATAATAATAAGCCGTGAGTGTTGTTGAAAATTTCAACAGCTTCATTGTATTTAGCTTCGCTTAATTTGTTTCTTTGCGCATTATCAATAAAATGCTTAATTGTATGCTGGGTAATTGCATTAAGCTTAAGGTTTTTTAAATTATCTTTTACAGCTTGATTATAAATACCAATATTGTTAAGAGATAAGTTTTGATTTTGCGTTTTGTTTGCGTTATTATTTGTATATTTGCTCATAGGAAATAACGTGTTTTAATTTTCTTTTTTTAAGATTTTTATGCATTGTTTTCCCTTTGGTAGGGAAGTGGTAGAGGGTCGAAATTTCTAGCCACTTTCTTTTTTATGCTACTTTATTAGTTATCGTTTTACAATTACCAGCACGCTTAATTAAAAATTCATTTAACTTAGCTTTTAATTCTAAAAACTTATAAGAAGTTAAACCGTTAACGGTTTTAAAACTTTCTAAAAACTTCAAAAACTCTTTTAAAAGCACCATTTCACAAGTAATTAACAACTTAAAATTACTATTAGGTAAATGATCTCTTTTAGTTTTTACATAAAAAACTTGTAGGTTTTCAGAAAAGAATACCTGTGTAATGTTTTGCGTTTTAATTGCGCAATTTTGTGTTTTAATTTGCCCTTTTTTCATTGTATAAATATTTAAAAGGCAGAAAAGAAAATCTTATTTTTGTTGCACTTTCAGGCAAGTACTGGAAGCCAAATTTCTAGTACTTTAAAATCTGAAAGTAAAATTGCTTATGAATACAATTGTTTATACCAATTGTAATGGTTCAAAATGCAACTCTGTTTCAATACAAGGCGATAATATTATCGTTCCTGTGTTATTTGGTGCTGCATTAGCTTTATTGATTGCAAAATCATTAAATTAAAACCATTTATCCACCTGTTGCTATGCAGGTGGGTTTTTATTTACTATGAAAAACTAAACTACTTATAACACTTTCGTTTTCTGCCAATATGTTAATGATCTTTTTAAAGTAAAGTAACTCACAACTTAGTAAAGGGCTAACTTTAAGAATGTTACTTTGTAACGGTTGTTGTGAGCTACTTTTAAGACAAGTTATGCACTTATCCCTTTGGTATTATAAAAACTAACCAATTAATGCCCTTTTGTTGGTTATTTTTTTTAATCTTTCAGCTACATTGCTGTTATGGTTTTTTACCAATTCATTATAAAATGAATCTTCTGAAAACTGTACAGGCAATTGCGCTTTTTTGCGTTTTTTTTGCGTTTTGTGTTGTGTATTATAGGTAGGATTTACAACCGACAAAAACATTTCTCTTTCAGCAGCAGTTAGCTTGCTAAAGTTTTCCATGGTTGCTTGTATGTTGTTTTGTGTTATCACTGTATGTTAGCCCTACTTATAACAACTTATTTGTTATATTTGTTATATTGATAACGCGAATATATAACATTTATTATATATTTAATAAATAATATAACATTTTTTATGTTTTTTAAATGGATAAAGGAGAAAGATTAAAATTTATACTTAAAAATTCAGGGTTTACAAATAAAGCTTTTGCAGAAAAAGCAGGTGTAAATGCCAACTATATAAGTATGCTTATAAAAGAAAGACAAAATATGTCTGGTAATTTTTTAATGTCCTTAAAGAAAATTATTTCAGATGTAAATTTAGACTGGATTGAAACAGGAATAGGAGAGCCTTTTCATAAAAACTCTTTTAACGTAATCACATCTGGAGATAATGTAATTGAAGTAGATAAAGTTGTAGACATTATCATAAACGATTATGATAAGTTTTTGAATAATAAAAAATTCAAAATAATTTTAGATAATTATTCTAATAAAAAACTGATAGAATATATTAAAAGTAAAAATTAATTTAAAAGCCTACTAACGATCATTAGTAGGCTTTTTTTATATTATTGATAATTGATTATCAATATTTACACTTTCAATAATTAAAAAATTCAGTTTTTCTGAAATCTTATTTTTATCTATATCGTTATGGATTTCATTTAATTTTTCAGTAATATCTATTTGGTTTATTTGAGTAGTTTTACTTAACTTGTCTAATATTTCTTTTTTCTTTTTACTTTCCATTGTCAGCAACTTTTTCAAGAACATCCCACATTTCTTCTTCATCATCTTGATGTTTAGAGTTTTTCAAAACATACCCAACTAAATCCCTTATGTTTTCTAAAAGTTTTTCTTCAAGAGTAAATAATCTTCTTATAAAATGATATAAAAAGTATGACAAAGGAATTAATACAGAAACTAAAATTAAAAGATAAAAATCTAAACTGAAATCATAATTTTTCTTAAAAATAGTATGATATAGCCAAAATAGAGAAATAAACATAAAAGCCACACTTACATGAGATTCATACCATTTTAACAAACCAGCTTTTTTTAATCTATAGTCTTTTAAAGATGAATTAATAGAAATTACAAATAATGACACAAATACACCTAACACCCAAAGCCAGTAATGAAGACTATTTCTTCCATTAAAACTGAAATCATGTGCTATTATTTTGCGTTTTTTTGATACTGACAGAAAAGAATTATATCTTTCTATTTTATTCTGTTTTTTAATTTCAAAATAAACTTTCTTAGTAATTAATTTATTAATAAAAAGAGAATCATGGGTAAACTCTTTTTTTTCCCAGTATGACCTTAATTCTTTTCTATGTTTATTGAGTAAAATTATTTCAGGATTTTTATTTGCTGAATCAAAAGCAGCATGAATAAAAGATGATAAAACACCTATCATAAATAACAGAAATGTAAAAACACCAAACAGTTTGCTTTTAAATTTCTCCGTCGTCGTCAGGATCGGTATCTTTAATTGTTCCGTTGTCACTTGGGTCTGTGTACCCTTTAAACTCTTCTTTTTTTTCATTCTTTTTCACTAAATTTTCTTCTGTATTGTCGGTACAACTTGTTACTAATACTACACAAAACATTACTAATACTACTAATACTTTTTTCATTTTTACTTTGTTTAAAATTAATATTAAAAAAAGTAAAAGTAGTTGTATTTCGTTTATATTATGTTATTTAAAGTAAAATTGAACTTCAATTTTAAAACCTTGGTATTCTAATGTTTCTTTATACTTATTAGTATTATAACTTTTCTTAAGTACTACTCCTATCGATGCCATTCTATCATTTTCAGAGTTATTGTCAAAGTCATATAAACAAAAGTATAATCCATTTTTATATTGTTCTTTTGCAAATTTGGTTATATAATTTGTTTTTTTTCTACCTTTTTCTTTACTTACAATATTGCCTAAGATAAAAGGCTTTCCTGTATGATTTGTTAATACACTTTGCTGACTGTATAAAACCTTTTGTTTAGCATCTAAAATTTTTATAAAAACATCGGGTTTATAACTACCAAATGCACTATCCCAAGCTTTACCGCTTTTTCTCGTATTTGGGTATTTTAATACTTTTATATCATAAATAACTAGAGTTGTTTTTTCTTTTTTTTCTAAACTGATACTGCATTTATTAAACTCGTCTTGAAAATTAAAAGAAGAAGGTAAAAAGTAAAATTTATTGTTTTCATTTTCTGATTCAACTCCTTGAATTTTCCCATTTTCAAGAATTTCTCCTTTGTATTCTTTATAGTTTAGCTTAAATAAAATTATATTACCTGAAATAACACCTATTATTTCTTCATTTTTACAATTATTAATATTAAAATAAGATCCTGAAACTTTACCCGAATTTGAGTACAATTTCAAATAGCTTTGTTTACCTTTTAAAAGTCCTTCATAGGTTTTGATAAAATCCTGCGACTGCATTGATAATGTAAATAGTACAAGTAATAATGTAATAATTCTTTTCATATTTTTTTATTTTTTATTAAAATAGTGGCAAATAAACATTTTTATTTTTTATAAACCAATACCCAATACCCCTAATTATTAATTAGGGTTACCCCTAATTGAGTTAGGGTTAACCCTAATTTTGTTAACATTTCTTTAACATTTAGCGACTTCTATTTTATTAATTTAGAACCCGCTAAAGAACCTGTAAACAGTAAAAAAACTGTTTTTAACAATATGTAAAGCACTGATTTTCAGTATTGTTTTTGCTTTTTTTGCATAGACCTTAAACTTAGGATCTAGTGCCGCAAGGTGTGGGAGTTCGAGTCTCCCTGCCCGTACAGTGTTAAAAAGCTTCTCATTTACGAGAAGCTTTTTTATTGTATGTAAAGTTTTTATTCAGTTACCTAAAACTCCAATTTTTATAATTACTACTAGCTTCTAGCCTAGTTTCAACAGCATCTGGCAATTCTGGGAAAAAATCAATGCCAGTTTTTTCTTCTAATTTATCAATAGAAACCACAAAATTATATAAAGGTTTGTTGCTTTCTTTGTGAGGAAATAAAAACGCAATAGCTTTTATTTCAGGCTGTGTATAATCTAATAATATTTTATAAAACTCTGTTGGTACACTTACTTTGTTTTTACCAATGGTTTTTAAATTAGATTTTAAAATACCGCCAGTGACAACATATAAATGTTGGTGTTTTTTAACCCAATAACGCGTTTTTTGTTCTAATCTATTCCAAATACCAGCGTTAAAATCGTGTTTTTGAGGCGAAACATTAGAAGTGTAAAAAGTTTCGTCATGTGCTGCTTTAGAATAACGCCTGTCGGCAGCAGGACATAAATGTCCTTTATCATAACCAGATTTTTTATAACTCCGCCAATTAGCAGATTTTGTTTTTACCTTCGGATCGTTAATAAAATAAGGACGTTTAAAGTTGTTATAAACAATATCACTTTTATTTAACGAATACGCAACCCATTCTGCTTGTTCATGTTGTTCGTTATAAGATAATTGATATCCATCATGGTTTACAATAACTCCAGTTGTTGAGGTAGGTAAATAATTAAAATCTCCAATATTTTCAACAGTTTTTTCAGAAGAAAAGTCAGAATTGTTTTCACCTTTTTTAATCCAGTAACTAACAAGTAAAACAATAGCAGCAATAACTATTTGTATTTTTTTAGCGTTACTCATTAATTTTTTAGTAAAATTTCCTTGAAGTCATCCGTTTTTTCAACCTGATCAAAAATTGTTTGAAACTTGGTTGGCGGAACCGTTAATTTTCTTTTTACTAAATCTAACCAAGCTCCGTACACGGTAATTATTGCCGATAATTTTCCTGCTTCGTTAAAAACTTCGTGCTGAATTTTCCAACGCTCCCCTTTACTTGATAACCCAATTATTTTTAAATTTACTGAGATATCGGTTCCCATATGAACCTCACGTAAAAATTTGGTATTTTCTTCAAATAAAATAGGGCCGGTTTTTTCTTTAGTAAAGTCTTGAATCGTAATATCATGCTCCTTAAAAAAACGTAATCTCACTTCGGCAGCATAATCATTGTATGCAGTGTGTCGCATATGTATATTGGCATCAAAATCTGACCACCTTGTTTTAAAATCTACACTAAAACTCATTTGTATCTTTTTTAAACAAAGATAGTGCGCCATTTTAAAATTGTCTAGATAAATAAAAATTTTGTTGTTTATATATATATATATATTAGCATTTTTAACTTAAAATAGCGAATCAATGAAAAGTAAAAGATTATTTTTAGGAGTGTTAATGTTTGTAGGTTTATTAAGTTTTAGTAATTCTATGAAAAAAAGAAATTTAATACAGCCTAAAGCAAAAATTGGAATGGCTGCAGGGTATGCTTTAACAAGAATTGTGACAGATGATGATAAGGTTGCAGAGTTTGGTGGTCAATTAGGGGGGACTATGCTTGGAGGAGGCTTAGCTTACACAGGTGCTCAATGGGGGCTTACTGTTGGAACGGTAGGAGGACCTTTAGGTGCTGTCATTGGAGCAGGAGCCGGTTGGTTATAGTTTATTGAAAAAAAAATGAAAGAAATAAAGAGAGATTAAGTAAATCATAATCTCTCTTTATTAAATATTATTTATGGGGTATTTGATAATATATGTATTTGTAGTCAATTTAGTTTTGCATGTTTTTTACTATTCATATGGCGAAAAAACTAAATTAATTTTAAGAACGTATTTAAAATATGAGTTTATAACTAGTTACTTAATAACTAGTTTTTTTATAACGGTATTTTCAATGCTGCTTTTTTTTATCTAGATAAACAATATTTTATTAAGTGTTTTTTATTATATTTTTTATCACTAAGCACATACATGGTGTATGAAGTTTTTATGAAACCTATTGCTATTTGTAAAATAAATGGAAAGAACAGAAGTACAGCTATGGAAAATATGATAAAAAAAAGAGGTTTTAATTATCCTGTTTTTATAATTCCAATAAAAAACAATAATGCATATGCTTTTGGGATATTTAGGAGGTATAAAATTATTTTAATAACCCAAGGGATGATTGATAATCTTGAAGAGAAAGATGTAGAATCGATTCTTCTTCATGAAATTGGGCATCACAAAAAGAATCATGTTTTTTATTATTCTTTAGCTTTTTTAGTTTTCAATTTTATTTATGCTATTGTTATTGTTATTGTTATTGTTTTTGTGCAGTTTTTATTCGGGAAAAATATTGAAAATCAAATATTATATATGCCTTTTGTAATGGGAGTGTATGGTGGATTAACTTATTATATTTTAATAATAAAAAAGAATAAAGAGTTTGAAGCAGATCTTTTCTCTGCTGAAATTGTAGGTAAAGATCGATTTATAAATGCATTAAATAACTTTAATAGGATTACTTCGGGTAAACTTGAAAAGGAGTCAATTACTCATCCAAAACTTTCAGAAAGAATAAATTATGTTAAAGAAAATAGTTAATAATATAATTATTTTTTGTTTTATTCTTGGGGTACTAGTTGGAATTCTATTTATGGATGTAGGTTTTGCAAAAGGATTGAAGTATGTTGAAAGCAAAAGTAATAACTTAAATTTATATTTAGTTTTTATTGAAATATTAAGTAGTAATTTAATTGTATCATTTTTTTTGTCTGTCATTGGTTTTTTTACAGGGGGTGTTTTAACATGCTTACTTATAATAATAAGTGCGATTAATTTGGGTTATTATATAAAAGCAATATATTATTTTGAAGCCAATACTTGGTTTAAGCTTCAGCTATTTATTTATCATGGGTTTTTAGAAATTTGGGCATTTTATCTTTTTGCTAAAATAGGTGTTAAAGGGTTCTCTCAAATGAAAGAAAAATATTACGATGACTCATATATATATGATTATAGTTTTGTTTTTAAACGCAATAATTATTACATGCCTTTAATAATCTTGTTCGTAGCTGCAATTATTGAAAGCTTTATTTTAATTAAAATATAATGTTAAAAAAAACAACAATATTAAAAGTTATGCTTATTTACATACTAGTAATTATTCTTACAGGTGTATTTCGTGCGCAACTTATATTTAGTTATGTAGAGATTATTATGAGTGGTTTAGATAAGTTATCTACCTATTCAACAATAATTTTTGGAGCTTTTTTTTCATGCTTAATATTATATTTAATTAGATTTATTATTATAGAGGTTAATAATTATTTTACTTACCACATCTCTAAAATAGATTTATCTTATGCTATTGTCATTTTTATTCTTTTATTGTCTTTAGCAGAATTAGTTAAGGTATTTTATTTTTATTTGTTTTTGAAGCCGTTATTAATTGAGAATAGTAGAAATTTACAGTTAATAGATGTTATACTAAACTCTGATTTTAAAAAGTATTGTGATGAAACAGATTATATATTCTATTTATTTGGAAGTATTGTCTTTTTTGTAATTACTATAAAAAACAAAAAATTTATTCCTGTATCATTTGTAATATCTTTTCTTTTTGGAAGTATGTTGGCTACTTTCAAGTATGTGATTAATTGAAATCTAACTTTTCACATCTAAAGCATCACGAAGTGTATTACCAATTAACATAAATGCCATTACTAAACTCATAATTGCTAGCCCAGGGATTAATGCTAAAAAAGGTTTTCCTAAAATGATATAATTATAATGGTTTTTAATCATAGCTCCCCATGACGGAGTGGGAGGTTGTGCACCAATACCTAAAAAACTTAAACCACTTTCAATTAAAATTGCTGCGGCAAAATTTGCTGCGGATATTACAATTATTGGAGCTAAAATATTTGGTAGTATATGTTTAAAGATAATTCTAAAGTCAGAAAAACCTAAAGCCTTAGCAGCTTCAACATATTGTTGTTGCTTTGTAGTAATTACTTGTCCTCTTACTACACGAGCAACTTCTACCCACATAGTTAATCCTACCGCAATAAATACTTGCCCAAACCCTTTACCTAAAGCTAAAGTTATGGCAATTACTAATAATAAAGTTGGTATAGACCATGTAATATTAATAATCCACATAATAAAGGTATCAATTTTTCCACCAAAGTATCCAGCAATGGCTCCGATAGGAATTCCGATTAAAAGCGAAATAAACACGGCAATAAACCCGATAAAAAAAGAAACTCTAGCACCAATTAATAATCTACTTAATAAATCGCGTCCGTATTTATCGGTTCCAAATAAAAAAGTTTTTTTTTGTATAAACTTTTCTGGTTGATTATTAAATAACGAAAGCGCATAATTTTTAGGCAATCCATCAGAATATTTAATTATTTCTAGTTCGTTATTTTTAATTGAATAGGAGTTTATAGGAATTTCAGTGTTTGTATTTTGTTTTCCATTTATAAAAACCGAAAACAAAGATTGTTTTTCTGTTGATTTTGGCGGTATGCTAAGCATCAATACTGAAAAACCAGGCGATTTAGAATGAATTTCTAAATGCATTTGATTGGCAGCATTACTATTGTCTGGGGCAATGGCATAACAAAAAACAGCAACTAATCCACAAAAACAGATAAACAAAAAACTAAGCATTCCAGTTTTACTTTGTTTAAATTTTGCGATAGCCAATTGCCATAATGAAGTTGATTTTATAGTTACCAATACTTAATTTTTAATAGTTAAAATATCTGTACCTGTTGGGTTTTCAAAAACCTCTAAGTTAAAGTATTTTATGCTAGCTAAAATATGATCAAAAATATTAGCCATATCTCTTTCATAAGCCAACCACGATTTATTTTTGCTAAAGGCATATATTTCTAATGGAATTCCGTTGGCAGTAGGTTGTAGTTGACGCGACATAAATAATAACTCTTGATTTATTTGCGGGTGCTGTTTTAAGTATTCATCTACATATTTTCTAAACATTCCGAAATTAGTCAAATTTCTACCGTTAATTAATAGTGATTTGTCAATATTATGCGCTGCGTTATGTTTTTTTACATCATTATAAGCCGTAGTAACATAATCAGTAAGTAATGCTATTTTTTTATAATGTTCAACATCCTCATCAGTTAAAAAATGAATAGAGTTTATTTTAATTAAAATAGCACGTTTCATTCTTCTTCCTCCTGAATTATCCATGGCCCTCCAATTTTTAAACGAATCAGAAATTAAAGAATAGGTAGGGATGCTGGTTACTGTATTATCGAAATTTTTTACAATTACCGATGCTAAATTAATAGCAATTACATTTCCATCAGCATTGTATTTTTTCATGGTAATCCAATCATTTAAACGAACAGTATCATTTACAGATATTTGAATACTGGCAACAAAACCTAAAATAGTATCTTTAAAAATAAGTAATAACACGGCTGAAAAAGCCCCTAAAGTTGTTAAAAAACGCATCAAAGGTTTTCCTGTTAGAATCGAAAAAGAAATGATGACACTAATAATCCAAAGAAGTATCATGAAAATTTGAACATAACTCTCTAAAGGTTTGTCTTTAAAGGCTGTGAAATTTTGTAAAAAGTCTTTAATCGTTGATAAAACACTTTTAATAAACCAAATAGTTGAAAATAAAATAGCGATGTTAATTATACGATCAGCATATTTTAAAAACTCAGGAAAATCAATTAATATAGATGATAACAACCCGTAAAGAATAACAAAAACAAAAATTCTTGAAATGTTTAAAAACACGCGATTTTTAATCAGTAAGTCATCAAAATTAGTTTTTGTTTTTGCAGCAATTTTATTTACAAAAATCCCTCCGAAGTAGCGGAATGTTTTAAAAAAAATGTATCCTAAAATAGCAATTACAAATAAATTGGCAGTTAAATTAAGATACGTAGCTGTTTGTTCAGTTACAGAAAATTGATTTTTAAAAAAATGATAGAAAAATTTAGCAGACATAATTTTATTTAAGCATCAAAAGTAGGTATTTCTTGACCAACTTTTAGGTTGAATTTTTTTCGAAACCAAAAAACAATCAAGTATAAAACAGGAGTATCTATAGCAGCCACAATAATTTTAAATAAAAAACCACTAATTAATAAGCTTGTGAAAATACTCCATGGTAATATTTTAAAAGAAGATAAAAGAAATAAAACAGTAAAAGTATCTATAAATTGAGAAAAAAATGTAGAAAAATTATTACGAAGCCATAAGTGTTTTCCATTGGTTAATTTTTTCCAAAAGTGAAAAATTCTAATATCAATAAATTGCGCAAATAAATAGGCTAACATTGAGGCTAATACTGCCAAAGGAGATAACCCAAAAACGGTAGAAAATATGTTGTTATTTACTGGAGAGTTGTTTATTGCCGGAACATAATCAGCAATTAAAATAATTAACATTGAAAAAAACGAGGCAAAAATTCCAGCAATAACTACTTGGTTAGCTTTTTTCTTTCCATAAATTTCAGATAAAATATCAGTAATTAAAAAAGTTAACGGATAGGGTAAAATACCCACTGAAATTTCAAAACGATATAAGCCAAAAGGCTCCCAATAAAAAAATTTCTGAAAAATTAAATTAGAGGTTACTAATGAAGCAATAAATAAAGCAGCTAAGACTAAATAAATAAGTTGCGCTTGATTTTTTAATTGTTGAGTCATAGAACGAAATTACTAATTAATAATGATTTTAAAAATGTGTATGTTTGCAGCATTAAACAAACAACATAAAAAAGATGAAAGCATATATTTTTCCAGGTCAAGGAGCACAGTTTACAGGAATGGGATTAGATTTATATGAAAAATCACCATTAGCTCAAGAACTTTTTGAAAAAGCTAACGATATATTAGGTTTTAGCATTACTGATGTAATGTTTGAAGGAACTCCTGAAGCCTTAAAACAAACAAAAGTTACACAACCAGCAATATTTTTACATTCAGTAATTTTAGCAAAAGTTTTAGGTGATGATTTTAAACCAGAAATGGTAGCAGGACATTCTTTAGGAGAATTATCAGCTTTAGTGGCAAATGGAGTTTTATCTTTTGAGGATGGATTAACATTGGTTTCAAAAAGAGCTTTGGCAATGCAAAAAGCATGTGAAATTGCGCCTTCTACAATGGCAGCAGTTTTAGGGTTAGAAGATAAAGTGGTTGAAGATACTTGTGCTGAGATTGATGGAGTTGTAGTTGCTGCAAATTATAATTGCCCAGGGCAATTAGTAATTTCAGGAGAAGTTGAAGCTATCGAAAAAGCCTGTGAGTTATTAACAGAAAAAGGAGCACGTAGAGCATTAGTTTTACCAGTTGGAGGAGCTTTTCATTCGCCAATGATGGAACCAGCTCGTGAAGAATTAGCTAAAGCAATTGAAGAAACTACATTTAATGAGCCAACTTGCCCAGTGTATCAAAATGTAGTAGCAAAAGCTGTTACAAATCCTATTGAGATTAAAGAAAATTTAATGGTACAATTAACAGCACCAGTAAAATGGACGCAATGTATACAAGCGATGATTGCTGATGGTGGTACTGAGTTTATTGAAGTTGGTCCTGGTAAAGTATTACAAGGATTAATGCGTAAAATAGATCGAAGTGTTGCTGCTAGCGGAGCTAGTATTGAGGCTTAATTTACAGTTGTTGAAAAGTATAAAAAATCCCGCTAAACATTTTAGCGGGATTTTTATCATAAAATAATTTTAGTGTTGATTTTCTTGCCATTGCCATGAGGATAACAAAGCTTCGTCTAAGGTTTTTTCTGTTTTCCAGTTTAATTCTTTATTAGCAATAGTAGTATCAGCATAAGCAGATGTTATGTCTCCTGCGCGCCTACCAACAATTTTGTAATTTAATTTTTTGCCTGTTACTTTTTCAAAAGATTTAATTACTTCTAAAACAGAGCTTCCTGTACCTGTACCAACATTAAAAAACTCAAAATTTGTACTGTTTTTCTTGTTTAATAATCTGCTTAAAGCAGCAATATGTGCTTTAGCTAAATCTACTACATGAATATAATCTCTAATTGCGGTTCCATCTGGTGTTGGATAATCATCACCAAAAACAGATAACTCCTTTCTAATTCCTGCTGCTGTTTGGGTTACAAACGGAATTAAATTTTGCGGAACTCCCAATGGTAATTCGCCAATTTTAATACTATCGTGTGCTCCTACAGGATTAAAGTAGCGTAATGCTATTGCGTTTAAATTATGAGCGTTACAGCTTTCTTTTATAATTTCTTCGCCAATTTGTTTGGTGTTTCCGTAAGGAGATTCTGCTGGTTTTGTTGGAGCGTTTTCTGTAATCGGTAATTCATCTGCTTGACCATATACTGTACATGATGAGCTAAAGATAAAATTATCTAATTTTCGGTCTCTTATTTCTTGTAATAAATACACTAAACTACCAATATTGTTTTCGTAATAATCTAATGGGTTTTCAACGCTTTCTCCTACAGCTTTAAAGGCAGCAAAATGAATGATTCCATCAATAATGTTTGCATCAAAAAAGTTTTTAACATCTTGTTTACTACGTAAATCAATTTGATGAAAAGCTGGTTTAATTCCTGTGATAGAGGTAACTTTATCTAAAACATCAATTTTTGAGTTGGATAAGTCATCAATAATAATAACTTCAAAACCTTTGTTTTGTAATTCAACTACGGTGTGAGATCCTATAAAACCAAGTCCGCCAGTAACTAATATCTTTATCTTTTTCATAATTTTTAAAGGTTGTTTTTTTTAATTTTTAAAAGTTGAAAAATTTTATCTTCTTTAGGTGCTAAAAGTATCAGGTAAAATAAAAGAATTACTCCAAATAGAATAAAATCAGGTTTTAACAAAAGAATCAAAAAACAAGCTCCTTCGAGTATTGCCCACTTAATAATTGACGCCGTTTGATATATGGCAAACTTTTCATCATTAGTTGAATCTTTAGTTATTTTGTTTAAAGTATTTCTGAAAACAAAATTACTCAACACATAAGCAAGTGCTGGGATAAAAGAGTATATAAGAGAAGCGTTGTCAATTTGTAAATTTAAAATATTTTCAAAATCTCCTATTAAGAAGTAAGCTAATGTTACCCCGCCAACTAAAGCTAAGTGAATTATTTTAAGTGTTTTTATTTTTTGAAGCATCGTTGGTTTATTTTAAACAAAATTTAAAATAGTTTTGGTGATAAAAGCCAATTGTTTTTCGTCTAATTCGGTATGCATTGGTAACGAAATTACTTCATCAATTAATTGATTAGTAACTTTAAAATCAGTTTCATTATAACGCTCATCTTGATATGCTTTTTGGGCATGTAATGGTACTGGATAATAAATAGCGTTCGGAATGTTATTATCTAATAAGTGTTGATGTAATGCATCTCGTTTTCCATTGGTAATTCTTAACGTATATTGATGAAAAACATGAGTTGTAAAATCACTAGTTATTGGAGTAATAATATTCGGGTTGTTAGTAAAAGCATTTGAATAATATTCAGCAGCTTTTCTACGAGCATCGCAATAAGAATCTAATAAGGGTAGTTTTATTTGTAAAACAGCAGCCTGTAAACTATCTAAACGAGAATTAACCCCAACTACATCATGGTAATAACGTTTGTACATTCCGTGGTTTACAATTCCTCTAATGGTGTGTGCTAAATCATCATCATTGGTAAAAATAGCGCCACCATCACCATAGCATCCTAAGTTTTTAGAAGGGAAAAAAGATGTTGTACCTACATTTCCAATAGTTCCAGATTTCTTTTTTGTTCCGTCAGAAAAAGTATAATCGGCACCAATTGCTTGAGCATTATCTTCAATAACAAATAAATTATGTTCTTTTGCAATTTGCATTACCGCTTCCATATTTGCACATTGCCCAAATAAATGAACAGGAACAATAGCTTTTGTTTTTGGAGTAATAGCCTTTTTTAGAGCTTCAATATTAATATTAAAAGTATCAGCATCAACATCAACTAAAACAGGGGTTAATTTTAATAAAGCAATAACTTCAACAGTGGCAGCAAAAGTAAAATCGGCAGTAATAACCTCATCACCTTGTTCTAAACCTAAACCCATCATTGCTATTTGCAACGCATCAGTTCCGTTAGCACACGGAATTACGTGTTTTACGTCTAAATAGTTTTCTAAATCGCTTCCAAAACCTTTAACTTCTGGTCCACCAATATAATAAGCTGTGTCTAAAACGTTTTCGAAAGCTTTGTTTACTTGAGGTTTTATTTTTGCATATTGACCTTGTAGGTCAACCATTTGAATTTTTTTCATCTTTTTAAAATTGTTAAATTTAATTAGAAAGCCTTTGTTTTATTGGGGTTGTATCTGTTTTTAGTTTTAGCTTATTTTTGAATAAATTAGTTAAAAATGACAATTCCTTAACAAATGTTGTACGATTATTAAGTTTGTTGTACGATAACAGAAACCATAATATGAGTGTAAAGATAATATATAGAACTGTAAGTAAAAATGATAAAAAAGGCTTTTTAAAAGTTAGAGTTACCCAAAATAGAAAATCAACAATAAAAAGTTTAGGTATTAAAGTGTTTGGTAAAAATTTGGAACGATGAAAAGCAATTAGTTAACAGTAGAGAAGAAAATTACAAAGAAATAAATAAAAAAATAGCACAAATTTTAAAGGAGTTACATTTAAACGACCAGCCCTCTGAAGCTATAAAAACCACTAAAATTTATATGTAGAGGGTATTTCTAGGGGGCTACCCCCGTATTTATGTATGCTGGATATCTTTTAACTTGTTCGGTAATAGGTGCGAATACACTTGTGAAAAAGTACAAAAAGGTACAATAAAAAGAATCTCTTTAGGAAGTTTTCAATTTTAGGTTTCTCTTTATTATTTATACTTATATTTAAAATAATTTAAATCCATATGTTGAATTATGATATGTATTATATTCAGAAATATAAACTTGTATTGGTTTATTTTTTAATAAAATCTTGCCAAGTTTAGTTCTTTTTTTTATTATTAAACCTCCAGATGGATGAAGACGAACCCCTCCTCTTCTTATATTACCCATAGCGTCTTTAAAACTAACTGATGCTATTTTTGCACTACCGCTATTTAATCGTGCTTCTGGAGCGGTACCATACTCATATAAACTAATATGAAAAGATTTCTTAAATTCGGTAATTCTGACTATTAAATCACTATTTACAGTCGCACTGTTACTAAACTTTCCTTTTGTAAAGTATACTTTTGTTGTTTTATTTAATTTATCTCCAAACTGGTCTACAAAATTAGTTTCAACCCATTCATCATATTTAATTTTCTGTTTTACTTGAGAATTAACAATACTGTACGACAATATTATTATGAATAGTATCAATTTGCTAAAAATTTTTTTTTTCATTTCTTTTTTTTTAAAGGTAAACTAAATGTATTGAATATAATTCATATTCTTGAAAAAAATATTAAAAATCTTTAATTAAGCTTGTGGTGAAATAGTTAGGTAAATAAAGTAATAATATGCGCTAATTGACCAAAATAATTAAGTTGAAAGCCCGCTAGTGGGTAGAGAAGTGTAATTTATAGGTTGTGTTTAATCGTTCTTTTGCTATATGGGTGTTTCGTTGGTTGTTTGGTAGTGTTTCCTATATATAGGGGCTACAAACTTTTCATTGGTAAATGTTGTACGATTGTTGTACGATTGTGTTTTTAAAAATATTTTTACTTAGCTTTTATAGGGTGTTAGTTGGTTTTTTACTTAGCCCTTGTAGGTCTACCATCTGAATTTTTTTCATCTCTAAAATTATATTTTAACGATTAAGTTATTCTTATTTATTGGTTTAGATATATAGTATTGTGGTAAGAAACTACAATTTACCAACAAATGTTGTACGATTATGTTTTAATAAAAACATGACTGTAAAGATACTATATAGCTAGGTAACAAAAAATGATACTTATAGCTTTTTAAAAGCG
Organism: Tenacibaculum soleae; assembly: GCA_938002045.1. Classification (GTDB taxonomy): domain Bacteria; phylum Bacteroidota; class Bacteroidia; order Flavobacteriales; family Flavobacteriaceae; genus Polaribacter; species Polaribacter soleae_A. The sequence continues at coordinate 19,160 of CALLBA010000021.1, forward strand.
AATTTTTGTTAAAAATTCAAAAATGAAAATTTTGTGATTTTATAATTTTATTTGCGAAAAAACATACTGCATTTCTGTAGCAATTTGGATACTTCTTTCTAAGTATTTCTCTGCTTGAAGTGGGGTGTTGTCAAATGCTTTCGGATCTTCAAAAGTTATTGGAATTCGTTTTTCGGCACCAGCAATAAAAGGGCAACCACCATCTGCTTGTGAGCAGGTCATGATAGCAGCAAACGCTGATTTTGGATTAAAATCACTATCTAATTTTTTAGAAAAACCAATAATAGGGTGTTCGTTTTCGCTGTATTTAATACTATAAACAGGATTGTTGTTTTTTGAAAGCGTGTTAATTTCAAATCCTGAGTTTTTAAGTGTTTCGGCTACCAACGGAAACAAGGCAGTAGCTTCTGTTCCGCCTGAATAACAAACAACGTTTTTAACGCTAAAATAATTTGCCATTGCTTGTGCCCAAACTTGCGATAAGTGACTTCTGCGAGAATTATGCGTGCAAATAAAGTTTAATCGTATTTCTTGATTACTTTCTATTTTAGATTGAATATAATCGATTAACGGTTGTAAAACAGCTTTTCGATCACGGGTAATCGTTAGCATATCTAGTTCGTTAATAAAGTTTTTTATTGGTTCGAATAATGTTGATGGTGTTATTGACATTTCTAGTTGTTTTATTATTATATTGCAATATTACGATTAATGTTTTATTTAACAAAAAGAAATATTTTTTTATAAGTTAATTGTTTTACTTTCTGGTAGGTAGGGACGAAATATAAATTATATTTCAGCTATCTTTGAAAAAAATAAAACTTAAATGAAATTGCTAAAAAAAATACTTAAAATAACTTTTATTATTGTTGCGTTGCTAATAATAAGTGGCTGGATTTTTATTAAAACATTACATCCTACTTATAATGGTGAATTGCAGTTAGCTAATATTTCAGATAAAGTTACTGTGCAGTATGATGAGGTAGGTGTACCACACATAAAAGCAAAAAATCAGCATGATGCATATACGGCTTTGGGTTATGTACATGCTCAAGATAGGTTGTGGCAAATGGAATTGATTCGTAGAATTTCAGCAGGAAGATTAGCGGAGGTTTTTGGTAAGGATTTGGTACGTACAGATAAATTTTTCTCTGGATTAGGTATTGAGGAAGCTGCTGAAAAAACGATTCAAAATTTAGATAAAAATACGGAGGCATATAAACTAACACAAGCATATTTAAGCGGAATTAATCAATTTATTGATGAAGGAGCTACACCTCTAGAATTTTATTTGATCGGACTTGATAAAGAAAAATATACGATTAAAGATGTGTATAATGTGTTTGGATATATGGCATTTAGTTTTGCTGTGGCGCATAAAACGGATCCGATGTTGACCGAAGTAAAAGAAAAACTAGGTGATGCTTATTTTAACGAGTTAAATGGTGCTAACTTTGAAAACTTGACCTTAATTAAAAATGAGAAAAACCCTGAGATAAAAGCAAATTTTGCACAGGCAATGAACACATTGTTAGATAAACTACCAATTTCACCTTTTATAGGAAGTAACTCTTGGGTTTTAGGACCAGAAAAAACAAAAAACGGAAAAGTAATTTTTGCAAACGATCCCCATATCGGGTTTTCGCAACCTTCCGTTTGGTATCAATCACATATAAAAACACCTGATTACGAAATTTACGGATTTAATTTAGCGTTAACTCCGTTTCCGTTGTTAGGACATAATAAAGAATATGCTTATGGATTAACAATGTTTGAAAACGATGATGTTGATTTTTATTACGAACAAAACAACCCAAACAATCCACTTGAGTATAAAACACCAGCAGGGTATCAAAAATATAAATTAATTGATAAAACAATTAAGGTAAAAAATGCAGCGGATACTACTTATCAAATAAAAGTTAGTAAACACGGTCCTGTAATGAATGGGTTGATTGATTTTATTGATGATGAACGACCTATTGCTATGCAATGGATTTATACCAAGTTAAACAATCAATTGTTAGATGTTTCTTATCAAATGTCACACGCAAAATCATTGTCAGACTTTAAAAATGGAGCCAGTAAGTTACATGCGCCAGGTTTAAACATAATGTATGGAGACGTAAAAAATAATATTGCTTGGTTTGCTTCAGGAAAACTGTACAAATACCGAGATAGCTTAAATACAAAGCTAATTTTAAACGGGGCTTCTGGTAAGGATGAAATTAAAGAATGGATTGATTTTGAAGATAACCCACAAGCTATTAACCCTAGTTTGAATTATGTGTATTCCGCAAATAATCAGCCAGATTCTATTGCGGGTATTTTATATCCGGGGTATTATTTATCAGAAGATAGAGCCAAAAGAATTGTAGATTTATTAACTCCAAAAAATGATTGGACAAAAGAAGATGTTGCTACAATGATTTATGATGTAACATCGCCAACAGCACCTAAAGTGGTAAAGGATTTAATAAAATCCTTAGATTTTTCTACTTTTTCTGTAAGTGATAAAAAAGCTGTAACAATTCTTAAAAACTGGAATGGATTTTATGGAAAAGACGAGGTTGGTCCTGTAATTTATAATCGAGTTATTTATGAGTTTCAAAAAAATACTTTTAAAGATGAAATGGGTAAAGGGTATGCTCAACTTGAAAATACACCGTTAATAGAAAAGGTTTTACCTGTTCAAGCAAAAAGAGAAAAATCTGTTTGGTGGGATGACGTAACAACATCTGAAAAAATTGAAACGAAAGAGGATATTATTACCAAATCGTTTAAAAAGGCATTTTCTTCGTTAAAATATCAATTAGGTGAAAATGTAGAAGATTGGAAATGGAACCGTGTTGCTTCTGTTGAATATGAGCATCCAATAGGGAAAGCGGGTGGTGCTTTACGTAGCCTTTTTAATGTAGGGCCTTTTAGAACTCGTGGCGGAGATCAAGTGATTAACAATCAAATTTATAATATTGATAGTACGGGTGTTTACAAAATTACTGCAGGTCCGTCAACTCGTAGAATTGTAGATTTTTCTGATGTAGAAAATAGTATTGCTATTATACCAACAGGACAATCGGGTAATGTTTTTAGTGAGCATTATAAAGATCAGGCGCAAAAATATGTAGATGGAGAGTTTGTAAAAATGAAGCTAAATGAAGCTGAAATTATTAAAACAAGTAAAAATAAATTAGTGTTTTTACCTAAAGAATAATAAAAGCCTCAAATTATCATTTAATTTGAGGTTTTTACTTAATAAGATTTGTAAAATCTTATTATTTAGTTTTTAGACAAGTTATCAAGTTCCTTTTTTTTAAGTAAACTATCTTGTTTTACATTAATGTTGTTTATAGAATCTATTTGTTGTTTTGATAAAATAGAAATCGTATCTGCACTCGTAATTATTTGTTGCATCCATTCTTGATGCTTTTCTATAATTTTTTCAGTTTTATCCTGATTTAGATGCTTAAATTTTGTTAAAACATTAAAAGAAAGTATAAGAATGCTAATTAAAGCAATTGTAATTCCAGTAAAAATTAATACAGTTTTTTTACGTGTCATGCTTTTATACTTCTTTATAAATTTCGTCAAAAGGAATTCTAAAACGTTCGCCATAAACACCTTCAGGTTTTCTAATTCCGCAACTAACAATCATGTTTATTTCAGCATTTCTCGGTATGTTTAATAAGCGTTTTACTCGCCAAGTGTCAGAGCCTTCCATAGGGCAAGTGTCATATCCTTCTGCAGCCATTGATAGCATAAAAGTTTGTGCAGCAAGTCCGCAGGTTTTATGAGCTACAATTCGCATATCACTGCTGCGAACTTCTCTATAAATAGGTTTAAATAATCCAGTAATTAAAATTAATAAGTATTTAAAAAAACCGACTATTCTGAAAAGGTCAAAATATGCAAACGGTATAATTTTTTCATAATAATTGCGTGCAAATTTTTCTCTACTACTTTGTTTGTTCTTCGGATTTCCTTTACCAAAATTAGTATCGATATTTGATAAATTTGCTTTTGCCCTTTTTCGCCATAAATCTTTTCTAGTAACAAAAACAACTAGTTGTTGTGCTGTTTTTGCTGCGTTTTGATTAAAACAAAGTGGTGCAATTTTATTAATGATTTCTTTATCGGTAATGTGTTGAAACTCCCATAATTGCATATTACTGCTAGTAGGTGCTAAACTTGCTTGTTGTAAACATTTTTTTACGATAGATGTTTTAATTGGTTTTTCAGCATCGTAAACCCTTACTGACCTACGGTAATTTATTGCTTCTGATACAGTTTTTTCGCTCATTGAAATATTTTGGACTAATTATTAAATCTGATGGATATGTTTTAAGAAATTTTCATTAAAATTTTTAACTGTTTTAATTTTCCTGTATACGGAGCGTATCTTGTAGGAATATCAAGCCAATTTCCTCTTGTAACTACTCCTTTTTTGTGAGAAAATACATCAAAAGTTTGTTTTCCGTGATAACTTCCAATACCGCTTTCACCAACTCCTCCAAATGGTAGTCTATGATTTGCAAAATGAACAGTGGTGTCGTTAATTGTTCCGCCTCCAAAAGAGTATTTAGCAATCATTTTTTTTGCAAAATGATTTCGAGTGGTAAAAACATACAGTGCTAAAGGTTTGTCGTATTTCTGAATTACAGCATCAAAACCGGCTTCGTTTTCGTAAGAAATCATCGGTAAAATTGGACCAAAAATTTCACCTTTCATTACTTCGCTATCTAAACTAGGTTCGTCAATTAAAGTTGGAGCAATGTAGTCTTCGGCTCTATCAGTTTGTCCTCCAATAATACAATTTTCATTTTCAAGCATTAAAGCTAGTCTGTCAAAATTTTTTGTATTAACAATTCTTGGATAATCTTCTGAATTTTTAGGGTTTTCACCGTACGCATTTTTAATTTCATCTTTAAAATAGGTGGTGAATTTTTCTTTTACTGATTTATGAATTAATAAATAATCTGGAGCGATACAGGTTTGTCCACCATTGATAAATTTTCCCCAAACTAATCGTTTAGCAGTGAGTTTTATATTGGCTGTTTCATCAATAATGCAAGGGCTTTTTCCACCTAATTCTAAAGTAACTGGGGTTAAATGTTCAGCAGCAGCTTTGGCAACAATTTTACCTACGGGTACACTTCCTGTAAAAAAAATATAATCCCAGCGTTGCGCAAGTAACTCTTGAGAAACTGAAACACCTCCTTCTATTACTGAAACGTGGTTTTTGTCAAAAACAGTTGCTACAATTTCTCTAGTTATTTTACTGGTATGTGGTGTTAGTTCAGAGGGTTTTAGTATTACTGTATTTCCAGCAGCTATGGCTCCTAAAAGTGGTGCAAATGCCAATTGATACGGATAGTTCCAAGGAGCGATAATTAAAGTGTTTCCGTAAGGCTCTTTGTGTATTTTGGCTGTGGATGGAAAGTTTAAAAGAGATGGTAAAACACGTTTAGGTTTAGCCCAAGCGTGTATGTTTTTTATAGCCATTTTTAATTCGGCTAGTACAATTGAGGTTTCTGTCATTACGGCTTCATATTCTGATTTTTTAAAATCATTATGCAATGCTTTTATGATATCGTTTTCTCTTTTTATAAGTTCTTTTTGAAGTTTTTTTAAAGCGTTTTTTCTAAAAGAAATATCTTTGGTTTGTTGGTTGGCGAAAAAGTTTTTTTGAGCTTGTAATAGTTCAGGAATGTTCATGCTTTAAATTTCTTTAAAGATACAAAATTAACTGAATTTTTTAACGTAGTTGTAATGTTATAAACAAGCGTCCCAAATGGATTCTTTTGGAGTCGGAGCGTTTATTTTTATCAATTCTTTGCTTACTGGGTGGGTAAATTCTATTTTACGAGCATGTAAGTGAATGCTGCCATCTTTGTTGCTCCTTTTTGCGCCATATTTTAAATCGCCCTTTATTGTTGCTCCAATATTTGACAATTGCACTCGAATTTGGTGATGGCGCCCGGTTTCTAAATCGATTTCTAATAAAGAATAATTATCCAGTTTTTTAAGAACTTGATAATGGAGAATGGCTTTTTTGCTACCATCAATTTCTTTTGAGTAGGCGGTAGATTTATTGTTTTTAGGGTTCTTTTTTAAGAAATTAATTAAAGTATCTGAAGTTTTTTTTGGTGGATTTTTTACAACAGCCCAATATGTTTTTTTTATTGTTTTTTCACGAAGCATTTTGTTTAAGCGCTCTAAGGCTTTTGAAGTGCGTGCGTAAATTACTATGCCCGAGGTTGGCCTGTCTAAACGATGCACAGTGCCTAAATAAACAGCTCCAGGTTTATTGTATTTTTCTTTAATGTATTCTTTAACAACGTCAGAGAGTGGTTTGTCGCCAGTTTTATCACCTTGAACAATATCACCTGCTCTTTTATTAATAACAATTATATGGTTGTCTTCGTGTAAAACTTGTAAGTTGTTTTTGGTAGAATACATACTGTAAAATACTTTCGAGTTATATCGAAAAGTTATTCAAAATCTTTAGCTACATCTTGATTTACTCCATCAATAAAATTTAAAAATTCATCACGTCCTAATCCGTTAGAAGAAGAAGTGATAAACGACATTGGAAGTGTTTCCCAGTGTTGTAATAATTTCTTTTTGTAAGAAGTAATTTGTTTATTTAATTTAGAGCTTCCTAGCTTGTCTGCTTTGGTAAAAACGATACAAAAAGGAATTTGATTTTCGCCTAAAAACTGCATAAACTCTAGGTCTATTTTTTGAGGGTCATGACGAGAGTCAATCAAAACAAAAGTACATACCAATTGTTCACGTTCTTTAAAATAATTCTCGATAAAAAACTGAAAAATGGTTCTTTTCTTTTTTGAAACTTGTGCGTAACCATATCCGGGTAAATCTACCAAAAACCACTCTTCGTTTATTTTAAAGTGATTAATAAGTTGTGTTTTACCAGGTTTTCCAGAAATCTTTGCTAAATCTTTACGTGCCATTAGCATATTGATTAGTGAAGATTTACCTACGTTAGAGCGACCTATAAAAGCATATTCAGGTATCCTGTCTTTAGGAGCTTTCATAACATTACTGTTACTCATCACAAAATCAGCAGATTTTATTTTCATAAATAAGATATTAAGCTATTTGTGCTGTTATATATTTCGTTTAGAAAACCAGTTTTCTAAAATTGTATTAAATTCTTCTGGTGTTTCCATCATAGCGGCATGCCCACATTTATCGATCCAAAATAAATCAGAATCGGGTAGTAGTTTGTGAAAATCATCAGCTACCTCAGGAGGTGTTACACCATCTTGTTTTCCCCAAATAAGACATGTTGGTTGGTGCATATTTGGTAGGTCGTTAGCCATGTTGTGGCGTATAGCACTTTTTGCAATTGATAAGGTTTTTAATGCTTTAACTCTGTCATTTACAATGCTGTAAATATCATCAACAAGTTCTTTTGTTGCAATTTTAGGGTCGTAAAACACCTCTTGTGCTTTTGTTTCAATGTATTCGTAATTACCTCTTTTAGGGTAACTATCGCCCATTGATTTTTCATACAACCCTGAGCTTCCTGTTAAAACCAAAGCACCTACATCTTCAGGGTAGTGTTTTGTGTAATATAATGCGATATGCCCACCTAAAGAATTTCCTAAAAGAACCACGTCTTTTAGTTCTTTGTATGCAATAAAATCATGCAAAAAACTAGCTAAATTCTTAACATTTGTTTTTAGTAAAGGGAGTGTGTATAAAGGTAATTCAGGAATTAAAACGTGGTAACCTTTTTTTGAGAAATGTTTAAAAGTTTCATCAAAATTACTAAGAGCACCCATTAAACCGTGTAACACGATTAATGCTCTTCCTTCTCCTGCCTCTGCATATGTAAAATTGCCTTCTTTCTTTAAAAAATTAGTCATTAATGTATGGGATTTGACGTAACGACAAATGTAGCCTTTTTTTGTTAAATGGTCATTTTTATTATTCGTGTACTGTTATCGTTGTTAAATATACTTGCTATCAGTTTTTTAGCTATAATTTTAAAACTTATCAACAATGTGGTAAAATGTGGTAAAATGTGGTAAATATTTTTTATTTTTGATGCAAACTACGAGTGTTTAACGTGATAAATTTAATTGGAACATACGAATGTAAGGCAGATGCTAAAGGGAGGGTGATGATGTCATCTGTCTTTAAGAAGCAGTTGTCGTCGGTGTTGCAAGATGGTTTTGTTGTTAAACGTTCTGTTTTTCATCCGTGTTTAGAGTTGTATCCGATGCAGGAGTGGAACTTGATGATGGCTAAGGTTAATAAGTTAAATCGGTTTGTAAAAAAGAATAATGATTTTATTAGGCGGTTTACTGCGGGTGTAAAAATGGTTGATGTAGATGCGTCAGGTAGGGTTTTGATTCCAAGGGATTTGTGTCAGTTTGCGGGTATTGAAAAACACGTGGTGTTTTCATCTGTGGGGGCGATTATTGAAATTTGGGATAAAGAGAAGTATGAAAAAGTAATTGATGATACTATTGTTGATTTTGCTGATTTAGCAGAAGAGGTGATGGGTAATACAGATATAGATGAGTTATCATAGTCCTGTTTTGTTAAAAGAAAGTGTAGATGCGCTCAATATTAAAGAAGATGGTGTGTATGTTGATGTAACTTTTGGTGGCGGTGGTCATTCGAGAGAGATATTAAGTAGGTTGGGTGAGAAAGGAAGGTTGTTTGCTTTTGATCAGGATCCTGATGCGCAACAAAATAAAATAAACGATGATCGCTTTGTGTTGATTGGTGAGAATTTTCGATTCATTACAAGGTTTTTACGTTTTTACGGTGTGAGAAAGGTAGATGGGGTTTTGGCTGATTTAGGAGTGTCTTCGCATCAGTTTGATGAGGCTGAAAGGGGTTTTTCTACTCGCTTTGATGCTGATTTAGATATGCGAATGGATCAGAAGTCTGATTTATCAGCAAAAAAAATTATCAATAAATATAGTGAAGAAAAATTAGCGGATGTATTGTTTTTGTATGGTGAGTTGCGAAATGCACGAGCGTTGTCAAAAAAAATAGTCGAAGCTAGAGAGGTTGAGCAGATAGAAACAAGTTTTCAGTTAAAGGAGGTGTTAAAGCAGTTTCTTCCGCAGGCAAAAGAGCACAAAATATTAGCGCAAATATTTCAAGCAGTAAGAATTGAGGTGAATCAGGAGCTGGAGGTGTTAAAGGAGTTTTTAGAGCAAATGCCTAGTTTGTTGAGTGAGGAGGGTAGGTTAAGTGTTATTTCGTATCATTCTTTAGAAGATCGATTGGTGAAGCGCTTTATTAGAACAGGTTTGTTTAGTGGTGAGCCAGAAAAGGATTTTTATGGGAACATCAGTGTTCCGTTGAAAAAAATAGGGAAAATGATTATCCCTACACAAGAAGAAATTAAAACGAATAATAGGGCGCGAAGTGCGAAATTGCGAATAGCAACATTAAAATAATGTCGAAGGTAAAAAAAGGAGTTTATGATATTTTAAAGGGGCGGTTTTTAACAGATGATAGCTCTTTTAATAATTGGCGGATATTGATTTTTGTGGTTGTGTTGTTGCTAATTATGATTTCGAGTTCACATAGGTTGGATGCAAAGGTTGTGAAAATAGCAGCTCTAAATAGTCAGAAAAGGGCTTTGCGGGCAGAGGATTTTGATACGAGTACTACGTTAACAAAAATGAGGTTGGAAAGTACTATTAGAAAAAAAGTAAAAGTAAAAGGTTTGTTTCCTGCTGAAAAACCTCCTCAAAAAATAAAAATAACAATTAAAAAAGAATAGATAAAAATGGTAATAAAGAAAAGTATATTAAGCAAACTCTATGTAGTTGTGGTTTTAATGACGCTTTTCTTTGTGGTTATTATTTTTAGGGTTTTTAATCTTCAGTATGTAGATGGGGATAAATACCGTAAGCTTTCTCAGGAGAAAACGGTAAAAAATGACACAATTTTTGCCAATCGAGGTAATGTGTACGCTGCAGATGGTAATTTGTTAGCTACTTCAATGTCTAAATACACCATTCGTATGGATGTGATGGTGGTTCAATCAGAAGTTTTTGAAAAAAATATTAGAGCGCTTTCTGAAGCGTTGTCTAATATGTTAGGAAAATCAGCAAATTATTATCAGAAGAGGATAAGGCAAGCAAAAAAACAAAAAAATCGTTATTTGTTAATTGCTCGTAATGTAGGGTATAACGATTGTATGAAAATGCGAGAGTTTCCGATTTTTAAAGAAGGGATATATCGAGGTGGATTTATAGCAGAGCAAAGTACCGTTCGGGTACATCCTATAGGTAAGATAGCTGCAAGAACTATTGGGTATGATAATAAAAAAGGAGGTGCAGGTATTGAAGGAGCATTTGCTGAATATATGGAAGGTGAAAACGGTTGGCGATTAAAACAAAAAATTGCAAAAGGGCAATGGCGACCAATTAACGATGTAAATGAAAAAGAGCCAATTGATGGTAGCGATGTTATAACAACGATTGATGTAAATATTCAGGATATAACGCATCATGCTTTGTTGAGTAAATTGGAGTATTTAGAGGCTGATCATGGATGTGCGGTTGTGATGGAGGTTGAAACAGGTGAGGTGAAAGCGATTGCTAATTTAGGAAGAACATCAAAAGGGAAGTATTACGAAAAAAGGAATTATGCGGTCTGGGAAAGTCACGAACCTGGGTCTACTTTTAAGTTGGCAAGTTTAATGGCTGCTTTAGAAGATAAGGTTGCGGACACGTCTGATGTTGTTGATTGTGAAAAAGGGAAGATATTTATAAACAATAGAAAGGTAGAGGATAGTAAGGCAGGTGGCCATGGTAAAATATCTTTAGCACGGGTTTTTGAAGTTTCGTCAAATGTTGGAATTGTAAAAACAATTCAAAAACACTATGATAAAAATCCGAACAAATTTATTAAACGAATTAAATCATTTGGGTTAGATGAATTAACAGGGGTAAAAATAAAAGGTGAAGGAAAACCGTATATTCCAAATCCTTCAGAAAAAAGTTGGAGTCCAATTTCATTAGAATGGATGGCGTGGGGGTATGGTATTCATTTAACTCCTTTGCAAACACTGGCTTTTTATAATGCAGTTGCTAATAACGGAAAATTAGTAAAGCCTTATTTTGTAAAAGAGTTAAGGGTTGGAGGAAAAGTTGAAGAGCGTTTCGGAACGGTGGTATTAAAAGATAAAATAGCATCTCAAACAACTTTAAATAAAGTGAGAAAAGTGATGGAAAATACGGTAAAAAACGGGACTGCAAAAAATGTATATTCTTCAAATTTTTCAATGGCTGGGAAAACAGGGACTGCAAAAAAATGGATTCCTAAGCATAAGGATAAAAATGGTAAAACGGTGTATGGTCATTATTCAAATAAAAAATATGTAGCCTCTTTTGCAGGTTTTTTTCCTGCGGATAATCCTAAATATTCATGCATTGTAGTTGTGCATAGTCCTAAGAAAGAAAAAGGGTATTACGGTGCAATTGCAGCAGCGCCAATATTTAAAGATATTGCTCAGAAAATTTACACAACAACTCCGGTAAATAATCAGTTGGTGTCAGATAAAATAACTTCAAAGAGTATTGATAAGAGTTATCAAGATTATTATAGTAAGTTAAGAAAATATAAAACAATTATGCCTAGAGTAGTTGGTATGAGTGGTATGGATGCCGTGGCTTTGTTAGAAAATATGGGGTTAAAAGTTCAATTTTCTGGAATGGGAAAAGTAATTGAACAATCAGTAGATAAAGGGATGAAGATGAAGAAAGGGACAGTAGTTTATTTAAAAATGGCATAATTGAAAAATTTAAAAAACATATTATATAAGGTAGCTGTAAACGCAATTTACGGAAACATTGATGTGGATATTTGTAATATTCAGTTTGATAGCAGGTTGGTTCAAAGTAACGACTTGTTTGTTGCGCAAAAAGGAGTTACGGTTGATGGACATCAGTTTATAAAAAAAGCATTGAGTTTAGGAGCTACTGTAGTTGTTTGTGAAAATATTCCTGAAAATAAAAAAGCAGGAATAACTTATATTGAAGTAGAGGATTCTAATGTAGCGTTAGCAGTTATGGCAGCTAATTATTATGAAAACCCATCAACTAAATTGCAGTTAGTGGGGGTTACTGGAACAAACGGAAAAACAACAGTCACAACTCTTTTGTATCAATTATTTAAAAAAGCAGGATACAAAGTAGGTTTGTTGTCAACAGTTAAAATAATGGTTGATGATGCTGTTCATACGGCAACACATACTACCCCAAATTCTTTGGCAATTAATAAGTATCTATCGTTAATGGTTGATGCAGATGTTGAGTATTGCTTCATGGAGGTTAGTTCTCATGGAGTCCATCAAAAGCGTACCGAAGGGTTGTACTTTGTTGGCGGAGTTTTTACAAACCTATCACACGATCATTTAGATTATCATAAGTCGTTTGCAGAATATAGAGATGTAAAAAAAACGTTTTTTGATTCGTTACCTAAATCAGCTTTTGCTTTGGTGAATTTAGATGATAAAAACGGACAAATAATGTTGCAAAATACCAAAGCAAATAAGCAAACATTTGCATTAAAAACAGTAGGTGACTATAAAGCAAAAGTTTTAGAAAAGCGTTTTTCAGGAAGTTTGTTAACAATAAATGGCGTTGAAGTTTGGACAAAATTGATAGGTGAATTTAATGCTTCTAATTTGCTGGCTATTTATAGTGTAGCAAATTTATTAGGCTTAGAAAAATTAGAAACCTTACGACTTATAAGTGAGTTAGAAAGTGTGGATGGTCGTTTTCAATATACTGTTTCAGAAGATGGTGTAACTGCAGTTGTAGATTACGCTCATACTCCTGATGCACTTAAAAATGTGCTGCAAACCATAAATGATATTCGTACAGGTAATGAAAATGTAATTACCGTTGTAGGGTGTGGTGGCGATAGAGATAAAACAAAACGTCCAAAAATGGCAATGATTGCCGCGCAATTAAGTAATCAGGCAATTTTCACTTCAGATAACCCAAGAACTGAAGATGCGCAGTTAATTATTGATGAGATGGAAGTTGGTGTGTCGGCCGAAAATTATAAAAAAACAATAGCTATTTTAAATAGAAAGCAGGCTATAAAAACAGCCTGTAAAATGGCGATAACAGGAGATATTATCTTGATAGCGGGAAAAGGACATGAAAATTATCAAGAAATAAATGGAGTAAAACATCATTTTGATGATTTAGAAGAAGTGGTAAACTGTTTTAAACAATTAAAAAACTCATAAAATGCTGTATTATATATTTCAATATTTAGAAAGTGAATTTAATCTTACGGGAGCAAGTGTGTTTCAGTTTATTACATTTCGAGCAGCAATTGCATTTATTCTTTCATTATTGATTTCAACCATATTCGGAAAAAAGATCATTAACTTTTTAAGAAAACAACAAATTGGCGAAACGGTAAGAGATTTAGGTTTAATAGGGCAAGTACAAAAAGCAGGAACTCCTACAATGGGAGGTGTAATTATAATATTAGCAACCCTGGTACCAGTACTTTTGTTGGCAAAATTAGAAAACATTTATATCGTTATTTTATTAATTACTACAGTATGGATGGGATTAATAGGGTTTACTGATGATTACATAAAAGTCTTTAAAAAAGATAAAGCAGGTTTAAAAGGTAAATTTAAAGTTTTAGGGCAAGTTGGGTTAGGAGTAATCGTAGGGTCTATGTTGTATTTTCATCCAGATGTAACAATTAAAGAACAGTTACCAGCAACGCAACAAATAACACAAGTAAACGGAAAAGTAAAAGTGTTTGGCGAAGCTCACAAATCAACTAAAACGACAGTGCCTTTTTTAAAAAATAACGAATTAGATTATGCTAAAGCATTTAGCTTTTTAGGTGATGGTTATGAAAAATATGGATGGATTATTTTCATATTCGTTGTTGTTTTTATTGTTACCGGAATATCAAATGGTGCAAATTTAACAGATGGTATTGATGGTTTAGCGGCAGGTACCTCTGCAATCATGGTTATCGCGCTAGCAATATTTGCTTGGGTATCAGGAAATATCATTTTCGCAGATTATTTGGATGTAATGTACATCCCTAATTCAGGAGAAATGACAGTTTTTATTTTTGCTTTTGCTGGAGCCTTAATAGGGTTTTTGTGGTACAATACATTTCCTGCTCAGATTTTTATGGGAGATACGGGTAGTTTAACTATTGGTGGAATTATTGCGGTTATTGCAATTGCTATTCGTAAAGAATTACTGTTGCCAATTTTAGCTGGGGTTTTTGTAATTGAAAATTTATCAGTAATACTTCAAGTATTCTATTTTAAATACACAAAAAAACGCTTTGGCGAAGGAAAAAGAATTTTTAAAATGGCGCCTTTACATCATCACTATCAAAAATTAAATTATCATGAAAGTAAAATAGTTACTCGTTTTTGGATTGTAGGAATCTTATTGGCAGTATTAACAATTGTAACCTTGAAATTACGATAAAATGAAAAGGTTAGTGGTTCTTGGTGGTGGAGAAAGCGGAGTGGGTACTGCAATTTTAGCAAAACAAAAAGGTTTTGATGTTTTTGTCTCTGACAAAGGAAGTATTGCAAAAAGATATAAAAAAGTTCTTTTACAATATGCAATCAGTTTTGAAGAAAATCAGCATACCGAAAATAAAATTTTTACTGCTGATGTGGTGATGAAGAGTCCAGGTATTCCTGATACGGTAAACCTAATTCAAGAATTACGATTACAAAAGATACAGGTAATTTCTGAAATTGAGTTTGCGGCGGCATTTACTAATGCAAATATAATTGGAATTACAGGTTCAAACGGAAAAACAACCACAACAATGCTAACAGGTCACGTGCTTAAAAAAGCAGGTTTTAATGTTGGTGTTGGTGGAAATATAGGAGATAGTTTTGCGCAATTGATTGCTGAGCAAAATTATGAAGAATATGTATTAGAATTAAGTAGTTTTCAATTAGACGGAATTATAGATTTTAAACCACATATAGCAATTATAACCAATATATCGCCAGATCATTTAGATCGATATGATTATAATTATGACAAGTATATAGCTTCAAAATTTCGAATAACTAAAAATCAAACAGTAAATGATTTTTTAATATACGATGCAGACGATGAGGCAATACAAGGCTGGTTGAGTAAAAATAAAACTAACGCACAAAAAGTTCCGTTTTCAATTGAAAGAGAATTAGCATACGGAGTTTTTTTAAGACAAGATAAAATAATAATGAAATTAACAACAGAAGAGGTATTAATGAATGTTTCTGAATTAGGATTAAAAGGAAAGCATAACACTAAAAATGCAATGGCGGCATCAATGGCAGCAACGTTGTTACAAGCAAGAAAAGAAACAATTGCAGAAAGTTTGTTAGATTTTGAAGGTGTTGAGCATCGTTTAGAAAATGTACAAAGAGTTAACGGGGTGCAATATATAAATGATAGTAAGGCTACAAATATTAATGCAGTATTTTATGCTTTAGAGTGTATGGATGCGCCAACAGTGTGGATTGTAGGTGGAGTTGATAAAGGAAATGATTATGCCGATTTGTTACCATTGGTAAGAGAAAAAGTAAAAGCGATTGTTTGTTTAGGGTTGGATAACCAAAAAATTATAAGCACATTTGGTAATGTAGTAGATGTTTTGGTAGAAACTGCAGGAGCTGAAGAAGCTGTTAAGGTAGCTAATAAAATAGCAACTAAAGGAGATGTTGTTTTGTTGTCGCCAGCATGCGCTAGTTTTGATCTATTTGAAAGTTACGAAGATAGAGGTAGGAAGTTTAAAGAAGCTATTAAAAATTTATAAAACCATTCTGATTGATGATGAAAGCCATCTTTCAACATATTAAAGGAGATAGAGCCATTTGGGCAATTGCAGCAGTGTTGGCAATTTTCTCATTTATGCCAATATATAGTGCAAGTACCAATTTAGTATATGTGGTTGGTAACGGTTCTACGTTTGGGCATTTGGTAAAGCACATTGTGTTATTAATTACTGGTTTTGCGGTAATTTATGGTGTGCATAAAATTCCGTACCGCTATTTTAGTGGAGGCGCTGCTTTAATGTTACCTGTTGTTGTGTTATTATTGATATTCACATTGTCACAAGGAACCACAATTGGTGGTGCCAATGCAAGTAGGTGGATTCGTATACCGTTTGTAGGTATTGGTTTTCAAACTTCTACTTTGGCAGGTTTAGTGTTAATGGTTTATGTGTCAAGGTATCTGGCGCAAAACAAAGAAAAAATAATAACTTTTAAAGAAAGTTTGTATCAACTATGGTTGCCAATAGCTTTTGTATTGGTTTTGGTGTTGCCAGCAAACTTTTCAACGACAGCTATTATTTTTGCAATGATTTTATTATTAACCTTTATTGGAGGTTATCCATTAAAATACATAGGGTATATTTTAGCAATGGGGCTTTTTTCTTTGTTGTTTTTTATTCTGGTAGCAAAAGCATTTCCTGATGCAATGCCTAATCGTGTAAGTACATGGCAAAGTAGAATTGAGGGGTTTTCAAAATCTGATGGAAAAGAAAATTATCAAGTAGAAAAAGCTAAAATAGCAATTGCTACAGGCGGAATAGTAGGTAAAGGGCCTGGTAAAAGTGTGCAAAAGAATTTTTTACCACAATCCTCTTCCGATTTTATATATGCAATTATTATTGAAGAATATGGATTAGTAGGAGCCATAATTGTAGTGTTTATTTATTTTATGTTGCTTTTCAGAATTTTAATTACAGCAAAAAAAGCAACTACTATTTTCGGTACATTAATGGTGTTGGGGGTAGGAATACCAATTGTTTTTCAAGCGATGATTAACATGGCGGTAGCTGTAAATATATTACCAGTAACGGGACAAACATTGCCGTTAATCAGTAGTGGAGGTACTTCTATTTGGATGACATGTTTTGCACTGGGAATGATATTAAGTGTAAGTGCATCAAAAAACGAAACAGAAGAAACAATTTTAGATGATAATCCTTTAGATATTTTACATGAAACAATCGATTAATGTTATAATAAGCGGCGGTGGAACTGGAGGGCATATCTATCCAGCAATAGCAATTGCAAACGAAATAAAATCTCGTTACCCAGCGGCGAATATTTTGTTTGTAGGCGCAGAAGATAAAATGGAAATGGAAAAAGTTCCGCAAGCGGGATATGCAATTAAAGGATTATGGATTTCAGGAATTCAACGAAAATTAACTGTTGAAAATTTACTTTTTCCAATAAAATTATTAAGTAGTTTATGGAAAGCATACAAAATTATTAGAAATTTTAAACCTGATGTAGCAATCGGTACAGGTGGTTTTGCAAGTGGTCCAACATTAATGGTTGCGGGAAGTAAAGGAGTACCGACTTTGGTGCAAGAACAAAATTCATATCCAGGAATAACAAATAAGTTGTTGAGTAAAAAAGCAATGAAAATATGTGTTGCTTACGATAGTTTAGAAAGGTTTTTTCCGAATAAGAAAATTATAAAAACAGGAAACCCTGTTAGGCAAGATTTACTTAGTATTGATACAAAAGTTAAAGAAGGGCAAGAGGTTTTTGGTTTAGATACAGCTAAGAAAACAATTTTAGTTTTAGGAGGAAGTTTAGGGGCAAGAAAAATAAATCAATTAATAGAGTCAAATTTAACATTTTTTAAAGGGCAAAATATTCAGTTGATATGGCAGTGTGGTAAGTTGTATTTTGAAGATTATAAAAAGTATAATGAATTAGAAAATGTGCAAGTGCATCAGTTTTTAAATAGCATGGATTTAGCATATGCTTCAGCAGATTTTATAATTTCAAGAGCTGGGGCAAGTTCGGTTTCTGAACTATGTATAGTAGGTAAACCAACTATTTTTATTCCGTCGCCTAACGTTGCTGAAGATCATCAAACAAAAAATGCAAAGTCAATTGCAGATAAAGGAGGTGCAATTTTGATAAAGGAAAGTGAATTAACTACTTTTTCATCGATACTAAAAGCGTTGTTGAATGATGAAGAAAAGCAACAGAGTTTAAGTAAAAACATTAAAGCATTAGCATTACCTAATGCAACGATTGATATAGTTAACGAGGTAGAAAAATTAATTATTTAGTGAATTTAAAAGCGATACATAACGTTTATTTTATAGGTATTGGAGGGATAGGAATGAGTGCCATAGCTCGTTATTTTTCAGTAAATGGAAAGCAAGTGTTTGGTTACGACAAAACACCAAGTCCGATTACTCAAAAATTAGAGTGTATTGGGGTTAAAATTCATTTTGAAGATGCTGTTGAAAATATAGCATTACCTTGTTTAGATAAGGAAAATACGTTGGTTGTTTATACGCCAGCAGTACCGAAAAAACATCAAGAGTTAAACTACTTTAAAAATAACGGATTTGAAGTTTTAAAAAGAGCAGAGATTTTAGGAGAAATTACTAAAAACACCTTTTGTTTAGCCGTTGCAGGTACACATGGTAAAACAACAACCTCTTCAATTTTAGGACATATAATGCAACCTGAAAAAGCAACTTCTTTTTTAGGAGGGTTTGCAGAAAATTATAATTCTAACCTAATTTTAGGTGAGGACAAAATATCAGTGGTTGAAGCAGATGAGTTTGATAGATCGTTTTTAAAATTATCGCCAAATATTGCCTGTGTTACATCAATGGATGCAGATCATTTAGATATTTATGGTGAAAATGAAATGTTACAGCAATCGTTTAGAGATTTTGCAAATAAAGTTTCTGATACTTTAATTGTTGCTAAAGGTTTGCCTTTAAAAGGATTGACGTATGCAGTAAATGAATCAGCAGATTATAAGGCTTTTAATGTAAGAGTAGGTACAGGTAAATATGTTTTTGATGTACAAACACCAACATCAGTAATAAAAAATATTGAATTTCATTTGCCAGGGAAACACAATATGATGAATGCTTTGGCAGCCATAGCAATGGCAGATGTTTATGGGTTGTCATTGATAAAAATAAAAGAACAATTAAAAACATTTAAAGGGGTTCAGCGTAGGTTTTCATATAAAATTAAAACAGAAAATGTAGTGTTAATTGATGATTATGCGCATCATCCAACAGAAATAAACGCAGTAGAGCACTCAGTGCGTGAAATGTATCCGAATGAAAAGGTGTTAGCGGTTTTTCAACCACACTTGTATAGTAGAACAAAAGATTTTGTAAATGATTTTGCAATAGCGCTTTCTAAATTCGATGAAGTACTGTTGTTAGATATTTACCCGGCAAGAGAGTTACCTATTAAAGGAGTTACTTCTTCTTGGTTATTAAATAAATTAACGATTAATAATAAAAAGTTGGTAGCTAAAGATAAGTTGGGTGAAGAAGTGTTAAAATCGGATGCAAAAATTATTACAGTGTTAGGTGCGGGTGATATTGGTTTGTTGGTTGATGAAGTAAAAAGCAAACTGGAAAAAAAATACGCAAATTAAACATGAAAACAATAATAACATATTTATCTTTTCTGTTACTGTTGGTGTTTTTAGGCTTTTTATACGGGTTTACAAAGGGTAAAAACGAGGTGAAAAAAGTGAAAAAAACAGTGGTAGAGTTTGCTGCAGGTGATAATAACTTTTTGACACACAGTATGGTTGATAAATTGTTAATACAAAATAAAAAATTTGTTAAAAATCAACCAAAAAGAGTGGTAGATTTACACCTTTTAGAAGCGAATGTTTCTGCAAGCCCTTATGTTGAAAAAGCAGCTGTTTTTTTAACAATTAATGGCGTCTTAAAAACACTAATAAAACAACGTAGCCCAATAGCTCGTATTGTTAATAAAGGAGAGTCTTATTATGTTGATAAGTATGGTGTTAAGATGCCGTTGTCAGAAAATTTTTCAGCAAGAGTACCTTTGGTTTCTGGTATAAATGACAACAGTGATGTAACAGCATTAATAGGGCTAATAAAAATAATTGGAACGTATGATTTTTTAAAAAAAGAAATTATTGCAATCCAAAAAAATGCTTTAAAAGAATATGAATTTACGGTTCGAAGTGGAGATTATAAAATAATTTTCGGAAAACTTAAAAACGTGAATGTAAAATTTAAAAAGTTAATAGCTTTTTATAACAAAGCATTAATTGATAAAACAATTAAAAATTATAAGACAATAAATGTAAAATACCACAACCAAGTTGTGTGCACAAAACAAAAGCAAGATGGAGAATAATAAAATTTCAGTTGGTTTAGATATTGGTACGACCAAAATTGTTGCCATGATTGGTCGTAAAAATGAGTACGGCAAATTAGAAGTTTTGGGTATTGGTAAAGCTAAAAGTTTAGGTGTAAAACGAGGGGTGGTAAGTAATATTACACAAACAATCCAGTCGATACAGCAAGCAGTTGATGAAGCTCAAAGTGTTTCTGGGTTAACGATAGAGAGTGTTGTTGTAGGTATTGCTGGCCAACATATAAGAAGCTTACATCATAGTGATTATATAACTCGTACTAAATCAGACGAAGTAATTGATGAAAGTGATATTGAAAGTTTAGTAGGGCAGGTACACAAATTAGTAATGTTACCAGGCGAGGAAATTATCCATGTATTACCGCAAGATTTTAAAGTAGATAGCCAGTCAGATATTAAAGAACCTATCGGAATGTACGGTGGTCGATTGGAAGCTAATTTTCATGTAGTTGTTGGGCAAGTTTCTTCTATTAGAAATATAGGGAGGTGTGTGAAAAGTGCAGGGTTAAATTTATCACATATCACATTAGAACCATTAGCATCAGCATCAGCAGTTTTAAGCCAAGAAGAAAAAGAAGCAGGAGTTGCTTTGATTGATATTGGTGGAGGTACTACAGATTTAGCAATTTTTAAAGATGGTATTATTCGTCATACAGCTGTAATTCCCTTTGGAGGAAATGTAATTACTGATGATATAAAAGAAGGTTGTTCAATAATTGAAAAACAGGCCGAATTATTAAAAGTAAAATTTGGATCAGCATGGCCAGGAGAAAATAAAGAAACAGAAATAGTTTCAATACCTGGTTTAAGAGGAAGAGAGCCTAAAGAAATTACGCTTAAAAATTTATCAAAAATAATTCATGCTAGAGTACAAGAAATTATAGAGCATGTATATTTAGAAATAAAAAATTACGGACATGAAACTCAGAAAGGTAAATTAATTGCTGGAATTGTATTAACAGGAGGTGGCTCTGAATTAAAACATTTACGTCAGTTAGTGGAATATATTACAGGTATGGATGTGCGTATAGGTTACCCTAATGAGCATTTAGCAGGTGATTCAGATGATGTTTTATCGAGTCCTTCATACGCAACCGCTGTTGGTTTATTAATGGAAGGTTTAGAAAAAGATGTATGTGAGATAGAAGATGATGTTTTGGAGCAACCACAAGAAATTGACGAAAAAATAGCCGATGAAGAAGAAGCTAATACTTCAAAAATTGAAGAAAATATAAAGGAAAGAAAAGTTAAATCGAAATCTTTCTTTGATAAGTTTACTGAAAAGTTTAAAGAATTTTTAGACAACGCAGAATAAAGAATATTAAATAAAATTAATCCTTTTTTGTCCCCTGAGAAAGGAGAGTAAAGTGAATAAAAATTAAAAAAGAAAAGTTATTATGAGCACAGAATTCAATAACATTTCATTCGACATGCCAAAAACACAATCAAATGCTATTAAAGTGATTGGAGTTGGTGGGGGAGGAAGTAATGCGGTAGACCACATGTATAATAAACAAATTCATGGGGTCGATTTCGTAATTTGTAATACCGATGCGCAAGCGTTAGAGAGTAGCCCTATTCCCAATAAAATTCAGTTAGGAGCCCATTTAACATCGGGGTTAGGAGCTGGTGCAAATCCAGATGTTGGTGCACAAGCAGCTGCCGAAAGTATTCAAGAAATTCAACAAATGCTAAGCACGCATACTAAAATGGTATTTATTACCGCGGGTATGGGTGGTGGTACAGGTACTGGTGCGGCACCTATTATTGCCAAAATAGCAAAAGACATGGATATTTTAACGGTAGGTATCGTTACAATGCCATTTCAATTTGAAGGAAAAAGACGCTCACAACAAGCTCAAAAAGGAATAGATGAATTACGCAAAAATGTAGATTCACTTATTATTATTAATAATAATAAACTTAGAGAGGTTTACGGAAATTTAGGTTTCAAAGCAGGTTTTTCTAAGGCAGATGAAGTTTTAGCTACCGCAGCTAAAGGTATTGCAGAAGTAATAACACATCACTATAAACAAAACATCGATTTACACGATGCAAAGACTGTACTTTCTAATAGTGGAACGGCTATTATGGGATCAGC
Organism: Tenacibaculum soleae; assembly: GCA_938002045.1. GTDB lineage: Bacteria > Bacteroidota > Bacteroidia > Flavobacteriales > Flavobacteriaceae > Polaribacter > Polaribacter soleae_A. The sequence goes on from CALLBA010000021.1 coordinate 41,476, forward strand.
TAAAGAAACTGGAGATAATCGCGCTAAAAATGCAATTATAAAAGCATTAGATTCTCCGTTGTTAAATGATAATAAAATTACTGGAGCTAAAAATGTATTATTATTAATAGTTTCTGGTACTAATGAAGTTACTTTAGATGAAATAGGAGAGATCAATGACTATATTCAAGATGAAGCAGGTTATGATGCGAATATTATTATGGGAGTTGGTGAAGATGAATCTTTAGAGGATGGTATCGTTGTAACTATTGTAGCCACAGGTTTTACGGCCGATCAACAAGGAACAATAACTAATACAGAGGTTAAAAAAATTGTTCATACCTTAGAAGATGAGCAAAAAGCAACCTATGATTTTGGTGAGCAAAAAGTGCAAGCTGCACCAGCAATAAACCAACCACTTACAACAAAAGCACCATCAAAAGTTGTTCATGTTTTAGAAGATGAGGAAGAAGTTATAAAATCAAATTTTAATTTAACTCCAACAACCGCAGCTATAAAAAACATTGATGTAGTATATGATGAAATTGCTATTGAAACAATTTCTGAAGATGATTTTATTATAACAAATGTTATTGAACAAAATAATGTTAAAAAAGAGGAGAAGCAACAACCTGTTCAACAAGATCTATTATTTGATTTACCAGTAAATTCTTATGAAGAGGTAAATCCAGAAGCACCAGTAGTTCATACAACAAATGCTATCAAAAATATTGATGTAGTTGCTGAAGAAATAAAACCACAAACACATCAAGTAGAAAAGCGTTATGTTTTAGATGATTTTAACGTACAGCCAACTATTGGTAAGAGTTCTACGCCAGTTATAAAAGAAGAAGTTGAAGAAGAATTACAATTTCAAGTAAGAACTAAAACTCAAGAGGAAATTAATAATATTGAAACAACAAGTGAAGAAGTTTCACCGTTAGATATTACTATTTCAGAATTAAGAAAAAGAGCGCAAGAAAGACGTGAAAATATGAAAGGGTTTAATCATAAGTTTAGCGATCAAGTAAATAAGAATATCGATGAAATTGAGCGTCAGCCAGCTTATAAAAGACAAGGGGTTGATATTAATGCAGGAGCAAATATTAGTAAATCAGATACCGCTTTAAATACTGATAACAATGATTTGTTGCGTTCAAATAATTCGTTTTTACATGATAATGTAGATTAATCGAGTAAAATAATGTTTTTAAATTCCCGTAAAGCGGGAATTTTTTAATCCTAAAAAAAACTATTATGAGTTTGCAAAAAGAAGTAATGAATAAAATGAAAGAAGCTATGAAATCGAAAGATACCGTAGCTTTAACAGCATTAAGAGCATTAAAATCGGCCTTTATGTTAGCGAACACTGAAACAGGAGCTGGTGATATATCTGAAGCAGAAGAATTAAAAATTATTCAAAAACAAGTAAAACAACGTAAAGATAGTGCTGCTGTTTTTTCTGAACAAGGAAGAGAGGATTTAGCAGCTCCAGAATTAGCAGAAGCAACTGTACTAGAGCAATTTTTACCAGAATCATTATCTGAAGCTGAAATTGAAAAAGTAGTAAACGAAGTTATAGTAAAAGTTGGCGCAGAAGGAATGAAAGATATGGGTAAAGTAATGGGAATTGTTTCAAAACAATTAGCTGGTCAAGCTGATGGTAAAACGATCTCTACTTTGGTTAAAAAGAATTTAGTATAGTAAAAAAGGCTGCGTAGTTCAACTGGATAGAATATCAGATTTCGGCTCTGATGGTTGGGGGTTCGAATCCCTTCGCGGTCACAAAGTTATATGAAGTAAAAAGCAATAGAAAGTACAATCTATTGCTTTTTTTTGTAGTTAATAATTTTTAAGTTATAACTCTAATATTTTTATTTGATTTCTACGTAGTTCAATTTTTGATTGTTTTTCTAGTGCCTTTAGTAACCTTGAAATAACAACTCTGGAAGTGTGTAAGTCATTTGCGATTTGTAAATGAGTAACATTTAAAACGTCATTACCTATGACCATGGCTTTGTCTTTTAAATACTTTAACAAACGATCATTCATGTTTAAAAAGGCAATAGAGTCTACAGCATCTATAAATTCGTTAAGTCTAGAATGATAACTTTGTAAAATGTATTCTTGCCAACTTTTATACTTACTTAACCACTCAGACATTTTGTTTTTAGGAATCATTAAAAGTGTAACATCTGTTTCAGCAACTGCTTTAATTTTACTTTTTGTTTCTCCCATGCAGCATGAAAGTGTCATGGCGCAAGTATCTCCTTTTTCGATATAATACAAAACTAATTCATCACCATCTTTGTCTTCTCGTAAAATTTTAATAGCTCCGCTAATTATTAGTGGTATAGCTACCATGTAACTATTGACATCAATAATAATGTCATCTTCTTTAAACTTTTTATAGATGGATACGTTTGCTATTTCTTGAAGTAGATTTTCTTCAAATAAATAGCTGTAATGTTGTTGTAGTTTAGTAATCAATTTTATAAGTATTTAGAAAGCATAATTTACGAAAATCAAAAATAGATATTGCTGATTTTTATCAGATTTTTGATTGATTTTATTTCTGAAATTTGTTGTAGTAATTAACAATAAATTGAAAATAAGATGAAAAAAAGAACACCAGTGTCAGCAATTATGAGTAAAAACGTAATTACATTAAGTAGTAGTGATGATTTAATGCTTGCAGAAAAGTTATTTAAGAAAGAAAAGATAAGGCATATTCCTGTTGTAAGTGGTTCTGAAATAAAGGGAATGTTAAGTTATACTGATTTATTAAGAATTAGTTTTGCGGATGCTGCTGATGAAGATGAAAAAGATGTAGATACGGTTGTTTATAATATGTTTACAATTGATCAGGTAATGGCAAAAAATTTGGTTACCGTTAATTCATCATCAACCATAAAAGAGGTTGCAGAGATTTTAGCAAAAAAAGAATTTCATGCATTGCCAGTGGTTGATAACAATGTGTTGGTTGGTATTGTTACTACGACCGATTTAATTAATTATTTATTAGCACAATTTTAAACTAAAAAGAGGAGGTTTTTAAACTTCCTCTTTTCTTTATTTTAGTTAACCAATTCTTTTAAATTTTTAATAGTTTCGATAGGATTATCACTCTTAAAAACATAGCTGCCAGCAACAAGTATATTGGCGCCAGCTTCAATAAGTTTATTAGCGTTTTTATCGGTAACACCACCATCAATTTCTATTTGACAATCAGAATTTGAAAATTCTATTAAATGTTTTAATTGACTTACTTTTTTGTAGGTGTTTTCAATGAATGATTGTCCTCCAAAACCAGGATTTACACTCATAATACATACTAAATCTAAATCGGCAATTACATCTTCTAAAACAGCAATTGGTGTATGCGGATTTAAGGCAACTCCGGCTTTCATACCAGCAGCTTTTATAGCTTGTATTGTTCTGTGTAAATGTGTACAAGCTTCGTAATGTACCGTTAAAATGTCAGCGCCTAAGTCGGCAAAGGTTTTAATGTACCTGTCAGGATCAACAATCATTAAATGTACATCGATTGTTTTATTGGCGTGTTTTGAAATTGCTTTTAAAACTGGCATTCCAAAAGATATGTTGGGTACAAAAACACCGTCCATAATATCAATATGAAACCAATCGGCATCACTATTGTTTACCATTTCAATGTCTTTTTGTAGGTTAGCAAAATCTGCTGCTAACACTGAAGGTGCAATTAAATTACTCATTAGTTTGTTGTTGTGTTGTTATTTTTGTGCAAAGATACTTAATTCGACTTTGCAAGAAACTATGGTAAAGTAATAAAATTGATAAATATGTTTAGCCCTGATTGAACGGTTTGTATGAGCTCTTTTTTGAAGGATGAGAAAAAAGCGAGTAGTGAAAGCAGGAAAAGGCTTCAAATAAAAAAACTCCCAAAAATTAATTCGAGAGTTTTATATGTGTTTTATGCTTGATAGCGCATGAGTGCAATACCTAATGCAATCTGTGATTGCTAGCCTAAGTAAGTCATTAATATTTTAGATCTAGAAGTGTGCTTTAATCTTCTGATTGCTTTTTCTTTAATTTGACGCACACGTTCACGAGTTAAATCGAACGTTTCACCGATTTCTTCTAAAGTCATTGGTTGGTGCTCTCCTAAACCGAAGTATAATTTTACAACATCCGCTTCACGAGGCGTTAATGTTTCTAAGGCACGGTTAATTTCGATACGTAAAGATTCGTGTAATAATGTTTTGTCAGGGTTTGGTGATTCTCCCGAGTTTAATACGTCGTATAAGTTAGAATCTTCTCCTTCAATTAAAGGCGCATCCATTGATACGTGACGACCAGAGTTTTTCATTGACTCTTTTACGTCATTTACAGTCATGTCTAATTTCTTAGCAATTTCTTCAGGACTTGGAGGTCTTTCGTTTTCTTGCTCTAAGAAAGCGTACATTTTATTTATTTTGTTGATAGAACCAATCTTATTTAATGGTAAACGTACAATACGTGATTGCTCTGCCAATGCTTGTAATATAGATTGACGAATCCACCATACAGCGTATGAGATAAATTTAAATCCACGAGTTTCATCAAAACGTTTTGCTGCTTTAATTAACCCTAAATTACCTTCGTTAATTAAATCGGGTAATGTTAATCCTTGGTTTTGGTATTGCTTTGCTACCGAAACAACGAAACGCAAGTTGGCCTTCGTTAATTTTTCTAAGGCTCTTTGGTCACCAGCTTTAATTCTTTGTGCTAATTCTACTTCTTCATCGGCAGTAATTAAATCTACTTTTCCTATTTCTTGTAAATATTTGTCTAAAGAAGCAGTTTCTCTGTTAGTAACCTGCTTGGTAATTTTAAGTTGTCTCATCGAATTAAGTAATATTTTAATTTATCAATCGGTCTACATTAACTTATACGTATGATGTTGTTATTTTGTTACAAAAAAAGATAATTTTTTTACTTTTGTTTTATCTCGTTAAAGAAATGTTAATTTTGTACTTTCGTGTATGAAAATAAGTGACAATTAATGAAAATAAGTGTCAAAGTAAATTACAAACCAAACTTAGCTATTGAAAAGCCCTGATAATACAAAACTAAGCGACGAAGAACTGGTTAGTAAAATAGTAGAAAAAAATGATACTCATTTATTTGCTGTTTTGTATGATCGGTATGCAGGTGTTGTTTATAATAAATGTTATGGTTTTTCTAAAAATAAAGAAGAAGCACAAGATTTAACGCATGATGTGTTTATTCGTTTATTCGTAAAATTAAGAACTTTTAAAGGGAAATCTAAGTTTTCTACTTGGTTGTATTCTTTTACCTATAATTTCTGCGTAAATTACGTGCAAAGAAATAAAGAGAAGAAAAAAGAAAAAGTAACGGTTGTAACCGATCAAATAAAGGAAGATAGCAATGAAGATGAGATAAATGATGCTGCATTGTTTGAACTTAAGGCTGATAAACTAGCAAAAGCTCTTGAAAAAATAGCCGTTTCAGAAAAGATGATTTTATTAATGAAATATCAAGATGATATGAGTATTAAAGAAATATCAGCAGCATTAGAGTTAGGAGATAGCGCAGTAAAAATGCGTTTAAAAAGAGCAAAAGAAAAAGTTATAAAGGCATATAACGCACTGTAATAATTATGGAAAATCCATTTAAGAAAATATTACATAATGAAGAATTGCCTGAGGCACTAAAAGGCAAAGTGCTTGGTGATGTGGCAATGATAAAGCTATCGATAGATATGGCTGATTTATTTGTGGTAAAATACCCAAATACAATTGCTGATTTATTAGGTGGTGGTGCGGCTAAAGAAAAATCTAAAGAGACAGAATAACTAATAAAATTAATACCAATCATAGTAATTATGAATGCACTACAAATAGATATTTTAAAACCTTTTAAAAATATTTTTCAAGATATAATAGATTCACTGCCAACAGTTCTGGGCTTTATTGGGTTTGTAATTTTAGCTTGGTTAATTATAAAGTTTTTTTTATTTATAGTTAAAAAAGCTTTAAGTAAAACAAAGATTGATGAATGGTCTAAAAAGCTGAGTAAAACAGAAATTTTTGGTAACTCAACAATAAATATTGTTTTAACAAAGGCAATATTAGCTGTTTTAAAATGGTTTTTAATTTTAACATTTGTAATGGCGGGCTCAAATATATTTGGACTTGTAGTTGTTTCTGAAGGGATAAGAAGCTTTTTTGCTTATTTACCTAAGTTGTTAACTGCATTAGGAATTTTTGTAGCTGGAGCTTATTTAGGCACCATGGTAAAGAAAGCGATTCAAACATTATTTAAATCTATGGAAATTTCTGGAGGAAATTTAGTAGGTAATATCGCTTTTTATTTAATTGTGGTTTTTTTGTCAATAACAGCGCTAGATCAAGCAGGAGTTGATACATCAGTAATAAAAAGTAATTTAACGTTATTGATAGGATCTGTGCTCTTAGCCTTTACATTAGCCTTTGGTTTAGGAGCAAAAGAAGTTGTAGCAAGATTGCTTTATGGATACTATTCAAGAAAAAATATAAGTATTGGTAAAAAAGTTACTATTGGGGATATTAAAGGCGTTGTTACAGCGGTAGATAATATTTGTATGGTAATTACTACTGCTGATGGAAAGATAGTATTACCTATTAAAGAGGTGGTAGACAGTAAAATAGTTATTGAAAATTAAAGAATTTAAACTTTTTAATTTATATTTGTCAGTAATTGATAAAAAGAATTATAAAAATGATAGATTTCGGGGGACTTCTATCTTATAAGTAAAGACGTATTCTTTACTTTATGACCATCGAAAGATGGTCATTTTTTTTACTACAATTTGTGACTTATAATAATAAAATGTTTTTAATTGAAGAAGGACAGGTTCGGAGGATTCTGTTTTAGTTAGATTATTATGAATAGTTTAGTTGTATTTATAAAAACAATAAAAAAGCTACTGTTTAAGTAGCTCTTTATATTATTCGAAAGATAAGTGAAGAAAAACACCTCTTGTGCCTAAAAAGTCAATAGGGTCTGTCCATTGACTTGAAGATTTATTGTCATATACTGTTTCATTATTAATTGCAAAGATACTTCTAATAGATGGTGAGAATTTAAAATAACTTAAGTAAAAGTCAACACCAATACCAACCTCGTACATAAAGTTACTAGAAGTGGTTCTAAACTGACCTGCAAAATTATCATTACTGTTGCCTTCATTACTAGAAAAATTATAATCGTATGATATTCCTCCTAATACGTATGGTCTTAAGTTATTCATTCTATTGGTGCTTAATTTTAAGATAAAAGGTAGGTGTAAGTATGTGGCACCTACTTCTCTTGTTTTTACATTATCAGCACCAGCAATATGTTTAAACGTTAAAGTTTTAGTATTAGATATTAAGCCAGGTTCAAAACGTAAATTAAGATTCTCGTGTAGTTTTAAATCAGCAATTAAACCAACATTAAAACCTATTGATGACGATACTTCTATTTCAGCATCATTAAAAACACTTGGTTTGTAAGCTATTTTATAACCGTTATTATTTAAACCTAAATAAAATCCGTAATGAAATATTGGTTTATCAAAACTTGGTAGGTTTAATATTTTTTCTCTTTGTGCTTGAAAGCTGATTGTAAAAAATCCGAAAAATCCGAAAAGTAACAGTTTTTTTAACATATTATTTTAATGCGGTGTAAATTGATGCAACTCCAAAAGTTACAGGTAAATTCGTTGCACTCTTAAACCCATTTTTTTGTAAAATATTGTTAAAGGCTTCACCAAAAGGAAAAGAATTTGCACTTTCTGATAAATAAGAGTATGCAACTTTGTCTTTTGAAAATATTTTACCAATAATCGGTAAGATAAAATTGGTGTAAAATTTATACCCTTGTTTAAAAGGAAATTTTGTAGGATTTGAAGTTTCTAATACCACAAATTTGCCTCCGGGTTTTAAAACGCGTAATATTTCTGTTAATCCTTTGTCTAGGTTTTCAAAATTACGAACCCCAAAAGAAACCGTAATTGCATCAAAGGTATTGTCATTAAAAGGAATGTTTTCGCTATCACCAACAATCATTTCAATTTTATCAGATAAATTTACTTTTGAAATTTTTTGTTTTCCTACCTCTAGCATTCCAGCTGAAATGTCTAATCCAACAATTTTTTGAGGATTTAATTTAGCCATCATTAAAGCTAAATCACCAGTTCCGGTAGCGATGTCTAAAATTTGTTGCGGGTTATTTTCGCCAACTAATTTCACTACTTTTTTTCGCCAACTAACATCAATTCCTAATGAGATAACACGGTTTAACCCGTCATAATCTTCAGAAATATTATCGAACATTTTGGCTACTTGTTCTTTTTTTCCTAATTCAGAATCCTTGTATGGCTTAATAGTTTTTGACATGTAATTTTAAAATTATCCGTTAATAGCAACTACTTCATTAATTTGATTTGGTAACATGTCTTTTAACATCGTTTCAATACCATTTTTTAAAGTTACCGTTGATGAAGGACAGCCACTACAAGCTCCTTGTAATATTACGCTAACTCTTTTAGTTTCTTGATCGTATGATTGAAAAGCGATGTTTCCTCCATCCGAAGCTACGGCTGGTTTAATGTATTCATCTAAAATGTCAACTATTTTAGCTTCCGTGTCAGTTAAATCTTCTTTCGGAATTTCAACATTTTGTTTTGTTTGTTGTTTTGGTAATTCCTGTATAATTGTTTTACCTTCTTGAATATAGCTTCTAATAAATGTGCGTACTTCTTGGTGTACTTCATTCCATTCTATCATGTCATATTTGGTAATCGACACATAGTTTTCAGAAATGAAAATTTCTTTTACAAATGAAAAACTGAATAATTCTTTTGCTAAAGGAGATGATTTGCTTGCTTCCTCAATGTTTTTAAATTCAACATCGGTTTGTGTAAGTGCTTTGTTTGTGCCAAATTTCATTACTGCCGGATTTGGTGTAACTTCAGCATATACTTCAACAGCGTCTTTTTTAACAGTTTCTTCTTTTACAAGAGTGTTACCTTCTTGTAAATAGTTTTCTATTTGCGCTCTAACTTCTTCTTCAACATCTTCCCATTGTACAATGTCGTAACGTTGAATTGCAACAAAGTTTGCTGTAATTAATATTTTTTTTACAAAAGGAAGGTAAAAAAGTTGTTGTGCTAAAGGTGAGTTTTTAGCCTCATCTATATTATTAAATTCATAACTACCTCCATTTATTAAAATAGTGTTACTCACAAATTTAAGAATGGTTTCGTTATTGGTTTCTTGTAGGGTTATTTTAATTGTACTCATAGGTTGTAAATGAACTGCAAAATTACGGTAAAAAAGTGAGATATGTGTATATAAAAAATCCTGCATTTGCAGGATTTTTTATAAGGTTTGTTTCTGTTGCAATTATAAATTAAATGTAATTGTTGCAGAAACTCTAGAGGTATTGTTGTCTATCTTAATATCGCCAGGGTTGTTTAAGGTGTAAAAATCCATACTTTCAGATTTTCGATATGATAAATCAAATTTGGTGTTTCCTAAATTATATCCTAATCCTAGTGTAAAACCTCTTAAGTTATCTTTATTTGTGTTTCCTCCAAAAGCATTTGGTAAATTAGGGTTTTTCTCATAGTGATATCCTCCTCTAACACTCATTCTATCAAAACGCCATTCTGTACCAATATTTAAAGCATGTGTGCTTCTTAAGGTGTTCGAAAAACTTTGATTAGCTTCTACAAGTGTAGGGTCACTCTCTCTGTATTTAATATTTTTAAAATCTTTATAAGTGTAATCTACACTTAATAAACCTTTTTTTCCGAAGATAAAAGCACTACTAGCGGTTATTCTACCTGGTGTTTTAAAACGAAAACTATTAGGGCCATCATCAATAATATCATAAAAAGAACCAAGGTTTAAATTGTTAATTTCATTCATTGTTAATCGGTCATAGTATTGCTCAATAACCTCTTCGTACCAAGTAGGTGTTTCATAGGTTAACCCAAAACGTAAGTTATTGTTAAGTTTATAAATGAAACCTAAACTAAGTGAAAACCCATTTCCTTGCATTTGAGTATTGGTTAAGTTATATGAGTTTAAAGCGTTTCCGTTATTATCTTCATTTGTTTCCTTTAAATGTGTAGTTTGTGTAAAATTAATGTCATGAAAATTTAAAGAACCACCTACATAAAGTTTGTTTTGATGCACAGCTGAAAATCCTAAGTTATAAATAGCTGTTTCTCCTTCAAAAGAGTTATTAAATTCATGATTAATAGAGTTTAAAAACTGTGTTTTGTTTGTGCCTGTGTCATTTTCATGTTCGTAATACTTTAGGTAATCACCATTACTTAAGGCGTATGCTCCGTTAAAATCTTTTTTAATACTATAATTAATACTTACCGCAAAACGATTCCAATCTGAGCTAAAATCTGAATCAAATGAAAGTATTGCTCCTGCTTGTGTTAGATTAAAAAAGTCATCTTGATTTTTAAAATTATCACCATAATAGTTAACATTTTGGTCTGTATTACGGTTACCAATAGTAATAGAAAACAGGTTTTTTTTTGAAACAACTCCACCCGCAGGATTGATAAGTGTAGCAGATACATCACCACCTAAGGCTCCAAACGCACCTCCCATTGCTTCAAAACGAGCGGTTCCGTAGTTTTCATTTTGTGAAAATAAAATACCTAAATCTGTGTAGTTTAGAGATTGAGAAAAGGCTGTATATGTACTAGCGAATAATATCGCGAAAGTTAAAAGTTGTTTCATTTTTTTGTTAATTAATTTAAAAACTTATTTGAAAGTTTACTTGGGTTATCGTCTACTGCTTCTTGAACTTCTACTTCTTGAGCTTCGGTTACTTGAAGAACTTCTGCTGCTGCTGTTTCTTGATGAAGCTGAATGGCTACGAGAACTCCTGTTGGGTGTTGAATAGCTTTTTGAACGATTACTTCTTTTAGATGATTTTGAAGATGAACTTTTAGGAGTTCGGTAGTTTTTTGTAGTACTGCTACGGTTACTTCTATTAGTATTTCCACTACTTCTTATACTCCTTTTTCCGTTAGGGTTGTATCCTTTTGTATACCTGTTATTCGTGTTTCTTGTAGATCGTGTTCCTCTTGTAGTTCTTGATGATCGTGTGCTTCTAGAGGAACGAACACTGCTGTTGTTACCTCGTCTGTATGAATCTGAAGATCTTCTTGATGAAGAAGCTTTTCGGTTATTGGTGCTATATGTTCTTCTTGATGAAGTACGATTATTTCTATAAGCGGTTCGGGAACCTCTATAATAATTACTACCTCTATAAGGCCTGTGGTAGCGATTATAATTGTTTCGGTAATATGGTCTGTGATAATATGAGTTGTAAAAACCACCCATTCCTATAAAAAATCCAGTATTGTAATAATACCTGTTGTAAGGATGCCAGTAATTATGGTGTCCCCAGTAATAATTATTATAGCGAGATCTCCACCAAGGTCTGTGGTAGTTATACCCATAATAAAAATCCCAGTCATTATAATAGCCCCATTGAGGCGCAGTGTTTATATTAATAACAACATCATTCGTGTTATCGTTGTATCCCCAAGGTTGATTATTGTTATAGCTAATAGTTCCTGAGGTTGTTTCTTCTTCAATAAAATCTTCTTCGGTGTCGTATTCATTATTTTCAGAAGCATAGCTGTCGATGTCAGTAAAAATATCGGTACCATTAATTAGTCCTAAACGTTCAACCTCTTTTGTAAAGTAGTTTTCTTGATAGTCATCATATTCATTTTCATCAGCAATAACAACTTTACGTTGTGGTTGTTCTCGTCTTTCATAATTATCATCGTCATAAATTCCATCACCACTACCAGCAACTGTTTGTACTGTTCCGCATGAAACAAGTGTTGCTACCATAAATAATGATAGTATATAAAAAGACAGCTTTGTGTTAGAGTAATGTAGCTTCATCGCTTAAATTTTTAGGTTATAAAAAACTAATTCGAAAATGGAAATGCAAAATATTATTTCTTTGTTGGGCTTGTACCCTTTTTAATGTAGTTTTGCATAGACAATTTACGCATAAAAAATAACAATATTTATGCCAAACTTTTGAATATGAGCAAACATTTAACAAAAAGAGACGAAGATTACTCAAAATGGTACAATGAATTAGTTGTAAAAGCTGATTTGGCTGAGAACTCAGCGGTAAGAGGATGTATGGTTATTAAACCTTACGGATTTGCTATTTGGGAGAAAATGCAAGCAGAATTAGATAGGATGTTTAAGGAAACTGGGCATCAAAATGCGTATTTTCCGTTATTTGTACCTAAAAGTTTGTTTGAAGCGGAAGAAAAAAATGCAGAAGGATTTGCTAAAGAATGCGCTGTTGTAACACATTATCGTTTACAAAATGATCCTGATAATGAAGGTAAATTACGCGTAGATCCTGAAGCAAAGTTAGAGGAAGAGTTAGTGGTGAGACCAACTTCAGAAGCTATTATATGGAATACCTATAAAGGATGGATACAATCATATCGTGATTTACCTTTATTAATAAATCAATGGGCAAACGTTGTTCGTTGGGAAATGCGTACCCGTTTATTTTTAAGAACTGCTGAATTTTTATGGCAAGAAGGGCATACCGCACATGCAACAAAAGCAGAAGCTATTTCAGAAGCAAAACAAATGCAAGAAGTTTATGCAACTTTTGCTGAGAATTTTATGGCAATGCCTGTTGTAAAAGGAGCAAAATCTGAAAGCGAACGATTTGCAGGAGCCGATGATACACTAACTATTGAAGCATTAATGCAAGACGGAAAAGCACTGCAAGCAGGAACTTCTCACTTTTTAGGGCAAAACTTTGCAAAAGCATTTGATGTAAAATACACCTCTAAAGAAGGAAAAAAAGAACATGTTTGGGCTACCTCATGGGGAGTGTCAACACGTTTAATAGGTGGTTTAATAATGACGCATTCAGATGATGCAGGATTGGTGTTGCCTCCAAAATTAGCGCCAATTCAAGTGGTAATTGTTCCTATATATAAAGGAGAAGAGCAATTAAATGCGATTTTTGAAAAGGTTGATGTAATTGTTAAAGAGTTACGTAAAAAAGGTGTTTCGGTTAAATTTGATGATAGAGATACGTTTAGACCAGGAGCTAAGTTTGCAGAATATGAACTAAAAGGTGTGCCGGTAAGAATGGCAATAGGAAAACGTGATTTAGAAAACGGTACAGTTGAGGTTGCTCGTCGTGATACTTTTGAAAAACAAACGATCTCTATTGATGATGTGGTTGATTTTGCAAGTAATTTATTAGATGAAATTCAAGACAACTTATTTAAGAGAGCTTTAGATTATAGAGCAGAGCATACTACAGAGGTTACAACTTTTGAGGAGTTTAAAGAAGTAATTGAAAATAAAGGAGGTTTTGTTTCTGCACATTGGGACGGAACGATAGAAACTGAAGAGAAAATTAAAGAGTTAACCAAAGCAACCATAAGGTGTATTCCTAACGATGCTATAGAGGAGGAAGGTAAGTGTATTTTTACAGGAAAACCTTCTTCTAAAAAAGTACTCTTTGCAAAAGCTTATTAATACGATTATACAAACCCTGCAAAAGCAGGGTTTGTAATTTGTAGTAGTAAAAAAGAGTTAAATATTAAATAATTTCACTTTTTCTTAAGTAAGAGGTTTTTAGTTAAGTGGTTAAGGTGTGCGTGTGTAGTTGTTTTTTAATGAGAAATATTCATTTATAGTTGATTTTAAGTAAGCATTATAGTGGTTTTTTTAAAAGTTTTTATAGTATGTAAAAAAAATAGGTAAAAAAATAAAAAAACCTTTGTTCAATTAAAAAAGTGTTTCTATATTTGCACCCGCAATCAGGAAAAATGATTGTTATGGTCCGTTCGTCTAGGGGTTAGGACGCCAGGTTTTCATCCTGGTAACACGGGTTCGATTCCCGTACGGACTACAGTTGTAATTAGTGTTTGAAAGAATTTAAACGTTTGAAAAAACTACTAATTAAAGAATAAAATTATTGCAAATATCAAAAAGTATTGTATATTTGCACCCGCAATCAGAATGATTGTTTTGGTCCGTTCGTCTAGGGGTTAGGACGCCAGGTTTTCATCCTGGTAACACGGGTTCGATTCCCGTACGGACTACAAAGTTTTTATAAACAATTAAGAATTTATATAATGGCAAATCACAAGTCAGCAATAAAAAGAATTAGAAGTAACGACGCAAAGCGTTTAAGAAATAAATATCAGCATAAAACAACTCGTAATGCTGTTAGAAGATTGAAAGCTACTGAAGATAAAAAAGAAGCAGAAGGAATGTTTTCTACAGTTGTTTCAATGTTAGATAAATTAGCAAAAAACAACATTATTCATAAGAATAAGGCTGCTAACTTAAAATCTAAATTAGCTAAGCACGTAGCTTCTTTATAAGAAATTATATGTTAAAAAAAACGCTTTGATATTTATCGAAGCGTTTTTTTTTGTGTAAAATTTTAACAAATAAATTAAAGCTTTAAAGGGATCATACCTAAAAGTTGTGGTTATGCAAAAATCTGCGTTAACCTGTATAAGAAGAATTCTACATTTCTTACTCCTCTAAATTGCGCTCTAAAAGCTTTTATTTTCGCATTGAAAGATTCAGCAGAAGCATTTGTGCTTCGATTATCAAAATAATTGAGTATTGATTGATAATTTAAACTAATAGAGTTAGATACAATATTAAAAGCTTTAAATCCAGACTCTTCTACTTCTGTAAACCAATGTGCTAGCTTGGTGTAGGCTACTTCCTTAGCTATTGTTTTATTATTAAAGAGATTTCTGAGTTTTTGACAGATTCCATATGCTTTTTTAATATCGGGGTAATTTTCAAATAGTATTTGTGCCCTTACCTTTTGTTTTTCAGTCCAGTCATCCTTTGTTTTATACAGAAGATATCTACTTCTAGCTAGTAATTGTTTTAAAGTGTCTCCATTGGTAAAAGTTTCAGGAGTATA
>CALLBA010000022.1:0-92106 GCA_938002045.1 Tenacibaculum soleae
GTCGTTGCCTTTCTTTTAAACCTCAATCTATATTTAGATTGAGGTTTTTTTTTGCTCAAAACTCAAATCGAAATGAAAGTAAGGGGAAGGGGAGAGATTTAAGGTAAAGGATCAACTAAACACATACACACATAAATAAAATAAACACATACACACATAAATAAAAGTAAGCAAAAATAGTTTTAGTGAGTTGCTATTTATTTCTACAAAAATTGTCAGTCTATCACTACTCGTTTTTTAGCTTTATCAAGTAAAAAGAGTTCAAACAAAGAGTCTGTATTGAGCGTACTCGATATATTCAATCCCTCGCGCAAAACTATTTAAAGTTGATTTTATAAAACAAAAAACAGCTAACTATCTAAAAAACAAGACACAATAAAAAAGGTGAAAAAAAAGACAAAATAATTAGTTGTTATGTTAAAAAAGGGATTTATAAAGGATTATATTAGCTGCTTATGAAGTAAATATAAGAAATAAACTTTAGAATTTTTTTTACTAACTTATTAGTATAAATTAAAGAGTTGTTTTTAGAAATGGGTTTAAAATGATTAGAGTTGGTTGTTTAATATAATGATTAATTAGGGAAAATAACGTTATAATTAATTATTTATGATGTCAGTCAGTGTGTTATTATTATTTATTTTTTCTAACCTTTCAATATGTTTATAAAAGTCTTTTTTATTTAAAACATCATCACCAAGTTTTAAATACCCTTTTTTATATAGTTTCAAAGCTTTTTTATAATTTTTGTTTTGTTCTGCAACAGTCGAGAGCATAAAATAGCCATCTGGATATTCTGGATAAATATTAATACTATATTTTCCTATATCTTTGAGAACTTTCCAGTCTTCTCTTTCTTCAGCAAGCCAATAAATCGTTTCTAAATCATCTTTTTTAATTGACAATGTTATATCATATTGTTCTTTTATTTTAGCATATTTATTTTTTAGATAAAGAAGTAAGTCTTTTTCAAATTTAATTTCTTTTTCTGTTATTAACTGATAATCTTTAAAGGTAGATTTTAATGCTAATGGAAAACTTCTATTTATTAATGAATAATGTGTTTCTCCTTTAAAATTATTGAAGGTATATTGAGTTTTAGGATTAATAGTTTTTTTAGACAAAATACTATCAAGTTTACTAACTGTTTTTAAATGACCTTTCAGATCGTGCTCCGCTGTACTTATATAATAGGATAAAAATTTATTATTATTAGATAGCTTATCATTAATTTTTTGATAATGAGTTACTGAAATATAAGGACTCAGTAAAATAAAAGAATTAAAAATAGAATTATCAAAAAGAAAAAAGTTGACATAACTGGCTGTAAAAGAATGACCAACTAGTACTTTGTAACCTCCTATTTTGTATTTGTTAATTAAATAAGGTATTAATTCCTTGTTTATAAATTTTTTGAATTTAATTCCTTTTCCTTGTAGTTTTCCACTTTTTGAATTATAGCTACAATCCTCCCATCTTACATAATTTTTGGAATAGTCTTGGTAATTTTGGTCTATACCAACAATTAAAGTTTCAGGTATTTCTTCAGTAGCAAGTAATAATTCAGAATTTCCAATCAAATTATAAAACATATATTCACCGTCAAGGGTTAAAATCAACGGTAATTTATCTGTCTGTCCATAAGACTTTGGGATATGAATTCTAATAGTCCTTTTTTCATTTAAAATTTTGGATTCAATTGTATCAGTTAAAGTTAGTTGTGCAATGGCTGAGTTACTTGCTATTAAGAGCAATAAAAAATAAATGTTTTTCATAGTAGTGTTATAGTGTTGCTTAACATCAATTGTGTATGATTTTTTTGCGGGAAAAGGGCAAAAGTTGTTTTGCTTTATAGTGTAAAAATAATTAATAAGACTAAATTTATAGTGAGGGAATTCATTGATAATTAATTATAAATGTTTTTGAGCGATGTTATGTTTGTTTTAATCTACCTGTTCTTTATTTGTCTACTTGAAGTTTTAAATTTACAGTAATCTTTTAAACTTTAGTTTCTAGGGGTTACTTTTATTAAATATTAAAATTATTTGTTTGATTGCTTCAATTGATGCGTCTATTTTTTTTACAAACAAATAACTATATATTCCTAGAACCATATGTAGAGATGATTTTAAGTGTGTCTTAATTTACTTCACAAGTATAGATGAATTTGAATATTTCCATCTTAGTATAAGTCTCATTATTAAATTTATAGGTTGCATTATTTTTTGAAGAAGTCCATTCATGTGATTCTAACTCCTTTTTAAAATCATATTTTGTTTTTGAATTGCATAATAAATAAAAGAATATAATTAAATAGTCTTGTATTATAATGCTTCTTATCTAGAAAGTTATTTTTAGTATCTTTATCAGGTAAGTGTTTTTCACTATTTCTCGTAAATTATATTTGTTTAGTATATAATTACTAAAATTATGAGTCTTATTGCTAGTTAGGTTATAATATAACAATCTCGTATAAGCGTCAGTTACAGGTTTAAGGTTATTGTTTTTTGGTTAAGCATAGACGTTAGCAATTCCGAGCGGATTCGGATGTAATCGAATCCGTTGTAATTGCGGGTATACTTTGTTAGTAAACGTTATTATTTCAACGCGGATTTTTTTATCAAATTTATACAATCAATATACACTTTCTCAAAAGGTATCTTATTCTCTGGTCGATATCTGGTTAATCTTTGGTAAATTTCTTTGCGAACACCTGAGCATTGATTTAGAAAAAAATTGTTTCCTTGACTATTTTTGTCAAATCTTTCCATCATGAGAGCTTGTATGGGTAAAATAATCATATGGTCAATTTTATCTTTTAATTGAATATCGTTACAATCTTTACAAATGGATTTGTATTGATTTAATTCTCCAATGTGTTTGTTAAGTAGTTTTGTTGTGAATAAATGTGATGTTTCATGGTATAGTACTCCTTTTATGTCATTGTTCAATTCTAAAAAGACATTTGTTTTAGTAGATTGATCAGGCATTTGACAAATATTAGCTAAAATTAAGGCTCTTTTTTTAGGATTATAATTATCATAGAAATCAACGGATTTGTTATTGGCATTGTTTGTCAATTCAACGAAAACAAAAAACTCTAGACCTTTTTTATTTGATTGATAAAAATTCATAATCTTTTCAAATAGCTTTTCCTTCGAGACTTGGACTTCAATTTTAGAAATCGCTTTTTGGTAGTATTGTTCATTGTCTTTGAAAAATTTACTAAATCTTGACTTTTGGTAAAAATCTTTCATAAATGGTCTTAAACTATCAATTATTTGTTCAGTCATGTTATAATATTTTAGTTCTTGTGAATAACCCTTGCCAAATTCGAAATTCTTTAAATCTTTGAACATTAGACCTATTGTTGAAAAATCGGTTTGAATGTTTTCATTATCGACGACCCATTTAAGCAATGAATGATTTTTATATTGAGAAAAGTGATTATTAACTAGGTTTAGATATTCTGTATGACAAGGTTGTATATCTTTGCTTAAATCTTCTTGAACTGCAATATTGAAAACAGTTCTAAAAAACTCTGTTCGTTCGTCAATTTTGAATATAACTTTGTTTTCCAAGTTGTTTTCCGAATTTACATTTTGCTTTATTGTTTTTTCTTTACAAGAAAAAACAATAAACAAGAGTAAGAAATTAATTAACAATGATGTTTTATGCATTGAGACGTTTTTAATTTGAAAGATTGTTTTTTTTGGGTAATGTTACAATTTTCGTTAATGTATGTTTATACGATGTTATAAAAGCATTATTTTTTTTCTAATATACTTATTGCTCTTAATATATTTTTTTTGTCACCTTCTAAATCATCTACGACACTTGAAAAAAATGCCTGTCTGTCTTTAGAGTAGCTTAATTTGTAATCAACTGGAATTCCAATATTTTCATAAGTCTTACCATTATTATCCATATATATTTCATTTGATATAGCAAAAGACCAACCATTAGGAAGTATTTTTTCTAAAGCCGTAGATATCGCTCCAGATGTCTTAGATCCAATTCTTTTTGTATTATCTATTGCTAATGTTGCTATAGAAAAGGCTTCAGCAGCACTTCCTGTTTGTTGAGATGTTAGTACATAAACAGGTCTTTTATATGCATTCTTAGTTCCTTTAATATATAATGGAAGTACATTTGTCCATTTGTTACCATTTCTTAATTGTTGAGTGGCTATTTGTAGTTTTTCTTTTGAGATAAATCGACTCAATATCTCAAAACTCACAGCATCTTGTCCACCACCATTGAATCGAATATCTATAACGATAGATTTCATTTCCGAAAGATCTTTCATTATCTTGTCCAATTGTTTTGATACTCCAATGATTTCTTTTTGGATATAATCTCCTTCATACATTTTATGAAAAGTTTGTACATAAGCATCTACATATCCTATTTCATTAATTAATTGCTTTGGGATACCTAAATCTGCATATAACCACATAGCTTTAATTTGAATAAATCCAATATTCTCTGTCATTTTACCCCACTGTATTAACCAAGAATTTTTTGTCATTTCCTCAATCATATGATGTTCTGCTACCATTTTAGCAACTTGAAAATCTCCATACTCAGGTAGTTTTTCTGATTCGGTTTTTTCTATCGGTTCTGATTGGCTTTCTAAAGTTACATAAACTTCATCGGTAGCTTCAAGAAAAGCGTGGTTGTCATTTAATAAGTCTAGTGTTTCTTCGATTACTTGATAAAGTTCAACATTGGTTGAATTTTCTGTTAATTTTTTCTTCTGTTTGTTATATAAAGTGTCCCAGTTTATGTCATTTATTTCGAAGAATGCATAATGCTCTTTTACAGTTTCGGCAAAGACTTCAAAATTATAAATAGGATTTTTTTTCTTTTGTTTGTCGTTATTTACGCATAGTTTAGGTAATTCATGTGTTCTTGTAAATTGATATCTAATTACTCCTTTCAACAAATTCAGAGTGTCATTTGTTAGTGTTAATGATTTTTCTAATTCTTTAAAATTTCCTTTTCTGTTTTGTATACAAGAAACTGGTGTAATGTCATAGAATTGATATGAAATACTATCTTTAATATCTAAAATCCAGCCTGAGCCTATAGATTTCCATGTTCCATTCATTGATGTAGTTATCTTGTTTTTTTGCTCACATGATAAAAATGTAATTATAATTATTAAGGCAGCTATTATGTTTTTCATTTTAATTAATTTCTTTAAACAGACAAAAAGTTTTTTTGGAGTATCTGGTGTTTTTTATTCTTACTAACCTTGTAATTGATTCTTAATATGAAACTATTTTTTCTTAAATATCATATTAACTTTGAATGCTCCTGTACCTCCGTCAAAAATTTCATTAACAATATCATCTCCTATGTCTTTATCCATTGCATATTGCACTTGACTTGCGTTATAAACATCTACAAATTCGTATCCAATTACATCCATTACATTTAATAGGTCTGTTTGATTGCGAATTTTTAATTTTTTTCTATGTTCTAATAGATGTAATAAACATTTTAATTGTTTTTTGTATCTAGATTTTTTTGTGTCTATGTTTAGACCTATCCCTCCTAAAGTCTTTGTGTTTTGAGAGGTTATAATTACATATTTTGGTAACTCTTCAATCTTAATATCAGAGGCTTTAATAATAGATATATCTTGAGCATTCACCGAGATAATAGTGAAAAACGAGAATAAATAAATAATAAATGTTTTCATTTTTGAGTTATTTAATTTTGAGTCTTTAATTCGATAAAAAAATTAGAGGCCATTGGTATTATAGTTTCATGATAATCTTCTACGTTACTTAATACTAAAACACTTATTTTATTACTTTTATCAATAAAAAGTATTGAAGAAAAACCGCCGGTACCACCATCATGTTGTAATAAAGAAAAACCATCGTAATCACTAATACCCCATCCTAAGCCTACATGTTGGTCTGTCTCTTTTTCGAATGTTTTTTGTTGTGGTAAATTATATATAACATCATCTTCAAAGTTTTTGCGAATAAATTTTTCCATATCACTAACAGAAGATTTTATTGATCCCGCTGCGGTTAAGGTTTCAGCAAAATTCCAGTGTATTTTAATATTCCCGTTAATATCTCTTGGCTCCACTAATCTTGAAGTATCAGTATTACTAAGTAATGTTGTAGTACTGTTCATATTTAATGGATTAAAAATAAGCTCTTGTAATAACTCTTCATAAGTTGTATTTCGTTTTTTAGCCAAACAATATCCTAGAATACCTGTAGCTATATTAGAATACTCATAAACAGTACCACTAGGATTATTAAGAACTACATGATTTTGTAAATAACTTTTTAAATTTTCATAAGTATAAACCGCATAAAGATCTTCTGGATTAAACCCAATAATTTCATTAACATTACTTGGTAGTCTAGGAAGCCCTGATGTGTGATTTGCCATTTGTTTAAAAGTAATATCCCCACCTGCTAATACAGGAAAATCAAATTGTTCTTGTAAAGTTTCAGATAAGCTAGCTTCATTATTAGCTATCATACTTGATAAACTTATACTGGTAAACGCTTTAGTGATCGAGCCTATTTCAAATATACTCTCTTTATTATTTTTAACTTTTAACTTTCCATTTTCTCTAATAACTCCAATACATTCAGTTTTATCATCTTTAACTAGAGCAATAGCTACTTCAGCTTTTTCAGGTAAATTAGATAATTTGTTTTCTAAAATATCTACATATTTCTGGTTATTAATTTCATTTAATAATGATGAATTAGAAATAGGGTCACTTTTACTACAATTTGAGAAAAGTAGTACTGTAAATAGTGTAAAAAAATAAAATTGGTTTGTAAATTTCTTTTTTTGTTTAAAAAATTTCATTGCTATAAGTTTTATAAAATTATATAGCAAAACTCTATAAAAGATGTAGTTAAGAGGTTTTAAAAACACCGAATCGTACAAATTGAAACCTATTTTAGCATATTTTTATAAGCATTGGGTGTCATACCAGTAATTTTTTTAAACGAATTATGAAATGCAGATTTAGAAGAAAAACCACATTCGAGCCCAATAGCTAATAAACTATAGTTTTCAAAATCTTCATTCTGAATAAATGTTTTTACATCTTCTACTCTGTATCGACTTATGTAGGTGGTGAAATTACTACCAGTTTCAGAGTTTATAATTTGAGAAAAATAATTTGGACTAATATTGAGCATGTCTGCTACTTTATTTCTGTCTAAAGTGTTGTCTCTATATATTTTTTCATTTAAACAAAGATCTTCTAACTTCTTAAAATAAATATTTTCTTTAGATGAGTATGGTTTAATCTGCTGTTTGTCTAATTCTAAATCGCTATTTATACTAACACTAAAAGTTGTTTTTGAACCTTTTGAAAGTATATCATTATTAGTCTTGCACCCATATGATTGGGTTTGTAAAGATTTTTCTTTTGTTTCCTGAAATTTATAGGTATTAAATATTTTATCAGTAAGTAGAGCTCTAACTTTTTCTCTATCACTTTTTAATTTCAGTTTATAAATTCCAGAATAAGCAACCCAGTGAATAAATAACGTTCCAAATAGCGCTATTAATTGTATAATACTCGATATCTTATCAACTACAAAAGGACTTATAATGAATAATAATATTACCATTGTTAATAGGAAAACTTCAAATTTCCATAAGAGTAACAACCACTTTTTTTCTTCTTTATATTTAGAAAGTTTAATGTTTTTGTATGTTTTTATTAAATAATATGGAATGAAATAAAGAATTATAAAATATAACAAACCTCCTAAAGTAAGTGCTAGTAGTCCGTTCTCTTCATTTATATCTTTTGAGTTTTTAAAGAAAAAGTTAAACAAAATATATATTACTATAGCAAAAAATGTAGGTGCAAAAAGCAAATATGTTTTTTTTGAGTTATCTTTAGTTGGTTTCACCTGATGCATTACAAATAATAAAATAAATGTAGGAAATAATAATAAAGCATCTAATGTTTCTATTACTACTAAATAAGGAAATAATTTGTATGAGTTTGTAATTTCTAATATTATATCTAACAAAATCCATGATACAGAAAAAAGAGCAAAAGCAAGAAACCGGTTAGATTTACTTTTAAAAAAAGGTGATTTTAAAAGTAAAAAACCAATAACTATTCCTTGG
Source organism: Tenacibaculum soleae (assembly GCA_938002045.1). GTDB lineage: Bacteria > Bacteroidota > Bacteroidia > Flavobacteriales > Flavobacteriaceae > Polaribacter > Polaribacter soleae_A. Next base: position 8,143 of record CALLBA010000022.1, read on the forward strand.
AAAATAGCGATACTGAAAAGTATTATTTTTATTAATAACATTAGTGAAATTTAATGTGTACTCTTTATTTTACCTAAGTAATTAATGATATAAAAAGTATATTTTTTTTACTCAAATGTATATATTAAAAATGAATTTTATTTTTTTACTATTTCAAATACCTTTTTAGATTCTAATGTTTGTTAAAAAAATGACTCAGTTGATAGTTTTAGAACAATATATGATTTCGTTTTTAAAATATTTTTTAATTAAAAGGATAATTCTTCGCTTCGAAATATATATAAGAGACTAGATATCATTTTAACTTTAATTACGGTATATTTAACTAAAGGAAAGAGTATTTTATGCTGATGAAATCAAATAGGTTATTTTTAATATTATAATTTTAGGTTTAGAGTGGTAAGTTGTTGTAAATTATTAGATTGAGTATCTAGTTACTAGCCACACCTAGTAAGGGAAAACAGTTAAAATTTGTGAAATCATTTAGGGAAAAACTTTTTTTTAAAAAAAAATAAGTTTTTATTAGGATATTAATATTTAAATTTTAAATATTTGCACTCACGAAGTTCAATAACTTATTGACAATGTTATCAAGAAAGGTGGAGGGATTAGACCCGGTGAAACCTTAGCAACCCTTTGTACAAGACAAAGAAGGTGCTAAATTCTACTTAATTTTAAATTCATTTATTTAAAATTGGATAGATAACTCAAATGCAATTATTCATCTATAATTGCTATAATTCTTCATAACATTTTTCTAGTAAGTACGTCAAAAAAAAATGACGCATTTGGCTTTTGTTTTAATTTTTTATTATCTCAAAAAACAAGAAAAATGAGTACACAAAAATTCGCAACCAACGCGTTGCACGCAGGACACGATGTAAAACAAACAGGAGGTACAAGAGCAGTTCCTATTTATCAAACAACATCGTATGTTTTTAATGATTCAGATCATGCAGCAAATCTTTTTTCATTAAAAGAATTAGGATTTATTTACACCCGATTAAACAACCCTACTAATCAAATTTTACAAGAACGTTTGGCTAGTTTAGAAGGCGGAACAGGAGCTGTAGTATTTGCGTCAGGTACGGCAGCAATTTCAACAGGTTTATTAACGTTATTAAAAGCCGGTGATCATATTGTTGCTTCAAGTAGTTTGTACGGTGGAACTTACAATTTATTAAATGTTACTTTACCAAGATTAGGTATTACAACTACTTTTGTTGATGCTTCTAATCCAGATAACTTTGAAGCAGCTGTACAGGATAATACCAGAGCATTTTTTGTTGAATCTTTAGGGAACCCTAAATTAGATGTGTTGGATTTAAAAGCTATTTCTACACATGCAAAAAAAGCTGAAGTTCCTTTTATTGTTGATAATACCGTAGCTACACCAGCATTGTTAAATCCGATAGAACATGGTGCAAATATCGTAATTCATTCATTAACAAAATATATTGGAGGTCAAGGAAATTCTTTAGGAGGGGCAATTATTGATGCAGGAACTTTTAATTGGGCAAATGGGAAATTCCCTGAATTTACAGAGCCATCAGCAGGGTATCATGGTCTAGTATATCATGATGCTTTAGGAGCTGCTTCTTATACCTTTAAATTAATTTTAGAAGGATTGAGGGATTTCGGAGGAGCCTTAAGTCCTACCAATGCATTTAACATTATTCAAGGATTAGAAACATTAGATATCAGAATAAAAAAGCATAGTGAAAATGCTTTAAATATTGCTGCATGGTTAGAAGAGCAACCAGAAGTAGCTTGGGTAAATTACCCAGGTTTAGAAAGCAGTAAATATAACAAATTAGCAAAAACGTATTTACCAAAAGGACAAAGTGGTATTGTTACATTTGGTGTTAAAGGTGGTTATGAAGCTGCAAAAAAAGTTTCTGATAACACAAAACTTTTTTCATTATTAGCAAATATTGGAGACACAAAATCACTAATCATTCATCCTGCTAGTACAACACATCAACAATTAAGTGAACAAGCACAAGAAAGTGCGGGTGTTACGAATGATTTAATTCGTTTATCAGTAGGTCTTGAAAATCTTGAAGATTTAAAAAGTGATTTAAAAGATGCTTTTTTAACAATATAAACATAAAAAATCGAATGTATTGAATCTTATTTTTTTGAAGGGGAATAAGTTCATGTAAATCGTTCGATTTTATAGTAAAATAGATACAGTTGACAAATACTTTAGCACATATAAATATTGTTGATTTTACCACAGAGAGCGGCGTTTTATTAAGTGAAATAGCATTAAGCTATCAGTTTTTTGGGGAAAAATTAGGAACAGCTCCTGTGGTATTAATCAATCATGCTTTAACTGGTAATAGTAATGTTGCTGATGTTACAGATGGTTGGTGGAAAGAATTAATAGGGAAAAACAAAGCGGTAAACACGCAAAAGTATACCGTTTTATGTTTTAACATTCCAGGAAACGGGTATGATGGTTTTTTAATAGAAAACTATAAAGATTTTATAGCAAGAGATATTGCTAAAGTTTTTTTAATTGGATTAGAAAAGCTTAAAATAAAGCAGTTATTTGCTTTAATTGGCGGGTCATTAGGTGGTGGAATAGCTTGGGAAATGGCTGTTTTAAAACCTAAAATAACAAAACATTTGATTCCCATAGCAACCGATTGGAAATCTACTGATTGGTTAATTGGTAACTGCCAAATTCAAGAACAGTTTTTGATAAATTCTAGCAACCCAGTACACGATGCTCGCATGCATGCAATGTTATGTTATAGAACTCCAAAATCGTTTAAAGAACGTTTTCATCGATCAAAAAATGAAGATTTAGAAGTTTTTAATGTAGAAAGTTGGTTGTTACATCACGGTAAAAAATTACAAGAACGTTATCAACTAGCGTCTTATAAATTAATGAATCAATTATTAAAAACGATTGATGTAACCAAAGGGGAAAATAATTCTGAAATTTTAAAAAAAATTAAAGCAGATATACATATCGTAGGAGTAGATTCTGACTTGTTTTTTACAGCTGAAGAAAATAGAGAAACTCAAAAAGAGCTAGCCTTAGTAAACGCAAATGTTACTTATAACGAAATAAATTCGGTTCACGGACACGATGCTTTTTTGATTGAATATGAGCAATTAGAAAAAATAATAGCGCCAATATTCAATCTAAATTCAAAAAATAATCAAATGAAAATAATCAAATTTGGCGGAAAATCGCTGTCGAATAAAGGAATTGCAAATGTAATTTCAATTATAGAGCAAAAAGTAAACGATCAAGAAAATATTGCTGTGGTTGTATCAGCAAGAGGAAATGCAACCGATCAATTGGAAGAAATTTTAGAAAAAGCAGCAAAGAACGCTCCTTATCAAGATCAATTTGAAGCCCTTAAATATGAGCAGTCGCAATTAACACCGTTGGTTGATTTTTCTCCCGAGTTTTCTCGCTTAGAAAAACTTTTTGAAGGTGTTAGTTTATTAGGAGATTATAGTCAAAAAATTAAAGACGAAGTTTTAGCCCAAGGAGAGTTGTTATCAACCAAAACAGTTGCTGCACTTTTAAATAAAAAAGGGATAAATGCTAACATTACCGATGCTAGAACGTTGATAAAAACGGATGAGAATTTTGGAAATGCACAGTCAATTATAAATATTTCTAAGGAAAACGTAGTAAAGCATTTTAAAAAACATAATGGAGATACTGTAAATATTGTAACAGGTTTTATTGCTTCTAATTTAAAAGGAGAAACAACTACGCTTGGGCGAAATGGAAGTAATTATACTGCATCATTATTAGCCAATTATTTAGATGCAGATGAGTTACAAAACTATACGCATGTTGATGGAATTTTTACTGCAAATCCTGATTTAGTTGCTGACGCAAAAAAAATAGAAGAACTATCTTTTTCTGAAGCTAATGAATTGGCAAATTTTGGCGCTAATATTCTACACGCAAAAACAATTATTCCGTTATTAGAAAAAAATATCAATCTTCGTATTTTAAATACGTTTAACCCTGCGGATAAAGGAACATTAATTACTGCTAAATCAAATTCAAAAGGCATAAAATCATTATCGGTTTTAGACAATGTAGCATTGCTAAATTTTGAAGGACGAGGTTTGTTAGGTAAAGTCGGTGTAGATGCACGTATTTTTAGAGCCTTAAGTAATAATGGCATTAGTGTAAGTATTATTTCGCAAGGTTCATCAGAAAGAGGTATCGGTTTAGTAATTGATAAAGAAAAGGCAACAGCAGCTGTACAAGCTTTAGAGCAAGAGTTTGAAAGTGATTTTTACACCAAAGATGTAAATCAAATTTCAATTATAGATGATGTTTCGGTAATTTCTATTATTGGGCAAGATTTAAGTGAGTTTCATCATCCATATAATGCATTGATAAAAAATCAAATTGTACCATTATTATTTAATAATACAATTTCAGGAAAAAATGTAAGTTTGGTTGTTAAAAAAGAACAATTACACAAAGCATTAAATGTAATTCATGGTCAAGTTTTTGGAGTTGCAAAAAAAATAAATATAGCCATATTTGGTAAAGGATTAGTTGGAGGAACTTTAATTAATCAAATCATAAAAAACACCAAATCTATATTAGAAAGAAAAAAAATACAGTTAAATATTTTTGCCATAGCAGGTTCTAAAAAAGTATTGTTAATTAGTGATGGTGCTGTTGAAAATTGGAAAACAATTTTAAAAAATAATGAAGAGGAAACTCATATTGTTGATAGCGTAATAGATTTTGCTAAAAAACATCATCTCGAAAACTTAATAGCAGTTGATAATACTGCAAGTAGTGAATTTATAGAAAATTACATACCATTAATAGAAAACGGTTTCGATTTAGTTTCTTCTAATAAAATAGCAAATACGGTATCTCATGATTTTTATAAAAAACTACGAAAAACATTAGAAATAAATACCAAATCATATTTGTATGAAACCAATGTTGGAGCAGGTTTACCGCTAATAGATACCATTAAGTTATTGCACGATTCTGGCGAAAATATTACACGCATTAGAGGAGTCTTTTCAGGATCTTTAAGTTATTTATTTAATAAGTTTTCTTCGGATGAAGTTCCGTTTTCAAACGTATTACAAGAAGCTATTGATAGCGGATTTACTGAGCCAGACCCACGAGAAGATTTATGTGGAAATGATGTAGCACGAAAATTATTGATTTTGGCTCGTGAGCTAGATTTAGAAAATGAATTTGAAGATATTTCTATCGAAAATCTAATTCCATCAGAATTTAGAGATATTTCAGCAGCAGAGTTTTTATCGAATTTAGATAAATTAAACACCGAATTTAGAGATAAAAAAGAAGCACAAGATACAAATCATGTATTACGCTATATAGGTGATTTACATGGCGATTTATCAAAATCAAAAGGAGAACTAGATGTAAAATTAGTATCGGTACCAACAAATTCGCCTTTAGGGAGTTTAAAAGGTTCGGATGCTATTTTTGAAATTTATACCGAATCATACGGAACACAACCCATTGTAATTCAGGGAGCAGGAGCAGGAGCAGAAGTAACAGCGAGGGGTGTTTTTGGAGATATTTTACGATTAGCAAACAATAATTAAAGATTAAAAAGTATTTAACTATAAATAGATTATTTGGTTAAAGAGCATAAAACAAACAATATGAGCAAAAATTTCGAAACTGAAGCAATTAGAACACAAACCGAACGATCGCAATTTTCAGAACATTCTACACCTTTATATTTAACATCTAGTTTTGTGTTTGATGATGCTGAAGATATGAGAGCATCTTTTGCTGAAGAAAAAGAGAAAAATTTATATAGTCGATTTTCAAACCCAAATACAACAGAATTTGTAAATAAAATTGTGGCAATGGAAAAAGCCGAAGCAGGCTATGCTTTTGCAACAGGTATGGCAGCTGTTTTTTCTACTTTCGGAGCTTTGTTAAATGCTGGCGATCATATTGTTTCTTGCAGATCGGTTTTTGGTTCTACGCATAGTTTGTTTACTAAATACCTGCCAAAATGGAATATAGAAACTAGCTACTTTAAAATAAATGAAGTTGATAAAATTGAAAGTTTAATTCAGTCCAACACTAAAATATTATATGCAGAGACACCTACCAACCCAGCTGTTGATATTATTGATTTAGAGTTGTTAGGTAGCATTGCAAAAAAACATAATTTATTATTAGTGATAGATAATTGTTTTGCAACACCGTATTTACAAAACCCAATTGATTTTGGAGCGGATATTGTTATTCATTCAGCCACAAAATTAATTGACGGGCAAGGAAGAGTATTAGGAGGTGTTGCGGTTGGAAAAGCTGATTTAATTCGTGAAATTTATTTGTTTTCAAGAAATACAGGGCCAGCAATGTCACCTTTTAATGCTTGGGTGTTGTCTAAAAGTTTAGAAACATTAAGTATTCGAGTAGAAAAACATTGCGAAAACGCCTTAAAAGTTGCTGAGTTTTTAGAGGCGCATGAAAAAGTGAATATAGTAAAATATCCGTTTTTAAAATCACATCCAAAATATGAAGTAGCAAAAAAACAAATGCGCTTAGGAGGTAATATTGTTGCATTTGAAGTTAAAGGAGGTATTGAAGCAGGGCGTAAATTTTTAAACGCAATAAAAATGTGCTCATTATCTGCAAATTTAGGAGATACAAGAACCATTGTTACGCATCCAGCATCTACAACACATAGTAAATTAAGTATTGAAGATCGATTAGAAGTAGGAATTACAGATGGTTTGGTACGATGTTCGATTGGGTTAGAAAACGCTATTGATATTATTAATGATTTAAAACAAGCTTTAGAGAATTAACAACTAAATAAAAAGTGTATTTTTGTAGTATGCTTTCTAAAAAAACGAAATACGGCTTAAAGGCACTAACATTTATTGCTAGACAAGAAAAAGGAGATAAGGTGCAAATAGCAACGATATCTAAAAGCGAAAATATTTCACACAAATTTTTAGAAAGTATATTACTTACCTTACGAAGAGCCGGTTTTTTAGGCGCTAAAAAAGGCAAAGGCGGTGGCTACTATATGTTAAAAGATGCGTCAGAAATTAAAATGACAGATGTTATTAGAACCCTTGAAGGTCCTATTGCCATGTTGCCTTGTGTTAGTTTAAATTACTACGAAAAATGTAGTGATTGCCCTGATGAAGATGCGTGTTCTGTTCATAAATTAATGATTCAGGTTAGAGACAATACACTTCAAGTTCTTAGAAATAATACACTTGCCGATTTAGTATAATTTACTACAAATGTTATCGTTTTGTAAAAAAATTAAATAAATATTTTTTTATCTAAAATGTATACCTACATTTGTCGCATCTTAAAACCTAGTTACCCGATAGGGTATTTAATTTTAAAAATGATTTTAGAACAATTAGTAGCAGATAAAAAAAATTATAAGTCAGATAAAACTTCAGAAAATCCGATACGAAGTTTTGTTAAATCGGTTAGTTGGAGAGTTATCGGAACTATTGATACAATTTTAATTTCTTGGTTAATTACAGGAGAGTTAACCTTAGCGTTTTCAATAGGAAGTATAGAGTTAGTTACAAAAATGATATTGTATTTCTTTCATGAAAGAATTTGGAATAAAATAAAATGGGGGAAATAATGAGCTTAAAAGAAGAGTTAAATATAACTGAACTAAATAAAGGTTTAGAAAAATTGAGCCCGAAAGAAATTATAGAATGGGTTTTTGAATTGAAACAAAAAACAATCATTACTACAAATTTCAGGCCTTATGAAGTAGCTATCTTACATTTAATAGCAACAAAAAATCCTTCAATAAAAGTTATTTGGTGTGATACAGGATATAATACACCACAAACCTATAAACATGCTGAGGAGTTAATAGATAAATTAAACTTAAATATAGCGTTGTATGTGCCAAAACAAACGGTTGCACATCGTAATATTATCATGGGGCTTCCGTCAATAGAAGATGAAAATCATGCTGCTTTTACCGAGCAAGTAAAGTTAGAGCCTTTTAAAAGAGCGATGGTTGAGCACCAACCAAAAATATGGTTTACCAATTTACGAAAAGGACAAACAGCATTTAGAGACGGTATTGGAGTTTTATCTTTTAGTAAAGATGGAATTTTAAAAGTAAGTCCGTTTTACCATTGGTCTGATGAAGATTTAGACAAATATTTAAAAGAGCACAATTTATCAAACGAGTTTAAATACTTCGACCCAACAAAAGTAGAAAGTAACAGAGAATGTGGTTTACATATTTAAAAGATATGATTATGAATACAAAAACAATACAAGTAGGCGCTTTAGAAAGTGAAGCTATATATATATTTAGGGAGGTAGTCGCTCAATTTGAAAAACCAGTGTTATTATTTTCAGGGGGAAAAGACAGTATAACGCTGGTGCGACTTGCACAAAAAGCATTTTATCCAGCTAAAATTCCGTTTCCATTAATGCACATAGATACAGGACATAATTTTCCTGAAACAATCGAGTTTAGAGACCGTTTAGCAAAAGAACTAGGCGTTGAATTAATCGTTAGAAATGTTCAAGACAATATCGATAAAGGTAGAGTAAAAGAAGAAAAAGGGAGATACGCGAGCCGAAACATGTTACAAACAGAAACGTTATTAGATGCAATTGATGAGTTTGGATTTGATGCATGTATCGGTGGAGCGCGTAGAGACGAAGAAAAAGCAAGAGCAAAAGAACGTATTTTTTCTGTTCGTGACGATTTTGGACAATGGGACGAAAAAAATCAACGACCAGAATTATTTGATATGTTAAACGGAAAAATTGATTTAGGGCAAAATGTACGTGTATTTCCTATTTCAAACTGGACAGAGTTAGATGTTTGGTCATACATCCAAAAAGAAAACATCGAAATACCATCTATTTATTTCGCTCACAAAAGAGCTACTTTTTTAAGAGACGGCTTAATATGGTCAGCAGAAGACGATGTAGTTTATAGAGACGAAGATGAAGAAGTGCAAGAACGAATGGTGCGTTTTAGAACCGTTGGCGATATGAGTTGTACCGCAGCAGTACTTTCAAATGCAGTAGATATTGATACTGTTGTTAACGAAATAAAAGTATCAACCATCTCAGAACGTGGCGCTCGAATAGATGATAAACGCTCAGAAGCAGCCATGGAAAAACGTAAACAACAAGGATATTTTTAAAAAATAATATGGGCGTTTTAACGGGCTTTACACTGTATCTTTTTTTGAGAAAAACAAAAAAAGGATGCCGTTTCAATCCCTAACGCACTTATAAACAGGTAATCAAAAAAGTCAAAAAACTTTCTGATTATCAATAAAAAACAAATACCGCTAAAGGTTAACAACCAATAGCAAATAGCTAATAAAATGAACGTATTAAAAATAGCAACAGCAGGTAGTGTAGACGATGGTAAAAGTACCTTAATCGGACGTATTTTATACGATACCAAATCACTAACTGATGATAAATTAGAAGCCATTGAAGAAAAAAGTAAACAAAGAGGTTTTGATTACTTAGATTTTTCATTAGCTACCGATGGTTTAGTAGCAGAAAGAGAACAAGGAATTACCATAGATGTAGCACACATATATTTTTCAACACCAAAAACCAGTTTTATAATAGCCGATACTCCTGGTCATATAGAGTATACCCGAAACATGGTTACAGGTGCATCAAACTCACAAGCATCTATTGTATTAATTGATGCGAGAAACGGAGTAATAGAGCAAACCTACCGTCACTTTTTTATAAACACGTTATTACGCGTAAAAAACGTAGTAATAGCCATTAATAAAATGGATTTAGTTGATTTTTCAGAAGAAAAATTTAACGAAATAAAAAATGAAATAGAATATTTAGCTAGTAAAAGCGCTTATAAAGGTCAAAAATTAACGTTCATTCCTATGTCTGCCTTAAAAGGTGACAATGTTGTTGAAAAGTCAGAAAATACACCTTGGTATAAAGGCGAAACATTATTAGATCACTTAGAAGGTTTAGTAGCTGAAGATTTAGAAGAAGTTTCTCAAACACGTTTTCCTGTACAAACAGTAATACGACCTAAAACTGATGATTATCATGATTTTAGAGGTTATGCCGGTAAAATTTATGGAGGCGATTTAGCTGTTGGAGATTCCGTAACCGTTTTACCATCAGCAACCACATCAAAAATAAAAAGTATTAACTTTTTTGATGAAGAGTATTTACAAGCAAAAAGAGGAAGTTCGGTAACAATTACTTTAGAAGATAATGTAAATGTAAGTAGAGGAGATATGTTGGTAAAATTAGATGAGCAACCAACAGTTACAAAAGAGCTGAATGCAACTATTTGTTGGATGGATAAAGAACCTTTACAAGCCGCTAATAAATATTACGTTAAACACGGTGTAAATGATGTACAAGCAAAAATAACAGGATTAACATCACTTATAAAAACTGATTTTTCTGGTACAGAAGAAAATCCATCAGCATTAACATTAAATGAAATAGGAGAAGTCAGTTTAAAAGTAAGTAAACCATTATTTGTAGATGCTTACAGTAAAAATAAAGCAAACGGAACCTTTATTTTAATCAATCCAAAAACCAATAATACAGCCGGTGTTGGTTTTATTAAGTAATTTAAAGTAGGTATGGCAATTATAATAACAGATGAGTGCATCAATTGCGGAGCATGTGAACCAGAATGCCCAAATACAGCTATTTATGAAGGAGCTGAAGATTGGAAATATAGTGAAGGAACTTCGTTAATAGGTAATATTGAATTAAAAAATGGAGTAACTGTAGATGCTGATGAAACACAAGAGGCGATATCAGATGAATACTATTTTATTTCTCCAGATAAATGTACCGAATGTATCGGTTTTCACGAAGAACCACAATGTGCAGCGGTTTGTCCGGTAGATTGTTGTGTTCCTGATGATGATCATGTAGAAACAGAGGAAGAATTATTGGCAAAACAAAAATTCTTACATAATTAATTAAAAAGTAACGCTTACAAGCTTTAAGATATATAGTAATGCAAAGTTTTAGAACCGAAATAGAAAACCCAATTGTAGAAAAAGATATTCTAGAATTAGAGAGAAAAATTCAACTTTTTAAAGAAGGTAAAATAGACGAAGAACGTTTTCGTAGTTTACGTTTAGCAAGAGGTGTTTACGGTCAGCGTCAGTTTGGTGTACAAATGATTCGTATAAAATTACCGTTTGGTAGGGTTACAAGCGAGCAATTACACAGAATTTCTGATGTTTCAGATGAGTACTCTCGTGGAAGATTACATATTACTACCAGACAAGATATTCAAATACATCACGTAAGTTTAGATAGAACGCCAGAATTATGGGCGCAACTAGAAAAAGATGATATCACACTACGCGAAGCTTGTGGTAATGCAGTAAGAAATATTACAGCATCAGAAACTGCGGGAATCGATCTAAACGAACCTTTTGATGTTTCGCCGTATGCAGATGCTACGTTTAAATTCTTTTTAAGAAACCCAATTTGTCAAGAAATGGGACGTAAATTTAAAATGTCTTTTTCGGGTACAGATGATGATACAGCAATTAGTTTTATTCATGATTTAGGGTTTATAGCAAAAATAAAAACTGAAAACGGAGTAACTAAAAAAGGATTTAAAGTTTTATTAGGTGGTGGTTTAGGATCACAGCCAAGACATGCAGATGTTATTTACGATTTTTTAGAAGAAGATGTATTAATACCAACTATTGAAGGTGTTTTAAGAATTTTTGATCGATTTGGAGAGCGTGCAAAAAGAGCAAAAGCAAGATTAAAATTTTTAGTAAAAGATTTAGGTGTTAAAGCTTTTTTACAATTAGTTTCTGATGAGGTAAATGCATTAGAAAATAAAACATTTAAAGTTGATACAACAGAGTTTGAACAACCAATTGTTTTTCAAGATATCGAAATTCCATCAGTAAAAATTGAAGATGAATCAGCGTATAAAAAATGGAAAGAAACCAATGTAATCAAACAAAAACAAGAAGGTTTATTTGCCATCGGTTTAAAAATTCACTTAGGTGATTTTTACACACCAAAAGCACGTTTGTTAGCAGATTTAGTTAAAAAATATGCAGCAAATGAAATCCGTTTAACCTTGCGTCAAAATATTTTAATTCGCCACGTCAAAGAAGCATTATTACCATTTTTTTATGTCGAACTACAAAAATTAGGTTTTGCAAAATCAGGATATAATTCTACTGCCGATATTACAGCATGTCCTGGAACCGATACTTGTAATTTAGGAATTTCAAGCAGTACAGGTATTGCGGTAGAACTAGAAAAGGTATTAGAAGAAGAATATCCGAAGTATTTAAATAATAAAGAAATTGCCATTAAAATTAGTGGGTGTATGAATGCTTGTGGGCAACATAATATGGCACACATTGGTTTTCAAGGAATGTCTATAAAAGTAGGTGCATTACAAGCTCCAGCATTACAAATTTTAATAGGTGGTGGTATTTTAGGTGATGGAAAAGGACGTTTTTCTGATAAATTAGTTAAAGTACCAAGTAAAAGAGGTCCAGAAGCGTTACGTATTTTATTAAATGATGTGGAAGCAAATCAGCAAGAAGATGAAACTTTTTTAGCGCATTATGACCGTCAAGGAAAAACCTATTTTTATGATTTGTTAAAAGGATTATCTGATATATCAAACTTAGCGCCAAGTGATTTTATTGATTGGGGACATTCAGAAAATTATGTAAAAGCAATTGGAGTAGGTGAATGTGCGGGAGTTGTAATTGATTTAATAGCAACACTTTTATTTGAAAGTGAAGAAAAAATTACAAACTCAGCAGAGGCTTTAAAAGAAAATCAATTTTCAGATAGTATTTATCATTCATACACTTCTTTAGTTAATACAGCAAAAGCTTTATTAATTGCCGAAAATATAAAAACAAACACGCAAGCAGGTATTATTACAAGCTTTCAAGAACATTTTGTAGCTACGGGTAAAATTAATTTAGATGTTAGTTTTGAAGATGTAGTTTATCAAATTAAGAGAGAAAACCCAACAAAAGTATTTGCTGAAAGTTATTTAAATGATGCAAAATCATTTTATAATAAAATAGATGCTTTTAGAAAACAAGAAGTGAGTCATGCTTAATATAAAACCAAAATTAACCGTTGTTGGAGCTGGTCCTGGAGATGTAGATTTAATTACAGTAAAGGCAATTAAAATGTTAAAAAAAGCTGATGTTGTTTTATATGATGCTTTGGTAAACGAAGAGCTATTAGACTTTATAAATCCGAATGCAGAACAAATTTTTGTTGGAAAAAGAAGAGGATGTTATAAATATCAGCAAGATCAAATTAACGAATTAATTGTAGCAAGAGCAAAAAGTCACGGTCATGTAGTTCGTTTAAAAGGAGGAGATCCTTTTATTTTTGGACGCGGTGCTGAAGAAATGGAATATGCTGCTAGTTTTGGAGTAGCAGTAGCTGTTGTACCAGGAATTTCATCATCATTAGCGGTGCCAGCATCTCAAAATATACCACTTACAAAACGTGGAAGTGCTGAAAGTTTTTGGGTAATTACAGGTACTACGAAAGATCACAAATTATCACAGGATGTTGCTTTGGCAGCAAAATCTAACGCAACAGTGGTGGTGTTAATGGGAATGGGGAAATTACCTGAAATTGTAAAACTATTTAAACAAGAAAATAAAAATAATTTACCAATAGCAATTATTCAAGATGGCACAACATCAAGAGAGAAAGTTGGTATAGGAACCGTAGATACTATTTTAGAAATTGTTAAAAAGAATGAATTAAGTAATCCTGCGATTATTGTTTTAGGAGAGGTTGTTAAACATCGACAAGATTTAAATAAAGTTCAACAAGAAGTTATTAATAAAGAATTTACTTTAGCTTAAAAAATAATTTTATAATGGTAAAGCAACAAGTAAAAAGAACAATAAGAATAACTAAATATGTGCTGTACAAAGAAACATCTTTAGATTATATAGAAAATTTTTGGTCTTTTATAGGTGCTTTTATCGGAATAGGAATTATCGCTTTTACACAATCTTTTTATTTATCAAAAGTTGAAAATGTTTTTTTAATAGGATCGTTTGGAGCCACGTGTGTTTTAATTTACGGAGCAATTCAAAGTCCGTTAGCACAACCAAGAAATTTAATTGGAGGGCATGTTTTATCGGCAATAATTGGTGTTACAATTGCTAAATTTTTACCCGATATTATTTGGTTAACAGCACCGTTAGCAGTTTCAACATCTATTGTGTTAATGCAGTACACAAAAACATTGCATCCACCAGGAGGCGCAACGGCTTTAATTGCGATAATAGGAACAGAGAAAATAAAAACATTAGGGTATTTATATGTATTATCGCCTGTTTTAAGCGGAACATTAATTTTATTCGTAGTAGCTTTATTGATAAATAATATTACTAAACACAGAAGTTATCCTACCAATAAAAAGTTTACAAGAATATTTAGAAAAGTAAAAAAAGGAAATTGATTTTAAAGGAGATAAAATGAATGAAGAAAGAAATAATTTATATCCGATTTTTTTAAAAACAGAACAATTAGAAATACTTATTGTTGGTGGAGGTTTTGTGGCACTAGAAAAATTGTCTTTTTTATTAAAGTCTAGCCCTAATGCTAAAGTAACCATGGTTTCGCTATTTTTTAGAGAAGAAACAAAAGAATTAGCAAACAGGTTTAATGTAGTAATGTTAATTGATCAATACAATAAAACTTATTTAAAAGGCAAGCATATTGTAGTTGCAACTACTGATAAGGTTGATGTAAATATTGAAGTTTATAAAGATTGTAAAAAACAAAATATATTGGTAAATGTTGCTGATAATCCACCATATTGCGATTTTTATATGGGCGGAATTGTAACCAAAGGAAATGTAAAAATAGCCATTTCTACCAATGGAAAATCGCCAACAACTGCCAAAAGATTACGTCAGTTTTTTGAGGAAGTAATTCCAGATAATATTAACGATTTAGTACAAAATTTAAATAAATATAGAAAAACCCTTAAAGGAGATTTTGAGGAAAAAGTTGAAAAACTAAACGAATTTACGAAGAGTTTAGTAGAAAAATAGAGTAACGTCATTGCGAACAAAGTAAAGTAATTGTTTGATTTATAAAGAGATTGCTTGATTTTACTCATAATGACAAATAAATAAAATTATGATTACAACAGATATATTAATTATAGGCGCAGGACCTACAGGATTATTTACCGTTTTTGAAGCAGGATTGTTAAAATTAAAATGTCATTTAATTGATGCTTTGCCACAACCAGGAGGGCAATGTTCAGAAATATATCCGAAGAAACCTATTTACGATATTCCAGCATATCCAGAAATTTTAGCAGGTGATTTAACTGATAAGTTAATTGAACAAACTAAACAATTTGAACCAGGTTTTACATTAGGTGAACGAGCAAATACTATTGAAAAACAAGAAGATGGAACTTTTATTGTTACTACCAATAAAGGAACAAAACATCAAGCACCAGTTGTTGCTATTGCTGGAGGTTTAGGAAGTTTTGAACCTCGTAAACCACCGATTCCTAATATTGCAGATTTTGAAGATAAAGGAGTTGAATATATTATTCGTGATCCAGAACTGTATAGAGATAAAAAAGTGGTGATTTCAGGAGGTGGAGATTCGGCTTTAGATTGGGCAATTTTCTTATCAGATGTAGCATCCGAAGTAACCTTAATTCATAGAAGAAACGAATTTAGAGGAGCGTTAGATTCAGTTGAAAAAGCACAAGAATTAAAAAATTTAGGAAAAATTAATTTAATTACTCCAGCTGAAGTAAAAGGAATTTTAGGGAAAGAGCACGTTACAGGAGTTGCCGTTGAAAAGAAAGGAGAAGAACCTTTTATTATTGACACAGATCACTTTATTCCTTTATTTGGATTATCACCAAAATTAGGTCCAATAGCAGATTGGGGATTAGAAATTGAAAAAAATGCAATAAAAGTTAACAATGCTTTAGATTACCAAACAAATATTCCAGGTATATTTGCAATAGGAGATGTAAACACGTATCCAGGTAAGTTAAAGTTAATTTTATGTGGTTTTCATGAAGCTACTTTAATGTGTCAAAGTGCTTATAAAATTATTCATCCAGATAAAAAATATGTAATGAAATATACTACGGTAGGAGGAGTTGAAGGTTTTGATGGAACCAAAAAGGAAGCGCCAAAAGCAGTAGTAAAAGCAATTCAGTAATAAGATTTAATACTAAATAATGTCAGCAGATATCAATATAAAAATAACAGATAGAGAAGGAGTACTTCACGAAATTATTGCACCAACAGATATGGCAATGAATTTAATGGAAGTAATTCGTTCATACGAATTAGCAGAAGAAGGTACCATAGGTGTTTGCGGTGGTATGGCAATGTGTGCCTCGTGTCAATGTTATGTGAAATCTGAACATGAATTACCTGAAATGGGAATTGATGAAGATATGATGTTAGCTGAAGCTTTTCATGTTGAAGATAATAGTCGTTTAGGTTGCCAAATTCAAATGAAACCAGAACTAGAAGGATTGGAAGTTGAATTAGCACCAGAAATGTAGTATGCCGTTAAAAAATTATAAACTAACCTTAAAAGACACTGTAGAAGAATTTACAAAGAAATTATTTTATGCACTTTTTGATGAAAATTATTATCAAGAAAATATAAAAATAATACAAAGTTTATTTCTTCAAATAACAAAATCATTAGCGATTAATGATACTGATAAAATTTGGGAAGCTTATAAAAATAAGTTTAAAGAAATTCGTAAAAAATTAGATTTAGATGCCATTGCTTTTGAAAAAACAGATCCAGCAGCAAAAAGTTTAGCGGAGGTGTATTTAGCATATCCAGGATTTCATGCCATTGCAGTTTATCGTTTAAGCCATGAGTTGGTAAAGTTAAACGTACCTGTTTTACCAAGAATGATGAGTGAATATACTCATGGAGTTACAGGTACTGATATTCATCCAGGAGCAACTATTGGAAACTCGTTTTTTATAGACCATGCTACCGGAATTGTTATAGGTGAAACTACTCTGATAAAAGAAAATGTAAAAATTTATCAAGGAGTTACTTTAGGCGGTATACAAGTAAAAAAGAGTTTAGCAGAAACAAAAAGACATCCAACAATAGAGAATAATGTAACTATTTACGCAAATGCAACTATTTTAGGAGGCGAAGTTGTAATAGGTGAAAATAGTATTATAGGTGCTAATGTATGTGTTACCGAATCTGTACCACCTAAATCCTTAGTAATATATCAATCAGAAAATAAAATTGTTTCATTAGATAAAGTTTAAATTATGAAAGCAAAAAAAATAACCGACTTTGTCGGAAACACCCCTTTAATAGAGGTTAGTAATATTTTAAATAAAAAAGGAGTACGTTTATTTTTAAAATTAGAAGGACACAATCCAGGAGGAAGTGTCAAAGATAGAGCTGCTTATAATATGATTTTTGAGGCTTTAAACCGAAGGAACATTAAAAAAGGAGATCATCTAGTTGAAGCAACTAGTGGAAATACAGGTATCGCTTTAGCATTTATATCAAAAGTATTAGGGCTACACATGACGTTGGTAATGCCTGAAAGTGCAACTGAAGAACGTGTAAAAACAATGAAAGCTTATGGGGCCGAAGTTTTATTAACACCAAAAGAAGAAGGTATTGAAGGTGCTAGAGATTTAGCACAAAAATTGCGATATAAAGAAGGTTATTTTATGTTAAATCAGTTTGAAAATAATGATAATTGGAAAGCGCATTATAAAACCACAGGACCTGAGATTTGGAAAGATACTGAGGGGGAAGTAACACATTTTGTATCTGCTATGGGAACTACAGGTACTATTATGGGAGTTTCTACATATTTGAAAGAACAAAATCCGAAGGTTAAAATTATAGGAGCACAACCAACCGATGGTTCTAAAATACCTGGTATTAGAAAATGGTCTAAAGAATATTTGCCAAAAATTTTCGATAAGTCAAAAGTTGATGAAATTATTGAGGTTAGCGAAAACCAAGCACGAAATATGACACGTAAACTTGCGAGTCAAGAAGGAGTTTTTGGAGGTATGAGTAGTGGTGGTGCAGTACACGTAGCATTACAAGTAGCAGAAAAGATTGAAGAAGGTATTATTGTAGCTGTTATTTGTGATATTGGCGATAGATATTTATCATCTAATTTATATAATTATTAAAAAAATGATGTAAAAACAAAAAAAGTTTGTTTATTTGCATTATAATAGTTCATTAACTTTATAAATGTTATCAAGAAAGGTGGAGGGATTAGACCCTGTGAAACCTTAGCAACCCTATGTGTAAACAAAGAAGGTGCTAAATTCTACTTAAAATATTGTAATAAATATAATTTTTAAGAGAGATAACGGAAAGACTTTCCTCTTTTCCTGATAACATATACAATATAAAATATCAGGAATGTCAAACATTTATCAAGAAATACAAAAACGAATTCTCATACTCGACGGAGCAATGGGTACTATGCTTCAGGCATATAAATTTACCGAAGAAGATTTTAGAGGAGAACGTTTTAAAGAATATCCAATACCGTTACAAGGAAATAACGATTTACTTTCTATCACACAGCCAGAGGCAATAAAAACAATTCACGCAAAATACTTTGAAGCGGGAGCAGATATTATCGAAACCAATACTTTTTCGGGAACTACCATTGCAATGGCTGATTATCAAATGGAAAATTTGGTGTATGAATTAAACTACGAATCTGCTAAAATTGCAAAAGAAGTAGCTATAGAGTTTACAGACAAAGAACCACATAAACCAAGGTTTGTAGCAGGTTCAATAGGCCCAACTAACAGAACAGCAAGTATGTCACCAGATGTAAACGACCCTGGTTACAGAGCGGTAACTTTTGATGAATTACGTGTAGCATATAAACAACAAGTTGAAGCTTTGTTGGATGGCGGAGCTGATATTTTATTAGTTGAAACTGTTTTTGATACCTTAAATGCAAAAGCTGCATTATTTGCCATAGAAGAAGTAAAAGACGAACGTAAAATTGAGGTTCCAATAATGTTAAGTGGCACAATTACCGATGCCTCAGGTAGAACTTTATCAGGGCAAACTGCCGAAGCGTTTTTAATATCCGTATCTCACATTCCGTTATTATCTGTTGGGTTTAACTGCGCTTTAGGAGCCAATTTATTACAACCGCATTTAGAGGCAATTGCTTCAAAAACAGATTTTGCTACGTCAGCACATCCTAATGCAGGATTGCCAAATGCTTTTGGTGAGTATGATGAAACTGCAGAAGAAACTGCCGAACAGATTGAAGAGTATTTAAAGAAAAACTTGATTAATATTGTTGGTGGCTGTTGTGGTACAACGCCAGAACATATTAAAGCAATAGCAGATTTAGCATTAAAATATTCACCAAGAAAATTTAAAACAACCTAAACTATGAAAAATATAATTCAATTAATTTTAGTTACAATCTTGCTAGTTTCTTGTAATAATCTAGATAAAAAAGAAGCTACAAAAATTAATATTGTAGGTACCTGGAAACTTGTTTATGGTGAAGTTAAAGAAAATGATTCGGTTAAAATAAAAGATTTGTCTAAAGCAGATTTTATTAAAATTATAAACAAAAGTCATTTCGCATTTTTTAATCAACCAAAAGAAACAGCATCAGGATTTTATGGCGGTGGCGGTAGTTATACTTTAAAAGGAAATAATTACAAAGAAACCTTAAATTATATTTCGGTTGATGCCATTAGGGGCCATGTATTTCCATTTACAGTAAAAATCGCTGGTGATACCTTAATTCAATATGGATTAGAAGAAGTAAAAGAAGCAGGAATTCATAGAGATATTATTGAAAAATATATCAGAATTAAATAAGTAACATTATTAAAAGATGAGTGTAAAAACGAATAAATACATGAAACTTTCAGGCTTAGAACCTTTAGTTTTAAGTGAACATACCAATTTTATTAATGTTGGAGAGCGTACAAATGTTGCAGGATCTCGTAAGTTTTTAAGGTTGATAAAAGAAGAGAAGTTTGATGAAGCTTTAGCAATAGCAAGGCATCAGGTTGAAGGAGGAGCTCAGATTATCGATGTAAATATGGATGATGGTTTGATTGATGGAAAAGAAGCCATGGTTCGTTTTTTAAACTTAATAGCAGCCGAACCTGATATATGTAGAGTTCCGTTAATGATTGATAGTTCTAAATGGGAAATTATCGAAGCTGGTTTACAAGTAGTACAAGGAAAATGTGTTGTAAATTCAATATCATTAAAAGAAGGAGAAGAAAAATTTATTTGGGAAGCCACTCAAATTAAAAGGTACGGAGCTGCAGTAATTGTAATGGCTTTTGATGAGGTTGGGCAAGCTGATACTTATGAAAGAAGAATTGAAATAGCCGAAAGGTCTTACCGTGTTTTAGTAGATAAAGTAGGGTTTGCATCCGAAGATATTATTTTCGATTTAAATATTTTTCCTGTTGCAACCGGAATGGAAGAGCACAGAAAAAATGCCATTGATTTTATTGAAGCTACACGTTGGGTACGACAAAATTTACAAAACGCAAGTGTAAGTGGTGGTGTAAGTAATGTTTCGTTTTCTTTTAGAGGAAATAATATTGTTAGAGAGGCCATGCATTCTGTTTTCTTGTATTATGCAATTGAGGCAGGAATGAATATGGGAATTGTAAATCCAGCAATGCTAGAGATTTACGATGATATACCAAAAGATTTATTAGAACATATTGAAGATGTTGTTTTAGATAGGAGAGACGATGCAACCGAACGATTGTTAGATTTTGCAGAAACGGTAAAAGGCGTTAAAAAGCAAGATGAAGCAAAAGTTTTAGAGTGGAGAAGTTTGCCTTTGCAAGAAAAAATCACCCATTCTTTAGTAAAAGGAATCGATGAGTTTATTATTGAAGATGTAGAACAAGCAAGGCAAGAATCAGCAAAACCAATTCAAGTAATTGAAGGGCATTTAATGATTGGAATGAATGTAGTTGGAGATTTATTTGGTGCCGGAAAAATGTTTTTACCTCAAGTAGTAAAATCGGCAAGAGTAATGAAAAAAGCGGTTGCCTATTTAAATCCGTTTATTGAAGCAGAAAAAGGAGAAAAACAACAGGCCTTAGGTAAAGTTTTAATGGCAACTGTAAAAGGTGACGTACATGATATTGGTAAAAATATAGTGAGTGTTGTTTTAGGTTGTAACAATTACGAAATTGTTGATTTAGGAGTAATGGTTCCGCCAGAAAAAATTATTGAAGCTGCTAAAAAAGAAAATGTAGATATTATTGGTTTATCAGGTTTAATAACACCTTCGTTAGATGAAATGGTGTATTTGGCTAAAGAAATGGAACGCCAAGAGTTTTCGGTACCTTTATTAATAGGTGGCGCAACAACATCAAAAGCACATACGGCTGTAAAAATAGATCCTCAATATAAAAACGCGGTGGTTCATGTAAACGATGCATCAAGAGCGGTAACTGTGGTAAGTGATTTATTAAACGAAGAAACCAGTAATGCCTATGTTGCAAAGTTAAAAAAAGACTACGATGAGTTTCGTGAAAAATTCTTAAAAAGAGGTAAAACAAAAGCCTATATTTCTATTGAAGAAGCCCGAGAACGTAAGTTTAAAATAGATTGGGAAACAAGTTCAATCTTTAAACCAAAAGAGTTAGGAATTCAAACTTTAGAACAAGTTAGTTTAAAAGAATTATTACCATTTATTGATTGGAGTCCATTTTTTAGAAGTTGGGATTTACACGGTAGATATCCAGATATTTTAACTGATGAGGTAGTTGGCGAACAAGCAACACAGTTATATGAAGATTCTAAAGTGATTTTAGATGAAATTATTACCAAACAATTACTAAAACCAAAAGGAATATTTGGTTTGTTTGAAGCAAACACCGTAAATGATGATGATATTTCAATTCAGAAAAAGGGAGAAGAAATAGCTGTTTTTAGAACCTTACGTCAGCAATTAAAAAAGCGAGAAGGAAAACCAAGTTTTGCTTTATCAGATTTTATTGCACCTAAAGAAACTAAAAAGCAAGATTATATGGGGGCATTTTGTACAGCTATTTATGGTGCCGATGAATTAGCCAAAAAATATAAAGAAAAAGAAGACGATTATAATGCCATTATGGTACAGGCAATTGCCGATCGTTTTGCCGAAGCTTTTGCCGAATATTTACACCACAGAGTAAGAACCAAACATTGGGGATATGCATTTGATGAAACATTATCTAATGAAGACTTAATTAAGGAAACCTATAAAGGAATTCGTCCTGCACCAGGATATCCTGCATGCCCAGATCATTTAGAAAAAGAAACGATTTGGGATTTATTAAAAGTAGAAGAAAAAATAGGGGTAACCTTAACAGAAAGTTTAGCAATGTGGCCAGCAGCAGCAGTTTCTGGTTATTATTTTGCAAACGAAGAAGCGAAATATTTTGGTTTAGGAAAAATTACAGACGATCAGGTGCGCGATTTTGCTAACAGAAAAGGAATAACATTAGAAAAAGCTAGAAAATGGTTACATCCAGCGATAGCTGATAATTAAAAACAAAATGAGTCAGAAATTTATAGAATTATCCTTAAGAAATCATATTATTTCTCATGGATATGATGAGGATAATAAAGAAATAACTGAAGAGGTTACTGCAGATGTTTTTTTACCCAAAACAATTGCTATAAGTAGAATTAAATCCTTAAGCGATAAATATATTTTAACTGATTATATAGGTGGTAGATGGATTTATTGGGAGTATAAAGAGCCGTACGAATTGGTAAAAAAAATATTAATAAAACAAGAAACAACTAACAACTAAAAACATAAAAAAAAGCGTATTTAATTAACAATAAATTATCTTTAAGGTAAAATTTAAACCAAGAAACGATAGTAATTTTGAACTATAAAAATTAATAAAAAGAACAAAAATGAAAAAGTATAGTTTAGAAATTAAGTTTATGATTCAATTATTGGTAATGTTTACAATATCATTATTTATAGCATCATTTATATAGTTAAATACGCCTTTATAATAACTTATGAAGGTAACAGATCACATTAAAAAAGCAAACGGGAAAACATTATTTTCGTTTGAAATTATTCCACCAAAAAAAGGAAACAACATTCAGGATTTATATAATAATATAGATCCGTTGATGGAATTTAATCCACCTTTTATTGATGTAACCACTTCAAGAGAAGAGCATTTATATATTGATAAAGGAAATGGATTGTTAGATAGAAAAATAACCAGAATGCGTCCTGGTACAGTAGGTATTTGTGCAGCAATAAAGCATAAATATGATGTAGATACAGTTCCGCATGTTTTATGTGGTGGTTTTACCAAAGAAGAAACAGAGTATTTATTGGTAGATTGTCATTATTTAGGTATTGAAAATGTGATGGCATTACGAGGTGATGCAATGAGTCATCAAAAGTATTTTGAACCAACAAAAGGAGGACATCAATTTGCAACAGAGTTGGTAGGTCAAATTAAGAGTTTAAATAGTGGTAAATATTTACACGATGTGATAGAGGCAAATCATAAAGCCGATTTTTGTATAGGTGTAGCAGGGTACCCAGAAAAACATTTAGAATCCCCATCACTACAAACCGATTTAAAACGATTAAAAGAAAAAGTTGATGCAGGGGCAGATTATGTTGTGACGCAAATGTTTTTTAATAATCAAAAGTATTTTGAGTTTGTAAATGCGGCAAGAAAAATAGGAATTATGATTCCTATCATTCCAGGTATTAAACCAATAGCCGTAAAACGTCATTTACAATTATTACCTCAAGTTTTTAAAATAGATTTGCCAGAAACATTGATAAAATCGATTGACGATTGTAAAACAAATAAACAAGTAAGACAAATTGGAGTAGAATGGTGTATTGAACAATCTAAAGAACTATTACAAGCCGGAGTACCTTTGTTACATTATTACTCTATGGGAAAAAGTGACAATGTGAAAGCAATAGCAAAAGCATTATTTTAAGTTATCTAATATTTTGATTGAGCTTATTTTTGATAATCAAAGCAACTGGTTTATTTTCAATTTTAGACTCTAGCCAAGAAAGAATATCTAAATATAAAAAAGCTCTTTTTTCATAAGGATGATTTTCATAAACTTTTAAACGGTCATATATTTTTTTAAATTTCTTTTTAATTTGATGAGGAAAAACGTCACCTAGCGCTTTTATTGATGAAATAAATTCTTTTTGAACTTCTTGAAGATTTTCCATTTTTAATAAAAAGCGATAGGTGTCTTTAAATTGTCTTTCTAAATCGTAATCTAAACCACATTCGTAATGTGCAATTAAATTTAAAATACGAGCAAAGCATTGTAAATCTTCAGCAACATGAATTTTTTTAGATTTAATAATTTTATTTAAATATAAAATACATTCTTTATTTTTACCCATACCAAAGTATAAACAAGCTATTTTATAATATAAAACAACAATATGATGGTTGTCTAACCTGTTTTTATAAAGCGCAATCTTGTCGTTTATTATTTCAACTAAATATTCTCCTTCATAAAAATTACCTTCTAAAAAATGAGCATGTAGTTTGTTTGAATAATAGTATTGAAAAATAAGAATTTCAGTATTACTATTTTGTGGTATTATATTATTTTTAATTTCTTCTTCAAATAATAAAAGTTCTTTTTTAAATTTAGTGTAATGTTTTATAAAAAAAAGACTTTCTAGCAAATAATTTTTTCCTTTTAAATAAAAAACAGGATGAATAGTAATGTTTTTTATGTCACTTTTAAATAAATTAACCCATTTGTTAGCATATTTATAACTTTGTAAAAAATCTTGCGTTAAAAAACTATGCCATAAATTGGCTTTGTATAGCCAAAGTTTTTCTCTAAAATCTAAACTTTCGTATTTGTAATTTGGTAGTTTAGAGTTAAAATAATAATTTACTTTTTTAAGTTCAATATCATTTCTTACGTAGCCATTTTTTAATAAAAAACTATACAGTTGTAATGATAAATTAGACAATTTACTGGTCATTACATTTTGTTGACTTAGTTTTTTTGCCTGAATTGTTAATTCGTCAGCCCTTGTGTTAATACTCCTAGTTATGTATTGACTTTCTATAACTTTTTCAAGCTCTACAATTTCATAAGCAATATTTTTCTCTTCATTATCAATCGCTGTATTTTTTGCCTTATCAAGTAGTTTTAAACTTTGTTTATACAATCCTTTTTGATACAAAATTGTTGCAAAATCTAATAATTCTCTTATTTGAATCCGAATATTTTTGTGAGCAGGATTCATTCGTAAACTAATTAAAATTTGTTTATACAAATGTGCTTTTAAATTAGATAATTGTTGCTTACTTACAATACCAGTTTTTATAATTGTTTTTTCATCATATTTTTTTTGCTTTTCTAAAAACTTAAAGAGCGAAAAAAATTTAGCATCATTATTACCATCTAAACGCCCTACATAAAGATTAAACTGACGCTTTTCTGATTTTGATAACGATTTTATCAAAACAAATAAAGCATCATTTTGTTGGTTGGCTTGTGTAATAATTTTGCTCATAACTTGCTGTTAGTTAGTTGTTTTGTCGTTTTGTTTACCGTTTTAAATGTCGTAGAGAACAAACTTAAAAACAACTTATTAAAGAAACCAATATATAAATTTGATTTATATAATGACAATTATTTTAGATTAATGAATAACGATAAAGTTCAAATATTCGATACTACTTTAAGAGACGGAGAGCAAGTTCCAGGATGTAAATTAGATACAACACAAAAACTAATTATAGCTGAAAGACTTGATTTTTTAGGTGTTGATGTTATCGAAGCTGGTTTTCCTGTTTCTAGCCCAGGAGATTTTGCATCAGTAAGTGAAATTGCAAAAATTGTAAAAAATGCTACCGTTTGTGGATTAACAAGAGCTGTTAAAAAAGATATTGAGGTTGCTGCTGCTGCTTTAAAACAAGCAATTAAACCGAGGATTCATACAGGAATTGGAACAAGTGACTCACATATAAAGTATAAATTTAACGCATCACAAGATGAAGTAATAAGAAGAGGTAAAGAAGCCGTTGCTTACGCTAAAAACTTTGTAGATGACGTAGAGTTTTATGCCGAAGATGCAGGGAGAACAGACAATGCTTTTTTAGCCAAAGTTTGTGAAGAAATGATAAAATCTGGTGCAACAGTTTTAAATATTCCAGATACAACAGGGTATTGTTTACCAGAAGAATATGGTGCAAAAATTAAGTACTTAAAAGAGCATGTAAAAGGGATAGAAAATGTAATCATTTCTTGTCACTGTCATAATGATTTAGGTTTAGCAACAGCAAATTCTATAGCCGGAGCCATTAACGGAGCAAGACAAATTGAATGTACGATTAACGGAATAGGTGAGCGTGCAGGAAACACAGCTTTAGAAGAAGTAGTTATGATTTTAAAGCAACATCCATACTTAAATTTACAAACCGATATCAATACTCAATTGTTATACGATACAAGTATTATGGTTCGTGAAAGTATGGGAATGCCAGTACAACCAAATAAGGCAATTGTTGGCGCAAATGCATTTGCACACAGTTCAGGAATTCATCAAGATGGGGTAATTAAAAACCGTGAAACTTACGAAATAATGAATCCTGCAGATGTTGGAGTAACAGAAAGTGCCATTGTGTTAACCGCAAGGAGTGGTAGAGCAGCCTTAGCATATAGAGCTAAAAAAATTGGATACGAGTTAACAAAACTGCAATTAGATTCGGCTTATAAAACCTTTTTAAATTTTGCCGATAAACAAAAAGAAATCATAGATGATGATCTTCATTTAATTATGAAACAAGTAAATAAAATATCTAAAATAGCAATAGCCTAATGGGAAAAACATTATTTGATAAAGTATGGGACGCTCATGTGGTAGATACTGTAAAAAACGGACCTCAAATTTTATATATTGATAAACATTTAATTCATGAAGTTACTAGTCCACAAGCTTTTAATGAATTAAAAGAACGTAATATACCTATTGCACGACCTAATAAAATTGTTGCAACTGCTGATCATAATACACCAACCGTAAATCAACATTTACCTGTTAAAGATGCGTTGTCTAGAAATCAGTTAGCCCAATTAACCGAGAACTGTAAAGAAAATAATATTACGTTATATGAATTAGGACATGAAAATAACGGAATTGTACACGTTATTGCTCCTGAATTAGGAATTACACAACCAGGAATGACCATGGTTTGTGGCGACAGCCATACATCAACCCACGGAGCTTTTGGTACCATCGCTTTTGGTATTGGTACCAGTCAAGTAGCACAGGTATTTGCGAGCCAATGTTTGTTACTTCAAAAACCAAAAAGCTTACGCGTTTCTGTTAATGGAAAACTAAAAAAAGGAGTGTCTCCTAAAGATGTTATTCTTTATATCATAGCACAATTAGGAACCAATTCGGGCACAGGATATTTTTGTGAATACGCAGGAAATGTATTCGAAGAAATGTCAATGGAAGGCCGTATGACAGTTTGTAATATGAGTATTGAAATGGGGGCAAGAGGCGGAATGATTGCACCAGATGAAACTACTTTTAATTATGTAAAAGATAGAGAATTTGCACCACAAGGAGCAGAGTTTGATAAAAAAGTAGTCTATTGGAAAACATTATCATCAGATGCTGACGCAAAATTTGACCAAGAATATAATTTCAAGGCGGAAGATATTGAGCCAATGCTAACTTACGGTACCAACCCAGGAATGGGAATTAAAATATCAGAAAATATTCCAACCTTAAGCGATACTTCTTTTGAAAAAGCAATCGAATATATGAACTTTAAAAAAGGAGAAAGTTTAATAGATAAACCAATAAACTATGTTTTTATAGGAAGTTGTACTAATTCTAGAATTGAAGATTTTAGAGTTGCTGCAAATTATGTAAAAGGAAAACAAAAAGCCACTAATGTAAATGCATGGTTAGTTCCGGGCTCTCAAAAAGTAGCAAAACAAATTCAAAACGAAGGCTTACAAACTATTTTTGAAGAAGCAGGCTTTGAATTACGTCAGCCAGGTTGTTCGGCCTGTTTAGCGATGAATGATGATAAAATACCTGAAGGAGAATATTGTGTTTCTACCTCTAACAGAAATTTTGAAGGGCGTCAAGGGCAAGGAGCAAGAACCATTTTAGCAAGTCCGTTAATGGCAGCAGCAACAGCAGTAGAAGGAAAAATTATAGATATCACTAAACATTTAAACTAAGATGGAAAAATTTGTAAAATTAATTGATACAGCAGTTCCATTAACAACTGAAAATGTAGATACAGATCAGATTATTCCAGCTCGTTTTTTAAAGGCAACCGATAAAAAAGGGTTTGGAGATAATGTGTTTAGAGATTGGCGTTATCATAAAGATGGAAGTGTAAATGAGAGTTTTATTTTAAACAATAAAAATTATAAAGGAAGCATATTAATTGCTGGTGATAATTTTGGTTGCGGATCAAGTAGAGAACACGCAGCGTGGGCATTAGCAGGCTACGGATTTAAAGTGGTTATAAGCAGTTTTTTTGCTGATATATTTAAAGGGAATGCATTAAATAATGGCATTTTACCAGTACAAGTATCTAAAGAGTTTTTAAATAAGTTACTTGAAAGAGTGGCACAACAACCCGATACGATTATAATTATCGATTTAGAAAACCAAATAATTAAAACCCCAGTAGGAACAAGTGAATTTGAAATTAATTCCTATAAAAAGCTATGCTTAATTAATGGTTATGATGATATTGATTTTTTAGTAAGTAAAAAAGATAAAATAGAAGCTTTTGAAGCTTCATTATAAAATATAAAAATATGAAATTTAATATAGCAGTAATTCCAGGAGATGGTATTGGACCCGAGGTAACTACACAAGCTCAAAAAGTGTTAAAAGCAATTGCAAATGTGTACGATCATACATTTATATTTAAAGAAGCACTAATGGGAGCTTGTGCTATTGATGCAACAGGAAACCCGTTACCAGATGAAACCATTACTTTATGTAAAAAAAGTGATGCTATTTTATTTGGTGCTATCGGGCACCCTAAATATGATAACGATCCAACAGCAAAAGTTCGCCCAGAACAAGGATTACTAAAACTACGTAAAGAATTAGGGTTGTTTTGTAATGAACGACCAGTAAAAGCATATCAGCAGTTAATTGAAAACTCTCCTTTAAAAAGAGAGATTATCGAAGGAACTGATATTACAATTTACAGAGAGTTAACAGGAGGAATTTACTTTGGAATTAAAGAAATTAGTGATGATAAACAAATCGCTTTTGATGGATGTTCTTATTCAGTAGAAGAAATAGAACGTATTGCTCATTTAGCATTTAAAGCAGCACAAAAGAGACGTAAAAAACTAACTTTAGTAGATAAAGCAAACGTGTTAGAAACCTCTAGGTTATGGCGAAAAACTGTAACTAATTTAGCAAGTAATTATCCTGATGTTGATTTAGATTTTATTTTTGTTGATAATGCTGCAATGCAATTAATATTAAACCCAAAACAGTTTGATGTAATTCTTACCGAAAATTTATTTGGAGACATATTATCTGATGAAGCAAGTGTAATTGGTGGGTCTATTGGCTTATTAGCTTCTTCTTCTTTAGGAGAAGAGAACGCTTTATTTGAACCAATTCATGGTTCATTTCCGCAAGCAACCGGAAAAAATATTGCAAATCCTTTAGCGTCTATCTTATCAGCAGCAATGCTATTAAAACATTTAAATTTACATAATGAAGCTGAGGTCATTGAGCGAGCAGTAGAAAAATCATTAGAATTAGGTATTACAACCGAAGATATTAATTCTGAACAAAATTTTGGAACTAATAAAGTGGGGGATTTTATTGCTGATTTTATTTACAATCAAGAAGATAGTAATATCAATTTTCAAAATATTCATACAGGTCAGAGTACAATTATTTAGACGCTTATAAAAGAATACATTCTAAAAACACTACTATAATTTTCATTTCGATAAATTATAGTAGTGTTTTTTTTATAATCTATTAAATAATTAATTAAGGAATGTGTATTTATTTTTAATAAAAACTTGTTTTCTGTGTGTTTAATTGTGTGTTTCGTCTATTTTGTTAAATTATTTTTATTAAATTTTGTATTTTAGTAAATATAATATAATTTACAATGAAGAAACAAGGCTTATACTTACCCGAATTTGAACATGAAAATTGCGGTGCAGGTTTTATCTGTAATTTGAATGGAGAAAGAACGAATAAAATTATACATGATGCGTTAGAAATATTAGTAAAATTAGAGCATAGAGGTGGTGTTAGCTCTGATGGAAAAACGGGAGACGGTGCAGGTTTGTTAATAGATATTCCGCATGATTACTTTAAACGAGTTTGTGATTTTGGTATCCCAAATCAAAGAGAATATGCAGTTGGAATGGTTTTTCTTCCCAAAAACTTAAATCAATACAATTTTTGTAAAACAACTTTTGAAAACGAAATAAAAGCACAAGGACTTGCTATTTTAGGTTGGAGAGAGGTTCCTGTCGATTCTTCTCAGTTAGGAGAAATAGCATTAGCATCAGAACCTAATATTGAACAACTTTTTATTGATAAAGCAAAAGATATAAGTGAAGTTACTTTTAAAGCAAAACTATATGCAGCACGTAAAATAGCAGAACATATAATTAGAAAATCTAAAATTTCTGAAAGTGCATATTTTTATGTTCCAAGTTTATCAATAACTACTATTATTTATAAAGGTATTATTATGCCTGAAGATATTGGTCCTTATTATAAAGATTTACAAGAAACAGATTTAGTTACACGTTTAGCCTTAGTACACCAGCGTTTTTCTACCAATACAATGCCAACTTGGGAATTGGCACAGCCTTTTAGACATATGTGTCAAAACGGAGAGATCAATACACTTCGTGGAAACGTAAGCAGGATGCGTGTTCGTGAGGAAATTATGAAAAGTGATGTTTTTGGCCCGCAAATAGACAAATTATTCCCTATAATTTTACCAGGTAAATCTGATTCAGCTTCTATGGATATGGTGGTAGAATTATTAACGCACACAGAACGTTCTTTACCAGAAATTATGATGATGATGATTCCTGAAGCTTGGGAAAAACACAAAACCATGTCTAAACAGCGAAAAGCTTTTTACGAATACAATAGCTGTATCATGGAACCTTGGGACGGGCCAGCATCGGTGCCTTTTACAGACGGAGATTATATTGGCGCTTTGTTAGATAGAAACGGATTAAGACCATCAAGGTATACCGTTACTAAAAGTGGTAATTTAATAATGTCATCTGAAATAGGAGTGGTTGATGTTGCACCTGAAGATGTAAAGGTACATGGACGATTAGAACCAGGAAAAATGTTTTTGGTGGATATGAATGAAGGTAGAATTATTGAAGACGAAGAAATAAAAAGTAAAATTGTTTCAGAAAGACCTTATCAAGAATGGTTAAATAAAACACGATTACACTTAAAAGATGTTCCTTATACCAGTGAAACTTGTCCCATAGAATCTATCGATATAAAAACCCGTCAACGTTTATTTAATTACACTTTTGAAGATATTCAAGAAGTAATAACCCCAATGGCTCAAGTAGGGAAAGAAGCTTTAGGATCAATGGGAATTGATACTCCTTTGGCTGTTTTATCAGATCAGCCTCAACTAATTTCAAGTTATTTTAAACAATTATTTGCACAAGTAACCAATCCGCCTTTAGATGGTATTCGTGAAGAAATTGTAACAGATATTAGTTTAAATTTAGGAAAAGACAGAAATATCTTTAGCATTACCGAAAGACAATGTAGAAAATTAGAAATTCAAAATCCGGTAATATCTAACGATGATTTAGAAAAAATAAGAAACATTTCTGTAGAAAGTTTTAAAGCAGAAACAATTGAAATTTTATATAAAAAATCAGAAGGATTAAATGGTTTAGAAAACGCATTAGAATCAATTGTTGTTCAGGTAGAAAAAGCACTAGCAAGAAAAACAAATATTATTATACTTTCTGATAGAGGTGTAAATAAAGAATTTGCGCCAATACCAGCATTATTAGCGTGTTCATTTGTAAATCACCAATTAAACAGATTACGTAAACGTTCTTTTTTCGATATAATTATTGAATCTGCAGAACCTCGTGAACCGCATCATTTTGCCACTTTATTTGGTTACGGTGCAAGTGCAATTAATCCGTACATGGTAAACGAAATTATCCGTTCTCAGGTAAAAGAGGGTTTTATTACAGGAATGGATGAGCAAAAAGCAGTTGATAATTTTAATACCGCCATCGGAAAAGGAATTTTAAAAGTGATGAATAAAATAGGAATCTCAACTTTACATTCGTATAGAGGTTCTCAAATTTTTGAAATTGTTGGTTTTAACTCGCAATTTGTAGAAAAATATTTTCCATACACCGCTTCACGAATAGAAGGTATTGGTTTATATGAAATAGAGAAAGAAATAGACAAGCGTTATAAACAAGCATATCCAGACAATCAAATAGATAAAAATTTAAGCTTAAATATAGGAGGGAATTATAGATGGAGAAGAAATGGAGAACGTCATTTATTTAATCCAACAACAGTTGCAAAATTACAACAAGCTGTAAGGTTAAGCGACCAAGAAAGTTATAACGTATATGCAAAAGCAATTAATGAGCAATCTGAAAATTTAATGACCATTAGAGGATTGTTTGAATTTAATAATTTAGATCCTATTCCTTTAGATGAAGTTGAACCTTGGACCGAAATTGTAAAGCGATTTAAAACAGGAGCCATGTCTTACGGATCTATTTCTAGAGAAGCTCATGAAAATTTAGCCATTGCTATGAATAGAATTGGAGGAAAATCCAATTCGGGAGAAGGAGGAGAAGATAGAAGACGTTTTCAAAAAGATATAAATGGAGATAGCCGAAACTCTGCCATAAAGCAAGTTGCTTCAGGGCGTTTTGGGGTTACTTCTCATTATTTATCAAGCGCAAAAGAGATTCAAATAAAAATGGCACAAGGTGCAAAACCAGGAGAAGGTGGTCAGTTACCTGGTGAAAAAGTATTGCCATGGATAGCTGCCGCAAGAAATTCAACTCCTTTTGTAGGATTAATTTCTCCGCCGCCACATCATGATATTTATTCGATTGAAGATTTAGCGCAACTAATTTACGATTTAAAAAATGCAAATCGAGCAGCAAGAATCAATGTAAAGCTAGTATCAGAAGTAGGTATTGGTACCATTGCAGCAGGTGTTGCAAAAGCAAAAGCTGATGTAGTTTTAATTTCTGGTTACGATGGTGGTACAGGAGCTTCGCCACTAACTTCATTAAAACACGCAGGTTTACCATGGGAACTTGGTTTGGCAGAAGCTCAGCAAACTTTAGTTTTAAATAAATTAAGAAGTAGAATTGTTGTTGAGTGTGATGGGCAATTAAAAACAGGTAGAGATGTAGCAATTGCTGCATTATTAGGAGCCGAAGAATTTGGTTTTGCAACAGCTCCGTTAGTGGCTTCGGGTTGTATTATGATGCGTAAATGTCATTTAAATACGTGCCCGGTTGGTATTGCAACACAAGATAAAGAATTACGTAAAAACTTTAAAGGAACTCCAGAACATGTAATTAACTTCTTTTATTATGTTGCTGAAGAGTTACGACAAATAATGGCACAACTTGGTTTTAGAACCTTATCAGAAATGGTTGGTCAAACCGAAAAAATAAACGCAAATAAAGCAATTAAACATTATAAAGCAAAAGGGTTAGACTTGTCAAGTATTTTGCACAGACCTGCTACTTATAAAAGTATGGTGCTTAAAAATACAGAAACTCAAGAGCATAATTTAGAAAACGTGTTAGATTTTACGATACTTAAAGATTCTCACAGAGCTTTATATAGAAAAGAAAAAATGAATCTTACGTATCCGATAAAAAATACAAATCGTACTGTTGGAGCGATAGTAAGTAATGAAATTTCAAAAATTTACGGGCATTTAGGTTTACCAAAAGATACCTTAAATATTAATTTTACTGGTTCAGCAGGACAAAGTTTTGGTGCCTTTAGCGCACACGGATTAACTTTTACAATAAATGGTAATACAAATGATTATTTAGGAAAAGGATTATCTGGCGCTAAATTAATTGTAAAAAAACCAGATAAAGCCGATTTTATAGCAGAAAACAACATTATTGTAGGTAATGTTTGTTTGTTTGGTGCGGTAGAAGGACAAGCTTATATAAACGGTATTGCTGGTGAGCGTTTTGCCGTTCGTAACTCTGGAGCAACAGCAGTTGTAGAAGGTGTTGGTGATCATTGTTGTGAGTACATGACAGGAGGTAAAGTTGTGGTTTTAGGTAAGACAGGAAGAAATTTTGCAGCAGGTATGAGTGGAGGTATCGCGTATGTTTTTGACGAAGAAAATAAATTTACAAACGGACTTTGTAATACCGAAACAATTGATTTTGAAGAGGTTTTAAATGAAGATGCCGAAGAGTTAAAAGCAATGATTAAAAAACACGTTTTATATACCAATAGTAAAAAAGGAAAATCATTATTAGAAAATTGGGATGCGAGTGTAAAAAACTTTGTAAAAGTAATGCCAACAGAATATAAAAGAGCTTTAGAGCGTATAAAAACATCAGCACCAATGTTTGAAGAATTAACAATAGCATAATGTCATGGGAAAAGTAACAGGATTTAAAGAGATTGAAAGACAAGATGAAACGTACACAGCTGTAAAAGACCGTGTAAAAAATTATAAAGAGTTTACCGTTGCTCTTTCAGAAAAAAAATTAGAAAAACAAGGATCTCGATGTATGGATTGTGGTATTCCATTTTGCCATAGTGGTTGTCCGCTTGGAAATTTAATTCCAGATTTTAATCATATGGTACATCAAGGAGAATGGCAAAAAGCTTCTTGGTTATTACATTCTACCAATAATTTTCCTGAATTTACCGGACGTTTATGTCCTGCTCCATGTGAAAAAGCATGTGTATTGGGTATTATTGAAGATCCAATTTCTATCGAAAATATTGAAAAAAATATAGTTGAACGTGCATTTAAAGAGGGATGGAT
Organism: Tenacibaculum soleae; assembly: GCA_938002045.1. Classification (GTDB taxonomy): domain Bacteria; phylum Bacteroidota; class Bacteroidia; order Flavobacteriales; family Flavobacteriaceae; genus Polaribacter; species Polaribacter soleae_A. The sequence continues at coordinate 43,273 of CALLBA010000022.1, forward strand.
AAAACCACAGCTACCAAAAAATAGAACAGGAAAAAATATAGCTGTTGTAGGTTCTGGACCTGCTGGTTTAGCAACAGCGCAACAATTAAATAGAGCCGGCCATACGGTTACTGTTTTTGAAAGAGATGATGAGGTAGGAGGATTATTACGCTACGGAATACCTAATTTTAAATTAGAAAAAGGAATTATTGACCGTCGTGTAGCCATTTTAAAAGCTGAAGGTATTGTGTTTAAAACCAACGTAAATGTTGGAGTTAATTATAGTGTAGAAGATTTAAAAGATTTTGATGCAGTGGTTTTATGCGGAGGTGCTACCGAAAGACGTAGCTTACCAACTCCAGGTATTGATGCGAATGGAGTAGAGCAAGCCATGGATTTTTTAACGCAGCAAACCAAAGTGTTATTTGGTAAAGAGGTTGAAAATCAAATATTAGCTACTGATAAAAATGTAATAGTTATTGGTGGAGGCGATACCGGATCTGATTGTATTGGAACCTCAAATCGTCAGGGAGCAAAATCGGTTATAAATTTTGAAATTATGCCTAAACCACCAGGTCATAGATTGCCAACGACACCTTGGCCTTATTGGCCTTTGCAATTAAAAACATCTTCTTCACATCAAGAAGGAGTAGAACGTAATTGGTTAATAAATACCAAAGAATTTATTAAAGATGAAAACGGAAAGTTAACTGCTTTAAAAACAGTTAATGTAGAGTGGAAAATGGTTCCTGGGCAAAGACCGCAACTTATTGAAATTGAAGGAACAGAAAAAACTTGGCCTTGTGATTTGGCTTTATTAGCCTTAGGTTTTACAGGTCCTGAAAGTACTTTAGCTGATAAATTAGGAATAGAAAAAGACGCTCGTTCTAATTACAAAGCTGCATATGGAAAATATCAAACGAATGTTTCAAATGTATTTACAGCGGGTGATATGCGTCGCGGACAATCTTTAATTGTTTGGGCTATTTCAGAGGGTAGAGAAGCGGCAAGACAAGTTGACATTTACTTAATGGGAAAATCAGAATTACCATCAAAAAATATTACTGGTGATTTGGTAAGTTTATAGTTAAAAAAAGAGAAGTTTTCCCTAAGGAAAAGTGATGTTTTAAGTAACAGTACTTTTTTTTATGAAGTTATCTTTTGAATATTGTATGTTGTAATGTATGGTTTATTTTTTAATTAATGTCATTATATTTCAGTGATTTATTAAGCCAAACGTTTTTTAATATTTTAGAAGATAGTATACTTTAAGTTTCATGTGTTATTTGATTTTAGAAATCAATGATTATTAAAGAAACACTTTGTTTTTTTAAGTCGTTTGTTATATATTTTTTTAGGTATGGTACTTGAATTTTGTAAAGTCTTTAATCTGTTCTTTAGTGGTTACGTTTTTTAATATAAAATGTAATAATGAATTATATATAATCATAAAGTATTTTTAATTCAATAGTAATAGTTTTTAAATGTGTTATGTTTAATTTTAAATGAGTTAAAAATTAAATGAAATGAGTAAGCTGACGTTTAATCTTATAGGTAATTTTGTAGTGCACAATGGTTGTGTATATTATTAACTATAAAAAACAAAAAATATGTTACGTTGGACGATTACATTTATTATTATAGCTTTAATAGCTGGGTTTTTAGGGTTTAGTGGAATTGCAGGCGCTGCAACAGGTTTTGCGAAAATTGCTTTTTTCTTATTTATTATTCTTTTTATTATTTCTCTTATAACAGGAAAAAAAAGATTATAAATATAAAATTTATTGTTTAAATAAGTACTAGATTTAAAATGAATTAATGTCCTAGTTATGGTAATTGTTTCAATTAAAAAAAATAAAAGAGGTCTCCCTGTATTATATTTTAATACGATTATCTTTATAAGGATGAGTTTAACTCATCCTTTTTTTATGCTTAATATTTACGTTAAATGAAATGAGTCAGTATATATACTAAATGAGCAAATAAAGAAGGGAGTTGCTTTTTACTTTTGTAGTGTAAATGAATTATTAATAAAAACAATAAAACAATAAAACAATATGAGTTACTTAAATATGCAAAGTGAGAGTGTTTTACCAGTAGCAAAAGAATTAAATCAATTATTAGCTGATTATCATGTTTATTATCAAAAATCAAGAAATTTTCATTGGAATATAGTCAGTAAAAATTTCTTTGAACTTCATAATAAATTTGAAGAAATGTATGTTGATGCAAGAGGGAAAATAGATGAGGTTGCAGAGCGTATCTTAACATTACAATACCATCCTATAAGTAGATATAGTAGATATTTAAAAATGTCAATAATCTCAGAAGAAAGTCCTTTTCAAACAGATACAGATATGATATATATATTATTAGATGATCATAAAACTTTATTAGAGCAAATGACAAAGGTAATTAAAAGAGCAGAAGAAGCAGAGGATGAGGGTACAATTGATTTAATGGGTAATTATATTGCTTCTCTAGAAAAAACTAGTTGGATGTTAAATGCATGGACTAAGAATACTGTAGAGCAATTAAAAGAGGATATTATTTTGTCTTAATTGATATATAATTAAGATTAAAAAACACTGAAACACTTTAGCTATTTAACCTACTATTTTAAGGAGAAAAAGAGCAAGTACTATCCTTTGCATGATTTATGCTATAAGTCCTAATTAAAAACAAAAAACTATATTATATCTATAAAATTAGACTTAGATCAAGAATAAAAGGCCTTTTAAGTAACCGAATATTTTCAAAAAAATGAAAACTAAGATATGTGATAGAACTTAAATGGTAAATTTGAAAAAAATATACATAGTCAAAACTTTTGTTGAGAACCTTATAGTGTATACCTAATATTTCAAAGGCTAGAAAAAACAACAATGACCAAAAAGAATGTCTATTAAATAAAATTAGTTATTTAATAGACATTCTAATGAAATATTATAAATAAGGTGTTTTTCTTGTGTCTCTTATTAACTTCATATTTTTCTTGTAATTTAGTTAGCGGTTTAAAACATTCCGCCGCCTTGTTTTTCGTTGTTTTCTCTTTGACGTCTTGCTTTTGCTCTGTTTTTACCGCCGCCAAATCTGTAATTGAAACCTATATAAGTGGTTTGACTTTCCCAGTTAAATTGTCCGCTTTGTTTGTAAGGTCTGGTAGAATCAAAACCAAATTTCATTCCGTTAAAAATATCATTAACTCTTAAGTTTACGGTACCTTTTCCGCCTAAAACAGTTAAACTAGCTCCGGTATTAATCATCCACATTTCTTTTACATCCCATTGAATATCTTTTCTAGGCCCACGATACATTGCAAATAATTGAAAGCGTAAGTTTTTAGTGGCTTTAAAGTTGTTACTAATACGAGCGTTAAATGTTTCGTTTTGTACCGCTATTCTTGCAGCATTAGGGTTGCTTAAATCGGCAGTTCCAAATTGTTTTTGCGAATAAAAATCCATACTAGAGTTCAATCGCCACCAGTTGTTTACTTTATAGTTTGCTGAAAATTCCAATCCGTATGAGTCAGTGTCATCAAAATTAGCAAATGATAATATTTGACGAACCTCATTCGGGTCAGTAGGGTCTTTGTAAGTAACACGTGAAATAGCATCGTTAATTTTACGGTAAAAAGTACCAAAAGATAACGAACCTCCTTTTATTTTACGGGTATAATTAAACTCTAAAGAGTTGGTAAATTGCGGTACTAGATTTTCATTTCCTATTGAAGTGATTAAAGGCGTACTCCATTGTCTAATTGGGTTTACTTGCCCTATTCCTGGTCTGTCAACTCTACGACTATAACTTAACTGAAATTGATTTTTTTCAGAAGGATTATAGGTGAAAAAAGCAGATGGATAAATAGAAAAAATATCATCGGTAACTTTTGCAGGAGTTTTGTTTTCTAAATTAAAAGTTCCATCAATTTTATATTGCTCTAAACGAGCTCCTAGTTGCATGGTTACTTTTCCGAAATTATGTCCGTAATTAACATAACCAGAATATATTTTTCTGTCATAGTTAAAAGATGAATTACCAACTCTTTCTGTGCCTGTTATTTGTGGATTATTATTGTTATCAAGAATTAAATTACCATTATTATCTCTTAAATAAGTGTTTTGTTCCTGATCTGTTAAATTATTGTTATCAGTATTATTAACTCTATATTCTATACCTAGTTCTAGTTTTCCTTTTTCAGAAATTGGGTTGGTATAATCGATATTTATTAATGTACTATTTCTATCGTTTTTAATAGTGTTTGAATAGTTTAATAATTTAGAATTAGTGTTTACTAAATCTTTATTTATTGAATTTTCAGGCGAATCATTTGTTGAATAAGTGGTTTCAAATTCTAAATTATGACCTTCTTTTTCAAAATCTACTTTATAGTTAAGGTTGTAGGCGCTAGAGCCCCCTTCTATATTTTGTGTGTTAGGTGCATCAGAAGTAAGAGTATTGTTTTCAAAAACTTTAGCTCTTGAGCTTCCGCCGCCTGTAAACCAATTTTGTGTAGTATAAAGCGATAAGGTGTTTTTATCGTTTAGGTAAATATCGGCACCAATTTTTGCCAAGTGAGAGGTGTTTGTATTTACACTTCTAAAATTTTGTTCACTATCATTTTCTGGTCTTACCACATAACCGTAGTTTAAATTATCACCAGTATTGTAACCATAATTACCAAAAAAGTTTACTTTTCCTGTTTTATAATTCATATTGGTTGATCCATTAAAGCGAGTGTAATGATCGGCAGTAACGCCTAAATCAACAGAACCATTAAAGCCCATGTTGGCATTTTTATTTAAAATAATATTGATAATTCCACTCATTCCTTCAGGATTGTATTTTGCTGACGGATTAGTAATTAACTCAATACTTTTTATTGATGAAGAAGGAATTTGCTTTAATAATTGCGCGGTACTCATATTGGTAGGTTTACCATCAATAAGTACACGAACATTATCATTACCACGTAAACTGATGCTTCCTGTTTGACTATCAACACTTACAGATTGTACGTTGTTTAATAATTCTGAAGCAGTTGTACCTGCAGAGGTTAAATCTTTACCAACATTGATAACTTTTCTGTCTACTTTTTGGGTAACTGTAGATGTTTCTGCTCTAATTTCTACTTCATCAAGTGTAGTACTGTCTTCACTTAAAGCGATGGTTCCTAAATCAATTCTTCTGTTTTTGTTATTAATAGTAATTGATTTCGAAACTGTTTTATAACCAATAAATTGAATTTCAAGAATGCTTTTTCCCTCAGGAATGTTTTTTATTGCAAAAATACCGTTGTCATTTGTAATTCCTCCTGTTAAAATTTTATTAGCAGCATCTTTTATGATTATATTTACATAAGGCAAAGGTTCTTTTGTTGTTTGATCGATTATTTTACCAGAAACAATCCCTGGTTTGGGTAAAATACTTTTAGGCATTTGAGCAAATAAATTTACACTAAAAACCGTTAAAAGTAATAATAGTATTTTTTTCATTTTGTTTGTTTTTTTGATTGTTTTGATGTTTAATAGACTAACAAAATGTGACTTTTGTTACCTTAATTAACACAGTTTAACGTATTATTAACAATTATGAAAAAAGATACTTTAGTTATAGGAGCTTCATTAAACCCTACGAGATATTCAAATATTGCGATAAAAAGATTGATTGATAAAGATGTAAAAACTCTAGCAATAGGATTAAGAAAAGGGGTGGTGTTAAATACTGTTATTGAAACAGAAAAAATACCTTTTAAAGATATTGATACCGTTACGTTATATTTAAATGCTAAACGTCAAAAAGAATATTATGAGTATATAATTTCATTAAAACCTAAGAGAGTTATTTTTAATCCTGGAACCGAAAATGATGAGTTTTATGCGCTTTTAAAAGAAAATGGAATAGAGAGCGAAGTAGCTTGTACGCTAGTTTTATTGTCAACCAACCAATATTAACTTAAAACAAAAGTAGGAGTAGAATTGGTGGTGTGTTTTTTACCTGCTTCTGCTAATTCTACGTTTTTAAATATAGTTTGTGCTTCTTTTTTAAAATCTTCAATATTAGAATATCTACTAGAATAATGACCGATAATTAATTTACCAACGTTTGCTTGATTAGCTATAGAAGCAGCTTGTTCGGCAGTAGCATGTTTTGTTCGCTCACATAAATCTTCTCTATTTTTTAAAAAGGTAGCTTCATGATATAAAAGATCTACACTTTTAATAATAGGAACAATATCTGGTTTGTATGCAGTATCACTACAAAAAGCGTAACTTTTTGGTTTTGGTGGATCGAGTGTTAATTGTGAGTTCGGAATTATTTTTCCGTTTGATAAAACAAAATCTTTACCTGCTTTAATATTGTTATAGTCACAAGTATCAATTTCTTTGTATTCTTCTATTTTTCCGATATGTAGTTTTCTTGGTTTTTCTTTTTCTTTAAATAAATAACCGTTTGTATAAACTCTATGATCTAGTGGAATTGTATGTACACAAACCTTATCATCTTCAAAGATTAATTCGCTTTTTTCCGATTCTAATTCATGAAAATGAATATGATATTTTGTCCATGATTTAGATAGTTTTAGCTGTAAAACTGTTATTTCCTTAATTCCTTTCGGGCCATAAATATGTAAATCTCTTTCGCGATTTAAAATACCGAAAGTTGAAATTAAACCAATTAAACCAAAAAAATGATCGCCGTGTAAATGAGAAATAAAAATGCGATTTATTTTAGAAAAACCAACTTTGTATTTACGCATTTGTTGTTGTGTACCTTCACCACAATCAATTAAAAAATGACGATTGTTAATTTCTAAATATTGAGATGTAGGATGTGCGTTTACTCTTGGAGTAGCAGAATGACACCCTAAGACAGTTACGGTTAAACTCATTTATCGTATTACAAAGCGTTTAGAAATTACTTCTTTATTACTTTGAATGGCGTATATGTACATGCCCGATTTTAAATCATTACGATCAAAAGGAATTTTATTTTGACCATTAATAACTTTTATTTTTTTAGAATATACTGTTTTACCAAGTACATTTCTAACAGTTAAAATTACTGTTTGATTCATTTTTGAGTTTAAAAAAATGGTTGTATTGTTGGTAAATGGGTTTGGAGACGCAACTAATTTATCTATAGATTTTTGTTGAGAAAAACTAGATAATGTTATTGTTAAGAAAAAGAAAAAAAGTATTTTTTTTACCATATGTATTCATTTAGGGGATAATAAATATAAGGCTAAAAACCTAAATCACGCTGAATATTTTCCATTTCGATAACATCTTGAGCTTCAATTAAAGTTGGAACAATGTTTAAATCTTCAGGAAAATCATCAATATTTACATCCTTTAATACAATAACAAAAGATGTACCATTTTTTTGATGTTCATGAGCGTAATCCAAAAATAATAAAATATTTTCTTTAGAAGCGTTAAAATTCTCTGAAATTTTAACTACGAGGTGTTTTTCTTTATAGTTAACATGTTCTTTTTCAAAATTTAACATGAAATCAGAAAAAAATTCTACATCAGAATTTATTAAAACATAGTTTGATTTTTCTTCAATATTCATGTTTATCTTTTTATTTGTTGTGCTAATAAGTAGATTACTGCCATACGAACCGCGACTCCGTTTTCTACTTGATTTAAAATAATAGATTGGCTACTATCAGCAACATCACTTGTTAATTCAACACCACGATTTATAGGCCCTGGGTGCATTATTACAATATCTTTATTAAGGTTGTCTAGCAGCTCTTTATTTATTCCAAAAAGTTGTGTGTACTCCCTGGTTGATGGAAAATATTTAATATCCATACGTTCATGTTGCACACGTAAAACATTGGCCACATCACACCATTCTAAAGCTTTTTTTAAATTGGTTTCAACTTCAACGCCTAAGCTAGAAATGTATCTTGGAATTAAAGTAGTAGGTCCACAAACTTTAACCTCGGCACCTTGTAATTGCAAAGCAAATATATTTGATAATGCTACTCGTGAGTGTAAAACATCACCAACAATCACAATTTTTTTACCTTTTAAATTACTATTTAAAGCTTCACGCATAGAAAAACTATCAAGTAATGCTTGTGTAGGATGTTCATGGGTACCATCACCAGCATTTATAATTTTTGCATCTACATGGTTTGATAAAAATATACCAGCTCCAACGCTTCCATGGCGCATTACCACAATATCAACTTTCATTGATAAAATGTTATTTACCGTATCAATTAACGTTTCTCCTTTTTTAACCGATGATTGTCCTGCGGAAAAATTAATAACATCGGCAGATAAACGTTTTTCGGCTAATTCGAAAGAAAGCTTTGTACGAGTACTGTTTTCAAAAAATAAGTTTGCAATGGTAATATCTCGAAGAGAAGGAACCTTTTTAATAGGCCTGTTTATTACTTCTTTAAAATGAGAAGCAGTTTCAAAGATAAGCTCTAAATCAGTTTTGTTAAGGTATTTTATACCTAATAAATTTTCAACACTTAACTGCTTCATCTTAGTTTGTTTTTGTAGTCATAACTAATCAAGCTTTGTAGGCTTGGTTTCTAGGTAAATGGTATCTTTTTTATGAGTTTCTAGCCAATTAACAATTACTTTTTCTTCGTTAATAGCATCTACTTGTCTACCTCTATAATCAGGTTGGATAGGTAAGTGACGACTAAATCGACGATCTATTAATACTAATAACTCAATATTTTCAGGTCGTCCGTATGATTGAATTGCGGTTAAAGCACTTCGTACACTTCTACCCGAGTATAACACATCATCAATAATTACCACTTTTTTACCTTCAATCAAAAAATCAATTTGGGTAGAGGTTGCTTCTAAAGGTTCATCTCTTCTTCTAAAATCATCACGATAAAAAGTAATGTCTAATAAACCTAATTGTAAATTTTTAATTTGATATTCATCTGTCAACAATTTAGCCAATCTTTTTGCTAAAAAAGCGCCTCTAGGCTGCAATCCTATTAAAACAGTATTAGAAAAATCGTTATGATTCTCGATTAACTGACAAGCTAATCGATGCAGAATGATTTCAATTTCTTTTGAAGTAAGTAGTGTTTTTCTGCTCATGTTTTGCTATCAAAATTGGTATGATAGTTCAACGTTCAAAAATAAAGCAAAAAAAACAGCTAGCAAAATTAAAGTTAAGGAAACATAAAACTATATGAATAAAAATATCTTTACCTTTGCAAACTTTTAAAATAGCCTAGTAATATTATGATGAAATACATTAAAAATAAGAAGCTTAACATTAAAGATGATACCTTGGCAGGTATAACGGTTTCTTTAGCAATGATTCCTGAAGTTGTAGCTTTTGCTTTTGTGGCACAAATTAGTCCAATTGTGGCATTGTTTGGGGCGTTTGTAGTAGGAATAATATCAGCAATTTTTGGGGGTAGACCGGGACTTATTTCTGGTGCGGCTGGAGCCGTTGCAGTAATTTTTGTTAATATGATACAAGAAGGGCATGCAAAAGGATTGTTGTTTGATCAACCTGTTGAAAATATGGGCTATTTTTATTTGTTAGCAGCCGTAGTTTTAATGGGAGTAATACAGGTTTTTGCAGGTTTATTTAAATTAGGGAAATTTGTACGCTTAATTCCGCATCCAGTAATGATGGGGTTTGTAAACGGATTAGCGATCGTTATATTTATGGCGCAGCTAGGGATGTTTACAGAAAATAAAAAAGATTTTTTTGGACAAAATATGCGTAAAACCGAATCGAAAGAATTGGTTTATAATGTAGAAAATAATCAAGTAAAAGATATAAATACTGCTACTATTTTATTTAAAATTGAAGGTAATTCAGTTAAAAATGCAACAACAAACGAAAATGTTTATGTAATTGCTGACGGACAAGTTTTTGATGCAACCACAAAAAAAGTTGTTTTTAATGCTTCAGATGAAGGGTTTTACTCTGTAAAAGATAGCGGAGTTGTAAAATCAACAATGCAAGGAGCAACTTTATATACGATGATTGGCTTGGTATTATTAACGATGTTAATTGTTTGGGGATTACCAAAATTAACAACAAAAGTTCCTGCGGCATTAACAGCTATTTTAATTGTTACATTAATATCTATATTTAGTGGCTTAAATTCAATTAATGTAGGAGATTTTATTAGAGATGGTGGAGGTGCTGGTTTAAATGGAATTGATGAAATTTCTAAAAAACTAAATTTATTAGAGTTATGGAGCAACCTTCCGTTTAACTTAGATACTTTAAAGTTTATTGCTCCTTATGCATTTTTAGCAGCATCAGTAGGTTTAATTGAAACTTTAATGACGATGAATTTAGTTGATGAGTTAACTGATAGCAGAGGTAACGGAAATAAAGAATGTGTGGCACAAGGTGCAGGAAACATTGTGAGTGGTGTTTTTGGAGGAACCGGTGGTTGTGGTATGATTGGTCAAACAGTAATTAACATTAATGCTGGAGGTAGGGGAAGATTATCAGGCGTAATGATGTCGTTAACTTTATTAACCTTTATTTTATTTGCTGATAAATATATAGAGCAAGTGCCTATTGCTGCTTTAGTAGGCGTAATGTTTATGATGGTCATTGAAACTTTTGCTTGGTCTAGTTTTAGAATTATGAAAAAAATTCCAACTTCTGATGCTTTTGTATTAGTAATCGTATCTGCAGTTACGGTATTTTTCGATTTAGCAATTGCAGTTTTTGTAGGGGTAATTATATCAGCTTTATCTTTTGCTTGGACAAGTGCTAAGAAAATTAGAGCTAGAAAGAGAATGAAAGCTGACGGAACGAAAGTGTATGAAATATGGGGGCCATTATTTTTTGGAAGCATTACAACATTTAATGAAAAGTTTGATATTAAAAACGACCCTCAAAATGTAGAAATAGATTTTGTTGAAAGTAGAATTTCAGATCATTCGGCTTTAGAAGCATTGTTTATTTTAGTTGAGAAGTACGAAAAAGCAGGGAAAACATTAAAGTTAAAACACTTAAGTGAAGATTGTAAGATACTAATGTATAAAGCTAGCGATAAATTTTATGATGTAATTATTGCAGACGTTGATGATCCTCGTTATCATTTGGCTGAAAACCCTGAGGCTTTTCCGAAGCCTTTATCAGAGTATAAATTTTAAAAATAAAAAGTCCCGCAATTTGCGGGACTTTTTATTGAATTAAGTTTTGTTTATTGGGCTTATGATTTCAACATCACTAAAAGCAATAGCACCTCTAATAACACCATCTATTGTGTTTTTTAAAGCTTCTATCAATTGCATTTTTAATTGCGATTTATGATGAATTAAACTAATTTCTCTAGCAGGTGGAGGTGTTTCAAACTCTCTTAAATGTTGTTTGTCATTTTCATTTAAATCTAAAGTGTTTAAATAAGGCAACAATGTCATTCCTAAACCGTCTTTTGATAATTTTATAAGTGTGTCAAAACTTCCGCTTTCTAATTGAAAGTGATGAGTTGAGTTTCTTTTATTTGTTCTACATAAATTAATAATACTATTTTTAAAACAATGACCATCTTCTAAAAGTAAAATATCATCGACCTCTAAATCATCAATTTTAATTTTCTTCTCATTATATAAACGATGTTCGGCAGGTATTAAACCTACAAAAGGTTCGTAATACAAAACACGTTCTTTTATGGCTTCGTTTTCTAAAGGTGTGGCTGCTAAAGCAGCATCTATATGACCATCGGTTAATTTTCGTATAATTTCATCAGTAGTTAACTCTTCGATAATTAATTGAACTTTAGGGTAATTTTTACTAAAAGTTTTTAAAAACATCGGTAATAATGTAGGCATGACTGTTGGTATAATACCAAGTTTAAACTCTCCTCCTATAAAACCTTTTTGTTGGTGAACGATATCAATTATTCGATTACTTTCATCAACAATTACTTTAGCTTGTTCAATAATTTTTTTACCAACTTCAGTTAACTCTATAGGTTTTTTAGAACGATTAAATATTTTTGCTTCTAATTCATCTTCTAATTTTTGTATTTGCATACTTAACGTAGGTTGCGTAACAAAACAATGTTCAGCAGCAATTGTAAAATTTTTATATTCAGCAACAGCTAGCGTATATTTTAACTGTGTAATTGTCATTGTATCAAATTTTTTGATAAAGATATTAAAACTATCAATATCATTTATGGTTTTAAGGGCTAATTTAGAAGTAATTTTGTTTTAGAAAATAATATGAATTAAAAGCAATAAAAAATGAATGTATCAGTTATAGGTTTAGATAAAGATCATACAGAGAAATTAATTAGCGAATTAAATTCGCTTTTGGCTAATTTTCAAGTGTATTACCAAAATGTTAGAGGTTTACATTGGAATATTAAAGGGAAAAATTTTTTTGAACTTCACACTAAGTTTGAAGAATTTTATACAGATGCACAAGAAAAAGTAGATTTAATTGCAGAACGTATCTTAACTCTGCAAGGAACACCATTACATACTTTTGATGATTACGTAAAATTATCAACAGTAAAAATTGGTAAAAACGTTTCTAACGATGAAAAAGCGGTTGCGTTAGTAGTTAACTCTGTTAGTGAACTTTTAAAAATAGAACGCATTATTTTAGAGCTTTCTGATCAGGCAGGTGATGAAGGGACAAACGCTATGATGAGTGATTTTATTTCAGAACAAGAAAAAATGTTATGGATGATGAATGCTTGGTTGAGTTAACATCGTTCATATTTTGGGGAACTGAGCAGCGTCTATGACGCTGCTTTTTTTGTTTAAAGTAAATATTTAATTAAGATACGTAAACTGACAAAAGCTATTAAAATAGCAGTTGCTTTTTTTAATTGAATTGGGCTTAAGAATTGATGACTCATTTTACTACCTGTTTTTCCACCAATGAAAACAGTAATTGTAAGAACGGCTGTTAAGTTCCAATTAATTGAAAAATTTGGGTTAAAACTTTGTCCTAATAAACCTGCAACTGAATTTACTAAAATAAAAAAACTTGAAGTAGCAGCAATTTTTTTAGGAGTATCCCAATTTGTTAAATGTAAAAAAGGAGAAAGAAAAATACCACCACCAATACCAACCATACCAGATATAAAACCAATTAAACTACCATAGATACCGTTTTTATAAGATTCTTTTTTGTTTTTATATTGTTTTAATGATGTTATTTTTTTAGATAACCACATGGTTATTGCAGCGATTAATAATGTGATACCTAAAAGAATAAAAAAGACAGCTTGATTTATTCTTAAAAAGCCACCTAAAAAAGCTAAAGGCACGCTAAACAAGGTCAATGGAACTGCTTTGTTCCAGTTAATTATCTTTTCTTTTTGAAACAATAACACATTACTAGTAACTACAGCAATATTGCAAATTAAAGCCGTAGATCTTATTTGAGTATATACAATACCAGTTAATGCTAGTACTGCTAGGTAACTTGAGCCACCTCCAAAGCCAACAGAAGAATATAATATAGCAATGAAAAAAAACAGCAAAATTAAATGCCAGTTTAATAATAAAGTTTCAATAAATAACATCAACCGTTTTAGCTATGATAATTAATTTTTCAAAGATATCTTAAATTGTTGAGGTGTTAAATGTTCATTTTTTTTAAAAAGTCGGTTAAAATAAGTAACACTATTAAAACCTGCTTTATATACAATGTCACAAATATTCTCCTGCGGAGTATTTTTAATCAACTGTTTTGCAAATTTAATCTTTTCGGAATTTATGTAATCTACAGGAGTAACTCCTAAAGTATTTTTAAATTTTTTAAAAAAATGAGATTTACTCATACAAGCTTTTTCAGAAACTTCATCTAAGGTAAGATTATTTTTGGTTAAGTTTTCTTTAATATACTTTACAGCATAACCTATTCTGGTGTCATTGAATAATTCATTTACATTGTTTAATATTAGCTTACGAGCTTTGCTTTGTAGTAATCGTATTATTAACTCCTGAACCATTAAGTCTAGTAAAGCATCTTTAGACTTAGTGTTATTAATAAATGTTGTGGTTAATCTGTTAATTAAAATATTTAACTCTTCATTGTTATTTAAATGAGAGGTAGTTTTTTTAAAATCCCAATTATTATTTTCTCTTTCAATAACAGTATCTTCATTAAAATTATAAACAACTTCATTTATTTTACCTTGATCAATAACTAACCCTAAACAAGAAGTAGGAGTGTGTAAAGAAGCTTCAGGAAAATCAATATGCATACTGTTATTTTCAGGAATAACTAAAGATTCACCAGGAGTAAAGTAAAAAGGATCTGTATTGTCAAAATGCATTGTTTTTTTACCTGTTAACATACTGGCAATAACAGTAGAATCGAAGTTTAAAAACACATTTTTAGTAGCTTCAAAAGTTTCAAACACATTTAACTCGGCATATTCTGAAGAATACATTGTTCTGTTTTCGATTAGGGTGGAGAGTTTTCTTCTTTTAAAATGTTGGTGGTTTAACGATATCATAGTTTTTGTTTTTTAAAATAGTAATATAGTGCAATTATTTAATAATATTGTTTTATTTGTATTAAAATATTAACAATATATTTGACATATACTTAAATTAAGTGTTTGAATTTTGTGATAATGATATTAGTTTTCCCCCTTTAGTTAAATTGTTGTTTGAAAGAAAAAAACTAACCCTTTTTAGGTGTTAGTTTTTTTTGATGTAATATGTTATTTGTTATGAATATAATGTGTTTTGGCAATTAAATGTTGTTATAAGTAGAAAAAAAACATAATTGTAGTGTAATAATGTTAAATTAGTACATTATAATTATACCTGTCATAAATGAGTAATTACCACGTAAAAAATTTAGAAGAATATTTTCAAGTATATAGAAAGTCTGCAAGAAATCCTGAATTATTTTGGGAAGAAATAGCGGAAGAACATTTTGTTTGGCGAAAAAAATGGGATAACGTTTTAAAGTATGATTTCTCAAAACCAGAAATAAAATGGTTTGAAGGAGCAAAGTTAAATATTACAGAAAACTGTATTGACCGTCATTTACGAATACGTGGTGATAAAACAGCAATACTTTTTGAACCTAATAATCCTGATGAAACCGCTCAACATATTACCTATAAAGAGCTACATAAAAGAGTATGTAAGTTTGCAAATGTTTTAAAAGATAATGGAATAAAAAAAGGAGATAGAGTTTGTGTTTATTTACCAATGATTCCTGAATTAGCTATTTCTGTATTAGCATGTGCACGAATAGGAGCAGTGCACTCTGTTGTTTTTGCAGGTTTTTCATCAACTGCATTATCAACACGAATAAACGATTGTGAAGCAAAAATTGTAATAACTTCAGATGGTTCTTATCGTGGAGCGAAAACAATAGATTTAAAAGGAATTGTAGATGAAGCTATAGAAAACTGCGATTGTATAGAAACTGTTTTGGTAGCAAAAAGAATTAATACGGCAATTAAAATGAAAGAAGGTAGAGATCAATGGTTACAACCATTGTTAGATGAAGCTTCTGAAATTTGTGAACCAGAAATAATGGATGCAGAAGAACCTTTGTTTATTTTATATACATCGGGTTCAACAGGTAGCCCAAAAGGAATGGTACATACCACTGCTGGTTATATGATTTACACAGCTTATACATTTAAAAACGTATTTAATTATAAAGAAAACGATGTGTATTGGTGTACTGCAGATATTGGTTGGATTACAGGGCATAGTTATATTGTGTACGGTCCACTAGCAAATGGCGCTACAACTGTAATGTTTGAAGGTGTACCAAGTTACCCAGATTTTGGACGTTTTTGGCAAATTGTTGAAAAACATAAAGTAAATCAGTTTTATACAGCACCAACAGCTATAAGAGCTTTAGCTAAAGAAAAATTAGATTTTGTAGATAAATACGATTTATCATCAATAAAAGTTTTAGGAACCGTAGGAGAACCTATAAATGAAGAAGCTTGGCACTGGTATAACGATAATGTGGGTAAAAAGAAAAGCCCTATTGTTGATACTTGGTGGCAAACTGAAACAGGGGGAATGATGATTTCACCAATGCCTTACATAACCCCAACAAAACCAACCTATGCAACTTTACCATTACCAGGAGTACAATTGGCATTAATGGATGAAAATGGACAAGAGGTAAAAGGAAATCAAGTTGATGGACGTTTGTGTGTAAAATATCCTTGGCCAAGTATGGCAAGAACCATTTGGGGAAATCACCAACGCTATAAAGAAACCTATTTTTCTGCTTTTGATAATATGTATTTTACAGGTGATGGAGCTTTACGAGATGAGGTTGGCTATTACAGAATTACAGGTAGAGTAGATGATGTGATTATTGTTTCAGGTCATAATTTAGGAACTGCTCCTATTGAAGATGCTGTAAACGAACATCCTGCAGTAGCAGAAAGTGCTATTGTTGGGTATCCACACGATGTAAAAGGAAATGCTTTATACGGGTATGTAATTTTAAAAGATGTTGGTGAAGGTAGAGATCATGATAATTTACGTAAAGAAATAAATCAAATAATTACTGAACATATTGGACCAATTGCAAAATTGAATAAAATTCAATTTACCATTGGGTTACCAAAAACACGTTCGGGAAAAATAATGCGTCGTATTTTACGAAAAATAGCCCACAACGAATTAGATAATTTAGGAGATGTATCTACATTATTAAACCCTGAAGTAGTGCAAAGTATTATTGATAGTAGGTTGTAATCTAAAAGACTATTTAGGTGTTTTTTAAGAAAGATTTATTTTTTTAGAATTAAATTTGTAGTTACTTGTAATAGTAAAACTACAATGGAGGTTATAACAACAGAAGATAAATTAAAAGAACGTATAAAAGAGCTAACATGTTTATATAATGTTAGCTCTTTAATTCAAAAAAATGATTTTACAAACGTAGACGAACTGTTAAAAGGAATCGCTTTAAGTGTTAAATCTTCAGTTCGTTACCCTGATAATGCTTTTGTTGAAGTTGAAACCAACGATTACACTTTTTTTACAGAAACTAAAAAGTTAGATACTATTTTTATTATTTCAAAAATTAATGTTTTTGATAAAATCTACGGGTCAATAAAGATTGGATATTTAAAAGAAGAATTTTCTCAAAACTTCTTTCTTGAAGAAGAAAAACAATTACTAAATAAAATAGCTGTAGAAATAGGAGGTTTATTTGAACGTAAACAAATAGAGGAAAAAAATATTTTAGCAAAAAGACAAATTGAACGAGTAGATAGGTTGTCAATTTTAGGAGAAATTACAGCAGGAATAGCACATGAATTAAACACACCTTTAGCTAATATATTAGGGTTTTCAGAACTTTTAAAAGAAAGGTTTGAAAATAATAAAGATGCTATAGAAGATTTAAATAAGGTTGTAAATAGTGCTGTTTATTCTAGAGAGGTTGTAAAAAAATTAATGTTTTTTTCTTGCGAAATGCCACAACAAATGGAGGTGGTAAATTGTTTACCTATTATAAAAGAAGCCATAAGTTTATTAAGCCCTAATTTTAGAAAAAAAAATATAGAAAACGAATTATCTTTCAATAAAGAAAACATTCAATTAAAAGTAGATAAAATACAGTTAACTCAAGTTGTTTTTAATTTAATTATCAATGCTATTTATTTTTCACCAGTAAAAGGAAAAATTAAAACAATTATTGAAGAAACAAAAGAAGATGTAATATTAAAAATTTCAGATGAAGGAGTAGGAATTCCTTTAAGTATATCGGAAAGTATTTTTAACCCTTTTTTTACAACAAAACCAGTAGGAGAAGGTTCTGGATTAGGATTAAGTGTTGTTCATGGAATTGTAAAAAGTCATAAAGGAACTATAAAGCATGTACAAAATACTCCGAAAGGAACAACCTTTGTAATTAATTTTCCAAAAAATAAGAGTTAATGTTAGAAAAAGAAAATATATTAATTGTTGATGATGATATTCAAATATTAGAACTCATTCAACGTCATTTACTATCGTTAAATTATCACACATACAAAGCTATATCGGTAAAAGAAGCATTGCAAATATTACAAAGTAAAACGATTGATTTGTTAATTACAGATTTGCAAATGCCAGATGTTGATGGGTTAGAATTAATAAAATATAGTTCAGAACATTTTCCTAACATTCCAAAATTAGTAGTTACAGGTTTTCCCTCTATCGATGGCGCATTAGAGGTTATGAAATCAGGTGCGGTAGATTATATTACCAAACCATTTACAAAAGATGAATTAAAATTAGCAATATTAAAATCGCTAAAAAATAATTTAAAGCCTCAAAAATGTATTTCTGTAAATAAAAATATTAAAAAAAACTCTTACGGAGATTTAATAGGTTCATCAGAAGCAATGAAAAAAGTTACTGATGTAATAGATAGACTTAAAAATAATAAAGCTACGGTATTTATATCCGGACAAAGTGGTACAGGTAAAGAACTAGTAGCAAGATCTATACATTATCAGGGTGAATTTTCTTCACAACCATTTATTGCTGTAAACTGTGGGGCAATACCAGAAAATTTATTAGAATCAGAATTATTTGGTTATGTAAAGGGAGCTTTTACAGGGGCTGAATCAAATAGAGAGGGTTTTTTTCAGGCAGCAAATAAAGGAACCTTGTTTTTAGATGAGATAGGAAATGCATCTACAGCTACGCAATTACGTTTACTTAGGGTTTTACAAGAAAAAGAAGTTGTAAGAGTAGGTTCACAAAAAGTAGAAAAAATTGATGTTCGAGTAATTGCTGCAACCAATATTAATTTACAAGAATTGGTGAAAAAAGGAAAATTTCGAGAAGATTTGTATTATCGATTAACAGTTGTTCAAATAAACATACCAACATTAGCGGAAAGAATTTCAGATATTCCTTTATTGATTGAAAAGTTTCTTTTTAAATATGGGATAGAATATAAAGACCGATACCTAAAAATAAATTCGGCAGCAGTAAAAATATTAGAAAGGCATCATTGGCCTGGAAATATTAGAGAGTTAGAAAACGTAATTCAACGAGCAGTAATTATGTGTGATAAATCAGTTGAAGTATCTGATCTTCCTGATTATATCAAATATCAAATAGATTTTTCTAAAACCCAAGAACTAATCTCTTTAAAAGAGTTTGAAAAAAAATACATAACTCAAGTTTTAGCAGCTGTAAATAACAATAAAACTAAAGCTGCTGAAATTCTTAAAATTGATAGAAAAACACTTCGAGAGCGCTTAAAGTAAAATCGGGTAAAAATGCACCATTGGGTAATTAATCCTCAGTTTTATAATTTGTTAGAAAATATTTAAACTGTATAACTATTTGTTTTTTAGGTTGTTGATTTTTCTTTTTTTTTGAAAACATATTTTGGTACATCTGTTGCCAATATGTAATTATATTAAAACAATATAATTTATGGACGTTAATAAAAGAAGTTTATGCAGTACATGTATAGATGTTGACTTTTGTAATTTAACATCAAATAATATATTTATTTGGTCTTGTAATGAGTTTAATCAAGAAAAAAGACCTAATAATAATACTGTTACTTTAGATGTTGAAGATTTAAAAACAATCAAAAGAAAAAAAGAATTAGAACTTATTTAATCTTTAAAAATGATTTTAACAAAAGAATTAAAACAAAAAGAAGAGTCAAAGCAAGGGATGCTTCAAAACGTAATGAAACAGTTTGATACAGCAGCTGATTTGGTAAACTTAAATCCGAATATTAAAAAAATATTAGGAATAACAAATAATGAGTTAATTATTAATTTTCCTGTTCGTATGGATAATGGAGAGGTAGAGGTTTTTAAAGGATACCGAGTGCAGCACAATAATGCTTTGGGACCTTATAAAGGAGGATTACGTTATCATCCAACAATAGATATTGATGCGGTAAAAGCTTTAGCTATGTGGATGACCTGGAAAACATCTTTAACAGGGCTGCCTTATGGTGGAGCAAAAGGGGGAATACAAATAGATCCTAAAAAGTATTCTCAATCAGAATTAGAAAGAATCACTAGGCGTTTTACATACGCTCTTGGAGATAACATTGGACCAGAACATGATATTCCTGCACCTGATGTAAATACAAATGCACAAACAATGGCTTGGATTGCAGATACATATATGTCAACAAAAGCACCAGCAGAACGATCAAAAAATCAACATATTGTCACAGGAAAACCCATAGGGTCAGGAGGATTAGAAGGAAGAGATAGAGCAACAGGTTTTGGTGTTTTTTTAAATATAAAATTTTGGGCAGAACAAAGAAGAATTAGTCTTTTAGATAAAAAATTTATAGTTCAAGGATTTGGAAATGTTGGTTTTTGGGCAGCTCATTTTTTAGAAAAAGAAGGCGCAAAAATGGTAGGAGTACAAGATGCTTTAGGTTCGATTGCAAACCTCAAAGGAATTAATGTAAAAGATTTGTTTGAGTATGCAAAATTTAATAATGGAAGTATTGTTGGGTTTTTAAATGCAGAAGAAATAAAAAATGAAGATTTTTTTGGTTTAGATTGCCATATATGTATTCCTGCTGCATTAGGTAATCAAATAACAAAAGAAAATGCATCAAAAATAAAGGCCTCTTTAATTGCAGAAGGAGCCAATGGACCAACGACAGTTGAAGCAGAAAGAATTTTATTAGATAAAGAGGTTGATATCATTCCTGATATTTTATGTAATTCAGGTGGTGTAATAGCAAGTTATTTTGAATGGTTACAAAACAGAAATGGTGAGTTATGGGGATTGGATGAGATTATAGCAAGGCTAGATAAAAAAATGCGAGAAACTTTTATTAAAGTATTAAACTTGTCAACAAAAAGAAAGTTAGATATGAGGTCAGCTGCATATGTAATAGCAATAGAACGTATTGAAAAAGCTTATGTACAACGTGGAATTTTTCCATAGAAAAAGTAGTTTATTAAAGATTAAACTAGTAAAATGAAAAAAGATGGAATTGAATATATATAATGATACTGAAAATAAAGTTATTCAAATAAGAAGTTTTAAAGAATTAGATATGTGGATTTCTCACATAAATTATATAACAAATGAATGTGATGTTTTAGCTAAGATATCATCAAACTTAATTAAAAATAGAAATTTAAGAGATAGTTTGTTATTAATGATTTTAAAAAATTCAGAAACATTAACTAAGCTTTATAAAGTAAGAAATGAAACTGAAAATTTAAATGAATGTGATGATGTTGCTTGTAATGCATTTTATTTAGATGAGCATGAGAGTGCAAGGCATTTGTATTTAAAACACATTGAAACATACAGGGTTTTAAAACAAGAAGTTTTATTATGTCTTTTAAAGAAGTAAAAGAACACAAAATACAAACTTATTTAAATGAGTAAGATAGCTTATTGGTTATATCAATCAAATTAGTTTTTAAAAAAGACTAGGTGTTGTATATTGCATTAATATAAAAAGAATATTATAACTCTAATGAGCATTGTAAATATTAGAACTTATTTAGAAAAATCATTAACGATTAATGATAATGATTGGAAGTTTTTTACCTCTAAATTAGCGCTAATAAAAATTAAAAAACGCACAAAAATTTTAAAGATAGGAGAAGTTGAAAATCATATTTCTTTTATTAATAAAGGAGTTGTGCGTTTTTATATTCCTAAAGAAGATAAAGAGAAGGAAATTACTTTTGGGTTTTGTTTTAGCAACGAGTTTGTAAGTGCCTATGATTCGTTTTTAACACAACAACCTTCATTGTATGAGCTAGAAGCTCTTACAGATATTGAAATGTGGAGTATTTCATACGATGATTTACAAGAAGTGTATAGTAAAACAAGTATTGGTAATGCTTTAGGAAGATTATCATCTGAACGATTATATTTAATAAAATCTAAAAGAGAACAATCGTTATTAAACGAAACAGCTGAAGAGCGTTATTTAAAATTATTTGACGAACGCCCTAAGTTGATTAAAGAAATTCCATTAAAATACATAGCTTCTTATATTGGAGTTACCGCGCAAGCTTTAAGCCGAATTAGAAAGCGAATTACTTAACTTAGGTTCATTTTTATTGCCACACTAAAATTGGTTCTTTGCATTCTAAAACTAACTAGAATGACAATAGTAATTTTTATGATTTTTTTATGGTATTCAGGCTTATTTTTTCAAACATTCTTTTTACATAGATATGCAGCACATCAAACTTTTACGATGTCGAAGTTTGCAGAAAAAGTATGTTTTGTGCTTACCTGGTTTTTTCAAGGTTCTAATTATTTAAGCGCTTATGGCTACGGAGTAATGCATCGATTACACCATGCGTATGCTGATACAGCAAAAGATCCACACTCACCAAAATATGATGAAAATTTGTTTAAAATGATGTGGCGGACTAAAAATATTTATCAAGATATTAATAATCAAAGAATAGCGATTGAGGATAAGTTTACTAAAAATGTACCGCAATGGAAAAGCTTTGACAATTTTGCAAGCTCAAAATTTTCTAGATTAACTTGGGGAGCATTATATGTTGTGTTTTTTATGTTTTTTGCAACAGATTGGTGGCAATGGTTATTTTTACCAGTCGCTTTTTTAATGGCACCAATCCACGGAGTTATTATTAATTGGTTTGCACACATTTACGGTTATGTAAATTTTAAAGTAAGTGATACTTCTAAAAATTTATTACCATTCGATTTTTTAATGATGGGTGAAGGGTATCATAACAATCATCATGCTCATGGTGGACGTGCAAATTTTGGAGGAGTACGTTGGCACGAAATAGATATTACTTACTTTATTATGGTGGTTTTAGATAAGGTAAAACTAATAAAGCTTAAATAAAGAGTGCTTTTAAATTGTGTTTTGTAATTGTGTCATACTTACTATATATGGCATGTGTTTTGACGATAAATAGTATCTTCAATAAAAAAAACATGCAGCAACATACATCATCAAAAGATAATAAAAAGAAACCTAAAGTATCAATAGGAAAAGCATTTAAAACCATTATTTGGCCACGTAAAAACTTGGTTTTAATAGGTTTGGTTTTAATTGTAATAAGTAGGTTGGCAGGTTTGGTAGCTCCGCTAAAAATTAAATCATTATTAGATGATGTAATTCCGAATAAAGATTACAACCAATTGTACAATTTATTATTTGTTGTTGGCGCAGCTATTTTAATACAAGCAACTACATCATTTTTATTAACTCGAATTTTAAGTGTACAAGCACAATATTTAATTTCAGAATTACGAGCACAGGTTCAGAAAAAAGTATTGTCATTACCAATTAGTTTTTTTGATAATACAAAGTCAGGAGCATTGGTTTCTAGAATTATGAGTGATGTTGAAGGGGTTCGTAATTTAATAGGAACCGGTTTAGTTCAGTTAGTAGGAGGAACCATTACAGCTGTTATTTCTTTAATTTTATTGATAAATATTAGTTGGTCAATGACCTTATTTGTATTGATTCCTGTAATTGTATTCGGTTTAGTAGCTTTAAAAGCCTTTAAATATATCAGACCTATTTTTAGAAACAGAGGTGTAATTAATGCCGAAGTTAAAGGGCGTTTAACAGAAACCTTGGCAGGAGTAAGAGTTATAAAAGCGTTTAATGCAGAACAACAAGAAAATGAAACATTTGAAAAAGGAGTAGCACTTTTATTTCAAAATGTAAAAAAGAGTTTAACAGCAACTGCAATCATGACAAGTTCGGCAACATTCTTATTAGGAATTGCTTCTACGGGAATTATGGGAATTGGTGGTTATAAAATTATGGTTGGCGAATTAACCGTTGGTGATTTTTTATCATTTACATTTTTATTAGGTTTAATGATTGCACCGATTGTACAAATGAGTAATATAGGTAGTCAATTAACAGAGGCTTTGGCAGGGTTAGATAGAACTGAAGAATTGATGAATATGGAAGCTGAAGAAGATGATATAGCAAGAACTGTTGAGTTAAATGAGGTAGATGGAACCATAAAATTTGACGACGTTTCTTTTTCGTATGAAGAAGGAAAACAGGTGTTAAATAATATTAGTTTCGAAGTGCCAAAAGGTACGGTAACTGCTTTGGTAGGAAGTTCGGGTTCTGGTAAATCAACTATTGCAGGCTTATCAGCAACTTTTTTAAATCCAAAATCAGGAGTAATTACTATTGATAATCAAGATGTATCTAAAATAAAATTAAGTAGCTATCGTAAAAATTTAGGGGTGGTTTTACAAGATGAATTTTTATTTGAAGGAACTATTAGAGAAAATATTTTGTTTCCAAGGCCAAATGCCACAGAAGAAGAATTAAAGTATGCCGTAAAAGCAGCTTATGTAAATGAATTTACCGATCGTTTTGATGAAGGATTAGATACCTTAATTGGTGAAAGAGGTGTAAAATTATCGGGAGGCCAACGTCAACGCTTGGCAATTGCAAGAGCTATTTTGGCAAATCCCAAAATTATTATTTTAGATGAAGCTACCTCTAGTTTAGATACAGAAAGTGAGGCGTTAATTCAAAAAAGCTTATCAGAGTTAATGAACGAACGAACCACCATTGTAATTGCGCACCGATTAAGTACAATAAAACAAGCAGATCAAATATTGGTGATTGAAAACGGTAGTATTGCAGAGCGCGGAACACATGATGAATTAATAGCTAAAGGAGGAAGGTATTATGACTTGTATACTTATCAGGCAAAAATTTAAAATATTAAGATATCAATTGTGTTAAGAAATTATAAAAGAAGTGTTAGAAAGTAAAACTATTTTTTATTGTTGATGTATAGTTAGTTAAGATTTAGATTGTTTTTGTAAAATGAGTAGCTATTAACTAAGTGTTAAAAAAAGGGAAGTTTTTAGTTAATGAAAACTATTTTTTATAAAATATTACATCTCTTTTGTTTAAGATTAATTAAAACAGGTAACGTTTTAATCAACTACAATTAAAACTCACATAGTAATTTGGTAAAGTATGTATTGTTGTTTTGCATCATAAAAACGAAACAAAAACAATACAATGAAAAATTTAATTAAAGTAGGTTTATTAAGTGCTTTTACAGCTATTAGCTTAACCTCGTGTGATGATGTAGATGAAAAACCAGGAAACGGTTCATCAACAGGTTTGGTAAAATTAGCAGCGCATTCTAAAACCGATAGTTATTTAAAATTAGATCCAGCATTTTCTAATGTTACTATTTATCCATTACTATCTTCAGAAGATAAATTAACTAACACACCAAACTTTGTTTATGGTTCGTTAGCTGATGGAGCGGGCTTACTAAAAAATGCAAACAATACTTTTACTTTAATTAATAATATTGAAGGAGATTATTCTATAGCACGCATCACTTTAGATGAAACTTTTAAACCAGTAGGAGGTGAATATATTTTAAATGCTGAGGCAACTGCTTATACAGCACAATGTTCAGGAAGTTTAATTACACCACAAGAACACGGTTTTGGACCAATGTATCTTTCTGGAGGTGAATGGGGAGGAGCTTCAAAAGGAGTTTTTGCCACTGATCCGTATAGAGATGCTTCTTCAGCATCTTTTGCAAACATGTTAAATGCATTTGGACAATGGTCTACAGAAAATGCAGTAGTAATAGGTAAAGACGCTTATCAAGATAAAACCGTTGCTTTTATTGGTGATGATCATGCAGATAATGAAACACCATCAGGACAATTAGGAATGTATGTAGGTAATAGAGGTGATTTGTACGGAGGTAATTTATTCGGATTACGCGTATTAGATACTGAAGTTAATTATGAAATGGATATGAAAGAAGGAGAATCATACCCGATTGATTTTGTGCAGCTAAACGAAACTGAAATTTCTTTGTTAGATGCTGAAGCTAAAACAAAAGGAGTTATGGGATTCTCTCGTTTAGAAGATATTGATTGGAGAAGAGGTTCTGCTAAAAATAACAGAGAAATTTACTTTTGTGTTACGGGGCGTAAAAAAGATGGATTGGCAGGAAAAGGTACTTTTTATGGACGTATTTATAAAGTAACTTTAAATGAAAATAATCCTTCAGGAGTTGGAACAATTACATGTGTGCTAGATGGTGATTTACCAAACGGAAAAGCAAAAACATTTCACAGTCCAGATAATATTGTTGTAACAGAAAATTATGCATACATTCAAGAGGATCCAAACGGTTATTTTGATAATGCAGATAAAACACATTATGCGCGTTTGTATCAATACGATTTAAATTCAGGAAGCCTAAAAACGGTTTTAGAATGTGATCAAGAAACTGCTGCAGCGGCAGGTGTTGGTAATGTAACAAAACCTTGGGAAATTACTGGTATGATAGATGTTTCTGAAACAATTGGTGTTGATGACACTTTTATAGTGATTACTCAAAATCACGGATGGGATAATCCTAATTTTACCGATCCTAAAGCAATTGACCCTAGTATAGCAAGATCAGAAGGAAGCCAAATGTATATTATTCAAGGTTTAGATAGATAGTATGAATGTTCCCCAAATACTTATTAAAAAAGCATGCGTTTTAGGCGCATGTTTTTTGCTTATGTTATTAATGTCTTGTAAAACTGAAAAGCAATATGTTAAAGTAACCGAAACTACAATTTTAGAAGAGGTTTATACAAAACAATTACAGGTAGCTATAGTTAATTTAGACAGTTTATTAGCTGTTAAATCATTAAAAAACAAACAGTTTTTTTATCAAAAAGCACGTACATCTTTTAAGCAATTAGAACCTGTTTTAGCTTTTACAGATAAAAGCAATTATAAATCATTAAACGCACCAAATATTCTTAAAGTAGAAGAAGAAGATGCAACAGATATTAAAATTAACACTCCGTTTGGTTTTCAAGTTATAGAAGAGTTGTTGTATGATAATGAGGTTAATGAAAAACAAATTAATCAAGCAGTAAATAAAACAAAAAATAGGTTAGGTTTAATAGAAAGTAATGTAAAATTAAACTTAAAAAAATATCATGTTTTATGGTTACTTCGTGACGCCATTGTTCGTGTTGCTGTTACTGGTATTACAGGTTTTGATTCACCTGTATTAGAACAATCTTTACAAGAGTCTAATATAGTATATACAGCAATTGAAAAAATACTAGATACTTATAAAGGTCATTTTATAAACCCAGAATTATTAGAGGCTTGGCAAACAGAAATTCAACAAACAAAAACAAGTTTACAAGGAAATTTTAATACTTTTGATAGATATCATTTTATTAAAAATCACACTCATAAACAGTTAAAATTATTAGTTAAAACTCAAAAAGATTGGCAAGTTACTTTTCCTTTCGAATTAGCTTTTAAAAACGATATGACTTCATTGTTTTCATCAAACACATTTAATGTTGATTTCTTTTCAGATTATATTGATAAAAGTAATTTTAAAAAAGAAAAAATAGCTTTAGGAGAGCAACTTTTTAATGACAAACAATTATCTATAAATAAAGATATGAGTTGTGCTACTTGTCATCATAAAGAAAAAGCTTTTACAGATGGATTAAAAACGTTTCCAAAACAAACAAGAAATACGCCAACAGTAACTTATGCAGCATTGCAACAAAGTTTTTTTTACGATGGTAGGGCAGGAAGTTTAGAAGGGCAAGTTGCTGCTGTTGTTAAAAATAAAAACGAATTTCATAGTGATTTAGAAACCATGAAAAATGCCGTTAAAAACGATAGTACCTATGTAAACAGTTTTAATAAAATTTATAAAGGAAAAATAAACAGTAATACAGTAAGGCACGCGATCGCTACTTATATAAGAAGTTTAAATAAATTTAACTCAAAGTTTGATAACAATATCAATAATAAAGAAAACACAATTACTAAGAGTGAAATAAATGGATTTAATCTTTTTACAGGAAAAGCAAAATGTGCTACCTGTCATTTTGCACCTGTTTTTAACGGAACTGTTCCTCCAAATTTCACCGAAACAGAATTTGAGTTATTAGGAGTACCTAATGATACATTAAATAATTCGGTTGTGAGTAATGATTTAGGTCGTTATAATTTATTTAAAACAGCAAATAGAAAACATTTTTTTAAAACATCAACAGTTAGGAATATTGCTAAAACAGCACCTTACATGCATAATGGAGTTTTTGAAACATTACCTCAAGTAATCGATTTTTATAATAAAGGAGGCGGAAATGGTTTGGGTTTTAATTTAACGCATCAAACATTACCAGTAGATGAGTTAAATTTAACAGAAAAAGAAATAAAAGAATTAGTAGCTTTTATGGAAATGTTGACAGATAATTAAAAATATTTTTCATTTTTATTAAACTCTTTGGTAAATAAACCAAAGAGTTTTTCTTTTTTATGTAATTTTATCAAGTTATTCCGACAGAATACAACAAATCAATTTACATGAAAAAAATACTCGTAGTTATAGTTATCGGTTTATTAGTTGTGACTTGTAAAACAGCGTCAAAAAAAGAAGTTATAGAAGAAATTTCTAAAGAAAAACTAGTTAAACCAAAAGCATACCCGAAAGTTCTATCTGAAGTTTTAAAAAAACATGGCGGAATTAATAATTGGCAAAAAATGAAAACGTTATCTTTTAGCTTAAACGATCAGGAGCATACCACAGATTTACATTCAAGAAAAACAATAATTAACTCGAAAGAATATTCTTTAGGATTTGATGGTAACAATGTTTGGGTTTCTGATACCACTAAATATAAAAAAGACCCGAAGTTTTATTACAATTTATACTTCTATTTTTACGCAATGCCTTTTGTTTTGGCTGATGATGGAATTGTATATTCAGAAACAAAACCATTAGAGTTTGAAGGAAAAAAATATCCAGGAATTAAAATTTCGTATCAATCAAATGTAGGCTCATCACCAGATGATAACTATTATATGTATTATGATGAGGTTACTAAAGAAATGAGTTGGTTAGCCTATACGGTTACTTATTTTAGTAAAGAAACTTCTAGTAAAACAAGTATAATAAGATATAACGATTGGGAAAATGTAAATGGGTTTTTATTACCAAAATCCTTAACTTGGTACCAAAAAGATGAACAAAGTAACCCAACGGAACCAGCGAGAGCGCCTACTCATTTTTTATTACCTTTATTAAGTAAAGCTTCATTAGATGCTTCTTTTTATGAAAAACCAATAAAATAAATGAATCCACAAAAATATACTTGGAAAAAAGAGTACACCCTAGTGTTGCTTGCAAATGTAGTTTACATCGTATTATTTTATATTATTACTAACTTATACACGAATTAGAATATGCAAACTATAGATTGGATTGTACTTTCGTTAACATTATTATTTATTGTTTTTTACGGAGTTTGGAAAACACGTGGAAGAAATAATGTAGAAGAGTATATTAAAGGAGGAAACGACAGTAAATGGTGGACGATTGGTTTGTCGGTAATGGCGACACAAGCAAGTGCCATTACTTTTTTATCAACACCAGGACAAGCATTTCATAGCGGAATGGGATTTGTACAGTTTTACTTCGGATTGCCAATCGCCATGGTAATTATCTGTTTAGTGTTTATTCCGATATATCATCGACTAAAAGTATATACAGCTTATGAGTATTTAGAAGGTCGTTTTGATAAAAAAACAAGAACTTTAACCGCTATTTTATTTTTAATTCAAAGAGGATTAGCAGCAGGAATAACCATTTTTGCACCAGCAATTATTTTATCGGCTGTTTTAGGTTGGGATTTAATTACACTAAATATCATCATCGGGTTTTTGGTAATTGTTTACACTGTTTCTGGTGGTACAAAAGCAGTAAGCGTTACTCAAAAACAACAAATGGCAGTAATTTTTGCAGGAATGTTTATTGCTTTTTATTTAATTCTTCAGTACTTACCAGACGGAATTACGTTTACCAAAGCATTAGAAATTGCAGGAGCTTCTGATAAGATGCAAGTTTTAGATTTTTCTTGGGATTTAAATAATCGCTATACAGTTTGGACAGGGATTTTAGGCGGAACATTTTTGATGCTTTCTTATTTCGGAACCGATCAAAGTCAAGTACAACGTTATTTATCAGGAAAATCGGTACGTGAAAGTCAGTTAGGATTAATTTTTAACGGATTGCTAAAAGTGCCAATGCAATTTTTTATTTTATTGGTAGGAGTAATGGTATTTGTGTTTTATCAGTTTAATACATCACCTTTAAATTTTAATCCAAAAGCAAATGAAGCTGTTGTAAATTCAAAATACGTTTCAGAATACAAGGTTTTAGCAGATAAACACATCGATATAGAAAATCAAAAGAAAGTTTTAATTTTTGAAGGTTTAACTGCCGAAAACAAAAAACAACTACAAGCATTAAACGAACAAGATAAATCGATAAAAAAACAAGCAAAAACAATTATTACAAAAGCTGATGCCTTAGTAGAAACGAATGATAAAGACTATGTTTTTATCCATTTTATATTACACAATTTACCAAAAGGATTAATAGGATTGTTGTTAGCAGTAATTTTATCTGCAGCCATGTCATCAACAGCATCAGAGTTAAATGCCTTGGCTAGTACTACCGTAATTGATTTGTATAAACGTAATGTTGCTAATGAATATGACGAAGCGCATTATGTGAAAATGACAAAATGGTTTACCTTCGGATGGGGAATTTTAGCAATTTTAGTGGCTTGTGTTGCTAATTTGTTTGATAATTTAATTCAATTAGTAAATATAATTGGTTCTATTTTTTATGGTAATGTTTTAGGAATTTTTTTATTAGCCTTCTTCTTTAAGTTTGTAAAATCGAATGCCGTTTTTATAGCAGCCATTATTACACAATTACTTATAATTTTTGTTTGGAAAGCTGATTGGTTACCGTTTTTATGGCTAAACGCTTTAGGATGTGGATTCGTAATTTTAATAGCTTCTTTAATACAGTTATTTTTTAAGAAAAAATAAAAATGATTAAAACAAGAAGAGCTACTTTAATAGATTTACCAACCCTTTTAGAATTTGAGCAAGCGCTAATTAATTTTGAAAGACCTTTTGATGCTACTTTAAAAGATGAAAAAATATCATATTACGATATAAAAGCAATGATTTTATCTGATGAGGTAGCAGTAATTGTAGCAGTAGATAATGAAAAAGTTGTAGGCTCTGGATATGGAAGAATACAAGAAGCCAAATCATATTTAAAGCATCAAAATATGATTTATTTAGGTTTTATGTTTGTTGCAAATTCACATCGAGGTAAAGGCATTAACAAATTAATTATTGACGATTTATATACTTGGGCAATTTCTAATAATATATATGAAGTTCGGTTAGACGTGTATGCTGATAATCCTAGTGCAATTAGAGCTTATGAAAAAGCAGGATTTCGAAAACATTTACTAAATATGCGAAAAAGTTTAAAGTAAGTTTTACGACTTGTTTTTATTCAGATGTTTAGCAAGATAAGCGCCCATACTAAAACAGGCTTGTAATAAATAGCCACCAGTTGGCGCGTTCCAATCCAACATTTCGCCGATGCAATAACTGTTTTTTATTTTTTTGAACTCGAAATTTTCAGTGACTTCGTTTAAAGAAATTCCACCGGTAGTTGATATTGCTTCGTTAATTTTAGCAGCAGCATTAATAGTAATTGGTAAAGCTTTAATTTTTGATGAAAGAATTGTTTTATCAGTAAACTCTTCTTTACTTAAAATTGTTTTTAGCAATTCAATTTGTGGTAAACTTAATTTAAGTGTTTTTTTAAGAATGTCGGTTGTTGTTCTTAACTGCGAAGTGTTTATTTTATGAGTAAGTTCATTAAGACTAAACATAGGTTTTAAATCTAAAAAGACAGTTGCTTTTTTGTGTTTAGAAAGTTGTGATTGTATTTCAGAACTTAAGGCATAAATAGCGTTTCCTTCTAGCCCGAATTTGGTAATTACCAATTCCCCTTTTTGTTTTTTATCTAAACAAGAAAGTGCAATATTTTTTAAAGGCAGTCCTTCATTTTTAGATATGAAATCGCTTTTCCAATTTACCTTATAAGCACAATTAGCAGGTAAAAAAGGAAGTGTATTTATATCTTTCTCCTTAAAATTATCCGTCCAATTACCTTCTGATCCAGTAATTTTCCAACTAGCACCGCCTAACGAAAAAATAGTATAATCAGCTCTTACAATTTTATTGTCATTAAAAATCAAT
Organism: Tenacibaculum soleae; assembly: GCA_938002045.1. Taxonomy (GTDB): domain Bacteria; phylum Bacteroidota; class Bacteroidia; order Flavobacteriales; family Flavobacteriaceae; genus Polaribacter; species Polaribacter soleae_A. The sequence goes on from CALLBA010000022.1 coordinate 75,331, forward strand.
TCACTTTTATCACTCCAACCTTTCCATTCATAATTGTATAGAAACTGTACATTTTTATCAATTAAAAACTTTTTGATGTTAGCAAGAACGGTGATTGGTTTTATTCCTTTTTTAGGATAAATACGATTACTACTTCCTATAAAAGAGGGAATATTAATAGATAATAACCAATTACGTAAGTCTTCATTTGTGAAATTTAATAGTGCATTTTTAAGAAATGAAGTTGGTGTATAGCGGGTAATTATTTTATCAATATGCTCACCATGGCTAAGGTTGAACCCACCATCACCAGCGACTAAGAATTTTCGTCCTAACGACTTCTTTTTTTCATAAATTATAATGTCAAATTTATTTGAATCTAAAAAAGCAGCAGTAAAAAGTGCTGAAGGGCCACCACCAATTATGGCTATTGATTTTTTCATAAAACAAAATTACTATTTGTTTTTTTAAGGTGTATAAAAATTATTAAAAAAGAAAAAGACTGTCTTTTCAGACAGCCTTTTTTGTATAAATTAAATGAAGTAATTACATTTTTGCTAAGAACTCTTTATTCATTTTAATATAATCAGCATTTCCAGCTTTTTCAGCACCAGCTAATGATGCTTTTGCAGCTTTAATTGCTCCTTTTTTATCTCCAGCTTTTGCTAAGATTAAAGATTGCTGACGTAAATACCAAAAACGAGGTTGATCTTTTGTCATGTCAACAGCTTTGTTAATCCATGTAGCTGCTTTTTTAATGTCTTTGTTGCTTTGTAAATAATATACAGCAGCTGAGTAATAATCACCAGCTTTAGGCCCATTCATTGTTGCTGCAATACTAGCTTCAACAGCTTTATCAGTAGGCGTGTTAAATTTTACACCAACATAAGCGTTTTCCCATAGCAAACCTAAAACAGCAGAGTTGTTTGTAATATCATCAATAGTCATGGTAAAAGTTTCTATTTTCATAGGCATCATATCAGCTTTTACTGTAGTAGATAATGCTACTTTTTTATCATCCCACTTTTTAGGAGTTCCCCAGTTGTTGGCATCCGAATAAAAAATTACTTCCCAAGAAGTCTTACCAGGTTTAGTATATAAAGCATAGGTACCTTTTTTTAATACTTTTCCATCAATAGTAATATCAGTACTAAAAGTAACTTTAGTATTTTGGTTAGCTCCAGTTCTCCATACTTTACCGTAAGGAACTAAGTCTCCAAAAATAGTTCTTCCTCTCATTCCTGGTCTAGAATATTCAACAGTAACATCCGATAACCCTACTGCTTGTTCTAACTTAGACGATGGGCTAGGAGCTGGAGTTTTTATTTGTGCATTTGTAGTTAATGTAAGTGCAGCTACAAATAAGCTTAAAACTAATTTTTTCATGATAATTGGTTTGTTTTTATTGTGATGTTAAAATTACGAGTAATATTTGAGTTAAATGTTAATGAAAACTTAAAATATAAACCAAGTTTTTAACTGATATTTGCAGTATGAAAAAATATATTTCGGAATTAATAGGAACTTTTGCTTTAGTATTTTGTGGTACAGGTGCAATGACAATAAGTGAAATTACAAATGGTATAGATTTAACGCATACTGGAGTTGCAATTACTTGGGGATTAATTGTTATGGCAATGATTTATGCTTTTGGTGAAATATCGGGAGCACATTTTAATCCGGCAGTTACTATTGCTTTTGCATTTGCTAAAAAGTTTTCATGGAAAGAAGTTCCTAAATATATAATCGCTCAGTTAATAGGTGCTATTTTAGCAAGTTGTATTTTATGGGTTTTATTTCCTGCAAGCGAATATTACGGAGCTACAATTCCATCAATTGAACCTTGGCGCGCTTTTATTTTAGAGTTTTTATTAACCTTCTTTTTAATGCTAACTATAATAAATGTATCAACAGGTAGTAAAGAAGTAGGAGTAATGGCAGGTATTGCTATTGGAGGAGTGGTTTTGTTAGAAGCCATGTTTGCGGGTCCAATGACAAAAGCATCTATGAATCCTGTACGTTCTATTGCTCCGGCATTAGTTTCTGGTCATTACGAACATTTATGGCTGTATATTTTAGCACCAATTTTAGGAGCTTTATTAGCGGTAATTTCATGTAAGTTTGTAAAAGATGATAATTGTTGCGATGATAAACGTTAGTATTTTAGGTTGTGGATGGTTGGGAAAATCATTAGCAGTTTCTTTATTAAATGAAGGATATAAAGTAAAAGGCTCTACAACTTCTGAAGAAAAATTAGATCTTTTAGAAGTTAACGGAATAGCACCTTATATTGTTAATATTTCTGAGTTTGAAGAGTTTGATACTTTCTTAAATTCAGATATTTTAATTATAGCAATTACTTCTAAAGATGTTGATGGTTTTAAAAATTTAATCACCCAAATAGAAAACTCTCCAATTCAAAAAATAATATTTATTAGTTCTACCTCAGTTTATGGAAGAGTTAATAAAATCATGACAGAAGAAGATGAAGTTTTAAAAACTCCTTTAACAGAAATAGAAAATTTATTTAGAGAAAATACTTTTTTCGAAACTACTATTATTCGTTTTGCAGGTTTATTTGGAGATGTAAGACAACCAAGTAATTGGTTTAAAAATGGAAGAAAAATCCCGCAACCAAAAGGTTTTGTAAATATGATTCATAAAGACGATTGCATAGAAATTATCCATACAATTATTGATCAGAATTGTTGGGGTGAAACTTTTAATGCATGTTCTAACCATCATCCAACAAGAAGAGAGTTTTATACTTTAGCTAAGTTAAGAAGCGATTTTGAAGTTCCAGAATTTGAAAACAACGAGGTTTATCAGTGGAAAATTATCAGTTCTAAAAAAATACAACAAGCTTTAGGTTATACTTTTATTCACGACGATTTATTATCTATTTAGCATATTTCCTTTTTCTAAAATAAGTAAAACCAAAGCCAAATATAGCTAGTAAAATTAACGGAACTCCAATGTTTATAAACTGCCAAAAACGCTTTTCGGTAAATGCTTTTTGTTTGTTTAGTAAGTTTATAGTTACTGTTTTATTTCGTAGTTCGATAAGTCCTGAATCATCTAGTAAATAATCAATTGTATTTATTAAAAATTCTTTATTTCCAAATTGTTCACCAGTCCATTTATCTAATGCTAAATCGTGTGGTTTTCCTTTTAAAATTTGATTTTTAGCAACATCTCCGTCTGCAATAACAATCATTTTATTAGCATTGCTTTTTGCTTTAAAAAGTGGCGTATCAAACGGTTTTGTTCTGTTTTTGTAAGCAGAATTAAAACTACCTTCTAACAAAACACCTAAAAGTTGCGGTCCACTGTTAAATTCGTTTTCTTTAGGTTGTTTGGTTATACTTTGCAACTCTACAAAATTAGGAGTTCCGATTTTTTTTGTTAAAACAGAGGTTATTAATAAAGGTGTTTTTTTTATGTTACCTTTTAAAGTATCTATTTGCGTAGTAAAACGAAAACGAACCGGAGCAATATTTTTTGTTATTGGATGATAAGGATTTCCGTTTACAAACGGATGATAAAACCAGTTTAAGTGTTGAAATTGTGCTTGATTGCCTAAATTACCTGTTGCTAACGGAATTTTAGCCGAATATAAATCTTGTATTAATTTATTGTTTACACGAACTTGATAACTAAACAATAAATCGGTTAAATTTAAATCGCGCGGAAAAGCCAACATTTTTCCTTCGTTGTATAAACTATCAGTATCGGCATAATTTTGGTCAATCATCCAAAGAGATTTACCTCCACTGGTAATAAATTGATCTAAGGTAAATTTTTCTTGTTCGGTAAAACGCTCGGTTGGCTTTGCTATAATTGCTAAATCGTATTTTGTTAAATCTGTAAGTGTTTTTTTTGGATTTTCAGCAACACTATCTAAGGTAAATTTTGCAAGATGATATTTTTTGCCAACCACACTAAGCAAACTATATAAATAAATGTCATCTAGTTGACCATTACCTGAAATTACGGCAATTTTTTGCTTTGTTGTTTTAGTAATATTGTGAATTGCATTCGTAAAAGAATATTCTAATTTTTCAATGGCATTTTGTAACTGATCTTCTTGTGTTTTTGCTACCGAATTTGGTAAAAGAGAAACCAGTTCGGTTTTTTTACCTAAAGTAATTTCTGCCCAAGGAAAAATAATAGCTTCTGATAATTTGCCATCTTCTTCAACGGTTAATTGGCTAGGCATCATCCCCGATTTTATTAAACGCTCTCGGATGTTATCAGGATTTACAAAACGAAATAAAACGTTTGAATTTTGCGCTTTTAATTCTTCTAAAAACTGACGTGTTTCAATTTGTAAACGTTTAAATTCTGCAGGAAAATCGCCTTCTAAATACACGTTAACAAAAACAGTATTATCAATATTATCTAATATGTTTTTACTAACATCAGAAATTGTATAGCGTTTATCTTTTGTTAAGTCGAATCTTTTATAGATTGATGTTGAAAGGTAGTTTATCAATAATAGTCCCACAAAAGTAAAGACAATATGTTGTAGCTTCTTATTCATTTTTTAATTGTTGTTTGGTGATGAATAAAAAGAAAAAAGTAACACTTATAAAGTAAATAACATCGCGCGTATCAATAACTCCGCGGCTAATACTTTTAAAGTGTTCGTTAATTCCCAATTGTTGTATTGAGTTACCTAAAGTGCTACTTACAGCATCAAATCCGTAGAAAAAAATAAAAGTAATAAACACACTTAAAATAAAGGCTACAATTTGATTTTTAGAAAGTGTAGAGGTAAATAACCCAATTGCAGTATACGTTGCAGTTAAAAAAAGTAATCCTAAATATGAACCTATGGTACTACCAATATCTAAATTACCTACAGGATTTCCGAGTGAGTAAATGGTATAAATATAAACAAGTGTTGGTATTAAGGCAACACAAACTAAAAGTAATGATGCTGTAAATTTACCCAATATGATTTGCCAATCGGTTACTGGTTTTGTTTTTAAAATTTCAATGGTTCCGCTATTAAATTCATCAGCAAAACTTTTCATGGTAATAGCCGGAATTAAAAATAAGAACATCCATGGGGTTAAATAAAAAAACGAACTTAAATCAGCAAAACCAGCATTTAAAATATTGAAATTATCTTTAAAAACCCATAGAAATAATCCATTTACAATTAAAAATACCCCAATAACTAAATAAGCTATTGGTGATGTAAAAAATGAGTTGAATTCTTTTTTTAGTATGGCGTACATTATGCTGGGTTTATGTCGAGGCGATAAATAGTATTACCATCAAATAAATCATCATCATCTAAAATAAATTGATGTTTTTTTAATAACGTTATTGATGCTGTATTATTTTTATGTGTAAAAGCTTCAATGGTGTTTAGTTTTAAAATAGCTTTACCATATTCTAAAACCGTAGTCATAGCTTCACTCATAAAGCCTTCATTTTGAAAATCGGGATTTAATTCATAACCAATTTCAGCATAATTATTTTCAGCATTGATATTATGATAAACAATGGTACCAATTATTTGATTGTTTTCTTGATGCTGAATTGCCCAAAAAATTCGATTTCCTTTTTCAAATTCATCCAAGCAATCTTGAATAAATGAATCAGCATCATTTAAGTTTTTAGGTGTGTCTCTAACAATCAATTTATTAACTTCTTTGTTAGATCGTAGTTTAAAAATAGTTCTTTTGTCACTAAATGATAGTTGACGAAGTAGTAATCTTTCAGAAGATAGTGACGGGAAATTTGTTGGATAATTCATTATGGTAAACTTACGGTTTTGTCAACGCTCCAGGCTACTGGTTTGTCGTTAAATAATATTTTGGTTTGCGCCCAAACGCCTTTAAATAAATCAGAATTTCGGTAATTTTCTAAATCTTGCTCAGTTTCCCAGTAGCTGTAAGTAAAAAAGATATCCGAATTATTTTTATCTCTATATAATTCTAATAAACGACAGCCAGTCGAATTTCTAATAAATTCTTTTTTGGTATTGAAGTTAGTTAAGAACTCTTCGGTTTTCTCAGAATGAAAACTCATTTTTACAATTCGTACAAACATATAATTAATTTATTGTGATAAATTCGGGTGAATCCACAGTTTCAAATTCAATAGTAACGGTATCTCGATAATTTAAACCTAATAATGATGAAGCACCCCCTACATTTTCTAAATTACTTCTGTAAATAGCAATTTCTAAAAAATCAGCAGAATTAAAAATAGCTAATTTTTCGCCATCATAATTTCTTTTTTCTATAGGAATTGAGTAATCTACAATTTCATTATAGCTTTTATATATTTTTTTAAAGTAATTCCGTTTAGCGGTAATTGTAAAATTACGTCCTTTACCTACAGTGTTAAATAATTTTTTAGTAATATTAGTAATTACGTTACCATAATTATCTGTATAAATAACACCACCTATAATAAGTGTTTGAAGTTGATTTACTTTTGGCTGAATTTCAATAATTTTTTTATATGTAGTAATTTCTTTGCCAATAACATTTAAACTACCACCTCGAGCAATATGTGAGGCAACTTTAACAAAAACATCTAAAACAGGAAAGCTAGTTTTTATATGATTATGAATGTTAATTTCAACAATTTTTGAAGGTTTAATTTCTGATGCAATCATTGCTATTAGTCCATTATCAGGGCATATAAAGTAATGATCATCTAACTCAATAGCAATGTGTTTGTTTTCTACACTTAACTCAGAGTCTACCCCAATAATATGAATTGTTTTTTCTGGAAAACTTTTATAAGCATTTTTTAAAATGTATGCAGTTTCTGTAATATTAAAAGGCGTAATATGATGTGTAATATCAACAATTTTAGCTTCAGGTAATTCATTATAAATAGCCCCTTTTACCGTCCCTACAAAGTGGTCTTTTATTCCAAAATCGGTAGTTAATGTAATTAGTGGCATTAATTTAATAGCTTGTTAATTAGTGTGTTGATTTATTAACTTAAAAATTACAGCAAAACTACATAATTCAATAAAAATAATCATTATTTTTAAACTGAATAAAATTAAAATATTTATCACTTGAACGAACGTATTATAGAATTAACAGAAATTGACCCTAATGATTTCTTTGGAGCTCAAAATAGTACCATTACACAACTTAAAAAGTATTTTCCGAAAGTAAAGATAGTAGCCAGAGGAAATAAACTTAAAATTTATGGAGAACCCGAAATTTTAGACGAGTTAGAAAAGCGTTTAACAATGCTAATTAAATACTTTAATAAGTATAATAAATTGGATGAAAATAGTATTGAACGTGTTTTAACATCAACAGGAAAAGAAGAAGAGATTCGTAAATCAGGTAAAATAAAAGACGTTTTAGTACATGGTGTTAGTGGTAAATTAATAAAAGCACAAACTACAAATCAACGAAAAATGGTTGATTTAATGGGGAAGAATGATATGCTTTTTGCAGTAGGTCCAGCAGGAACAGGTAAAACTTATACAGCAGTAGCCTTAGCTGTAAAGGCATTAAAAGAAAAAGAAGTGCGTAGAATAATATTAACACGACCAGCTGTAGAATCTGGAGAGAATTTAGGATTTCTTCCGGGAGATTTAAAAGAAAAATTAGACCCGTATATGCAACCTTTATATGATGCATTGCGAGATATGATACCACATGAAAAATTAGAATCGTATTTAGAAAAAGGAATTATTCAAATTGCGCCTTTAGCATTTATGCGCGGACGTACATTAGATAATGCTTTTGTTATTTTAGATGAAGCTCAGAATACAACGCATAATCAAATGAAAATGTTTTTAACCAGAATGGGAATGCACGCCAAGTTTATTATTACTGGAGACCCTGGTCAAATAGATTTACCTCGTAAACAAGTTTCAGGATTAAAAGAATCATTACTAGCCTTAAAAGATATTAAAGGAATTGCAATGGTTTATTTAGATGATAAAGATGTAGTTCGTCATCGCTTGATAAAAAGTATTATTAAAGCATATAAAAGTATAGAAACAGATTAAATTAAAAAAAGTTAACAATGAAAGTTACTGACGAAAAAAATGAACAAATAGGAAATATGATATTTGCATCCATTTACCCTCTTTACTTAAATAAGTTAGTTAAAAAGGGTAGAACAGAAGCAGAACTTAATCAAGTAATAGAATGGTTTACAGGTTTTAATAAAGAAGCTTTATTTACATTGATTGAAGAAGAAGTAACTTTTAAAACATTTTTTCAAAAAGCTAAAATAAATCCAAATGCACACTTAATAAAAGGAGTAGTTTGTGGTTACCGAATAGAAGAAATAGCAGATGAATTTGATACCTATAAACAATGCCGTCGTATGGAAAAACTTATTGATGAATTGGCACGAGGTAGAAAAATGGAGAAAATTTTACGAGAAGATAAAAAATAAATAACATATTTTTGCGACCAACAACACAACAAAAAAAGAATGAATACAATTAACGAAACTAACTTTCAGTTTCCAAAGCAAAAATCGGTTTATAAAGGAAAAGTACGAGAAGTTTATAATATTAATGATGAACTTTTAGTAATGATAGCATCTGACAGATTATCGGCGTTTGATGTAATTTTACCACGTCAAATACCATTTAAAGGGCAAATTTTAAACCAAATAGCCACAAAAATGATGAATGATACTGCCGACATTGTTCCGAATTGGTTATACGCAAATCCAGATGAAAACGTTGCGATAGGTCATTTATGCGAGCCTTTTAAAGTTGAAATGGTAATTCGTGGCTATATGTCTGGTCATGCAGCACGTGAATATAAAGCAGGTAAAAGAGTTTTATGTGGTGTTGAAATGGCAGAAGGATTGAAAGAGAACGATAAATTTCCAATTCCAATTATTACACCTTCAACAAAAGCCGAAAATGGTGATCATGACGAAGATATAACGAGAGAAGAAATTCTTTCTAAAAAAGTAGTATCTGAAGAAGATTACATTGTTTTAGAAAAATATACAAGAGCTTTATTTCAAAGAGGAACAGAAATAGCTGCATCTCGCGGACTTATTTTAGTAGATACTAAATATGAGTTTGGTAAAACAAAAGACGGAAAAATTGTTTTGATAGATGAAATCCATACTCCAGATTCTTCTCGTTATTTTTATAAAGAAGGATATGCAGAACGTCAAGAAAAAGGAGAACCACAAAAACAATTGTCAAAAGAATTTGTTCGTCAATGGTTAATTGAAAATGGTTTTCAAGGAAAAGAAGGGCAAGAAATACCTGAAATGTCTGATGATAAAATTATTGAAATTTCTAACAGATACATTGAGCTATACGAACAAATAACAGGAGAGAAGTTTGTAAAAGCAAATACAACAAATGTATTAGATCGTATAAATAAAAATGTTGTTAATTTTTTGAATGGATAGCAATAAACTAACTATTAGACCAGTTTTAAATTTGTCATCTGAAATACCTATTGAAGATTTTCAGAATAAAACTGTGCGTCCAATTTTAAAATTACAACATGATTTATTACTACAGTTTTTCATTTTTTTCTGTAATAAGCAAAAAGTGGATATTTTAAATGTAGAAAAAGAAAAGTTTAATAAAGTGGTGAATAACATCACTAAGAAAAATATAAATTTAAAAAATCAGTTTTTAGGTTTAATTATAGGTCAATTTACGGTTAGTGAATTTGAATTTTATAAAGAAAATAATGCTGATATTAATAAAAGAATTTTAATGATGGTTGGCCAACGAATTAAAGATAGTCAATTAGAAATTAAAGATTTTAAAACAAACAATAAATGATAATAGAACCAAGAACTAGAGGGTTTATTTGTTTAACATCTCACCCAACAGGATGCGAACAAAATGTAAAAGATCAAATTGCATACGTACAATCTAAAGGAAAAATTGAAGGAGCTAAAAAAGTATTAGTAATCGGTTCGTCAACAGGTTTCGGGTTAGCATCAAGAATTTCAAGTGCTTTCGGATCAGATGCAGCTACAATTGGTGTTTTCTTTGATAAACCAGCAGCAGAAGGTAAACCCGGATCACCAGGTTTTTATAATACAGCAGCTTTTGAACAAGAAGCAACAAAAGCAGGGTTATACGCAAAAAGTATAAACGGAGACGCATTTTCAAACGAAATAAAAGAACAAGTTGTTCAGCTAATTAAAGAAGACTTAGGTCAGGTAGACTTAGTAATTTATAGTTTAGCATCACCAGTAAGAACACATCCCGAATCAGGTAAACGCTTTAAGTCGGTTTTAAAACCAATAGGAGAGGTGTTTACAAATAAAACAGTAGATTTTCATACAGGGAAAGTATCAGAAATATCTATAAAACCAGCCGAAGGAGAAGATGTTGCTAATACAGTAACAGTTATGGGAGGAGAAGATTGGAAAATGTGGATAGATGCATTACAATCAGAAAATTTATTATCAGAAGGAACTACAACAGTTGCTTATTCATATATTGGGCCAGAAGTAACAAAACCTGTGTACAGAAACGGAACAATTGGTGCAGCTAAAGATGATCTAGAAGCAACTGCATTTAAAATCACAGAAGATTTAAAAGCAATTGGAGGAAAAGCGTATGTTTCAGTAAATAAAGCATTGGTAACACAGGCAAGTTCAGCAATACCAGTAATTCCATTATATATTTCATTATTATTTAAGGTGATGAAAGAAAAAGGAATCCATGAAGGTTGTATTGAGCAAATTCAGCGTTTGTATAGCGAACGTTTATTTGGTGGCGATTTAGCTTTAGATACTAAAGGAAGAATTAGAGTTGATGACTGGGAAATGCGTGAGGATGTACAAGCTGAAATTTCTGAATTATGGAAAAAAGCAACTACTGAAAACTTAGCTGAGTTAGGTGATTTAGAAGGATACAGCAATGAGTTCTTTAAATTATTCGGATTTAAAGTTGACGGAGTAGATTATGATACTGATGTAAATGAATTGGTTACAATTCCAAGTATTCAATAAATTAACCATAAAATAAATTCAAAGCCTCATAGATGTAAAGTTTATGAGGTTTTTTGTTATATTGAAAATTCAAATAATTAGTATGAAAACAGCATCAATTAAAGCTTTAAAAGACGAGTTAAAACATCAAAGTTCGACAGAATTATTAGAGCTATGTTTAAAGTTAATTCGCTTTAAAAAAGAAAATAAAGAACTGTTAACTTATTTATTATTCGAAGCTCATGATGAAGAACGATATATTGAAAATGTAAAAGATGAAATAGATATTTTGTTTGAAAGTATCAATACGAAAAGCTATTTTTTTATAAGAAAAAGTGTGCGTAAAATACTAACTAGCACAAAAAAGTACACACGTTTTTCAAAGAAAAAAGAAACAGAAGTCCAATTACTCTTGTATTTCTGTGTAAAACTTAAAAACTTTAAACCATCAATACAAAAAAGCCCACGATTACAAAATATATTAACAACACAAATAAAGTTAATAGAAAAATTAATGACTACGTTACACGAAGATTTACAATATGATTTCCGTTTAGAGTTAGATAAATTATAAAAATAGTTCTCGTTATTCTGAATTTGATTCAGAACCGCATCTAATAAAATATATTAAAAATAAAAGTGATAAAATATTCTTGATAACGTCATTCCGAATTTATTTCGTAATTACATTTAAGTAAAGCGAAATTATTTATTGCCAATTAACCGAAAAAAAATATAATTTTTTTACGTAACTTATTCGAGCAAAAACAAAAACTTCAAAAAATGCCAAATTATACATTAAAAATAAATGGAAAATCATATTCTTTTTCTGCGGATGATGATACGCCTTTGTTATGGATTTTAAGAGATGAATTAGAAATGGTAGGTACAAAATTCGGTTGTGGAATTGCACAATGCGGTGCTTGTACAGTACATGTAGATGGCGCAGCAATGCGAAGTTGTCAATTAAAAGTATCAGAGTTAGATAATGAAGAAATAACAACGATTGAAGGTTTGTCAAAAGAAGGAAATCATCCGTTGCAAGAAGCTTGGAAAGAAGTTGATGTTCCGCAATGCGGATATTGCCAAGCAGGACAAATTATGACGGCAGCTTCATTTTTAAAGGAAAACCCAAATCCATCCGAAGAAGAAATTCGAAAAGCAATGCATGGTAATTTATGCAGATGTGCTTCATACAACCGAATAGAAAAAGCAGTAGGAATCGCCGCTAAAAAAATGTCTTAAAAAGTAAACTTATGAGTACATCAAAAAATAAAATTACGTTTAGTAGAAGGAGTTTTTTAAGAACATCGGCATTAGCAGGTGGCGGAATTATGATTGGGTTTAACTTGTTTACCGCATGCAAGCCAAATGTAAAACCATCAGTTGATATTGAAAATTTAAATTTTAATGATTTCAATGCATTTATTAAAATTTCAGAAGAAGGATATGTAACCATATATTCTCCAAACCCAGAAATTGGGCAGGGTGTTAAAACTTCTATGCCAATGCTTATTGCTGAAGAACTAGATGTTGATTGGAATAATGTACATGTAGCACAAGCTCCATTAGATACTAAAAATTATAAACGTCAGTTGGCAGGAGGTAGTCAATCAATACGTTTTGGTTGGGATGCTTTAAGGCAAACAGGCGCCACAGCAAAACAAATGTTGATAAATGCTGCCGCTGTAAAATGGGGAGTTGATGCAGCAACATGTAAAGCATCAAAAGGTGTTATTACAAGTGAAAAAGGAGAAACTTTAGGATACGGAGATGTTGTAAAAGAAGCAGCTGCTATGAAAGTTCCTGAAAATGTGACCTTAAAAAACCCTGCCGAGTTTACAATTATAGGTAAAAATGCAACTAATGTAGATTTAAAAAAAATAGTAACAGGTAAACCTTTATTTGGTTTAGATTACAAAGCTTCAGATATGGTATATGCTAGTGTTTTAAGACCGCCAGCATTTGGTCAAATATTAGCTTCTTTTGATGTTGCTGAGGCTAAAAAAATAACGGGAGTAATAGATGTTATAACGATAGGTGAAAAAGTAAGAAATTTTTTAGATTCGGGTAAGTCAAATTGGACCTTTAAAATGTCAGAATCTGATAAAGTAGTGGTGATTGCCAAAAATACTTGGGCGGCAATTAAAGGAAAAAATGCTGTAAAAGCTGTTTGGAAAACCAATAGTAAAAAATTAGAAAATACTGAAAATCATGATGAAATTCTAAATAATATTTTAGATGCTAAAGATTTTGATGTACGTCGTGAAGATGGAAATATAGAAAAAGCATTTGCAGCAGCAGATAAAATAGTTGAAAGAACGTATCATTCACCTTTTTTACCTCATAATTGTTTAGAGCCAATGAATTTTTTTGCTAATGTTACTTCAGAAAAAGTTGATTTAGTAGGCCCTGTGCAAACTCCTGAATTTGCAGCAATGGTTGTTGCTGAAATGCTGGGTAGAGATTTAGCAGATGTTCAAGTAAAAATGACAAGAATGGGCGGCGGATTTGGTCGACGTTTATATGGTGATTTTGTATATGAAGCTGCTGAAATATCTAATGCAATTAAAAAGCCAGTAAAAGTTATATCAACAAGAGAAGATGATATGACTACAGGGGTTTATCGCCCAGCAATAAAATATCGAATTGCGGCTTCAATTAAAAATAATAAAATTACAGGATATCATTTAAAAGAAGCCGCTATTGATGGTAATATGTATGGATTAATTCCACATTTTTTTCCTGCAGGATGTATTGCAAATTATAAAGTTTCTACAAAAAATTACCAAAGTGATATTACAACAGGGGCATGGAGAGCTCCGTATACTAATTTTTTAGCCTTTGCAGAGCAAGCCTTTTTTGATGAGTTAGCAGCAGAATTAAATGTAGATACTGTACAATTGCGTATCGATTTATTGCAAAACGTAAAAGATACTCAAGATAAAAAGATTGAGTATTCAGGTAAAAGAATGGAAGATACCATAAAACTAGCTGTAGAAAAAGGAAATTGGGGTAAAGAAAAAGAAGGTGTTTATCAAGGTTTTTCTGCATATTATAGTCATAACACCCACGTCGCTGAAGTAGCTGAAGTTGTTTTAAAAAACGGTTTGCCTGTAGTAACTAAAGTAGTTGCAGCGGTAGATTGCGGAATTGTAGTAAATCCAACTGGAGCAATAAATCAAGTGCAAGGTGGAGTAATCGACGGAATTGGGCATGCAATGTATGCTGATTTAACTTTTGAAAACGGAAAACCATCTAATAAAAATTTCGATACCTATCGTTTAATTAGAATGAATGAAACACCTAAGGTAGAGGTTCATTTTGTTAAAAACGAATTATCGCCAACAGGGTTAGGTGAACCAGGATTGCCCCCGGCAGGTGGAGCAGTTGCAAATGCAATTTATAAAGCTTTAGGAAAACGTTTTTATAAACAACCGTTTATCAATCAGTTAAAACAACCATAAAAACATAATTAGAAATAAGTCTTAATAGAAAAGATATCGATTTTGATATCTTTTTTTATTTCAGGTTATTAAGAGCTTTGTCAATTTTGAAAATCTCTTAAAAAGCATTATTTTCGCAGCATAAAATTACAAAAGTAATAATGGTAAAAGATTTATTTGAAAGAATTAAAGAAGATAAAGGGCCTTTAGGAAAATGGGCAGATAAAGCAGAAGGTTATTTTGTATTTCCTAAATTAGAAGGGCCAATTTCTAACAGAATGTCTTTCAACGGTAAGAAGGTAGTTACTTGGAGTATCAACGATTATTTAGGGTTAGCAAATCACCCAGATGTTTTAAAAGCAGATGGAGATTCAGCTGCTACTGACGGGTTAGCATATCCAATGGGAGCACGTATGATGTCTGGTCATACAAAGTATCACGAGCAATTAGAGCAAGAGTGTGCTGAATTTGTAGAGAAAGAGGCAGCGTATTTAGTAAATTTTGGTTACCAAGGAATGGTTTCGGCTATCGATGCTTTGGTAAATAAAGATGATATTATTGTGTATGATATGGATACACATGCATGTATTATTGATGGGGTGCGTTTACATGCAGGTAAACGTTTTGTTTACCGTCATAATGATATAGAAAGTTGTGAGAAAAATTTAAAGAGAGCAACAAGAATGGCAGAAAAAACTGGTGGAGGAATTCTATTAGTTTCAGAAGGAGTTTTTGGAATGCGTGGTGAGCAAGGTCGTTTAAAAGAGATTGTAGCTTTAAAAGAAAAATATAACTTTAGACTTTTAGTTGATGATGCACATGGTTTCGGAACTTTAGGTGAAGGTGGAAAAGGAACAGGTTTTGAGCAAGGAGTTCAAGAAGGTATTGATGTTTATTTTGCAACATTCGCAAAATCAATGGCAGGTATTGGAGCTTTTTTTGCAGGAGATAAAGATGTAATTCAGTATTTGCAATATAATATGCGTTCGCAAATGTTTGCAAAATCATTGCCAATGCCAATGGTAAAAGGAGCGTTAAAGCGTTTGGATATGATGCGTACAATGCCTGAGTTAAAAGAAAATTTATGGAAAATTACAAACGCTTTACAATCAGGTTTACGTAATGCTGGTTTTGATTTAGGAACAACACAAACATGTATTACTCCAGTATATTTAAAAGGAGAAATACCAGAAGCAATGGCTATGGTGCAAGATTTACGTGAAAATCACGGAGTATTTTGTTCAATAGTAGTATACCCGGTTATACCAAAAGGATTAATAATTTTAAGATTAATTCCAACAGCACGTCATACTCAAGCAGATGTTGATGAAACGATTGTAGCTTTTTCAGCAATAAGAGAAAAATTAGAAAACGGAACTTATAAAAAAGTAGCCGAAGCAATTATGGCTAAATAGCAAAATGCTAAGAAAATAAAAAAAACTCATGAAATATTTCATGAGTTTTTTTTGTTTTAAAAAGAAACGAATACATTTGGTATTACTTATTGATACTAAAAAAAAATGAAAAAGTTTTTATACCTATATATAATATTACAAGTTGTCGTTCTAAAAGCGCAAATACAGGACACTTTACTTGATTTTAATAATGACTATTTTCTAGTCAAAAACGGAGATAGTTTAATGATTGCGTTAAATGAAGTCGCTATTTTACCAAAACACAAATATAAAACAGCATCAGACGCTCGTTATTATTATTGGTTTAAACGTAAAGTTTTCAAAGCGTATCCTTATGCAGTGCTAGCTATAAAAAAAATAGATAGTGTAGAAGCACATTTATCAACATTAAAATCAAAAAAAGCGAAAAGAAGATTCGTAAAAAAAACACAAAAGTACCTAGAAGAAGAGTTGACAAAACCATTAAAAAAGTTAACAAGAACCGAAGGACGAATTTTACTAAAGTTAATTCATCGACAATCAGGGAAAACAGCCTTTAATAATGTAAAAGAATTACGAAGTGGTTGGAAAGCGTTTTGGTATAACGCAACAGCTAATATGTTTAAGTTGTCATTAAAATCAGAATATCTTCCTAGTCTTGAAAATGAAGACTTTTTAATAGAAGATGTGTTGCAACGAGCATTTATAGAAGAGAAGTTAGAATATCAAAAGCCTAAATTAAAAAAAGATTATTTATCTATAGTATCAAAGGGTAGAGGGTATATTGATGTGGAGTTTTACAAGGAGATGTTTGCAAAACAACGAAAAAAGCGTGCTAAAAAAAAACAAACGTAAAAAAAAGTAATCAAAATCATTTCTAATACAATATATATTAGTTGTTATTTTTATGGCGCGTCAATTTTTTGCAAAAATAGTCGGGCTTTCACTACTCGCTTTTTAGCTTTACCAAGCAAAAAGAGCTCAAACAGGTCGTTCAATCCCTCGCGCAAAACTATTTA
>CALLBA010000023.1:0-25190 GCA_938002045.1 Tenacibaculum soleae
GATACACATTACGATGAAATAGAAGCTATTCGGACAGAACATTCTTACTACTTTTCTGAGATGATGAAGCAAAATTTTGATCTGAAAACTATATTTTGTTGGTTCGCTTTTGAACAAACAGCTTACGAAGTTGCAGAAGAAATAGGACTTGAAATATAGTCCTTCAACTTCTTATCTCATCCAAAGAACACAGCTTTTATAAGTTGTGTTTTTTCCTGTTACTCTATTTATAATGGCATTACCATAATTCGAAATTTTATAAAACATAGACGGTATTTAAAAACTGTTATTCTCGGAATACAAACACATGCAATTTAGTTGCTCTGCCACCTCACTTGCAAGTCCAAGCTAAAGAGCAGAAATATTTTTTTGGCTTCGCTTTTTCAAAATAATATTCCTACTGACTTGCCTTTTCCATCTACTTGCAACTGTGTAAGCATTGTGTTTGATACCTCTAAAAAATAACCGTATTCAAACACGAAAAATCATGTTTCATTTAAAAATTTAATCATTATGGCAACAGCAACATTAGCAAAGAAAAACGGAATTTCAAAAAAGGCTACAACACCTACAAAAGCAGTTCAAGAAAAATTAACCAAAGAAGCTATTGGCGAAAAAACAACTCCTATTACCAAACAAGAAGTTAAATCTGTTGAAACTCCAAAACCACCAGTAGTTGACCTACAATCTAGGCTTGAAAAATTTGAGCAAATGAAAGGTTTAGCCCATCAATTAGAACGTTTAAACACTACTCTAAGTGAGCTGAATAAGTTCAAATATAACCAATCTGATTCATCAAGCTTTTTCTTAAAAGATTCACACGGGCTAGAGTTTAAAACTACCAATTCTAACCTAACGCATTTGGTAACAAACCATCTAAAGATAACGTTAGAGACACGAAAAAAAGAAATTGAGAAACAGTTAGTAGCTTTTGAGCTATAGTTAAAAAACTATTTAGTCTTTAAAACCTCGTTCTTACCAGAACGAGGTTTTCTTTTTTATTTCTGTTGCTAGTGCTACAAATTATTTATATTTGAGGTTCAAAATTTAATAAAAACAAATTATAAGAAAGTAATTTTTTAATATACATACAAGCGTTTAAAAACGTGTACTATTTCTCTAGCTAAAATCGGCAAAATTTTAAAGAAGAAAGAATTAGTCTACGAGATACACCTATTTGGGTGTGTTCCGATATTCTATTTCAGTTCTTCAAGGCGTTTGCCGATGCCAAGCTAGCTGACTTGGTGAGGTTCACGCCTTTTTTGACGCTTCTTTTTTCATCTAAATATTTTAATCAACTCGCTTTTTTAGAACCTCAAAAAGCAACAAAACATTTAATTATGAAAAAAGTATTTATTTTTCTTTTATTGATTAACTTTTTCTCTTATGGACAAAATAATTGTGATGTATTGAGTTCAAAACAATTGAAAGCTATAAAAAATAAAAGTGATTATGAAAGCCTGCAAAAATTGGGATTACATTATTTTCAAGTTTATCAAAAGAGCAAGAACAATACAGAAAAACAAAGTAATTTATTGAAAGCATCAAAGTTCCTCAAAAAGACATATAATACTGGTAAAAGTAGTTCTGAAAAAGGAAAAGATTTTTCAAAAATCACTTGTTATTATGGATTAACATACTTAAAGAGCAAAGGATTTAAAAGGGCTTTTCATTATATTAATGAATCAGCAAAAATGGGTTATTTACCAGCAATGTTTTATCTCGGAAAACTTTATGAGAATGGTACAGGAACTAAGGTAGATAATAAAAAAGCAGAAAGATATTATAAAAGGTCTGCTTCACTATTTAATCCATTACAAGCACTTGCTTGTGATCGTTTAGGAAGGCTTTATTACCATAAATTGAAAGATGATAAAAGCGCAGCTATATGGCTTAATAAATCTGTGAATTTAGGGCATACAAGATCTACCTATCTTCTTTTAAATATCGATGATAGCTATGGGGATAAAATTAAAAGAGTTACATCAATGAATGAAGCAACTCAACAAGCTTCGGGGATTAGTTTTGGAAAAGATGGAATCTTATATGCTCATAAATGCCATATGGTAAATCCTAATTTTGATATACAAAATGTTGTTACTTCAAAAAAGAATAATAAAACTCCTCAAAAACTTAGTGGTACGGAAATTAATCATTTAGAAAAATTAGGGAGAAATGGTAGTATGAAAGCCTACCAAAAATTACTTGATTATCATAAACGAAAAGGAAACCAAAACGGGATTAATAGATATTTAGCAAAGATGAAGGATCTAAAGAAAGTTAAAAAGATAAGACAGAGAAAAATAAAAGATGCTGCTATTAAACGTCAAAAGAGTATTCTTCAAGGATTATATATGGCAGGGGCTTTGTATGGAAATTCTGCTGAAAGTACCAAACATAAAAAAGAAGCTTATGATTTTGTTGAAAATGCACCTTTGGAAAGTTTTTTCACGGTAGATACTCCTAGGAATTTTAGAAATGCAGCTTTCAAAGTATATATCAACAAAAACAACGATGAATATTACTTATTTGTTTTGATGGATTTGTATGCTTCAAATCCATATAGAACAGAATATAATTGTGTTGAGATGGTAAAAGTAATTTCAAATCAAGTACTAATAAATGATGCAAAAAAGAATTGGGTAAGAGAAACCAGTTCAAAAATCTCAAAAAGAAATGAACCATTATTGCAGTGGAAAAATAAGCCTAATGGATATTAATAATTAAACTTTCTTAAAAATTTTGATAGTATAAATTACACTAAAAATAAGAATCAAAAGGAGAACATTTATTATAAATATTCCCTTGTTTTTTTCTTTTATAAGTACAGAAATAAGAGTACTAGAGTTCGCTTCAGACTTAGCAACATTGAGAGGAAGGAATAATATAAGTCAAAACCTAAATACAGATCTGAAAAAATGATCTGATGCGCTAGATACTATTGTGAAGTATTATACAATGGATTTGTTTTGGTGATTTATCTAGTAAATATGCTTGAATAACCTTGTGAATAGTAATAAAAACCTTTTCTTACGAAAAGGTTTTTAGAGTTGTCAAATTAATTTCGCAACTGTTAAAAGTTAAGTTATTTTATATATATTCGTATAATCAAATATTATAATGATATTTAGAATTAACCCCCGAAACTAAATCAAACTATGCTATACGCTTCTTTTTACAAGATAATCCCTCTTAGATTTATTTTTAAGTTAATTCTTTCTATCCATATATTTTTTAATCAGTTAATAAGCACCAATTAAATTATAATTACTGCCTTATATTTACTCTAGTATTAATTTTAAATAGAGTAATTATGAAAAAAGCAGCATTAATTTTAATGGTATTGGTAAGTAACGTTGTATTGTTAACTGGTTGTACAGATCAAGCAGAAGAATTACAAGAAAGAATAGAACTAGAAAGTAATATTGAATTAAATAATGAGGCAAATAGAAAAAGTCTCTCAGATAAAGATGAAGAACCAGATAGGGATTAGAAATATATTTTTAATAATTGGAGCTATTCTCTTATTCATAGCTCCATTTATTCATATTGAATTTAGCAAGAAGAATTCTATTGTAGAAAAATATAAAACTGAAACAAAAAAGGAAATAATCATTCCCATAAAAAATTCGATAAAAGAACTAAAACAAAATTATTCAAAGGGAAATATTGTAGCTGAGAATTATATTCTTGAATACGATAAGTTGAGTAATGAATTAGAAAATGCAGAGACGAAATACAATAAACTTGTTCAGATAAAAAAGGATGAGGAAAGAATACTTGGTTGGTTAACAATTAGAAGTTTTTTAGTAGGTTTCGGTATTCGACTGCCTTATCTTTTATTTTCATTGATAATTAGTTATTTGATATCTATAATAAATACAAAAGAGAAATCTTTAAAAAGAACATTCACTTTATTGCAATTAACTTGCTATACCATTTCAGGATATGTTATAATATGGTGTTTTTGGTATTCACAAGATTATCCATTGTCTTCTTATAGATTTGTAGCACTTGCAATTTCTGCACTTGTATCTTTCTCATTATACTTTTTTATAAAATCTAGAAGAGACTCCTTAGTTCAAAAGTTAGAAAGGCTGAAACATGTAATTAGAAATTTATTTGATTTTATCTTGATGGACTCGAAAGAAGAAGATTTTGTAAAAGAGGACAAAAAAGTGTACTACAGAGATAAAAGTCGAGAGTTAATTAAAGAAGCTTTAGACAATGAGTAGGAAAAAAGAATACAGGAAAAAATTAAAGAAATCTGAACTTGTTTCTGAGCAGGCAAAAGAAGAAGCTTCACAAGTACTTGAGGATTTAGAAACTATCTATGAAAAAACAGATAAGACAGGGTTATTAGATAAGAAAAATTCAATAACCAATAAAATTAACAATTTAAAGAACGGTACAATTTCAGATTAATTATTTTTTTTCTAATGTTTTTCTATATTCATTTAATGTTTCTAAATGATACTCTTTTAGTATATCTTGAAAATCTGGATTACCTTTAAACTTACTTAAGTTGTCCGTAATTATATCAACTATTTTTTGAACTTCAATTTTTGTATCTCCTTTAAAAACAAGTTCATTATCACTAAGATTATTAAAACTCATTATTTTCTCATATGTAAATTGAGAATATTTAGCTTCAATTTTTCGAGCAAGAGTACTTGATATCTTTTTAGTTTCTCCTCTTAGTATCTTATATATACCACTCTTACCAACTCCTATGCTTTCAGCAAAATCTTCAGGAGTTAATCCTAGGCTTATTATCAAATGTCGTAGTTTATCTTTTATCATAAAATAAAAAAAAGTGGAAAAAATGCTTTAGTGTCTAAAAATGTCTTATATTTGTAGTGCAACATTCAAATATATAAATTAAAGTCACTTTTTAAAGAATTTAGAGAAGTAAAAGCATTAGGCTATTTTAAAATTAATTAAAAAAATAAACAAGAAGAATTACTTTTTGGGGAGTATTTTTTTTTGGACGGAAATCTTTTTTTCTCTTAACGTAAGTTAGGTTATATAATCCCTAAATAAAATCAGCTCGTGTTTGAAGGGTACGAGCTGATTATTTTACAAGGAGCGCATTTTTTTTAAAAATGAAATCTTTTATTTCCCCTAAATGAAATCAACTAGTTTTAAAACGCTCATGATAAAAATAGTAAAAAATAAAGAATATAAATACAAAATTTAAAATTAATACTAAAAAATAAACAAGGAGAGTAGCTTTTCGGGGGAAGAGCGTTTTTTTGGACGGGGAATCTTTCTTTTTTCTCTTAGCGTAAGCTAGGTTATATTTTTCCCTGAATTAGGTTAGTTAAGGGGTGCAGCTAGACTCTGCACCCCAAACTAACTAATTATAAAGACAATTTTATTAAAAAAAATAATTTGCTAGAGGTCATTTTTTTCTCTTCATGCAAGTTAAATTATAATTTCCCTAAATGACGTCAACTAGGGTGTGGTTAAATACTGCATCTCAAGTTGATATATTACAAATAAACAAAACAAATGTTTTGTTTATTTGTTTTTTGTTGTATTTTTGACAGCAAAAAGAAAAAGACGCTATGAAAATATTTATTCATTTTAGCTTCTTAATATGTATGTAACAACATTTATGTGTTGTTACATAATAGACTTGTAACTTATTAAAACTATATAAAATGAACATTAGAAACACTTACATTATTTTAATTCTGTAAAAAATCAAAAACACTTTTAATATTTAATATAAATTGCTTAAATCATTCAAATTTTATGAGAAAATTATTATTTGCCTATATTTCTTTTATAGGTGTAGGGGTTTTACATGCTCAAGGAGATGAATTCTACGGAAATTCTAGCTCGAATTCATATCAACAAACAGAATTATTAACTAACCCAACTGTACAAGCACCTAATGTAGCTGCTTTTCAAAAAGTAAATTTTGTACCCGTTAGTAATTATACGGGAAGAGCCCAAATATCGATCCCTATTTTTACTATTAAGTCAGGAAATATTACGGTCCCTATTTCTTTAACCTACAATTCTGGAGGAGTAAAAGTAAATGATATTCCTTCAAGTGTAGGTTCTAATTGGGCTTTAAATGCAGGAGGAGTAGTTTCTAAAATTGTAAAAGGAATGGAGGATTTTGAACCGCCGAAAGATTGTTTTTTTTATGATTTTGATGAATATTGCACAGACTCTGGATATTTATCTACAGGAGGGACTGGTGAGCCTTGGGGAGAAGGAGATCCTTTTCCTGATCTTTTTATTGTAAGCGCTCCTAATTTAAACACACAATATGTTCACAAAAGTAGATCAGAAACTTTAGAGTTAACAGGGCAGAAAAATAAAATCACAGAAACATTTGCACAATTTACGACAGGAAGTTACCTTGTAAGAAGACAAGTACCTGAATCAAATGATGAAGAATATTTTGATGGTCCTTTCTCTTCAACAACTAAACTAAATGGGATAAAAGATATTAAAATCTCTTCAACTAATGGTTTAGTTTATGACTTTAAACATAAAGATATTTCTCAATATAATTATACAGAACAAACTAGAAAAGGTTCTTCAGGAATTCCCTTTAACCCTATAGATGTTTTTTCTCAGTTCAAAGTAGAGTCCTATCATTTATCAAAAATAAAAGATCAAAAATCAAATAAAGAAGTAAATTTTGTTTATCAAACTTATAGAAGAGCAAATTACGATCCTATAGATAATGGGTATTTTTATACTGGTAATACCTCTGAGTTTTATATGGATGGAATTGTAAAAGGTAAATCTACGAAGTATCCAATTTTAAATCGTTTAACAAAAATTAATTATGAAGGAGGAAGTGTAGAGTTTGTATATGGTTTAAGTAGACAAGATTTAACGGAAGATAAAGCCTTAACACAAGTAGTTATAAAAGATTTTAATGGAGTAATTATAAAAAAAGTAAATTTGCAGTACGGATATATGATAAATAATGCCTATCCTAATTCTGTTCAAAACAAAAGACTTCGTTTAGATAAAGTGTATACAACAAATACACAAAACCAAGCTTTACCAGGGTATGTTTTAACATATAATACTACTGCTTTACCACCAAGAGGAGCTTGGGGAAAAGATTTTTTAGGATATCATAATGGAAGTCATAATAAGACAGTAACAAATCCAAAGCCTAAAATTTACTTTTATCCTAATAAAGAAATGGAATCTTTTTTACCACAAAGTATAGGGGGAAGTCATTATTTAATTAATGGGCAATATAGTTTAGCTTCTCATCTAACTTATGCAAAAGCAGGAATTTTAGAAAAAATACAATATCCAACAGGAGGATTTTCTGAATTGGAATACGAACTCAATCAATTCAAAATACAGAATACAACTATTTCTGGTGGAGGTTTACGTATTAAAACACAAAAAATAAAAGAAGAAGATGGTAGTGAACAAATTTTAGATTATCAATATAAGCAAACAGATAACTCTAGTTCTGGTGCAATAGTAGCTTTACCAAATTATGTAGATTTTAGAGTGAATCGCACTTATAGCTCAACCATTACCCCTTCATCTGCGCTTACATATTTTTCATTTAAAACCTTTAGAGCACCACAAACACAAGCAGAATTCACAAACAATTCTTTTGTAGGGTATGATAGAGTGGTTGTGAAAAACAGAATAAATAACGGTTATACAGAATATAAATATACATCTCCTAAAAATTTTGGAGACATAATGCATCAAGACAGAACAGGTATTATATCTAATACAATTACAAGCCATCCATTAGGAACTAAACAGTATATCGCTAAAAGAAACGGATTACGTTCTTCAACATACAGTAAAGAAGTTTATAGAGGCAAATTACTTGTAAAAGTTATTTACAATAAAGCAGATATAAAATTAAAAGAAACTTCAAATTTATATTCGTACAAAAAATTATCAGAATTTAGAAAAGGAAATCAATTACGACTAAGTGGGGACAACAAACATTATCAAAGACAAAATTATGATGGCCCTAGTATTTACGAAGATATTAAGTTTACTTCAGAACGTTATTTATTAACTCGATCTATCACTAAAGATTACTTAGAAGGAGGTATTACTTCTATTACTAAAGAGATTACACATGACCCTACTTACCCTTTGGTAACACAAACCAAAATTACAGATCCAACTAAAACCGTGATTAATAAATTTTACTATCCACATAATTCTCAGGTAAGCACACAGCCTTATATAGGCTCATTACGATCTCAAAATCGTTTTTCTGAAATGATTAAACAAGAAGCTTATCAAGACGGAACTAAAATTTTTACTGAGAATATTGGATATGCTAATTTTGGAAACCACTTATTTTTGCCTAAAGAAATTAAAACAGCCAAAGGTAAACTGGCTTTAGAAACAGGAGCTATTATTACTAAAAGAGATGTTAATGGTAATATTTTAGAATATAGAACAGAAGATGATATATATACTTCTTTTGTTTATGGGTATAACAACACACAATTAGTTGCTAAAATAGATAATGCTACATACAATACAGCTATTTCTAAATTACCCATAACTATAAATCAATTGCAGTTTTTAAATAAAAAAACAGATGAAAACACCTTAATAAGTCATTTTAACACCCTAAGAAATACATTACCAAATGCTAGGGTCACCTCATATACTTATATCCCTTCAATAGGAATTAGTTCTATTACAGACAATCGTGCTAGAACGATATACTACCAATACGATTCTTTTAACCGTCTACAATTGGTAAAAGATCATCAGGGAAATGTACTTACAAAGCATCAATACAATTATAAAAACCAATAAAATATTGTTATGAAAAAAATATTTTTTTTATTAGTGAGCTTATTCATTAATCAATTAATAATAGCTCAAATCATCCCTATAGAAGAAGATGATGATGGGCCTGCTGCTTTAGTGCCTATATCAGGAGCTAATTCAGCAACTATAAACCAAACAAAAACTTATTCAGTAACTACCAATTCAGGATTTATTACCTCAGGTTCTTGGAATACAAATATAGGAATAATTACAAATCAGAGTGCTACTTCGGTAACCATAAAATGGACAAGTGCAGGAAATGCTGCTTTGAGTTATATTGGTAAAAACAATGCAAACTTAAATTTGCAAGGCTTTTATACTGTTACTGTTACAGCACCTTCTGCTCCTGCAACTCCATCAGTGCCTACGCAAGGCACTAAAAATTGCTCAGGAACTACTTTACAACGTTCAGGTACACCTCCTAGCGGAGTTACTTGGTACTGGCAAGGAACTCTTTTTAATGGAATAAATACAAGTAATGCAAGTAGTAGTTACTTAGCAGTTTCTCCTGGAAGGTACTACATAAGAGCTAGAAATAATAGCACAGGAGTTTGGAGTACTGCTTCTAGTTCTACATTTATAAGTACTGCTACTGCTGGTGGTAGCACATGGTATGCAGATACTGATACTGATGGTTTAGGAGACCCTAATATTTTTGTGGTTAACTGTAATCAACCTTTAGGTTATGTAGCCAACGCTAATGACGATTGTCCAGATGAAAAAGGAACTTCAAGTAACAATGGATGTCCAACACCCAAAAACCTAAGCAATCAAAACTATACCCAAACAACGACGTACAAAAAAGCTTTTACTGTAAATACATTAAATACAGCCTTACCAGATGATAAGATGGAGGCTGTACAATATTATGATGGATTCGGAAGAATAAAACAAGCAATTGCTATTAGAGCAGGTGGTAGTGTTACTACACAAAATAAAATAGTAAATGATTGGACTTTAAATGCAACTGCAACGCCTTTTTATAACAGAAATGGAGCTACTGCTGAAAATAAAATAATTAATGGAACTACCCCTTTTGGTACTAACGATTTACTGTGGGAATGTAAGCCAGATGCTACTAGTAATGCAGATGGAGGATGGAACTCTGATTATTTTACTATAGACAATACCAAAGTATATCGTTATACAGTTTGGGTAAAGAAAAATAAAGTGGGCGGAGCTGCTCAAGGAAGAACCTATCATGGTATTCAAAATGTAAATAACTTAAATGGTACAGCAAACGGAAATCCGTATTTTAAAAGTTTGTTATTACCAGATGCGAATCAATGGTATTTATTAGTAGGAGTAGTATATCCGCATGCGTATTCTGGAACAGACCAAGGAGTTAGTGGAGTGTACGATATTCATGGAAATAAAATTGCTGATGGAACCGAGTTTAAATGGCGTTCTAATACTACACAAACAAGACTAAGAGATTATTTATATTACACAACAGATACTAGTGTACGCCAATACTTTTGGAGCCCGTTACTACAAAAATTAGATGGAACAGAATTAAGTATTAAAGATGTATTGGAACGTAAAGAAACTTTAGCACAAGAAGCACATATAAAAGATATTGTAACCCATTATCAGTATGATGCTTTAGGAAGACAAACTAAAGAATATTTACCATATGCTAATGGTAATAACGATTATAGTTTAAGAAAAGGTAATGTAGAAAAAGAAATACAAAATTATTATTTACAAAAATATGAAGATGATTTTTCAGGTATTACCAACCCAGAGCAGGTGAATGCATATGCAGAAAAAGTGTATGAAGCCTCCCCTTTAAATAGGTTATTAGAAACTGCTGCGCCTGGTGCTGCATGGAAAGCAAATGTAGTAGCTGATACTGACCATACTACTAAATTAGGATATGCTGTAAATACAGCAACTAACACCATAGAAAAAATAAAATGGTTTAAAGTTACTTTGTCAAGCAGTTTTAATCCTTCTTTAACCATTAATACAAGTCCTGCTTATTATCCGTTAAGAAGCTTATATAAGATTGTAACAAAAGATGAAAATTGGACAGCTACTTCTGGTAAATTACATACCACAGAAGTTTTTAAAAATAAATTTGGACAAACTATTTTAAAACGAACTTTTGCTAAAATAGGAAATACAATAACACCACACGATACGCATTATGTATATGATGTTTATAACAACTTAACTTATGTAATTCCGCCTAAAGTTACCATAGAACCAGGAGTAAGTAATACAGAATTAAACGAGTTATGTTTTCAATACAGATACGATAAATATAACCGTTTAATTGAAAAAAAATTACCAGGCAAAGGTTGGGAATATATTGTATATGATAAAATAGATCGTCCTGTAATGACTCAGGATACAAATTTAGATGCGCAAAATAAATGGCTTATTACTAAATACGATGCATTGGGAAGAGTAGCCTATACAGGGTACCAAAGTAATAGCAGTAGTAGAGCTAGTTTACAAATTGCTGTCGATCATCCTACGACCTATACTCAATACGAACAAAGACAAACTACAGCAAGAAGTTTAGGAGGCGCTAGTATTTATTATACAAGTACAGCCATACCACAAGGAGTTACTCGTATATATACGGTTAACTATTACGATACCTATATAGATTTACCTACCGGATTAACAAATAGTGTTACTACAAGTTATGGACAAACTTCTACCACCAATACTAAAAGTTTATCAACAGTTAGTAAAGAGCGTATAATAGGTACTAATTATTGGATAACTACCGTTACTTATTATGATGAAAAAGCACGTCCTATATACGTGTATACCAAAAATGAATACCTAAAAACGGTTGATATTATAGAAAGTAAACTAGATGGTTTTACAGGCAAGGTATTAGAAACCAAAGCTACTCATAAGAAAACAGGAAAAGCAGATCTTAAAATAATAGATCGTTTTAATTACGATCATATGGATAGGTTGGTGAACCAAACACAACAGATAAATAATCAAGAAGCCGAAGGTATTGTAAAAAATAATTATGACGAATTAGGGCAATTAGAAAGTAAATATGTAGGGAACTCTGTTTCTTCTGAATATAAAGATGTTACTAGTGGATTAACAATAAGTAATAATGTAATTACAAAAACGGGTGCTACAGGGTGGTCGCATGGTTTAGCTACCAAACAAGATTTTCTTCAAGATGGGTATGTAGAATTTATTGCTAAAACTAATAATAAAAACCATATGGTAGGTTTATCTGTCACAAACCCTAATGCAAGTTATACTACTATAAATTATGCTATTTATTGTCGTAGTAATGGTAAAGTTTCTGTTTATGAATCAAGAGTACATAAAGGTTATTTTGGGAATTATACAATAGGAGATCTATTTAAAATAGAGCGTATTGGAAATAAAATACATTACAAAAAAAATGGGAACACTTTTTATATTTCAAAAATAGTATCTTCAGGAAGTTTACTAGGAGATATTAGTATGTCTGATACAGGAGCCAAAATTAAAGAGCTTAAAATTGTAGATAATAATAAAGGATTACAAAAAGTAGATTATAACTATAATATTCGAGGATGGCTAACCAATATTAACAATGTAGATAATATTGGAATCGATTTATTCTCTTTTAAAATTAACTACAACCAACAAGAAGGAACTGAAAAATATGATAACCAATATAATGGAAATATTAGCCAAACGATATGGAGAACTGCTAATGTAGATAAAACCAAAAGAGACTATTCTTATAAATATGATGCATTAAACAGAATCACAGCAGCAACAGGGGCTGCAACCTCAAATTATGACTTAAATGCAGTTACATATGATAAGAATGGAAATATATCTATACTTGTACGAAGTGGACATATAAATAATACAGCTAGTGTCTTTGGATTTATGGATGCTTTAGTTTATTCTTATGATAATGGAAATAAACTGTTAAACGTAGAAGAAAGAGAAAATAAGAATTTTGGTTTTAAAGATGGTGCTAATGCTGGAGATGATTTTGTATATGATGCAAATGGTAATATGACTCGCGATTTAAATAAAGGCATTCGTACCATTACTTACAATTACTTAAACTTGCCTACAAAAATAGATTTTGGTGGTGGTAAAAGTATCACGTATATTTACAGTGCTTCTGGTGCTAAAATGCAAAAGAAAAAAGTAGATGGTAGTACATCTACAACCGATTATGCAGGAGGTTTTATTTATGAAAATAACAGTTTAAAACATTTTAGTACCCCAGAAGGATACGCCGAAAAAAATGGAAGTTCTTTTACATATATCTACCAATATGTAGATCATTTAGGAAACGTACGATTAAATTATACTAATGTAGGAACAAGAAACGCTCCTAACTTACAAATACGAGAGGAAAATAATTATTACCCTTTTGGTAGTAAACATAAAGGATATAATAACGGAATCTTAGGAAACCAAAATGACTTTAAATATAATGGTAAAGAATATCAAGACGAAGTTGTAAATGGTAAAGCCTTAGATTGGTACGATTACGGAGCACGTAATTACGATGCTACTTTGGGTCGTTTCTTTAATGTAGACCCATTAGCAGATAGTGAAATGCAGTTTGATAAATCACCATTTGCTTATGTTTGGAATAATCCATTACGTTTAACAGACCCCGATGGTATGCATCCTGAAATGGAGGAGCCGGAGGAAGATAAAATAAGAAAATCTTGGGAAGGAAATGGAGCATCTAATTATTTTGAATTAGGAGCTGGGGCTAGTATTGGAAATAATGGTGTTGAAGGAGTAAATAAAAATTCATATTTATTGTCTACTAAATTAGAGATAAATTCTACAGTTACTTTTCAGCCTGAAGATGGAAATGAAAAGAATGTTAATGGAACACAAATAGTAGAAACAATAATATCTAGAACGGATAAAACGATTCAAGATAATATGTTTATTTTTGATAATATTACTAAAATATTTGAAACAATTATTGATAAAAATTTAGATATCGTATCTAATAATGTATCAATAGAAAAGTCTACCACGGTTATAGGAAGAAGAGGAAAAGTACTTAAAGAAATGAAAAGCCCTACAGAATTTAAGAATATTGCACCTTCTAATATGTCTGGGATTCATTTAAAATCAGTAACTCAAATTATTGATGTTTCTAAGAGAAATGGAATGGCAGTAATACCTTTAGCTAAAGAAAACTATACAGCTATATCAAGATATCTTCCAACTTTAAAATTAATGTTTATGGGTGTAGTTGCTAAACAGTATCTTAATAGACCTTCTTCTGATTATACAGGTCAGGTAATATATAGAAATCAAACTTTTACTGGTTTAAAAAAGGTGCCAAGAAGGAAATTTTTAAGATTGAAAAAATAAATGATGAAATGTAAAAATAGTATAACAATAATATCACTATTATTTTTAGTAATTTACTCTTGTAAAAAAGAGGAGAAAATTGATAAAAAAAAACATGAAATATTCAATGATCAAGTTTTAGAAGAAATATCATATAAGGTTTTTAATCCAAATGCAAGAAGGATTAGAGCTATGTCATTGATAAATGAAAGTCAATTTAAAATAACATCAAAGAATAGGGATAGAGTTGAATATCTTAAAGAAGACTCTCTAATTGAAGCTGAAATTTTTAAAATAGAATTTAACCCAAAGTACAATCTAGTTCTAGAATCCTATAGATTAAAGGATGGTTATGTGTTAAGGTTACAATCAAAATTAAAAGATAGTGTATATGAGAAAAAACATTTATTTCCACTTTTATTAAGCCCAAATTCAGGTAAGCTTTTAAATTTTATTGAATTTGAAGATTTGTGTAAAGAGTATAAATTATTCACTAATAAAGATACATTATTTTATGGTTATAAATTAGATAAGGGAACTTTTGAAGTCAATAAACCGGGGAATCAGATTATAGATGGTTTTCCAACAAGAGATTTAGAAGAAGACCCATTTCAACCAATGAAAAGAGAGTAGGACAGCTCCGTATTATGACATTAGAAAATATTAAACTAATAGAGTTTATTGAAGATTTCTTTGGTAAATATGATTTTAAATTTGTTAAATCAACTTTAATTGAAGATGATTTAGGAATTACAGGTAATGATGGTCACGATTTAATAATGGAATATTCTAAGTTGTTTAATATAAACGTTTCTGAGTTTATTTTTTCAGATTACTTTTACGCAGAACCTTCATTGTTTACGAAACATGGAAAAATTAAACCTTTAACTTTAGGTGATTTAGAAATAGGCATAATTAAAGGTTTTTTAAAGTGATATAGCTTCATATTACCAGATAAGAAAAAACAAATATAAATTCAATAAAAGCAAAAGCTCAGATAAAACCTGAGCTTTTGCTCATAGAAAAAGATGTTTTTTTTTAGAGCTAAAATTTTGGTCTCACAATCATTTTATTGAAGGTTATCAAAATGATAATAGATATTGATAGTATGAAAACAGTAATTGTAAAATCATTATTACAAAAAAAACTAAAAGAATTGTTCTAGATAAATAAAAGTAAATGAAAAATCTATTTTCTAAAACTTGAAAGCAATGCCTGGAGTATTGGTTGGATACAAATAGGTTCTTTCATATTAGATAATTAAGAGATACTTATTAAATTTGTGTTTATATACCCGAAAAATAAACTCTTCATTTTTATAATATTCTAAAAGCTATAGTTCCATTTGTTAGAGTCCCATAAAAAACTAAAATAACGCCCAAAGCTAATTCTGTAAGACTTATAAAAACAAGGTTTTGCCTTTTTTTCAAAAGTTCCACCTTGTTTTTAACGCTTAAAGAATTTTTACGCAGGGCATAATTTTAATTTTTTATTATGGAACTCTTAACAAACAAATTACGTAAACGTTTTCAAGAAATTGGCTCTCAAAGAGACGAAACAGACCCAATTGTTATTGCTAAATTTTTCAATCCTTCGGGAGCTGGTACTTGGTACTTAGCTGAGTTTAATCCTGATGATCAATGTTTCTTTTGCTACGTTACAGGGCTTGGATATAACGAATGGGGTTACACCTCATTTTTAGAAATAAAAGCCTATAGATCGCCATTAGGAATCGGTATTGAGCGAGATATTTCTTTTGAAGAACAACGATTTTCTGAAATTAGAGAGGTTCATAAATAATTGAATTTTTCTTTCCACAAATTACAAAGCTCCTTTGGGAGCTTTTCTCTTGTTTGAAAGAAAAATTAAAAGCATATAGATTTTAATGGTAATAAATACAGTAACGAATTAAAATCTATATTTTATGAATACGATAACAGAGAAAAAAGAAGAAATTTTCGATCGTGATTTTCCAAACTTGTGCTATTTCGTAAAAAAAGAAATACAAATGTTAAAATTTTCAGCAGACCTTGCGTTATGCTATTGCGATGAGAAAAGTTGTAAAGATTTAAACGAGGAAGCAAAAAAGTTGTCTACAGCTCTTAATACATTAACTGATCGTTACACAATGGATTTGTTTGAATGATTTACTTTTGTAAATATGTTCAGATAATCATTGTGTAAAATTTAAAAGCCTTTTCATTTGAAAAGGTTTTTTAACGTTGATAAGAAAATGGAATCGCTTCGCTAAAATTGTTTTATGCTCCATTTTATTTCGCGTGGACGATAGCCAAAAATCTACTATTTTTTAAAATTTTGGCTAAGCAAGATAGGCTTTTGAATTACACAAAATAAACAGCAATAAATTGCCGTTCATTTTCTTTGTAATTCTATAAAACCCCCACTTGTGAGAAGGCTCTTCGCCCTCTCAACTCCCAGCTTATAACGAACACCAAAAAACACGAACTGTGTATTACACAATTCGTGTTTTTTGGCTGATTGTGTATATACACTTTTTAAAAAGTTGTATGCAACACTTATTTTATATTCATATTTTGTTCTTGGCTTGTATGTAAAATCGCATGAACCACTAAATCTTGTTCTCTTACCTCATAGTGGATTGCATAAGAGAGGTTCTCTAAAAATCCAATTCGTATATTCCTGTACGATAATTGATACATCTTTGGAAATATTAAAACAACATCTAATACTCTATTAAGTTCGTTTAAAAACGAATCATACAACGATATATCAATAGATTTATAATAGGCTTCTATTTCTTTTATATCCTTATAAGCTCTATTACGAAAAACAAGCGTGTACATTATAACATAGACATAAACTCTTCTCTGCTATATCCTTTGTAACCATCTTCTTCTGCCTCTTTTATAAGCTTATCCAAAAGCTTTTTATGATGTTCTGGCACTACATAATCTTTTCTTTCAAACACAGGCTTATGAAGAACGGATATTTCAAGTATAAGCTCTTCAACGTTATTGAAATGTTTTTTCGAGAATTGTACGTCGCCGTCAATAGTAATTTGTACCATATCTCTATTTTAAAAGAAGCTTTGATTTTTCGCAACAAAAAAGCTGATAGAAAAATCTACCAGCTTTTACATTCAACAATTTGTTTCATTATGATGAAATTCAATCGTCAGGGCTTCTTACAAGTTCAAAGAACTTCCCAAAGACATCTACTATAAAAATGAAGAGCTTCTCTAATGTGTAGACTATTAACTTGAATAGTATTCTCCCTAATAAAAGTATTTTTTCAAACAACCAATTAAACATCGGTTTTATCCAACTTTCATACATTTTCTTAACCCAACCAAAAGGCAAAGAATCATTCTTTATGCTAAAGCATATTGAGGCTAAAAATGACAATAATAGTGCCAGTAAAAAGTACGTTACTACGTTGCCTACAAAATTTATAATACTGTGTTTTATCAATTCAAATTCCATAATTTCTTGTTTTTCTATTTATAAATTTGCTCTGCGTCTTAGATGCGATTTAAACCACGGTTTAACTTTCATTTTATTAAAGCTTCCTCCGTTTATATATAAAAATTTCCACTGCTTCATACCTCGTATGTCTTGGGCTGATATGAGTGGCATGGCTCGTAAATTTCCGTTGATTTCTTTTGTAGTAGTTCCCAATAAGGACTCTACATATCGAGAAACTTCTACTGAAGTTTTTCCGAATATGATTTTATTTAAGGAATTGGCTAAAATGATTTTCGCACCTGTTTTTCCATAATTTTGCTCTAGTTGCGAAATGTCCTGTAAATACATAAAACAGGCTGTCCGTCTTCTTCTGAGAATTGGTAATATTTCAGGGAAAGTTTCACGCCCTAAATTGAAAGTAGCAAATTCATCAAGATAAAAATGTAGGTCTAAATCGTCTTTCTCTGGCATCTCTAAAGCATACTCTAGCAATTGAGTTACAAACAGATTTAAAACGAATCCAAAATACTTTTTTACCTTATCTTCTCTTGCTGTGATAAAAATTATGGTCTTTTCTTTTCTAAGGGTTTCAAAATCTATTGTGTCTTGTTCCGTGATGTATTGCAACGTATGACTATTGAGCTTAGAAAGTGATGCTTTTACCGTAGCAAGTACGCTCGACCTTACTTTTGGTTCTGTACTTAAAAATGAAGCATAGGCTAAATATTTATCATCGGTTAGATTCTTTGCCATAAATTTCTTTATAACAGCTGGCTCTACGCTCATTAAATGAATTATTTTTAAAACAGAAGACAAGTTTTTAGGGAACTCCTCTTGTTTTGAAAGTAATGCCTCAATCACTAACTCGGTAATAGAACGACCGCTTAACGTCCAAAAATCGTCTTTCCCATCAATAAGTAAAACAGCAGTTTCTTGTATGCCGTTTTCGCCTTTTAAAGCTCTTTCTAATGGATTGAATTGTTCACTCTCATTACAATCGTTTAAATTCAAACTTTTTATGGTATAACCTTGCTTTGCAAGCCATCCTTTTGTCGTTTTTTGTATTTCTCCTGAGGGGTCAACTACGATACAACTAATTTTATCTTTTGCTGTTAAATTTAATAACTGTCCAGTTAGTACTACACTCTTACCTGAACCTGTTGTTGCTACCGTAATACAGTGAGTTGGAATATGTTTTTTGAGTAGAGATTGTTTTCCATCAAGCAAATAACCATCTCTCGTATTTGTTTTAAAAAACTTTCTTTTTTCCAACCAATTCATAAACCTGGATTCTCCAAATTCTGAATTATTTTGCTGTTTATTAAATAGTGTTTCGTATAAACTCATAAATGTTTTTTTAAAGGGTTAATGATGGTGAGAAATCATCTCGGTTTCTATCTTCAATTTCTCTCAATTGTTCTAAACGCTTGAGTACTTCCAGTTGCTCAGGACGTATTACCGTACCAAGTCGAAATTTGAGCTTTCCGTATTTGATACCGTAATGCTTATTTTCGCCTCGATCATAGATTTCTACATCTGAAAATTTCTCTTTGATGAGTTCGCTCAAATGGGTAAGGTTTTTTGCCTGTTCTACTAAGGCTTCAAGCATATTAATCAGCTTTTTTTTAAGTGTCCCTTTTGGTGTTTTTTCAAAAGGTTTTCGCTCTTTTTCGCGTGGTTTATGGTACAAATAAGAGTTCGATAATTCCTTGCTGTATTTTTGCTCCAAATACTTTGACATAGCTCTGTTTTGAGCCATGTATTCTTTCTTTGGAACATCGCAGGATTTATTCTTTAAAAATTGATTTTGAGACACATAAAGATGCACATGAATGTTTTTTTCTAGGTGGACTTTTCCGTACACTACACATTTATCATATCCTCGTGTTTCAAGGAATTTTGCTAATAAATCCTGAAGTATTTCTGGAGTTACATTTTCTCTATCTAAGTGATGAAATGATAAAATAATGTGTTGCCCTCTTGTCTTAATACGTCGCCCTCTATAGCGATCATTTTTAATAAACGAGTTCAATACCGCATCTCTTGTATTCCCTTCACTTACTCCAATATTCTTAAAAAATGTAAGGTCAGTTTCGCCATGTGCACCACGGTCTATATAATCAACGATTTTCTCTAAAGCACCATGGTAAGATATCTGTTTTATTATCATATCCTCATTCGTTTATAATCTTCGATAATACGTTCAAGAATCGCAATGAAATAGGGGTTTTTATCGACTTCTTTTTTTATATAATCCTCAATATGCAAAGGCTTAAAATGAGCTAAAGTCGTTTCTTCAATCTTTAAAAAAAGCTTTTTAACCTCCTGTATTTGCCCATAATCAACCTGCTTCTTTGTATTACACAAATAAGCTATTTGATTAAGGTTTGTAGAGAGCCTTGTAAGACTTACAATAAGGTCATGAAGTACAGCCTCGTCAGGCAAAACATAACTGTTGTTTTTGTAGCTTTTGATTAAGCCACGTACAAAATCTGTTATTTTTAAACCTAGCTTCTCTGCATCAATTGAAAGCAAATTATACTGATCGGGAGTAATCCATATTTGTAAAAGCTGAAAATTCGTTTTACGCTTCTGGTTATAGTACGCCTTGTGATACAGCTTTCTGTACTGTTTTTTTAGCGCTTCTTTTTCCTCTTTTGAAGCATTCAACTTCCCAAGTGATATTAAATATTCTCTGTAATTTTTTGACATAGGTATTCTGGTATGAGAGAGAACACATCTCTAACATAGATTTTAAATTCACTAAAATTTTCTAGAATTATAAAGAGGAAGGACACAGGTTTTTATGCCCTCCTCTTAGTTACCTTGGAGTATTTTTACATATCAATCTCCATATCATTACTTTTGTCTTTCTTAGCCCATTTTTCTTCAAATACACTTGGGATATTCTGGATTAACTTTTTTAAAGAAAGAAGTTTTTCGGGTTCAGTTTTCAGTAAATCTCTATCAATCAGGGCAGTATCGAAGCCGAGTGAAATTGCACGGAATTTGTTATGGTTTTCAGATCCTTTATCTAATGCTTTCATTTCAAATTGTTTTTGCAATAATTTAAACTCATTCTCTGGAATTAATTTACCAAGTTTAAAACCTCTTGAAAAATTCGCTTTTACCAAGTCTAATTCTTTTTGTGTTTCCATAATCTAGGCTACTTTATGTTTTTGAATGAACTCTATTAAGTCAGATTTACGATATAAAATAATGCGACCGATTTGGAAGTACGGTAAATCTAACTTTGTACGGTATGACCACATGGTGGTCTTAGATAATACTTTCATATAGCTCATAGCTTCAGTTTCTGAGTAGAAAATATTTTTATCAGAGGTGTTTTCTTGCCTTGTGCTTTCGTACCACTCATCTAAAAGTTTGAAGAAATTCTGCGTATCTCCAGAATACAAAGAGTTTTTAATTTTTTCTATCTGGCTCATAACGTTTCAAAATTTATATTAGTAACATAAAAAGCCTTAAAAATTTCAGTAAAATAGTCTTCAATAAAATCACTTCCTTTTGTTTTGTTGTTCATTTGAAGAGGGAGAAGAAAATGAATACTTTTGATATGAGAAAGAGATTTTTTTATACCATACTTGTTACGTAGTATACTTACGTCTCTTTTTGCTGATTTTGTAGCACTATAAGTAGTAGTAAAAGGACGGATTTCTAATTTTCTAAATGTAGTGCTGCTTTCTACACCATCAGTAAAATAATATACGTGAATATCTTTTGCTTGTATTTTAGAGAGAGGAACTAAGGAACTTACAATATTTGTAAATCGAGCCTTACCAGAACGAGAATCCTGTATAAATTGAAGAATTTTTTTACCGATCTTTTTTCGCTTTCTTTTTACCTTATTTTTATACAGTATTTTCTGTAAATTAAGGTCTTTCTCTTTGAATTTAGAAGCATTAAACTTCGGTTCTATATACTTGAAAACTCTAGAGTTTCCGTTAGAACTTGTATGTTCGTTAATAAAACGTACTTCAAAAACAACAGAGGAAGTTTTAGTACTTTGTTTTATAACGTTAGAGATGTATTTATTCTGAGCTTCAGAATTCGAGGTCATAGAGGTAGACTGATCTATCAAAAACACAATGTGTTTTTGTGCTACCGCTGTAAGCGGTAACACAAATATTAATACTAAAATTATAATTACTTTTTTCATGTTTTTAATCGTTTAAATTATATTTTCTGTAAAATTCTTCAGTACTTAATTCGTCTTCTTGAGCCAGTAATAACTCTAAGACGTGCTTTTTCGCTAAGTAGTAAGCGAAATGATGCCTAGTATTGTAGGCTGTTTCCAGTTGAATAACTTCTTTCGGGTAGTTTTCTTCAATTTGAGCTAATGTTTCTTCGTTGTTTTTGATATTCTTTTTGAGCTTGACAACGTGGCTGTAAACTTCGCTATGAATTTTTAAAATCACTGTGAAAAACAAAACTATAATAGAGGTAAGACCAATGAGTATGTAACCTGCGTATTTAGCCAAAAATGGAATTACTTTTAATGATTCAGAGCGTGTCTTTATATCACTTTCTAACTCATATTTTTTAGATTTGATTTTTTCTATCTTTTCCGAATCCTCCTCCTCATCAAGATCGTATAATTCACCTTGATTTATTGCTTGTAGCTCTTTGTCTTCTTGAAGTAATTCAGTTTGGACTTTTCTTTGGATATTGTAATACGCTAAACTACCAGAAATAGCCAGTTGAGTAAAAAATACTATAGAAGAAACGGTAACAATAATCCACTGTTTTTTAATGGTTCGTAGCAACCGCTCAGCCTTGTTGAAAATTAATCGGCTTATACCAAAAGTTACACCTAAGATACTTCCTGAAACTAAATAACTCTTTACTTCTGAAAGCCCTACGTTGTGATGAAAAATGTTTTGAAAAATAAGCAACTCGCTTACATAAGCTATTATCAAACAAAACTTGATATAGTTTGCAGTTTGCCCATTAGTATACCCGAGGATATTTTTTGTTTCAGGTTCTTCAGGGGTAGGTGCTTCTTTTACTTTGGGTAAACCCTGAACTTTTCTCCTTGTTAATTGACTTTGCGCAATACTTGCTTTTTCAGCTGTTAAATCATGTAAAACAATATTTAATTTATTAATCAATTGAATCTCTTTCGGGTTTTTTCTTTTTGGTGAATAACCGCTACAAGTAGTATGAATATTGTCTTTAAAAAGTGTTGTAGCCTCTGAAAAAGACGTTTCTTCGAACTCTATTTCAGGAACACTTCTCATATAAGCCTCTTCATTGCTAATATCTTCTTGGTTTCTTAGTTTTAGTAAATAATACAATCTGTGTTTATCTTTATAAATACTCTTTGTTTTCGTCTTATACTCAGCACGTGAATTTGATAGCTTTTCTTCCATGTCAAAACATGCTCGATTCTGAATACCAAGTTCATTTTCTAAGGTCATTGTACCAAACCTTTGGATATGTGAAGAGTTTGTGATTTTTCTGAAATTTTTTGCAGAAGCATATCCTTCACCAAGAGAGATACGAAGCCAAACTCTAAGGACATAATAAATAACTTCCCTTTTTTTTAATTGAAATAATCGTGTATAGATGTTAAGGGAAAACATCAATCTAAATGGGTTTCTAAATCTCGACATAATATTATCTTTTAAAACCTCCGAGGGTGTTACCCCCGAAGATTATTTTTTAAACTTCTTTTTTTTGATTACTTTTTTATTTGAGTAACCTTGAGATTTTTCTTATTGTTTTATGGGTTTTTTAGCACCTTTGTTTGCAACCAAAGGAAGGGTTAATAATAGAATCTGAATTCGTATTCTTTTTTTGTTTAAGAATTTATCTTAACGCTGTCGCTAAATTATTGGAGTAAATTGAGTTTGTTATTCCCGAAAAATGGAATATTAATAGAATATTAATAGAAAAAAGTATAACTAATGTAGTATTACTTTTTTATTTTTTGAAACCGTATTGATAGAAAAGACCGCTTTTTATTGTTTTATATGCTTTTACATTACTTTTTTTGTTGATAGAGTTATGACTTTCTATTTTTTCTATTTTTATAATATTGTTTTCAGGAAGGGTTAAGTCTAAAACTTCAAGCATGATTCTGTTTTTTAAGTCATAAAATCTTTGCTGTGGATACATTCCGTAAAATTCAGTAGAATCATTGCCATACATTTCTTTTCTGTTATCTATGATAGAAATTATTTTATTTTTAATGTATTCCAAACCTTCTTTTTGAATTAGATTTTCTACTTCTTCCGTGTGTTCAAAGGTACCATCAAAAATACTTATCCCTTCTCTTCGATTTGGAACGTATAAAAATCGCTCTTCCAATGTTTTTATTCTCATGTTTTATTTATAACTTGATCTGAAACTTTGTCAATATGAACATGTTAACTATTATGAAAAAACAGGCGCTCTTTGAGGTATTAGCTGAATGTTTTAAAAGAATAAAAGAGTCAAATAATAAATTACTTTTTGTAGAGCCAACATTATTGGAAAGAAAAGCTTGTTTTAATGCTTTGTTGGAGTCAAAAAAAGAAATAATGAGCCGTATTGGATATTTGAAATTTCGAAGGGATAAGAGAAGTCAAATATTTTTAAGTTATTTGTCACCTGAGTATCGTACTTTTTTTATTAAAGATTTTAAAATTGGAAATAATGATAGCGAAACTGAATTAAAAGTGGTTGCAAAGCTAATTTTTTCGGATAAGATGTTAAATCAAGATTTTAAAATTTATCAAAATATGCTGAAACTGAATATTTATGATAATGATAGTATTCAGAAAAATATTAAAAACCTAGGATTCAAAAAGTTAGATTATTATTCGACAAAACTGGGCTTTGAGGGTTATATGGATGCTTTAAATCATGATTTAGATATTTTAAATAAAAAAAGTGATGATTATATATGTGTTAAAGATGTTGATGGAGGTGAAAACAATAATACTAAACTTATTTCTTTGTATAATGACTTAAAAGATGGTCAAAGCCCAAAAAACCATGATAAAATTATTCTTCAAAAATCTTTTTTATTAGAATTAAAAAATTACATACTAAATAATCATCAAGATTATGATTTAGATAATAGGGTGGTTGATATAAGCTCAATAGAAAGTAGTTTAGAGGCCTTAAAAAGGTTTGTTATCGCTGAGTTATCTGGGAAACTGAGTGAAGTTATTGAAAATTTTATTTTAAAAATAAACGAGGGGCAAAAAGATAAGGAATATGAAAAAATAAAAGTTTCTTCAGAAGGAACTATTGTTAATCAGAGTGGTTTAAATAGGCGAAAAAGAATATTATTGAGAGTTATTAATTTAATAAATGAAACACCAGACTCTGGAAAATCTTTTTCTTATATGCTCAATGATTTACCTATAGAAATAATAAAGTCATATTTATATGTTTTATTAAATAAATACGATATTGCTTATGATTACTTAATGAGAAAAAAAAATGATTCAATTGAACTCACTGCCGTCCGAAAGTTTTAAAGATCTCCTATATTTAGGTTGTTACCTATTGTAAACAGGTGTTTTTTTTAAGTTTTCACAGAAAATAAGTCTTGTTTAAAGTCTATTTTTGTTTGTGGTTTTCCTCTGATTTTTTTCA
>CALLBA010000024.1:0-53472 GCA_938002045.1 Tenacibaculum soleae
GGACACATACAAAAAGAATATACACCACGGTTATTTACTTGATGTACCAAACTATATGCAGCGGCAGGTAATAATTCATCTCTTTGTCCTGTACAGCTATATTGAATTTTGTCAATAATTTCTTGAGGATGCTCTACACGAACTCCCATTGCAAACGATTTTGCTTTTAATAAAATATCTTTCTTGTGTAGTAATTCGTATATATCTCGTGCTGAATGCCCTGTTGCTAAAATTACCGAGCTTACAGTCATTTCATTTCCGTTTTGTAACTGAATCGCTTGTAGTTTGTTGTTTTTTATAACAAAATCGGTAACGCGTGTGTCAAAATGAACTTCACCACCATATTTTATAATATTCTCACGAATATTTTTAATAATTTTCGGTAATTTATTAGTTCCGATATGTGGATGTGCATCAATTAAAATTTCTTCAGTTGCACCATGATACACTAGGTTTTCGAAAATACGGCGAACATCACCACGTTTTAAACTACGAGTGTATAATTTTCCATCAGAATAGGTTCCGGCACCACCTTCTCCAAAACAATAATTAGAATCTTCATTAACAAAATGCTCTTGATTAATAGCTCGTAAATCTCTACGACGATCTTGTACATTTTTTCCACGTTCTAAAACAATAGGTTTGTAACCCAATTCAATACAACGCAATGCGGCATACATTCCCGCAGGGCCAAAACCGATAATATGGATTTCTTTTGCGTTGGATACATCTTTGTAATCAAAAACATAATCGGGCGTTGTAGGTTGAGGTTCGTTAACATATATCGCAACTTTATAGTTGAAAACTACTTCTTTTTTACGCGCATCAATAGATTTACGTAACACCTTTACGCTATTTATTTCAGCAATATTGATGTTTAATTTTTTAGAAGCTTTCTTTTTAAGAATATCTTCTTTTTTTTCTTCTATTAAATTAACGCGTAGTTGTAGCTCTTTTACCATGTTGCAAAATTATGGAAAATTGAATTGATACGTTTTTATTTCTGTAAGAATTATAAAAAAATGAAATGAACGAAGTTTTTTTATCAGTTATTCTGATATTAACTATGCTATCTTTGCAACTAAAATTAACTTAATTACGATCATTTTTAATATTGTCAGTTCAAGTGATTTTATAAAGAGTTAACGGTATAAAATAGTATCGAGAACTAGTTTTTATGTAGGAGATTTATTCTCGGTACAAATTTCACTCATTTTAATCGTGAAATTCACTCGAATTGACAGTGTTTTATTATGATGAATAAAGAGTTGAGAAGGATAGCTTTTAGTACTGTCAGTTCGAGTGATTTTATAAAGAGTTAACGGTATAAAATAGTATCGAGAACTAGTTTTTATGTAGGAGATTTATTCTCGATTCTAACTTTACTTATTTTAATCGTGTAATTCACTCAAATTGAAAGTGTTTATTAAATTTTACAATTAGATATATGATTTGGTTACCAGAAGAAATAGTATTTCCACCTTACGAATTCGCAAACGAAGATGGTGTTTTGGCATTTGGAGGAGATTTGTCAGCCAAAAGGTTAATACACGCATATAAAAACGGAATTTTTCCATGGTTTAATGAAGGCGAACCAATTGTTTGGTATTCACCACCAGAACGTATGGTGTTGTTTCCGCAGGAAATAAAAATTTCTAAATCGATGCATCAGGTTTTACGAAAAGGAGGTTTTACAATTACCGAAAATAAAGCATTTAAAGAGGTGATTTTTAATTGCCGCCATATTGATAGAAATGATCAATTAGG
The DNA here is from genome assembly GCA_938002045.1 of Tenacibaculum soleae. Taxonomy (GTDB): domain Bacteria; phylum Bacteroidota; class Bacteroidia; order Flavobacteriales; family Flavobacteriaceae; genus Polaribacter; species Polaribacter soleae_A. Next base: position 1,768 of record CALLBA010000024.1, read on the forward strand.
AACTTGGATTACCGATGATATGGAAGATGCATACATTAACTTGCACGAAAAAGGAATCGCAAAATCTATTGAAGTTTGGATTGATGATAAACTCGTAGCTGGATTGTACGGAGTTGATACCAGAAACGGTGTTTTTTGTGGCGAAAGTATGTTTAGCAAAGTAAGTAATATGAGTAAAGTAGCTTTTATTCATTTAGCCAAAAATGGTGGATACAAACTCATAGATTGCCAAGTACATAATGAACATCTTGAAAGTTTAGGAGCTCGTGAAATTGATAGAAATGATTTCTTGAAGATGTTGTAAGTTGATAATTATTCAATGAAATGTGTGATTTTCCATTTATTTTTAGATTTTTTTACAAAGTAAATTAAAATAGGATGTCCATGCCCACCATTGTCTACTTTATGATATAAAAAACATCCAATTTTCATTGATTCATCAAATGCAACTTTGGAAAGTGTTATATTAGCTTGATAACGTATTTTGTCAATATTCTTTTCAAAATAATCTATATCTAGTAACGTCGTTGCTTTACTTGATTTTAATAGCTCAAAACGCCCAGTGTTATTTATTTTTTTAAGCTGTATTGGTTCTGAATGCTTATTTATTTTATATAGTTTTTTGATGAGTTTTGATTCATATTTCTTAAAAGGCTTTCCATAATTACTCATTTTATAATTTATTGTGTTTGTAGTTAAATTATAGTTGGGTAACATAAATAAAGCTTTGGTCATTGTTAAATAATCGGTTATGCCAACTATTAATCTCCTATTATCAATAGGTCTATTTTTTGGGAAAATAAAATCGTCATGTAAACTATCTTGAGCTATAGAATCTAGTTTAAAAAGAAAATTAAAAGGGACATGTAAATTACCTGTACCATATAGTTCTAAAAAAACATCATTATAAACTTTATACTGTTCGTCATTACTCTTTCTTGAACAAGAAAGAATGCTAATAATTGTGATTAGAAATATTATTTTAATTTTCATTCATTGAATTTAGTTGGTAAAATAATCTGATTAATGAACTCTAAATAAAATCAGCATTCGTCATTCTGAATTTATTTCAGAATCACATTCAATTTACGTTTTTGTGATGCGAATCTAAAATAAATTAAGGTTGACGCTACAATTTGTGAAAATCATTAATAAAACTTTAAAACATCATCTTTAATCGATTTTACTCTTAATGTAAAATAATCATAAATCCAATTTTGATATAATTTCCACGGAAATTTACTTCCTTGTTTTGGCAGGTTTGCGTTAGAACGATGAATGTATCCCGAGTTTAAATTAATTAACGGAACGGTTTCTATATTTTCATTTTCCACTTTCGGAACAATGGTTTTGAAACCTTTTTTATCCATGTACGAAATAACTCTGCTTGCATATTCGCTAGTTAAATCACTTTTTAATGTCCAAGAAGCATTGGTATATCCTACGAAAAATATAAAATTAGGAAGATCGTTTAACATTAAACCTTTGTAAGTTAACTTTTCAGTAGGATTAAAAGGAGTATTGTTAATACTTACTTTGGCATCACCAAAAGCAACCAATTCTAATCCGGTTGCAGTAACAATAATATCAGCTTCAAGTTCTTTTCCTGATTTTAAACGGAGTCCTTTTTCGGTAAAACAATCAATATGATCGGTTACAATAGATGCTTTTTTGTTTCTGATAACTTTAAATAAATCGCCATCAGGCGCTACACAAAAACGTTGATCCCAAGGATTGTAACTTGGTGTAAAATGCGGTTCAACCGGAAAACCATTCAATTGTTTTTTTGCTCCTTTAATAATAAAGTTTCTCATAAAATTCGGAAACCTTTGTGAAACGTTATAAAATAAAATTGAAAACAAAATATTTTTAAGTCGAACTACTTTATGCGCTATCTTTTTGGGTAGTATTTTTTTAATTCCGTTGGCAACTTTATCTTTATTAGGCAAAGCGCCAATGTAGGTTGGCGAGCGTTGTACCATCGTAATATGTTCGGTTTTATCTGCCATGGCGGGTAATAGAGTTACAGCTGTTGCACCACTACCAATAACGATAACTTTTTTACCTGTATAATCTAAATTTTCGGGCCATTTTTGTGGATGAATTACAGCGCCTTTAAAATTAGCAATTCCATCAAACTTTGGCGTATATCCTTGTTTGTAATTGTAATATCCGCTACAAGAAAATAAAAATCTTGAAGTATATTGATGTGTTTCTTTTGTTTTTTGATGCTCTGTGGTTACTGTCCAAAGAGCAGATTTTGTATCAAAATTAACCGATGTAACTTTTTGGTTATAGCTTATTTTATCACGGACTTTATACTCATCAACAGCTTCGTTTAGATAAGATAAAATAGAAGTAGCATCTGCAAATGATTTAGAAGCATTCCATGTTTTAAAAGAATATCCGAAGGTATACATATCAGAATCAGAGCGAATTCCAGGGTATTTAAATAACGACCAGGTTCCGCCTAATTCTTCACGCATTTCTAAAATACGATAACTTTTATCCGCATTTTTTCTTGATAAATGACAAGCAGCTCCAATTCCTGATAAACCAGCGCCAATAATTAATACATCGGTATAATTTTGATTCATACTTAGTTTTTTAACACTGTAAATTCTATACTAGAATCTGAAAAAACCGAATGTGTTTGTGTTTTAAAATCTTTTTCGTCAGCTTTATAAATGTTATCTACATAAGTTTGCGGATTTAAATCGATTAAAGGAAACCACGTACTTTGCACTTGAATTTGTAATTTATGTCCTTTTTTAAAGGTGTGAAATACATCTTGTAATTTAATATTTACATCCGTTTTTTTGTTTGGCGTAAACGGTTCTGGATTTGAAAAACTATTTCTAAAACGACCACGTAAAACCTCGCTACGAACCATCATATGGTAATTACTTAGTTTTAAATGCGATTGCATTTCTTTATTATCATTTTTTAAATCAGAAGGATGCACATCAATAACTTTTACAATCCAATCGGCAGCAGAACCAGTTGTTGCTACTTTTAATTTAGCTAAAATATCACCAGCTAACGTAAAATCATCTGTTAAAACATCAGTTTCGTAAACCAATACATCAGGTCTACGAGCAGCAAAACGTTGATCGTCAGTCATGTATTTACGTGGTGTAAAAACTGTTTTAATATCTTCAGAATAAGGAACAGGTCTTTTTATATCACTAATAAAATTAATTTTAGAATCACTTTTTTTAGTAGTTGTTAATTCTTGATTTTCAGATAGGTAAAAAGATTGTTTTTTTGCTTCTTTTGGCGGCCAAACATCGTAAGATTTCCATTCTTTTTTACCGCTATCAAAAACATAAGCTTCTGGCAATCCGCTATTTTTAGAACCGTCACCTTTTAAGAAATGATTAAAAAATTTAGTTTCAATTTCTTTTTGAAAGTTTAATGAAATTGAATCTCCAAAATAATAGTTACCCACTTTGTTGGCTACTTTATTCCTTGCCCATCCGCCATGATCCCAAGGACCAAAAACTAAGGTGTTGTAATTATTTGGCTGATTTTTTTCAATGCCTTTATACGTTTCTAACGGTCCGTATAAATCTTCTGCATCAAACCATCCACCAACAACCATCGTTGCTACTGTTGAAGGAACTTTGTTTAAATGTTGAATGATTCCTTTACGTTGCCAAGTTTCATCATAATTAGGATGCTCAACAATTTCTTTCCAAAAAAAGTCGTCAATTTGATTTTTATTTCCAGCTTTAGCTACATCTAATTTATCGTACTGAAAATATTCGTTGAGGTTTTTTAATGGCCCTTTATCTAAAAAGAATTGATATTGATCTTGCGTATCCATTTTAGGAAAAGAATACCAAGCCGAATCGGTTGGTTGATCTTTGTAGGTTCCGAATAACGAAATTGCTCTAAAATAGCTTAATAAAAAAGCTCCGTTATGATGAAAATCATCAAAAAAGAAATCACCAATACAGGCTTGAGGAGAAGCTGCTTTTAAAGCAGGATGCGCATCAATAGTAGATACTGTAGCATAATGCCCTGGATACGAAATTCCCCATGTACCAACTTTACCGTTGTTGTTTTTTACATTTTTAACTAACCAATCAATCGTATCATAAGTATCGGTAGTTTCATCAGTTTGATTTTTGGTTTTGTTAGGAATGTAAGCACGCATATTGTCATATACACCTTCGCTCATCCAACGACCACGAACATCTTGATATACCACAATGTTTCCTTCTTTCATCAAGTTTGCGTTAGGACCGATATTGGTTTTAAACTTATCTTTTCCGTAAGGTCTGCAACTATAAGGGGTACGTTGCATTAATATAGGATATGTTTTAGAAGTATCTTTAGGCGAATAAATTACCGTGTGTAATTTAACACCATCACGCATAGTAATAGTAACTTCTTTCTTTGTAAAGTTGTCTTTTACATAGGTGTTTTTTTTCTTTAGATCGGCAGTTTTATCTGTTATTTTTTGGGTGCAACTGCTAATTATTAATGTAATGATTAGTAGTGATTTAAAAAGTGATTTCATATATTTTAGATGTTTGGAAAGTAAATATAAAAAAAGGCAACCAATTTGGTTGCCTTTTTAGTTTTATAAAATGAATACTTAGTTTTTTAACCAAGCTTTCCTTAAGATTACTTTAGTATTATTGGCAGGAAGGTTTTCAATTACCAAACCAGTACTTTCACTGGTTGGTTGTACATAGTTTCCTTTTAGTGTAATTAATTTTCCGTTTCTAGTAACTTCTATTGTTATTTTGTCACCAGCTTTCCACTGCATAGTTTTTCCTATGACAGGACGAATATTTGCTAAAGATATTTTTTCGCCATTTACAGCTTCTAATACATCATTAGTTTTAATTCCAAGGGCAACTAAAGCAGAATTTGTTCTCTTAGTAAAAAAAACTTTTTGAGCCTCGTTAACAGAAATAAAAGGTTGTCCTTTTGAGTCGATAAAATAAGTAGCGTTTTCGGTTTTTGTTTCTTTTTTAACCCCTACTTTGTTAAAGTATGTTTCGTAATTTATAGGTGTTGCTCCTTGTACATGGTTCTTAAAGAACTCCCCAACTGAAGGGTAAGTCATCTTTACAATTTCATCAATAATTTTTTCGTCTTTAAAAGCATTGTTTTTTCCGTACTTTTTAGATAAATCTAACATCATGTTTCTTACACCATATGTACCGTTGCTTTCTTCTCTTAAAATAATATCTAAAACCATTCCAATTAAAGCACCTTTTTGATATACATTTCCGTAGTTTTTAGCATATTCAGGTTCTAAGATGTTTTTACTCATTTTGGTAAAAGACATAGCATCGTTATAACGCATTGAAGAACCTATTTTTGCGTTCATTTCATTGATAAATTCTTCATCGGAAATTAAACCTTGATTTACTTGAAAAAGATTGGCAAAATATTCCGTCATCCCTTCATACATCCATAAATGCTCAGACATGTTGGCTTTGTTAAAATCGAATGTGTGAATTTCTTCAGAATGCACAGATAATGGCGAAACGATATGAAAAAATTCATGAGATACCGTTCCGTTAATCATATTACTAGCAAATTGTTTTTTGCTCATTGTTTCTGGATACACAACTGTAGTTGATGAACGGTGTTCTAAAGCTCCATATCCTTGAAATTTATAAACTTCAGGGTCAAATAAATATACTAAAACATTGTATTCATTTGTAGTTTCAAAGCCTTTTAAAAAGTTTGTTTGGGCAGTCATCATTGTTTTTAAAGCCTCTTCTAAATCTGTCGCTTTATGCTTGTTGTTAGGAGAGTATACTGCTAAATTAACATCAATTCCGTTTACCGTAAAATTAACGTTGTTTAACGGCGCGTACATAATCGGATTGTCAGAAATTTCATCATACCTAGGTGCTAAAAACACATCTTTACTATTATCTGTTTTAGTCGTGTTTTTATTGATTAAAGATGAGGTTTCGTATAGGTTTGTTGGGTGCGTTATAGTAATTTCATAAGGCAATTCTTTTTTGTTATTAAAGTAACCAATAAATCCAGGTAGGTTTAATAAAAAGTTTTTACCCTCTTCAATATTAGTACCTGCCATCACATAAATTTTGTGTTCTTTTTCAGAATCAAAAGTATCCTCAACCCAGTAAGAAATTTTATCCATGTTCTTCGCATTGTTTATTTGCCAAGAATTTTCGTTTAATTTTTTAGTAACTAATTCTTTTCCGTCATAGTCAAAAGCTTTAAAGTCAGCAACAAATTTACCGTAGTTACTCATAGCATAAGTTCCTGGTACAATTGCAGGGATGTTATAAATAATAGTTTCTTCTTTAATTTTTTGCGGATTTATCTCAACCATTATTTTATCATCAGTAACAGTATTTAAATCGATTGAAACAGCCACAGTTTGCGTGTTATTTTGAACTGTTTTGTAAGTAGAACAGCTTGCTAGTAGGGCTATAAATGCAGCTCCTAGTATAATTTTTTTCATGATTCGTATTTTATCTACTGCATAAGTATTAATTTCTATTGAAATGTTACATTATTATTCATTTATTTAACACCTTTTTATGATAGGTAATTTCAACTAAAACGTTGTACCTTTGCAACGGCATGAGAATAAGACGAGTTTCAGATTGGTTACCGACTACAAATAAGGAGGTTAAGTTAAGAGGGTGGGAAGAATTAGATGTAATTCTTTTTAGTGGAGATGCATATGTAGATCATCCATCATTTGGTCCTGCAGTAATTGGGCGTATACTAGAAAGTTACGGGCTAAAAGTAGCCATTGTACCACAACCTAGTGTAAACGATAATTTACAGGATTTTGAGAAGTTAGGAACCCCGCGTTTATTTTTTGCCATAACTGGCGGATGTATGGATCCGATGGTAAGTAATTATACGGCAAGTAAACGTCGTAGAGATAAGGATGCTTATACTCCAAATGGAGATAAAGGTTTTAGACCCGATTACGCTACTTCGGTATATTCAAAAATTTTAAAAGAAAAATTTCCAGACGTTCCGGTATTAATTGGAGGTATTGAAGCTTCTTTACGTCGTGTTACACATTACGATTATTGGTCGGATAAATTATTGCCAACAATTTTAGAAACTTCTAAAGCTGATATGTTGGTGTACGGAATGGGAGAGCAGCCTTTGCGTGAAATTGTTGAGTTACTGCAAAAAGGTGTTCCGTTTTCGAGCTTAAAAACCATAAAACAAACAGCTGTTTTTGTTGAAAAAGGAGAGAAAATACCGAAGAATAAAAATTGGAAAGATGTTGACATCAATTCGCATGAACTGTGTTTAAAAGATAAAAAAGCGTACGCATCAAACTTTAAGGTAATAGAGCAGGAGTCGAATAAATTATATGCGCGTCGTATTTTTCAAGAAGTAGGCGATAAGAAGCTGATGATAAATCCGCCATATCCTACCATGACTGAAAAAGAAATTGATGCTTCTTTCGATTTGCCTTTTACGCGTTTGCCACACCCAAAATATAACAAACGAGGACCAATTCCGGCTTTCGAAATGATAAAATTCTCGATAAATATTCACCGTGGATGTTTTGGAGGATGTAGTTTTTGTACAATTTCTGCGCATCAAGGAAAATTTATTGCCAGTCGTAGCCAAGAATCTGTTTTAAAAGAAGTAGATGCCGTTGCGCAAATGGACGATTTTAAAGGTTATTTATCTGATATTGGCGGACCTTCTGCCAATATGTATAAGATGAAAGGTAAAATACAATCTATCTGTGATAAATGTGTGGCACCTTCTTGTATATCGCCAGTAATATGTAGTAATTTAGATACTTCTCATAAGCCGTTAACAAAATTATATCAAGCCGTAGATGCGCATCCGAAGATAAAAAAATCATTTATAGGAAGTGGAATCAGGCACGATATGTTAGTGCCTGAGTTTAATAAAAATGCGGATCCGAAAGAGTTAGATGCGTATACCGAAGAGGTGATGACAAAGCACGTTTCTGGTCGTTTAAAAGTAGCGCCAGAACATACTTCTGACCCTGTTTTAAAATTGATGCGTAAGCCATCGTTTAAATATTTTCATTTATTTAAAGAACGATTTGATCGTATCAACATAAAAAAGAAATTAAAACTTCAGTTGATTCCTTACTTTATTTCAAGTCATCCAGCTTGTGAAAAAGAAGATATGGCAAATTTAGCTGCCGAAACTAAAGATATGGGCTTTCAGTTAGAGCAAGTGCAAGGGTTTACGCCAACACCTATGACGGTTGCTACGGTAATTTATTATAGTGGTTATCATCCATACACTTTAAAGCCGACAAAAACGCCTAAAACAGCTAAAGAAAAAGAAGATCAACATAAGTTCTTTTTTTGGTATAAAAAAGAGAATAGAAAGTGGATTAAAGATACGTTAACTAAAGTTGGACGTAACGATTTGTTAAAAAAATTATTGCCTGAAGATACTTCATGGAAGAAAAATAAAGCAGGTAAAGCAAAAAATACGTTTGACGATACGGTAGAAAAATTTAATCCGAAATCTCGAAATTCAAGAAGAAAATCGAAAGGAAATTATAGTAAGAAGAGAAGGTAAAAAGCTTTTTAGTATAAAATATAAAAACTCAGTATTGCATAGGTAATACTGAGTTTTTTAGTTTTTATTTTGATGTAAATAAGCGTTCCATTACGATATACTGAATCCCACCCTTTTCAAATTTTTTATTGGTTGGTTTCAAACCGAATTTTTCATAGAATTTTGATTTTTCTACTCGTGCATTGCACCATAATTTCCGGATTCCTTCTTTTTTTGTTGATGCGATTACTTTTTGTAATAAAACTGTTCCGTATCCCAATCCTTGAAATTCAACTAGTGTTGCAAATTTTCGAAACTGTACCTCATTATTAACAGTAAATAATGAAACTATTGATGTTAGCGTGTCGTTTACATACAAACCCAAATGTTTTCCGTTTTTATCGTCTGGTAACTCAACGTAGGTTAATGGTTTGTTTGGCCACATAACTTTGTGTCGAATATGTAAAGTCTCAACAATAGAAATTTCTTTAATTTCAAAGTGTTTGTTTTTCAATGATAATACGATTAAAATTTATCGAATTGATTTTATAAAAGGAGTAATTCCTTCAACACCTTTTTTACCTAAATTTTTAATAAATGCCGAACCAATTATGGCTCCGTTCATATAATTACAAGCGGTAGAAAATGTTTTTTTATCAGAAATACCAAAACCTACAATTAATTTACTTTGCAGTTGCATTTTGTTAATTCGATTAAAATAATCAATTTGTTGTTGAGAAATTTCTCCTTTTGCTCCAGTAATACTTGCTGATGCTACAACGTAAATAAATGACTTGGTGTATGCATCTATTTTTTTAATTCTTTCTTCGGATGTGTGTGGTGTTATTAAAAACACGTTGTCGATTCCGTATTTATCAAATAACTGTTGATAATGATTTTCAAACTCAATCATTGGTAAATCAGGAATAATAACTGTGTCAATTCCACATTCTTTTACTTTTTTACAGAATTTTTCTTCACCATATTTTAGCATCTGATTTAAGTAGCCCATCAAAACTAAAGGTGTTTTGTTGGTGTTTTTTATTGATAAAAGTTGGTCGAAAATCACATCTAAATTAATTCCATTTTGCAATGCAATTTGGCTACTATCTTGAATTGTTGGGCCATCTGCTAATGGATCAGAATAGGGTAAACCTACTTCAATAAAATCAACACCATTTTTTGAAAGTTCAGAGATAACTTTTGTTGTGTCGTTTAATTTAGGAAAACCAGAGGTAAAGTAAATTGATAATAAATTTTTGTTTTTTTGCTGAAGTATTTGTTGAATTGAGTTCATTATTTAATTTTTATGTCAGTTCGAGTATTTTCTGAAAGAAAATGGATTGAGAACTAATTACATCTCGATACTAATTTGTTCATTCTTCACAAATTCACTCGATGCGACAGCTATTTTAAATGTTTAATATACGTTTCTAAATCTTTGTCGCCTCTTCCTGATAAATTAATAACAATTACTTGATTCTCTTTTAAATCCATCTTAGGTAAAACTGCTAAAGCGTGTGCACTTTCTAGCGCAGGGATAATTCCCTCTATTTTTGTTAATTCATAAGCAGCGTCTAAAGCTTCTTTGTCGGTAGCATTCATAAACTTTGCACGTTTTTCATCAAACAAAAAAGCATGTAAAGGCCCAACTCCAGGGTAATCTAATCCAGCAGAAATAGAATATGGTTCAATAATTTGCCCATATTCATCTTGCATTAAAATAGTTTTACTACCGTGAATTACACCTACTTCTCCTAATTGAGAAGTTGCAGCACTTTCGCCAGAATCAACTCCTAAACCAGCAGCTTCTACTGCTATTAATTCAACATCTTTATCGTCTAAATAATGATAAAAAGCACCTGCAGCATTAGATCCACCTCCAACACAAGCAATAATTGTATCAGGATTTTCTTTACCAGTTTGTTCTTTTAATTGCGCTTTCATTTCTTCGGAAATTACCGCTTGTAAACGAGCTACCATATCCGGATAAGGATGCGGACCAACCACAGAACCGATTAAATAATAGGTGTCAGGATTTTGAATCCAATATCTAATCGCTTCATTTGTAGCGTCTTTTAAGGTTTTGCTTCCGCTAGTAGCGGCAACAACTTTAGCACCAAGCATTTTCATACGTGCAACATTTGGAGCTTGACGTTCAATGTCAATTTCGCCCATAAAAACCGTGCATTCTAATCCCATTAAAGCGCAAACTGTTGCAGTGGCAACACCGTGTTGACCTGCGCCAGTTTCGGCAATAATTTTAGTTTTTCCTAAATGTTTTGCTACTAAAATTTGACCAATCGTATTATTTACTTTATGTGCACCTGTATGGTTTAAGTCTTCTCGTTTTAAGTAAATAGTTGCGCCATATTTTTCTGATAATCGTTTGGCTAAATACAACGGACTTGGGCGACCAACATAGTGTTGCAGCAAATCTTTATATTCTTTTTGAAATGCCTCCGATTCTAAAATCTGCAAATAATTATCTTCTAGTTCTTTTACGTTTGGGAACAACAATTCAGGAATAAATGCACCTCCGAATTGTCCGTAATATCCATCTTTATTGGGTTGAAATTTCATGTTTAAATTTCTTTAGTTTTTTAACTGATTTTAATCCAGCTTCTGTTTCAAATTTACTATTTACATCTAAAGCATAAATAGGTAAATCTGTTTTTCTAATTTTTTGTAACTCTTTAATTTGCTCTAATCCAATTCCACCACTTAAAAAAAAAGGTTTTGTAAAAGGATATTTTTCTAAAACCTTCCAATTAAATGTGATTCCGTTGCCACCTCTTTCTTTTCCTTTGGTGTCAAATAAAAAATAATCAACAATTTGTTCGTAAGGTTTTAAAACATCAAAATTAAATTCGTCTTTAATACCGAATACTTTTACAATTTCGGGTGTTTTGTATTTTGCTTTTTGATGTTTTTCAGAAATACTTTCTTTAAAAATAATTTTTAATCGCTGAATGTATTCTGCGGTTTCATCACCGTGTAATTGCACCATGTTTAAACCATATTCTTCAACTAATGAAACCACAATTTCAGGGATTTCATTTACAAAAACACCCGTTTTTTTAATTTCCTTAGGTAGCTCAGGAATAATTCCTTCAAAATTTCTTTTAGATTTTTCATAGAAAATAAACCCCAAATAATCAGGTTGCAACATTGCAACTTGTTGGATGTTTTCTATGTATTTCATTCCGCAGACTTTTAGTTTCATGCTTTTCTGTAATGAGATACTGAGGTAAGTTCAGTATAAAGTTTGTAATTATCGTATTTGATTAATAAAATCTTTACAAGCTTCACCTGGGTTATCAGTTTTCATAAAGTTTTCACCAATTAAAAAACCTTGAAAACCATGTTCCTTTAAACCTGTTATAATTCTAGGATCAGAAATACCACTTTCAGAAACTTTAATACAAGTATTTGGAATTTGGTTGGCTAATTTTATTGAGTGCTCTAAATCTACCTCGAAAGTTTTTAAATTACGGTTATTGATACCAATAATTTTATTGTTTAAGTCGTTAATTTTATCTAAATCTTCTTGCGTATGTACTTCGTATAAAACCTCTAAACCTAAGTCATTAGCTAGTTGTCCGTAATTTTTTAGTTCTTGTGCTGTTAAACAAGCAGCAATTAATAAAATAACATCAGCACCAATTGCTTTGGCTTCAACAATTTGAAATCCGTCTACAATAAAATCTTTTCTAAGAATAGGTGTTTGTTGATTGATAACTCTAGCTTCCATTAAATCGGCCATGGTACCACCAAAAAAAGAAGTGTCAGTTAAAATAGATTGCGCTGCAACGTTGGCATCTAAATATCCGTTGGTTACATCGGCAATGGTAGCTTTATCATTAATAATTCCTTTAGAAGGAGATTGACGTTTAAACTCGGCAATAATTCCCGTTGAATTTGGTGTAAGTAACGATTTTTTTAATGAAAAAGATTCGTTTTTAAAATTAGGGCTTTCAACTAATTTTTTAACAGGAACTTCAGCTTTGATTTTAGCGACTTCTGTTTTTTTAAACGCGATTATTTTATCTAGTATTGTCATATTGCTATTCTTTGTCACTTCGAGTGGTTTTCTATTTTTAAGAGAAAGTTATATCGAGAAGTTGTTTTGTTTTCAATACAAATTTATTCATTCTTCATAAATTCACTTATTGTGACAGTAATATTATTTTTGCTGTCAGTTCGAGTGATTTTCGATTTTATGTGAAAATAGTATCGAGAACTTTTTTATTTATAAATTTATTAATTTTTCTAATGTTTGTTTTGCTTTTAATCCTAACAAAGAATCTTTTGCTTCTTCGTAAGCATCTTGAAAACTTTTCTTGTCATTAACAATTTTTAAAGCAAATGCTGCGTTTGTTAATACCACATTATTTTGTGCTTCGGTACCATTTCCGTCAATAATATTTTTAAATATTTTTGCAGCGTCAGCAACAGATTTTCCTCCAAAGATAGCAGATTGTTCAATTCTTTTTTGATTTAAATCTTCAGGGTTAATTAATTGTTCTCCGTTTTTGGTAAACAATTTAAATCCGCTTGTTAAAGATATTTCATCATAACCATCTAAAGCGTGAACAATGCCATAACTTGTATCTTCCTCTTGTAAAATATAATTATACAAACGAGCTACTTCTAAATTAAAAGTTCCTAATAATTGGTTTTTAGGTGAACTAGGATTTACTAAAGGACCTAACATGTTAAAAAATGTTTTTAATGCTAAGGCTTTTCTGGTAGCACTTACGGCTTTCATTGCTGGATGAAATTTAGGAGCATGTAAAAAACAAATATTTGCCTGCTCTAAATGTGATTTTAAAACGGTTTCGTCGTTGGTAAACTGATATCCAAAACTTTCTAACATATCAGATGACCCAGATTGTGATGAAACTGAATAATTACCATGTTTTGCTACTTTTTGTCCGGTTCCGGCAACAATAAAAGAAGTTAGGGTTGATATGTTAAAGGTGTCTTTACCATCGCCACCAGTACCAACAATATCAATGGTGTTGTAATCAGAAAAATCTACTTTTATAGCCAGTTCTATTAAAGCGTTTCTAAAACCTGAAAGTTCATCAACAGTTATTGGTCGCATCATAAAAACAGTCATGAATGAGGCTAAATGTGCTTCGTTAAATTTACCTGAAGTAATATCAATTAATACTTGTTTTGCTTCGGTTTTTGATAACTTTTTATGCTGATATAAGTTGTTTAAAATATCTTTCATTTGTTGTTTATTACTTTGTTAGCAAAAATATTTTTTGTGTAACGATTACTTTTTTGCGTTGTTAATAAAGTTTCTAACAATTTGCTCGCCTACTGTTGTTAATATTGATTCAGGATGAAATTGTACTGCTGATATATTAAATGTATTGTGCTCTATGGCTTGTATTCCACCATCTTCATCTACAGCTGTAATGCTGATTTCTGAAGGGAAATTTTTATGAGTAGCAATCCAAGAATGATATCTTGCGGCTTCAAATTTTGTAGGAATATCTTTAAAGATAATAGCATCTTTTTTTGTGATTTCCATTTCTGTAGCTACGCCATGAAATACTTCACCCATGTTTACAATGTTGCCTCCAAAAACTTCAGTTATTGCTTGTAAACCTAGGCAAACTCCAAAAATTGGTTTTTTACCAGCGTAGTATTTTATAACATCTTTTAAGATGCCTGCTTCGTCTGGAATTCCAGGGCCTGGTGATAAGATAATGGCATCGTACCTTTCGACTTCTTCAATCGATATTTCGTTATTTCTATATACATCAGGCAAATTACCTGTAATATCTTCTACCATATGTACTAAGTTGTAGGTAAATGAATCGTAATTGTCTAGTACTAATATTTTCATTTTTTGTTTGTTTTTGCGTTAGGGATTGAAACGGCATCCTTTTTATTTATTTTTAATAAAAAGATATAGTGTAAAGCCCGCTCGAACGCCCTAAATATTTTCGGCCAAAGTCAATGCTTTTTTTAAGGCTGCTAATTTATTGTTTACTTCTTGTAATTCTTTTTCTTCGTCGGAATGAATTACGATTCCGGCACCTGCTTGGTAATACAAAACGTTGTTTTTACTAACGAAAGAGCGAATGGCGATGGCTAAATTTACCGAGCCATCTAAACCGATGATTCCGACTGCACCACCATAAAATCCGCGCGATTGATTTTCGTAAGTATCAATTAACTGCATGGCTTTGTATTTAGGTGCGCCGCTTAAAGTCCCGGCAGGAAAGGTGTCTCCTACTATTTCAATTGGGTTTCCTTTAATTTTACCTTGCACGGTAGATACTAAGTGAATTACGTGACTAAAATATTGTACTTCTTTAAAAATTTCAACTTTTACGTTTTCGGCGTGTTTACTTAGGTCGTTTCTGGCTAAATCTACCAACATTACATGCTCGGCAGTTTCTTTTTTGTCTTCTGATAACTTTTTACCTAACTTAATATCTTCAGCCATATCGCCAGTTCTTCTAAAGGTTCCAGCAATTGGGTTTATGGTTGCTTTTCCTGCATTTATTTTAATTTGTGCCTCAGGTGAAGATCCCATTAATTTGAATGAGCCATAATCGAAATAAAACAAATAAGGTGAAGGATTTATTGAGCGTAATGCTCGATACACATTAAATTCATCTCCTTTAAATTTTTGTTGAAATTGGCGTGATAATACTAATTGAAAAACATCGCCACGTTTACAATGTGCTTTTGCTTTTACTACATATTCTTTAAAATCGTCGTTAGTGCAATTTGAAGTTTCTGTTCCATCAATTTCAAACTTTTGGGTGTTATATGTTTGTGTTTTAATGATGGTTTCTATTTCGGAAATTCTCGATGCTGTTCCTGCTTCAATATTTTCTATCAACGTCATTTCATCGTTAAAATGATTAATGGCGATAATAAATCGATAAAAACTGTACTGCATTACAGGTATTTTTGACGGCGCATCTTTTACGTTTAGCTGTATGTTTTCGAAATACTGAACGCTATCGTAAGTTGAATATCCGTATAATCCGTTGAATGATTTTAATTCAGCAGGAGAATCTAAGGTGATTGATTTTGAAAAATCATCAAACAAGCTGTAAAAGTTTTTGTTGATGGTGTTTTTGGTTATAATTTTTCCTTGTTTTGAAACTATAAAAGCATCGTTTTCAACTTTCATAGTTACTATAGGATCAATAGCTATAAACGAAAAACTTTCTTCTTTACTATGATAGTCAGAGCTTTCTAATAGTAGTGTGTTGGCATATTTATCTCTAAACCGTAAGTATAAACCTACTGGAGTAATGGTATCTGAAATACGCTTTTTGCTAATTGTTTTAAATATTGTTTTGCTCATTTTTTTATGCTTAAAAAACAAAAAAGGCTTATCGTGAGATAAGCCTTTTCTTTATAATATATACATATAGGTTTCTTCTCACTTAATTTTTAAGAGAGTTCCACCACCATATGTTGTTTTGTTTCATCATTATACGGCAAATGTATAAAGTGTTTTTGTGTTTGCAAAATTTATTTTATTAAAAATGCATTTTGTTATAAAATGTTATTCATATTTAACATTTGAAAAATAAATGTCTATAGGAGAGTTTCCTACGTTTTTAATTGTTTTAAAAACAGTTTTATCTTGATTATATATTATTAATACACTTTTTTCTGTATCAAAAAAATCTTCAAAACCTAATACATATACTTGCTTAGTAATTGGGTGTTCTCTTATTACAGAAGTTAATAAAATGTTGTTAGTTGATGGATTTGCAAACTCTTCAATAGTTTTAGTTTCTGTGTTAAAACGATACACCAATCCTGTAGCTACTTCTGACCAATACATGTGGTTACTTGTCTTATTCATAGAAAACATGCTTGTTTTAAATAAATTAAGAGTAGTGTCGTTTACGGTTACTGTTTCTTTTATCGAATAATCTGTATTCAAACTAATAATTTTGGCATCTCCAGTTCTTTTTTCTGTGACCAACCAAATTATATTGTCTTTGTCTTTAAAAATTCCGCAAATAGCATCTTCAAAAGTTAATTGAACTTTAATAGATTTGTTATCTATATCTAATATTTTTAGTTCTTTATCATCTGCTATTAAAACATTTTTGTTGTCTACTAAAAGTGCTGATTTAGCGTATAAAACTTTAGTTGATATTTCATCTATTTTTTCTCCTACTCCATTGGTAACATCAAAATAAGATAAATTGTAAGTTCTTCTTCTTCCTCTTCCTCCGGTTGATATCATTAATCCTTCAGTTTCAGAAAACATAGTTAAATAAGAGGGACTTGTTATCTTGGAGTTTGTAATTTCCATTTCTGAATTTAAATTCTCTAAATCTAGCTTTGCTACATAAGCAGGGCCATTTTGACTTACTAAAAATAATTGTTTGTCAAACTCTGAAAAAGAAATTGTGTTTTCATTTAAAGATTCGTATACTTTTGCGGTAAACTCTTGTTTTTCATTTAGGTGACCTATTGTGGTTTTATCAGTTTCAAAAGTTAAAATAAAAGAGTTGTCATAAATAGGTTCAGGTTCTTTTGAATCTTCAGAACATGAAAAAAATGCCATGGCAAGGCACAGTAATAGTACGTTATAAATACGTGTCATTCTATAATTAATTTAAAATTTTAAAAACGTAATTATACATCTATAAATATCAATACCTAATTTGTTGTTATATAGTTAAATGTATAAGATTATTTGCAATTACTTTTAATCCCGAAAGTAAAAACTAATGAATATTTTTGGCAGGTCTCCTGACTTACATCTTGTTATAGCCTTCCCGTAAAAACAGTGGCGTAAGAACATAACAAGTAGCCAATAAATTAGGCTTAAAGTTTACAGTTGCGGGTACAGTTTAGGTGTTTCACCTAATTCCCTTTTAATTTACTTTATAAACATAAAGAAAAACCGCCGCAAATATATTTCAGTTTTATTAATTAATAAAATTTTGCAAGTGTATATTTATGTCATTTGTATAAAAAAGTAAGCTTATTTAATTATAAACGATTATAAAAGTTACATTTTTATATAAAAATTTAGCTTTAAGTTTATATTTAAAACTAAAAATAAAATATTTGTTTTTATAATGAAACTTCATTCGGTTATTTGTGTCATAATTATAAATAAAAAAAAACAAACTTCTTTTCTATTTAAAATTGAAAAGAAAATAAAAAATATAAAAGTTATGTGTGGAATTGTATGTGCGTTTGATTTAAAACAATCTTCAGAAGTTTTAAGACCTCAGTTATTAGAAATGTCTAAAAAAATTAGACATCGAGGGCCAGATTGGAGTGGTGTTTATAGTGATGATAAAGTAATAATGACGCATGAGCGTTTGGCAATTGTTGATCCTGCTTCAGGGCAACAACCGTTATTTAGTGCAGATAAAAAATTGATTCTTGCAGCCAACGGAGAAATTTACAATCATAGAGAATTGCGAACGCAATTAGATGGTTCTTATCAATTTCAAACAGCTTCTGATTGTGAGGTGATTTTAGCGTTGTATAAAGAAAAAGGTGTTGATTTTATTGATGATATGAACGGGATTTTTGGTTTTGCGTTGTATGATGTAGAAAAAGATGAATATTTTATAGCGCGTGATCATATGGGAATCATTCCATTGTATATTGGTTGGGATCAAAACGGAACTTTTTATGTGGCTTCTGAATTAAAAGCTTTGGAGGGAGTTTGTACAAAAATAGAATTATTTCCTCCAGGTCATTATTTGTCTAGTAAAGATGGAAAATTTG
This sequence comes from Tenacibaculum soleae, assembly GCA_938002045.1. GTDB lineage: Bacteria > Bacteroidota > Bacteroidia > Flavobacteriales > Flavobacteriaceae > Polaribacter > Polaribacter soleae_A. Next base: position 20,053 of record CALLBA010000024.1, read on the forward strand.
TGCAATGGTACAAAAGAGACTGGAGTGAATACGAAGCGGTAAAAGAAAATGAAACGAGTATTGCTGAGGTTAAAGAAGCACTTGAAGCAGCAGTTCATAGACAATTAATGAGTGATGTGCCTTATGGAGTATTACTATCGGGCGGATTAGATTCGTCAGTAACATCTGCTAGTGCAAAAAAGTATGCTCAAAAAAGAATAGAGTCTGATGATAAGTCAGATGCTTGGTATCCGCAGTTACACTCTTTTTCAGTTGGATTAGAAGGTTCTCCAGATTTGGCAGCGGCACAAAAAGTTGCCGACCATATAGGTACTATTCATCATGAAATAAAATTTACTATTCAAGAAGGTTTAGATGCTATAAAAGATGTAATTTATAATATTGAAACCTATGATATTACTACTATTCGTTCATCAACACCAATGTATTTAATGGCGCGCGTTATTAAGTCGATGGGAATAAAAATGGTGCTTTCAGGTGAAGGTGCTGATGAAATTTTTGGAGGATATTTATACTTTCATAAAGCGCCAAATGCACAAGAGTTTCATGAAGAGACGGTTCGTAAATTAGATAAACTGCATATGTACGATTGTTTACGAGCTAACAAAAGTTTAATGGCTTGGGGAATTGAAGGGCGTGTGCCATTTTTAGATAAAGAATTTATGGATGTTGCCATGCGTATTAATCCACAAGATAAAATGATAAATGGAGAGCGTATGGAAAAATGGGTGATTCGTAAAGCTTTTGAAGATATGTTACCTGAGAGTGTTGCTTGGCGACAAAAAGAACAATTTTCAGATGGTGTTGGTTATAGTTGGATTGATACTTTAAAGGAAGTAGTAGAAAAAGAGGTAACAGACGAGCAATTGGCAAATGCTAAATTTAGATTTCCAATTCAAACACCAGCTAATAAAGAAGAGTTTTATTACCGTTCAATTTTCGAAGAGCATTTTCCGAGTGATACCGCAGCATTAAGTGTGCCACAAGAAGCAAGTGTTGCTTGTAGTACTGCAACTGCTTTAGAGTGGGATGAGGCATTTAAAAATATGAACGAACCATCGGGTAGGGCAATTATGAATGTGCATACTGATGCTTATTAGGTGTTGCATTAACCTTGATTATTAATGAGGTATGTCATTCTTGTTTAAAGAATAAATTGATTGTTTAATTCGCGTTTATTATCTTTACAGCGAATGTTCGCTAAAATAACATAAACACACACTAGTAAAAATGAAAATTAAAAAAGTACTTGTTGCCAATAGGGGAGAAATAGCTATTAGAATATTTAGAGCCTGTACCGAAATTAACGTTAAAACAGTTGGTGTTTATACCTTTGAAGATCGTTATTCATTGCATCGCTATAAGGCTGATGAATCTTATCAAATAGGTGAAAATAACGAGCCTTTAAAACCGTATTTAAATATTGATGAGATTATTAAAACTGCTTTAGAGAGTGGCGCAGATGCTATACATCCAGGATACGGTTTCTTGTCTGAAAATGCAAATCTTGCTCAAAAATGTGAAGATAATGGTATTGTTTTTATAGGGCCAAAAGTTTCTGTTTTAAAATCTTTAGGAGATAAGATAACAGCAAAAAAAGTGGCGGTTGCTAATAATATTCCTATTATTAGAAGTAATGAAAACCCTTTGGTTGCTATTGAAACAGCATTAAGTGAGGCCGAAAAAATTGGGTATCCAATTATGTTAAAAGCGGCTTCTGGAGGTGGTGGAAGAGGAATGCGTGTTATAAGAAATGATGATGAACTAAAAAAAGCATTTGTTGAGAGTAAGCGAGAGGCTTTAAATGCTTTTGGTGATGATACTGTTTTTCTTGAAAAATATGTAGAAAATCCAAAGCATATTGAAATTCAAATTGTAGCCGATAATTTCGGAAATACAGTGCATCTTTTTGAACGTGATTGTTCGGTACAGCGTCGTTATCAAAAAGTAATTGAATTTGCACCATCATTCGATTTAAATCAAGATACAAAAGACGCACTTTATAAATATGCAATCAACATTTGTAAAGCGGTAGATTATAACAATATTGGAACCGTTGAATTTTTAGTTGATGATGATGGTTCAATTTATTTTATTGAGGTAAACCCTAGGGTTCAAGTTGAACACACAGTTACCGAGGTTGTGACAAATATTGATTTGATAAAAACACAATTGTTTATAGCAGGTGGATATAAGTTAGCTGATCAGCAAATAAAAATACCAAATCAAGAAGCTGTAAAAGTTAATGGTTATGCTTTGCAGTGTAGAATTACAACTGAAGATCCTCAAAACGATTTTAAACCAGATTATGGAGAAATTACTACATACAGAAGTGCATCTGGATTCGGAATTCGTTTAGATGCGGGTAGTGTGTATCAAGGCGCAATTATTTCGCCATTTTTTGATTCTATGTTAGTTAAAGTTACGGCAAATAGTAGAACTTTAGATGGAGCTTGCAGAAAAGTACGAAGAGCATTAGCCGAATTTAGAATTAGAGGTGTAAAAACCAATATGCCATTTCTAGATAATATCTTAAAACACGATACTTTTAGAAAAGGAGCGGTAACAGTAAATTTTATTAAGCAAAACCCTGATTTATTCAATTTTAAAGCGCCAAGAAATAGAGCAACAAAATTAGTTACCTATTTAGGTGATGTGATTGTAAACGGAAATTCGGATGTTAAAAAAATAGATCCAACAAAAACGTTTGTAAAACCAATCGTTCCAAAATTTGATGCAAATGCTAGTTTTCCGAAAGGAACTAAAGATTTGTTAACAGAGTTAGGGCCTGATAAATTTTCGCAATGGTTAAAAAATGAAAAGAAAGTTCATTTTACAGATACCACCATGCGAGATGCACATCAAAGTTTATTAGCAACCAGGATGCGTACGTATGATATGCTAAAAGTAGCAGAAGGTTACGCAAAGAACAATCCGAATATCTTTAGTATGGAGGTTTGGGGTGGTGCTACTTTTGATGTTTGTATGCGTTTTTTACAAGAAAATCCGTGGGAACGTTTACAGTTACTGCGTAAGGCAATGCCAAATGTATTGTTGCAAATGTTACTTAGAGGTTCAAATGGAGTAGGATATAAGGCTTATTCTGATAATTTGATTGAAAGTTTTGTACAGCAATCATGGGAAAATGGAGTAGATGTTTTTAGAATTTTTGATTCGTTAAACTGGATGAAATCTATAGCGCCATGCATCGAGCATGTTCGAAATAAAACTGAAGGTTTGGCAGAAGCTTCAATTTGTTATACAGGTGATATTTTAAATCCGAAGAATACAAAATACAATCTTAAATATTACACTTCTTTAGCTAAAGATATTGAAAATGCAGGAGCACATATTTTAGCAATTAAAGATATGGCAGGTTTGTTAAAGCCCTATGCCGCATATGAATTAGTCTCGGCATTAAAAGAAGAAATAAATATTCCAATTCATTTACATACGCATGATACTTCTTCAATTCAATCAGCAACTTATTTAAAAGCTATTGAAGCTGGAGTTGATGTGGTTGATGTTGCACTTGGTGGTTTATCAGGATTAACATCACAACCTAACTTTAATTCGGTTGTAGAAATGATGAAATTTAATGATAGAGAAAGTAGTTTAAATATAGATTCTTTAAATGAGTATTCTAATTATTGGGGAGCTGTAAGAGAGTATTATTATCCGTTTGAATCTGGTTTAAAATCAGGGTCAGGAGAGGTTTTTAAACACGAAATTCCTGGTGGACAATATTCTAACTTAAAACCACAAGCGCAAGCATTAGGTTTAGAAGATAGATTCCACGAAATCACTAAAATGTATGGAGATGTAAATTTACTCTTTGGTGATATTGTTAAGGTTACTCCAAGTTCTAAAGTAGTTGGAGATATGGCACAGTATTTAGTAAGTAATAATTTAACGGTACAAGATGTTTTAGAACGTGGTGATACCATTTCATTCCCGCAATCAGTGGTTAGTTTTTTTAAGGGAGATTTAGGACAGCCAGTTGGTGGTTTTCCAAAAGACCTTCAGAAGTTAATTTTAAAAGATAAAACACCTTACACAGACAGGCCAAATGCTCATATAGCACCTTTAGATATTGAAGATGAGTATAAAGAATTTAAAAAAATATTTGAAAACGATTTAAGTCGTCCTATAGATTTTACTGATTTTTTATCTTATAAATTATATCCAAAAGTATTTACTGAGGCTTATAATAAGCATTTAAAATACGACAGTTTATTAAATCTACCAACTAAGAATTTTTTCTATGGAATGGAAAGAGGAGAAGAAATCATTGTCGAGTTAGATAAAGGTAAAACCTTGTTAATTACGTTAGATTCTGTAGGAAGACCAAATGAAGACGGAATGGTGAAAGTTTACTTTAAAGTAAATGGACAAGGCAGAACAGTTTTAATAAAAGATGAGTCAATAAAGATTGATAAAGTAGCACACGTTAAAGCTAATAAAAGTGAACCAAAAGAAATTGGAGCACCGTTACAAGGAATGTTGTCAACAATCTTGGTTAAGAAAGGAGAAAAGGTAAGTAAAAATCAGCCTTTGTTTATCATTGAAGCTATGAAAATGGAAACTACAATTACGGCAAACAAAGAAGGAGTAGTTCAAGAGCTTATTTTAAAAGTAGGGATTATGGTAAACTCAGAAGATTTAGTATTGAAACTAACGTAAAAGTATTTTTTTCTGATATAAAAACCTTGCGTTAGTAAGGTTTTTTTTGTTTCTGTTATTTTTTTTCAAGGTAAATTTTGTCAATTTGTAAAATAAGGTGCTTTTTAAAGTGTTTAGGACGTTTTTGTTTTTTAGGGTAAAAAAAATAAATTAAAAATTATATTAAAGCAAAAGCTTTTATTTAAGGTCTTAAAATTGTAAGTTTGTTAGGTTAAAAATACCTTATATAGGTTTTTTTGAAATAAAAACTAAAAACGCACTTTTCATAATGAGCGAAGAAAAAAAACATAATTATTCAGCCGATAGTATTCAGGCGTTAGAAGGAATGGAGCATGTAAGAATGCGTCCGTCGATGTATATTGGAGATGTTGGTGTTAGAGGTTTACATCATTTAGTATATGAAGTTGTAGATAACTCTATTGATGAAGCAATGGGAGGTCATTGTGACGCCATAGATGTTATTATAAATGAAGATAATTCGATTACAACCAAAGATAACGGTCGTGGTATTCCTGTTGGAATTCACAAAAAAGAAGGCGTTTCGGCATTACAGGTTGTAATGACAAAAATTGGTGCTGGTGGTAAATTTGATAAAGATTCATATAAAGTTTCTGGAGGGTTACACGGAGTAGGTGTAAGTTGTGTAAATGCATTATCAGATCACTTAACAGCAACCGTTCATAAAGAAGGTAAAGTTTGGCAACAAGAATATGAAAAAGGAAAAGCCTTATATCCTGTTAAAACAATAGGAGAAACTGACTTTACAGGTACCATTGTAACTTTTTTACCAGACAAATCAATCTTTGCTCAAACAACCGAGTATAATTATGATACATTATCTGCCCGTTTAAGAGAATTAGCTTATTTAAATAAAGGAATTACAATTACCTTAACAGATAAGAGAAATAAAGATGATGAAGGGAACTATATTACTGAAACTTTTAAAAGTACAGAAGGATTACCAGAGTTCATTAAATATTTAGATAGTACTCGTGAGCAGTTAACAGCGAATGTTATTTCGATGGAAGGTGAAAAAAATGGAATTCCTGTTGAGGTAGCCATGGTGTATAATACATCATATTCTGAAAACTTACATTCATATGTAAATAACATTAATACACACGAAGGAGGAACCCATTTATCTGGTTTTAGACGTGGATTAACGCATACCTTAAAAAAATATGCAGACGAATCAGGATTGCTTAAAAATGTAAAGTTTGAAATTGCAGGAGATGATTTTCGTGAAGGATTAACAGCAATCGTTTCTGTAAAAGTAGCTGAACCACAATTTGAAGGACAAACAAAAACAAAATTAGGAAATAGAGAAGTAACCTCTGCTGTATCACAAGCTGTAGCAGAAATGTTAACTGATTATTTAGAAGAGAATCCTAATGATGCCAAAACAATTGTTCAGAAGGTAATCTTAGCCGCACAAGCACGTCATGCCGCGCGTAAAGCACGTGAAATGGTACAGCGTAAAACGGTAATGAGTATTGGTGGTTTACCTGGTAAATTATCTGATTGTTCAGAAACGGATCCAGCACAATGTGAAATTTTCTTAGTTGAGGGAGATTCGGCAGGAGGAACGGCAAAACAAGGTAGGGATCGTAATTTTCAGGCAATTCTTCCGCTACGTGGAAAAATATTAAATGTTGAAAAAGCGATGCAGCATAAAGTTTTTGAAAATGAAGAAATCAAAAACATGTTCACAGCTTTAGGTGTATCTATTGGAACAGAAGAAGACCCAAGAGCTTTAAATTTATCTAAAATACGTTATCATAAAGTAGTTATTATGTGTGATGCCGATGTAGATGGTTCGCATATTGCTACATTAATTCTTACTTTTTTCTTTAGATACATGAGAGAGATGGTAGAGCAAGGCTATATTTATATTGCAACACCACCTTTGTATTTAGTAAAGAAAGGACAAAAAAGAGAATATGCTTGGGATGATAATCAACGTGATTTAATTGCTCAAAAATTAGGAGGAAGTGTAAGTATTCAGCGTTATAAAGGTCTTGGAGAGATGAATGCTGAGCAGTTATGGGATACTACAATGAACCCTGAGTTTAGAACATTACGTCAAGTGACAATTGATAGTATGACAGAAGCTGATAGAGTATTTTCAATGCTAATGGGAGATGAAGTACCACCACGTAGAGATTTTATCGAACGTAATGCAAAATATGCAAATATTGATGCCTAACAATATATTAATAATAAAATTAAAAAGCTCAATCTTAAAAGATTGAGCTTTTTTTATACATTTGTTAAAAATAAAAATGTAATAACATGAAAAAAATTACTTTATCACTATTGGCAGTTTTTGGTTTGATGTTTAATGTAAGTGCTCAAGACGGACCAGAAGGAATGTTATTTGCAGATTCAGAAGACACAAATCGTTTAATAAACGCATACATGAACCCAGCAATGAAAGGGTTGGTTTATGGAATGAGTAATGGTTGGTATCATACGGCTAAAGTTCACAAAAAATTTGGATTTGACATTACGATAGGTGTTAGTGGAGCTACTGCACCTTCAAAAGAAGAAATGTTTTCTTTATCTAACTTAAAATCTATAAATCAAGCTACAGGCGGAGGGATAACTTCAGCAACAGTAGTAGGTTCTGAGAATGATGGTAGTAATGCAACAGTAACATTTCAAGAAAATGGAATAACTTATACAGGAACTTTTGAAATGCCTGGAGGAGTTAAAGAAAGTTTACCATTAGACTTTGTTCCTGCACCAGCAATACAAGCAAGTTTAGGATTGCCTTTTAAATCGGAAGTAATTTTACGTTTTGTACCTAAGGTTGGTAAAGATGATGTAAAAGGAAGTTTATTTGGTATTGGGCTTAAAAAAGAAATAACTAGTTGGTTTGGGCCTTTAGATAAATTACCACTTCACGTATCTATATTAGCAGCATACACAACAATGGGGGTTGATTATGATATAAAAGATGAAAATACAAGTGATAATATTGCTATCGAAAACGGAAAAATAGATTTTGATTTAAATTCGTATACAGTTCAAGCAATTGCTTCGTTAAACTTTCCAATCATTAATGTTTATGGAGGTGTTGGTTATACAGGAGGTTCGTCAAGTGTAGATATGTTAGGTAAATATACATTGTCATACAATGCATCTTTAAATGAAAGAGTTCTTAATAACCCTTTAAATTTAGATTCTAATACTGGCGGGTTTAACGCAACTATAGGTACGCGTTTAAGTTTAGGTTTCTTTAAAATATTTGGAAGTTATACAATGCAAGAATATAATTCTGTAAATGCAGGTATTGCTTTTAGCTTTAGATAAGCAACACTAAAAATAAGATAGATAAAACCTCGTTGAAATTTCAATGAGGTTTTGTTTTTATATCCATAGTCAAATCGTTATTTTTGTGCAACTTAAATTAATCATCACAATTAAATAGATAAAAAAATGAAAGTAACAGTTGTAGGAGCAGGTGCTGTAGGTGCAAGTTGTGCAGAGTACATTGCAATTAAAAATTTCGCATCAGAAGTTGTATTAGTAGATATTAAAGAAGGTTTTGCTGAAGGTAAAGCAATGGATTTAATGCAAACAGCTTCTTTAAATGGTTTTGATACTAAAATTACAGGTACTACTGGTGATTATAGTAAAACTGCAGGTTCGGATGTTTGTGTAATTACTTCAGGTATTGCTCGTAAGCCAGGTATGTCTCGTGACGAGTTGTTAGGAATCAATGCAGGTATTGTAAAAACTGTAGCTTCTAGTTTAGTAGCAGAATCACCTAACACAATTATCATTGTGGTTTCTAATCCAATGGATACTATGACTTATTTAGTACATAAAGCAACTGGATTACCAAAAAATAGAATTATTGGTATGGGTGGAGCTTTAGATTCTGCTCGTTTTAAATATCGTTTAGCTGAAGCTTTAGGAGCGCCTATTTCTGATGTAGATGGAATGGTTATTGGGGGGCATTCTGATAAAGGAATGGTTCCTTTAACGCGTTTAGCTACTCGTAACTCTGTGCCAGTTTCTGAGTTTTTATCAGAAGAAAGATTAGAACAAGTAAAACAAGATACTAAAGTTGGAGGAGCAACTTTAACAGGTTTATTAGGTACTTCTGCTTGGTATGCGCCAGGAGCAGCGGTTTCAGGGATGGTACAAGCGATTGCTTGTGATACTAAGAAAATATTTCCATGTTCAACTTTATTAGATGGTGAATACGGATTATCTGATTTATGTATTGGAGTTCCTGTTGTTTTAGGTAAAGACGGAATTGAAAGTATTGTAACAATTAATTTATCTGATGCAGAAAAAGAACACTTAACAGCATCAGCTGAAGCTGTTAAAAATAACAATGCTGCTTTAAATTTATAGATAGTTTTTGTTGTAGTAACATAAAAAAAACCTGTGTAGTTTTAACTATACAGGTTTTTTATTAAAAAAAAATATAATTTTTTGTAAGGCTTTGTAAGAAATAGCGTCTTATGTAAAAGAGAAGCATACATAATGTTTCTTTTTCATAGTTTTTCATAGCAATTTTCCCACTTCATTCGTGAAGTGGGTTATTTTTTACTTAAAAACTACACTGTTTGTTGTACTACTTCAAACAGCTCTCCACCTTCACATTTAATTGTTTTTTGCTTAAATTTTACAATTAACTGATAGTCATGTGTAGCCATTAAAATAGTTTTTCCACTTTTATGAATTTTATTTAATAGCTGCATTACTTCTAAAGATGTTTTAGGGTCTAAATTTCCCGTAGGTTCATCAGCTAAAATTAACTCAGGATCGTTTAATAATGCTCTAGCAATAGCTACCCGTTGTTGCTCACCTCCAGAAAGTTCAAATGTTTTTTTGTAGTATTTTTCTTTCATACCTACTTTGTCTAAAACCTCATAAATCTTATCTTTCATTTCAGTTTTATTTTTCCATCCAGTGGCTTTTAAAACAAATTCTAGGTTTTCAAAAACATTTCTGTCATTTAGTAATTTAAAATCCTGAAAAACGATCCCTAGTTTTCTTCTTAAAAAAGGAATGTCATTTTCTTTCATCTGTTTTAAATCAAAACCTACAATTTCGCCCAAACCACGTTGTAAGCGTAAGTCACCATAAAGGGTTTTTAATAAGCTACTTTTACCGCTTCCTGTTTTTCCTATCAAATAATAAAAATCACCTCTATTTAATTTGAAGTTGATTTTTGATAACACTAAGTTGTCTTGCTGATAAATATCAGCATTTTCAAGATGTAAAACAGGTTTTTCCATAAATCGATTGGTTTTTACAAATCTAAAATTTTATTATGTAATTCTATAACATTTCTTACTTTTGATGCGTTGTTTTCCAACAAAAACAAAAAAGGAACGTTATACCTCTTAGATAACTAAAAAATATGAGATTTATTTGTTACAAAAAAAGCTATTATTTATTATTTATAATCGCTTTTTCAACAACGATAGTAGCCCAAGAATCAGCCATTAATTCAGCAATAACAGCCAATTATCATAAGGCAGTAAAACTATACAATAACAAAGCTTATGCTGCTGCGCAGAGTTTGTTTGTTGAGGTTTCAAAGAATGCGAATATTCATGAAAACAAGAAATCAGAAGCTGATTATTATGATGCAATGTGTGCTATAAAGTTAATACAAGATGATGCCAATGATAAAGTGTTAGCATTTGTAGAAAATTACCCGTATAGTAATAAAAAAGAAAAAGCATTTTTAAACGTCGGTAACTACTATTTTGCTAATAGAAAAGCGGCACATGCATTAAAATGGTATCAAAAAGTAAATGAAAAACTATTAAGCCAGCCAGAAAGAGATGAGTTAAACTATAAAATGGGATATGCTTTATTGGTTTCTAATTATTTAAAAGATGCAAAATCTAGATTTCAAACCTTATTGGGTAACCCAATTTATGGTAATGATGCCCGTTATTATTTTGGGTATGTTGCTTATAAACAAGAAAATTTTGGTGAAGCAGAAGATAATTTAAGTCAACTAGCAAATGATGCAACATATCAGGCAAAAGCCAATTATTATATTTTAGATATTAGTTTTAAAGCAGGACGTTTTGATAAGTCGGTTAAAATAGGGACACAGCTTTTAGAAAAATCGAAAGACGAAAAAGAGATTTCTCAAATATCTAAAATAGTTGGAGAAAGTTATTTTAACCTAAAAAAATACACTGAGGCAATTCCGTATTTAACAGCTTATAAAGGAAAAAACGGAAAATGGAATAATACCGACTATTATTATTTAGGATACGCTTATTATCAGCAAAAAAACTATGAAGAAGCAATTGGTAACTTTAATAAAATTATAGACGGTAATAACAAAGTAGCTCAAAATGCTTACTATCATTTAGGGGAGTGTTATTTAGAATTACAAAAAAAACCAGCAGCTTTAAATGCATTTAAAAATGCTAGCGAGATGGATTTTGACTTAAAAATTACAGAAAGTGCTTCGTTAAGCTACGCAAAGTTAAGTTACGAGCAGGGAAATCCGTATAAAAGTGTACCAGATGTATTAAAAGATTTTTTAGCAAAATATCCTAATTCATCCAATGCATCTGAAATAAATGACTTGTTAATTACTTCTTATTTACACCAGCAAGATTATCAAGGAGCTTTAGATTATTTGAGCACCACAAAATCTATTGCGAACGAAAATATAGCGAAAGAAGTATCATTGTATAGAGGGATTCAATTATTCAATGAAGATAAATTATTAGAAGCAAAATCATTTTTAAAGACAGCAACTGCATCAGAAAATAGTTTAGTGAATAATAAAGCAACCTTTTGGTTAGCAGAAACTGAATATTTATTAGGTAATTATAAAAATGCTCTAACTAATTTTTTATTAATAACTGACACAAATTTAGAAGACACTAAAAGATTAGAGTATCACATAGCATACGCTTATTTTAAGCAAAAAGAGTATGAAAAATCAGCAAAACATTTTCAACAATTTTTGGTACTTAAGTTAGATGATAATGATATAAACGATGATGCTTCAAATCGATTAGGAGATTCTTATTATGCTTCTAAAAATTATTCAAAAGCAATAGAATCGTATAAAAAAGTAATTGATGAAGGTGGTGTTGGAGCAGATTATGCGCAGTATCAAACAGCTATGAGTCATGGTTTTAAAGGCGAAAATGATACTAAAATTACAAGTTTAAAAAAACTTGTAGCTAACTATACAGATTCCCAATTACAAGATGATGCTTTATTTCAAATAGCAACAACGTATACGGCGATAAATAACTCGAGCCAAGCGCAAAAAACATACAATAGCTTATTGTCAAAACACGCAACTAGTAATTATGTGCCTACAGTTTTGTTACGACAAGGGTTATTATACTATAACAATAATAAAAATACAAAAGCATTGCAAAAATACAAGGAAGTAGTAGCAAAACATCCAAACTCAAAAGAAGCAAAACAGGCAGTTACTAATGTTAAAAACGTATATATAGATATCGGTAAGGTTGATGAATATGCGGCGTGGGTTAAAAACGTGAAATTTGTAAACGTTACGGATGCTGAGCTTGATAACGCAACCTATCAAGCTGCTGAAAATAAATTTTTAGAAAATAATAATACAAAAGCAATTACAGGTTTTCATAAGTATCTTCAAGCATTTCCTGGCGGAATTAATGCATTAAAAGCACATTTTTATTTAGCGCAATCTTATAATAATACGCATCAGTTTAAAAGCGCTGTTCCGCATTATACTTATGTGATTACTCAAAATAAAAGTGAATTTACAGAAGAATCACTAACTAAATTAGCTAAAATTTATTTAGAAAAAGAAGATTGGAGTAACGGAATGAAAGTTTTAGCACAGCTAGAAAAAGAAGCCAATTATCCGCAAAATATCACCTTTGCACAAAGTAACTTAATGAAAGGATATTACAATAAAAAGGAATATACAAATGCAATAAGTTATGCCGAAAAAGTTTTAGGAAAAGGAAAAGTAGCCACAAATATTATTGAAGATGCTAAAGTAATAATGGCACGTTGTGCTTTTAAAACCAATGATTATTTAACGGCAGAAGAGTTTTTTAATGAGGTCGGTAAAAATGCTACGGGCGAGCTAAAAGCTGAAACATTATATTACAATGCTTTCTTTTTAAATGATTATAAAGATTACGAAGCATCTAATAAAGCTGTTCAGGATTTAATAGCTAATTATTCATCATACAAATATTGGGGAGTAAAAAGTTATATTATTATGGCTAAAAATTATTATGCTTTAAAAGATGCTTATCAAGCAACCTACATCTTAGAAAACATTATTAAAAACTTTACACAATTTAAAGATGTAATTGAAGAAGCTACTAATGAACTTCGTTCAATTAAAAATAAAGAAGCTAAAACCAACGAATCAGTAACTAACCAAAACTAAAATTTGTTACTAACAAAAAAGAGTTCAATGATTAAATCAATGAGAAAGTATTTAGGTTTACTTGTTTTATTTGTAATAACAATTGCAAATGCGCAAGAAAAAAAAGCATCCGAAAAAGCAAAAGATACCATTATAAAAACCGAGGTAGTAAGGGTTGTAACCTCATATGTACCTAAAATTACCGATGCTTTTAAAATAAAACAAAAACCAATAATAAAGCACACCAAAGAAACACAAAAAAAAGCGTTAGAATACACAATTTTTTCTGTGCCTGTTGCTTCTACATTTATTCCAAAAAGCGGGGTAATGAAAAAGATAGATTTGGGTAAAAGAGAAACGTTGTATGATAATTATTTTTCTTTAGGATTAGGAAATAAAATCACCCCTTTTTTAGAAGCTTATATACGACAAAATGAAAGTTATAACAGTGAGTTAGGAGGGCATTTAAAATTTTTATTATCAGCAGACCCAGTAGAAAAAACACGATTAAGCAGTACTTTTTACGATCTTAGTTTAAATTTATTTTATGCCCAACAAGAACGTTACTTAAATTGGAGAGCAGGTATTGAAGCAGCAAGAAATAAACACAATTGGTATGGTTTACCAACCAATATAAATTTTACAGACGCAACTATAAGTGCTATTGAAGAAGAACAATCATACACCTCATTTAAAGTTTTTGGAACTATAAAGTTTGACGATTCTTATTTAGAAGAAGGTAATGCTGCGGTTTCATTTTTAACAGACGGAATAAGTAGTAGTGAGTTTTTAATAGAAGGGAACGCAAAGTTTAGATTACCGTTAGATAATTTTCATCGTCAATTAAATGATCTTTATATAAATACGACGCTAAGCTATTTAGGTACTAAATTTGAAAATGGATATGCTAAAAGAGGTGAGCTAAAACATAGCTTTTTTAATTTTGGCGCACATCCAACGTACAATTTTAGAGTGCAAGATCTAGCAATTAAAATAGGAGCAAAAGCGTATTTTTCGTTAGATTTAGAAAATAGCAATAACAACTTTTTTATTTACCCAGATGTAGAAATTTCATATCCAATAGTAAAAGATTTTGCAAATGTTTTTGTGGGTGCTTCAGGAGATTTAGAAACCAATACTTATAAAAGTTTATCAAGCAAAAACCCTTACATTTCACCAACGCAAAAATTATTACAAACAAATACTAAATACAATGCCTTTGCAGGGGTTAGAGGTAAATTAGACGGGCAGTTTAGCTATAACTTTAAAGCAAGTTATGCAGATATAGAAAACAATCCGTTTTTTGCCGTAAATCAATCAAAATCTAACGGAGATAATATTGCAGGAGTAGATGCTTTTTCTTTCTACGGATATGATTATGGAAACTCATTTAATACAATATATGACGATATTAAAAAAGTTTCTTTTTTTGGAGAAGTTGCTTTTGAAGGAATTAAAAACCTTAGTATTGGTTTAAATGGGCAGTTTAATAAATTTACCTTATCCAAAGAAATAGAACCATGGAACACTCCAAAAATTAAAGGAGAGCTTTTTGGAACTTATAAAACCGATAAATGGTTTGCAGGAGCAAATCTATTTTTCGTAGGCAAACGAAAAGGAAAATTATATGAAATTTTACCAGCTCAAAACTTTTCAACTATTACGATGGATGCCTATTTTGATATTAATTTTAACGGAGGTTATCATTTTAATGATTCATTTTCGGTGTTTTTAAACCTTAATAATGTATTGAATAATAGCTATCAAAGATTCAATAATTTTAACGTGCAAGGTTTTCAGGCTATGGGAGGCTTAACATGGAAATTTGATACTATTTTCTAAAAAAAAAAACAGGTAAACTAGGTCTATCTTAAATATTTAAAAACTAAATTATAACTATAATTCTGTGATATTAAATATAAAACTTACATTTAGGGCACTTTAAAACAGTGTTATAAATGAAAAAACTATCTATCTTATTAATTACAGCACTATTTGTAGTTTCTTGTAAAACAGCAAAGAAAGAATCAAGTGTAAATTCTAAAACCTTTTCATCAGAAGAAAAAATAGATTCTACACAAATAAAGCACCTATTCAATACAGCTTTAACTAAAGGGAAGTCGTACGAATGGCTGCGAGATTTAACCACTAATGTTGGTAGTCGATTATCAGGTTCAGAGGGAGCAGCAAAGTCGGTTGTTTGGAGTGAGAAATTAATGAAAGAAGTAGGATTAGATTCTGTTTGGTTGCAACCAGTTATGGTTCCGCATTGGGTTCGCGGCGAAAAAGAGGTGGCTAATTATAACTTTAACGGCAAAGAAATTAATGTGCCTGTTTGTGCTATTGGAGGATCTATCGCAACACCAATTAACGGAATTACAGCCGAAGTTATTGAAGTAAAAAGTTTAAAAGAAGCTGAAAGTTTAGGTGCCAAAGCACAAGGAAAAATAGTTTTTTTTAATGGTGCTTTTGATAATACATTAATTCAAACATTTAAAGCCTACGGCGGATGTGTAGGTCAGCGATTTGGTGGTGCAGCAGCTGTTGGTAAATTTGGGGCAAAAGCGGTAATAGTACGTTCAATGACTAACGGAATTGATGATTATCCGCATACAGGATCAATGGGATATGGAGATATTCCTAAATCAGAATATGTTCCTTCAGCGGCAATTAGTTCAAGAGCGGCCGAGAATTTAAGTAAGCATTTAAAAGAAAACCCTACACTTAAATTTTATTTAAAACAAAGTTGTGAAACTTTACCAGATGCTCCTTCACACAATGTAGTTGGAGAGATTAAGGGAAGTGAAAACCCAGATAATATTATGGTAATCGGGGGGCATTTAGATTCTTGGGATTTAGGTGATGGCGCTCATGATGACGGAACAGGAATTGTGCAATCATTAGAGGTTGCTTATTTATTTAAAAAGAATAATATCAAACCTAAAAATACCATCCGAATCGTGTTTTTTATGAATGAAGAAAACGGTTTGCGTGGCGCAACGGAATATGCACGTTTGGCAAAATTAAATAACGAGCATCATATCGGAGCTTTAGAGTCAGATGCAGGAGGACATACACCTAGAGGGTTTTCTATTGATGCAAATGATAAAAACAGAAAGTTATTACAAAGCTGGAAAAAATTATTAGCTCCTTACGGATTACATGATATTACCGCAGGCGGAAGCGGTGCAGATATTGGCCCGTTAAAAGATGATCATGTTACTTTGGTTGGTTATCGTCCAGATTCGCAACGTTACTTTGATTACCATCATGCAGTTACTGATACCTTTGATAAAGTTAATAAACGTGAACTAGAATTAGGAAGTGCATCAATGGCAAGTATTGTGTATTTGATGGATAAATATTTATATAATAACGAAACCATTAAACCATAATTTATGGATGTTTTAGTTTTAATATTCCGAATAATTTTTGGAGTATTTTTAGCATACGTAGGAATCATGCATTTTGTAAAGCCTCGTTTTTTTAACGGATTTATACCAAAACCATTGCCTAAGTTAGCGGTGAATTATATAGCTGGTTTTGTAGAGTTTACAATCGGAATAGGTCTTTTATTTAATGCAACAGTAAAAAATGCAGCCATCGGGTTTTTTATATTGATGATTATTTTCTTACCATTACACATATGGGATTTGTTCAGAGAAAAACCAGCAATTGGTTCTAAGAAAATCGCAATTATACGCTTGCCTATACAATTCTTACTTTTATATATCGCATATTTAATATATTCAAACTCATGAAAAAATTATTATTACTTTTTGTAATTTCAATAGCTGTTGTTTCTTGTAAACAACAAGAGAAAGTAGATTTAATAGTTGCAAATGCAAATGTGTATACAGTAAATTCAAATTTTGATAAAGCTGAAAGTTTTGCAATTAAAGATGGTAAATTTATAGCTATCGGAACTAATAAAGAGATACAAGATAAATACACATCATCAAAAATTATTGATGCTAAAAACAAAGCAATATATCCTGGTTTTATAGATGGACATTGTCATTTTTACGGTTTAGGTTTGCAGCAACAAAAAGTGAACTTAGTAGGAACAAAAAGTTACGATGAAGTATTACTGAAGTTAGTTGCATTTCAAAAAGAAAAAAATACAGCATTTATAACAGGTCGCGGTTGGAATCAAAATGATTGGGAGATAAAAGAGTTTCCTACCAAAAAAAAATTAGACGTATTGTTTCCTAATATTCCTGTAGCCGTTCGTAGAATTGACGGGCACGCAATGTTGGTAAATCAAGCAGCTATTAATTTAGCAGGTATTACAATTGATACTAAAATTGATGGAGGTGAATTTCTTATCAAGGACGGAAAACTTACGGGGGTGTTAATTGATAATGCAATGAGTTTTATTAAAGCTCCAAAACCGAATAAACAAGAACAAATTCAGGCTTTAAAAGATGCTGAGAAAATTTGTTTTGATTTAGGCTTAACAACTGTTGATGATGCAGGATTAGATAAAGAAGTTATTGAATTGATAGATAGTTTACAGCAAACAGGTGATTTAAAAATGCGTATTTACGCAATGATTTCTAACAATAAAGAAAACTTAGAATATTACCTAAATAAAGGCATCATTAAAACAGATAAATTACATGTTCGTTCGGTTAAAGTATATGCAGATGGAGCTTTAGGTTCGCGAGGAGCTGCTTTAAAGGATGAATATGCTGATAAAAAAGGACATTTTGGAGCTTTGGTAAACTCGTATGATAATCTTCAGCATTTAGCAAAAAGAATTGCTACTTCAGAATATCAAATGAACACACATGCTATTGGAGATTCAGCAAATTATGTAATGCTTAATACGTATAACAAAGTGTTGAAAAATAAAGAAAATCGTCGTTGGAGAATTGAACATGCTCAAATTGTAGATTTAAAAGATTTTCATCATTTTAAAAACATTTTACCATCAATTCAACCAACACACGCAACAAGCGATATGTACTGGGCAGAAGATCGTGTTGGGTCAGAAAGAATTAAAGGTGCTTATGCATATAAGGATTTACTAAAACAATATGGAAAAGTTGCTTTAGGAACCGATTTTCCTATTGAAAACGTAAGTCCGTTGTATACTTATTACGCTGCTACTATCAGAAAGGATTTAAAAGGATACCCAAAAGAAGGTTATCAAATGAATAACGCTTTATCTAGAGAAAATGCCTTAAAAGGAATGACAATTTGGAATGCCTTTGCTAATTTTGAAGAAACTGAAAAAGGAAGTATCGAAGTTGGTAAAGTTGCCGATTTTATCATCTTAGAAAATGATATTGTAACTGTTCCTGGAGATAAAATTCCTAAAACAAAAGTTTTAGCAACGTATGTAAATGGCGAAAAAGTAAATTAAAAGAAGAACTATAATGATATAAAAATAGTAACTTTTTAAAAACACGTTAAATAATAATTATTTAACGTGTTTTTTTATACATAAAAATGCATCTTTTTTGACGTTAAAAAGTCTACTATATGAATTTAAAATATAAATATCATGAAATATAAAAATCAATGTACGTGTAATTGTGATGGTTGTAAAACGGGAAATTGTTCAAATTGTACTTGCGAAAGCTGTTCATGTAATAATTGCAATTGTTAAACCACAAGTTTGTTAACTATAACAGAAATTATTCTTAAATTTATAAGGAATAATTTCTGTTTTTATTTCAATATAAAATGACAACAAATCAAGTTTGGATACAATATGCAGATGATGTTAAATACTTTATTTTAAGTAAGGTAAAGGATGTTGCAATAGCAGATGATATTTTGCAAGACACTTTTATAAAAATTCATACCCAATTACATACGTTAAAAGATGTTACGAAGTTGAAATCGTGGATTTTTACCATTGCCAGAAATACTATGATGGATTATTTTAAAACTACAAATCAATCTTTTGAATTGGCTAGCTTTGAAACTGAAACAAAAATAGAAGAACAAGAACATACTGAAAAAGATTGCTTGCAAGGCATTTTACAAAAATTACCTAAAATATATCGAGATCCTTTGTTTTTATCTGATATTAAAGGCTTGAAACAACAGGAGGTTGCTAATATTTTAAAACAAAGTTTATCAACAACAAAATCACAAATTCAACGTGCTCGTAAATTGATAGCAAAAGGGTTTATGGATTGTTGCGGTTTTGTATTAAATGAAGAAGGCAAGCTTGTTGGAGAGGTTCAGGACAAGGGTGATTGTAAAGTATGTAGATAAATAAAGTAATGATTTAATGTTCTTGTTAATTTTGTTTAATATAAAAAATATAAAAAAAATGAAAATTAGCTTATTACTTAATATCGTTTTAGTTTTTACTTTAGTTTCGTGTAAAAATCAAGAAAATAAAATAAATAAACAGGCACCTAATCAAAATCAGGTAGCGTTTAAAAACAAAGGACATAAACTAGTTTATCAAATGATAAAAAAAGTAGGAGACTATAATGTGCTTTATAATAAAAAAGATGTTGTATATACATATACTTATAAAACACCTAAAGGTGAGATAGATGTATCTACTGAGAAGTATATTTTCGAAGGGGAATTGTCATACGGTAAATATAAAAAACATGAAAGAACGTTACCTAATCTAGAAGGTCAAATAGAGCAAGGTTATGACGGAAGTAAGTTTTGGTTAAAGAATAATGGAAAAATAGTAAAAGATTCTATCGCATTAAAAAGAGTTGCTTTTAATAGGCCTACCAATTATTATTGGTTTACGATGATGCAAAAGTTATTAGATCCAGGTGTGAGGTATAAATTTATTAAAGAAGAGTTTGTTGGTAAAATAAACTACGATGTTGTTAAGATTACATTTGAGTCTGAAAACAATGAGGCAAAAGATATTTATCAACTTTATATAAATCAGCAAACAAAGTTAGTTGATCAGTTTTTATTTACTGTTATGGACTTTGGGAAAACAGAACCTTTTTTAATGGAATTGAAATATGAAAATATTGAAGGATTATTAATACCAACAAAACGTAGGTATAAAAGTTCTAATTGGAATGCAGAGATAACAAAAAAACCTTGGATACTAGTTGATTGGTCAGATGTAAAATTTAATAATAATTTAAGTAAGCTTGAGTTCGAAGAATAAATTTTTTTGCTTTAAAAGTTAAAGTGTTCATAATTTTTATAAAAAAAAATGTGAATACTTTAATTTCGTCTGTATAAAATCAAATATATGTTTAAAAAAAATCTATTCCTACTCGCAATGCTATTTAGTTTTGGCATTGTAATTTCGCAAAATTCTTTAATTCGAAAACCAGCTATAAGTAACGATGGTTCACAAATGGCTTTCAGTTATCATGGCGATATTTGGACATATAATTTTAGTAATAAACAGGCAAAAAGATTAACAATTCATAAAGGATACGAAAGCAATCCAGTGTGGAATGTTAATGGTACTCAAATAGCATTTTCATCAAACAGAAAAGGAAATGATAACGTATTTACAACCTCTCTTAATGGAGGAGTGCCAAAACAATTAACATATTATCCAACAGCAAATATTCCTACCGATTGGACTTCAGAAGGTACCGTTGTATTTACCACAACACGAGTTTATCGTGGTCCAGAATGGGATAAACAAATGTATATAGTAAACGAAAATGGCGGAACACCAGAGCGGTTATTAACAGCTTACGGTGAGTTAGCATCAGTTTCTCCTAACGGAAAATTAATAGCGTTTACTAAAGGAGCTTGTCGTATTGCTCGTGAAGATTATTCAGGTTCTGCGCAAAGAGATATTTGGATTTATAATACAGAGACTAAAAAGTATAATCAAATTACTACAAGTAATAAAAACGATCATTCACCTAAATGGGACGCAGCCGGAAACTTATATTACATCGGTGCAAAAAGCGGACGTTATAATGTGTATAAGCAAGCAATTTCATCAAACGGAACAATTAATGGAAGCGCAATACAACTAACATCAGAGAAAAAAGATGGTGTTAGAGAGTTTTCAGTAAGTAATAACGGAATATTTATTTATTTAAGTGGCGTAAATTTATTTAAAGTTGAAAATGGTTCGAAGCAAAAAATAAGCTTAAATCTTTCTTCTGATAATAGATTTGAAGAAGAAATAACAAAAACAGTTACTAACGGAATTAGTAGTTACGCGATTTCTCCTAACGGAAAAAGCATCGCACTTGAAATTAACGGAGAAATTTTTGTAAAAGAAAATAATAAAGAAAAAAAGAGGTCTAATAATGTAAGTAAGCATTTATTTAGAGATCGTAATCCGCAATGGGTAAATGATAAAACAGTTGTTTTTTCTTCGGATAGAGGCGGGGTTTATCAATTATATAGTGCTGTTTCTACAGATACACTAGTTGGTTTACATCGTAGTTTAAAAACAAAGGTTACGAAATTAACAAGCCATAAAGAAGACGTAATAGGTTCGTTAGTTTCACCTGACGGAAAAAAAATAGCTTATCAAGTTGGTCGAGGAATTTTAATGATTGCAGATATTAAAGGTGATAAAATTACAAATGCTAAAGAGTACTCTAATTCTTGGGCTGCTGCAGAAGGTGTTTCGTGGAGTCCGGATAGTAAATATATAGCGTATTCTCAAGAAGATTTAAATTTTGATAGTGAAATATTCATTCAGTCGATTGCTAATAAATCTATAAAAATGAATGTTTCTATGCATCCACGTAGTGATACAAATCCGGTTTGGAGTGCAGATGGTAAAAAATTAGCATTTTTATCAAACAGAAGCGGAATGAACTATGATGTTTGGATGGTTTGGTTAGATAAAACCGATTGGGAAAAATCTAAAATAGATCACGAAGAAGGAAGTTATTATCCAGAAGAAAAAGAAAAAAAGAAAAGTAAATCTGATAAAAAAGATAAGAAAAAGAAGAAAAAAACTGTTGTTGTTAAAATTGATCAAGATAAAATTTATGATCGTTTGGTACAAGTAACTTCTTTACAAGATAATGAATATAGCCCGATGTTTAGTGCCGATAGTAAATTTATTTACTTTTCAGCAACAAATCCAGCTAACAAAAAAAGAAGCACTTACAAAGTGAAATGGGACGGAAGTAAGCCAAAAGCAATAAAAAGTGTAAGTGGAGCAAGAGGGATCTCAGAAAATAAAGGAAAAGTTTATTTTACTTCAAGAGGAAGCTTAAATCAACTAGATACAAAATCAGATAAAGTAACAAAATTACCACATTCGGCTACGTATACTAAAAATACTAAAAAAGAATACGAGCAAGTTTTTGAAGAGGGAATACGTGTTTTAACTGCAGGTTTTTACGATCCAGAATTTCACGGTTATGACTGGAATAGTTTGGTAAAAAAATACAGACCATGGGTTTTATCAGCAACAACGCATCAAGATTATACCTATATGTATAATTTATTATTAGGGCAGTTAAACGCGAGTCATATGGGATATAGAGGTACTGCACCAAGAAATATTAATGACAAAGTTGGTTTACTAGGTTTAGATGTTGTAAACACGAAAGGTGGCGTAAAAGTGAATTATATTTTACAAAATACGGTTGCAGATAAATCAAAAAGTACTTTAAAAGTAGGTGATGTTATTACTGCTATAAACGGAAATAAAATAGCCAAAAATACTAACTTTTATCAACTATTAAAAAATACACAAGGTAACGAAGTGTTGTTAAGTTTAAAAAACGGTAAAGATGTAGTGTTAAGACCACAACGATCTATTAGGAGTCAGCAGTATGAAGCTTGGATAACGTCTCGTAAAAAATTAGTTGATGAATACTCAAACGGGCAATTAGGGTACATTCACATACAAGGAATGAATATGCCAAGTTTTGAGCGTTTTGAGCGTGAATTAAAAGCTAGTGGATACGGAAAAAAAGGAATTGTAATTGATGTACGTTATAATGGCGGTGGTTGGACTACTGATAGATTAATGGCTGTTTTAAATGTAGATCAGCATGCCTATACAGTGCCAAGAGGCGCAGCTAAAAGTTTAAAGAATAATAAGAAGTTCAATAAAAATTATCCGTTTAACGAACGTGCAATTTTATCAGTAAATACAAAGCCAGTGGTTGCTTTATGTAACGAAAATAGTTATTCGAATGCTGAAATTTTTTCTCACGCATTTAAAAACTTAGGTTTAGGTAAATTAGTAGGGCAACCTACATTTGGAGCCGTAGTTTCTACTGGATCGGCAAGATTACAAAATGGTTATATTCGTATGCCATTTAGAGCTTGGTTTGTTAAAAAAAACAGGAAAAAACATGGAAAATGAAGCTCCTGCTGTTCCAGATTATTTAGTAAAAAATGCTCCAGGATGGAAAGAAAGAGGAGAAGATGCGCAATTACTGAAAGCTGTTGAGGTTTTATTACAAGATATAAAGTAAGATAATTTTAATAGTAAATAATTAACGAAACCTGAGCAATTTTAAAAAGATTGTTCAGGTTTTTGTTTTAAAGTTATGGTATGAATAGGTAAAAACCTGTTTTTTATAAGTGTGTGGTTTTTATGTGGTTGTAATTCAAATAATTATGTATATTTAAGTTCCGTTAAACTAAAATGAGTATGTCAAGAATTAGTCAATTACATAGGTATAGAAAACATCTTGAAGAAAGATACCGTAAATTGGTTGAAAGAGCTAATGATTATAAGTATGAAGATGAGTGCAAAAGCGATCGTTCGGCTTTTAAAGCAATGCGCGTACTAGAAAAATTAAATAGAGTAAGGTACTTAGATAAAGATTTTTCAAATACTACGATGTAATTGTATAAAATAATCAAAGGCTTTTAATAACCTGCTTCCGTACCACGAAAACATTTCGCCATCAACTAAAATAGTTTGTGAGTTTTTGTAGTATTTAGATATTTCGCTAATATGTTTTTCTTTAAAAGGATAAGGCTCAGAAGAAAGTAAGATAAAATCTAGCGCATCATTTTTAGTTATTTCGTCTAAGTTAATTTCAGGATAACGTTGTTTGTTGCTGTATATATTTTTAAAGTTGTTTAGTTCTAATAAATGATTGATAAATGTATTATTACCAGCAACCATCCACGGATTTCTCCAAATAAAATAAGCTACCTTTTTTTCTTTCGTATTTTTAATAAATTGTTGAAACTTACTAATTTCAATATTTAGTTTTTTAACAATATTTTCAGCTGCTGTTTTACAAGAAAGAATTTCCCCATACTGCATGATGAGTTCTTTAGAATCATCAAGTGCAAAAATATCAGAAACGTGAGTTGGAGCAATTTGTTCGCAAGCTTCAACAATTTCTTTGGTGTTTTCTTCTTTATTACAAAGAATAATATCAGGCTTTAGGGCTTTAATTTTATCAATTTTGATGTTTTTAGTGCCGCCAACAATTGTCTTTTTCTTTCTTAAATAACTAGGATGAATACAGAATTTAGTAACACCAATAATAAACTTTTCTAAACCTAAATCAACCAATAATTCAGTTTGACTAGGTACTAAAGAAATTATTCTTTTTGGGGTTTTTGGGACTTCAAAAACTCTATTCATTTGGTCTTTGAACTCCATGCGTTTAGTTTAAAATAGCACTCATTTGTAATTGTAATTCTGTTGCTTTTGCAGCAGCAGCTTCTGCAAAATCAGTATCGTTTGAAGCATAAATAATTCCACGAGATGAGTTAATTAACAGTCCTATATTTTCGCTCATTCCGTATTTGCAAACATCTTGTAAATTTCCGCCTTGGGCACCAACACCAGGAACTAATAAAAAAGAATTAGGAATAATTTTTCTAATTTCTTTAAAATATTCAGCTTTAGTAGCGCCAACAACATACATTAAGTTTTCAGAATTTTGCCAATTTTTTGAAGTTTCTAAAACCTGTTTGTAAACTTCTTTTCCATCAATAGATTTAGTTTGAAAATCAAATGCACCTTGGTTTGATGTTAAGGCTAACATAATAGTATGTTTGTCATCAAAAGCTAAAAAAGGCTCTACGGAGTCTTTACCCATATAAGGCGCAACGGTAACCGAATCAAAAGCTAAATCTTCAAAAAAAGCTTTAGCATACATGGTTGAAGTATTTCCGATATCACCACGTTTGGCATCAGCAATGGTGAAAATTTCAGGATGCTTTTCGTTAAGATACTTGATGGTTTTTTCTAAAGATTTCCATCCTTTAATTCCGTAAGCTTCGTAAAAAGCAGTGTTCGGTTTGTAGGCAACACATAAGTGATGAGTAGCATCGATAATAGCTTTATTAAAGGCAAAAATAGGATCTTCTTCTTGTAATAAATGTTGAGGTATTTTAGTTAAATCGACATCTAAACCGATGCATAAAAACGATTTTTTTCTTCTAATTTCGTTAACTAATTGTTGTGTAGTCATGTGTTGTTGTAAAAGTTATGCAAAAGTACACATTTTTAACACTTTCTTTTATCTTTGTTGTATATGTTTCAATATATAATTAATAAAATTTTCTACGGACTTTTAACCTTATTTGGGGTGGTTACCGTAATTTTCTTTTTATTTAACGTATTACCTGGTGATCCAGCAAGGATGATGTTAGATCAACGAGAAGATACGGAACAACTTGAAAATATCAGAAAAAAATATGGTTTTGATAAGCCAATATTTACACAATATTTATATTATTTAAATGATGTTTCACCGTTGTCATTACATAGTAAAAACGTTAATGATTATACTTTTTTATCCGAAGGAAAATACACTGCTCAAAAACTATTTTCAATAGGAACTACAACATTGGTGGTAAAACAACCATATTTAAGACAATCATTTCAAAAAAACGGAAAAAATGTATCTGAGGTAATTGCAGAAACGTTACCTAATACAGCGGTTTTAGCAATTTTTGCAATTGTAATAGCATTATTATTGGGTGTTGTTTTAGGAATTTTATCGGCCTTATTTAAAGATTCTTTTTTTGATAGAATTGTAGCAGTAATAAGTACATTAGGAATGAGTATACCGTCTTTTTTCTCGGCAATTTTATTTGCTTGGTTTTTCGGATTTGTATTGCATGAGTTTACTGGATTAAGAATGACAGGAAGTTTATATGAGGTTGATGATTTTGGAGAAGGAAGCTATATTCAATGGCAAAATTTGTTATTGCCAGCAACTGTGTTAGGTATACGTCCTTTAGCTGTGGTTATACAATTAATGCGAAACTCGTTGTTAGAAACGATGAGTCAAGATTATATAAGAACAGCCAAAGCAAAAGGGTTAAGTAGTTATCAGGTAATTCGTAAACACGCGTTAAAAAATTCGTTAAATCCAGTAGTAACAGCAATTTCGGGTTGGTTTGCATCGATGTTAGCGGGTGCTGTTTTTGTAGAATACATTTTTAATTGGAACGGATTAGGGAAAGAAATAGTAAATTCTTTAAATACGTTAGATTTACCTGTGATAATGGGAAGTGTATTAGTGGTGGCAACATTATTTATATTGATAAATATATTGGTTGATGCTATATATAGTTGGTTAGATCCACGAATTAAATTAAGTTAATTATGCGATTATTTTTACTTTTAGTATTGTTTTTAACATTGCAAAGTTGTGCTGTTTTTCATCCAAAATCTTTTACAAAAGATGCTTTAGATGAAAAACTTGTAACGATTGATAGAGACTCAATTTCATTAAGAACAATTTTAGCAAACAATAAAGGAACCCAACAGTTTGTGCAAATTTTCGCAACTTATTGCCCTGTAAGTCAAGATAGTTTTGATGATGTTCTTCTTTTTAAAAAAAAGAATCCTTCATTTAATTATGTTTTTTTATCAGTAGATCATTCTTATTTTGATTGGAAAAGAGCTTTAAAAGATATTCCTGTAAAAGGGCAACATTATTACATTCCTAAAAAAGGAAAAGGTAAATTAGGTATGTTTTTAAAGTTAAAAACAATTCCGAGATTTATGATTTTAAATGAAAAAGGAGAAATTAAACTATTTAAGTCGTCAAGTGTATCAAATTTAAACTAAAATGAAAAACAACTTAAGTAATTTTAACGAAACTAAGGTTTCGCAAAAGTTTAATTAAAGTATTAAAAAAATAGTGTACTTTTAACTATTAATCAAATTAAAAACCTATACATGAAAAAAATAATTTACATCTTCGCTTTCATATTACTTGCATCTTGTAATGGAGAAAAACCATCAGCTTTTCCTGAAGAGGTTTTAAATGAAAAACTTTTAACACTAAATGAAGAGTCAATAACATTTAAGGAGGTTTTAGCTAAACATAAAGGAAAAAAAATAATGTTTGAACTTTGTGCATCTTGGTGTGCTGAATGTATTTCAGGAATACCAAAAATTAAAAAATTAAAAGCAAAGTATCCAGATGTTGTTTTTGTTTTTTTATCGATAGATAAAACAATACCACAGTGGAAAAAAGGAATTGAACGTTTTTTTAATATAGAAGGAGAGCATTATTTTATGCCAGCAGCACTAAAAGGAGGATATGCAAAAGGTTTTGAGATAAAAGATATACCAAGTTATATGGTAGTAAATGAGTTAGGGATTACCGCTTTGGCAAATGTAGCAGAATCTGATGACCCGAGAATTGAAGCGGCATTAAAATAAAATATAAACATAAATTTAGATTACAGTTTTGAGAAAAAAGATAGTTGCAGGTAACTGGAAAATGAATAAAAATATTGATGAAACTAAAAAGTTAATCAAGCAAATTAAAAAAGGAGCAAAGAAAAAGATAGGTAAAGATACTAGGGTAATTGTAGCACCAAGTTTTGTGAACTTAAACACAGCAATAAAAAGAGCTAAGAAGTCTAAAATTGAAGTAGCAGCACAAAACATGCATCAATCAAAAAGTGGTGCTTTTACAGGTGAAATTTCAGCTGAAATGTTGACATCTTTAGGATTAGATTTAGTTATTTTAGGGCACTCTGAACGTAGAGAGTATTTTGGAGAAACAAATAAGATTCTTGCCGAAAAAGTAACCGCTGCTTTAGATAATAAATTAGAAGTCATTTTTTGTTTTGGAGAAGTGTTAGAAGATCGAAAGTCTAAAAATCATTTTAAAATAGTTGAAAGTCAGTTAAAAGAAGGGTTGTTTCATTTAGATGGAAAAGATTTTTCTAATATAATTCTAGCGTATGAGCCTGTTTGGGCTATTGGAACAGGTGAAACAGCCTCGTCAGAACAAGCCCAAGAAATGCATGCTTTTATTAGAGAAGTGATAGCAAAAGAGTATAGTGTTGAGATAGCAGAAAGTATTTCTATATTATATGGAGGAAGTGTAAAGCCAGCAAATGCAAAAGAAATTTTTTCGAATGCAGATGTTGATGGAGGGTTAATAGGAGGAGCTGCTTTAAATGCAGATGATTTTGTAGCGATTATTAAATCTATTTAATGGATAATATATATATTGAGTATGTTTTTGAGGTGTCACCGAAAGAACCAGCAACTGAAATTTTAATAGCAGAATTAGGAGAAATTGGTTTTGAAAGTTTCGTTGAAAATGAACATGGGGTAACGGCGTACATTCAAAAAAATGATTGGAAAGAAAGTATATTAGAAGATGTTTTTGTTTTAAAATCAGAAGCCTTTTCAATTGATTTTAAATACAATGAAATAGCACAAACAAATTGGAATGCCGAATGGGAAAAGAATTTTAATCCAATTCAGGTAGATGACTTAGTAAGTATACGAGCGCCATTTCATAAAAACCCTAATTTAAAGTACGATATTGTAATAGAACCAAAAATGAGTTTTGGAACGGGGCATCATGAAACAACTCATATGATGGTGCAGCATTTGCTTAATTTAGATTTAGCCGATAAAAAAGTGTTAGATATGGGCTGTGGTACAGGAATTTTAGCAATTTTTGCAGAAATGAAAGGAGCACAACCAATAGATGCAATAGATATTGATGCTTGGTGTTATGAAAATTCAATAGAAAATGTTGACCGAAATAATTGTAAAAATATTTCGGTTTATGAAGGAGATGCTGCTTTATTAGACGATAAAAAATACGATGTCATTATCGCTAATATTAATCGTAATATTTTATTGAATGATATGAAAACATTCACGAAGTGTTTAAATGAAAAAGGTGTTTTGTTGTTAAGCGGGTTTTATAAAGAAGATATTCCTGTGATAGACTTAGAAGTGTCAAAATATGGTTTAACATTAAATAAGACAATAAAAAGAAATAATTGGGTAGCTTTGCATTATCAAAAATAGTATAAATGAGTACAATAGAGAAAATACAAGAAGAGCTAGATGTTTTGATTCAAGAAACAAAAAAGCATGAAATTATTTTACACAATGATGATGTAAATACATTCGATTTTGTAATTGATAGTTTGGTTAGTGTTTGTGATCATACATTAGAGCAAGCTGAACAATGTTCTGTTTTAGTGCATTATAAAGGTAAGTGTACGGTTAAAACAGGTGAGTATAAAGATCTAGAAGCAAGGTGCTCAAAATTGTTGCAGTTAGGTTTATCTGCAGAGATTGTTTAATATGGAAAATGTTTTTAGATATTACGAGTTTTCTGATTTTATAAAAGATAAATCAGCAACTTTTTCAGAAAATGAAATATGTTTTTCGGTATTAAACGAGCAGCATTTTTTAATTTTTGAAAAAAATAAAGACACTTATAACTTATATGTTTCAAAATATAAGTCGGAAAAAGAAATAGGAGTAAAAGCTCCAGAGATATTAGAAATGCTAATAAAAGATTATGACAAATCAATACCAGATCATAGAATAGTACTAAGAAAATATTTATATTAAAAACTCAAAAAAACTTTTTTTTGAGTTTTTTTGTTTTTTAATGTGACTCTTTAAAAAAAAGAGTGTCTAAATAGATGAGAATAAAGTAGTAATGTTTGAAATATTATATAAATTGTTCCCTTTAGTTATTTCCCTAAAATAACTTCTCTTAGTAAAATACCCCTTGTGTATTCCTTGGTTTAGGATGATTTTTTGAAAAGAGAAGTTTTTAATAAAAAATGGCAAAAGAATAGTAGTAGTTAGTTTTTATACTAAGTTTGGTTAAAGGGCCTTGAACATCTGTTTAAGGTCTTTTTTATTCTAAATTCAATATATTTTTTTAAGTATTTGTATTTCAGTGTTTTGTTTTGTATTTTTATTAAAATTCAAAAAGGGCTTAAACTTTGAGTTAATTTAGTGAAGGAGAAGATTTATAAAATTATATTTTTGCGTTCATGTTAAAGTCTTTTTATAAAATAAAAAGTGCTTAATTAATATTACGTGTTTTTAAGTAAAAAAGAAACAACTTATACTTTAAAAAAAAGCTTATGAAAAAAATAATACTATTTTTATTAATATTATCAAATGTTGTTGCTTACGGTCAACGTATATCAGCTGCAAATAAATTTTTTGAAGAGTTTTCTTATAAAAAATCGGCAGAATTATTTGAGTCTATATATAATAAAGGAGATTCTTCACAAGTCGTATTGAGCAGATTGGCTGATTCCTACTATTATAACGCTGAGTTTAAAAAAGCAGAAAGTTGGTATGAAAAATTATTGCGAATTTTTGAGGAAAAAGAAACTCCTCAACATTTTTTTAGATATGCACAGGTGCTTAAAAGTAATGGAAAAGTAGCTGAATCTGATAGGTGGCTTCAGAAATTAAAAACTTTAAAAGAAACAGATAGTAGAGCTGTTGCTTTAGAAAAAAATGAAGATTATTTTGCTAAGTATACAAATAAAAAAGAAACCTATGTAAATATTTATAATGTTTCAACAAATACAAAGTATTCAGATTTTGGAGGCTTTTTGTATAAAGATAAATTATATTTTGCATCGACAAGGCCAACAAAAATAAAAAAGGATAATAAAATATACGCATGGAATAAGCAGCCGTTTTTAAATATTTATCGTTCAGGTTTAAAAGAGTTAAATAGTGATGGAGTGATTGATCTTTCAGTTACGGAAAAATTAATAGAGTTAAATACACCTTATCATGAGTCTAATATTGTAATTACAAATGATGGTAATACAATATATTTTACCAGAGATAATTTTGATGGAAAAAAAGTAAAGAAAGGTGAGGATAGTGCCGTTCATTTAAAGATATACAAAGCAACAAGAGATAATAATAAATGGGTAGATGTAAAAGAATTGCCATTTAATACAGATGATTATTCTTGTGGTCATCCCGCACTGAGTCCTGATGAAAAAACGCTTTATTTCGTGTCTGATATGCCTGGAGGTTTTGGTGAAACAGATATTTATAAAGTAGCAATATTAGAGGGTAATAATTATGGTTCTCCAGTAAATTTAGGCTGGAAGATAAATACAGAAAGTAGAGAGATGTTCCCTTTTGTTGGGGCAGATAATACATTTTACTTTGCTTCAGATGGCCATATTGGTTTAGGGGCATTAGATGTTTTTGAATCAAAAATTAAAGATAATGAATTTACAAATCCTGTAAATTTAGGAGCTCCAATAAATGGTCCAAAAGACGATTTTTCTTTTGTAGTCAATAAAGAAAAAAGCAAAGGCTTTTTCTCTTCTAATAGAAAAAAAGGGAAAGGGGATGATGATATTTATAGTTTTCTGATTTATGATTGTAAGCAAAATATTGAAGGAGTTATAGAAAATTCTACTACTGGTGAACCAATGTCAAACGTAAAGGTGGTTTTGGTAGATGATCAAGGTAATCTTGTATCTGAACAAATAACGAAAGAAAATGGAAGTTACTTGTTTAAAACAATAGATTGTGAAAGAAAGTTTACGGTAACAGCATCTAAAGATAATTACAGAAGAGTACTAAAAGAGACTCGAACTTTAGATGTTGATAAGGCAACAGTTAATGCTGATTTACAGTTAGAGCCTTTGGTTATTGAAGATCAGATAGTTATTGATCCTATTTATTTTGATTTTGGTCTGTCAAATATTAGAGAAGATTCAGAGTATGAATTAGAACATATTGTATCTGTAATGAAGAATAATCCAAGTATGATTATTAAAATAGAATCGCATACAGATAGTAGAGGAACAAAAGATTATAATAGAAGATTGTCTACAAGTAGAGCTGTTTCTACAAGGAATTATATAATATCTAGAGGTATCTCTTCAACTCGTATAAAAAGTGCTTTAGGGTATGGGGAAAGTCAGTTGCTAAACAAATGTAATGATACAAATCAGGATAAATGTACTGAAGAGGAACATCAAGAAAACAGGCGTTCATATTTTTATATTGTTGAAGGGGGAGTTAATATTAAAACGAGTAATTAAGGTTTTATAGATTTTATCATTTAATATAAAAACCTCGAAGTAGTTATTACTTCGAGGTTTTTTTATATGATGTATTAAAAAAAGAAAACCACATAAATAAATATGTGGTTTTTGTGACCTCGACAGTACTCTTTATAGTGTTTTAATAATCAGATTAACAAGGGGTTAGTTTTATTTTGTGTCTTTTTTGTGCCATTCTTTAAGCAAAAAGACCCTTTCTTCTATTTCATTTAAAAGTTGATTTGGATTTTTGTGGTATTCCAAAGCATCTTCCTCAACAACATCTTTTGCATCTTTAAATAAATAATTCCAATCTATATCAGGAAACTCTTTTTGGACAGCAATTATAAACTGATAATTAGGTTTATTAGTCTTTAAATACTTACTAACCATATTTTTAGTGTAACCTATTCTTTTTGCTACATCTACTTGCTTTAGCCCCTTACTTTTAAAGTAATCTTGCAATTTTTGGTGATACTTCATAATTTAGAATTGTTTTAAATTAGCTCTATAAGGTTGTTTTTATGTCAAAAAACACCCTTATTGGTGTATTTTTTTGTTTTATTTGCATACAGATATGCACAGATACGCAAAGATGTACACAAATATACAAATACTAAAACACCTATAAAAAATGCAAACACATATTAAAGCAGCATACGACTTTTTAGAGAATAATTTGCCTTATGAATACGTAAAACAAACTCAAAGAGTATTAAAAGAAGCAGATATAGAGGTTTCTCCAGCAGTTATACGACATGTAAAAAATAATCGTCGCGGAAATAACATGAATGTTTTAAACGCTTTACTTCAAGTAGCTAAAAATCATAAAAAACAAATTAAAAGTTTGAAAAGTAAACTAGAACCAATTAATTAAAACAAATACATATGTCACTTACAAAACAAACACCTTCGTTATACCCTGGTATGCTGTGTAACGGAGTTGAATTTTTCGCTGTCGAGAGCGAAATGAAATTTATTGCAAACGGCGAGGTTAAGCCAATTCTTAATTTACCATACCAAATAGTAGAATTAGGTCATGAACATATAGATAAAGAGCCTGATTTATTAAAAGCGCTACAAGAATGGCATCCTAATTCAAAAACCTCACAATTCAATCAGTTTTTAAAATGTCGTTATGGCGGCTTAGATTA
>CALLBA010000025.1:0-4125 GCA_938002045.1 Tenacibaculum soleae
CAGCATCAATTACACCATCTTTGTCATTATCTGTATAAGACAGTCGAACATTTCCTAAATGATCTTTGTATTGATATACGTAATCAAATTTCCCAGTATTATCAGGCTTTACATAGCCCTCTGGATGGTTAAAGAATTGTAACACATCGTTCTCATAAATATATCCGCCTGCATATTGTGTAGTAACTCCTTCTACGGTTTTACTTAATTTCATACCAGCAGCATCGTATTTGTAATCAATGTTTTTACCGTTTATAGTAACCTGTGTCGGTAAATTTAAATGATTGTAAGTAATGGCTGTAATTCCTTTGTTTCTATCAACGGTCATATTTCCATTTACATCATACACATAATCATCATTGGTATTGCTGCCATCTTTAAAACCAGTACTAGCTCCTGTTGTTTCTACTACTTTTCTTAGCTTATTTCCACTATCATAGGTGTAGCTTAAATCATCCATCGTACCAAATGAAGTTGCTGTTGCATTGGTATGTCCTTTTCTTATAAGTGATCGAATATTTCCGTTCTTATCATAACTATATGCAGCATTATATCGGTTTGTAAGTCCACCTGCATGGGTGATTCGGTTTAAAGCATCATACCTATAGTTATAGATTTTTGTACTCTTGTCTACATTCTCTGTTCGCCAACTGGTTTGCGAAATATTACCATTATATAAACGCTTGTTTAGCTCCACATCGGTATCATTATACTTTATGGTAAAGTTAAACAAATCATTGTCATTTAACACATCTTCATTAAGATTTGTTAACCAACCTCGAATATTATAATCGTAATCTACCTTTTGTAATCCTTTGCTGTTATCTACAATTTTAAAATCTTTGATTTTTGCACCTGTGTGATACATACTAATATCTCCCAATAAACTACCAGATGATTTTGTTTCTGATGTATAGAAGGTTATGTTATTTTTTTTATAGTAAATAGTATTACCAATACGCTCTACTCTAAAAACATCATTTGCAGAGTAAGATATTATTTTACCTTTATTAACTCCAGATTCTCTAATCCAAATATAACCATCATGTCTAGTATATAAAGCAAAGTCAATTGTGGTATAAGATGCATTGGTGTTAGTATTAGATAGACCAATCATTACTGCTTTATTTGTTTGAGGTAGGTTATATTCTACATACCCATCTCCATTAATACTACCTTGAGTTGCTAATCCGTGAGACCAGCCAATACTTCCTGTTTTTGTAATTTCATTATTACTAACTGCAATTCCGTTAGTAACATCTTTATAGCCTATTTGGGTTCCGTTTCCTATTAGTTTACTTTCTAATTGCCCTAAATCATCATAATTATTCTTTACTACTCGTTCTGATAGTTGACTATTTATTTCTTGATTTTGACTTACCAATCTATCCATATGATCATACTCAAATCGATCTATAGTAACTACATCTGCTTTTCCTGTTTTCTTATGAGTTGCTCTTGTTTCTAATACCTTTCCTGTTAAATTATGCAGTTTACTTTCTATAATATCAACCGTTCCTAATTCATCATTCTTTGAATATATATAAATAGGGCGTGCTTTTTCATCATAATAGGTAACGGTAGTTATCCAATTACTCGTACCCAAAACTCGTACTTTACTTACTGTGGCTAACCCTTTAGTTCTTTCTGTTGATCTTTGTCCATAACTAGTAGTTATCCTTTCCTCTATACCTTCTGGTAAATCTATATACGTATCATAATAATTTACAGTATAAATTCGTGAAACTCCTTGAGGTATTGATCTACTGGTATAATAAATTTTAGCTCCTCCTATATTTCTAGCAGCTACTTGTCTATTCTCCCATTGTATATAGGTAGTTGGATGGTTCGCTGATTTTTGTAAAGATACACGACTACTAGAAATTGTTCGATAACCTGTATAAGCTACTCTTCCTAATTGATCGTACTTGGTAATTAACCATTCATTCTGTGCTTTTAAATTAGCATCTTGCGTTAAAACAGGCCTATCTAACTTGTCATACACAATATACTCCCAACCTTTGCCTGGTATTTTCTTTTCTACTAAACGATTTCTGTAATCATATTTGTATTGATAACAGAGCTCATTTAACTTCGTATTTGTTGGTTTTACAGTTGTACCTTCTGCTTTTGGAGGAATTACATACGTCAAATTTCCAAAATCGTCATATACATAATACGTATCATGTGCTTGATTTTGATTATACGTTCGTTTTAAAACTACTTGACCTTGTTTGTTTTTAAATTCTTCTGTAGTGTGATCTTTATCATGTATTTGATCTACTTTCCAATTTTCATCCTTAGTAACTGTTTTATATAACTCATTTGCATTATAGTAACCTAAATTATTAGAAGATGATACATTTAATTTTAAAGTAGGTGTATATGTATTATCTGCAAAACTAGTAGTAACATAATACTCTCGAACTTCTCTACTTCCATTAGTTTGGTACTGAAACTTTATTTCATGACCAGAACCTAACTCCCAATCTTTACCAGGAGCTGCTTGTTTTTCTATCCTATTTAAAGGCGAATTATCAAATTGTTTTTCTGAATAGGCATTTACTTCTCCTGGTAAATTTACTCCTGCAAAATCCTTTGTATATTTTTGGTGATAATAATTTTGTGTTTCTAAAGCAATATTTCCTGTTTTAATATTCCCGTTATTTGTTACTCCTGTAAAAGGTAAATATTCTTTAGTTTGACGTCCTAATTCGTCATATTCTACATGACTTATAATATCTTTTATATTTTCTTCTGAAACCAAGGTAGTAGCTTTATTTACTACTTCATTTAATGGAATCTCACTTCCATCAATTTCTTGAAATAATGGACTCCAAAAATATTGGCGAACACTGGTATCGGTTGTGAAAAATAAATAGCTTCGTAATTGGGTAGTGGTAACATTTGGTTGCCATTTAAATTCTGTTCCATCTGAAACTTTATTCCCTTGCGTATCATAGACTCCACTCACTCCTGTATCGATAATACTTGTATAGGTATGTGGATGAACTACTCCAACCAATAAATACCAAGTATTGGCTTTAGGAAGTAAAATACGTTTAAAATATGGATTCGTATTTGGAGTACCATTTAAATTATTTACATTTCTAGTACCATGATAGGTTCTTCCTTGAGCTGTTGTTCCTACTTTATTTTTCTTTACCCAAATTGTATAACGATAGGTTTTCGTATTATCTATTGTAAAGTAATCGGTATTCCAGCCTCCATCTGCATTATTTGCTGCGTCTGGCTTACATTCCCATAATAAATCGGTTCCGCCAAATGGAGTTGTTCCGCTAATAATTCTATTTTCTGAATCGGATCCGTTTTTATTAAAAAAATCTGTAGATCCTGTATTTCCTGAAGCCCAATCAATAGGGATTCTATTATTCGAAATCGTGTTCCCTCCTGCTTCTACTCCAATGGTTTGTTTTAATCGTCCCAAACCATCAAAATATTGAACCGTAGTCATTACTTGATCTTTATTATGACCTACAACAGGCGTTGTTCGTGCTTCTTTATAGGTTTTGGTAACAACATAGTTTTCACTGCTACTCTGAGCGTATACCAGTATAGGAACTACCAGTAATAGTGTGTATAATAGCTTTTTCATCTTTTTCTTTTTAATTTTTGTAATTGTACTGGTGTTCTTTTAAAATATGCCCTTCTGCATTTTTTATAAATTGCAAACGATTAAAATTATCATATTTATAATAAATCGTTTCTCCTCTTGGGTCTGTTATACTGGTTACTCCAATTAAAGGATCATATGTAAAACTAGTTACTTGGGCTTCAGGGAAAGCTGTTCGAAGTGCTGTTAAATTTGTACGAAGTGTGTTTTCTGTTGCTTCACTCTCATCCAAACCTGATGCTAATATTGCAGCTTCAATTACTAATAATTGATTATTGTTTATTGAATTATACCCTTCTATTTTAGCAATGGGTTGTGTTTGGTTATACCCCCAAACATAATAGATTTTTGTACCATCTTTTTTACTTACCTCTACAGGGTTTCCTTTAGCATCATAACTATGAAAAATAACGCGATCTTCTAAAGTTTGTCCGCCTTTTAAAGTTTGTACTTTCTCTGGTAAATAAATACCATCGAAATCTTTGTAAACT
>CALLBA010000026.1:0-22844 GCA_938002045.1 Tenacibaculum soleae
ATATTATAATCTAAATGAGATTAATAATACTCTAGAGCAGTTAAAGAATCAGGGATATATTACCTCAATAAAAGATGCAGGGCGTAGTATTAATTATAATTTAACTGCTAAGGGTAAACAATACAGAACCTCAAAGGTAAACGGGGGTCGTGAACTGTTTATTATAGGAACATCAGAAGTGACAGATGTCTTAGGAATTGCAGAAAATAAGAATACAGGAACTGCTATTGTTAAGTTTAGATTTAAGTATAAACCAACCCCTTTTTATAATTTACGTAGATATAAATATAAGAAGCATAATAAAGATAACTGTACAGAAAATTTTCAAGAGCAAGAAATTAAGTTTATCAAATTTGATGATCGTTGGGAGATTAAAAAGTAAATAAACCACCATTAAACATTGTTGAAGAATTAAATGATTATGAATAGAATTTTTATAGTAATACTATTTTTTACACTAACGCTATTTGGTCAAATTAACACATCAGTTGGCGTTTTTAAAGGTTGTAGCATGAAGGATTCATTAGATATTGAGTTTGAAGGATTAGATATTGATTTTAGTTCAGGAAAAAACAATTATTCAGGTTATGATTTTTGTGTTAAAGACAAAAAAGGGAATACAGTCCCCAACCCTAAATATATTGGTAAGCAATTTATTATTACTTGGACAATGATTAAAACAAAAGTTATGATAACATCGTTAGAATCTCATAAAATTGAAATATGGAAAATGCCATCTATAATTTCTATACAGCTCTTGGACAAATCTAAAGGATATGAAATAGGCGTTTTTGATGATTGTTCAATGGGAGATGTACTTCATATTACATTCAAAGGAATTAGTTTAGATTTTGGTTCAGGTAGAAACAATCTTTTAAACTATAAACTATGTATTGAAGACATGAATCACAATACAGTGGCTAATCCATTATATGTAGGAAAAAAGTTTTTAATTAAACATAAAATGATAGGAGTAAAAGTTGTGACAGATCCATTAGTGCCTTCAAAAACCGAAACAAGAAAAAAGCCTTCTATCCAAGGATTAAGAATATTGAAATAAAATAATCCTTTAGGATAAATGGTAGAATTAAAAACCCCTTTTTTAATTGTCATCCCTATTACAAAACCCCAACTCAAATGAGTTGGGGTTTTAAACATCTAAAATTATATTTATATCATTCAATAACCTTAGTCAATAAGGTTAAGTTTTATTAAAAATCGTTAAGCTTAATTTTGATAATAATGGGTAATCCCAAGTGAAATAGCATCAAATATAGACATAGAGTAATGCTCAGGCTGATGAGATTTGCGTTTATCTGGCAATGCTACAGGAAGTTGTTTGACGTTACTAGTAATGACTTGAGCTATTTCATATTTGGAATATGCTTTGAAGGAATTGAAGACAAAACGAATATCATTTCTGGAATACTTCGCTACAGTTAAACTTGTTTTTTTAGCATATTTTTCGATAAGTGCTATCATCTTTTTTACACGTTTGGATTTTCGAGAACCATATCCAGATGCATCTTCAAGGATAACTACAGAAGGAAGGTAAAAATCAATCTTTTCCTTAATTTTTTCAAGCACGTGACGGTTAGAAATTGGATAATTGTGTAATACAACATTATAAGCATTTAAAACTGTTAAAGCATCTTTTAACACAGCAATACCAAAACCACGAGAGTTTACAAACAAGGCAAGAACGATGTTGTTTTTTTGTTGTTTAATCTCTTGACTCATAAGGTGCTGTTGTGTTTAATCTATTGACAATGTTCTCTAAAAATGATAATTTATAAATACTCTTTGATGATTGATCAGTTTTTATCTCTTCAATAAGTTGTTTACTTCTCACTTTGAGAGTATCGGCAATGTGTTTGTAAGAAGGCGCTAACATGTCTCGAAGTGATGTATCAAAGAGTATATGATAAATCAGAAGTAAATCTGGCGGGGGATTCCGATGTCCGTGTTCGTAGCGAACAAGATTACTCGCTTTCATATCAACGAGATGTGCAACATCTTTTTGATCGAGCGGTGATTCTTTTCGCAGACTCTGTAATATGTGTTTAGAATTTTTCATAATAAAAAGTACCAGCAGGGTTATGCTCTGCTGGTGCTTTTATTTTATCTAATTTGTCACTCAAACTCCATACGCCACACTGTATTCATAGAATTATCCAAATGGATAATTTTTTCGTGGTTCGTTCAATATTGTTTGAGTAAGTTCAAAATGGGTCGGTACGTCGAATATATTTACTGAACTATAATTCTAAATGAATCTAAGTGATCTGTTTTAGAAAGAACTTAATAGATATCTTGATCTATAAATACATCCACATTTAAGACGGGTATATAAATCAGTGTAATAATATTTAAAGGCTCATTATAAACTCCATTGTTATCACAAGTATTAAAACCATCATCCATGGTGCTATTTCCACATACACCTATCCAATACTCACCATCGTTTTTAACTGTTATTGACTCATTACTTTTCATATTGGCATTATGCTAAACATATAATGGAGATTAATTAATAATGCATATTATTTTGCATAGCAAAATAGTAAAGTCTAAGACTATTTATTTAATGGATGCTTGAGCATCTGTCCTCTTAAATGTTCAGCAGTTGTAGAAAGATATATTGTGGTAGTTGTAATATCACTATGTCCCATCATTTTTGAAAGGGAATAAATATCACAACCACCTTCAATCATAAGAGTAGCAAAAGTATGTCTTAGTCGATGTATGGTAAATTCAATCTTTGATATCTTTTTAAGTTTATGAACAAAACGTTTTAGTCCTGAATCTGTGTATCCTTGATTACGATTGAAAGAAGCAAAGAACTCAGGACAGGTTTTTGATAGTTTTTTTCGTTCTATTAAGTATCGTCTTAAGCTCATAGCAAGTGTATTACTCATCGGTATAATTCTGTCTTTTAATCCTTTTCCTTGTTTGATGAATAACGTGAGATTCTCTATATCAACATCCGCTAGAGATAATCTAAACAATTCTGATTTACGTAAGCCAGCATAAAGAAAGGTTGAAAATATAGCATGGTTTCTATAACGTAGAAAATTATGAGTATAAGGATAATTTAAAATGATTTCAAGAAGCTTTAATGCGTTTTCAGAACTGATGTTTTTTGGGAGAGATTTTGGAATTCTTGGGGTCTCGATATCTTTTATATAATTATGCGGAAGATGCCCTTTTTTAACACAATATCGAAAGAAGACGATTAGTGAATTATAATAAGTCATAAAGGTGGTTGCCTTCCATTTTCTTTCGCCTCTTCCATAAATAAAGAACTGGCGAACATTTTGTTCGTTTATTTGTTCAATTCTTGTAATGTCTAAGGAACGATAAAAGAAATTGATACAAGATCGGTAACTTTTAATAGTTTCTTTTGAACGCCCTTTAATGAAGTTTGAATAGTCGTAAAACTCTTCAGCTATTGTTTGTATTTCCATAGATGGTTATTTAATTTTACGACACCTCAATACTGAGCCACCATTGGGATTTGAACCCAAGACCTTCGGCTTACCATGCCGATGCTCTACCTGCTGAGCTATAGTGGCAAAATGCTTCAATTTATGAACTCCTATGTGAGACAGGAGGTCAATAAAATGAAAAAAAATTAAAATTAGCTTTATAAAATAACAGTATTCAAACATTTAAGATTGACCGTAATATTACCAATAAGGTGCCCTATGGTTAATCTTCCTAATTCGTTATTTTATAAGGGGTTTAGCGTGATTTGGTACTTAGAAGGACCACTCTTTTTATGACCACACTATTCCTGAATTTTGGGCATTTTTTTTGCGTACTGAGGTGTGCAAAATGAAGTTAAATTTGTAATGTGCTTGAATACATGTATTTAGTTTATGTTAATTAATAAGAATCATCAATGCTTAACTTCAAAATATCGTCGACCAAGTGATCTACATTGAGTGAACGAAGATACCGCTCGGTCATACGAAGGTCTGTGTGTCCCATAAGCTTTTGTAATTTTGGTAAGCTAATATTGTTTCGAGCTAAATTACAGGCAAAAGTGTGTCTTAATTGATGAAGGTGGAAAGAAACACCTGAGTTTTTTTTGATTTTCGCTACCCAATGTTTTATCCCATACTTGGTTAATCCAGCGTCTTTTTTCCCTGAGATAAATAGAGATTCAGAAGTATAGTTTTTCCGCTCTTTAAAATAATCCTTAAGATGAACTCCTAATGTTGGATTGATAGGGATATGGCGAGTTCGTTTAGATTTTGACGTTTTGCCTCTCACCGTTAAGATATTTTTTTCAATATCAATATCACGCAGTTGAAGAGATAACAATTCTGTCTTTCTTACCCCTGTAAAAAAGAGGGTACTTACTATTGCAATGTCTCTTCTCATTAGTAAAATAGTATTAGAATGAACTAGGATACTGGAATATATTTTTTCAATATCTTCTTTTTTTAATGCAGGCTTGTTTTCATAGTATGCCTGTGGTTTTTTAATATATGCTAATGGGCTTTTTTCAATATGTTGAGTAGACTCTAGCCATATAAAAAATGGATTTAATCGGCTGAAATAACTAGCCACAGTACTGTCCTTGATTCCTGTTTTAATAGTGTTTTTTCCAATTATTCGTTTTCTGGTTTGAAGTATTTTAAAAAACTCATTTACCCTAGTTTGTGTTAACTGATATGGATAAATTATTTCTGGTTGTAATTTAATAAGCTGACAAAAAGCATCTTTATAACTTTGTACCGTAGCAGGTCTACGCCTCAAACTATATTCACAGATCTGTATATACTGTTCAAATAATTCAGTTAGTTTTTTCTTTTTCATATATCCCAAGGATATATTGTTTATATAATTTTTCAGGACATCACATACCTAACCATCACTTTAGTGTAGCTATAGATGATGTCTATAATTCTGTTGGCAGAAAAGTCATAATGGTATGTTATGAATTTTCTTAATCCAGATATCAGCTATTTTGCCAAAACAAATTTCCGTAACGAAAGAAAGCGCTTTGGTATCTTTCAAAAAGATAGAATATTGCATACCTATATCATTGGAAAAACTGGTGCGGGTAAAACCAATCTTTTAACAACACTGATTCTTCAAGATATTATTCAAGGTCGCGGTTGTGCTGTTTTTGATGTGCATGGGGATTTACTACAAAATATTCTCAATCACATTCCTCAGAACAGAATTAAAGATGTGGTGCATATAGATATCGCAGATCAATTTATGAACTACCGTTACAACCCAATGCGCAAGGTAAGTGAAGAAAAGAAATCACTTATCGTTGGAGGATTATTAGACACTTTTAAAAAGCTTTGGAAGGGTGCCTGGGGAATTAAGTTAGAACATATTTTAAGATATATTTTATTGTCTCTTTTAGCACAGCCAAAATCAGACCTCTCAGACATTCCTAAAATTATTCACGATGCAGAATTTAGAGAAAGGTGTCTACGAAATATTCAGAACAAGGAAATTAGACGTTTTTGGGAAAGTGAATTCCCGAAGTATTCAAAGAATGACCTTATCCCAATTTTAAATAAAGTTGGCGCTTTCTTAGCACATCCAAGTATTAAAAGATTCCTTATTACCAATACCAAAGATATTTCTCTTCGGGCATGTATAGATAGATCTAAAATTGTGTTAATTGATATTTCAAAGGGTAAAATAGGTGTTGATGCCTCTCATCTGGTCGGCTCAATCCTTATTACTTCATTTGCAAACGCTGCTTTTACTCGTATTGATACTCATGAAGAGGAACGTGTTGCGTTTCATATTTTTTTAGATGAGTTTCAAAACTATACCTCTCCAAGTATTTCTGGAATTTTAAGTGAACTGAGAAAGTTTAAAATCTCACTCACTTTAGCCAATCAATACCTCTATCAATTAGATACCGATATTCGAAATGCTGTACTTGGAAATGTAGGAACATTAATTTCATTTAGAACAGGACAATCTGATGCAAAGTACTTAGCCCAAGAATTTACTCCAGAATTTCTAGCATCAGATTTTACGAATCTTGAAAATTACGATATCTATTTAAAATTAATGATCGCAGGTAAGCCAAGTAAACCTTTTTCAGCCACTACAATTCCATACAAAAACATCTTGTAATACAATACTTTTTCTTTTGTATATGTATATGAAGGGGTACATGGTATCCTGACCGATTTTAGTATCTCCGATACACTGATTTCAAATAAACCTTAATTCAATATTTTATGAAATCAAAAACAACTAAAATTTTATCTCAACCTATTAATACCGTAGAGCTACATTACAAACGACCGCTAATTGAAAAACTAGTACATATTACGAGTACTGACGAAGCCGATACCTATGTCAGACGACATATTAATTCCCAAAGAATCGACTTAAAAGAGTTCTTTTGGGTAGTATTGCTTTCCAATGCCAATCAAGCTCTAGGATTTGCCGAAATCGGTACGGGAACTGACAAAGGAATTCGAGTCAGTGTACGAGAAATTTTTCAACTCGCTCTTATCTCTAATGCTTCAGGAATTATCATTGCTCACAATCATCCCTCGGGAAAGTTGACAAGCTCTCTTAATGACAAAGCTTTAACAGGAGAAATTGAAAAAATTGCTAGTACCTTATCCATTAAACTAGTCGATCATTTAATCATTACTTCTGAATCCTTTTACTCTTTTAAAGACGGAGGATTATTATAATTCCTTATTCACTTCTTATACTTTTATGCCTAAAACTCCCATTACTTACTATGGTGGTAAACTCAATATGCTGAAACATATTTTACCACTTATTCCACAGCACCGTATTTATACCGAAGCCTTCTTTGGTGGCGGTGCGGTGTTCTTTGCAAAAGAACCTGTCGAATCTGAAACTATTAATGATATTAATAATTTAGCCGTTGCTTTTTATGAAGTTATTCAAACGGATTTTGAGAATTTGAAAGCAAAGATTGAGGCTACATTATTTTCAAGAGCGACACATTCAGTAGCCTGGAGTATTTATCGAATGCCTCATTTGTTTGATAAATTACAACAGTCTTGGGCTTTTTACATTGCCACCTGTATGGGATTTGCTTGTAAAATTTCTTCTTCTTGGGGATATGATAAGTATGGGAAACGAGTGAAGGCTTTTCAAAATAAAAAATTGGCTTTCAATACAGAAATCGTTAAACGCTTAGAACATGCACAGATTGAAAGTAATGATGCTCTAAAAGTAATTCAAAGTAGAGATAACGAAGATGCTTTCCATTATGTTGACCCTCCATATATTAATAGTAATCAGGGACACTATGGAGGATATTCTGAACAAGATTATATTAACTTATTAGACAGCTTATCTAAAGTCAAAGGTAAATTCTTATTAAGTTCTTACCCTACAGAATTATTATTGAAATACACTCAAGCTAATGGTTGGTATACCAAAAATTTTGAAA
This sequence comes from Tenacibaculum soleae, assembly GCA_938002045.1. GTDB lineage: Bacteria > Bacteroidota > Bacteroidia > Flavobacteriales > Flavobacteriaceae > Polaribacter > Polaribacter soleae_A. Next base: position 7,430 of record CALLBA010000026.1, read on the forward strand.
AACCACTTTCTGCTCATAAAGCGACAAGTGGAGAAAAACGCAAAAGAAAAATAGAAGTCTTAACGGCAAACTATCCAATTTAAATCATAACAATTTAAAACCATAACCAATGAATCATACTTGTAAACAGGTATTGCTCCATTTTTTGAAGCAATACCTCAAAGAATTATCTTTTAGAAAAACAGCTTCTCGACATCCTTATTTTGATAGCTTCTTTTTAAAAGAAGAATTGATTACCATTATTAAAAGTATGACGGGAAGGATCACTTTAGAAGGTGTTGATTTTAAAAGTTTAACTTCAGAAGAACTCCTTTTAGTTATTGATGATGATAGATATATTCTCGATTTCTTTCTTAAACAATGGAGCAGAAATGCGGAAGATAGACTAACACCAATTGCTGTATGGAATACATTAGAACAACTTAGTTTACCCACACATTATTTAGCCTCTAAAGCTATTATTGATTGGGATGAATATGACTTTTCTAACTATAAATCACTTCAAATCAAAGCTGGAAAATTAAAACGAGTATATGGTATTTACGATGCTTATGTAAAACCTGAAGAAGCTTTAAAAATTGATTCTCCTCCAAAACGTTTTTTTGAAAATTATGACAAAGCGCAAAAGGCGTTAGAAGAACTAGTTCTTAGTAAAAACTTTTCTGAAGAAGAGTTACAAATCATTCCTCTTTACATCACCCTATAATTAATCACTTAAAATTTAATAACATGAACAATTCAATAGTCGATGTTTTAATAGAAAACATCAAAACAGATCAAAAATTATTGACAGAAACGGAAGCTAAAATTGAAACCGTAAAATCAGACAAACAAATTATTGTAAATCGATTAAAAGATCATCGAAGAGATATTTCTGTGGTTTTGAAATATGCCAATGCAGCGCAACAAAAAAAGATTGAAGAACTAGGTTTTGACTTGTCAGAAACTAGCACAGGGTTAAATCCCGTTGCTACCCTTGCTTTTGAGATTATTATGAGTGCCAAGGATACCAAACTAACTAACGAAGCTTGGTATGACCAGTATGTTAAAAAGGCAAACGATAAAGAAGATATCGTTAACTACACGGAGTTTAATATCAAATGCCGTTCACTTTTTAATACGCAGAAATTAATTAGAACCAAAGGTAAAGATGCTAGTAGTTCTCGTAGCGATATGATCTCATTAAATGGAAGAGTTCTACCAACTGATCTTAAAATTCCTACTCCAAAGAAAAAATAATGGATAGATTTAGTAGTAAACAAAAAGCGATGGATCTTGCCCTTTGGCAAAATCACAATGATAGATTTGGAGAAACCTATGCAGTTGCCTTAAATTATACGCAAGGCGATTATATGGTAGTACCAACTGCTCATCCTTCTTTTGAAAAAGATGAATTTGAAAAACTTCCTAAGAATTATACGAAGATATCTTACAAACATATTCAGCAAATTCGAATGGATGTAAATCCTTTTCTTCATTGGGAGGAAATCGTAAAAATGCTTTCCAACATTCATGGGGAAACCTTACGATTTATGCTTTCTGCTAAAATTCCATTAGATAAGTTTATTCGTTATGAACTTGCTACTCGTGGAGATGATAAAGAATTTAACTGGGTTGGATTTGAGAAAGCTAAAGAGATTTGGTTGAAATAACTAGAGCTCAAAACTCTGATATAATACAATCGAATAATCAAAAACGTTTAAAAATGAAAAATGACAATTACTTGGATGTTTTTAAATCCAAGCAAAAAGCAATCTACCATGCCACATGGATGAACTTTAAATATCGTGTAGCTAAGATTGTCTCAGGAGTAATACAAGGTCCTGATGATAACTTTGCCGTATGTGAACAAATTACTGCACAAGAAATGAATACTTCTTTTTTGGATATTCTCCCAAAGGATTATTCTGATATTTCTTATCAGGCTATTCAAGAATTACGAACAGACGATGATCCTCCCAAACCTTGGGAAGAAATCAATGGTTTATTTTCTACTGTTGACGGAGAATTACTTCGCTATATTATTAAAATGAAAATTCCGATGGAGAAACTAATTCGCTACGAATTAGCTTCACGAGAATATAATGAAGACCATCGTTTTTGCGGATTTGAGAAGGCTAAAGAGATTTGGTTGAAATGACAATTGAATAAAAAAACATCATTTTAGATGGTGTTTTTTATTTTTATGGATTAAGTACAGTACGTATTGGTCAAATATGTGTTGAGTCTATAGAGAAAATTAAACTTGTACGGTATGAGGTTTGATAGTTTTGAAGATAGAAATCCACCATTTTAAAATGGTGGATTTCTATCTTCAAAAGTTCATTATTTAGTTCTAGAAGCAATGAAATCATTAAAAAAGGATTTAATTTGATTTTCAATATTATTTACAGAAAAATTAGTGCTATTAAATTTTATTTCTTCTTGATCATTTATAATAAAATCGCCAAAAAAATAATTCTTACTATTAATATTAGCAAACATAAAAAAATCTGAATTTGTTATTTTACCCTTTTCATCTTCAATTTTGAAAAAGTAATCTTTATTTAAGTGTTTTATTTCAAAATTTGAATCAAGGTCTATAGCTAGTTCATTTAACTCTTTTAGATGATTAAGTAATTTTAGAGTAAAATCAAGTCTATTTTTATGATCATTTGGGTTTTTATTCATATACCATTTATCATGAAATTTAAATAAAAGAGATTTATCATTAAGAGAAGCTAAACATGCAAAAAAATCTTTATTCATATCGGTATTTAATCCTTTATCTAGCTTGTTTTTAAGTTCTTCTATTTCAGTTATTTTAGAGTTTAAACAAATATCCTTAAAACTAAGCATTCCTAGATGTAATTCTTTTTCTTTGTTTCTAGCTATTTCTTTTATTGAGTTAATAAATTTTTTATGAAAATACTTACTATTGTGCCATCCAATGAAAAAGGTTGGTAGTATAATATATAATTTTTCTCCATTTTGAGAATTATTAATAAATTGACTTTCAATAATAGAAATAAACTCTTCAAAGTTTTTTCCTTTATTTTTTACTTCAAAATAAATCCTACTTGAAATTGCAATGGCTAAAAATGAAAGCCATATTTTATAATAATAAGAAGAGTCTAAGTTTAGAAGTATTCTTTTCCATAAATTAAAATCTTCATAGTGGATACTAAAAAAGATATATGGTAATCCTATTGTAAAAACAATAATCCAGATTAATTTAAACCATGAGTTATACAAGCGTGAAAAAAAAGGACTTACAAAATCCCAAAACATGAAAAAAGAATGTGTCTGTTTTTTATGTTTCCCTAGAACATAAAATAGACTAAGGATAAAAAAAATTATTAAAAAACCGATAGTTTGTTTTTTATATGATGGATTAAATTTTTTTGTAATTAAATAAGTAAAAAAACTTAGTATTGTTATAAATATTAAAATGATAGATGATTTATACTTTTGTATATGTCTAGTTATTTTTTTCATTATTTATAGTTTTTGAAGTATTGAATAGGTTACTCCCCAATTAACAAATGTTTTATTGTTTATTTCTTTACAACCAAGGTACTTTTCAAGACGGTGAAACATTTTGATTTCATCAGTAGAAGTTTTAATGTTATCTGTTTGTTTAAAAATTGAAAACTTTTCCTTGAAAAACCAACCTGCTGCATATGGGCTTTCGAAAATCCAAGGTAATTTGAAGCTAGACCGTGAGAGATGGGTAAATCCTTTTATGTTTTTTTCGAGTGTTTTAAAATTAGAATAATATGCTATATGCCCGAGTTTAGAATATGGAGAAATATAGGAATCAAAGAAATAGTGAGGAACTTTATATTTCGTTTTTGTTGAATATAAATCTTGAATTTTAGTTAAAAATTCGATGTATGAGAATTGTTGATTCAGATCAATATCTAATTTAGTTGAAATAAACTTTATTTCTTTATGAGATAAAATATTTGTAAGTTTTTGAATTGAAAAATCATTGGAATCAATTATTGAAAAATCTTCCAATTGATCTTGAGCCAAATCGGCTAAAATTAAAATCCCTTTTTTCTTTGTAAGACTAGATAGTTTTTTCACAATTATATTTTGTCTATTCTGACTCCTATAAGCATCGACCTTATTATTATTGTTAGTCAATATGGAATGATGAATTCCTCCATGAGTAACCACTAGATCGAAATAACCTTCACCATATTCCTTTATGATGTCATCAAAATTATTTGTAGTGATTCGTTTTTTTATCTTGTGATTATCATCTATATAATCCATCATTTTATCAGATAAATCAGCAACTACAACTTCAGAAGCTACATTAATAAGATATTTGGTTAAAAAACCTGTGCCTCCAAAGGCATCTAGAATTTTTAAGTTTTTTTTTCCAGCAAAAAATTTGTCTATAAAAAATGAATAAGGAATTAAATCTAGAATTCTAGCATTTTCAATCTGAGCTAATGCATTATTATATCGTTTAGCTCTTAGGTTAAAGTATTCTAATGTAGATAAAATCATTGTTTAGTTAAAATATATTTGATTGTTTGAGATATGTATTGTGTCATCGAAATAATTTTCAAGTTGCTCATATTTATGAGCAATTATAAAGACTATATTATTTGATTTGTTTACTAAAAACAACTTAATAAACTCAAGTACTTTTGTTTGAATACTATGATCTAAATGATTCAAAAGTTCATCGAAAATATAGACCTGACTATTAGAAATAATTATAGAGCAAAAGCCGATGAGTTGCTTTTCACCACCAGATAACTGGTCAGGGTACTTATTCCATAACTGATTAATTACAGGAAAAAAAGTTCTAATTTGTTTTATTTTTTCCTTGTCTTTACAAAGTTTCAAATGTTCAGATATTTTTAAATCTGAGAAGACATTATTATCCGTTGTTTGATCTAGGTATAATGAATTAAAAGTGTTATTGTAATTAGTTTTTATTTCTCCTGATAGAATTTTACCGAAGGTAGTTTTACCAGAGCCATTAGCTCCTTTAATAAGAATAAGCTTTCCATAGCTTATTTTTAAATCTGGAATACTCAATTTAAAAGAGTCTGATTCTCTTGTGTAGGTTAGTTTTGGAATTATCAACATAGAGTTTAATTAAATAATTTAAACTCTTCCTTAGGAAGAAGTATGATTAGAATGAGTAGGAAAAAAGCATATATCCCGCGTAGTAGGCTAGTTGGAACGTTTAGCATTATAACTATCTGTAACAGCATTAGATAAAACATTGAGACAACCAGAATAAATAACATGTTTTTTAAAATATTTATTCTTTTATTAAAGAATCGAGTAAATACAACGACAAATAATGCCATTAATAATAATCCAGTTCCATAATTAATATCTGAATTACTTAGCTTTAAGGTGTAAAACATTCCACCTATTAGTAAACAGAAATAAGAGATAGATAGACCAATAGTTGAAAATATAATTTTATTGATTCCTAGTTTTTGAGCTAAGTTTACATTAGATGCAGAAGCTTTTAATTGTATTCCATATTTAGATTTGAAAAAGAATATAAAAAACAGAAATAAAAATGCATAGACTATTATTAGAAGAGTTAATAAATATTGATTATTTATTTGTTCAGTTAATAAGTCTAAACTAGGCTTTTTCATTAATGTTAATGATATTGAATAGTATGTATAAAACATTATTAGACTTAAAATAATTGGGTGAATATTAAATTGATATCTCAAAAAAGAGTTTATAGTACTTAATAGTATTGAACAAAAGATTAATATTAAAGGAATAAATATTAAAGAAATATAATTATTAAGTGCTAATGCAGTAATTACTCCACCTAAAACAAATACTTGCTCAATGGCTAAATCAGCATACCTCATAATTCTAAATGAAAACCACAAACCTAAAGGGATGAAGGCGTAAATAAGGAAATCTATTATAAAAAGCATAAATACTTATCTATTTTATTGTTTTAGTTTGAAACCCTTCTAATTCTTTTTTTATAATGGAAGTATTTTTATTGATATAAAAATAGCCTTCTTTAATTTCGAAAACATCTAAAGTTTTAATGTCTTGTATACCAAATAAAACTTTTGCTGTTTTTAAAGCGGTAATAGCTCCTACACTTTTGTAATCTGTTCCTAATGCAAAATCAGCTCCCTTAATTACAGATAGTTCCGTGCAGCTAAAAATAGGAATATGATTATTTCGTAGATTATTGACAACATTAGTTAATCTAGAATAGACCAAATTATCTGTAGGAATAAAAACACCATCTATATTTTGATTATTAATCACTTTTAAGGAAATATCTATTTCAGCTCCATCTATAACAGGAAAATCTATTGCCTCAATATTTTTTTCTTTTAAATTTTTTATGAAAGCATTAGTAACTGCAACAGAATTTGGTTCAGCAGGGTTTCTAAGTATAGCAATTTTTCGATATTTTAGATTGTAATTATCATTAAAGACGTCAATAATTTTATCCGTAGGAGGAAAATATGTGGTTCCACTAAAATTACTATTATGGTTTTTTAATGAACTAACTAGGTTAGCACTTATTGGATCAGGAACTCCTGCGAAAATAACAGGCTTAGTAAAATCTGAATCTTTTAAAAACTTGGCAGCAGGGGTACCAATTACTAAAACTGATTGAATATTATCATTACTGTTAAAGAAATTAGTAATTGTTTTTAGTTGAAGTTGATCAGCATTCGCATTTCTAATTACCAATTCTATATCAACATTATTGATTTTAGCTTCTTCGTAAATTTTATTTTGAAAGCCAGTAAAAATCTCATCAATAACTTTATGTTCAGTGTATAGTAAGACTCCTATTTTAGTGTTTTTTGATTGATTTCTAGATAGGTTTAATTGACTTAAAAAAAATAAAATTAAAATTAGGATTGCTAAAAATGATATTAAAAGGTGATTTTTTTTGAATTTCATATGAATTGACATTTATTACTTTTATAATCTTTTTATATCATATTATTTTTAATAAATCAATATGATTTGCATGATACAATTGTAATAAATAGCTTTTGATTTACTAGTAATGTCAACTACAATTATTGGAGTTTAAAGTAATATCACCCTAAAGGGTGAAGCCTTTTGAGGCTTGAAAAAGATAAGTTTAACTTTAGTTAAGGTTCTTGTATAGTTCTAGCTCCTGATTATAGATTCGAATTGCTCTTGCTTGTGTAAAGTTACCTTCGATTTTAAGAATTTTATAGATCTTATTTCTTAGTGATTTCCGTCTAGATTTTACTGCTTCTAAAGAGATGAATAATTTTTCAGCCAAATCCTCGGGGCTTATATCTAAAACCCACATTTCCCAAAAAACAATATTTTCATGAGTAAGATTATATTTACTAATAATATACTCTCGAAATCCATTTTGAAATTGTTTTTTAAGTTTTTGTGTTTTGCGAAAATTAATCAAGAAAAGTACAGCAAAAGAAAGTATTAGCACTCCAATAACAATAAAAATATATCTGTTATTAGTGAGTTCGTCCTCTTTAGATAATAACAAGTGTTGCTTTTCATCTAATTCAAACTCGAATTGGTCAAAACGATCTCTGTATTTTCTGTCGGCAGTAATCAAACTATCGTTAATTCGATTGTAGTGTTCATATAGTTCTTTAGATTGTTCACCTTTATAAACTCTAGCAAGCAATTTCATAGAGACAAGATAATCACGGTAATTCAAAATTTCTTTAGCTATTGTATTTGCTGATCTAGCTAATACAATAGCCTTAGTGGTATCTTTTTGTTGTAAGTAATACTGAGCAAGATGAATTTTATTAATTACAATTCCATCTTTATGATTAATACGATCTCTAATTTTTAATGCTTCTTGCATTGCCTGTAAACTCTTACCGCTTTGATTTTTTAAAAAAAGAGTATGCCCATAATTATCAAGAGCCATGGCATAGGTTTTAGAAAATTGTTTTTTTATCATGCTGTCTCTTACGATGGGAGATAAATACTCGATAGCTCTATGATATACTTTATAATCTTTATAAACCTTTGCCAGATTATTTAAGGATTGTAATTTTAGATGTGGATATTTTTTAAGTTGTTTCCTTAGGGCTAAAGATTTTAAATGATATTTAATAGCATCTGAAGAATCTTTTAATTGGTTGAAAGAAATTCCAAGGTTGTTATAGATAGAGGCAATCTGTCTAGTTTTCTTTTTACTAATATATTTTAGTGCTTTATACGAGTTAGCAATACTACCTGCATAGTCGTGAATATTCTTTCTCAGCATAGCGGTATTTCCAAGTGTTCTTCCAACACCTGGAGAATCGCCGAGCTTTTGATAAATGAGTTTACTTTTAGTGAAGTAATAAAAAGCACTATCTGGTCTTTCAGAATAGACTTGAAAATAAGCACCACTATATTCTAATGTTTGGGCATAGGACAATGAATCATTATTCTTTTTAGTAAGTGCAAGATGTATAAGTCTACAGGTATGAAATTGTTTCCAATTCTTTTTTGTGAAAGTTTCTCTAATACAGGATTTTAATTGGATGTTTTTAACAGAATCATTTTGTATTTTAGTATGTGTTTCTGTTTTTTTTGATGACTGTGCATTACAATAGCATACAGCTATAAATCCTATATAGAGAAGAATTAGTTGCTTCATAAATTTCGGGGTCAATTTGTAAAAGATTATACTCAAAGATAGAAAAACAAAGCCTTTTACCAACTATGGTAAAAGGCTTTTGAAAAACATCAAAAGATTAAGGATTAATTACCTCCATTAGGAGGTATTGGGTCATCTCCCTCATCTCCAGTATTGTAAGCTGGGAATAGTTCTTGATCATTTTCATCAATAGAACAAGAAGTTACAGTTCCAAGTACACACAGTGCAAATAAACAATAGATAATTCTTTTTTTCATTGCTCGTAATTGTTTGCCCAATTCAGTATCTAGAACACTGGCAATTGGATGGTACACATTATGTTTTGCAAAACGTTTTTGAAAAGGCTATTTAGTAGTGCACAAGCCTGATTTCGAGGTAAAAGTATTTATAGATACCCGTTGTAATAATATGTTTGAGATAATGGTAAGAATTTACGTGAAAGTGTAACTATGTTGTGTGAAAATTAAGTTTACTGTAATAAATAGGTTCACCCCTTAGGGTGATTTCATGTTAGTAAGCTATTAAAAATAGATTAATACTATAGATTTTTTTAGATTTAGGAAATGTATGTAAAACTTATCAAACAAGTAATTTTAGTTGGAACGCTATTCTTTATAAGTGCTGTTGTTTTTTCTCAAGAATCGTTAGATAGTATGCAGATAGTTGATGCAAAAAAAGAGTTTGCTGGTCAGCTTTTAAAAAAGGGAAAATATATACAAGCATCAAAAGTCTATAAAAAGGGTTTAAGGTTTATTCCAACCCAAGAAATAGAAGAAAAAATATTACTGCTTTATGATTTGGGGAGAACATATCAGATAAGTAGAGATATAGATTCCGCTAATTACTTTTATAATAAAGCGGAATTATTTTATAATGACACATTATCTTCTTTTATAAAGTCATATCGATACCAAGCAAAAGCCTCTGTATATCATGGAAGTATGCAAATCGATAGTACAACTCATTATGCCCTTGCATCATTGGAGTATGCATTACTTTCAAAAAAGAAAAGACAAGTTTTTAACTGTCAAATAACTTTAGGAAAAGTTTTTTTATCACAAAACGTATTAAAAAAAGCAAAACTTTATTTTAATAAAGCTTTAGAAACGGCTAAGATGATGAGTGATAGTATTGCAATTTATAAAGCTACTAGTTTTAGAGGGCAAGTAGCTTTAGAACAAAAGAACTATATAAATGCTGAAAGCGATTTGAGAAAAGCACTAGTATATTTTGAAAAAGAGAATGATCTTTTGGGTATTTTTTTTAGTAAAGGACATCTTTCTAAATTGTATATGACAACAGGGAAACTAGATAAATCAGTGAAATTAGGTTTTGAATTATTGCCAATTATTAACCAGTTTGAATTTCGTAAAGATGTTAAGAAGTTGGTTTCAAAAGCAAATAAAATAGCAACCTATGTTGATAAAGATTCTATAGATCAACAAAAAATCATGAAGTCGGAAGAATTATCTCAGCAAACCATTGAGGATTTGAAACTACCACAAGCTAAGGTGGAATACGGTAAGGGTCTTGTGAATTACTATAAAAACAATGAACTAGCTATTGATTTTAAAAAAGAGTTTCAAAATAAAATGATATTGGGAAAAGAGCTAGAAACTATTATTAAAACTCAAGATAGTTTGTACCGAAATTCGATAAATGCTAAATACACAGAATGGGAGACTAAATTTCAAACTGAAAGAAAAGAAAAAGAGAACCTTGAGTTAAAACAAGAAAATACAGAACAAGAATTAGCCTTAGTAAAAGAAAATAAGCGTAAATGGATTTCAATTATTGCTTTTTTAACTGCACTTCTTGTATTGCTTGTTTTCCTCTATTTCTTTAGGAAAACAAGTATACAGAAAAAAATGATTGAAAAACTACAGCGAGAACTTCATCATCGTATTAAAAATAACTTAGCGATTATAGATACTTTTATTGATACCGCTAAAGATGATATTACTGATGAAAAAGGATTTAAAAAGTTGGAGGAATTACAAAACCGTATAGATAGTATTTATAAGGTTCATGAACTTTTATATAAAGCAGAAGTTACCATTACCGAAGTGCCAGCTAAAGAGTATGTCACAACATTAGTAGATGGGGTACAGCAATCGTTTTCTGAAACACCAGTAACGATTTTAATGAACATAGATGCTACTATGACACTCAGTGCAGAACAATCTTTTCCTGTGGGACTTATTATCAATGAATTTTTAACCAATTCTTATAAATATGCTTTTAACGAGCTTGATACAGGAAAAATAACAATAGATATTTCATGTGATAAGGTTTATTACCAAATACGATTAACAGATAATGGTATTGGGTTTTCTAAAGATTTTGACATTGATGCTTTAGATTCCTTTGGAATAGATGTAATGAGGCTACTTGCAAAACAGCTTGAAGGTAGTTTTGATCTAAAAGGAGACAATGGTGTATCCCTTGAACTACAATTTGTAAAAAAATAAATTACCCCCCCGAAATTATGAAAGCACATATATTAATCGTCGAAGACGAAGCATTACTTTATAAACGATTAAAAAAAGTACTCTCAAAAGAGCGTTATACGATAGGTGAGTTTACACCGAGTGTTTCAAAAGCAATAGAAAGAATCCAAAAACAACGTCCAGACATTGTATTGTTAGATATTGATCTTCAGGGTAAACAAACAGGATTAGATTTAGGAAAGATACTGTATGAGGATTATGGGATTTTGTTTATCTATTTAACAGGTTTTGATGATGATAGGACTTTTTTTGAGGGATTACATACCAATCATGAACATTTTATTGTTAAGAGTAAACCTATCTTAAATGCTAAAGAAATAGTACGAGCAATACATACTACTTTACAAAAGAGAAATACAGAAGATGTGTCGTTCTTTAAAAATGGCATTATGGGATTAGTGATGTATTTAAGTGAAATAAAAGAGGCAAGTCATAAAGAAATCGTCAAAAAACCTATTCAATTTTCAGAGATACGTTTTTTCTCTGTTAAACCATTTGTGAATCAAGATAATAACGAAGAAATACTTAAGGCAAATTACCTCTGGTTTCAAACAAAAGATGATGACTACTATTTTCTTCGCTCATCCCTTGCTGATATTATAGGAAAACTACCGTATTACTTTGTGAGGATCAATGAAAGTTATGTCATCAATATTTCTCCCAGTCATTTAACAGGACAAATTAATGACTCCAAACTTTCCATCAATGAGATGATTTTTACCATTAGCGACCGATATAAAAAAGAAGTAAAACAACGATTACATACTTTTTACCATTTATAAGAAGGATGTTTTCATGCTATAACAATACATTTTCACAGATAATAGTTGTCTAAAAGGTTTCTATACAAATTTACGTTGTAATTCTTAACGTAAATTTATGAAACCTTCTAAACAAAACATTAAAAACAAAGTATCAGAGAATAACAGCATCACTGTATTCAGATACAAAATGGAAGACTTGGAAAAGAAACTACTCCAAGAACACGAAACCATTAAAAAAGAAATTGCTATTCCTTTGGCAATAGACCTTGGAAAAATGCAACCCAGTAAACCAGAGGTTAACTGTGAGAATGATGTGTACTCGGGTGTTATCTCCGGGGCATACTCTAAGATGATGATGGCTACTAAAAACGAAATGCAAAGCGATATTGAAAGTCATCACATTGCTTCTGATAAAATTGAATCCGATACAAAACTAAAAGAACTTTCTACTGAATTAGAAAAGAAAGAAACGGATTCTCGTCTTAAAAAAAGAGAATTAGAGAAATGCGATAATTCGTTGCTTAAAAAAGCGGAACGTTATAAGTTGACTCGACTCGTATTGGTTTTCTTAGTATTGGTAGATACACTTATATCAGGAACAGCACTTCAGGCAATGGGTTATCCGTTAATTACATCTTATGTAATCGGTCTTGCCATAGGAATAGGTATTTTCTTTTTAGCAGAAAATTTACCTGAGATTATTCAAAAGGGACGTACACCAATGGAAAAGAAACTGATTGCTATTGGATCGTTTACTTTTCTATTTGGAATCTTTTATGTTTTGGGAATTTTTAGAACTACGACCTTTAGCAGTAGTAGCGATTTTGGGACAGGAGTTAGTCCTGTTTATTTTGCTTGTTTGAATATGTTTTTTTCAATCATAGCGACATTGGTTGTCTATTTTAAAGGGTTAAGTAAGGCGGAAAAGAGAACTTTAGATAGATATAAATTGACCAAAGAAGCTGTAGATATACTTCAAGCTGAAATTACAGCATTGAAAAATTCAATTATCAAAGTACGACAAGAACAATCGAGTTCAGAATTGGCTAGAAAGCAAATTCTTATATACGCAAAAAGCATTCAGGAGTTAATCCAACGTTTGTATGAGGAGTCTCAAAAAACGTTTTATTCAACCAATTGCATTCATCGTTCTGATGGAAAAACACCTGCGTTTTTTAAGGATGACATTCCACAATTACCCTCATTTAAGAACTCTTTAAACCTGTAAATTATGAAAAAGTATATCTATACAATGGTACTTGGGCTGATCTTATCAGCCTGTACCAAAAAGGAAGATACAACGATTGTTATTTCTGTATTAGAAGATGTTACGGAGACTAATTTCATCGCAAAACCGAATGCTGAAACGATTACAAGTTTCTTTGGCTTTCAGGATGATTTATGGCATTCAGTCACCTTTAGATACAGTAGAATTACCAGTCTAACAATGAATTCTCGGGATGTTATTTTCATAGAACAAGAACATCATTTATTAGGAAATGAACTACAACGTAGACGATTGGTGGCTGATTTTAAGAAGAAGTCTACCTCACTATTACAAGCGAAAAAAGATAGTCCTGTATACCGTTATTCTTCTATTTGGTTACCTCTTATCGAGGAGCTAAAAGAAGTGCAAAAAGATAGTGTGTCTACTGAAATATACTTGTTTTCTGATTTACGTGAAAACACAAAGTTTTTCTCAACCTACAAGGCGACTGATATGAATTTGTTAGCTCAAAACTCTGGTATTGTTTTAAATCTTTTTTTAAAGAAATCAGAAGGAGTTCAATCTTCCAATAAGATAAAAGTTATCGTGGTTTATCAGCCGAGAACGATTGCTGAAGATGAGTTGTTTCAAAAGTTAAAACAATTGTATGTACAACTCTTCTCCAGGATAGGTATTTCGATAGAGTTTACCTCAAAACTAAATGCAAGATCATTATGAAAAACGTGATGACTCTTTTAGGGTTCTTTTTAAAGATTGCTCTTATCTGCGTGTACTTATGTACACGTGGAGGAGAGCTTCTTCTGGAAGCATTTAATAGTGCATTCAAGAAACTATTAGACCGATAGTACTTAAGGTCATTTATCTAAAAAGCAAAAACTGAATACTATGAATTTACAAGATATAACTACGATAGCCTTTGAGAGGATAGGAGAATTTCTAGACGAAATTTTACAGACCATCATCGGAAAAAAGACAACATTGGATGCTGATTTTACAAGAGCCTCCAAACTCATTTCTGCACGATATAAAGGATTTTCTGTGACAGGAAAAAAACATCTATCGGTGAAACAATCTCAAAATAATATGCTTATTGTTTCGCCGTCTGGAGGTGGAAAGACTACTTCTGTAATCTACCCCAGTATCTTCAATATTGGGTTGTCAGCCAAGAAAAAAGGAGTGTCAATGCTGATAAACGATCCTAGTGGGGAACTAATAAAAACAAAGAACTTTTTGTTAGCTCAGGGAATGAAAGTGAAAGTATTGAATTTTACCAATAAGTATGGCTCTATATACTACAATCCTTTGCATCGTATTAAAACGAATGCGGATGTTACTAAGATTTCAAATATGCTGGTCAGAGCTACTTCAAAGCAACAAGATTTTTGGGCACTAAAAGCAGCAGAACTCATAGCACTTTGTATCCACCATCTTCGAGAAACAGAATCTAGAGTACATCAAAATTTAGCCAATGTTTTTAAAATATTAGAAACATTACAAGGAGAACCTGAAATTATTGATAGTTATTTTGCAGATACAACACCCAAGCATTTATGGAGAAAGTTCCTATCTATTATGGGGAATTCAGAAAACACCAGAGCAAGTATCATTAGTTCGGCACAAGCCTCTTTGGCTTTTATTGGGGATGATGAAATCCTTTCAGATATCACAAGTGTAGATACCTTCAACTTTGATGAATTTCGAGAAGAAAACACTGTTGTTTTTCTAAGGTGTTCATTATCTGATATGGCATACTACAGTACGATTTTGAGTATCTTTTTTGAACAATTCTTTGCGCACGTTTTTAGAGAGCTCCCCAAAAAAGAAGATAATAATGTGTTTGTAATAATAGATGAACTTTCGAGTTTACACTTACCAAACCTAGCAAATATCATCTCAAATTCAAGGAAATTTAACTGTCCATTTCTTGGAGTATTGCAGTCAGAAAATCAACTTTCGCAAAATTATGGCGAGTACAATGCAAAAACGATATTGAATAATGCCAATACCAAGATTTACTTTACAGGTTTATCCGATGAGAGTAAGGCAATTTCTGATACGTTAGGGGATTTTGATTATGAGGATGACAAAGGAATTGTTCGTAAACGTAATTTAATGACTAGAGACGAAGTCAGAACGATGCGTAAAGATAGAGTGATTGTGATTCCAAGTGGTATGCGTCCTATGCTATGTAAAATATTTCCGTATTACAAACAACCTAGATTGGTGAGGTATATGGAGATGGAAGCTCCAAAGGATTATGAGGAACTATCATTGGATTATAGTGTACAGT
>CALLBA010000027.1:0-3663 GCA_938002045.1 Tenacibaculum soleae
CCATCCAGAGGGCTATGTAAAGCCTGATAATACTGGGAAATTTGATTACGTATATCAATACAAAGATCATTTAGGAAATGTTCGACTGTCTTATACAGATAATGACAAAGATGGTGTAATTGATGCTGCAACAGAAATTATAGAGGAGTCAAATTATTATCCCTTTGGTCTTAAACATAAAGGGTATAATAACGTGGTTTCAGCCCATGGGAATAGTACCGCGCAGAAATGGAACTTCTTAGGACAAGAAACCAATGAAGAGTTAGGGTTGAATTGGCTTACTTTCAGATATAGGAATTACGATGCTTCTACTGGAAGGTTTTTTGGTGTTGACCCTGTAAGTGAAGATTATGTAAATATTAGTACATATCAATTTGCGCATAATAATCCTGTTTGGAAAATAGAATTAGAAGGGTTAGAAGGTGTATCTACAACTGAACCAGATTACATGCAAGGTTTGGGTTATGGAATTAGTGATGCAAATGGAGGTGGTAGATCTCATACAGGGAATTATAAACCAGGTATAATTTCTCGAACATTAGATGCTGTTGGAAACTTTTTTGGTGCTGTTCATAACTCAATCAGTAGTACTGTTTCTAGTGGAATTAGTTCATTAATGGGAACATCTGAGCCTAATACTACAATGAGCAATTCAGAGTTTGGTACTGCTATTGTATCTGGTGATGAAAATGCTGTATATAGTGGTTTAGAGTCAGATGCTTCAGCAATTTATAATGCAGCTCCTGATGTAATAGGTAGTTTTACAGCTACAGCAGTAATGTCAGCAGCAGCAGAACTTACCACTCCAGTACGAGCTTCTTCAGTAAAGGCTCCCAAAAAAGGAGGAAGGTTAGGAAATAGTGCTACTAGAAAACAGAATTACCAAATAGCAACAGAGTTAGAAAAGAGAGGTTATGAGATCACTGGAGGTGGAGGAAGGCTTAAAGAAGAGTATCTTAAACCTTTAGGAGGAGGAAGAAAAGGGGGATCATATCCAGATATTACAGCTACAAAGAATGGAAGAACTTTAAGGGTAAATACGGTTGATGTTAAAAAAAGCGGAGCGATGACCAAGAGAGAAGCAACAAACGCTGCAAGAATTAGAGCACAGAAACCTAATGATCATCTTTTAATAATCCCTAAGAAACAATGATAAGTAAAGAGATTTTTTTTCTAGGTATAAAAGAAGATCTGTTAAATATATTAATTTACATTGAATCTAATTTTAAAATACAATATATAAAAGCAGGTTTATTATGTGATATACCAAGTATTGAAAAAACATTAAAAAATAAATCAAACTTAGGTATTGTGGATCACAAAGATTGGAATTTTAATGAAAAATTTTTAATCTTAAATCAAGATACTGAATTAATGATTCGGAAAATTGAACAGAGAAGAGGTGGAGTTAAATACGCTATTGATCAGTTAAAAAACCAAAATAGTATAGTAGTTAGTCTTGGAGGATATAATCAGTCTGAGAATGCAATTATAGCAAGTAAGATAACTGCATTGTATGATACCGATTTCATTAATAAGATTTATAAAGAACTTTCAAAGATTATCAAAAAAAACAGTAAAAAAACAGGTAGATTTTATATAAGTAAGGGAGCTCTAGATATGTCTACAAAAGGAGTGCGGTTAACTGAGGATTCTAGGTCAACAAGAAACTTTGATATAGTAGTGTCGAATTGATTGTATAAAATGTATATAACTAAAGAAATTGAATATTTTCAACTTCTTTAGTTATATAACTTATTTCATGTCTTATAGAATCTGTGTTTAACTTGTCGGTAAGAATTGTATATGATAAATTTACTAATCTAGTTTTATTATTTTTTATAGCTTGTATTAAATGCCAATAATAAATAGTTATTTCAATTCCATCATCAACTGTTTCTTCATATGACATAGTATAAGTATTTCCGTTTGGAAGTATTATAATTTTTGATTCTTTAGCACTTATATCATATAATATATCAACAGCATGGTTTATTGTGTTTTTACTTCGAGGAATATCAATAGATATAAGTTTAACTCTTAATGTACCAGAAGTGGGGTGATCTTCATAAAAAACTCCACCACTATCATCATATTCTTCAATCCAGCTATTTGGAATTTTAAATGTTAGTATATTTTGATAATTTATTATTTTGCTATTATTGTTTTTCATGATAATGATATTGTTATTAAAGAGGTTAACAGTTTGTACTCCCTATTTAAAACCACAAAAATGGTTCCAATGTTAGAGTGTTACTAACACTAGCAAAGGTTTAAAAAATTAAGAAGAAAAAGAAAAAAATATTCGTGTTTTGAATATTTTTTTCTTTTTTTTAGTAGAAAGCATGAAATAAAATAAATTTATTCTGTTTTTAAGAAAGGATTATCAGATATAATTGAAACAAATTAAAAAAACTTCATATATACTTGTAAAATATAAATTACGGAAGCATAACATATGATATTTAATCTGATGATTTCTTTGATTAAAAAATATTAAAATACTAATCTAGAAAATTTATTATTAAAATGATAGTACCCTAAACTACAGAGGTGTATTAAAATAAAAACTCCAATTCCGTATGTTAGGTTATTTGTTTCTATAGCTTTTACTATTCCCGCCATAAATCCTAAAATAGTAGTCCCAATAAATACAATCCAAATACCAAAGTTATATAGTTTTTTACTAGATAAATTAAATGTTAAAGGTTTTAAAGAACCTTTTATATTTTTTAAGATAAGTATAATAGATTGTAAAATGATAGACAGGGGCTGAATTAATAAAAACTTCAAAAATGTAATAATAGTTTTTCCAAATCTTTTATTAGCTTTTTTAAATTTCTTGTAGTTTTTATCATCACCGAAAAATTCAGTGTATTCTTTTAAAAAAATAAAAGGAAGCTTTATAAAGGTTGTAGATAATTCGATTAACTTTTTTATATCCATATTTAATAAATTATTTTTTATTTGAGCTTTGAGAGTAATCTTAAAATGATGGTTTAACTATTATTGAGTGCTTTTTTATTTTTCAAATTTATAATTTCCATAGTTGATAATTTAATTGATACATTTTCTTAAAGACTAATTAAACCCTTCTTTAAAAAAATCTTCAAGAGAAATATCTAAAGCTTTTAAAACTTTCAACAGGGAAGAGAAACGTAAGTCTTGACCTTGTTCGTATCTACCATACTGTGCTCTTGGCAAATTATGCTCAAAAGCAAACTGTTCGTAGTTAGAAAACCCCTTCTCAATACGAAGTTCTCGTAAACGATTTCCTAAATGAGTTAGTTGTTTTTCTGTGTATTCGTCTTTTTTCGCCATCTAACAAATTACTTGTAATTCCTACTAATTTGTTACTACTTATTAATTACTACTTTAAAGTAGTTAATTAAAATTGTTTGTCTATATTTGGCTTGACTCATTTTCAACTAACGCCTTTTGGGTCAAGGGCAATTAAAATCATTTTATGAGAAAAGCAGTATTTAAGATTTTACTAGGATGTATTATTATAATTGGACTTTTAGTATTTCAATCATGTAAAACGTCATCAATAATGAAAACTTCCACTCAAAGTTATTCAAAAACGAATCCAGTAGACATTAAGGTATTCATGTCTAAAAAGCCAACTAAGAAGTATGTTGAAATTGGAACGGTAACTTCTAC
>CALLBA010000028.1:0-12414 GCA_938002045.1 Tenacibaculum soleae
ATTTATTTTGAAAACACCAATGTATTATTACCTCATGATTCTTATAAAGAAAGTATTCCTAATACATTAAACTATGAAATACTTTCAAGTGATTTAAGTATTAAAACAGTAAACGGAATAACTTACTTAGTTGCTAATATAGAAAGCTATATTAAAAACTGGAATGAAGCAGGTATGCCTTTGCGTTTGGTTTTACAAAAAAAAGCAACCTTTAACAATACCGATGAAGAACTTTCTAATGATGCTTTAATTGCCTTATCTGAACAAAAAGATAATTTTATAAAGCTCTATCCTAACCCTTTTAAAGAAGATTTAATTATTTCTTATTCACTAGCAGAACAGGCTACTGTAAAAGTACAGTTAAGCGATTTACAGGGAAATATAAAAACAGTTGTAGAAAATAATAAAACACAAGAAAAAGGAGACTACCGATATTTCTTAAACGGCTCTCATTTAAAAAAGGGAGCTTATGTAGTAAGCGTGTTTGTAAATAACGAAAGAAAGACAAGAGTAATTATAAAAAAATAAAAAGCGATGAAAAAAATAATATTAACACTATGCATAGTACTCTTTTCAGTTTGTTTTACAGCTGCTCATGCACAAAGAGAAATAGAAGCACCAAAAGATGATGAATATATAGATGAAGGTTATCCTGGAGATGATTTTGATGGAGATCCTAAAGCAGGTGATGAGAATCCTTGTGATGCCTGTGGGAATATTCCTAATATTAGATTTCAATTCAATAGTAATAGTTTGTTTACTTCTGCATTACAAAATGAAGCAAATATTAGAAGAGCAGCAAAAGAAGGAGCAAGAAGTTGGTATAGTGAACAAACTGGAATTATAGAAAGAGTTTTAGAATCAAAATACAATAAGTCGTTTTCTTCATTTAATACAGCTAAAGATCATGCTTTTTTAGAATATGAAAGAGCAGGTATTAGACTACATTCACTTCCTATATATAACAGCAATCTTAGACTAAGAGATCAGAGATCAAGTAAAAGGAGAGTGTATTTAAAAGCATTTAAAGCTTTAAGAGTTAGAGAAACAGAAATCGCACAGAATATCCATAACACATATTATCCATACTTAGAAGTTAATGGAGTTTCTATAAACACTTTGAAAAATATTACAGATATAAGAAGGGAATATAATAAATTATTACCCGTATTTAAAGAAAATAAATGGAAGGAATTTGAAAACAATCATATTGCTAAAATTTTAGGAACTCCATTTAATAATGAAGTAATAAAAATTAGAAATGATAGATATAATAGTTTAGATTATTGGGATCGTTTAGATTTTATGCAGTTTTTAATTCATTTTGAAGAATTTAAAAGATTATCAAGACCTCCTTATCTGTTAGCAGGAGATGCTGCACGAATTTTTAATAAATACACAAGTAGAGCAGAAGATATTGTTACAGATAAATTAGTTACAGATTATATTAATAGAAATAAGAATAATGAACTATCATTATTTCACCCAGATTATTGGAAGGTTATTTTAAAAAGAGATTTTGGTAACTTAGGTTTTAAATCTCATGATGCTAGGTTAAGACATCAAAACCTAATGAATGCTGAGATTGAAAGGTTGTCTAACTCACCTATAAATGCTAATAGAAGTATCGATAATTTAATAAAAGAATTATCTATTAGAGATAAGTATAAGGTACAATGGCTAAATGATCATCCTACTAAAGCTACTACTTTTATTAACAAAATAAATGAAGCTATAAAAAAAGACAATCAAGGTGAATTTGGAAATACAGTAGGTGGTGATTTAAATCTTGTAGGAAGTCGTTGGCATTATGGTCTTGCGCAATTAGCTATAGATTCAGAAATAGAAAAAGGTTTAGCAGCTGCTTCATTAATTTATGATGTGGGTATAACAGATATTAATCAAAAAAAGTGGCTGTATGAAAATGAAGATCAAGCAGATGATTTAAAACTTTTTGGAGATGAAAATAAAGTCCAAAATACAATATCGACTCTCGCTCAAAATTATATTAAAGGTCAAATAGAATTAGAAACATTAGCAAAAGATATTCCTTGGGAAACAGGAACAGGTGTTATAGCCAATAGAGCTAATTTAAGATATACACATTTTTATCATGCAGCAAAAATTTCTTTTTTTAAGTTAGAAGACGGATCTATTGTAGGTATAAGTTCATATGAAAAGGCATTAACTAAGTCAGGTGAGTTAAGAGATAGATATTATGAGCCTACAGGAGCTAGTAACAATGAAAGGTATTATTATATAAAAGTGGAAGGTAGCCAATGGGCAGATTTATTAATTCCTCAGAGTAATACTGTTGATGAATTGCAACATTTGTTTCTTTTAGCAGGTAAAGAAATAGGGAAAAGCGTTGGTAGATATGCATTACCTATTGAAGATCTTAAAATTATGATCGAAGGAAAAGATTTTGATGGGCAAAAAGCATCAAGATGGAAAGCAGCAGGTTTTTTACTATTAACTGTAGTTCCTGGTAGTAAGGGTTTTAAAGTTGTAACTAGAGTAGCTTCTAATGCTGGTAAATGGGCTAAAATAGTTACATCAGTAACAGGGAAATCTGTAAGGTTAAAAGCACGTCTCGTAAATGGTTTGGTGCATTTTGGTACAGACTCTAATAGTAGAAGAGTGTTAAGAAAAGTGTTAGGTTTGGTTAGTGGTGCAGCTCAACAAGCACATCATATAATTCCCTTAGCTATGAAAGAATTACCTATAATACAGAAAGCAGCAAGAGCTGCGAAACGTTTTCATATTAATGAATTATTAAACGGTATTCCTTTAAACTCAACTAATCATTTAAGAGGGCATGGGCTTTATAATGATGCAGTTGAAGCTGTATTAATAAGATTAAATGGTCGAGTTGGTAATAATTTAGATGAAGCGTACCAAGAAACTACAAAATTTATTAGTTATCTTGACAACCTTATAAGATCAAATCCAAATTCTACTTTAGGAGAGATAGCAGCTTTAATTAATTATCGATAATGAAATTCTATAAATTTAAAAATAGTTTAATCACAAAAGAGATAGGTAAATATCCGCAATCAAAAAGTGTTAATAAATGGGGGGATTTAGATACAGTACCCTATACAGGTCGGAAGCAACCCATAACTGAAATATGGGATATTCCAGAGCCCATTATGCAAAAAAAAGCAAAACCATCCACTTTATTACATGTAATTCCTTTTTCAAATGGTATATTTTTAGTTTTAAAAAAACATTTTATAAGTTTTTTAAAAGAATTTAATGTTGATCATTTTAATTCTTGGGAATTAAAAGTTCATCATAAAAAAGAAATTCTAACAGATTATAGGTTGTTTCATTTATCCTACCCTTCTGATGAAGAATGTATTGATTTTAAAAAAAGTGAATTTTTGATAGGAAAATCAGAAGATTGGAAAGATCCAAGTGTTAGAAAACCTATTAAAGTAGATAGTTATAGAAATTATTTAAATCTTTTAGAAGTTTTAAAAGAATCTGGAGATGACGCTGAAATACGCTGTAACAAATTAATTTTAGATTTTTCTGATACTAATAAAGATTTAATTAGGCTCACAGATAATCCTGTAGATATTGGTTATTACATTTCAGAGCGCTTAAAAAAAGCCATAGAAGCGGAACGTTTTACGGGCATGGAGTTTGTTGAAATAGACAAAATAGACAAACGTATTGAAGTTATATATTAATAAAAAGCCAAGCGAGTTTACACTCGCTTGGTTTTCTAAATTAAATATTGAAAATGAAATATAGTTTATTAGTAATCATTTTTTTTATGTGTTTCCTTTCTTTTTCTCAAGAAAAAAACATAAAGCTGCCCACAGGGGGAAAAGAAATTCATTCTAAATTAGCTCTTGCCATATTAGATATTACGTTATTAAAAAATGGAGAGTTATATGTAGATAATTCACTGGTTGGTCTTAAAAACATTGGTGATATAGCTTATAAGTTTAAAATGAAACACATTGAGTTATGGACATTTGTCACATTTGCTATGCTAAATATAGATGTAAATACACCTATTATTTATGTAGATAAGCTAGAAACAGAATTAAAAAGCGCTTATTTAGAATATTATTATAGCACTGATAATAATAAAAACAACCCTCCAAAGGGTTTTGGTTTAATGTATCGCCCATTTTCTTATTTTCATAGAACAATGGATAGTGAAAAGAATATTCAAATAAAACCATATAAACCTTTAAGTAAATCAGAACAGAAACAGTATCAACTTTCCGAATATTTATTTCAACACAAGTATAAAAAAGCAGATTCACTAAGAAAAAAAATGAGTTATAAAAAAATAAAGTTTTTAAGTAATGATTCAATTTTAATAAATAACGAAAAAATAGCTCATATAAACACAAAAAAAATATACAATAAAATTAGAAATTCACACATGTGTGTTATTGAATATCAATCTGAGTTGGTTTATATAGATTATTTTAAAAATTTACAATCAATAAGAGAAGCTTTAACAAATCATACTGTTGATAGAAAGGAAAATCCTTATATGTTAAAAATTAGTTCAGATCTTAATGAAAATTTGATAAAAAATAATTTTAAGTTTTAAATAAGTTATCTATTCATAAAAAAAACCTCTTTTCAGAGGCTTTTTTGCTTTTCTTACGAAAGCGGATTTGTAGTTATCAACTATTTTACAAATAATGAATACGAATATAAAAAATACTAGAAGTATTAAAAACAAAAATCTGTTTAAAATTCCACTTCTTGAGAAGAAGAAGGATTTAATTTCCCAGAATGTATATTGTATTTGAGTTCTTCTAGGTTTCTATTTTGGTATCGATTTTTATCGGTATATACATGATGTAATTTATAATCGGTAGCTTTCTCTACAAAAAAGATACAATCACCATCAAAACCACTTTTTGCGCCACCTCTCATTTTACCATCTGCGGTTTGCTGAAAAATAATTAGAAACAGTTTTCCATCGTATTTTTTTCTTAGATGGGTATCTATTTCTAGTTTATTGTCGAGTTCTTTTAGCTTTGCAAAGCTATCTATAACAATAATATCATTGTCTTTAATCAGTGAATCTAACTCATTTAAACTAGTGATGTCTCTAGTATCTAGGTTTTGTTCTGTTTGTTTATTAAAATACTCGTCTGCTTTATCCCAATAGAGTTTGGTATCTGGGTGTTCTTCCATACTGGCATGTCCTACGTTGTATTTCTGAGCCAATACATTGATAAAACGAAAGGCAAAACGTGTTTTTCCACTTCCTCTTTTCCCTGCAAGAGTTACTACTAAACTTTCTTTTTCTTTGACTTCTAAATCTCCTAAGAAGGTTTTTAAATCTTTGTTAGGGATATCATAAAGGGTAAATATTTTGTTTTTACGCTGTTCTCTTTTATATGCCAATGACTTTCTGGAGGTGTTTTTTGAGAGTGGTTTTTGTGCATTTTTTCTAGTCCTTGGAATTTTTAGAACTCCACTATTTAAAGCCTGTACTACTTTTTTTATTTGTTTTTGGGGAACCAGTGTAGCTTCTTGTAATTTCTCTTGAATCTCTTTATAAAATAGCGGCTCGTTATTAGTATCTACTTGCAATAGATAATCCACTGCTTTTTGTGCAGCTGAAGCAGCTCTCATAAGTAGTTTTTCATCCTCTCCCATAAATTTCAAAGCCATTTGCCAATTTTTAAGATATTTAGCATGGTTTTGCTGTGTTTTCCATAAAATACCTGCCTGTGCAGATAAAAAAACGGCTCCAAACTCTGCTATTAGTTCCTCTTTGGCATAAGTAGGACTTCTAAAAGGAGTTCCTAAAATTCGATCCAGTCGTTTTGGGTGTCCTGTACTATGTATCATCTCGTGAAATAGCACACTGTAATAATCTTGACTTTTGTAAAAAGCATTGTAACTAGGCATACGAACTAAATCGTGTTTAACACTGTAACTAGCTCCTTTGTGTCCATGTTCTAGTTTGGCACTATTCTTTGGGAAGTTTTTAATAATTAATTCTGCAATAGGGTTTTTAGATTGCTTTTGGTTGGGGTCACTAGACGAAACATATCCCAGTTGTGCCTTTTGAACAGGGGTTAGTTCCTCTAATTTAAAATCAATTCCCTTTACCGCACTTCCATTAAAAACAGTATAATTCTTTAGTATGGGGACAATCTCAACTAAAAGGTCAAATTGATTGGCTTTGTGCCCTTTGGATATTAAATGCTCCATCATTTTTTGCTTGCTATAGGTCGTAAAATCGGTTGCTTTTTCTTTGCCCTGGTACTTGTAGAGTCGTGTAAAATAAATAACCTGAAATTCAGGTGCATTGGGTATTAATTCTCCTTTTTTTTCTGCGATTTGATGCGCTGTTAAAAAGTAAGGATTCTGATATACGGTAAACGGATTTCCTTTTTTTAACATCAAAATATTAATCCCTCGATAGGCTTTTTTACTCCCAAAACTAGCAGGGAGCATGTATCCTTTTTGATCTCTAAATTCTTTGTCCCATGCTACATCCATTTTTCCTTTTGCGTTTTTAATGGCGCTTATCATGGTCTGGGTAATCTGTTGGTATACTTGTTTGGGTGTTAACTCTGGTGCGTTTAATCCTGTATACTGCACATTTTCATGCTCCAGATATTCGAGTCCTGCTAAAAAGGTTCTCGGAAATTTTGAGGTATTTGTTTTTGTGGTTTTCTTATCTGGAATTATTCTTTTTTTTTTGCCCCTACCTTTACAATTTTTCCACCTTTGGCATATTTAAATCCCTTTTGTAAGTGTCCGTTAGATTTCAATCCTGCTTTTTTTGTCGGGTTTGGAATCTCAGCGCTTTTTACAATTCTACCTTTAACAAATCGCCATCCTTTGCGCAGTTTTCCTGTTTTGGTAAGTGCTTCTTTATAAGCTCCCCGATGATGAGGCGCAGCAAGAGCTGTTGGGTATTTTGTGATTGCAATTTCAAAGGTAGTATCCTCTGGGTTTTCTAAGACTATTTTAGAGAGTCGGTAAACTACTTCAGTATGATTTGCTTGTTTTGCTTTTTCAATAAGCTGTGTTAATTTTGTTCGTTTTATTTCTTTACCATCCAAGGCTAGAAATTCTTGTGTGATTGTCATAACTTTTTTATTCTTTTTCTTTTAAATTTTTATATACATAATATCCTAAAAGCGCTGCTCCTAAAACTCCTAAGAGCAGCGCAGTACTTTTTTTTGGAAAACAATGGGGATTTGAAATTTCTTAGATAATAAGACTACTCTACGCGTCCATGTTTGTTTAAAATATCGGTAATCATCCAGTCCTTTGTAATATTCCAATCTTGCTTTAGCAATGGCAGCAAAAAGTTCTTTTTCATCTACTGAGTTAATTGCAGTAATACTTTTTGTTCCAATAACTCGATCGATCACGATATCTTTTCCAAAATCTTCTTTTAAAACGCGTTGTACGATACCTGCGGTTACTCTTGGGTTGGAGTTAATGGCATGATCAGCGATCAGTTCCGCAATACTTTGATGTTTGATAGCACTCGCCTTAACAGTATCCCAAAACTCATTTTTAAAGAGTATATGCGCCTCCATTTGAGAAATGTTTTTCATATCTGCAATACTAGGAGGTCTGCCAATGACACGCTCGTAGAACCTGGCAGAAATACCAAAGTTAGTTCCTACTCGTTCTTTTTTAGAATTGTAATTTCCTTTGTCTTTTTCTAAATTTTGGTATCCTCCTTCTGCCTCTTGTATAGAGGTCTTAAATAATTCATAGCTTGCCATTTTTTCTAAATTTTTATTGTTTTGGTATATCCAAAAGCGGAAATATCTAATTCAAAGCTCAAGGCTTCTAATAGAGTATCTACACTCGCATTGGAATTCGTTATTTGTGTGGCTAATAATCGACCTCCAGTAAGTAATGGGATTTGCACCTGTGTTGGGGGTAGTTTAAATACTCCACCACTAGGGATTTGTATTTGGTTCGTATTTAATTTGTTAAACGCTAGTAAGCTTCCTTTTTCTTTGTCATAGATTCGTAGCATTTCTGCCTTTATAAAACCCGTATGCAGTTTGATTGGTTTAGCACTTGGGTTGGCTATTTGCAGGTGTACTTTTAATTCCAGTGCTTTAAAAGACAATTGAATATTACTTATTCCAGTAATTTCAAATTGTAGGGTTTCTATCCATTTTTCGAATTGTTTTTTGGTATAATATGCATACCCTAAAATCGAAGCAACTATACTGCCAACTCCTATCCATAATATTTTTTTTGTTTGCATTTTGTATCGGTATTATTCTTTTTGTTTTTCGTCCTTTGCAATGGCATAGACCAGTAACATAGCGGTAAGCCCAAGTCCTAGCAAAAAATGATTGTTTTTTGATTTCTTACTGGTAATTACTACCTCGTTAAGCATTCCTTGATCTTCCAAAAGTGTAATAACACTTGGCAAATCCTTGGCTAAAATTTCTTGGGTTTGATAGCCCACAAAAGAGATCCGAATGGAATCATTTGGGTAGGCATAAATTTCAAACTTGCCCTTAGTATCGGGTGTGGTTCCTTGTCTGGTTTTAGTATTGTATATATTTACAAGTCCTGCCTCAAAAGGCATATTGGTCACTCCATCGAGTACCAAAGATCGATAAGGAACTAAAGGGGCTTTTTTGGTCATACATCCACAATTTTTATTGGTTTGGGAATTAAAATCCTGTGTAGGATGCATTCCCATTGGATTTGCTAATCCATAAATAGGCAAATCAATTTCTTTCATAATAGATTTCTTTTTTTTGATTAAAAAGGCATGCCAGAACTCTCTACACGCGCTTTTACTTGTTGATACAATGCTTTATCCCATGTTGGAGAAATTTCTGCTTTGAGCCAGTAAATTAAATCGTAATCGTCAGAAAACTTTTTATCGATCCAATAGGTTGGTGTTTTTCCAACACTTCGTTTTCTTCTTCCAAAGATTTTGTAAACCATTCTAAAATCATCCCCACTTTGTAGGCGATCAAATACGGCTTTTACTTTTTCTTCATCTGTTGCAGGAGTAAAAAAAACTTCATGATTAAAAGCATCTAAGAGCGACTTTGCATAAATTACTGCTTGTTCTTTACTAATGGTGAGCTTACTGGTGTTTACCTGTATCTCTGGATTGATATGATCTACTTCATCAGCTGTAAAAACTTCTGCCACCGCATCGGTAGTTCTTTTAATTCCTTTATATATCAGGTATCCAACAAACCCACCTCCTAAAAGAATCAATAAAGATTTGTTTTCTAGTAAAAACTCACTAGCTCCATTGGCTTTTTCAATCGCATTTTTGGTGTTTTCTTTGGTAGCAATTTTTGAGAGTGTGTTTTTCTTTTTCATGTTTTTTTTAACTTAGAAAGCTTTTGACTGCACCGTATTTAATAGGGCAAGAAAAATAACTTTGTGCTTTTTCATTTTTTGATAGTTCTGCCATTCGAATCAGTACTTTTTCAGGTAAACTTTCTAAATGGGCTAAGGCTTGTTGTTTAGTCTGTATCTTCATAATTTTCATTTTCTTGTTTTTGTTCAATATGTGCTGCAACATATTGGATTAAATCTTTTTTCCAGTAATCTAATAAGTAATTGAAAAACAAGATTTGCTCTTCACTTACTTTGTTGCTGGCAATTTTTTTAACAAATGCTTTTTTTACAGCAGGCAAAGGGGTTCCCAATGCACTCTCTGTAATAGGAAGCTCGTTTTTTGTAGCAGCTTCCAATACTTTTGGTAAAAATCCACCTAGAGTTTCCATTGTTTTCTCAAAGGCAGGGGTTTCCAAAAAGCTTCTTTTTTTTAAAAGCGCCCTATCCACACTGAGTTCTTCTCGCTCCTTGGCGGTCTCCAACTTGATGGTAAGGGTATTGTTTTGTTCTGTAAGCATGCGGTTTTTTGATCGCAACTCTTTTACATTTTCTTTAATCTCCTGTAGTTGCTCTCTATAGTCTGCTGCACGCTCGGCATCGACCATTTTTGCCATTAATTCAGGAGCTCCTAAAAAGGTGTTTAGTGCATTGTTAGGCGCAGAAGGGGTGTTGTTGTAATAAGGAGAATCCATAGCTATTGTGGTTAAATCGTGGGTTAATATCTCTGAGGTGTGATACGTAATCTTATCAGCACTTCCATAGGTTTTTTGCAAGGTGAAAATCACTTGTTTTTCAAAACCTTTTTCTGGTAATTGCTTTAAAAAACCTGCTATAGAATCATATTTTTGGGTAATCTCAGAAAGACTAAAAGCATACTTTTGCGCTCCTGTGGTCTTTACGAGTTTTATACCCTGACTTTGTACTTTTACAATATGGTTTTCTCCTTGTAAAAGATGGGTTTTCAATCTATGTTCTAATTCATGATTCACAATACAAATACCTTACAATGGCTTTTTTTAAAACTGTTTTTAAATGGGTGTTTAAATAATTAGATTCGGCAAATACAAATTGTAAATGACCACTAGTAATGGGGGTACTGGATCGTAATACAAAAGGCTTTTGATGGGTGATTTTTTGCCCTGAACCGTCTTTGAGTACTAAAGGCATGCTTTTATCACTGGGTATTACCTGAATCTCAAGCATGCCATTACAACCTGATTGATCCCCGATATCTATTTCGAAATCCTCGGTATGGGTTTGTGTGTAATAACTTACTTTGGTCATCAGCACGCGCAATTATCTACCAGTATGACAAAGACAAATTCTCCACAAACAGGAGTTATCCCTAAGGTTTCCCATTCAATACTAATACGCTCTTTGGCGCTTATAAAATCCAATTCCTTAAAACCTAATGCATACCCTCCATTTTTATGGTGGTAGTCCTGTAAATCCGTAGGATTGGTTAACAAATGCCCTTGGCTGTCCTTTATGACAATATTGGTATGGCTTATTGGACTTGAAAAACCAAAACGAGAATTTACAAACCCTCCACCTGTATCTGTAGGAGCTGCTTGCTCTTGTATATAAGAATTGTAATAGGCTCCTATGACTTTTCCTTTGGGTAATGTTTCGTGTGTTTTTCCTTCTAAAAAAGTATCAAAATCCAAAGGAGTAACCGCCGAGCTGTGTACCTCTTTCAATAAATCCTCATTGATTTTAATTCGTTTATATGTCTTTTTCATTGCTTATTTTTTAAGCCTACCAATTGTTGTTTTTTATTGGTAGACTTTAGATTGAATTATCGTTTTTGATAGGTAACAAATCCTGAAAGACGCGCAGAAACAAAAAGAGATTTTCCATCTTCCAAAGCAAATTTTGCGCCCTCTGGGTATTGCAATTCTATTTCTGTAATAGTATCGTCTTCTAAAAGAGCAAACGATCCTAGTTTGAAATAGATATTTCCATTAATTCGCGCATGTACCATGTCACAAATGGGTAGATTTATTAAAATTTCATTTTTTTGTTTGATCACTAAATTAGATTGCATGATCACATTGGGGAGCTTAAAAGGCGAGTAGTTTACTTCCTGTTCAGGGGTGGCACTCTCTGCAATTCCAGTTTTTAAGGTAACTCCATCGGCTACAAAAACACGTCCTTTAACCAGGGAGTTCCCATCGAAATTGGTTACTCCTCGTTTGTCTACCGAAGAACCTGTAAGTAGTGAAACTGTACCACCGATATCTACTTTTTTATTGGCGTATAAAAAACTAGGCATGGGTTTCATTGCTGCAATGTTCCATTTCTCGTTTTCTTTTCGCTTGCTGTTTTTGTACTTTAAATACTCTGTGATTCGAATGTACGGTTCTTCGTTTTTTAAAAAATTCATGGCTTCTTTTTTTATGATTTTCTCTTATTTTTTTTAACTATTAACTCTCAAATTCTACCTCTTGGTAGCTTACTTGTTCGGAGATATGATCGTAATTAGGGGTGTAGTTAGATAGAAATTCACTGCTATCTAACAAACTGTTGTCATAATCGATTATTGGGTTTCCAAGAGCAGGAGACAAGAGTTTATTGTCTTTGAGTTTGCTATCTAACACTTCTTTTAAAAGATGTCCACTTTGGGTAACGGCTACAGAAATAGCCATATCCTGTGCTACTTTCTTCCCTGTAGTTTTTCGATCCAGTGAAGAAGCTCCTAAAATTCCTGCTAAAATGAGTACTCCTCTTTTGAGTTTTTGATTTTTAATGGGCAATTTGTCTGCTATAATGCGTGATGCCATCGCGCCTACGGTCATACTAGCTAGTGTAACGGTAGTGTTTTCTAATGCTTGTTTTGTCATAGTTTTATTTTTTGGTAATTACATATACCCCACCTAAGAGTACTAAAACTCCTGCGCCAATTCCGATATATTTTAAGGTATTGTCTTTAATAGCTGGTGGTGGAGACGATTGTTGTGTTAATTGTAATTGAAGCATACGCATTAGGTTTGCCTCAGAGGTTTGCTGTTGTTGTCGTTCCTGTTCAATTCTAATTAATAGAATAGGAGCAATGTTTTGTTG
>CALLBA010000029.1:0-13658 GCA_938002045.1 Tenacibaculum soleae
GTCGTTGCCTTTCTTTTAAACCTCAATCTATATTTAGATTGAGGTTTTTTTTTGCTCAAAACTCAAATCGAAATGAAAGTAAGGGGAAGGGGAGAGATTTAAGGTAAAGGATCAACTAAACACATACACACATAAATAAAAGTAAGCAAAAATAGTTTTAGTGAGTTGCTATTTATTTCTACAAAAATTGTCAGTCTATCACTACTCGTTTTTTAGCTTTATCAAGTAAAAATAGCTCAAACAAAGAGTCTGTATTGAGCGTACTCGATATATTCAATCCCTCGCGCAAAACTATTTAAAGTTGATTTTATGTAAGGGGAAAGAGAGGAAGCTAAAGTTGAAAGGGTAGAAGCATGGAAAAGTAAGCGGGTACGTTTTTGATAGGCTTAGCCACGATTGAAGCATTTGTTTGAGCTCTTTTTTGGTTTTTATTTAAAAAAACAATAAAAGCGAGTGCTGAAAGCGTGAATAGCTGCTACTAATTATTTTTAATGCTATTTTATAATAGCATATGGATTTATTATACTAACAATTATCATAAAAGATTAATTTTTTTTAAAGTAATTTTGCTTAAAATTACAAAAATGAATAAAGCTATTTATATCGCAGCTAGTGAAGCAAATTCTGGAAAATCAATGTTAAGTATTGGTTTGATTCAATTATTGTTTAGAAAAAAGCCTAAAGTTGGATATTTTAGACCAATTATTGATAATCCTGTTGAAGGTAAAAGAGACAATCATATAAATACAATACTCAATTATTTTAATTTAAAGAGTGATTATGAAGATTGCTATGCTTTTACACGATCTGATTTAATTCAAAAACTGAATGATGATAAAGAGGATGACGTTCTTAATAAGATTATTCAAAAGTATAAAAAATTAGAAACTGAAAATGATTTTGTAATTGTAGAAGGAACAGATTTTTCTGATCATGGTGCAATTATAGAAATGGATTTAAACGTATTGATTGCTAAAAATCTTGGAATACCAGTAATTATTGTTTCAGGTGGTGTGTCAAAAACATTAGAAGATTTTATTCAAAGTTTGCGATTAACATATGATTCGTTTGTGAATAAGGATGTTCAGGTAATTTCAGTGGTAGCAAATAAAATTGAAGAAGAAAATATTGAAACTATTTTAAATGAAGTTGGTAAGAACTTACCTAAATCAGTATCAATAAATGCGATACCAATAAATAAAAAATTAAATAATCCTACGGTAAAGGAATTTTTAAATGAAATTAATGGAGCTGTTTTATTTGGAGAAGAGTTTTTAAATAATACAACTGGAGATATTAAAGTAGGGGCAATGCAATTGTCTCATTTTTTACATCATTTAACAGAAGGGAGTGTGGTGGTTACGCCTGCAGATCGTTCAGATATTTTATTAGGAACTTTACAGGCAAATATTTCAACAAATTACCCTGCTATTTCTTGTATTGTTTTGACAGGAGGTATTGAGTTAAATTCATCAATTATTAAATTAATAAATGGACTTGAAAAAATTGTTCCAATTTTATGGGTGAAAGAAGGAACTTTTAAAACAACAAATAGGTTAGGAAATGTACGATCACATATTTATGCAGAAAATGTTGATAAGATAAAAATGTCAATTAATATATTTGAAAAGTATGTTGATGTTACGGCTTTAAACGAAAAACTAACAAGTTATAAAGGTTCCGATATTCTTACACCAAGAATGTTTCAGTATAATTTATTAAAAAAAGCTAAAGAGGTTAAAAAGCATATTGTATTGCCAGAAGGAAGTGACGATAGAATTTTAATAGCAGCATCACAGCTTCAAAAAACAAATGTTGTAGCACTAACGATTTTAGGTAAAAGAGTAAATATTGAGGCATCAATAAAAAGGTTAAATATTTCTTTTGATTTTAATAAAACGGCAATAATTAATCCGATAGAATCTGAATATTTTGAAGATTTTTCTAAGACCTTATATGAATTAAGAAAACATAAAGGGTTAAGTCCTGCTATGGCAGATGATTTAATGGCTGATGTTTCTTACTTCGGAACAATGATGGTACATAAAGGGCTTGCTGATGGTATGGTTTCAGGTGCTGCACACACCACACAACATACTATAAAACCAGCGCTACAATTTGTAAAAACCAAACCAGCTTTTTCGGTAGTATCGTCTATTTTCTTTATGTGTTTAGAAGATCGTGTTTCTGTTTTTGGCGATTGTGCTATTAATCCAAATCCGACGGCAGAACAATTAGCTGAAATAGCAATTTCATCGGCAGATTCAAGTATAGCTTTTGGAATAGATCCTAAAATAGCAATGTTATCGTATTCATCAGGAGCTTCAGGAAAAGGTGAAGATGTTGATACTGTTAGGAGAGCAACTGAAATTGTTAAAGAGAAACGACCAGATTTAAAAGTTGAAGGACCAATTCAATATGATGCAGCAGTAGATGCATCAGTAGGAAAAAAGAAATTACCAAACTCAGAAGTAGCTGGACAAGCAAATGTGTTAATATTTCCAGATTTAAATACAGGGAACAATACTTATAAAGCCGTACAAAGAGAAACAGGAGCATTGGCGATTGGCCCAATGTTACAGGGTTTAAATAAACCTGTAAACGATTTAAGTAGAGGATGTACGGTTGATGATATTTTTAACACCATAATTTTAACTGCAATTCAAGCACAAGATATATAAACATGAAAGTATTAGTAATAAATTCAGGAAGTTCATCAATAAAATATCAATTGTTTGAAATGCCTCAGCAAAAAGTTGTTTGTGCTGGATTGATAGAAAGAATTGGTTTAGAAAAAGGAAATTTACATTATAAATCAGCAGACAATGATATTGAAGAAGTCCTTGAAATTAAAAACCATAAAGTAGGTTTAGAAAAAGTAGTTACTTTATTGTTAGATGAAAAAGTAGGAGTTATAAATTCTACTGATGAAATTGAAATCGTAGGGCATCGTGTAGTGCATGGAGGTAGCAGCTTTACAAAAACGATCTTAGTTACCGATGAAGTAAAAAAGAAGATTGAAGAATTATTTTCTTTAGCTCCACTTCATAATCCAGCAAATTTAGAAGGCATACAAGTCGCCGAAAGTATTTTTACAAACGCAAAACAAGTAGCAGTTTTTGATACAGCGTTTCATCAATCTATACCAGTTAAAGCATATAAATATGCGATTCCGAATAAATTTTTAACAGAAGATAAAATTCGTTTGTACGGATTTCATGGAACAAGCCATAAATATGTTTCAGAAAAAGCAATTGAATATTTAGGTACAGAAAAATCTAAAATAATTACGGTTCATTTAGGTAATGGTTGTAGTATTACCGCTGTTGAAAATGGAAAAAGTATAGATCATAGTTTAGGTTTTGGTCCTGTTACTGGATTAATTATGGGATCACGTTCTGGAGATATTGATCATTCATTAATTTTTTACTTGATTAATAATTTAGGATATGATGCAGATTATGTAAATACGATGTTGCAAAAAGAAAGTGGAATGTTAGGATTAACAGGATATAGTGACTTACGCGATATTGAAAGTGAAGCTGAAAAGGGAAATGTAGACTGTCAGTTGGCTTTAGATATGAATGCATATCGAATTAAAAAATACATAGGTTCGTATATTGCTGCAATGAATGGTTTGGATGCGCTTGTTTTTACTGCAGGTATAGGTGAAAATTCTGTTTACATAAGAAAATTAGTTTGTAACGCTATGGAGTTTTTTTGTATTGAATTAGATGAAAGTAAAAATGATATGAGAGCCAAAAAGTTAACAGAAATTCATAAAGAAACATCGCGTGTAAAAATATTAGTAATTCCTACTAATGAAGAATTAGAAATAGCAAAACAATCATTCGGTTTATTATAATGATGAATTACAAGTATACATATTTAGTTACGATTCAATATTTAGGTTTCCGTTTTCATGGATGGCAAAAACAACCAAATTTAAAAACAGGTCATTTATTTTTAGATAAAACGTTAAAGTTTATTTTTAAAGGTATTCGTTTAAAAAGTTTAGGAGTTGGTAGAACAGATGCTAGAGTTTCGGCAAGTCATTTTGCGTTTCAATTATTTATTGATGAAAAGGTAGATTTTGATCAGTTTATGATTGATTTTAATGCCAATGCTCCTGGTGATATGAGAGCTTTAAAGATTGAAAATATTGATGCTAAGTTTAATGTAATTCAGCATCCGAAGTTAAAAGAATATCGTTATTATTTTTCTTATGGTGAAAAAAATCATCCGTATGCAGCTCCGTTTTTAACACGTTTCAGAGAACAGCTTGATATTAATTTGATGAAAGAAGGAGCAATATTATTTGAAGGTTTTCATAATTATAAGCGTTTTTGCACAAAACCAACCGAAGAAACTAAGGTTGAAAGAGAAATTGAATTTTGTAGGATTGAAAAAAATACTGAGTTAACCGCATCTTTTTTTCCGAAAGAGAGTTTTGTGTTAATTGTTAGAGGAGAAGGTTTTTTAAGAAATCAGATTCGTTTAATTATGGGAGCACTGCATGATTTAGGTAAAGGAGAGTTTGATTTGAATTTTATAAAACAAAGTTTGGATCCTACTTCTGATATTGAATTTATAAAAAATATTGCTCCCGCTTCTGGTTTACATTTATATAAAATAGATTTTAAAGACCAATAATAGTAGATACTCGCGTTAGCGATTGAAGTTTTGTTTGAGCTCTTTTGTGAAGAATGAACAAAAAGCGAGTGTCTTTCGACTTAGCTCAAGATAAACTATAAACGCTACCCTTGTGGTAACGCTCAAAAAAAAAGTCCATCAAATTAATGATGGACTTTTAGTTTATAGTGACAAGAAATTAATCTCTTATAACGCCTCTTGAAATTACAATTTTTTGAATTTCAGAGGTTCCTTCGTAAATTTGAGTAATTTTTGCATCACGCATTAAACGTTCTACATGGTATTCTTTAACAAAACCATTACCACCGTGAATTTGAACAGCTTCTACAGTTTGTTCCATGGCAACTTTAGAAGCGTATAACTTAGCCATAGCTCCAGACATATCAAAACTGTTACCTTGATCTTTGTCCCAAGCAGCTTTCATAACCAACATTCTTGCCGCTTCAATTTCAGTATACATATCAGCCAATTTAAAAGCAATTGCTTGATGGTTACAAATTTCAGTACCAAAAGCTTTTCGCTCTTTTGAGTATTTTAAAGCTAATTCATAAGCTCCAGATGCAATACCTAATGCTTGTGCAGCAATACCTATACGTCCACCTGATAATGTTTTCATGGCAAATTTAAAACCAAATCCGTCTTCACCAATTCTGTTTTCTTTCGGCACTTTTACGTCGTTAAATTGTAACGTGTGCGTATCCGAACCACGAATACCTAACTTATCTTCTTTAGGTCCAACGTGAAAACCTTCTGTTCCTTTTTCAACAATAAAAGCGTTGATTCCTCTGTGTTTCTTACTACGGTCGGTTTGTGCAATTACTAAATATACATCAGCACGACCACCATTTGTAATCCAGTTTTTTGTACCGTTAATAAGGTAATGATCTCCTTTATCTTCGGCAGTTGTTGCTTGTGATGTTGCATCTGATCCTGCTTCTGGTTCAGATAAACAAAAAGCTCCAATTTGCTCACCAGTAGCTAATTTAGTTAAATATTTTTGCTTTTGTTCTTCGGTACCATAAGCTTCTAAACCATAACAAACTAATGAGTTGTTTACAGAAACCATTACAGAGGCAGAAGCATCAATTTTAGATAATTCTTCCATAATTAATACATAAGAAATCGCATCCATTCCGCTTCCTCCGTATTTAGGATCTACCATAATACCTAAAAAACCAAGTTCTCCCATTTTTCTTACTAATTCATCAGGAAAGGTTTGTGCATTATCTCTTTCAATTACTCCTGGTAATAATTCGGTTTGTGCAAAATCACGCGCTGCATCACGAATCATTAAATGTTCTTCTGTTAAACTAAAATCCATTATATATGATTATTATATTCGTAAAAAATGAGCTCAAAGATATCGTTTTCGTAGCATATTTTCAATAGGCTTTTATTATTTTTACAGACTATGAATAACGATTTTTATTATATAATAGGATTGATGTCTGGCACTTCATTGGACGGAATAGATTTAGTGTATGTTCAGTTTGATAAAAAAGATTATAAGAGTTTTAAAATATTAAATTCTGAAACTGTTTCTTATACCGATCAATGGAAGAGAAAGCTGAAAAGAGCCATTGGTTTTTCGACAGATGTATTGCTAGAATTGGATATAGCATATGG
The DNA here is from genome assembly GCA_938002045.1 of Tenacibaculum soleae. Taxonomy (GTDB): domain Bacteria; phylum Bacteroidota; class Bacteroidia; order Flavobacteriales; family Flavobacteriaceae; genus Polaribacter; species Polaribacter soleae_A. The sequence continues at coordinate 6,280 of CALLBA010000029.1, forward strand.
ACGTTTATTAGGTAATACGATAAACACATTTATACGTGAAAATAAAATTTTAAAAATTGATTTTATAGCTTCTCACGGACATACAATTTTACATCAACCAGATGATAGAATTACATTGCAAATAGGTAACGGAAAAATACTATCTGAAATTACAAAACAAAAAGTTGTATGCGATTTTAGAACACAGGATGTTCAATTAGGAGGGCAAGGAGCACCATTGGTTCCTATTGGTGATGAACTGTTGTTTGCGAATTATGATTTTTGTGTAAACTTAGGAGGTTTTGCAAACGTTTCTTTTAAAGAAAACGAAAAAAGAATTGCTTTTGATATTTGTCCGGTAAACATCGTATTGAATCATTATGTACAAAAACTCGAACTTGAATATGATGATAAAGGAAAAATAGCTTCAAAAGGAAAAATAAACAAAGCGTTATTAGAAAAACTAAATGAGTTAGATTTTTATGACAAACTACCCCCAAAATCATTAGGTTTAGAGTGGGTGCAAGCAATTATTTTTCCGATGATTGATTCAATAGAAGAAGATATTCCAATAATTTTAAGAACCTTTATAGAACATGCTGCCATTCAAATAGGAAAAATAATTTTTAAAAACCAATCTGTTTTAATAACAGGAGGCGGTGTTTTTAACTCTTTTTTGATGAAAAGAATAGTGTTTTATTCTGAAAGTAAAATTAAAATTCAGCCTAATCAATTAATCAATTATAAAGAGGCGTTAATTTTTGCTTTTTTAGGATTGTTACGTATTGAAAATCAAGTGAATTGTTTGCAAAGTGTAACAGGTGCAAAAAAAGATCACTCTTCGGGAGTTATTTTTAATTAACGGTAATTTTAAATCAAAAAATTTGACGTATTATTTTTTTTATGGTAAGTTTGTGACTGCCTGTTTTTAACAGGGATAATAACCACTAAAAAACTTTTAAAATGAGACAGCTTTAACGACTCTTTGAAGAGCATATTTAAAAAAAAATTAAAGATTATAACAAAAAAAAGTTGAAAATTTAGTAGAAGATATTATGAAAGAATTACTTAAAATATACGAAAACAAAGATCCAGAAATTGTTTTTCATTGGAAAGATCAAGAAACAGAAGCTGAAGGTTGGACTGTAATAAACTCGTTAAGAGGTGGTGCTGCTGGAGGTGGAACCAGAATGCGTAAAGGATTAAACAAAAATGAAGTTTTATCTTTAGCAAAAACAATGGAGGTAAAGTTTACTGTTTCTGGTCCTGCAATTGGTGGCGCAAAATCAGGAATAAATTTTGATCCAAATGACCCAAGAAAAAGAGGTGTTTTAGAGCGTTGGTACAAAGCGGTAACACCATTATTAAAACATTATTATGGTACCGGAGGGGATTTAAATGTTGATGCTGATAAAGATGTAATTCCGATTACAGAAAGCTGTGGAGTTTGGCACCCGCAAGAAGGTATTTTTAACGGACATTTTAAACCAACTGAAGCTGACAAAATAAATCGAATTGGGCAATTACGTCAAGGAGTAATTAAAGTTATTGAAGATGAGCAGTTTTCGCCAGATTTATCAAGAAAATATACCGTTGCAGATATGCTAACCGGTTATGGTGTTGCCGAGGCTGTAAAACATTATTATACTATTTACGGAGGTAATGTTGAAGGTAAAAGAGCCATTGTTCAAGGATTTGGTAATGTAGGTTCAGCAGCAGCTTATTATTTAACGCAATTAGGAGCAAAAGTTGTTGGAATTATAGATAGAGAAGGAGGAGTTATTAATGAAAACGGATTTTCTATGGAAGAAATGAAAGCTTTGTTTTTAGCTAAAGATGGTAATAAATTAGTTGCCGATGAAATGATTCCTTTTGATGAAATTAACGCTAAAATTTGGAGCTTACCAGCTGAGATTTTTATTCCAGCAGCAGCCTCAAGATTAGTTTCTCAAGAGCAAGTACAACAAATGATTGATACAGGTTTAGAAGTGATTTCTCCAGGAGCAAACGTTCCTTTTGCAGATAAAGAAATTTTCTTTGGTCCAATTATGGAATATACGGATAAGCATTTAAGCTTATTACCAGACTTTATTTCTAATTGTGGTATTGCTAGAGTTTTTGCATATTTAATGGAAGCAAAAGTAGCCTTACCAATGGAAGATAAAGCTATTTTTGATGATACCTCAAACATTATAAAAAAAGCACTACAAAGAACATTTACAAAAAGTGCGTCCAAAACAAAAATTTGTTCAACCGCCTTTGAAATCGCATTAAAAGAATTGATATAAAACTTATAAATTAAATACTATGTTTAAATATTTTTTAGGTAATAGCCCTAAGTGGTTTAAAATGACCATGATTTGTTTTTTAATTTTTAATATAATTTCCTTGTTTGTTTTAGGGAAAACAATAACAGCATGGATTTTTATAGGAGAGTTTATTTTTACACTAGCAATGGCATTAAAATGCTATCCTCTTCAATCAGGAGGGTTATTAGCAATTGAAGCAATAGCTTTAGGGTTAACGACACCTAAAAATGCATACCATGAAGTAGATCAGAACTTAGAAGTTGTATTACTTTTAGTATTTATGGTAGCTGGTATTTATTTTATGAAGCCTTTGCTGATGTATATTTTTAGTAAAGTATTTACTAAAATAAAATCAAAAGTAATTTTATCACTATTGTTTGTTTTTTTATCAGCTGTTTTATCAGCTTTTTTAGATGCATTAACAGTAACAGCGGTACTAATTAGTGTAGCTGTTGGTTTTTATGGAGTATATCACAAAATTCATTCAAGCTCTGCAGATTATGATGAGGATGGAGTTTTAGATAGAAAAGAATTAAGTGGAGAAACACTGGAAGAGTTTAGAAGTTTTTTAAGGAGTTTAATAATGCACGGTGTTGTAGGTACTGCTTTAGGCGGAGTATGTACTTTAGTTGGTGAGCCACAAAACCTTTTGATAGGAGAAAGAGTAGGATGGGATTTTATTCAATTTTTTCTAAAAATGGCTCCAATAACCATTCCTGTTTTGTTTGCAGGTTTGTTAACTACAGTTGTGTTAGAAACAACAGGGTGGTTTGGTTTTGGAGGTAAATTGCCAACGGTAGCTGCTAAAATTATTGAAAACTATACAATTGAAGAGGATGAAAAACGAACAGATAAAGAAAAATATGGTTTAATTATTCAAGGTGTATCAGCAATATTGTTAATCGCAGGTTTGGCACTGCATATAGCACCAGTAGGATTTATTGGGTTAGCTTTGATTATTGTGCAAACTGCTTTTATGGGAATAATAGACGAGCATCAATTAGGCCATGCATTTGAAGAAGCATTACCGTTTACAGGTTTGTTAGTTGTGTTTTTTGTGATAGTAGCAATGATTCATGATCAACACTTATTTAGCCCTATTATACAGTGGGCTCTAGCACAAGATCCAGCTTCGCAACCAGGACTTTTTTATGTTGCAAATGGATTTTTATCAGCAATAAGCGATAATGTTTTTGTAGCAACAGTATATATTGGAGAAGTTGAAAGTGCATTTAAAAGTGGGATAATTGATAGAGAGCATTTTGAAAAATTAGCAATTGCAATTAATACAGGTACCAATTTGCCAAGTGTAGCTACGCCAAACGGGCAAGCAGCATTTTTATTTTTATTAACATCATCATTAGCGCCATTAATTAACCTTTCTTATGGGAAAATGGTTAAAATGGCATTACCTTATACAATCGTATTGGGTGGTTTAGGATATGTAATGGTAAAACTATTATTATCTTAAACTATAATATAAAGTAGTTTTAAAAAAAAATCCTGAATTGAATGATTCAGGATTTTTTTAAACAATTAATAAAAGAATAGTCCGTTAATATTTAAAACTTAAAAGTCATTTAATGTTATTATTTATTCAAGAAAATTTAGAAGAAACAATATCCGAAGAAAAAACATTATCTATCATTCAATTAATTAAAGATGGAGGTTTAGGAGGGCAAATTATTATAGGGTTATTATTTGTGTTGTTAGCTGTAGCCTTATATATTTATTTTGAACGTTTTTTTACAATTAAAGAAGCTTCAAAAGTAGATAAGAACTTTATGAATCAAATAAGAGATCATGTTATAGGTGGAAAAATAGAAAGCGCAAAAGCATTATGTGAAAACACAAATACACCTACGGCAAGATTAATTGGTAAAGGAATTTCTAGAATAGGAAAACCTTTAGATGATATTAACAAAGCTATTGAGAATGCAGGAAAATTAGAGGTGTATCAATTAGAAAGAAATGTATCTGTCGTTGCAACAATAGCAGGAGCTGCCCCTATGATTGGTTTTTTAGGTACGGTAATAGGTATGATTGTTGCCATTCATGAAATTGCAAATTCAGGAGGGCAAATAGATATAAAACTATTATCTGACGGCTTGTATACTGCAATGACCACTACAGTTGCAGGTTTAATAGTAGGTATTGTTGCTTATATAGCCTATAATCATTTAGTAGTGCGTACCGATAAAGTGGTGTACCAAATGGAAGCGAAATCGGTCGAATTTTTAGATTTATTAAATGAGCCAGTATAAACGTTTAGTAGCTTTTAATTTTTTTGAGGAAATATTATGAATTTAAAAGGAAGAAATAAAGTTGATCCAAGCTTTAACATGTCGTCAATGACCGATATTGTTTTTTTATTGTTGATCTTTTTTATGTTAACATCAACATTAGTTACCGTAAGTGCCATTGATGTTTTATTGCCAAAAGCAGGAGGTAAAACAGAAAATAATAAGGCGATTGCAGTTACAGTAACAGAAAATGCTTCTTTTTATATTGATAAAACAAAAGTGAATGCAAGTAATTTAGAAGAGGCAATACTTGCAAAAGTAGGGGTAGATAAAAAGAAAACAATAGTTATTAGAGGGGATCAAAATGCACCTTATAAAAACGTAATGAAGATTATTGATATTGCCAATAAAAATAAATTAAAAATGATTTTAGCCGTAAAGAGTAAATAAAAATGCAAGTTTTAGAAACCACACATAAACGAAAATCAGCTGTTGTTACAGCCATTATCCTGTTACTTTTATTGTTAGGGATATTTAATTTTGGAATGCAATATTTAGATCCGCCAATTGAATATGGAATCGTAGTTAATTTTGGAAATTCAGATATAGGTAGTGGAGAACCTGTTGAAGAAACTAAATTTGATACTAGCATAGCGGAAGAAGTAAAAGAAGAAGTTACCAAAGAAGAAGTTGTTGAAGCAGATAAAGAAGAAATTAAAGAGGATATAATTACTGATAATTCTAATAAAGATATTTCAGTGGTAAAAAAATTATCAGAACAAAAAAAAGTGGTAAAAGAGGTTGTGAAAAAAGAAAAAGTTAAAGAAAAACCTAAACCATCTAAACAAGTAGCCGATGCATTTAATAGTTTGTTAAATGGAACCTCAGATAAGGGAACAACTCAAGGAGAGGGAGACGATAAAAAACAAGGTGCAAAAGGAACTAAAAAAGGTGATCCTGATTCTAATAAATATTACGGAAATTCAGGAAACGGTTCTGACGGAAATTATAATTTAGCAGGAAGAAAAGCATTGTCTAAACCAATTAAAAAACCAGATTGTCAAGAAGAGGGAATTATAGTGGTGAGTATTGAGGTTAATCAAAAAGGAGAAGTGACCAAAGCACAAACAGGAGGTATAAAAGGAAGTACTAGTTCTGCACCATGTTTAGAAAAAGCAGCAAAAGAAGCCGCGATGAAAACAAAGTGGAATGCAGCAACTAATGCTCCTAAAAAACAAAGAGGAACTATCATCTACAAGTTTTCACTCTCAAAATAATTAAACATTTTAAAATGTCATCTCGATAAAATTCGAGAATTTATAAACGGTAAGTTATGACATATCAAGAAACCTTAGATTGGATGTTTGCGCAATTGCCAATGTATCAAAGTCAAGGTAAAACAGCATTTAAAAAAGATTTATCTAATATAAACGCCTTAACTAATAATTTAGGAAACCCAGAATTGAAGTTTAAAACCATTCATGTAGGCGGAACTAACGGAAAAGGATCTACTAGCCATATGATTGCAGCTATTTTACAAGAAGCAGGTTATAAAGTTGGTTTATATACATCACCACATCTTAAAAATTTTACCGAGCGTATTCGAATAAATGGAGTAGAAGTAACACAAGAAAGTGTTGTCGAATTTATTTTTGAAAATAAGCAGTTTTTAGAAGCTCAAAAAGTATCATTTTTTGAAATGACTGTAGGAATGGCGTTTGATTATTTTGCAAAACAAAAAGTAGATATAGCGGTTATTGAAGTAGGTTTAGGAGGAAGGTTAGATTCTACCAATATTATCACTCCAGAAGTTTCGGTAATAACAAACATCGGATTAGATCATACACAGTTTTTAGGAGAAACATTGCCCGAGATAGCTTTTGAAAAAGCAGGAATTATAAAAAATAAAGTACCTGTAGTTATTGGAGAAAAACAACAAGAAACAACACCTGTTTTTAAAGATAAAGCGACAGCTTGTAAAACTAAAATTGTATTTGCCTCAGACGAAGAATATATGTTTAAGACAGATTTGTTAGGAGATTATCAGTTTAAAAATGTTAAGACAGCAGTAAAAGCTATTCAGCAATTACAAGGATTTAATGTATCAGAAGAACATATAAAAAACGGTTTGTTAAATGTTGTTAAAAAAACGAACTTAAAAGGGCGTTGGCAAGTTTTACAAGAAGCGCCAAAAATAATTTGTGATACTGCACATAATAAAGAAGGATTATATTATACTTTAAAACAACTTAAAAATGAAAAGTATAAAAAGTTACATATTGTTTTAGGAGTGGTTTCTGATAAGAACTTGGAGGATATTTTACCAATGTTCCCAGTAAAAGCTATTTATTATTTTTGTAAACCAGATATCCCGCGAGGATTATCAGAAATAATATTAAAAAATCAAGCAGCAATGTTTAATTTAAAGGGAAAGTGTTTTGGTTCTGTAAATCAGGCTTTTGAAGAAGTGAAATTAAAAGCAAGTAAAGATGATGTAGTATATATAGGTGGTAGTACATTTGTTGTTGCAGAAATTTTATAAAATTATAATAAAATAGTGTTGTTTTTTTCTAAAACAATACTATATTTGCACCCGCAATTGAGGGCAATTAGCTCAGTTGGTTCAGAGCACCTCGTTTACACCGAGGGGGTCGGGGGTTCGAATCCCTCATTGCCCACAGCAATCATAATCCTGATGAGTTTTCATCAGGATTTTTTCTTTTCAAAAAAAAAGATCACATTAGTGTAACTCTTGAGGATTTTATTTGCAGTAGCGTTTCTACTAGGGATATTCAATCCATGGAATACTAGATTGCCTTTTTATTTTACTCCACATCTTTTGCTATTG
>CALLBA010000030.1:0-11401 GCA_938002045.1 Tenacibaculum soleae
TTATAAAAAGTGACAATTTAATAAAAGCGGGAACAATTTCTATATTGCAATAATTTTATGGTAAGGAAAATTACTTTTGTATTATTTTTTATAATGTTACACCTAACATGTTTTTCACAAACAAGTATAGGTGAAGATGAATATAATGGGTTTTCTTCAAGAAGTTTTATGAAGTTTAATAACTTTATGACAGTTCCTACATTTTCATTATTACATAGAGATACACCTACTATAGAAGCTATAAGTAGAAGCTCTAACATAGAATTTGAAGATGCTTCAAGGTTACATGTAGTTAGTTACTCAGGTAAAATGAGAGATAATGTAGGTGCAGGTATCGCTGTTTTTCAACAAGAAATTGGTGTTTTTAAAGATTTTGGAGCGATGGTTAATTATGCATACCAATTAAAAATGGGAGCAAAAAACAAATTAACATTCGGTTTTAATTTCTTTTATAGTAGAAGAGGTATAGATCAACCAAGAGTTTTATCTAATGGGCCAGATCCATTAATAAATAACTATCAAGACAAACCTGTAGTTGTTTTACAACCAGCAGCAACATTCTCTTTTGGGAGTTTTGATGTAGGTGTGTTTTTTGAAAATTTAGGAGATTTTAATTTAAAAACGAGCAATTTAGTAACTTCTTTTGCCGATAAAACAATTTCTGGTCATGCAGCTTATACCTATAAATTTAATAACTCGGGAGGTTTGTTTCAAAATACTTCAATAAGATTATTAGGTATTGCAAGAAGATCTAAAATAGATGGTTTTTCTTATTCAGGTACTGTTTTAGCCGATTTGCCAAAAGCAGGTTGGATTAAAGTTGGTTATGATAAATTATTTGGGTTGAATGCAGGTTTTGGTGTTAATCTAAATGAAAGATTATCAATTGGTTTTGCATATGAAAAACAAGAAAATTTAAGTGGTACTAACGAAGTAGGTTTAATATATAAATTAGGAAGAAGAAAGAGCAAAAAAGGAAATTCTAAAGTAGGAGGAGTAACAGTTACATTACCTACTAATGAACCTATTGAACGTAGAGAAGAGAAATACGAGGATCCAGAACACAATGATCTTGCTAATGAAGTTAGAATAGCACAAGATTCAATAGATGCATTAAATAGAAAGGTAAATGCAATGTTAGAAACATTTAAAATAAAGCCTAAAGAGGAAGTTAAACAAACTCCGAAGCCTAATAATGTTCCGGCAAATAACACTCCAGTAAGTAACACTCCAACGGATAACACACCAGTTGAAGTTAAGCCTAAAGAAGAAAGAGATCAATCTTTACCAAGAAGAAATGATGCTCCTTGGAGAGAAAAAGAAACAATAAGAACAGGTGGAGGAGGTACGATGTATTATGTGGCTTTCGATCAGTTTAAAGATCTTAAAAAAGCAAAAGATTTAATTAAATCATATAAGCGAAAAAAGCTAAAAGTTAGATATGTTAGAAATCCTAAGTACAATAACTATGTTGTTTACTTCAAAAGATTTGGTAAGAAAAAAGATGCAGAAAAAATTGTAGAAGAGGTTAATGGAACCAAAAAGAAAGGTTTTGAAAAAGATAATTCTGAAAATGATAGTGATATAAGTGATATTAAAGCAGCTAAAGGAGGCGGATCTGGCGACCCAATTTTTGTAATTAAAGTTACTTTAGGAGCACAAGGAGAAACATTTAGAGAACCTAAACCACAACCTAGAGCAAGAGTAACAACTGTAAGAAAAACAGGAGACTTAGAAGAAGGTTACTATTTACAAGTAGGAGTTTTCTCTAAAAAGGCATATGCAGATAGACTTTTAGATGAATTACAATCAGATGGAATAAACGCAGATTATTATTTAAATCCTAAAACAGGAAATAGACATGTATATATACATAAAACTGATGATCGTGCAGAAATTATTAAATTATATAATAGTAATTTAAATGGATCGTATTACGATAGAAAAAATATAATACACATAAGGTGATTTTTTGTGTTTTTAACACTTAAAAAAATATCTTATATTTATAGTAATGTTTTGATTTTTATAAAATTAAAATCAAAATAAAAAAATCCCCAAGTATGAGCAAAAAAATACTTTTTATTCTTATAGTTTTCTTTAGTTGTATAAAAACAAGTTTTTCTCAAGAAGAAGAAAAAAAATTATCTCTAAAAGAAATAGAAAAGCATGCATATGGAGAAATTTTCTCTAGAGGAATGTCTAAAGAAGAACTTAAAGCATTAAAAAAAGCAGATGTACCTTTTAGACAACGTTTAGCTTCTGGTGGTATTACTGTAAAAGGGAATATGACCCTTATTGCAAATAATATTACTAATAGGCGTACTAGAACTCGTACCCCAAATGATCCATATAATGGGAATACAACAAATCAAAATTTAAATCTACAGTATATAGATGTAGATGATAGTTATGGTTTTGATCCAAGGAATGAAACTTTTTCATCTTCTAAGTCAGCTTTAAATTTACCTTCATGTTCAAGGGTAGTATGGGCTGGATTATATTGGTCGGCTATATATCCTTTTGTCTCAGCATCTAATCAAGTAGTACCACCACAAAATTTTGATGAAATAAAATTTAAATTACCTGGTGAAAATTATCAAGATATTACAGGGGAAATTATTTATAATGATGGCCCTAGAAATAGAAGACCTTATGCCTGTTTTAAGGATATGACAGCAGATGTACAATCTTTGTCTAATCCAAATGGAGACTATTTTGCAGCAAATATTAAAGCAACTACAGGTGCTTGTTGTGGAGGAAACTCAGCAGGATGGGTAATGGTAGTGATTTATGAGAATGAGACAGAGTCTAGTAAGTATTTTAGTGTTTTTGATGGTTTTTCTACAATTCAGAATGGAGACCCACCTGTAACAGTTTCTTATTCTGGTTTTACTACAGTGCCTGCAGGACCAAATCCAGCAAGTAAGGCTCCAGTTAGAGCTAATATGATTGTCGGTACTGTAGAAGGAGATAGAGATTTAACTGGTGACCGTTTTGAAATAAGAAATGTTTCTGGTGCATTTGCTCGTCAATCTAATACTCTAAACCCTGCAACAAACTTTTTTAATGCTTCAATAACAGTTAATAATACTAATTTAGCAGGAAGAGATCCTAATAGTATAAATACCTTAGGTTTTGATGCTGATTTATTTAAAATAGAAAATGATAATAATATAGTCATTGGTAATGACCAAAGTTCATTAGATGTCCGTTTTGTTACAACAAGAGATTCTTATTGGACTTTTTTAAATGCTTTAGCAGTTGAAGTTATATCTCCTGAATTACAGTTAATTAAAACGGTAGAAGACGCATCAGGAGCAGATATAACGGGGTCAACATCACCTTTAGGTTTGGGAAGCGATCTATGGTATAATATTACTTTCCAGAATGTAGGTACAGATGATGCAACGAATACAATAATAACAGACAGGTTACCTAGGAATATTAATTTTTCATCTGCAGATTTAGTGTCTTCACTTCCTTCGGGAGTTACATTAATTAATTATACCCCACCAAGTGCACCAGAATTTAGAGGGGAATTCACTCTAGCTGTTAATGATACTCTTGTTAAAGAGGGAGGAGCAATACATGAAATAAGATTTCGTGTTAGTGTAGTTACAGACTGTAGTTTACTTACTGATGTTTGTTCTAATGTTATAGAAAATCAAGCTTTTGCAAAATATGATGGAGTTAGAGGAGGAGTTAGTATAGATGATGAGCCTAGTATTTCCGGAATAGATGCTTGTAATTTTGGGATAGCAGGAGCTTCTAATTTTTTAATAGATATTAGTACATGTTCTAGTCTTTCTCAAAATGTAGGATTATGTGGTTCTTCAGTAGATCTAACAGCAGGAGGAGGTTTTGCTTCTTACTTATGGACAGATGCCACTGGAGCACCAGTCGGAAATACGCAAACAATTACAGTTTTTACACCAGGAACATATACAGTAACTAAGGTAAACCCAGCTGGATCTCCGGCCGCTTGTGTTCCTTTTGATGAAACATTTAATGTGACTCCTTTTGGTACAGGAAGTAATCCTATAACTCCTTTCGCAGATAATGTTCTTACCTGTAATGATGTTACTCCTTCCATAGAGTTAGCGGAGATTTATTTATGTGGCCCCTCAGATTCTCGTACTATTAATACAGGAGTGTCAGCACCAAATACAGTAAGGTGGCAGGTATTAAATGTACCGAGTACTGGTAGTTCAGCACCTAGTAGTATATGTCCAGATACAAATGGAGGATATGTAGATGTTGCTACAGATGTAAATAGCCCTACAAGAACTTTTACAGATACAGGAAGATATAGATTAACTGTTTCTGAACCAGGGGGAGGGTGTTTTCAAAGATATTATTTTGATGTTTTTAAAGGTACAATTAATCCAAATATAATTACTAGAGATATTATTTGTGGTAGACAAGGTATTATAAGAATAAATAATGTACCATCAGATTATGAATATGCATTAGTAGATGCAGGAGATCCTGCACCAGCAGATGCAGTATATCAAACATCCAATGTTTTTCCAGTTACTACAGCAGGAAATTACGATATATATATAAAAAATGATAGAACTAATTGTGTGTATCCCTATTTAGGACAACCAATTAGAGCTATTGATATAGATGTAAGAATTAGAACAACTCCTATTTTATGTGAAGGAGATAGAGGAGAAATAAATGTGCAAATAAATAATCCTGTATCTGGTACTTTTATTTACAGGGTATTAAATGGAACATCAGAAATTGCTAACTCAGGGCCAACTACAGATAGATCAAGAAATTTTCCAGTAACTAGTTCAGGAACTTATACAGTAGAAGTCACAGGTACAGGTCGTAATAGAGATTGTTTATTCAGAGGAACAACACCTGCATTTAATGTTCCTCCAAGGTTAGGTATAACAGCTGTCAATACAAAAGATATTAATTGTACAAATGGTAGAATAACAATAACAGGTAATGGAGGTACGCCTCCAGCTGCAGGATATGGTTTTGCTATATGGTCTTATACACCAGCAGCTACAGCTACAGCTACAGCAATTTCTTATGCGAGTATAGCTGATATTCCTAATTATAATTTAACATCACCATATGATGTACCTGCAGGTTCAGAAGGAACTTATGAATTTATTGTAATAGATAATAATAATTGTACTCGAATATCATCTCCTGTAACAATATCATTAGAAGAACCATTACAATTTACGGAAACACATACAGATGTTACTTGTACTACTAGTGGTACTATAACAATTAATACAGTAATACCTCCTGGCTTAATAGGACATACATTAGAATATAGAATAGATGGAGGAACTTATGGAGGTTCAAATTCTTTTAATGTAACAGCAGGACCTCATACAGTAGATATAAGAGCAACAAAAAATGGTTTCTCTTGTAATTATTCAGTTGGTCCAATAAATATTGATACGATTTCTTCGCCAAATAGTACAGCTAGTTTAACACAAGACTCTACTTGTACACAACCTAACGGAGTTATTACGTTTACTGCAGCTACAGGAGGAGTAGGTCCTTATGTTTATGGTGTTAATGGAACTTATAATAGTTCACTTGTTAAGAATAATATAACTCCAGGAACTTATGTATTAACAGTTAGGGATAATAATAATTGTGTAACATCAGTAGATACAATAACTATAGATCCACACCCTGTAATACCAGACATTCCAAGTACCATTGATTATAATTGTGATGGTTCAGCAACGGTAACATTTAATCCACCAGCTACTCCAGTTTTAACTTATACATATAGTATTGATGGAGCAACACCACAAACTTCTAATGTATTTACAAATGTAAATCCGGCAAATCATACTTTTACAATAAGAGCACCACGAGCTTGTTCAAGAAATTTTTTAGTCAATGTACGTAGAAATCGAGAATTTACAGGTAGTTTAATAGGTAGTACAAATTCGGAATGTAATGGTTCGGATAATGGTACTATAACAATTAGCGCAAGTAATTTTAATGGAGGAAGTTATGAATATACAATAGATGGAGGAACAACTTGGGGATCAACTTCAGACAATCCATTTAGAATTGTAGGAGTTGAAGCAGGTACACATAATGTAAGAATTCGTGAAACTTCAGGAGCAACAATTTGTGAACGAGACCTAGGTAATGCTACAATTACAGAACCAACAGCTTTATCAATAACGATTACAGATACAACAACGCCTAACTGTACAGATCCAAATACAGGATCAATAGAAGTTTCAGGTAACGGAGGTACGCCTCCTTATGAGTTTAGTATTGATGGAGGACCTTGGGTAGCAGATACAGTTTTTTCTGGTTTAGCTGCAGGATCACATACTATTAGTATTAAAGACGATAATAATTGTACAGAATGTGGATGTTCTACAGATTCATTTGCAAATGGAAGTTTTGAAAATATATTTCCTGAGATAACTACGTTTAATATAGTTAATGAAGATTCTATTGAAGGATGGGACACAGATGCAGATAATAAAGTAGAAATATGGAGAAGCGGAAATAATGGAGTACCAGCTTCTGATGGAATTTATTTTGCAGAGTTGAATGCTAATTTACCTTCAGCTTTATATCAAGAGTTTTGTACATTACCAGGAGATGTGATAGTTTGGTCTTTAGATCATAGGGGAAGAGATGGTATAGATGTTGCTGAAGTAAGAATAGGAGGAAGTTTAACACCTTCACCATCAGATGAAGTTGCAACTATGAGGGATGATAATATTGCATGGGGATCTTATAACGGAACTTATATAGTACCAGCTGGTCAAACTACAACCGTAATTTCTTTTGTAGCAATATCTACAGCTGGGGCTAATAATTCTATAGGAAATTTTATTGATAATGTAAGTATGGCAGTTAACAAAGTCGGATGTACTCCATTTGAAATTGTTATAGATCCACCAGCAGATGTAGATTTTACATTAGATCCAGTAGATTGTTATAATGGGAGTAATGAAGAGATTGTAGTTTCAATTACATCAGGAGAATCACCATTCAATATTTATTTAAATGGATCGACTACTGCAATAGGATCAGTAAGTGGAACAGCAAGTGTAGGAACTCCATTAACTTATACTATAAATTCAGGGTTACTAATAGGAAGTAATAATTCGGTACGTGTTTTAGATGGAAAAGGTTGTGAAGATACAGTAACTTCATTAATTAATTCAGAATTAACGGTAAGTGCTCGTATGAGTGCTCAGGCTACCTGTGCAAGTGGGGCATCAGGTAATGGAGAGATTACAATTACAGCAAATGGAGGCGATGGTAATTTACGTTATGCTGTTGTACCTTCAGGTTCAGGAGATCCAATAGTTTCAAATCCATCAGCTTATGTTGTTAGCAATGTTTTTTCAAGACCAGCAGGAACATATGAAGTTTATGCTCGCGATCAGAATGCTTCTAGTTCAAGTACTTGTCTATCAGATACGACGGTTGAGATTACAGTAGTAGATAATCCACAAGTTAGTGTTCAAAATTTAGTTCAGTTAAATTGTTTTGGTGATACAGGAAGTTTTGATATTTCTATAGTTGGTGGATTAGCAAATTATACTGTTGAAGTTACAGGTACATCTACACCTTATATAAACACAGCTACGTTAACAGGTACGACAAATTCATATACAGGATTAGTACCAGATACTTATAATATAGAAATTACTTCAGATAGTAATAGTTGTTCATCAACAACAGTTACCGCTACAATAAATGTAGTTACAGAGTTGGTGTCAGGTCAAGCAACGAAGGATGCAGATGTAAGTTGTACGGGCGATGGACAATTTACTTTTGCTACGGCAAGTGGAGGAACACCGATAGGAGGAACAGATTACAATTATGGATATCGATTACAAGGGACTCCAACATATGTTTATACGATAAATCCAATAAAGGGAGGTTTATCTGCAGGTATTTACGAATTACGAGTTGAAGATTCGAATGGTTGTGGTATAGATTTAGATGATGTTGAGATTTTAGGTTTACCAGTTTTACCTAGTTTTACAACAACAGAAAGTTATGATTGTGAGGGTAATGCTACAATTACAGTTAATACAACAGGTGCATTAGCAGGATTTACTAATTTAGAATACGGATTGAGTTATTATAATGGTAATACCTCTTCTACTACAGTTGTAGCAGCTCAAACATCAAATACATTTACAATTCCTGTGACTGATATTAGTACAGGTACACCAGCATCAAATTATACAGTTACGATCACCGCAAATCGCGCATGTGATCAAACGACGACAGGTACTTTACTACCAAATCAAGAATTTGGAGCGAGTATTACAGGTTCGAACAATCCTACATGTTTTGGAGCTACAGATGGAACGATTACCATTAGTGTTTCGAATTTTCCAGTATCAGGATTTGAATATACAGATGCATCAGGAGCTTTCCAAGCGATTACAACTTCTCCAATTACTGTTTCAGGATTTGGAAATGGTTTACAAAATATTACTGTTCGTCCAGTAGGAGTAACAGGTACCTGCGATATTTCATTAAGTACTCCTTTAACACAGCCGAGTGAGGTTGTAGGTTCATTTAGGATAACAAAAGAGATTACCTGTGATGCTACAGGATCAGGAAGTGTTGGAGCAACGATTGAATTATCTGGTATGGGAGGAAGCCCAAGTTCAGTAGGTGATGGTTATGAATATTCAGATGATAATGTAACATTTATACCTAATGCTGAGTTTACAGGTTTAGGAGCGATGACGAGTCAGAATTATTATGTTCGAGATGCCAATGGTTGTGTAGCTACGATTCCAGTAACGATTTTAGATAAAGTTGCAGTAACTTTTACATTAACCCCAGAACCATGTTATGATGCTGTTTCTAATGATGGAACTATAGAAGTTTCAAGCATTAGTGGAAATGGTTTAGTAGAATTACGATATAGAGTACAAGGAAGCGGAGCTTCAGGTTGGAGTGTATTTGCAGGTATAAACGATATGCCATCAGCAGGAGAGCATTTATTTTCAAATTTATCACCAGCAGTTTATGAAGTTGAAGCGCGTGATGAACGAGGATGTTCGAGTATACAAGTGGTAAATTTAAACCCAGAATTAACGGTAACTATAGATAGCACAGATATCACTTGTATTAATGGAGAGATTGTAATTACAAATATTTCAGGAGGAGATGGAAATTATGTATATGCAATTACACCAGATGATGGAACTTCAGTACCTTCATTTAATGCATATAGCGGAACAAGTAATAGTATTAGTATTGATGCAGTTACAGGTTATGTAGGAGATTATATTATAACAGTACAAGATCAAGGAGGAACAACTAGTTCACCAAACGCATGTACGTTTACAAGAACTATTCCTATTGCTAAGATTGCAAATCCTAGTATAACTAATGTTGTTACGAATTCTCCTGTATGTTCAGGAGATACAGGAACGATTCGTGTAGAGTTTACTGATGGTGTTTCAAATTATGAGATAGAGATTAGTGGAGGGCCAAGTGCGCAGACCCAAACAGGAATAACAGGTTCAGTATTTAATTTCACCAATATAGCACCAGGAAATTATACTATTGTAGTAAGAGATGGGAATGGTTGTGCTTCAGCAACTCAAGACGTTGTAATTGATGAGCTACCTGATCTTTCTGGCGTTGTAATTGAAGATATCTTACCTAGTGTTTGTGAAGGGTTTGATAGTAAACCTAATGAATTTGGTTACATGTATATTGTGCCAGATGGATTTATTGCTTTATTAACTGCTAATCCAAATTATAGAATAGAGTATTGGCTTGAAAACGAGTTATCAACTCCTGATTTTGTGTCAACAGGATTACCAACAATGACAACTCATCCTGTTACTGGCTTACCAGTTGAAGCTTATGTAGTAAGAAATGTTCGTCCTGATACGAAATTCGTGCCTAGAATACGAATAATAGATACTAAAGGTACAGCAGTAACTTCAGATGATAGAGTTTGTACTGAAGATTTACCTGAGTTTACCATGCCATTTAACGAAGTTTCAGGTTTAATTTTGAACGCCACATATAATGTATCAAATTGTGAAAATGGATTAGAGGTTACTTTAGAAGCTGTTGGACCTACTACAGGAATAAATAATTATGCATTTGCAATTAATACGATCCCTAATTTTAATGGAGTCGTTAAACCAGGAGACCCTGGTTGGGATCTTGAAGAAAATCCAGCGCTAGTTACTGGTTCAACAGGTGCAGATATTAAAATTTATACAAATTTAGACCCAGGAAGGAATTATACATTTTATGTAATAAATTTAAGTACAGGTTGTATTGAACAAAATGAAGAGATTGCACCAATTGCTGATATTCCATTGATAACACCTACAGTAATATCAAATGGTTGTAATGGTTCTGTAGATGGAGAAATTAGTTTTAATGTAAATGTTCCAGTAACAAGTGTTTTAGATACAAATACAGCAGAATGGATTATTTATGAGATAGGAACTGCAACAACACCAGATGTAGAAATTAACAGAGGAGATGTTGATATCGAAATAGTAGCCCCAGAAACACCATCAAACTTTGATATAGAGGTTACAGGTTTAACCTCAGGTGAATATTATCTTGTTTTGGAACAACCTTCTGGTGCACCAAGTACTTCTTGTCGATTTGCGAGTCCTAATGTAGAAATTTTAGACAGTAGGCCTATTACAGCTGACCTTACTTTACAAAATAATATTTCATGTACAAAATCAGGTGTAATTACCATAGATAATGTAGATGGAGGTTTTGGTGGATATATATATAATGTTGATGTTACTTATAATTCCGCAACATACCCAGTAGGGAATTATATAGTATCAGGAAATACAATAACAATTCCATATAATACTGCATTATTTGATCCAGCTACAGCACCTAAAGTAATAGATGTTGCTGTACAAGTAGAAGATAGTAATGGATGTGTATCTACCTTATATAACGAACAGTTAACAATAACAGAGCGCCCAGTAATTGCAAGTGCTGTAACAAATTCTTGTAATGCTACTGATAAAACAATAACAATTAATGTTGCTGCTGGTGGCGCACAACCATTCAAATATTCAATAGATGATGGTTCCACTGTTACAGATGCAAATTCAATTTCGGCAGATACGCATACTTTTAATAATGTAGCTGTTGGAAACTATATAGTAACTATTATAGATGCTAACGGATGTGTTTCAGATCCTATCTCAGTTATAGTAACTCCAAACTTATTATTTACACCGCGTCAAACATTAGATTTAGATTGTGAGATGCCATCACCTAATGGAGATGCTGTTGTAAGTATTGATATTGCACAAGGATCAGGAACATATGCATATGAAGTTTTACGAGGGGCTACTCCAATAATAATGCGTACAGGATTAAATTTAGCTACGCCTACTTTCTT
>CALLBA010000031.1:0-3092 GCA_938002045.1 Tenacibaculum soleae
TACTATTTCAAAATTCTTTATAGAAGATTGTGTTTTATTAAATCTAACATGTAGTGTTCCTTTAGATCTATGGACTATATTCCTATTACCATTGCCCCAATTAGCTCTAAAATCAAAAGGAACTTTTAAAGATGGTGTGTAGCATTTTCCACAATTATTACCTCCTGAAGACCCACCACCAAATGGAGGATCAATAGGCGCATTACCTGTTGTTTCGCAATGATTAGATAAACCATTTGCTATAAAGGGTCTATATTCATTTAAAACATCTCTCATCCTTTCTTTTTGACCCTGTGAAAAAAAACTATAACAGCTATTACTGTAATAATACATGTAATTCTGTACATCTATAGTTTCTAAACTTTCACAATCATAACCTGTACAAATTGCACCAGGCACTATATTTGTATAAGGATTTATTTGATCATCCATTGGGTCTGTATCATAAATTAAGTCTCCTTGAGTGTAAGAGTCATTTTCAGAACATGGACCAAATCCAATTATATTAAGATCTTGAAAAGTATGAAATAGCCCCAACCAATGACCCGTTTCATGAGTTAAAGTTCTGTTACCAGATACTAATTGAGTATAGTCCAGAACTATTCCATCTTTAGGGGTACCCTCGGTTACTACATTTTCATCAATATCCTTTATGTCAAAAGGAAGAGAAGAATAGCCTTGTAATCCATCACTGTTATCGGAACTTTTAAGATCTGTTATCCAAACATTTAAAAAATTGCTACTAGGAAAATTAACATTACTATTCTGTTTCAATATTCCATCCACTCTTTCAAAATGATTTCTTATCTCTTCAATAGTATAAGCATCTATATATGGTTGATAACTACTATCACCATTATATCTATTGACACCTAATCGATCTTTTCCAAAAACATCATTTTTGGCTAAACAAAACCGAATCTTAGTATCTACTTTAACATGTTGACCTAACTCTCCGCTAAAAGCCTTATTTAATTTTTCTATTTCTCTTTCTAAATCGGAAAGGGTTATTGTTCCTGTACCTTGAGGTTGATTAGAAGGATACACTAAATTAAAAACAACTGGAATTGTAATAATATTATCGCCTCCAATTTGTCTTTTTCTAGCTATAATTAAATCATTAGTCTTTTTTACTAAATTAGCTTCATATTTAGCATTTAATTTTATAGCATTTTTTAAATTTCTGTCAAAACCACAAGATTGTGAATGTGAAAGATTAAATGTCAAAAAAATGAATATGAAATATAATAATTTTTTCATGCAATTTTATTTTTGATTATTAGACAATAAGATTCTATCGAAACCATTATGTTTAGGTGAATAAAACATCCTAAAAACTGAAGTATGATACATTAAAATGATAGAAAACAAACTGTCTAGTTTTACTAGATAGTGAATGATTTTAATTTATTTTTTCTTTTTCGAAGTATGTAGTTTTGCTTCCAATGCTTTTATACGTTTTTCTTGTTCTATAGTATATAAAGTAAGTTCTTCTATTTTTTGCAATAATAAGTTAGTCATTTTTTTCAACTCTAAACCTTCTGCTTGTATTATTTTAGCTGAAGGTACATTTGGTAAATGATGGTTTTCTTTTGTGTAAACTTCCACCTCTTCTAAAGTTGGCATTGTATAATCTTCTTTTAAAATAGAGGTTCCTGTATAATATTTTTCAAACACGTAATCTGCTGGTACTTCTAAATCTACCAACACTTCTTCACAATGTATTTGTCCTTTTACAGTTAATTTAGCATCAGGAGAAGTAGTACCAATTCCAACAAATCCGTTGCTTTTTTTTACTCTAAATCTTTCTGTTCCTGAAGTTTTTAAAACAAGATCATTATTATAAGAAGAGAAAGCATTACTAGTTGTATAAACATCTTTATTGAAAATTATTTTAGGTCTATCAGTATATATGTGAGCCCAAGAAGTATTTCGAGAACCTAAATCTAGATAACCAGTAGATGACTTAACTCTTAAAGCTCCAGTACCAATATTACCTCTAATACTACCATTTACATGCAAAGTTTCTTGTGGGGTAGAAGTTCCTATTCCAATCCTTCCGTTATTGAAAATATTCAATGTATTTCTATTTACATCATCACCAAAAACAAAAGAATGCTTCCCGTCATTACTTGTAGTATTAAGAGAAAAAATAACTTTATCGGTTGTTTGTTTTCTTAGCACAATATTACCTTTTTTTGCTGTTGGAAAAAAAGCACCATCAGCCCCAGAAATAGCTATGCTAAATTTACCATAGTTATTCCCTACTCTTAAAGACACATTAGAATTAGGTTTATACAACTCTAAAAATCTACCTTCTCCTAATCTCCAAGGATCATTTAGACTACTAAATAAACTTCCTAAAGTTATAGTTCCAGTATGAGAAATGTTTTTATTTTTATTGGTACTATTAGTCGTTAGATTTAGATATTCTTGTGAGAATATATTCAAGGAGAAAGCTAAACAAATAGCTAATAAATAACTGCGTTTCATATTAATTTTTTTTTAATTTTACCACAAAACTAACACGAATTATTCACTTATGAAAGTTCTAATAAAAAAAATATTATTAAACCTAAATCTTTATTCTGTTTTTGAGAGAGTTTATTTTTTAATAAAAAAGTTTAGCTATCGAAAGAAAAACAGAAAGTTTTTAAGCCAAGAATCAGGAATTACTATTCCTCCTGATTTTTATATGTATGAAACATTCAATTTAGATTACGAAAAATTTATTAATGGAGGTAAAGATGTGGCTAAATAGATCTACTCTTTTTTAGAAGAATATACTAAACCTGAAAATAATACAATTTTAGATTGGGGTTGTGGTCCTGGTAGAGTCATAAGGCACTTACCATCAATAATGAGTGAAAATAATTTTTATTTTGGTACAGATTATAATCCAAAATACATAAAATGGTGTAATGATAATATAAAGGGGATTAAGTTCGTACATAATAAAATTGCTCCACCGCTACTGTTCAAAGATAATATGTTTAACGTAGTATACGGAATTTCAGTTTTTACTCATTTATCAGAGAAGATGCATTATAAATGGATTAAAGAATTAGTAAGAATAATGTCACCAGAAGGAG
>CALLBA010000032.1:0-72790 GCA_938002045.1 Tenacibaculum soleae
AGCGTATCTTTAATTGTTTCGTGTTTTGTTAAATCAAAATGTATAATTAATAATTCTTGTAATAAAACCTTCAATAAATCTATGTAAGAATCCAAGTAATCTGTTTTTTAAACAAAAATCGACAATATATCAATTCACACACAACTTTTGTTCTTGATCCGTTAAAAGTCTAGAAAAGAGATAGAAATAGAAAGTTGTTTAGCTATACTTTTTTAAGGTATTGTAAAACAACAAAGCAGTTAGGTTTACTTTAATAGCTTTGTTGTTTTAGAAATAATACTGGTTTTTTACCAATCGTATTTTTTATGAGCATCCAATCTAATGAAGATAAATAAAAGTACTGTAAATCCCCATAAAGAAGAACCTCCATAGCTAAAAAAAGGTAAGGGGATTCCGATTGTTGGTAGTAATCCAATTACCATTCCGATGTTTACAACCAAATGAAAAAATACAATAGAGGCAATTCCGTAGCCATATATCCTGCTAAATTTATTAGTTTGCTTTTCAGATAAGTAAATAATTCGGTATAGCAGTAGGGTAAATAAGATAATTACAGTAGCACTTCCTAAAAAGCCCCACTCTTCACCAACCGTACTGTAAATGTAGTCTGTTTCTTGTTCGGGTACAAATTTCCCTTGCGTTCTATCACCTTGTAAAAAACCTTTTCCTAATAAACCACCTGAACTAATTGTTAATTCTGACTGATAAGTATTATAGCCTTTGTTTTTAAGATCAGTTGTTTTTCCTAATAAGATATCAAATCGGTCTTTTTGATGTGATTCTAGGATATTATCATAAGTATAACCAATTCCAAAAATAAAAATACTTGTAAAAAGATATAAAGCAATTATTTTTAAGGCATTAAAACGAAGAAAACGTTTGTTTTTATACAGTCCATATATACTTGTAAGCGTTATAATAGATAAACAACTAATAAGAATCCATTTTGAGCCAAAATATATGGTTAGTATAAATAAAATTATTGAACCAGCCCCAAATAAAAGATAACCTAAGCTTAAACCTTCTCTATTTAAAACAAAAAAGAAAGCAAAATAAATTAAGACAGAGCCCATGTCTGGCTGTAAAGCGATAAAAAAGGCGGGTAAAAACATTACGACAAATGTTTTTATTTGGTTTTTTATTAGTTTTAAGTTGTATTGACGATCACTCATTAATTTAGCTAGTGCTAAAGCTGTAAATACTTTAGCAAATTCAGAAGGCTGAAGGCTAATCCCTCCAAAGTTATACCATGATGTTGCTCCGTTAATTTTACGACCAAAAACTAATACACCTGCCAATAAAACAAGTGAAATAATATATAACAGACTGGCAAATTGCTCGTAAAATTTTGAGTTAAAAAAAAGAATTAAAATAATAAGAGGAATGGTTAAGGCAATAAATATTAGTTGCTTCCCGTATTTGGTTGAAAAATCAAAAATAGTCCTAGTTTCATCTGTTGATGAAGAAGCATAAATATTCATCCATCCAAAGCCTACAAGTAGTATGTATAATAAAACAAGTAACCAATCGATGCCTTCAAAAATGTTATTTCTTTCCTGACGCAAGGGTATCTTTCTTTTTAATTAATTTATCATATTCTTTTTGAAGACTTAGATTTATCATGCGTTCTTCAACATGCTTTTTAGTAACAGTTCCTTTAATATATTTTTCAATCATAAGGCTTGTTATAGGTGCTGCTATTGTAGATCCATAACCGCCATTTTCAATATAAACTGCCATAGCTATTTTTGGATTTTCTTTAGGAGCAAAAGCAATTAGTATCGAATGATCTTGAGCTTGTACTTTTTCTCCATCAATCATTTTAATTTTATTTTCAGCAGTTCCTGTTTTTCCGCAAATATCAATTCCTTCTATCTGGTGCCATTTGGCAGTTCCGTAGGTGAAAACTTCATGCATAGCTTCAATTGCTATTGGAAAATGTTTGGGATTTATGGTTGTATTTCTTCTTGTTGAATATGTCGAATCTACAACTGTTTTATTATCTATTTTTTTTACAATATGAGGGGTGTAAAAGTAACCTCTATTGGCAATGGCTGCTGTCATGTTAGCTAATTGCATTGGGGTGGTTAATATTTCTCCTTGCCCTATAGAATTTGAAATAGTATAACTAGATCTCCATCTGTTTCTGTACCATTTATTATAAAATTCAGCATCAGGTACCATTCCTTTTCTTCCTGCGGGTAAATCGTACCCTAAATAATTACCAAGGCCAAAACTTTCAACATGTTTGTTCCAGTTTTTCATACCAATTTTAGGGTCGTCAGTTTTATCAATAATTTTTTTATAGGTGGTTGCAAAATAACTATTACAAGATTTTGCTATGGCTGTTTTTAAACGAACAGGTCTTCCTGTAATACCGCAATGACACCCCATGAATTCATTCTTACGCGCTCCATATTTGTAACCATGATGGCAATAAATACCAAATTTTTCATCTATAACTTCTTCTTGTAAACCTATCAAGCCATTTAAAATCTTAAAAGGGGAGCCAGGAGGGTACATGGCTTGCAAGCCACGATCAAATGTTGGCATATTAATGGTGTCGTTAAATAATTTCACTGAATTAGGAGATCGTTTTCGACCAACTAATAAATTGGGGTCATAAGAAGGAGCGGTCACAAGTGCTAAAATTTCACCAGTTTTTGGTTCAATAGCAACAATTCCCCCTCTTTTTCCTTTCATTAATAATTCACCATATTTTTGAAGTTCACTATCAATAGTAAGTGTTAAATCTTTTCCTGTTACGGCAAGTGTGTCATATTTACCATCTTTGTATGAACCAGTAATTTTATTTAAGTTGTTTCTCTTAAATCTTTTTTTACCTTTTACTCCTCTAAGAATTTTTTCATATTGTTTTTCAACTCCCAGTTTACCTATTAATTCACCTTGTTCGTAGTAATTACTTGTCCGTGCTTTTTTTTCATTTACTTCAGCGATAAAACCTAAAATATTAGCACCAGTTTTAATTGGGTAGTCTCTAATTATACGTTTCTGAATGTAAAAACCGTTGTATTTTGGTAACTTTTCTTGTAAGTAAGCAAAATCTTCTTTAGCTAATTGTTTTAGGAATTTTGAAGGCAACCAGCGGGCAAATTTTTCAGCTTTTTTAAAACGCTTTTTAAAATCTTCTTTAGTTATTTTTAATAAAGAACAAAACTCTAACGTGTCTAATGGTTTAACATCTTTAGGGATTACCATTACATCATACGATAGTTGATTTGCTACTAATAATTTTCCATTTCTATCGTAAATATGTCCACGCTCAGGATAATCGTATTCAATTTTAATAGCTGAACTTTGTATTGGGTTTAAATTAGCCCCACGAATAATTTGTAGTTGAAATAATCGAGCAATATAAATTATAGCAACAAGTGTAATTAAAAATACAAGTAAGAAACTTCGTTTCATTGATTTTTTGCTAATTTAAAAGCAATAATTTGCTTTAGATTGGTTTTTTTTTAAAAATAAAACTTCCCAAAAAGTACAATACTAATGTGAATATACTAGAGTATAATGTGGTTAAAAGTACTTTTGAGAACGAGTAAAAGCTAAAATTAATGAAACTAAACAAAATGAAGTGATGAACCAATGTTAAAATTACAGTGTAATTAAAAACTTTATCAAATGTTTCTAGTTTTAAGTTAAATAATAAATAATCAGCTTCATTTTTTTTAAAGATAGTTTTTATAAAAAAGAGTCTTATATAGGCGATAAATAAAATTGAAAATGCATGCATTCCGCCAGAATCAGAAAAGGCATCTACACATAAACCTAGTAAAAAAGAAAGAGTTAGAAATGGAAATCTATTTATGTTTAAAGGGTATAAAAAAACAAAAACAATATATAGGTAGGGGTTTATATAACCTAAAAACAGAATGTTATTTAGTACAATAACTTGTAATAAAAGTAAAAATACAAATAAAAATATGATGTAAATTGTTCTATTCATTCTTATTTTCTACTCTTTTAATTTCCTCTTTATTAAGGTTTGTTATTATATAAATATGTTTTAAGTTGGTCATGTCATTAAATAGCTTAATGTCGATAGTGTTTGAAGCAGAAAGCTCTTCAGGTATTTTACTAACAAATCCAATAGGTATTCCTTCGGGAAAAATAGTTGATTTACCACCTGTAACAATAGTGTCTCCTATTTTAAAAATAGCTTGACGTGGTATATCTGTTAGTTGAACAATATTGTGATTTTTTCCATTCCACTTAAGAGTACCGTAGTAATTATTGTCTTTAAAACTTGCGTTAATACTACTTTTAGCATTTAAGATAGATTGAATTCTAGAAAACTTGTTGTCAACATTATCGGTAATTCCAATAATTCCATTACTATTAATAACTGCCATTTCAGTAGAAACTCCATGACTACCACCTCTATTTATTGTGATAAAATTATTGTTGTTATTGTAAGTGTTGTTTATTATTTTGCCACTAATATATAAGAATTCTTGATGAGAATTAGTTGTGTTTTTATGTGTGTTTATGGTGTCAATAAGAGAATGAAGTAAGGCTATTTTGTTTTTTAGCTCGGTGTTTTCTTCAGTTAGTTTTTCGTTATAACTTTTTAAATTAATGTATTCAGAAAGGTTAGCTGATTTTTTATAAATACTACCTGTTATAAAATTTGTTGAACTGATAAATTTACTACGATGAAAGGAGTGGTTGTTAAAGATTAATGCAACAGCAATAATTTCTAGAAAGACAAAAAACAAAAAGGTTTTATACCTCTGAAAGAAATAAATAAGCTGTTGCATAAATAATCATTCAAAATTTATTTGATTAATACAGATTTGTATTTTTCAAGGTTTTTTAATGCAATTCCGGTACCTCTTACAACTGCTCGTAAAGGATCTTCGGCTACATATACAGGTAAATCTGTTTTTCTAGACAAACGTTTGTCTAGTCCTCTAAGCATAGAACCACCTCCAGCTAAATAGATACCTGTGTTGTAAATATCAGCAGCTAATTCTGGTGGGGTTTTAGATAATGTTTCCATTACTGCATCTTCAATACGTAAAATAGATTTATCTAGAGCTTTTGCAATTTCTCGATACGATACTTGTACTTGTTTAGGTTTACCGCTTAGTAAATCTCGCCCTTGTACCATCATATCTTCTGGAGGATTGTCTAAATCTTCCGTAGCAGAACCTATTTGTATTTTAATTTTTTCGGCAGTTGTATCACCAACATATAAGTTATGTTGGGTACGCATATAGTACATAATATCGCTAGTAAATAAATCACCAGCAACTTTTACTGATTGGTCACAAACAATACCTGCTAATGCAATTACTGCAATTTCAGTAGTACCACCACCTATGTCAATAATCATATTACCTTTAGGTTCCATAATATCAACACCAACACCAATTGCGGCTGCCATGGGTTC
Source organism: Tenacibaculum soleae (assembly GCA_938002045.1). Lineage (GTDB taxonomy): Bacteria > Bacteroidota > Bacteroidia > Flavobacteriales > Flavobacteriaceae > Polaribacter > Polaribacter soleae_A. Next base: position 5,420 of record CALLBA010000032.1, read on the forward strand.
GAAAATTAAATAAATCTCTTTAGCATTCATATGGCGACCAGAGTCGATAACTGCTCGTTTTTCTACTTCAGTAATGCCAGAAGGAATACAGATAACCATCCGTAATGAAGGTGGGAAAAGTTTCTTTTTTATGGCCGGAATTTGCTTAACAAACTCTTTAATCATCTCTTCAGACGCTTGAAAATCAGCAATAACACCATCTTTTAACGGGCGGATAGTTTTAATGTTTTCATGCGTTTTTCCTTGCATTCTGTTAGCTTCATGACCGGTAGCAATAATTTTGCCAGTCAATCTGTTACGTGCTACAATAGAGGGATTGTCGATGACAACTTTACCATTGTGGATTATAAGTGTATTGGCAGTACCTAAATCGACTGCAATATCTTCCGTCATAAAATCGAAAAATCCCATATAAAGTACGTTGTTTTACTTGTTTTTAATGTATTCTCACAAATCTAATAAAAATCTGTGGGTATTTTACATTGATTTTAATTAATGTTTAAAATGTCTGGTTCCTGTAAAAACCATTGAAACATTGTTATTATTACAGTAATCTATACTTAGTTGATCTTTAATTGATCCACCAGGTTGAATTACGCTTTGTATACCTGCGTTATTTGCAATTTCTACACAATCAGGAAAAGGGAAAAATGCATCACTAGCCATCACCGCTCCTTTTAAATCAAAATTAAAACTATTGGCTTTTTCAATGGCTTGTTTTAAAGCGTCAACTCTACTTGTTTGCCCAGTTCCACCAGCTAATAATTGTTTGTTTTTTACTAAAATAATTGTATTCGATTTTGTGTTTTTACATAATTTAGAGGCAAATAACAAATCATTTAACTCACTTTCTGATGGTTTAGTATTTGTAGGGTACGATAAATCACTTAATTTATCTGTAATAAAATCTTTATCTTGAATTAAAACACCATTTAAAGCAGTTCTTACAGTTTGTTTTGGTAATTCAATTTCTTTTTGAATTAATAAAACCCTATTTTTCTTACCTTTTAAAACGCTTAAAGCATCATCGTCATATGAAGGGGCGATTACAACTTCACAAAATAATTTGTGAATTTCTTCAGCAGTAGCTTTATCTATCTTTGTGTTTGAAATTAAAATACCACCAAAAGCAGAAACAGGATCACCAGCTAAAGCATCTGTATAGGCTTGGTAAATGGTTTCTCTTTGCGCAAAACCACATGCGTTATTGTGTTTTAAAATTGCAAATGTTGGTGCTTCTCCTGTAAATTCATTCATCAAGTTTACAGCAGCATCTACGTCTAAAAGATTATTATAACTTAATTCTTTTCCGTGTAGCTTATCAAACATTGCTTCTAAATCTCCAAAGAAATATCCTTTTTGATGTGGGTTTTCTCCATATCTTAAGGTTTTAGAAATCGATTCACTTGCCTTGTAAACAACTTCGTCTTCATTAAAATAGTTAAAAATAGCGGTGTCGTAATGAGAAGAAATATTAAAAGCTTTTGCAGCTAATTTTTTTCTATCACTTATTGATGTAGTTCCGTTATTTTTGCTAATAAGCGTTAGGAAATCTGCATATTGATCCATAGAAGAAACCAGTACAGTGTCTTTAAAGTTTTTTGCCGCAGCTCGAATTAATGAAATTCCTCCAATATCAATTTTTTCAATAATATCTTGTTCAGGAGCACCAGATGCGACTGTTTTTTCAAAAGGGTATAAATCTACTATTACTAAATCTAGTTGTGGAATGTTATATTCTTTCATTTCAGCAACATCGCCATCATGATCTTGACGGTTTAAAATACCTCCAAATACTTTTGGGTGTAATGTTTTTACACGTCCTCCTAAAATTGATGGGTAAGAAGTTATGTCTTCTACCGGAACTACATCGATACCTAATTCTTTAATAAATGTTTCAGTACCTCCAGTTGAGTATATTGTAACGCCTAATTCGTTTAATTTTTTTACAATTGGCTCCAATCCATCTTTGTGAAATACGGATATTAATGCTGATTTAATAGTTTTTGTAGTGCTCATTATTGTTGTGTTGTTAAGCTAGCAAAGCTACTAAAACAGTAAAGTTTACACAATAGTTATTTTAGGTTATTGCTAAATAAAAACACCATCAAATTTTTTTAAAATTTGATGGTGTTTTTTACATTAAAAAAAGAAAAATATTATTCAGCGTTTTCTAAAAAATCGCGAAACCACAGGGTAAATTTTTCTAATAATGATTGTTGAGATTTTGTACGAGCATTAGTGTTGCCTAATGCAGCGTAAGAAGGATATTCTTTAGTACTCATAATTTAGGGGATTATGTGGGGTTATTTAAGAATACGAATATATATATAATAATCTTAATAATCAAGTGTTTATAAAGTAGTTATATAAAAAGAGCGACTTTTTTACAAACATGTTCTAATAATTCTTCATCATTTGCCGTAAATGGATTAACTGTATGAGAGTCAATGTCTATTTGCCCAATGTTTTCTTTATTAACAAAAATAGGAATTACAATTTCTGATTTAACCTTCCATCCACAAGAAATATAATTATCTTGCTCTTGTACATCTTGTACTACAAAATTTTCATTACTAACAGCAACTTGCCCACAAATACCTTTTCCAAAAGGAATAATTGTGTGATCTGTAGGCTCTCCATTAAATTGCGCTAATTTTAATTCGTCTTTATCTCCGTTTTTAAAATAAAACCCTACCCAGTCGTAATATGAAATTTCAGCAGCTAAGTAATCACAAATTTGTTGCAATTTGTTTTCTTTAGTACTATTACTTTCTGATATTTTATTAATGTTGTTTTTTAATTCTAGTAAGTTCATTGTTAATGAGTTTTAGATACTTAATCGTAAATTGAATTAAGAACTTGCAAAAATAGATTTAACAATTGTTTTAAAAAACAATTTTTTATTTTTTTGTACCTTTGTAGTCAATGAAACAAGTATTTACTAAAATATCAACTGTATTACTGGCGCTATTAGTGTTGTTTTCTACGTTCTCTTTTACGATAGAAAAGCATTTTTGTGGTGATTTTTTGGTAGATATTTCTTATGTAGGTGAAGCAAAATCTTGTAACAAAGGTAAAAAAGACGATTGTGCAACTATAACTAAGAAAAAAAAATGTTGTAAAGATGAGGTTCATCAAATTAATGGACAGGATGATATTCAGAAATCTTCTTCAGAAAAAATAAGTTTCAATCAAGCTAAATTTATTTTAGTTTTTTGTACTTCATTTAAATTATTGTTTCAAACTTTAGATAAACAATCTTTAACTCACCAATATTATTCTCCGCCTGATTTAGTTTTTGATATTCAGGTTCTTCACGAAGTATTTATCATTTGATTTTACAATTCTTTTTAATAAAAACGAATTGTAAAATTTAACATGATATAAAATAATGAAAATACATATAATTGGTATGTTTATACTGATGTCTACTATCTCCTTTTCTCAAGAAAAATTTAAAGGGATGATTATGGACAAAAACGGATCTAAAGACAATTTAGGAATCTATGGTGCAAGTGTTTACTGGTTAAACACAAACATAGGAGCAACTACAAACGAAAAAGGGTGGTTTACCATACCGTATAAATCAGAATATAAAAAACTAGTAGTTAGTTTTGTTGGTTTTAAAACCGATACGGTTACAATAAATAATTTAAAACCAATACATCATTTTTTAAAAGAAAATAATACTTTAAAAGAAGTAACCATAAAAGCTAAAAAAAGTGCTACTCAAAAATCGTACTTAGAGGCACAAAATGTAATGACGATAAACAGTGCCGAATTGTTAAAAGCAGCCTGTTGTAATTTAGCAGAAAGTTTTGAAACGAATCCATCTATTGACGTAAATTTTTCTGATGCTTTAACTGGTACTAAGCAAATACAAATGTTAGGTTTAACAAGTCCTTATTTGTTAATTACGCAGGAAAACATTCCGTCAATACGAGGAGCTTCACAAGCATTCGGATTGTCTTTTACACCAGGTACCTGGGTAGAAAGTATTCAGATAACCAAAGGGGCTGGAAGTGTTGTAAATGGATACGAAAGTATTTCGGGTCAAATAAATGCAGAGTTGGTAAAGCCTTATACAAACCACCGGTTTTTTGTAAATACATACGCATCAGCAGGAGGTAGGTTAGAACTGAATACTCATTTAAATAAAAAAATAAGCAAGAAATGGCAAACAGGTTTGTATGTTCATGGAAATTATAGAGGAGAAAAGTTTGATAAAAACAATGATGGATTTTTAGATAATCCGCTTGCGGAACAAATAAATATAATGAACCGTTGGCAATATGTTGATGCTGAAAAAGGTTGGGTAAGTTTTATCAATTTTAGATATTTAGATGATCAAAAACAAGTAGGGCAAATTAATTTTAATCCAAATATAGATAAAGGATCAACTACTGCTTGGGGGAGTGAAATAAACACATCTCGATTTGAGACCTCGGCAAAAATCGGTTATGTTTTTCCTGACTTGCCTTTTCAAAGTATGGGGTTACAAGCAGCTTATAGTAATCATAAACAAGATTCGTACTTTGGTTTAAGGGATTATAATATTAAACATCAAAGTTTTTTTAGCAGTTTTATTTTTAATTCAATTATTGGTGATACCAGAAATAAATTTAAAACAGGGCTTAGTTTTACCTACGATAAGTATGATGAATTTGTAAAAATTACTACAATTAATAATTACGATCGAAAAGAGAATTCGGTAGGAGCATTTTTTGAATATGCCTATGATAATTCTGAAAATTTAAGTGTTACAGCTGGTTTAAGAGTTGATACACATAATTTATTAGGAACATTTGTTACGCCTCGTTTACATATTAGATATGTGCCTTGGGAAAAAGGAGTGTTTAGAACATCAATAGGAAGAGGAAAACGTAGTGCAAATATCTTTGCAGAAAACCAACAGTTTTTTGCATCATCAAGGCAAATTAATATTGATAATGCTGGGGGTAATATATATGGATTAGATCCTGAAACGGCTTGGAATTATGGTGTTTCTTTTTTACAAGGTTATAAGTTTTTTGATAAAAAAGGAGATATTACTTTTGATTTTTATCGAACTAGTTTTGAAAATCAGGTGGTTGTAGACTGGGAAAATCCGCAAGAAATATCATTTTATAATTTAAAAGGAAATAGTGTTGCTAATAGTTTTCAAGTAGAGGTAAATCAAAATATAATACCATATTTTAATACGCGTTTTTCTTATAAATATTATGATGTAAATACGGATTATAAATCAGGAAACTTAGATAAGGCTTTACAAGCTAAACATCGTTTTTTTGCAAATGTATCGTACGAAACTGAAAAAAATGAAAATGATGCACATTGGAAATTTGACGCGACTTATAATTGGGTTGGTAAACAACGATTACCTAATACACAATCTAACCCAGTTGAATACCAATTACCATTATATTCAAAAAGTTATAATTTATTAAACACACAAATAACAAAAGTGTTTTCTAAAAAGTTTGAAATATATGCTGGTGCAGAAAATATAACAAATTATAAGCAAAAAAATCCGATACTTGGAAGCGACAATCCTTTTGGAGCAAACTTTGATACCACTATTATATACGCTCCGGTATTTGGTAGTAATTTTTATACAGGTTTAAGATTTAAAATAGATTAAGATGAAAAAAACAGTATTAGTACTAGTAGTTTTGTTGATGAGTGTATCTTTATCAGCACAAAAAAAGAAAAAAAACGCCAAAGTATCTATTAATGTAGATGGTGTTTGTATGATGTGTAAAGGGCGTATTGAAAAAGCAGCTTTAAATGGTAAAGGTGTTAAGTATGCGCAATGGAATGTGCAAACACATGAGCTAAAGTTGATTATTGATGAGCGTAAAACAACCATTAAAACCATTCAGCAAAATGTAGCAAATGTAGGTCATGATACTAAAGCAATAAAAGCAACTAAAGAGGCTTATGATAATTTGCATCCCTGTTGTAAGTATAGGAGTGAAGAAATACAGGAAGATCATAAAAAGGAAAAATAAGTAAATGAAAAATCCCGAGTTTAAAACTCGGGATTTTTTTATAACATTTGCAAAGTGTTTATTTCTTGACTGGTTAATTCACGCCATCTACCGCGAGGTAAATTCTTTTTTGTCATACCAGCAAAAACCACACGATCTAGTTTTGTAACTGTATATCCGAAGTTTTCAAATATTTTACGTACAATTCTATTTCTTCCAGAGTGTATTTCAATCCCAACTTCGGTTTTACGTTCGCCTTCCACATACGAAACAGCATCAATAAAAACTTTTCGTCCCTCAATAATTACTTCCCCTCGTAATTTGTCTAAATCAGCTAAGGTTAATTTTTTATCTAAAGAAGCATGGTATAGTTTACGTACGTTGTGCTTTGGGTGTGTTAATTTTTTAGCTAATTCACCATCGTTTGTAAATAGTAATAAGCCAGTGGTATTTCGATCTAATCTTCCAACAGGATAAATACGTTCTTTAGTCGCGTTAGCAATAATTTCCATTACAGTTTTACGTCCACGGTCATCTTCCATGGTTGTAATGTAATTTTTAGGTTTGTTTAATAAAATATAACGTTTTTGTTCTATTGAAATTAAGGTTCCGTCAAAACGAACTTCATCAGTAGGTTGTACTTTGTAACCCATTTGAGTCATTAATTTTCCGTTAACAGAAACACTACCGTGTTCAATATAAGTATCTGCTTCTCTACGAGAACAAATTCCTGAATTTGAGATATATTTATTTAAACGAATACCAGTATCTTCAGTGTTTTTTTGAGTTGTTTTACTAGCTTGTGATTTTTTAAAATCTTTTTTAAACTGTTTTCTGTTGTCAGAAGCGCTAGTTGCAAATCTTTTTTTATCAGAAGAATTGTTGCTTCTATCAGTTTTAAAAGATTTTTTTTCTTGAGGATTGCTGTTTCTGTCAGCTTGTCGTCCTCTCGACGATTTTTTTGAGTTCATAATTTTGTTTTAAAAAGGGTGCAAATGTACAGTAAATATTTGAGTGTTAATCTAAAACATGTACGACTTTGTCTAAAATTAATGATTTATCAATAAAAAGCAAACTAAAAACTCCTATTAATAATAATATCTTTAAAACGTTATGTAATAGGCGGTATTGATTTGTTTTTGTTGCTTTCCAAGTGTAAAAACCAATAAAGAATAATACAATAGCAGTTAAATAAAAATAATATTTCATATACTCAATTGCTGGGTAATTGAATAATATTCCGACAGGAATCAACGTAAAAATCATTAATAAAATGATTAATTTTTTAGTGATTTCTTCACCGTATTTTACAGGGAAAGTGCTATAATTATTTATGATTGCACCTTTTATGTTTTCTAGTTTTTTTATTAATTCACGAATCATTATAATTAAAAAAAGAAAAATAGCGTGTACAAAAATTACCTCAGAGAAATTTTTATAATGTACAAAAACTACAAAAAAAGGTAGTATTGTTAAGATTGTGGCGCTAATTAACCCTATAAAAGGGTATTTTTTAAGTTTATGAGAGTAAAACCATATACCAAAAATATAGATGGCAAAGAAAAAAGCAGCTCTTAAAGAAACTAGCCAGCCAAATCCAAATCCAATAAAGTTTAATAAGAAATAAAGTGATAATTTGGTTTCTTGTTTAATGTAAGCATCAACTCCAGTTTTTATAGGGCGGTTTATTTTATCTGACTTTTCATCATAAAAGTTGTTAATAATATATCCGGCAGCAACCGTGGTAACTGTAGCAATTACTAAGTATAGTAAATGCCAATCAAAAAGCACAGGTTTTACTGATTTTTGTTCAGAAAAAATAAAAATAGCAGCCAAATATTGGGCTGCTATTAATACTAATATATTATATCCTCTAATAACTGATAAGAGGCTAAATATCTTTTTAATTAATGTATTTAATTTTAATGCACTACTCATTAAATTGCATTTTAAAATCGATACACTAGTTCTAATTTATAATCTTTTAAACTTGTTTTGGCTTTTTCATAATCTTCCGTAAAACCTAAAATATAACCTCCACCTCCAGAACCACAAAGTTTTAAGTAGTATTCATTTGTTTGGATTCCATTTTCCCAAATCTTGTGAAAAGCACTCGGAATCATTGGTTTGAAGTTGGTTAAAACAACTTTTGATAATTTTTTTACATTGCCAAATAATGACTTTATATCGCCGTGTAAAAAATTATCGATACAAGCATCGGTGTGTAAAGAAAACTCTTCGCTTATCATTTTACGGAACCCTTCATTTTTCATCTTATTCATAAAGATGTTTACCATTGGTTCGGTTTCTCCTATTTGCTCAGAATCTAATAAGAAAACAGCTCCTTTTCCTTCTTTTTGAGATGGAATTCCTGCAGGCTCAATGTTTTCTTTTGAGTTGATTAAAATAGGTAAGCTTAAATATGAATTTAATGGGTCTAATCCAGAACTTTTACCGTGAAAAAAAGATTCCATCAAAGAAAAAATCTGTTTTAAAACTAATAATTTATCACGGGTTAAGTTTTCTAAAACGGTAATTTTGTTTGTTGCGTATTTGTCGTAAATAGAAGCAACTAAAGCTCCTGAACTTCCTACTCCATATCCTTGCGGTATCGATGAGTCAAAGTACATACCGTTGTCAATATCATTTTTAAAAGAAACTAAATCAAAAGAAACTAAATCAGAGTTTAAATCGTTTAAGTAATTGTAAAAACGTGTTAAATTATGGTTTGACTTTTTGGCTTCACCAGTTAAATTTGTTGCTGATTTTAAAACACCTTTGTAAGAATTAAAAGGAATGGCAAGACCTTTGGAGTCTTTTATAATTCCGTATTCTCCAAAAAGTAATATTTTAGCGTAAAATAAAGGTCCTTTCATAGTTGATTTAATTACTTAGCAAAAGTACAAGTAAAAGCGCTAGTTTACAAACTAGTATACGTTTTTGTAAAAAGTTTTCCAAACGCCTACTTTTTCGTTATTACGATATTTTCCTTTGGTTTCTATTTTTCCGTTTTTATAAAAAGTTTTCCAAACACCATTTCTTTGTCCGTCGGTATATTTTCCTTGTTCTTTAAGTTCGCCTGTTTTGTAAAATACTTTACGAACACCATCAAGTTTTCCGTTTACATAGTTGGCTTTGTGAAAAATGTTTCCGTTTGCATGATAATACATCACTAAACCATCAAAAACTTCTTGGTTTGGAGTTTTTTTAGTGCTAAAACCTTCCATTTGAACTTTACCATTTTTGTGGTAATCAACTAACCAAAAGCCATTTTTTATTTTTTTTGGTGTAGGTCGGTAATATTCATGGTTTTCTTTAGTGGTTTCTTGCCAATTGGTGTCAAACCAAATTGTTTCTTGTGCATTTATTGCTGCAGAAAAAAAACAAATAAATACAGTAATTATTAATGCTGAAGTTTTCATACGGCAGAGAATTTAAGTTAAAGAGCCTTTGCTCCAAAGCCCACATTATCACAAATATACTGATTTTTTTGGCAGTAATTGGCTAATGTGTTTTTAATAAAGTGTTCAATGTCAGTTTTTTCGCTGTTAGGGTATAAAACATGCACATTGGCACCAGCATCTAACGTAAAGCAAATATTGCTGTTGTTTTGCGCTCTATATTCCCAAATTTTATTAATAACTTCTAAAGTGTTTGGCTTCATTAACATAAAATATGGATTACTTGTAAGCATCATTGCATGCAAGGTTAAAGCTTCACTTTCTACTAAGTTGATAAACTCTTTAATATTTCCGTTTTGAAGAATTTCTGACAATTTGGTTAAGTTATCATTGGCTTGCTTAAAGCGCTGTTCGGCATACGGATGATTGTGCATTAAGTTATGCCCTACGGTTGATGAAACTTGCTTTTCTCCTTTATCAACCAATAAAATAGTGTCGCAATAGTTTTCAAAAACTGGATGTACTTTGTATGGATATTTAACACCAAATAAATCTGAACTTCCTTCTATTTCAGGATGCGATCCCCAAACAACTAAAGGACCTTCGATACTTCTACTGGCACTACCAGAACCTAAACGTGCTAAAAAAGAAGCTTTTTTATTGATGTATGCTGATGATAAACTAGGGTTTAATTCTTTTTCTAAGTTCATTAAACACATAGCAATAGCGCTCATTCCACTAGCTGAAGAAGCAATTCCGCTACTATGCGGAAAAGAATTTTCAGAAGAAATAATCATTTTATAGTCTAAAATATATGGGCAATACACTGCTATTCGTTCAAAGAATTTTGCAATTTTTGGTTTAAAATCGTCCTTCTTTTTTCCTTCAAAAAATAATTCAAAATCAATAACAGAATTGTTTTCTTTTTTTTCGAAATCAATTGTTGTGTTAGTATGACAATTATTAAGCGTAAAACTTATAGAGGCATTTTTTGGTATTTGAGGATCACTTTTTCCCCAATATTTTACCAAAGCAATGTTACTTGGCGTTTGCCAAGAAGTTGATAAGTTTTTTACTGTTTTTTCTTCTGAAGTAAAAATAAATTCTGATGTATTCAACGTGTAAAATTTTGCTGTAAAGATAAAATTTACCCTACACTTGTGCTAATTTTTGCAAAACGGATTCTTTATAGCTTCTGCTTATTGGTATTGCTTTTTTATTAATTTCAATAAATTCGTTTGTATAAGAACTTATTTTTTGAATAGAAATAATATAAGATCGATGAATTCGTAAAAATTGATTAATAGGTAGTTTAGATAATAAATTACTCATAGTTTCTCGAGTAACAATAGTTGCGTCATCAGTAAAAACTTTTAAATAATCACCTAAACTTTCTATGTATAGAATATTGTTGAGGTTTATTTTTATCATTTTTCTGTCAGCTCTAACAAAAATAAAACCTTTTTCTAACTCTTTATTTTGCGAAGCGTTTACAGTAATATTTTGTTGAAGCACTTTTTGGGTAGCTTGTAAAAAACGATCAAAAGCAATGGGTTTTAATAAGTAATCTACTACGTTTAAATTGAATCCGTCAACGGCATAATCTCTATAAGCGGTTGTAAAAATAATTTTTGATTTTTTATTGATGATTTTAGCCAAACTCAAGCCATTTATTTCGGGCATATTAATGTCTAAAAAAAACAAATCAACTTCGTTAGTTTGTGTAAAAATAATTGCTTCAGAGGCATTTTTACAGGTTTTTATTAGGTGTAAGTTTGGTGTTTTTTTTATATAAGTTGCTATAATTTCTCTAGCCATAGGTTCATCATCAACAATAACACAACGGAGTATATTAGCCATTTTTTAAGGAAATTTTTAATTGAGCATTAAATAAATTTTCATTTCGGGCAATGTTTAGTTGGTATTTATTGTTGTACAACATATTTAATCTTTTTCTAATATTATCTAACCCAATCCCTTTTTTTAAGGTTGAATTATTTTTTGTTGAATTATTAATCTCAAAAAACAAGAAATCATTCGTGGTTTTTAGATAGATGTTGATTTTTAAAATATCGTTAATTTGTGAACCATGCTTAAAGGCATTTTCTACAAAAGGTAATAATAACATTGGTGCAATTTGGATGTTTTTTAAATCGGTTTCTTTGATGAAGTTGATACTTAAACTTTCCTGAAAGCGTATTTTTTCTAGCGAAATGTAGTTTTCAATATGATTAATTTCATCTTCTAAAAAAACCAAAGGTTTGTCTACTTGATACAAAATATAATCTAATAAGTTTGATAGTTTTAAAATCATTTCAGGAGCATCATCCGATTTCTTTAAAGCAAATCCATATAAAGTATTTAAAGTATTGAATAAAAAATGTGGGTGAATTTGCATTTTTAAGAACTTCAATTCTTGTTCTTTTAATTGTAGTTGACTTTCTAAAATTTTATTCTTTAAATCTTCATTTTTTAAAGTTGATTTATAATTATTCATTATTAAACCGATACTTATCACAATAAATACAATAAAATATACACCTAAAATTATAAAAAGAAAACCCTTGGTTATTGGTGATGTTCCGCTTATTTTAAAAACATCAGAAAATACCAATGCATAGAGTATTGATAAAACAATAAAAAAGAAAGAAACAATTAACGTGTATATGGTGTATAAAACAAACAGTTTTTGTTTGTTACTTAGTAAATACTTTGGGATTAAAAAAAATAAGAAAAAGTAACTAATACCCATAGTAATAGGTATTAAAAACAATGAAAAACGATTTATATAGGCTGTATTCTGACTTCCGTATCCTAAAAAATAATTATAAAAAAAATAAACACCTACCCAAAAAAGTAAGTGAATAGTAGTTTTTATAATCAACTTAAAAATAGAATATCGTTTTTTCATACGTCTGCAATATCTGCTTTTTTTTTAAAAATAGGGTGTTTTTTGAGATGAAATCCAGAGATTTCACGGTAGAATACTGAATTTACTATTTTTACAGAAAACAGTTGTTAAGTTGTTGTTTTAGGCTTGTATTGTCACTTTTATCGAAAATACGCTAAAGTAACGGATTATAAAAATACTTTTGAAGCATAATAACTTTAAAACAAAAAATTATGAACTTCTTATTTTTTAATTTATTAAACGATGGTGGACCAGTATTTATGTATCCAATTTTATTAATGCTAATTGCTTGTGTAGTATTGTTAGTTAAGGCATTTTTTAAAGAAGATAAAAACGAAAAATCAATATCACTTGTTAAGCATATTAGTTTATTTGCTTTAGTTTGGGGGTTTTTAGGACAAATGATTGGTTTAATAAGTGCTTTTGATAGTATTGAGTCGTTCGGAAACATGTCTCCAGAGGTATTGGCAGGCGGAATTAAAATAGCATTACTAAATCCAGTTTTTGGGATGGTAGTATTTTTAATTGCTAGGCTGGGACTGATTGCATTAACGTTAAAGAAAAAGTAAATAGCAAAATTCTTAAAATCAGTTAGTTTATTTAAATACTCATTTCAATTATAGAAATGAGTATTTTTGTTTTTATAAAACACATAAATTGTGGATAGAAAAATAAAACTAATATGGGATTTTAAAGGCCCTGACGGATTAGCAACGGCAAAACACCATTGTATCCATTTAAAAGAATTTGCGCAAATTGATAGTTTAACATATCACGAAGTAAATCATAAAGAATTAAACCCAATGCATACCATTGCTTTTATTATTGTTGATGAAAGTAATATGAAAACTTTTAGAGACGCTTTAAAACCCCATAGAGGAGAACTCGCTTAATTAAACTAAAAAAATAAAATTATGTTTTTAATAAATGCCTTAGCAAAACCAAAAAAATCATCTGAACATTACGACGAAGTTTTAGGAGCCTATGTAAGTTTGTATATCGATTATAAAGATATTGAAGGCGCACTTAGACTTGCCAAATATTACATAAAATCTGAAGGGTGGAAAGTAACTGAAATAGAAGAAGAGTATTTTACACTTGATTCTGTAGCTGATGTTGATGAAGATCAAAAAGAATTATACAATGAAGCCATTGAATATGGATATACCATTGTTTTTAACTGTTATGAAGAAGAATAACAGCTAAAAAAGTTAATAAAATAGCCTATCTTTCAGTAAAATTATTTTATGAAAAATAGGCTTCTTTTTTTTACAGTATTTTTAATGTGTGTTTCAATGCAAGCACAGCACAAACTTTCTACCTATACCGCACATAAATCGATTACCGAAGCGATTCGGATAAATACCGAAGTAATTGCAGGACGCACTTCTTTTTTTGAAAAACAAGCTGTTAAAAAACCATTAATGTTTCAAAAAACTAAAATTATAGTGGCTGAGTTTAATCGTTTGTCAAATAATGTATCAAAATATATTGAAGAAATTCAGAGTAAGGTAAATACCGAACAGGTTTTGTATGATATGCTAACCAATGGTTTTTATAAAAATATTCTTTTTCAAAGTAATAATGAGTTAACTTTTAAAGGCGATCAATTAAAAATTAAAATAGATAGTTTGTATAATTACTCAATAAAAATGAATGTGCATAAACTATCTCAAATAAGTAATTTTGCAGATTCACATTTTAAAACAAGCGATGTTTTTTATGATTTCGATGAAAATGAATTAAATTATTTTCAACACCTATTTTATGATAAGTCTAATTACGGAATTATGATGTCTATGAACTGCTTGCTTTTAGATGTAAAGACATTTCAATTATTATACTATGGTACCGTAATGAGTTATTAAATAATTACTTGCTAAAATAAAATAGCTTTGTGGCTCATATTCAGATAATTTAACTAATTTCGCGGGCTAAATTACTTCATAGAAATGAAACGTATTAAAGAATATAAAAAGCTTTTTAATGTAGAAGGAGCTATCGATTTAAAAGAGCTTAAAAAAACATATCGCGGGTTGGTAAAAGAATGGCATCCAGATAAGTTTTTAGAGGAAGATAAAAAGTTAGAAGCCGAAGAGGTAAGTACTAAAATCATTGATGGTTATCATTTTTTAGTAAGCATAGCGCCAAAAACAAAAGAAGACAATTTAGAGGCCTATAATACCACAATTACCGAGTTTAAAGTTGCCGATTATCAGCATAAAAGTATGTTGTTAGAGGTTACTTTTACCGATGGGAATACGTATGAGTATTTTGGAGTAACTAAAAAAATATTTCTTAAGTTTATAAACGCAAAGTCTATTAATAACTATGGTAAAAGAAATATTTTTAATTCTTATACTTATAGAAAGTCGATGAAGGCATCTGCTACGGTTTAAACTAAAATCGAATAACATAAAAAAAGACCTTTTACTAAATACAGTAAAAGGTCTTTTTTATATAAAATAGTATTATTCAGAAATGCTTTTTGCACAGATAAATCCGCCAGTCCAAGCATTTTGAAAATTAAATCCGCCAGTAACAGCATCAATATTTAAAACTTCACCTACAAAAAAGAGGTTTTTATGTTTTTTGCTTTCAAAACGTTTAAAGTTTATTTCTTTTAAATCTATACCACCAGCTGTTACAAATTCATCTTTAAAAGTGGTGCGTCCGTTAGCATTAAATAAACCTTTGGTCAATTGAGTCGCTAAATTATTTAAATGTCTATTACTTAAATCGCCCCAATTCTGAGTAGTTTTAATTTCTGCAGCGGCAACAAAACGTTCCCATAAACGACGAGGAATATCAGTAAAAGGTGATTTTAAATGAACTTGTTTTTTAGGTTGTGATTTTTTTAACTGCAATAATTCTTCTAAAACCAAATCAAAATCTTGCCCCAGCCAATTTACTACAACATTATATTGGTAATTTTTGTCAGCTAATATTCTTGCGCCAAAGGCAGATAGTTTTAAAATAGCTGGACCACTTAATCCCCAATGTGTAATTAATAACGGACCAGAATTTTCAAAATTTGTTCCTACTAATTTTACTTCGGCATTAGGTACCGATATACCGCCTAAATCTATAATTCGTTTATCTTTTATATTAAATGTAAATAAAGAAGGAACGGGCTCAATAATTGTATGATTAAGTGTTTTGCATAAATCCCATACTTTTTTACTGCTTCCTGCGGCAACGACTACAAAATCAGCTGTAAATTCCTGATTTTTGGTTTTTACAAGCCATTTGTTTTCTTGTTGTTCAACAGAATTTACACCATGATTTTTTAAAACTGTAATACCTAGACTATCAACTGTTTTTTGAAAACAATCAATAATTACTTGTGATGTATTTGCTTCAGGAAACACACGATTATCACTTTCAATTTTTAAAGGAATTCCTCTGTCGTCAAACCACTCAAAAGTATCACCAGTCATAAACTGATGAAAAGGTCCTAAAAGCTCTTTTTCTCCTCTAGGATAAAATTTTACGAGTTCTTTAGGTTCAAAACAAGCATGTGTAACATTGCAACGTCCTCCACCTGAAATTTTAACTTTCTGTAAAACTTCTTTTCCTTTTTCAAGAATCGTAATATCTAAATCAGGATTATTTTCTTTTGCATTTATTGCTGTAAAATACCCTGCTGCACCACCACCAATTATAATTACTTTCTTCATTTTGTATTTTGTTAGTTCGAGTAATTTTGATTTTTATTTAAAATTGTATCAAGAACTTTTTATAAAACCATTTCTTTATAAGGTACAATTGTATCGTACCCTTTCTGTTTAAAATAAGGTAAGGTGTTGTCATTTCCCGTGGCTAGAACAAAATCGCCACCCCATGCGCCTAAACTTTTTATTTCACCAAAATAATCAGGAAATAATCGTTTTTTTACAGGTGTTTGTTTAATAATTGAACTAATTAATTGTTCGTGCTCAAATATTATTTTATTTAAATTTAAAGAAGAGTTTGCCTTTAAAAACTCTTGCGTAAGCTTATTTATTTCAGGAATTAAATTTTTAGCAACCTCTCGATGTTGTTTATAATGTGCAATTCCCTCTCTACTATTTTGTTTCTGATTTAAGTATACAAAAAACAATTCGTCTTTAAAATTCGGGTTGAATTTTACCTCGCTAACAATAGGTGTCATCTCGAGCGTAGTCGATAGATTCTTTTTTAGTTGATATAAAATAGGCGAGTTGTTGCTAGCGCAAGCAATGTCGTAGCCGCTTCCAGAAAAAGCATTCCATAACAACGTAAACGGATTTACATTTGCCCAAGTAGCAATATTGTTAATTAAGGTTGATGAACTTCCGAGTCCCCAATTTTGAGGAAATGTTAAATTGGTTTTTACGATAAATCCGTTTTCAGAATTTAAAAAATTAGAATTTAACTTTTTTGTTTCTTGTAAAATGTCGGATAATGTTTCTGCTATAAATTCGGCACTACCTTCTTTATCAGAACTAAAAGTGGCTGAGGTTAATCGTAAGTTAGGTAAATCAAAAGTGGCTTCAAACCAACATTTGCCAGTATTGGTAAAACTACCCCAAATTAGTTGCGGTTCTTTAATTGGTTCAATAGTTAAATCTTGCCCAAATTTTGTAGGAACCGCCAATGAAGTTGCCCCATCAAGAACTACATATTCACCTGTTAATAATAATTTTCCGTTGCTGTAAAATCTATCCAAAATTATTTTCTTAATTCGTTAAATTTAGCAACAACAGCACTATGCGAAACTGTTTTGTTTTCAAAATAAGCGGTAATAATTTCTTTTTCTGAACGTGTAGCTTCTAACTGATTTAAAATATTTTGCAAGTGCATTTTCATGTGTCCATGTTGAATTCCTTTAGTTGTTAAAGCTCGTAAAGCAGCAAAATTTTGAGCCAATCCTGCCGTAGCAATAATTTCCATTAGTTTTCTTGCAGACGGTTTTTGCATCATGTTTAACGATAATTTTGCCATGGGATGTAAAGCAGTTAATCCGCCAACAGTACCAAGAGCTAAAGGAATTTCAATCCAAAAACGAAATATATCATTTTTAACTTCGCAATGTGTTAAACTTTTGTAATGCCCGTCTTTTGCTGCATATGCATGTGCCCCAGCTTCTATGGCTCTAAAATCATTCCCGGTAGCTAAAACAACGGCATCAATTCCATTCATAATACCTTTGTTATGGGTTACGGCTCTGTATGGTTCAATTTCTGCTATTTTAACAGCCTGCTCAAATTTTTGTGCAAATTTTTGTGGGTTTTCACCACCAAGTTCTTCTACTTTACAGCTAACCTCGGCTTTTACGATACATTGAGGAACGTAATTAGATAGAATACTCATTACAACTTCAATATCATCTTTTCTAAAAGTTTTCGCGATAGCTTCTAAGCATGAGTTGATAAAATTGGCACCCATGCTATCTTTGGTTTCAAAAGTAACATGTAATTGATAATAGTTGTTAAGTTTATCTGTTTTGTCAACTAATTGAATATCTAAAATACCACCACCACGTTTTTCCATGTTTTTGGTGATAGAAGCTGTGGCTTTTAATAATAAGGGTTTTTGCTGATTAAAGTAGTTTTCTAAATCGGTTTTATTGCCTTCGTACATAAAGTGTACTTGACCAATTTTGGTAGTTGATATAACTTTGGTTTTAAATCCGCCACGAGTACTCCAGTATTTAGCAACTAAAGAAGCAGCAGCTACGACAGAGCTTTCTTCAACAACCATTGGTATAACGTAGTCGCTACCGTTAATAACAAAGTTAGGTGCAATACCATACGGCATGTAAAAGTTAGATATCGTATTTTCTATAAAATCGTCATGTAGCTGTTGTAATTTTTCATCTACATTCCAGTATTTTTTAAGCGTTTGTATAATTTCAGGTTGGTTATTAAAATAAGTTTTTGCCAACCAATCTATTTTTTCTTCTTTGGTAAGTTTAGAAAATCCAGCAACAATTTTAGACATTCATTGATTAATTTAGGTGGCTCAAAGATAAATTAATCCTGTTAAAATAGCGTTCTTATTTACGATTTCTACTTTTTTTGAGGCGTTTTTTGGCGATTTTTCCGTAAACTTGGCAAACTTTTTAGATAAACAACAACATAACATGAAAAAAATATTAATACTTTTCATTGGATTTTCTTCGCTTTTACAAGCTCAGAAAAAAGATATTTCTTTAGAAGATATATGGAGAAAGGGCACATTTAGAGCCGATTATATGAATTCATTAAACTCAATGAATGGAGATTTTTATTCATTATTAAACTATAGTAACGGAAGTTCATCAGTAGATAAATACGATTATAAGACTTTAGAAAAAGTTGCAACAATTGTAGATAGTAAAGATTTAAACGGATTAAAATCATTTAGTTCTTATAGTTTTAATAGTGATGAAACAAAGTTAATTTTAGGAACTAATTTTAAACCTATTTTTCGTCGTTCTTTTTTAGGAACTTTCTATGTGTATGATATTGCTTCAAAATCATTAAAATTGATTGGAGAAGATATTCAACGCCCTACTTTTTCGCCAGATAGCAAAAGAGTAGCGTATGCAAAAGATAATAATTTATTTATTAGAGATTTTTCTAGCAACACACTTGTTCAGATTACAAAAGACGGAGAAAAAAATAAAATTATTAACGGTATTACCGATTGGGTTTATGAAGAAGAATTCGGTTTTGTAAAAGCTTTTGAATGGAGCGCAGATGGTAGTAATCTTGCTTTTTTACGTTTTGATGAAAGTGCTGTAAAAACATTTTCTATGGATGTATATGGAAAAGGAAAATATCCTACACAAGATGTTTTTAAATACCCAAAAGCTGGCGAAGATAATGCAAAAGTAACCTTGCATGTATACTCGTTAAAAACAAACGGAACCGCAAAAATTATTTTTGGAGAATATGAATATATACCAAGAATTAATTGGACAAAAGATGATAATATTTTATCGGTACGTACTTTAAATCGTCATCAAAACGATTTAAAAATGTATTTTATTGATGCGAAAAACTATAACGCTACCTTAGTTTTAAACGAAAAAGATGATGCTTATGTTGATGTAACTGATGATTTAACATTTTTAAATGATAATAGCTTTATATGGACAAGTGAAAAAGATGGATTCAACCATATTTACCATTACAACAATAAAGGAGAATTAATCAATCAAGTAACTAAAGGTAACTGGGAAGTAACCTCTTATTATGGTTTTAATGCTGATAAAAACACTGTTTACTACCAGTCAGTAGAAAATGGTTCAATAAATCGTGGTGTTTATAGTATTTCTTTAACTGGAGAGAATAAAAAAATAATTAGTAATCCTTCAGGAACAAACAGCGCTTCTTTTAGTAAAAACAATCATTATTTTATCAATACTTTTTCTGATGCAAATACACCAACAGTATATTCTTTAAGAAATGCCGATGGTAAAGTGTTAAAAACAGTAAAAGATAATGCTGCTTTAAAAGAAGTTATTGCTGGGTATAATTTAAGTAAAAAAGAGTTTTCTACAATTAATGTAAACGGAAACGACTTAAATATGTATACCATTAAACCTGCTAATTTTGATGCAAATAAAAAATACCCTGTATTAATGTATCAATACTCTGGGCCTGGTTCTCAAAATGTAAAAAATAGTTGGAATGGAGCTAATGATTACTGGCACCAAATGTTAGCACAAAACGGTTATATTGTTGTTTGTGTTGATGGAAGAGGAACAGGTTTTAAAGGAAGAGACTTTAAAAAAGTTACTTATATGAATTTGGTAAAACACGAAACAGAAGATCAAATTTCAGTAGCTAAAAAATTAACTGAGTTACCATATGTAGATGCAAAAAGAATCGGTATTTGGGGATGGTCGTTTGGAGGACACATGAGTACCAACTGTTTATTAAAAGGAAATGATGTTTTTGCAGCAGCAATAGCAGTAGCACCTGTTACAACTTGGCGTTTTTATGATAGTATTTATACTGAACGTTATATGAGAACTCCAGAAGAAAACCCTGCAGGATATGATGATAATTCACCATTAAACTACCCAGAGTTATTAAAAGGTAAGTATTTATTAATTCATGGTACTGGTGATGATAATGTACACGTACAAAACGCTTACAGAATGGCAGAAGCTTTAATTCAAGCAGATAAGCAATTTGAATGGGGAATGTACCCTGATAAGAATCACGGTATTTATGGAGGTAATACACGTTTGCACTTGTATACTAAAATGACAAACTTTATTAAAAATAATTTATAAAATATGAACACAGTTAAACAAGAGGAGTTTTTGGGACATCCTAAAGGCTTGTATGTATTATTTTTCGTAGAAATGTGGGAGCGTTTTTCATATTACGGAATGAGAGCAATTTTAACATTGTATTTAGCAGCTCCTATATTATTAGGTGATCCACAATCTGGTTTTGGTTGGACAAATGCTGAAACAATTTCTTTTTACGGGACATATACAATGCTTGTTTATTTAACTTCTATACCTGGCGGTTGGATTGCTGATAAATTTATAGGACAGAAAAAAGCGGTAATGTTAGGAGGTCTTTTATTATGTATTGGTCATGGTATTTTAGCAGTTGATACACAATGGGCATTTTTTACAGGACTATTATTTATTGTAATTGGAGTTGGTTTTTTAAAACCTAATATTTCAACAATGGTTGGTGGGTTGTACCCAAAAGGAGATGATAGAAGAGATAAAGGTTTTTATGTTTTTTACATAGGAATTAATTTAGGTGCTTTTTTTGGTGCTTTAGCTGTTGGAATTGTAGCCGCTGAGTATGGTTGGCATTACGGTTTTGGTTTAGCGGGTATTGGTATGGCTTTAGGGCAAATTGTATACATGTTCGGACTTAAATATTTAGAAGGTGTTGGAGAGTTTTTAGGTAAAAAAGATTCACCTGATAAAGAGTTAATGAAAAAACCATTAACTAAAGTTGAAAAAGATAGAATGTTAGTAATGTTTTTATCATTTTTAATCATTATTGTTTTTTGGGGAGCTTTCGAGCAAGCAGGAGGTTTAATGAGTTTATATACAGAACAGAAAACTGATAGATTAATATCATTTTTAGATTATCAATATGAAGTTCCAGCTGCTGTTTTTCAATCAGTCAATGCTTTTTTTATCATAGTTTTAGGTACATTAGTAGGAGGGTTTTGGCATAAATGGGGAAGAAAAGGAAAAGAGTCTTCTTCTTTATTTAAAATGGCAATTGGTGTAATTATTATGGCTTTTGGTTTTTTCTTTATGAGTAAAGCAAGCACTGAAGTAGTAATGAATGGAGATAATGTGGTTGAAAAATCAGCTATGATATGGTTGGTATTAGCGTATTTATTTCACACGATAGGTGAGTTATGCGCATCACCAGTAGCATTATCATTTATTACAAAATTGGCACCAGTAAAGTATGCGTCTTTTATGATGGGAGCTTATTTTGCTGCTACAGGATTAGGAAACAAAGTTGCTGGATTAGTAGGGGAAATGTCAGAGGGTGCTGGAGAATTTCAAGTATTTACAGGTATAGCAGTGTTTTGTACATTGTTTGGAATACTAATTTTATTAATATTAAAACCTTTAAAAAGATTAACACACGGAGCTGAAGATATTGAAGGAACTTCAAAAGAAGAAACTGAAGGTTTTGAATTAGCAGACAATAACTAAAAATAAAATAAAGTCTTGTAATGTATTTGAGCATTACAAGACTTTTTATTAATATAACTTTATATACATGAACACAGATATTGAAAATTTATTTAAGGACAAAGTTTTAGGGCATCCAGCAGGGTTGTTTGTACTATTCTTTACTGAAATGTGGGAACGTTTTTCGTATTACGGAATGCGTGCTTTATTAATCTTATTCTTTACAGCTTCATTGATGGATGAAGGTTGGGGATGGCCACGTGAATGGGCATATGCAATTTTTGGTACTTATACATCATTAGTGTATTTATCTACTATGGTTGGAGGTTATTTTGCAGATAATGTTATTGGTATTCGTAAAGCAGTTGTTTGGGGTGCTGTATTAATGACTTTAGGTCATGGTTGTATGGCAGTAGAAACGCCTTTTTTTATATATGCAGGTTTAGGATTATTGGTAATTGGTAGTGGTTTTTTTAAACCAAACATGACTTCAATTATATCTGAAATGTATGAGGGAAAAGCTGAAAAGAAAGATGGAGCTTACACAATATTTTACATGGGAGTAAACGCAGGAGCCTTTTTAGGAATTCTTTTATGTGGGTATTTAGGTGAAAAAGTTGGATGGTCTTGGGGATTCGGTGTAGCAGGAATTTTTATGTTATTCGGAATGTTACAGTTTTGGTTTGCACAAGGTATTTTTGGTAAAATCGGTGATGGACCAAAAAATAAAAATGTAGATTTAATTGATGATATTACAGCTGAATCTACTTCTGATGAAGAAGGAAGAAATCCTTTCACTGGAGTTCAAAAAATAATGATAGCTATATCATCTTTATTAGGTTTAGCTTGGGTGTTTAACGATCCAATATCAAAAATATCAGAAGGGAAATATAATTTATTTCCATTTGAATTAGGTAGTTTGTCAGGTTCAAATGTAGCTATTTTAGTTGCTTTAGGGATTTTTGTAGCTTTATTAATAATTCGTATTCCTAAATACACACCAGTTTTAAGAGATAGAATGTTAGCGGTAATATTCTTTGCTTTCGTAACCATTTTCTTTTGGGCAATTTTTGAGCAATCACCAAGTTCTTTAACGGTTTTTGCAAAAGATTATACACAAAGAACTTTAGAAGGTAGTGCCGGAACAATTTTTAAAATAGTAAATTCATTAATGACAATTGTTCCGTTAGGTATAATTTCATGGGTGTTATTCTTATTATTTAAAAAGACTTTTTCAAAATATGCATTATCAAATATATTTTTAGGTTTAAGTTTTGTGATTGTATGGGTAATAGCATTATGGATGTTATATGCAGAATTTCAAAAGGACACTACAGAGGTTCCAGCTTCTTGGTTCTCAATATTAAATTCATTATTTATTATTACGCTTGCACCATTGTTTTCTAAATGGTGGGAGAGTAAATACAACCCAAATGCAAATATGAAATGGGCTATTGGTATGGCTCTTTTAGGATTAGGTATGGCTTGTGTTGCAATTGGTTCTGCAGGTATTCCTGCTGGAGCTAAAACAGCTTCAGTAAGTATGATATGGTTAATATTAGTATATCTATTCCATACTATGGGTGAGTTATGTGTTTCGCCAGTTGCATTATCGTATGTATCTAAATTAGTACCTGGTCGTATGATTGCATTTATGTTTGGTATTTGGTACTTAGCTGTAGCAATTGGTATGAAATTAGCAGGTGTATTTGCTGAATCATCAGAATCAATAGCGCAAGAAGAAGGATTAAGTAGCTTTTTCTGGTTGCTAACATTTGTATCTCTTGGTTTAGCTGTGTTATCAGCTGTGTTGTATCCAGTAATTAAAAAACTAATGCACGGAGTGAAATAGTCAAATCACAAACGTTAAAATATATATAAAGCCTATCAAGAATAAAAACTTGATAGGTTTTTTTGTAAATTTGGAACACTTATTGAGACCAAAGAGATATGAGAAAAATAATTTTAGTAGCTGTATTTGCATTTATTTCAGTTGTAGTAAAAGCACAAGAAGAAGTTAATTGGTTAACTTTTGAAGAAGCGATAGAAAAAAACAAAGAAAACCCAAAACCTATTTTAGTAGATTTATATACGGATTGGTGTGGATGGTGCAAAAAAATGGATAAAACTACGTATAAAAATGAAGTTATCGTTAAGTATATTAATGATAATTATTATGCTGTAAAAATGGATGGTGAAGGAAAAGAAGATATTACTTTTAAAGGTAAAACTTATAAGTTTGTTCAAGAGGGTAGAAGTAAATATCATGAGTTAGCAGCAACTATTATGAAAGGAAAAATGAGTTACCCTTCTACTGCTTTTTTTACTCCAAAAGAGCAATTAATTCAAACAGTTCCTGGTTACTTAGATGAAAAAAAGTTTGAAAAAGTTTTAGCTTATTTTACAAAAGAAAATTATAAAAAAACCAAATGGGCAAAGTTTTCAAAAAACTTTAAAGGAGCTATTTAATTAGTTTTTAAAAAGAATAAATGCTCCGTTTTGTCCAGTATGATGAAACGGAGTTTTTTGTTTTCTACAAGTTACTTTCCATCGGTTTATATAACTTTTGTAATTACTTCCGTCAGCAACTATATGCTTAGGTTTTAAGATGTTTATCAAGCGAGTTAAATTAATTTTAGGAGAATGTTGTAATATCACAATAGCGTTTTTAATACCAATATTATAAACACCTAAACTATCTATAATTATAATTTCATTAGAATTAAATTTTAAGTAATTAGGTATTTTATTAGTAAACTTACTTTTTACATTTTCATTTATCCGATAGCCTTTAATTATATTATCAGTAATTATTTTTAAACTATCTAGGTTGTGATAAACATGTAATTGATTTCCATTTCTTATTGCTAAAAGGTTTTTTCTACTTTTATTAAAAACTATAAATTCTTGTTTACGTTGTCGATTCCTTTTTTCGAAAATGAAAATAGTTTGTATAATAACAATGGATGTAAATAAAAACAGCAGTTGTTTTGCTTTTCTAACAAGTATAAATTGATACGTAAATACGATTATAAAATACCAACTGAGCATTTCGAAAAGAGATATCGATAATTCTTGCCATAAAAAAGCTTCTTGATTTGCAACCCAATCAACTATTTTATTCATTAAAGAAATAACAAATCCGTAAACATCAACAAGAAATTGCGGGAGTAAATTTAACAAAGCAAATAATATAACTAAAATTCCGCCGATTAAGATTCCGCCTAAAAAAGGAATGATTAGTAGGTTTGATATAATAAAAAGCCCAGGAAATTGATGAAAATAATACAAGCTAATAGGTAATATTCCTACTTGAGCAGCAATAGAAACTGTAAGTAAACTCCAAATTTTATCGAGCAACCAAAGTTTAGGTTTGTATAGTTTGTAAAGTAGTGGTTGTATCCAAATAATTCCGAAAACAGCCAGATAACTTAACTGAAAACCTACATTAAATAAAAACATAGGTTTTACTAATAATAAAAGAAACATCGAGCTTATTAATGAATGTTCTACGATTCTTTTTTTCTTAAAAGAAGCACCAATGGCAATAAATGTAAACATTGTAACCGCTCTAACAACTGAAGCTGACAATCCAGAGATAAAAGCAAACATCCATAGTAAAATAACGACGAGTATTGCTTTTATTGTTGCTCCATATTTTAAACGCTCTAAAGGTTTAAATAAAGATGATAACAGGAGTAAGATAATACCGATATGTAAACCAGAAATTGCTAAAATATGTACCGCTCCTGCATTGATATAACTTTCAATAAGATTTTTAGAAATATCTTGACGCTGCCCTAATAACAAAGCATTAATTACAGAAAGTTGATCTTTAGTAAAAGAGTATCTTTTTAAGGAAGTTTGTACTTTATTTCTGAATTGTGCGGATAATCCATACAAAGAAACAGTCCCTTTTTGTAATACTTTATATTCTTTCTTATGGATGAAAATCTGTTGATAGATATACTGTTTATCTAAGTATTTTTTGTAATTAAATTGATGCAGATTTAATGGGGCTGTTAAGTTTTCAAAATTAGGTTTTAAAAAGATACGATCATCAATAGTTAAAGTTGTAGAAATGCTGTCTTTTTTTAGATTTATTAAAATCGATCCGCTAGTTTTTTTAGAATCAACTTGAATTATATCAGCAATAAATTTATGATTGTAATTGTCTGATTTTAAAACTTTATGTATGCTTACTATTGCTGTTGAATTGTTAGAGATATGGTGTTGGTAATAATCGTTGTAATTTTTCGGGTTGTGTATAAATACAGATGAAATTCCGATAATTATAAAAAAGAACAACGCACTAATAGAAAACAATTTTCGAAAATTCTTTCTTTTTAATGCGCATAAAAAAAGTAGAAATAAGAGTGTAAATGCAATTAGATAATTAACACCATAATGCCATATATGAGTGTAATACTGTAAAACAACCCCGATTATCAAACAAATCAGAAATTGAAAAGGTAAATATTCAATTAGTTTTTTCATAGCTCATTAAAGTTAGTAAAAAATAATTAGTTACTCAAAATCAATTTGTTAGGAGTTTTTGTTTTCAGTAGGCTGTATTTAAATAGCTGTTTTTGTAATAGAAAAAAATAACAACGAAAACCTGTAAAAGAACAATTCAAATTAACGATTGGAGACGCAGGTTGTTAATTTGAATAAGAATGATATTTAGAAAAAAGAAACAAAAAAAAGCAACCAAATTTGGTTGCTTTTTTTTGTTTCTTTAAAAGAATATTTATACTATTTCAACAAATAAACCATCGTCTGTTTTCTCCACTTTCGCTAATTTGTTTTTGGTTAAACCTTTAATGGTTTTGTCCCATTTTTTGTTTGATAAGCCACTTTGTGTTTTTAAATCATTTAAAGCAATTTTTTCAGCCTTTTCAATCAATGCTAACACTGTTTTTTCATCATCATTTAATTCAACAGCAGGAGCTTTTTTTTCAGGTCTCATTTGAGGGAAAAACAACACTTCTTGTATTGATGGATTGTTTGTTAAGTACATAATTAAACGGTCCATACCAATACCTAATCCAGATGTTGGAGGCATACCGTATTCTAATGCACGTAAAAAATCATGATCTATAAATTCACTTGCTTCATCATCACCACGTTCAGCTAATTTAAGCTGCGCTTCAAAACGTTCACGCTGATCAATTGGGTCGTTTAACTCAGAATATGCATTGGCAATTTCTTTACCACAAACCATTAATTCAAAACGCTCCGTTAATTCAGGGTTGTCTCTGTGTTCTTTACATAAAGGCGACATTTCCTTCGGGTAATCAGTAATAAAAGTAGGCTGAATGTAATTTCCTTCACATTTTTCACCAAACATTTCATCAATTAATTTTCCTTTACCCATGGTTGCATCAACCTCAATCCCCATTTCTTTAGCAGCTTCAAAAAGCTCACTTTCAGATTTGCCGGTAATATCAAAACCAGTAAAATGTTTTATAGAATCGGCCATGGTAACTCTTGCGTACGGTGCTTTAAAATCTACCTCGTGTTCACCAAAAGTAGTTTTTGTTGTTCCGTTTACAGCAATAGCACAGTGCTCTAATAAGCGCTCTGTAAAATCCATCATCCAGTTGTAGTCTTTGTAGGCTACATAAATTTCCATCGCTGTAAATTCCGGATTGTGAGTTCTGTCCATTCCTTCATTTCTAAAGTTTTTAGAAAACTCATACACACCATCAAAACCACCAACAATTAATCTTTTTAAATATAATTCGTTAGCAATACGCATATATAAAGGCACATCTAAAGCATTATGATGCGTTACAAAAGGTCTTGCAGAAGCACCACCAGCAATAGGTTGTAAAACCGGAGTTTCAACTTCAAAATAACCTGAGTCATTAAAAAAGTTACGCATTGCAGTAAACAACTTTGTACGCTTAACAAATACATCTTTTACATGCGGATTTACTACTAAATCGGCATAACGCTGACGGTAACGCATTTCAGGGTCTGTAAACCCATCAAACGTATTTCCTTCGGCATCAACCTTTGGTAAAGGCAATGGTTTTAAAGATTTACTTAACAATTTAAAGCCTTTAACCATTACGGTTTTTTCGCCTACTTTGGTAGTAAATAACTCACCTTTAATACCAATAAAATCACCAATATCTAGTAATTTTTTATATACTTCATTGTACAAGGTTTTATCTTCACCAGCACAAATTTCATCACGATTAAAATAAACTTGAATCCTTCCATCGCTATCTTGTAATTCAGCAAAAGAAGCTTTTCCTTGAATACGACGACTCATTAATCTACCAGCAATTATCACCTTTTTACCTTCTTCAAATTCGTTTTTAATACTTGTTGAATTTGAATCTAATGGAAATAAATCAGCAGGGTACGGATTAATACCTAATTCGCGTAGTTTCCCTAACTTTTCTCTACGTACAACTTCTTGTTCTGATAATTGCATGGGTTGTTTTTTATAATTTTTAATGAAGCTGCAAAGATACAATCAATTGCAGAATTAAACAACGCTAAACAAATGCAAGTTTTTATAGAAAAAAATAAAAAAGTTTGGTAGTCTTAAAAATGGTTGTATATTTGCAGGCTGCTTTTTTTTAAAAGTAGCATTTAGTTGTGTTGTTAGGCACTTTAAATAGTGTCATGGTTTTGTTAACCAATGGAAAGCTTCCCTGAGATGGGTTGCTTTTTTTTTGTTCTAAATTTAAAATAATCTATTTTTTTGAAGCTATTTCCCGCTTTTCGCACTCGCTCTCTGCGAGGAGCTCAAACAAATGCTACAATCGGGGCTAAGCTTATTTACTAAGTGTTTAACTTAAATAAAAGCATTTCTGTATTCCCAAAGAGTAGTAAAAAACAAAACAAAATAAACAACAGCAATCGAGAATTTAATGGTTGCTGAAGTAATAAAACCAAGTAAAGCTCCAAACGATGCTTTTAAAGCTCTGTTGGTATCTTTGCTATCATAAATTAATTCGCCAATCAATGCACCTAAAAAAGCACCGATTATAATTCCGAAAGGAATAGGGGATAATAAACCAATAATTAGTCCGATTGTTGTACCGTATACTCCGTATTTAGTGCCACCAAAACGTTTGGCACCCATGGCAGGAATAAAATAATCTAGAATAAATATAATAATAGCAATAGCTAAGGTGATTCCTAAAAACCACCAATCTTGCGGAATTACTTTTGTTAAGTGCAGTAATAATAAGCCAATCCAACTGGTAATTGGACCAGGTAAAACTGGTAAAAAAGCACCAATGATTCCTAAACAAACAAAACAAAAGCCGATAATGGCCAGAAATATATCCATAGTTTAATTTTTTTAAATTACTAATAAATCAGCTTATATCAAGCTAAAATTGTTTAACCTCCTATCATTACAATATGATATCTAACCCGCTTTGTTTTATAACTGCTTTTAAAATGTCAGTTCGAGTAATTTTATAAAGTGATAACGGTATAAAATTGTATCGAGAACAAGCTCGCGAAGTAAAAACTCATGTTATTGATACAAATTTAACTCATTTCAATCGTTAAATTCACTCGAATTGAAAGCATTTTATGATAATGCTATGATATAAAATAATACAATAGTTTTACATTTAACAGTTAAAAACACTGATTTATCTAATAATATGACGACAGTATGTTTTGTTTGTTACATTTATTTATAACTAAAAAATTAGTTTAAACTAATTTTTTAGTTATATTTGAAAAGTTAAACGTTGTAAAATGAAAGTAGTAGGGCAGCATAATGTAGTTTTCTTAATGATTTTTTTAACAAGTTTTTGTTTTTCACAACAAAGAGTTGCTAATATTGATGCGCCGAAAATTAATAATCCTAGGTTTTTAAAATCAAAAGGACCTGTAATATATATAGATCAAACGCATCAAAATTTTCATCAAAAAGAAGGTAGGTTTAAGCCTTTTGCTAATTTACTTACTGCCGATGGTTATAAAGTAGATAGTATCATCAATTTAAAAAAGTTAAAGAGTAATGACATTTTGGTAATTGCAAATCCTATTCATCAGAAAAATGTAGGAAACTGGAGGAAACCAATTCATGCAGCATTTACTAAAACCGAAATTGCCTTTATAAAAAATTGGGTTAAAAAAGGAGGTAGGTTAATCTTGATTGCAGATCACATGCCTTTTGCCGGAGCAGCAAATAATTTGGCAAATGCTTTTGGTTTTAATTTTTACGATGGTTTTGCTTATTTACAAAAGGAAAAAAGAAATTTACCTGATGTTTTTTCAGAAGATAACGAGCGATTGATCAGTTCAGAAATTACAGATGGAACCCTAGGTAAAAAAATAAATACGATAACAACATTTACAGGTTCGGCTTTTACAATTCCGGATACCGCAAAAGGAATTTTAAAATTTAAAAAAGATGATTATTGTTTAACTCCAGCAATTGCTTGGCAGTTTAATGGGAATACTCCAAGACACGATTTAAAAGACAAATATCAAGGAGCAATTTTAAAATACGGAAAAGGAAAATTGGCAGTTTTTGACGAAGCCGCAATGTTTACGGCGCAAACAATAACAAATAATTCGGAGACTTTTAAGTTTGGTTTTCATGCTAAAAGCGCACCCAATAATGTAGCATTTATCAGAAATTTATTTTTCTGGTTAAGTAAAAACTAAGAGATGAAACAATTAACAAAAGCAGAAGAACAGATTATGCAAGTTTTATGGCAATTGCAAGAAGCATCCGTAAAAAATGTGATAGAAGAATTACCGATTCCGAAACCAGCATACAATACCGTTTCTACAATTATCAGAATTTTAGAAACCAAAGAGTTTGTTGGTCATAAAACAAAAGGTAGAGGTTATGTGTATTATCCGTTAATAGAAAAATCGTCTTATAGTAACCAAAGTTTACATAAGTTAATGGACGGTTATTTTGGGGGATCATTTAAAAGTATGGTATCGTTTTTTATGAAAGAAAACGAAATGAATATTAATGAGCTTGAAAGTATTTTAAAGGAAGTTAATAAAAACAAAAAATAACTGTCAGTTCTAGTAAATTTTGAAATATGAAAAATTTGTATCGAGAACATTTTACAAGTTTATTTCTATCAATAACACTCGAAGTGATAACATAAAATAAAGACTCATGATAAATTATATAATTCAAGTTATCTTATTTCAGGCATTGTTTGTTGCTGTATATGATTTCTTTTTAAGTAAAGAAACGTTTTTTACCAAAAACAGATGGTATTTATTAAGTACGTCGGTTATTTCGTTCTTATTACCGTTTTTAAAAATATCAACCATACAAAAAACAGTTCCGTACGAGTATACCATTTTATTACCCGAAGTTGTTTTATCGCCTCAACGAGTATTAGAAAAAGCCGCTTGGTATCAATCTATAAATTATTTAGACGTGTTGTTTGTAATTGGTAGTTTATTGTTTTTAACCATTTTTATTATAAAAATTCAAAGAATAGTTCGTTTGGTTTATAAATACGGAAGTGAAAACAAACAGACGTATAAATTAGTGTTGTTGCCTAAAAATGCTAAAGCATTTTCGTTTTTCAATTATATCTTTTTAGGAAAAGGAATTCCGAAAGATAAGCAAGAAAAGATAATTCAGCACGAATTAGTTCACAGTACACAAAAACACACCTTAGATTTATTGTTTTTTGAGTTTTTAAGAATATTCATGTGGTTTAATCCGATGGTGTATGTGTATCAAAACCGCATATCGTTAGTACACGAATATATTTCAGATGATGTGGTAAGTAAAGGAACCGAAAAAGAAAATTACATTAATAATTTATTAGCTGATATTTTTCAGGTAGAAAACATCTCATTCGTAAATCAATTTTATAAACATTCATTAATAAAAAAAAGAATTATTATGATGACAAAAGGAAAATCAAAACAAGTAAAGCAATTAAAGTATTTATTATTAATTCCGTTGCTGGCTAGTATGGTGCTCTACACAGCGTGTAGTGATAATGAAAAAAAAGAAGCCGAAGAAGAACTGATGACAATTTATAATAGTAAAGAAGGTGAATTAACATCAATAAAAGGAGAAAAAACTAGCTTACTAGATTCTTATTATGGAGATAGTAAGGTAGATTTAGGAAAAGAATTATCTATAAAGGAATTATCTGAAGAAGAAAAACAAGAGTTTTTTAATATAAGGGATAAAGTTAATTCGAGTAAAATTGGTTCAACGATGAATGTGAAAATTTTCTCAGGATTTAATGGACGAAAAATTATTGCTCATTTATTTGATTTCTCAAAAATTGAAAGAAAAAAACACATAAAAGGCGACGATGTTCCATTTTCAATCATAGAAAAAGCACCAACGTTTCCAGGTTGTGAAGAAGGAGATAAAAGTTGTTTAAATAGAAGTTTACAGGATTTTGTAAGAGAAAATTTTGATGTCAAATTAGCAAATACTTTAGGGTTGAAATCAGGAAAAAAGAAAATTTATATACAGTTTAAAATAGATAAAGATGGTAGCATTACAGATGTAAAAACAAGAGCACCACATCCGAAGCTAAAAGAAGCAGCAATAGAAATGATTAAAAAGTTACCACAAATGAAACCTGGTGAGCATGAAGGTAAAAAAGTAAAGGTCGGATATGTGTTACCAATATCATTTATAGTTGAGTAAAATTATATGAAAAATAAAATTTTAAGTATTGTTCTTATTATTTCATTTTTAAAAGTCGAGGCGCAAACCTCGGCTTTTAAATCCATTGATAGCTTGGTACATATTGGTCGTTATCAAAAAGCATTAATACAACTTAAAAAATTGCCTGAGAATTATCAATCAAACAAAAAAAATGCAAGTATTTATAGTTCGATAGATAATTATAAACAAGCATCTAAATATTACGAAAAAGCACTTTTATTAAAAGACGAATATTCTACTAAAGTAGCCTTGGGCAAAAGTTATCAGATGGAAAAAAAGTTACAAAAAGCAATTGCAATTTTTGAAGAAATTACAGCTGATGATTCAGATAATTTATTAATAAAGTATAGGTTAGGTAAATTGTATTTACAAACAAAGCAACCTAAAAAAGCTAAAAATGTTTTTGCTTTTTTACTACAAAAAGATAAAACTAATGCAAGTTATCATTATCAAATAGGGATTGCGTACGCAATGCTAAAAAAGAGAGATTTAAAAATTAATAGTTTTTTAGATACCTATAAAAATGATAACGAACATATAAAAGCTATCCATCAACTGGCAGTAGCTTATACACTTTTAAGAGATAAAGATTCGGCAAATTTATTTATTGATAAAGGATTAAAAGTAAATACAAACCATATTGCTTTAAATAGGTTAAAAATTAATAAGTTATATAGAGGTAAACAATATCTAGATGCCATTACATTATTAGAAAAAATTGATTCAATAGAGCCAAACGAACACTACACAAAAAAAATGTTAGGACGTAGTTTTTTTAAATTAAAAGACTACAAAAAAGCTAGAGACAATTTTAAGAAAGCATTAAAAATAGATAGAGAAGATTTTAAATCATTCACATATTTAGGCGATATTGATTTTGCCAAAAAAGATTATAAAAGTGCTCGTTTTAATTACTGGTTTGCAACATTCGTAGGTAAAGAAGCTCGTGATACAGAATATTATCAGTTAGCTAGAGTTTATAAAGAGTTAGGCGAGCCTAAAAAAGAAATGAATGCTTATAGAGATGCTTATGATGAAAATTATAAAAATCACAGAGCATTGTTTCAATTAGCAAATACTTCAGAACATTTTTATAAGGATAAAAGAATCGCATATAAACATTATAAAAATTATATGAATCGTTTTGAAACCAAAGATTCTTTATTAACGAGTCAAGTAAAAACAAGATTAAAAGAAATTAAAAAATTTTATTTCTTAAAAGGCGAGGTGTTAGAGTAAATCATTTTTCGTATTTTCATCTAAAAATCAGTTAGATGCGATTTTGTGATGTTATTTTTGCTATAATACTTTCTTTGTTTTTATCGTGCGATTCTTTTTTTAATAAAACTAAAAAAGATAACTTTAATTCGGTAATTGACTTTACAAAAGTAGATGTTTCACCCGCGTTTAAAATTTGTAATCAATTACCGATTAATGAAAAAAAAGCTTGTTTTTATGAAGAAGTAACTAAAAGAATACAAAACTCGATTGCTACTTATAAGTTTATAACAGAGGAAACAATTAATGACACTGTTTTAATTGATTTGTTAGTTGACAAAAGCGGCATATTTAAACTAAAAGAAATAAAATCTTCAAAAAAGGTTATTCAGCAGTTCCCGAAATTAGATAGTGTTTTAAGGGCTTCGATTATAAAATTACCCCAAATAACACCTGCTTACAAAAGAGGTGTTCCTGTAGCTACACAATATAAATTGCCTGTTAGAATAATAGTAAAAAAGGTAATATACTAAAAGGAAATAAAAAAAGAATAAGACTAACTAGCATCCAAAAAGTAAAAATAAGATAATGTAAAATATTCATTTTAATATTTTTTTTCTTTTGAATTTTCTTTTTTAAATGATCAATTGATAATACTAATAATTCTTGTTTACTAAGTTTTAAATCTACTATACCAATTGTGTTTATACCCGCTTTATAACCTTTAAAAACATCTTTAGGGTAGTTTAATAAAGAAAATCCCATTGCCCATAAACTCATAAAACCGATAGGGAAATGTTTCCATAAACCTGTTGATATTTCCCAGCCTGCAATAAAGGCTTCTCCTTTCCATGTTGTGTCACAATTATATAAAATATGTTGAATATCATGAATGTGAACGACTTCTTTTCTGAATTGAGAATTAGGGAGTTTTAAAGTGAATAGTTTAAATTTTAAGTTAAAAGTGTCTTCACTTTCACCACCATCTTTTGCAAAATTATTTTCTTTATAAAACTGTTGTAAAGCGTCTGCTATTATCATAAATGTAGATTATAAGACAAAGGTATTTTATAGTTTGCTATAAATTATTGACAATTATCAAGAAAACTACTTTGCTCTAATTCTACTAAAAGTTTCCGGAGTCATACCTAAAAAAGAAGCAATGTGCTTTGCTGAAATTCTCTTAAAAAGATGCGGTTTTTTATCTAATAAAATTTGATAACGTTCTTTTGCAGTATGTAGCTGTAAGTCATCAATTCGTTCTACTAGTTCAACATAAATTTGTTGTAAAAACAATCTGCCAAAACGTTCAAATTTTGGGTTTATTTCAAATAAGTTTTCTAAATCGGTATGCTTAATTTTTAAAACTTCTAAATCTTCTATAGCTTCAATAGTATATTTACTTTTTTTACGTTGAATAAAACTATCTATAGCTGTGACTGTTTCCTGTTCTGTTGAAATATGAACGGTAACATCTTTATCTTCCTTATAATAAAACACACGAGCAATACCAGATGTAATTATATACATATAATTACAAATTTTGCCTGCTTCATGTAAAATATGATGTTTTGGGTGTTTTTCTAACTTCACTATATTTTGAAAAGCATTTGCTAATTCAGGATCTTCTAATAACAAAGAAGTATTTTGTTTTAAGAAAGAGTTCATATTAATTATAATTTTAATAATTCTTCAACAAATTCTCGTTTGTTAGATAGTCTGGGTACTTTGTGTTGTCCACCTAATTTACCTTTTTCTCTTAGCCAATCGTAAAATAAATTTTCACGGGCTTCGTGTATTATGGGCATCGCTAAGGTCATATTGTTATATCGTTTAGCTTCATAATCAGAATTAATAGTTTTTAAAGCATCGTCTAATAATTGAGTAAAATAAGTAATGTTTTTTGGTGGATTACTAAATTCAATAATCCACTCATGCGCACCACTTTTTTTGTCATTCATAAAAACAGGGCCAACAGTATAATCTTTAATATTAGCGTTGGTTTTTTGGCTAGCAATTTTCAATGCTTTTTCAGCATTCTCGATAATTAATTCTTCACCAAAAACATTAATATGATGTTTGGTACGACCAGTAATTTTTATACGATATGGATTTGTTGATGTAAATTTAACAGTATCACCTATTAAATAACGCCATAAACCACCGTTAGTTGTAATTATTACAGCGTAATTAATTCCTTTTTTTACTTGAGAAAGCGATATAGCAACTGAGTTTTCACCATTATAATCACTCATTGGAATAAACTCATAAAAGATACCATAATCTAACATGAGTAACATCTCGTTAGAATTATTTCTGTCTTGAATACCAAAAAAACCTTCTGATGCGTTGTAGGTTTCATAGTATTTGAAACTTTCTTTAGGTATTAGTTTTTTATATTGCTCTCGATAAGGATTAAAGTTTACGCCACCATGAAAATATACTTCTAAATTAGGCCATACTTCTAAAATATTATTTTTCCCTGTTTTTTCTAAAACACGATTTAATAAAACTAACATCCAGCTAGGAACACCAACTAAACTCGTAATGTTTTCGTTAATAGTCTCATTAATAATAGCTTCCATTTTAGTTTCCCATTCAGCCATTAAAGAAACTTCAGAGCTAGGAGCAGAACTGAAATCTGCCCAAAAAGGTAAGTTTTCGGTTATAATTGCTGATAAATCACCGAAATAAGAATTATTATCTTCGTAAATAGCTGTGCTACCGCCTAATTTCAACCCTTTACCTGTAAACATTTGTGTTTCTTCGTTGTTGTTGATGTATAAACACAACATGTCTTTTCCCGCTTTTAAGTGGCAGTCTTCTAGAGCTTCATCACTAACTGGAATAAACTTACTTTTAGCATTGGTGGTTCCGCTACTTTTTGCAAACCAATGAATAGGAGTAGGCCAGAATAAATTTTGCTCTCCTTTTCTACAGCGTTCAATTAGAGGTTCTATACTTTCATATTTTTGAATAGGAACATTGGCTGCGAAATCAGTATAGTTTTTTATTGACGAAAAACCATACAGCTTACCAAATTCAGTTTTTTTTGCAGTATTTAATAATTTTTGTAATAACTCGTTTTGTACATCAATTGGGTATTTTAAAAACAATTCTACTTGATGTTTGCGCTTTTTTAAAAACCAAGAAATGATAGAATTTATAAATGGAAACGACATAGATTAGCTCTTAATTTAATTTTTTTACTGTAAGTTTGTGAAGCTAAAAGTAATAAAATTTAAGACATGCAATACCAAGGAGTTTTAAAAAAAATGAGAACCGAAAATTTAGAGACGGTTGCGTATTATTTAGATATGAAATCTGATTTTATAAATGTAAATCAGTTGTTAAATAAAGAAATAACACTAAGTTTTGTTACGTACGAATGTTTAAACTGTCATTTAGAAAAAACGATACACCGCCAAGGGTTTTGTAAAAAATGTTTTTTTGAAACACCCAATGCTGGTGATTGGATTATGCGACCAGAATTAAGTAAAGCACATTTAGGTATTGAAGATCGTGATTTAGAATACGAAAAAAACGTACAATTAAAACCACATATTGTGTATTTAGCCAATTCTAGTAATGTAAAAGTTGGAGTTACTAGAAAGCAGCAAGTACCAACACGTTGGATAGATCAAGGAGCGCATGAGGCAATTGAAATTGTTGAGGTGCCTAATCGTTATTTAGCAGGAATTACAGAAGTTGCTTTAAAAGAATATGTGGCTGATAAAACTAATTGGCGTAAAATGCTTAAGAACGATGTTGAAGATGAAAGTTTAATATCTTGGAAAGAAAAACTACAAACATATATTCCTGCCGAAGCTCAAGAATATATCATAGAAAATAATAAGGAAACAATAATTAATTTTCCGGTTGAAAAATATCCGTTAAAACCTAAAAGTTTAAATATTGTAAAAGAACAAACTTATACAGGTGTTTTAGTTGGTGTAAAAGGACAGTATTTAATTTTTGAAGACGAAACTGTTTTTAATGTTCGAGCTAACGAAGGCTTGGTAGTAAGATTAGAGTTGGTTTAGTAAGCGATTACCCTTAGGATGAGGTTCTGAATCAAGTTCAGAATGACTTTAGATCATAATTAGAAAGAGATATAATAAAAAAGCAGCCCAAAGGCTGCTTTTTTATTGTTTTACTATTGTGTAATTTTTATTCATTTTTAATTCACTCAGTACATTAAGAGCTTCATTTAAATAAATATCTTTTTTCAAATTTTTGTGCCATACCACACGTTTTTCTTTTAAAACAGTGTCTTTAGCAAATAGGTTCAACTCGTATTTAGGGGAGTTAAAAGTTAAATTAGAGTTGAATTTAAAAATATCTTTAAATTGTTTAGTTTCCTCTATCTTATCATGACTTTCTTTTTTAAAAGTATTGTAGTTTAAAGAATACACTCTTTCTTCCTGGTTTTTCTTAAGCCATTTTGCGTATTCGTTAATTTTTTTAAACTTTTTATCATTTAAAACACGCTGTTGGCTGTTATACACAGCATCACCAAAATTACTGTATGAGTTTGTTGTTTGGTATTTAGCTTGTTGTACCTTGTCCCAAGGTAATGCACCTACTAAATCACGTTCACCAAATTTCATATAACTGTATCTGCTAGGTAATGAAATATCAGAATAAACTCCTTCTATTTGTGTAGAACCTCCATTTATTCTGTAAAACTTTTGAATCGTCATTTTCAACGCACCTAAATCACTCGGGTATTTTTCGTAAAAACGATTAATAGGTAATACATTTTGCACGGTTCCTTTTCCGTAGGTTTGTTTACCACCAATAATTACCCCACGTTTATAATCTTGCATTGCAGCTGCAAAGATTTCAGATGCAGAAGCAGAAAACTCGTTAACCATTACAACTAAAGGACCATTCCATTGAACTTTAGCGTCAGTATCGTTTTTAACCAACGGGTCTTCATCTCTGTATTTTACTTGTACAATAGGGCCTTTTTCAATAAATAAGCCACCAATTTCAATAGCTGTTTTTAAAGAGCCACCACCATTATCACGTAAATCAACAATCAATCCTTTTACGTTTTCTTTTTTTAAACGCTCAATTTCTTTTTCCATATCCTTAGCAGCATCTCTACGGCTTAAGTCATTAAAATCAATATAAAACCTTGGTAGGTCGATAACTCCGTATTTTTGACCATTTTTTTCAACAATACTCGATTTTACAAACGTTTCGTCTAGTTCCACAACATCTCTAATAATTGAGATTACTTTTGTAGAACCATCAAATTTTTTCTTAACGGTTAAACGAACTTCAGTGCCTTTTTTTCCTTTGATAAATTTAATTGCATCATCTAAACGCATTCCAACAATATCTAAAGGTTCTGCATCTCCTTGAGCTACTTTTAAAATAATATCATCTGGTTCTAAGTCACCTTGTTTCCAAGCAGGACCTCCGGAAATAAGTTCAACAATATGGGTGTAAATTCCTTTTTTTTGTAAACGAGCACCAATACCTTCTAGTTTACCTGACATTTCTTGATCGAAACGAGATTTTAAACGAGGAGACATGTAGGTTGTATGTGGGTCAAACCCACTGACTACACTGTTTAAAAAAGTTGAATACCAATCAGAATTTTCAAGTTCATCAATACGTTGGTATAATTCGTTCATATTTTTTAAAACTTCTTTCCGAGCTTCTTTTTCTAATACAGAAAATTTTTTCTTTTTAAACGTTTTATCCTTTTTTGCTTTATCGTTTTGTAATTCTTCTGCATCTTCAATTCTACTTAAAATAGAAAGTTTCAATTGTTTTCTCCAATAATCTACCAATTCACTTTCATTTTTAGCAAAAGGAATTTTTTCAAAATCCATATCAATAACTTCCTTCTTTTTGTAATTAAAAGATTGGGTTAGCAAAGCACGATAATTTTTTTTAGCAGTTGTTAACTTAGATAAAAATCGATTGTATACCAATTTATAAAAGTCAATGTTACTACTTTTTAATTGATCGTCTATTTGATATTTAAATTGCGAAAATTCTTTTAAATCCTCTTGAGTAAAATATCGTTTACTAGGGTCTAATCCATCAATAAAATTAGTGTAAACATGTGCTGAAAAATCATCGTTTAAATCTTTTTGAACATAATGATATCTGCTTAAAATGTTTTTTAAGACATAAATAATTACTCTATCCTTTTCTGGGTCTGATTTTGAAACGGTATTTGAAAAAATAATGTTTGAAAATAATAGCGTTACCGCTAAAAAAGGAATGATAAATTTCGTCTTCATATATCTACTGTCTTTATAATTAAGTACTAATGTTGCTAAGCTACTAAAATAATGCCATATTTAATAGTGATGCTTGTATATAACTAAATATTGAGTTGTTTTTATAATCTATATGTTATATTGGTCGTGCTTTTTAGCTTGTAGTTTTATAAATTAAAAATAAAAAGCAAGATCTTTTTATGAAGCTTTTATTATTGCAGAAAAAGTAGAAATAATAAAAACAGATAAATAGATAATAATTCGAACCATGTTATTTGTGTTTGATTACTACAATTTTACGCATAATATATAGGATTGTTTCTTTATAAAATGTTAAAATAAGAATGCTTTTTTTATGTTACATTTGTTGTAAAACTTACATACTATGCAAGAAAGACCCTTAATTTTAGTAACAAACGATGATGGAATTACAGCACCTGGTATTCGTATGCTTATTGAAATAATGAATAAAATTGGTGATGTTGTTGTTGTAGCTCCTGATAGTTCACAAAGTGGAATGGGGCATGCTATTACAGTTGATAATGTATTACGCTGTAATCCTATTACCATTGATGAAGGACCGCAAATTGAATATAGTTGTTCTGGTACCCCAGCAGATTGTGTTAAAATGGCAAAAAATGAAATTTTAAATAAAACACCAGACTTATGTGTTTCAGGTATTAATCACGGTGCAAATTCATCAATAAATGTACTTTATTCTGGTACTATGAGTGCGGCTATTGAAGCTGGTATTGAAGGGATTCCTGCTATTGGATTTTCGTTATTAGATTTTGATTGGCATGCTGATTTTAGAGCCGCTAAAAAGTTTATCGAAAAAATTGTGTTAAACGTTTTATTAAATGGGTTACCAGACGGAGTAGTTTTAAACGTAAACATTCCAAAGTTAAAAGAAGAAGAGATAAAAGGAGTACGTGTTTGTCGTCAAGCAAATGGATATTGGAAAGAAAATTTCGACAAGCGCAAAAGCCCTTATGGTAAAGAGTATTATTGGTTATCGGGTGAATTTGTAAATAAAGATAAAGGGCAGGATACTGATATTTGGGCTTTAGAAAACGGATTTATTTCTGTTGTTCCTGTTCAATTTGATATGACTGCACATCACGCAATTCAAAAACTTAATTCATGGGACATATAAATAAAGAAGTAATAATTGGCGTTTTAACATCGATATTTGCTACTGTATGCGGTCTGTTTATTTATTTAGAATTTATATCTATTCATTCATTAGCCGAAACTTATACAAAAGTAGTAGAAGGAGGAGTGTTAGGACCTGTTTTAGCTTTGGCTGCCATTCCTAATTTATTTGTTTTTTGGGTGTTTTTAAAAAAGAATCAAGATTATAGAGCAAGAGGTGTATTAATTACTACTGTTGTGATAGCATTGATAACATTGATTTTAAAATTTAGATAGTTTTCATGAAATATTATATTCTTGTAGGAGAAGCTTCTGGTGATTTGCATGGAGCTAACTTAATGAAAGCTTTATTAAAAGAAGATTCAAAAGCAGAAATTCGTTTTTGGGGTGGCGATTTAATGCAGCAAGTTGGAGGAACACTTGTAAAACACTACAAGGAAAGGGCTTTTATGGGGTTTGTTGAGGTATTAATGAATTTACCCAAAGTATTAGGAATGCTATCTTTTTGTAAAAAAGATATTGCTCAATTTAATCCTGATGTACTTGTTTTTATTGATAACTCTGGATTTAATCTTCGGATAGCTAAATGGGCAAAAAAACATAATTTTAAAACCAACTATTATATTTCGCCACAAGTTTGGGCTAGTAGAGCTGGTAGGGTAAAGGATATTAAACGCGACGTAGATCAAATGTTTGTAATTCTTCCTTTTGAAAAAGCGTTTTATAAAAAATATGATTACGACGTAAATTTTGTTGGACATCCGTTAATTGACGGAATAGCTGGTAGAAAACAAATAGACGAAACCACTTTTAGAGAAAAACATGGTTTAGGAAATAAAGAAATTATAGCTTTATTACCAGGTAGTAGAAAACAAGAAATTACTAAAATGTTGTCGGTAATGTTATCTTTGGTAAATGATTTTTCTAATTATCAGTTTGTCGTAGCAGGAGCACCAAGTCAAACTAACGAATTTTATAAAGGGTTTATCGACGATAAAAATGTGAAGTTTATCAATAATAAAACATACGATTTATTAAGTATTTCACACGCAGCTTTGGTAGCATCAGGAACCGCAACTTTAGAAACAGCCTTGTTTAAAGTGCCTCAAGTTGTTTGTTACAAAGGAAGCAATATTTCATATCAAATAGCAAAACGAATTATTACACTTAAGTATATTTCGTTGGTAAATTTAATTATGGATAAGGAAGTTGTAACCGAATTGATTCAAAATGATTTTACGAAAGAAAATTTAAAAACTGAATTAACTAAGATTCTTGATGAAAAACAAAGAGAACATTTGTTTTTGGATTATTTTGATTTAGAGCAAAAGTTAGGAGGCAAAGGAGCTTCAGAAAAAACAGCCAAGTTAATTGTAAACGGATTAAATTAGTGTATATTTTCTCGAGCGCAGTCGGGTGATATAAAGAATAAAAGAATTAAATTTCGACTGCGTTCGATTTGATAATAACATGATAAAAAAGACACTCTTTATTTTAATGCTTTCTTTTTTGATGATTTCGTGTGGAGCATCAAAAAATGTAAGAGTATATAAAAAACCGAAAAAAGTAATAGTAAAAAAAACTCCTTCAAAAGGAAACCCAACCATAGCAGATAAAATTGTTTGGACGGCTGTAACTTATAAAGGTGTACCATATAAATATGGAGGAATGACAAATAGAGGAATGGATTGTTCTGGCTTAATTCATACTTCTTTTAAGCAGCGTAAAGTTCAATTACCTAGAACATCACGTGATATGTACACTAAAGGCTATGTAATTTCTTTACGACAGGTACAACGTGGCGATTTATTATTTTTTAAAACATCTAGAAAAGGCCGAGGCGTTAATCATGTAGGTTTGGTTACTTCTATAAAAAATGGAAATATCCGTTTTATTCATTCTACAAGTTCTCGCGGAGTTATTGTTACGTCACTGCATGAAAAATATTGGAAAAGAGCATTTATTAAAGCGAAAAGAGTTTTGTAATTTATGCGTAAAAATGTTTTTTTATTGATTGTAATTATTAGCTTTATTCTGTATCAATATACAAAAACGAATAAAAAGGGAGTTAATGAG
Organism: Tenacibaculum soleae; assembly: GCA_938002045.1. Lineage (GTDB taxonomy): Bacteria > Bacteroidota > Bacteroidia > Flavobacteriales > Flavobacteriaceae > Polaribacter > Polaribacter soleae_A. The sequence continues at coordinate 48,725 of CALLBA010000032.1, forward strand.
GTTAAAAGTATATCAGGAGTTACTTTAGTTAACAAGCTATTAAAAAAAGCAAATTCATTTATCGGTGTTCCATACAGGGCAGGTGGGACAACCAAAAGCGGAATGGATTGTTCTGGATTGGTAAATACTTGTTTTAAAAAAGTAGGAATAAAATTACCAAGATCATCAAAAGAAATTAGTTTTAAAGGTGACGAAATTGATTTAGAAGAAGTAAGAAAAGGAGATTTGCTTTTTTTTGATATTGCTCGTTTAAAAGGAGGAGTAAATCATGTTGGTTTAATAACTTCAATAGAGAGTGGTGAAATATTTTTTATCCATTCAACAACTTCAAAAGGGGTTATTATATCTTCAATGAATGAATCGTTTTGGAAAAATGAATTTGTATTAGCGAAACGAATATTTTAATCTATTTATAAAATAATTAGTGACGTTAAATTAGAGTTAATAGTATTGAAATAATTTAATACTTTTGAACATATCCCTTAAAACCTTATTTAGAGATGAAGACATTGAGTGTAGTTATTATTGAAGATGAAGATTTAGCTGCCTCTTCTTTAGAAAGTTTACTAATTAAATGCCCATATTCAATTTCTGTAAAAAAGCGATTGGAAAGTGTTGAAGAATCTATATTATGGTTTCAAGAAAACACCTGTGATTTAATTTTAAGCGACATTCACCTTGGCGATGGCTATAGTTTTGAAATTTTTGAGAATTTAAAAATCTCAACACCTATTATTTTTACAACAGCTTTTGATGAGTACGCAATTAAGTCTTTTCAGTTTTTTGCTATAGATTATCTATTAAAACCGTATAGTGAAGAGTTACTTAACAAAGCGATAGAAAAATACATAAACCTTAATGAAAATAAAGGATATACTGATAAGCTAGAGCAATTACTATTGCAAATGAATAGCAAAATACAGCATCAAAAAGAAAAAGAACGTTTTTTGGTATCTAAAGGAAGTTTATCTATTTCTATAAAAAGAGAAGACGTTGCTTATTTTATGGCACAAGGAAAGTATTTATTCTTATTTACTTTTAATAACGAAAGTTATCTTTATGACGGGACAATTTCTAGCTTAGAAGAAGAGCTATCTGAAAAATATTTTTTTAAGATTAATAGGAAATATATTATTCAACATTCAGCGATTAATAACATATCAAAATACAGTAATAATCGTATAAAAATAGAATTACAACCAAACTTAAATGTAGAGGAAATGCTTTTAGTGAGCGCTCAAAGAATCAAAGAATTTAAAAAGTGGTTGGATAACTAGTTTTTATGAAGTTTCCGTTAAAAAAAAGAAAGCATCAGTATTATCTCTTAGTAAGTGTATCGTTAATCGTATTGTTTTTTATTGGATATAGATTAATAACTAATAAAATAGCTTTAGAAGCTGAGAGCTTGATAGAGGTTGTTATAAAACAATATGCAAAAGAAAAGGAAAGTATTTTGCAATTTGATTTTAATGAATTTAATAAATTCATTATCGATACTCAAAAAATTATAGAAAGTAGTGATGACTTAGATAGAAGTGAGCTAAAAAATAGATTACTTTTTAATAGTGAATTAGCTTTCTCTGAAGAAAATATAGATATTAGTTTTGTTTACTTTCTAGACGATAATGAAGTTTTAGATTCTTACTTTTTTGGTAGTATGGATGCTAATAAAAGTGTATTAGAAAAGGCGAAATCTCTTGAAGATAAAAACCAAGTTTTTGATACAATTTTAAATTTAGGAGGTAAAACATATTACCGAAAGGTTATCAAACATAAATTGCAAGATGGCACTTTCGTTGTTTTTGGTTATGATATTAACCTGTTGAAGTACTGGAATTATTTTTCACAAAAATATAGTGGTAAAGGAGGGTATGTTACTTTAACGAATAAAGAGGGTGTTTGTATGCTACATCCTGAAATAGGATATATAGGAAAACATGAGACTTCTTTTTTTGATAAAGTTTCGTTGAGCCAGATTGTCAAGAACTTTGAACAGCAAGATTATGAAAAGAAAAATCAAGTTAAAGTAGCTGTAACTTCTGAATATTTGAATTTAGAAGTAATGCGTTATTATGATGTTATACAGGTAGGTAACTCGGAATTGATTTTAATAACAAGTTTTCCTTTAAATATTTTTATCAAAGAGTCTGTAAACAATATAAAGCAATATTTACTATGGATGAGTTTATTAGCATTACTAACCTTTTTGTTAATACTCGCTTTTTCCCAAAGTCAACTAAGAAGTCAGTATTTAAAAACGCTTCAGTACGAGCAAGAAAGAAAACGATTGGCTATAAGTAATGAACAGTATCAACAAAAAAATGCTCGATTACAGTTAAGTCAGTTACGAAAAAAGTTAAACCCCCATTTTTTATTCAATACGTTAAATTCTTTACATGCTCTAATAGGTTTAGATAAAACAACATCTCAGCAGTTTGTACTAAAATTATCTGAAGTTTATAGGTACTTATTAAAAGAAAGAGAGGCTAATTTTACTACTGTTAAAGAAGAACTAGATTTTTTAAAACAATATTTCTTTTTGCAAAAAATCAGATTTAATAATAGTATAAACTTAAGTATTGTAGATAATAGCGAAGAAGATAAAGCGTTATTCAATAAAATTCCATTTCTAGCATTAGAAACATTAGTAGAAAATGCTATTAAACATAATGAGATAACAAAAAAGAACCCTCTTTTTGTTGAGGTTTTAATAGAAAATGATATAATTATAGTGAGCAACAATTATAATCCAAGAAAAGGCGAGAAAGAAGCAAGCTACAGTGTCGGTTTAAGTTATTTGAATAATTTTTATGCATTTTATAATGTAAATTCATTTAAAACAGAGATTGTTTGGGGTAAATTTAAATGTTATCTTCCTTTATTGTCAAAATAATAAAACTCACTCCTTAAAAAAGTTATTTCACTCTCATTTAGTTTTTAAAAAGCATCTTCAGTTCTACATTTGGTTTCTTGTTAATCAAAATAATTTATGAAGAGGTATTCTCAAATGAAGAACATTAATTTAAAAGTACTTGGTTTATTCTTGGTGTTTTTTACTACAGTAGTAACAGCACAAAATAAAGAAGAGAAAAAAGATACTATTAAAAGTACTAGCAAGATTTCGTATAAGAAATTACAAAAAGAAGGAAGTAAGAAAGAAGGATTGTTTAACGTTTATAAATTAAAAGAAGATATCTATTTTGAGATTCCAGATTCGTTATTATCAAAAGATTTTTTAATTGTTAATAAAGTTTCTCAAGTTCCTTATGCATTAAACGGACACGGATTAAATAAAGGGATGGCTTATGAAACTAAATTAATTAGGTTTTATAAAGATACAGTATTAAATAAGATTTGGGTAAAAACAATTAACCCAAGAGTAACTTCTCCAAAAAATAATGCAATTACACTTTCAGTCCATGATAATTTTGGAGAATCTATTATAGAGGGGTTTAAAATTGAGTCAGAAAACAAAAAGAAAACATCGACCTTAATTAAAGTAAACAGAGTTTTTAACGGGAATGACAAAAGTTTTAATGATTTATTGTCAAATATTGGTTTAGGTGGTAGTGTTAAAACAAAACTATCTAAGATTGAGATCGTAAAAACTTTTTCTAAAAACATAGTAGTAAAATCTCTTTTAACAACTTCTGTATCTGAAGGAAAAAGTGCAGCATTATCTTTATCAGTAGGTGTTACAACTAATATAGTTTTGTTGCCAACTAATATAATGAAGCCACGTTTTGGAGATAAGCGAATAGGTTACTTTAGTAAGCCAATGGATTATTATTCTGATAGTCAACACGAAGTAGAGCATCGTGAATTAATCACGCGCTGGAGGCTTGAGCCCAAAAAAGAAGATATCGAAAGATATAAAAAAGGAGAATTAGTAATTCCTAAAAAACAAATAGTATATTATATAGATCCTGCAACTCCAAAAAAATGGATATCATATATTGAAAATGGAGTTTATGATTGGAATAAAGCTTTCGAACAGGCTGGTTTTAAAAACGCAGTAGTTGTTAAACAAGTTACGAAAGAGGATAAAGATTTTGACATTGACGATGTTCGTTATTCTGTAATTACTTACGTGGCATCAGAAAGACAAAATGCTATGGGGCCTTCAATAGTAGATCCTAGAAGTGGAGAAATTTTAGAGTCAGATATCATTTGGTGGCATAATTTAATGAAAGGTCTACACCAATGGATTCGTGTTCAAACAGGGCCTATAAACCCAAAAGCAAGAGCTAATGTTTTTTCAGATGAAATAATGGGGGAGTCTATTAAATTTGTATCATCTCATGAAGTAGGACACACTTTTGGATTAAAACATAACATGGGAGCATCATTTAGTTACCCCGTAGATTCATTAAGGTCAGCCAGTTTTACTAAGAAAATGGGAGGCACTGCACCATCTATAATGGATTATGCTCGTTATAATTATGTAGCTCAACCAGGTGATAATGTAATCGAAATTAGTCCGAAAATTGGAGTATATGACAAGTATGCTATTAATTGGGGGTACCGTTGGTTAGAAGGAAAAACACCTCATGAAGAATTACCAATACTAAACCAGTGGATAAGAAAACATGAAAATGATCCATTATATTTTTATGGCCCACAGCAAAGAAAGGTTATAGACCCAAGGTCGCAAAGTGAAGATTTAGGTGATAATGCAGTAAAAGCAAGTGAGTACGGATTAAAAAACTTACAAAGAATTGTTCCTAATGTTTTAACATGGACAAAGGAGGAAGGAGAAGATTATTATAGAGCATCTAAGTTATATAAAGCAGTAATAGATCAGTGGGTATTATACAATAATCACGTTATGGCAAATATCGGAGGAATTTATATCAACAATACTATTTATGGTGATAATAAAAACACCTTTGTGCCAGTTCCTGTACAGGTTCAAAAAAAATCATTAGAGTATATAATAAATAAAGCGATTTTGCCACAAAAATGGCTGTTTACCCCAGATTTAATTCATAAAGTGTACCCTGTAAGAGATGCACCAGACGGTGAACGATTTTACTCTCCGGTCTCAATGCATCGAGCATATCAAACAAATATGATTTATCGTCTTGTTGAAACAGATAGATTAATGCGAATTACTGAAAACAAAGTGTTAACACCTGACGATAAAAAAGTTTTTACAGAAGAATATTTATTTAATGAACTTTTTAAAGCTGTTTTTAAAAAGACAATTAAGAATGAAATTCTAGATATGTTTGATCGTATGACTCAAAAAAATTATGTTGATGTATTAACTGTTGATAGAAACATATTATTAAAAAAAACAAAACAAACAACATTAACAAACGAGTATAAGAACTTTAAAAATGTGCACTTTACCTACATACCTAGAGTATCAGATGCGGGTTCAAATAAAAGAGCAGAATTAGAAAGAATCTTAAAATTATTAAAAAAGAAAAGAAAGAAAGGAAATATAGCTACAAAAAACCATTATAACGATATGATAGCTAGAATTGAATATAACCTGAATAACTAATAATTATGAACAAAAAAATATTTTACATACTATTTTTTATCTCACTTTCTGTTTTTGCACAAAAAACGAAAACAATTAGTGGTACAATTATAGATGCGTCAAGAATGGAACCTCTACCAGGCGTTTCGGTTTATGCATCAACAAAAATGATTGGTAGTAAAACCAATATAGATGGTATTATTCGAGCTTCAATGATAGGTTCGACAACTGATTTTGATGGGAATTTTTCCTTTAATGGATCAAAAGATATAAAATACATTATAATATCATATATGGGATTTGAAACTCAAAAAATTAATGTTGAGAATAAGAGTAAAAATCTCATAATTTCTTTAGAAGAAAAGGAAGAAATTTTAGGAGAAGTAATTGTAACAGGATATCAAAAGATTGAAGAAAGAAAAGTAACTTCCTCTTATGTTAAAATTAAAACAGATGATGTTAGGCGATCAGGAACACCTAATATCGATCAAATGCTTTCAGGAGAAATTTCAGGAGTACTTGTTCAACCAACTAGTGGTGCACCTGGGGCTCCAGCAAAAATTCAAATTAGAGGTACTTCAACCTTAAATGGTTCTTCAGATCCTTTGTGGGTTTTAGATGGAATTCCTTTGCAGGGAAATGATATTCCTAAAGATTTTACAGATAAAGATAATATTGATAATTTAAGAACGTATCCTATAGCAGGTATAAACCCTGATGATATAGAGGAGATTACAGTCTTAAAAGATGCCTCAGCAACATCTATTTATGGAGCAAGAGCAGCTAACGGAGTAATTGTAATTACTACAAAAAAGGGTAAAAAAGGCGAAATGAGAATTAATTTTAACGCAAGTTCTTTTTTAACTTTAAGACCTGATTTTGATAAATTAAACTTAATGAATGCTTCTGAAAAAGTAGACTTTGAATTAGGTTTAGCAAGTAGGTCAGATTTAGTATATCAAAGCGAAAGAGGTGGAGTGTCTCGTATTTTACAAGCTTTTGGAGAATATGATAACTTTCAAAACAATGGTTTTTCAAGTATAAACCCATTAGCACAAAATGCTATTAATAATTTAAGAAATAAAAATACTAATTGGGGCAATGAGTTGTATCAAGCAGCAATAAATCAACAGTACGGATTAACACTTTCAGGAGGAAGTGAAAAATCAAGGTATTATTTTTCTTTAGGATATTTTGATGAAGAAGGAACAACAAAAGGAACTGGATTAAATAGGTATAACCTAACTTTTAAAAATGACTATGATGTAAATGATAAGCTAAATATTGGAGTATCAGTTTTTGCAAGTAGAAACAAAAGCACATCATACATTACAGGGATTGATGCATACACAAACCCAGCAAATTATTCAAGAAGAGTAAACCCTTATTTTGCACCATATAATACTGATGGTAGTTATAATTATGATCCAGATTTAATTGAAAGGTCAGATTTAAATTTAAATTATAATCCTTTAGAAGAAAGACAGAATACAAATCAAGAGCTTACATCGTATTCTATTAAACCAATAATTGACCTTACATATAAATTTGATAAAACTTTAAGATTGTACACGCAGTTAGGTATGCAGTTCGATTTTGATCAAACTGAAAAGTTTGGAGGTAAAAACAGTTACTATACTAGAAAATACAGATTTGGGTCTAGATATCAAGATGAAGATGGGAACGACGCTTTTTTTATGCCACAAGGAGGTATTAATCAAAACTGGAATAGTGATGCTTTTCAATACAATTGGAAAACAACTTTAAATTACAACACTTCTATAAATAATATTCATGAAGTTGATGTGATGCTAGGTACCGAGTTTAGAGAAGACAAGCGTACAGAAATTCATACAAAAGGGTTTGGTTTTAACAGCAATACTTTAAGAACAATACCAATAACAGATGAAAGAGCTTTAGAAAATGAATTGTTTAATCCTTACAAAAAAACAATTAACGAAAATGCATATGCATCTTTCTTTGGAACAGCTTCGTATACTTATGATAGAAAATATACAATTTTTGGAAGCTTACGATATGATGGTTCAAACTTATTTGGAGTAAACCCAGAGTTTAGATACTTACCTTTATGGTCAGTTGCAGGTTCTTGGAATATCGCTAAAGAAAGCTTTTTTGATATAGAGGCAATAAGAGAGTTTAAAATAAGAGGTTCATATGGAGTGCAAGGAAATATAGATAAATCAACTTCTCCTTTTGTGGTTGGAGAGTATAAAGATGAGACTATTTTACCAGGAAATTCTGAACAAGGAATTAATGTAATATCTGCTCCTAACAAAGATTTACGTTGGGAAAAAACAATCTCATCAAATGTAGGGTTTGACTTAGGTTTGTTTAATAATAGAGTATACGTATCAGCAGATTATTATTATCGTAAAAGTTCTGATTTAATTGGGTTACAAGCAATACCTCTAGAATCTGGTTTTAATTTTATTAACACAAATTGGGCAACATTAAGTAATAAAGGTGTTGAGTTGGCTATTAATACTAAAAATATAGTAAAAGACAATTTTAAGTGGAGTACAAGTTTTAATATATCACACAATAAGAATAGAGTAGAGAAAATTCAAATAAAAGACAACGATTTTAAACCTTCTTTATTAGGATATGGAGTTAACGGAGTTTTTGCTATAAAAACAGCAGGTTTAGATAGCAATGGGTTGCCATTATTTTGGAAAGATGGTAATAAAGTAACAGCGGTAGATTTTTATAACTTATCAGAAGGGGTTGATGGAAATCAGTTAACAAGAGAAGAGCATAGAAATTTATATACTTATGTAGGTAATGCAGATCCTGAATTTAGTGGAGGTTTTATTAATAAGTTTCAATACAAAGATTTCAGTCTAAGTATAGCAACTAATTTTAATATAAATCAAACTGTAAAAAGAACACCAACATACCATCCTACACAAGTAAGTCCTACTTATAATTATAATAAAGAAATTTTAAAAGCAGGTACAGGAAATTACCCTGCATTGATTGGTAGTACAACTCCTGGGTTTGAAACAGACTTAGTGTATAATTGGTATCACACATATGATACAGGTAATACATTCAGAGACTTAGATATATGGATAGATAAAATATCATACATAAGAGTTAATAGTATAAAGTTTGGATATAGTGTGCCAAGTAAATATTTAGAAAGTATGAATGTTTCAAGGTTAAGTTTTAACCTTGAAGGGAGAAATCTATTTGTTTTCGGAACAGATTATGACGGATATTTTGACCCAGAAACTTTTGGTAGTTCATATTCACAACCAATACCAAAAATTATTTCTTTCGGATTTAATCTTTCTTTTTAAAAAATACATATAAAGATGAAAAAATACATATACATATTATTTGCAACAATAATTACGCTAGTTTCATGCGATGATTATTTAGATATTGAGCCAGTTGGTCAAGTAATACCTAAAACAGTAGAAGATTATAGAAGTTTTTTAACTACAGCTTACGGAACCAAAAAAAATAATTATATTTTAACAACATATAGAGCTGATGAATTACAGTTGAGTAAAAGCTCTCCAGGATCATCGCAATATGAAGATATTTACTTATGGAATGATATAAACACCTCACCATTAACAACTACTTTTTCATATGCTAGTTTCTATAAAATAATTTTTCATGCAAATCATGTAATTGAAAAAGAAACTGAAATTACTGGTGATGTAACAGCTGTTAACCAGTTGGTAGGAGAGGCTTATGCATTACGAGCACTACAATATTTTCAGTTAGTTAATTTATATGCAAAAGCATATAGCACTACTTCAGCTAACAGTGATAACGGTATTCCTATAGTGACTGAATATAACTTAGATCAAAAATATGATATTCAGTCAATTGAGGAAGTTTATGTACAGGTTTTAAATGATCTTTCTAATGCTGAAGCACGTTTAAATATTGAACAACAAGTTACTGGTTTAAACTATAGATTTTCAAAGATTGCATTAAAAAGCTTAGAATCGAAAGTGTATTTATATAAAAAAGAATGGCAAAAAGCTATCATCGCAAGTAAAGAGGCACTTGCTATAAAAAATACAATACAAGATTTAAAAATAGATGATTCAATCATGCCATCAGAGTTTAGTTCTGTAGAATCTATTTTAGCATTAGATCAAGTATCATCGTTTGATATAGCAAGTAATGCTGCAGTTTCAGATCAATTATTAAATAAATATGATCGAACAAATGACTTAAGGTTTAATTTGTACTTTAAGAAAGACGGAAGCGTTTATAGACCAGCCAAAACAGCAAATTTAAAGTATAAGTCAACTTTTAGAGTTGCTGAATTATATTTTAACTTATCAGAAGCTTATCTACAAAACAATGAATTAGCTTTAGCAAAATTAGAGTTGTTAAAAGTAGCTGAAAATAGATATACCCCGTCTAAGATGGCTACATATATAACATTCATAAACTCTTTAAATAAAGAAGATTTTTACAAAGAATTATTAGAAGAAAGGGCGCGTGAGTTTGCAATTGAAGGACATCGTTGGAATGATTTAAAAAGAACCTTGCAGCCAAAAATAATTAAATGGTATGAAGGAACAAATTATACATTACAACAAAATGATGATCGGTACGTAATACAATTTCCTAATGATGCTAAAATAAATAATCCCAATTTTTAAAATATAACTCCGGTAAGTGTCAAACGGATTAAAATAATTGACACTCAAAAATTAACAAATTAAATATATACATTATGAAAAAAGTTTTCCCTTTTTTATCTTTAATTATAGCACTTATAATAATAGGTTGTTCTAGTGATGATAAAGATAACGTATCTCAATCATCGTTAAATAGTATTACAAGTTTCAAAATTAATTTTGAAGGTTTAAATGATGATGATGTTATTTATAACTTAGGAAATAATATTACTATTAGTGTTCCTTATAAAACGAACATTTCAGATTTGGTTACGAATATCACGATATCTGAAAATGCTACAATTGTTCCTGCGTCAGGGCAAGCTGTAAGTTTTGTAGATGGACAAGAAATGCCTTTTATTGTTACTGCCGAAAATGGTACAGATAAAGTATATAACGTAACCATAAATATTCGTGGAGAAGTAGGTAGTGGATCACAGATAGCAACTTATCATTTTAAAGACGATTTTAGCGAAAGTAAAACGACTTATACTTATGATGATGTTTCTAATTTTATGAAATCTTATTCAGAAGAAGCAGGAGGATCTACCACAACATATACCTATGTTTACAATGATAAAAATCAAATAATAAAAAGAGAATCAGATACACAAAGTGTTATATACACGTATAATGATGAAGGCTTAATAATAAGTGCTAAGCAGACCGATGAAGGTACTGAGTCTTACACATTTTCTTACACTTATGATGACGATAAAAGATTAGAAAAAAAAGAAAGAATAAACAAAGAGAATGATAGAGTAACAAATACAAGTTATACTTATGATGCTTCAGGAAATGTTAAAACAACAACAATTGGAGCAGAAACATTAGAGAACAACTACGACAACAAAAATAATCCATTTAAAGGTTTATATCCTTCATCTTATGCTAAAATTAATGTAGGAGTTGGCCTATCAGAGGTTAATGTAAATAACCCTGTACAAGGTAGTTTTTCAACTGATACACCTGTAGTTTATACATATAATACAGACGGTTATCCTTTAACTGCTTCATATGTAGTATTTGGGTTCATTAATACTAATGTTACATATACATATTTGAATTAATTGATGTTTCCCCTAGTTAAGCACTCTTAAAATTTATTTTAGGGGTGTTTTTTTATGCAAATTTATTATTATGAAAAAATTAACCATATTATTAATAACTATTTTACTAATTGGCTGTAAAATAAGTGCTACAGAAAACGAAGATATAACTATAGAGTTGACAAATGAAGAGCAACTTAATAAATTGTATCAAGAAAGAATAAAACCTCTATTTAGTTCGTATAAAGATATAAGTATACCTAATGATTTTAGGATAGACAAAGAAGATAACTCTATTAATGCTGGAGCAGCAGAAGGTTATATTGAAGTAAGTCAAGGATTAGTAGAGTATGATAAAGAGTATATAAAAGTGTATGTGTTATCTCATGAGATAGGTCATATTGTAACACTTAATCAAGCACAAAAGTTTGAATTAGGTTCACAAATACCTTCTGGGATTGAAATAAATGATTATAAGAAAGCAGAGTATTTAGCAGATTTAATTGCCATACATTTAATGCTAACTAAAGAGAAAGTTTTAGGAGAAGAGTTAAAACAAAATTTAGAAGTAGTTCAATCTTTATTAGGGCCAGAAATATTTACACACCCAAGTGCTTTAGATAGATTAGAACTAATGAATTTGTATATTGAAAAAAGCTTTAATGAAGATCCAAACATAGCTTTTAAAGAAATTTTTGGAAAAGTATGGAATATGGATTGAAACAGAAAACGCCCCATGGGCGTTTTTGTTGCTTTATAAGAAGGTTATTATGGTACTTCTAGAAAACTTTTTAATTCATTGAGGTAGTCATATTCTTTTTTATTTAGTTCTTTCAAATGGTTTTTGATATCATTGTGCCATTTAATTTGGTAAGTTTTAATTGTAGCTGATTCATTTTTATTGTTATCGTCAATTTGTTTTCTGAATTCATCAGTTTTCTCTAGAATTTTCCGTAAAATGTCTCTTAGTTTTTTTGCGGATTCTTTCTCAGTAATCCCTTTGAATAAGAACTCCTTTTGAAATCGATTGAAATTTATAAATTCATTAAGAAGATTCATTAGTTGACTTACTAACCCATGAATATTGATAATTGAATAATTTGTCATATTCTCACTAATCAAATTAGTGATTTTTTGTAATAATGTTATTTGGTTTTGAAACTCTTGGTATCTAAGCTCGAAAAGTTTATTCCTTTTTTGATTAATTTGATTTAATAAGATTTGAAAAACACCTACCATTAAGGCAAGTAATGGAATCAGGGCAGCAAGTATTTTATCTGTTCCGTCAATAATTTTACATTTAAAAAATAAATAAAATATTACTGATGTAATAATTATTAGAGATAGATAAAGAAAAATATAATCCAAATTCTTTCTAACCTTTTTGATCATTTAGTAGCGTGTTTAATTAATGAAAACAACTTTTTTTAGTTTAAAGTTCTTAAATTTAGGTTATTATTTAATAATAAAAAAAGTTTAAAACTAAAAAAACAACCTCATTTGAGATTGTTTTTTATAAATGCTATTAACTGAACTCCTTAATTCAACATTTGCCACAATTTATCCTTGAGCTCCATTAAGCCTTGTTGAGCTACGGAGGAGATAAATAACGCTTCAATGCCTTCAGGTAATTCTTTTTTAATTTCCTCTTTTAATTCGTCGTCTAACATGTCAGATTTAGAAATGGCTAACAAACGATCTTTGTCTAACAATTCAGGATTGTGTTTACGAAGTTCATTTAACAGAATTTCATATTCTTTTTGAATATCATCACTATCAGCAGGAATTAAAAATAATAAGGTAGAGTTGCGCTCAATATGTCGTAAAAAGTAATGACCTAAACCTTTACCTTCGGCAGCACCTTCTATAATTCCAGGAATATCAGCAACCACAAAACTTTGATGATTACGGTGTTCTACAATACCTAAGTTTGGTTTAAGTGTTGTAAAAGCATAATCTGCAATTTTAGGTTTAGCTGCGGTAATTACAGATAATAAAGTAGATTTTCCTGCATTTGGAAAGCCAACTAAACCAACATCTGCTAAAATTTTTAGTTCAATACGAAACCATCCATCTACACCATCAACACCAGGTTGTGCATATCGAGGTGCTTGGTTTGTTGATGATTTAAAATGCCAGTTACCACGACCACCTTTACCTCCTTCTAACAAAATAATGTCTTGATCATGATGTGTAACTTCATATAAAATTTCATCAGTGTCAGCATCACGAATAATAGTTCCTAAGGGTACAGGTACAATAATATCTTTTGCATCATGCCCAGTACTACGGCTTGCACTTCCATCGCCACCAGATTCTGCTCTAAAATGACGTTTAAATTTTAAGTGAAAAAGTGTCCACATACTTTTATCACCTCGTAAAATAATGTGACCTCCACGACCACCATCACCTCCATCAGGACCACCTTTGGTAATAAATTTTTCACGATGTAAGTGTACAGATCCTCGACCACCTTTACCAGATGATGCGTAGATTTTTATATAGTCAACAAAATTTCCTTCAGTCATTTTTTTAAATATTTAAAGAGCTAGTATTTTCTCTTTATGTAAATTATAATGTATCAAACACGGCTGATAAACGTTGTGTAATCTCCTCTATAGAGCCTACTCCGTTCACTCCGTAATAATTACCTTGTTCTTGGTAAAAATCTTTTAAAATAGCTGTTTTAGTATTGTATTCGTTAAAACGATTTCTAATTTTACCTTCATCAGTATCATCGGTTCTTCCGCTTGTTTTTCCTCGTTCTAATAAACGTTCAACTAATAAGTCTTCAGAAACTTCTAAAGCAACCATTCCGTTAATACGTTCATTTTTTTCAGCTAAAAAAGCATCTAAAGCTTTGGCTTGTGACTCTGTTCTCGGAAAACCATCAAAAATAAATCCGTTTGCATCTGCATTTCGTTCTACTTCAGCCTTTAACATATTAATAGTTACTTCATCAGGTACTAAATTACCGTCATCCATATATGTTTTAGCTAATAAACCTAATTCAGTTTCGTTTTTAATATTAAAACGGAAAACATCTCCTGTAGAAATGTGTACTAAATTATATTTTTCTTTTAATAAATCGGCTTGTGTTCCTTTTCCGGCACCAGGAGGGCCAAATAATACAATATTTGTCATTTTTGGTTGTGTTGTTAGTTGGTAAATAGCGGGCAAATTTCTACCATAACCGTTGTAATCTAATCCGTAACCGACGATAAATTTATCTTCAATACTTTTTCCGATATAATTTATATGTAACTCTTTACGGTATACATCTGGTTTGTAAAAAAGAGTAACTATTTTTAGTTCTTTTATATTTTTTGTTTTGAATATTTCGTAAATATCTTGTAAAGTAGCACCTGTGTCAATAATGTCTTCTAAAATAACAACTGTTCGGTTTGTTAAATCTTCATTAATACCGATGAGTTTTTTTACTTTTTCGGTTGATGTTGTTCCTTGGTAAGATGCTAATTTTACAAAACTAATTTCGCAATCACCTTTATATTCTCGTAAAAAATCGGCAGTAAAAACAAAGCATCCGTTTAAAATTCCTACAAATAGTGGAACTTCATCTTTCGGTAAATCTTTTTTTACTTGTTGCGCTAATCTTTTAATAATATCAGAAAGTTCATTTGTTGAAATGAATTCCTTAAAATATAAATCGTGTAGTTTTGTAATTTTCATCAGACTGCAAAGATAGTTGCTTGATTGTAAATGAAAAAACCGTTTTGAATATTATTCAAAACGGTTTTTGTAAAATATATTATAGTTTTATTTTTTCTCTTCTTTTTTAGAAGAATCAAACATAATTGGTGTTGCTACGAATAATGAAGAGTAGGTACCTACAACTACCCCTACGATTAACGCGAACATGAATCCTTTAATACTGTCACCTCCAAAGAAGAATATTGCTAACATTACTAATAAAGTAGTTAAAGAGGTATTTATGGTTCTTCCTAAAGTACTACTTAAAGCTTTGTCTACTAAACCAGCAGTTAAAGAGTTACTATTGTCTGCATATTCTCTAATTCTATCAAAAATTACCACGGTATCATTTAGTGAGTATCCAACAACTGTTAAAATAGCTGCGATAAATGATTGCCCGATTTCCATATCAAAAGGCATGAATTTGTAACAGATAGAAAATACTCCTAATACTACCAATACATCGTGGAATACAGCGGCTACTGCACCAATAGAGTATGACATTTTTCTAAAACGTAATAAGATGTATAAGAATACTACAAGCAATGATCCGATTACTGCCCATAATGCAGATTTTTTAATATCATCGGCAATAGTAGGTTCTACTTTCATGTAGCTCATAATTCCGCTACCAACTTTTTCGAATCCAGGTTTAAAGTCTTCGTAAGAAGTAGTACCTAAATAAGATTTTAATCCGGTATATAAAGCATTCTGAACTTGTTCGTCAACCTCAGTACCTTCTTCATCAATTTTAAAAGTAGTAGTAATTTTTAATTGATGATCAGAACCATAGGTTTTAACTTCAGGAGCAGCTTCAAAAGCACCTTGTAAAGAAGAGGCAACTTCAGTCGCATTCATTGCTTGATCAAAACGAACAACGTATGAGCGTCCTCCTTTAAAATCAACTCCTTGTTTTAATCCTAAAGTAAAGATAGAAATTAATCCAACAAGGATAAAGAATCCTGAAATAATGTAAGCTAATTTACGTTTCTTTAAAAACTCGATATTAATGTTGTTAAACCAGTTTTTAGAAATATTTGTATTAAATGTTAAGTTTGTTCCTTTGTTAACAGCTCCGTCTATAAATAAACGAGTAATAAAAATTGCCGTAAATAAAGAAGTGGCAATACCTAGCATTAATGTATAAGCAAAACCTTTAATTGGTCCTGTACCAAAAACAAATAAGATAAGTCCTGTTAAGAAAGTAGTAATGTTTGCATCGATAATTGCAGATAAAGCTCCTTTAAAACTAAATCCTTCATTAACAGCGGTATTTAAATCTTTACCACCTCTTAAGGCTTCTTTAATTCTTTCAAAAATAATTACGTTCGCATCTACCGACATACCTATTGTTAAGATAATACCAGCAATACCAGGTAATGTTAATACTGCATTAAACGACACTAACCATCCGAATATGAATAAGATGTTTACTAAAAGTGCAATGTTTGAAAATAAACCTGCTTTACCATAGTATAAAACCATCCAAATTAATATTAAGAAAATTGCCAACCCGAATGACCAAATACTTGCGTCAATAGATTCTTGACCTAATGATGGTCCAACAACTTCCATTTGAATAATTCTTGCAGGAGCAGGTAATTTACCGGCTTTTAATACTGTAGCAATATCTTGTGCTTCTTCAACAGTCATTGATCCTCCAGAAATTTGAGTTTGACCTCCTGTAATTGCTCCAGGAACAGATGGTGCGGTATAAACATAGTCATCTAATACAACAGCTACAAAACGACCAGTATTATCACCAGTTAATTTAGCCCATTTTTTAGATCCTACACCATTCATAGACATAGAAACAACAGGCTTGCTTACTTCATTGAAATCCTGTTTAGCGTCTGCAATTACATCACCATCAATGGCAGCTTTATCATTTCTGTTAGATTTTATTGCATATAAACCAATAATTTCAGCAGATCCATCAGCGCCAGTTTGTGCTTTATAATCCCATAAAAACTTAACATATTTTAAATTTGCAGGTAATAAAGCTCTTACACTCTTATTAGCTAATAAGCTATTTACCTTAGCAGTATCTTGTACTTTAGCTTGTGCAACTAAAGAGCTCATTTGCTGTTGGTTTTGAGCTACGTTTGGAAACAAGTAGGTAAATAAGTTTTTTTGGTTTTCAACTTTTGTTGAATCAGCAGTTTCTCCTAATAAATCATCAATATCATCAGCTTTCGTTGAATCTTTGGCAACCTTAGTAGTTGAATCATCTTTTAATAACTCAGCAACCTTTGCATTTGCAGCAAAGAAAAAGTTTTGAATTTCGGCATTTGTATATACTTCCCAAAATTGTAATTCAGCAGTACTTGTAATTAATTTAGTAACACGCTCAATATCTTTAGCTCCTGCCAATTCAATTTGAATTCTACCAGAAGTACCAATACGTTGAATACTTGGCTGTGTTACTCCAAATTTATCAATACGACTACGTAATACTTCAAAAGAGGTATTGATAGAGGTATTAATTTCTTCTTGAAGAACTTCTTTTACTTCAGCATTCGTTTTATTAAAATCGATTTTTTCACGTAAAGATTTAGTTCCGAATATTGCAGGGTCACTTAATTTAACGCTCCCGTTACTTAACGTTTCAAATTCATTAAAAAATAAATCTAAGTAATTATCTTGACTAGCCTTTTGAGCTTCATTTGCATTTGCTAAAGCTTTTCTAAAAACTGTGTTGTTTGAATCGTTTGCTAAAGCAACTAAAATATCCTTAACAGATACTTGTAAAATTGCGTTGATACCACCTTTTAAGTCTAAACCAAGGTTCATTTCACGCTCCTTAATGTCGTTATAAGTGTACTTAGAAACACCTAAATTTACTACTTCATTATTAGCTACACTATCAAGATATTTTCTCTCGAATTTAGCTAACGCTCTACCGTTGTTATCTTTAACGTTTTCTTTCGCATATACTTTTGCGTTGTCTTCTACTTTGTTAGCAAAAAATGTAAACGACAATTGGTATAAACTTACTAATCCGAAAAGGACAGCAAATAATTTAATAAGACCTTTGTTTTGCATCTATAATAATTTAATTCGAGTTCTTTTTTAAAACGTGCAAATATAGTATTTCAAAAAAGATTTGCCAATTCTTTTATCATATTTATCTGTTTACGCTATGTTTAGTTAAAAAATGCTAACAATTATCAGTTTTTATAAGGATTGTATTATGTATATTTACTTGCTTTTTAAAGCATAAATAATCACTTAAAATTATACAATTCGCTATGGCGCATTTAACCGATATTGAGATAGCTCAAGCAAAAGATTTACAACATATTAAGTACATAGCTAATAAGTTGAAAGTACAAGAAGATGATTTAGAAATGTATGGTAAATACAAAGCTAAATTGCCGCTAAATTTAATTGATGATGAAAAAATAAACAGCAATAATTTAGTTTTAGTAACTGCCTTAACACCAACTCCTGCTGGCGAAGGAAAAACAACAGTTTCTATTGGTTTAACCGAAGGATTAAATAAAATTAATAAGCAAGCCACAGTTGTTTTGCGAGAACCATCTTTAGGGCCTGTGTTCGGTATTAAAGGAGGTGCAGCTGGTGGAGGTTATTCTCAGGTAGTACCAATGGAAGATATTAACTTGCATTTTACAGGAGATTTTAACGCCATCGAAAAAGCAAACAATCTTTTATCTGCATTAATAGATAATAATTTACAAAGTAAGATAGGTAATTTAAATATTGACCCACGTACTATTTTGTGGAAACGCGTTATTGATATGAATGATCGTGCGTTACGCCAAATAACTATTGGTTTAGGAGGAACAGCAAATGGTATTCCTCGTGAGGATGGATTTAATATCACACCAGCATCCGAAGTAATGGCAATACTTTGTATGGCGACAAATTTTGATGATTTAAAAAAACGATTAGGAAATATTTTTATAGGATTTACTTTTGATAAAAAACCAGTTTTTGCTGCCGATTTAAAAGCGCAAGATGCCATGGCTATTTTATTAAAAGATGCAATTAAACCAAATTTAGTACAGACCCTAGAGGGAAACCCTGCTATTATACATGGAGGTCCATTTGCTAATATAGCACAAGGAACAAATACGATTATTGCAACCAAAATGGGATTATCATTATCTGATTATGTGGTTACTGAAGCAGGTTTTGGTGCAGATTTAGGTGCTGAAAAGTTTTTAAATATTAAATCTGCATACGCAGGATTAAACCCGAAATGTGTTGTGTTAGTAGCAACTATAAGAGCATTGCGTCATCATGGTGGGGCAAAGAAAGAGGAGTACAATACACAGAGCATAGAAAAGGTTAAAGACGGATTCAAAAATCTAGAAAAACATATTGAGAATATTCGTAAGTTTAATATTGAGCCAGTAGTAGCTATAAATTCTTTCATATCTGATTCAGACGAAGAAGTAAGTTTTGTAATTGATGCGTGTAAAAAGCTAGGTGTCGAAGCTGTCGTTTCTGAAGGATGGGCAAAAGGAGGCGAAGGAACTAAAAATCTTGCAAAAGCTGTAGTTAATGTGGTTGAAAATAAAGCAACACAATTTAAACCTTTGTACGATTGGAAAAGCCCAGTGAAAGATAAAATTGAAAAGATTGCAAAAGAAATTTATGGAGCCGATGCTGTTACTTATGATAAAAAAGCAGCATTAAATTTACGTAGAATTGATAGGTTAGGATTCAATGATTTTGCAGTTTGTATGGCAAAAACTCAAAAATCTTTTTCTGATGATGATAAATTGATAGGGAGACCAGAAGGATTTACTATTAATGTTCGTGAAATTGAAATTGCAGCGGGAGCGCAATTTGTAATTCCTATTTTAGGAAAAATGATGCGTATGCCTGGTTTACCAGCAACTCCAGCTTCAGAGAATATGAGTATTGATAGTCATGGAGTAATTTCAGGGTTGTCATAAAATCAGCTTATCTATAAAAACAACAAATCCTGAGCTAAAACTCAGGATTTGTTGTTTATGTTTTGCTATAAAAATTAATTAACACCACGTTGTTTGTTAATTTCATCTTGTAATTGTCGTCTTAATTTTTGTTCTTTATCAATAGCATTTCTTTTGTATTGTTCAAGTTCATCTTCAACATCTGTCAAGGCATTTTTTGTTTCTTTAATTACAAAATAGCTACTTTTAAACTTAAAAATAAAAAAAGCAAGTCCAGCTAATAACCCACAAATAATACTCCAAAGAATTGTGTTATAGGTGTTTTTATCTAAGAATGTTCCTAAAAAAGAAAACGCATCTTCTTTTTTTATTGAAGTAGCAAGGCTGTCTTTTAAAGTAATAATTTCATTTTTTAAAAGAGTTGCGTTTTTTAACTGTTCGTCTATTTTAAGCTGCTTTGTTACAATATCTTTTTTTATAGTAGAAATGCTATCAAGTATATTTTTTTGAAAACTCGTAAAATGCGTACGCTTAATCATTTTGTATTCTTGCCAGTTATTAGATAATCTATAAATTTTAGTAAACTGGTTTTCTATTGTATTTGGTAACGCTTCTACTTCTGTTTTCGATAAACGGTTTTGAGCAGAGATATTTTGCACTAAAAGTGCTAGTAATAGGATTCTTAAAATTTTCATAGGTAAGAATATTATATATGTATTGATAACTAATTGGTTTAAAAAAACCCAAACGTTTAAGTTTGGGTTTTTAGTATAAGCAAGGTTATGAAACTTATTTTACTTTTTCTACAATGGCCTTAAAAGCTTCTGGGTTGTTCATAGCTAAATCGGCTAAAACCTTACGGTTTAATTCGATGTTGTTAGCTTTTACTTTCCCCATAAACTGAGAGTAAGACATTCCAAACTGACGAGCTCCTGCGTTAATACGCTGAATCCATAATGAACGGAAGTTTCTCTTATTGTTTTTACGGTCACGATACGCATATGTCATCGCTTTTTCTACCGCATTTTTTGCTACTGTGTAAACGTTTTTACGTCTTCCAAAGTAACCTTTTGCTGCCTTCAAGATTTTTTTTCTTCTTCTTCTTGAGGCTACTGAATTTACTGATCTTGGCATAATTCAAATGTTTTTTGTAGTAGGCGATTGAAATTAATCAATACTTTATTGAGCCTAACTCCATGGTTAATAATTAAATTCCCTGGCTAACAAATTAGTTTTAACGATTATTTTAAAACTAGTTGTTGCTTAATGTTTGCTTCATCAGACTTGTGTACTAATGTTGCGTGTGTTAAAGCAAGCTTACGTTTTTTAGACTTCTTTGTTAAGATGTGACTCTTAAACGCATGCTTTCTTTTGATCTTTCCAGAACCTGTTAACTTGAAACGTTTTTTGGCACTAGACTTTGTTTTGATTTTAGGCATCTTTGTTTTTTAGTTTATCTTGCTTATATATTGTGAATGATTTTATTATTTACTCTTTTTAGGAGCAATAAACATAATCATACGTTTTCCTTCTAACTTAGGCATTTGTTCTACTTTACCATAGTCTTCTAATTCTTGTGCTAATTTTAATAGTAAAATTTGCCCTTGCTCTTTAAAGACAATCGAACGTCCTTTAAAGAAAACAAATGCTTTTAATTTAGCACCGTCCTGTAAAAACTTAATAGCATGTTTCTTTTTAAATTCATAATCATGCTCATCAGTTTGTGGTCCAAAACGAATTTCTTTTACGGTAACTTTAGTAGCCTTTGATTTTAAAGCTTTATCACGTTTTTTTTGTTCGTATAAAAACTTTTTATAATCAATAACTTTACAAACAGGAGGAACAGCTTTAGGTGAAATTTCAACTAAATCTAATTCTTGTTCGCGTGCTATTTCTTTGGCTTTTTCCAAAGGGTAAACACCAATCTCAATGTTTTCGCCTACAAGACGAACTTCATCAACATATCTAATTTTTTCATTAATTCTATGTTGATCTTCTTTGATTACTCTGAGCGGTCTACGTCCGCCTCTTCTTCTAATTGCTATAACTTATGAATTTAAAATTATTATATATTTTTAGTTTCCAAAAGGAACCAGTACTTTACTTACTTCTTTTTGAATTAAAGACACAAATTCTTCAATTGAAAAAGTTCCTATGTCTCCCTCTCCGTGTTTTCTTACAGATACCGTGCCATCTTGTTCTTCCTTTTCGCCAACAATTACCATGAATGGTATTTTGTTAACTTCGGCATCACGAATCTTTCTTCCTGTTTTTTCACTTCGGTTGTCCACGAGGGCGCGAATTTCGGAATTTTCTAACAAAGTTAAAACTTTTTTAGTATATTTTTGATATTTCTCACTGATTGGCAGTATAATAACCTGCTCCGGTGTTAACCAAAGCGGAAAATTACCTCCTGTATGCTCTAATAAAACAGCGATAAATCGTTCCATTGATCCGAAAGGTGCGCGGTGAATCATTACTGGTCGGTGTAATTCGTTGTCACTTCCTTTATAATTTAAGTCAAAACGCTCTGGTAAATTGTAGTCTACTTGAATGGTTCCAAGTTGCCAACTTCTTCCTAAAGCATCTTTTACCATAAAGTCTAACTTTGGCCCGTAAAAAGCAGCTTCACCTTCTTCAATAATAAAATCTAAACCTTTGTCTTTTGATGCATTTATAATTGCCTGCTCAGCTTTTTCCCAGTTTTCAACAGCTCCTATGTACTTATTAGGGTTTTCAGGATCCCTTACAGATACTTGTGCAGTGAAATCCTTAAATCCTAAAGATCCAAAAACATATAGTACCAAATCAATAACGTTTTTAAACTCTTCATCTAATTGTTCAGGAGTACAAAAAATATGAGCATCATCTTGTGTGAAACCTCTTACACGAGTTAGTCCATGTAGTTCTCCACTTTGTTCATATCTGTAAACAGTACCAAATTCAGCAAAACGCTTTGGTAAATCTTTGTATGAGTGTGGTTTAAAGTTGTAGACTTCACAGTGGTGCGGACAGTTCATAGGTTTTAATAAAAACTCTTCATCCATTTTCGGAGTTTTTATTGGTTGAAAACTATCTTCACCATATTTAGCATAATGTCCAGAAGTAACATATAGTTCTTTCTGTCCAATATGTGGTGTCATTACCATTTCATATCCTGCTTTTTTCTGAGCAGCTTTTAAAAAGTCTTCTAAACGGCTACGTAAAGCAGCTCCTTTCGGTAACCATAATGGTAGCCCTTGTCCAACTCTTTGAGAAAAAGTAAAAAGTTCTAGCTCTTTACCAAGCTTTCTGTGGTCGCGTTTTTTAGCTTCTTCCAATAACTCTAAATACTCAGTAAGCATTTTTTGCTTAGGAAAAGAAATACCATATATACGAGTTAATTGGTTGTTTTTTTCATCACCTCTCCAGTAAGCTCCAGCAACATTCATTACTTTTATAGCTTTTATAATACCAGTATGTGGTATATGACCACCTCTACATAAATCAGTAAAATCGCTATGGTCACAAAAAGTAATTTCTCCATCAGTCAAATTTTCAATTAATTCAACTTTATATTCATTTCCTTCTTGTTTATAATAAGTTAAAGCATCTTCTTTAGAAATTGATCGAAGCTTAAACTCATGTTTCCCGCGGGCTAATTCTAAAAATTTCTTTTCAATAGCTGAAAAATCTTTTTCAGAAATCGTTTTTTCTCCTAAATCAATGTCATAATAAAACCCATTATCAATAGCAGGTCCAATAGTTAATTTAGCATTCGGGTGAAATGTTAAGATAGCTTGCGCTAATACGTGTGCTGATGAGTGCCAGAAAGCTTTTTTTCCACCTTCATCGTTAAAGGTATATAGTATTAAAGAGCCATCGCTGGTAAGTGGGGTGGTAGTTTCGATTGTTATACCATTAAAGTTTGCCGAAATAACATTTCTAGCAAAACCTTCACTTATACCTTTAGCAACATCCATTGGTGTGCTGTTTACTTCAAACTCTCTGACGCTTCCGTCGGGTAATGTAATTTTAATCATTATATATATGTTATGTTTAATTTCCTTACAAGTGGAAATTTTCAAAAAGCAAAGGTATTGCAAAAGCGTTTTTAATACAATATATATTAGTTGTTATTTTTATGGCGCGTCAATTTTTTGCAAAAATAGTCGGGCTTTCACTACTCGCTTTTTAGCTTTACCAAGCAAAAAGAGCTCAAACAGGTCGTTCAAT
The DNA here is from genome assembly GCA_938002045.1 of Tenacibaculum soleae. Classification (GTDB taxonomy): domain Bacteria; phylum Bacteroidota; class Bacteroidia; order Flavobacteriales; family Flavobacteriaceae; genus Polaribacter; species Polaribacter soleae_A. Next base: position 72,771 of record CALLBA010000032.1, read on the forward strand.
CCCTCGCGCAAAACTATTTA
>CALLBA010000033.1:0-21691 GCA_938002045.1 Tenacibaculum soleae
GTAGAAGTTACCGTTCCAATTTCAACATACTTCTTAGTTGGCTTTTTAGACATGAATACCTTAATGTCTACTGGATTCGTTTTTGAATAACTTTGAGTGGAAGTTTTCATTATTGATGACGTTTTACATGATTGAAATACTGAAAGTCCAATTATAATAATACATCCTAGTAAAATCTTAAATACTGCTTTTCTCATAAAATGATTTTAATTGCCCTTGACCCAAAAGGCGTTAGTTGAAAATGAGTCAAGCCAAATATAAGTCAATTCCTTTAAAAGACTACATAAATGTAGCTTCGTTTTTGTAGTCTTTTAAGATTTACAATACTCTTACCTTGCTTTCTATAATAAAAGCATTTTGAAATACTCTGACCCTAAAGAATTTTATATTAAGCTTGGTAAGCGAATTCGTAGCTTTCGTGAAGCACAAGAACTTTCACAAAGCGAGTTAGGATATAAGGCTGATTTAGATAAAAGTGTTATTCAACGCTTAGAAATGGCTCGTACAAATGCTACTCTTAAAACTCTTTTAAAGATTGCCAATGGATTAGATATTACACTATCTGTTTTATGTAATGTTGAAGAAGAAAAAAGATAAAACCTAAAGTAGACTAACTAAATTTGTATCTTAAGGATAGTGCTAATGGTATTTATAAAACTTATTAGTCTTGAATATTTAAACTGATAATCAACATCTTTGCTCTCATTAAATTAAATTGCGCCAGTATGAAAAAATCAATAAAATACATTTTATTAATTGGTACTCTGATTTCATTTTCAGGAACTAAACTAATAGCTCAATCCCCAAAGGATAACTCTAAATTCAAAAAGAAAATAGTTAAGGTAGCTTTATATAAAGCTGAAAATGGTAAACTAAAAAATCGAGACAGTATTCTAACGTCAAACATTGATAAATATATAGTTTTCGATAAAAATGAAAAAATCATTGAAAATGGAAGATATAATCCTAGTAATGGTTCATTATACGAAAAAACCATTTATAAAAGAGAAAAAAAAGGTAATACTATCAAAGCTATAAAAAGAAACTCATCTGATGAAATTAAAAGTTATTGGACTTATAAATATGATTCAAATGATAATTTGATTGAAGTTAAAACCTATAATGCTAAAAATGTTTTAACTCAAATTCAATCGAACAAATACGATAAGAATAAAAATAATATTGAAATGATCTCAAGTTCACCAAACAGTAGTGGAGGATGGAGGTATATTTATAAGTATAATGATAAAAAAGAAAAAACTGAACAATTAAGATATAAGCCAGATGGTAGCTTAAAAGATAGAAGAACTTATTCTTATGATAAGAATGGAAACGAAGATTTACAAATTAAATTTAATCCTGATGGTGGTTTTACTAAATTCATTTCTAAATATGATAAAAACAACAATTTAACTGTGCAAGACTGGTTTAATGAAAAAGGAGAAAAAACGCATCGAACATCTTTTGAATATGTTTATGATAAAAATGGAAATTGGATAACTAGAAAAAGAAGTTCTAATGGGATTTTAGGAATGATATGGGAAAGACAAATTGAATATCATAAATAATAATAAATATAATATGTCAGAAATTGATTTAGATGATTTCAAAGAAAAAAACTTTGTAGAGATATCAATCATAAATGCAATATTTTTTACTCTCTGCTTTAAATTTTTAATCCAAATGAGTAGTTTTTGGTATTATTTCAAGGGATTATTTAATACTGAAACCTTGTATATTAAATATGGTATTTTCATAAATAGTTTTTTTGAGCTATTGTTTGTTGTTTTAATTTTCTATTATCTAAAATTAAAACATGTATTTGAATTTAAAAGAGTTTCATTTTGGTATTATATTACTGCTTTTTTACTAGGTGTAGTTTATGTTTTTTCTCAAAAATGGTTAAACTACGCTCATGATTATTTTTTTAGCACTAACTACGGTGACAATACGATATATCAATTTAGAGATCTAAAATCTAAGGTGAGTACGAATTTAATTGGTATGGGTATTTTTATCCCTCTAGCTGAAGAATTATTCTTTAGAAACTTTATACAAAAGGGGCTAGAAAAAAAATACAGTAATAAAATTCTATCTCTTGTAATAGTCACTTGTTTATTTACTTTAATACATTTACCCGATTATTTTCTAGTATACTTAGTCTCTTTTGGAGTTCTAATATCTGGTGTATTATATAAAGTTTCAAAATCAGTAATTCCATCTATTATTTTTCATATAATATGGAATCTAAGTGTTAATTTATTAAGTAATTAAATATTTATGATTAATTTAATTAAAGGAGATATTACTAAAATAAAATGTGATGTAATTGTAAATGCTGCAAATTCATCGTTACTAGGAGGAAGTGGAGTTGATGGAGCAATCCATAGAGCTGGGGGGAAAAAAATCTTAGAAGAGTGTCAAAAAATTAGAAATAAACAAGGTGGATGTAAAGTGGGCAATGCAGTTATTACTGGTGGAGGTAATTTATTCGCTGATAAAATAATTCATGCTGTAGGACCAAATTGGAGTGGAGGCAATAACAATGAAGAAGATTTACTGAAAAAAACTTATGAGAGTTGTTTTAAACTAGCAAAAGACAATAATTTAAAGAAAATAGCTTTTCCAAACATAAGTACTGGAATATATAAATTCCCCAAGAAAAGAGCAGCAGAAATTGCTATAGAAATTACTTTAAAATATATAAATAAGTTTAGTATTGAATCAGTAATATTCGTTTGCTTTGAAGAAGAAAATTATTCTATTTATAAAAATTTGTTAAAATAAAAAAGAGAATAATTAATTATTCTCTTTTTTATTTTAACAATCTAATCTTTTAAAATTTTGAATAAAAACTCAAAAGATTCTTCTATTTTATCTCTCTCTTCTGGAGATATTAGAATGTGAAAAATTTCTTTTTCTAATAAATAATCTACAACATGAATCTCTATCCATCCTTTTTCCCAAAAATCTACATTACCTCCTTTTGACTTATTATCAAATTCTATTCTTTCTAAATAACCAAAATCTCCTTCTGGAAAGGACGAAAGTTCTAAATCATAATTAGAAAAAGAATTTTCAATTTTTTTCTTAAATAAATTAATATTCATCTATGTCTATTTTACCTTTAATATTTTACTCAAATTTTTATATTTAGGTAATAATTGTCCTCCTTGTTTTTGAAGAAGAAATTTTTGAGACTTACTTGCACTTGGTCCTATCATTTTTAACCATCCTTCTTTACCACCTTGTAATAAACTATTTGTCGCGACTTGAAATTCAGCATAAACTGAACCTTTTGCAGCCGAAGGAAAAACCTTAGAGCCTCCTACTGTCACAAAAGTTAAACCTCCTGATCCCTCCAAAACAGATGTACCACTTTTCATTGCTTCATACTCAACTTTAGACATCCATCTACCAACCGTAGTAAACTCACTAGCACTACCTGCTGCTCCTAAAAACTTACTTGAGAATCCCAAGCCTAATGTAAAGAAAGGTGAATCAATTCCCATTGGTATAGCATGACCAGACTTTAAATATTGCATCTTTCTAGTAACTTGCCCTGAGATTGCATCAGAATAAGAAGATAAAAAAGTCCAAAAACCAGGTGAAGCTTCTAAATCATTTACCCAACTCATCGATGGTATTTGACCAAACCCTCCTGACCCTGATCCAAACCCTCCTGCTAAGGTAATTGCTAATGGAGTTATTTTTTTAAGATAATTTGATAATGAATACCATCCTGACTTAGATCCTTTTATTCCACCAGTATGATAATACAAAGTTTCATTAATTGTCCCTCCCATTATTGAACCATGAACTCCTTTTTTTACTGTCTTACTTTGTCCTTCTACTGGATCTTCAGGTTTTTCATCTGTTAATCCTCCATTTCCATCATTATACCAAGTTGAATTAGTACCCGGTGCTGTATTATCCCATGCTTCTTGAATAGAACTAACAGCATCAGCTCCAGATGGGTCTGCAAAGTAAATAGGGTTATTATCAAAAGCATTATATGGTGAATTACTCCAGTGAACTACAGGATCAACTCCAGTAAATCTAGCTATTGCAGGATCATATTGTCTAAAATCCATTTCATGAAGATTTAGACCTAAACTTTCGTTAAGTTCAGTTCCTTGATAACTAAACTTCTGCGCGGTGCTATTTCCAATCGGATTATAATTCGTGTTAAGCCCACCTTTATGTTTGAGACCAAAGGGAGAACAACTACCCACAAAATTTTAACGCTTTTACAATTTTTTGACTCCTCTTCCTATTTTTAAACCTCTCAAGCAACTTATTTCAATGAACTTTTCTTTCCGTTGGCTAAAATAATTGTTTGTAGAAAAATGACCTAATTCTTTTAAATAAAAAAAATGATAGTCTTCTATCATTTTTCTACTTTAATAATTTCTTTAAAGTTTTTGGATTCATTCTATTATTAAAAAATGTAATTAAATAAATCTTATTGTTCTGTCTATCTTCTTTATAAAATAAAGAAACATTTTTGTGAACTTTTCCTTTTCGAATACCTAATTTTTCATTTACAAAGGGATGAACAACTTCTTCGTTTTTTACCTTTTCCAATAATTCATTAGTTGAATCCCTAAAAACTTTCATTTCTTTTTTTGTCCATCTCCATTCTAGATTTTCAAAAACTTCTTTATAAGTCGTATTAGCTAATCGTGTCCAAATAATCTCCATTCACTAAATACCGTAAGCCTCGTTAATTTCTTTCATTACTTGCTCATGAGTAAATGTGTTCCCTTGTTCAATATCTTTCAACCCTGCTTCAACTAATAATTTTTCAGTTTCTGATACATCATCAGACCAATCAGAAGATGTAGAAAGTCCATTCTTAATATTCTTTAATTTAGAAATAATTGATTCATCCTTCAGATTTATCAACCATTCCATCAATTTATATTTTTCTAATTGGATATCCATATACTTGAATTATTAACTTATTACAAAGATAATCATTTTAAAATATTTACATTTTTTCACTTTAATAACACATTGAAAGATTGTTTCTTTGATAATTTTAATTTCTAAAATGATTCATGGGAAAATATAAAAAATATCATTCCGATGTTAAAACGACATATGCTCTTGGTCTTCAGAATGAATTATTACCTGATAAGTTTACTGATACCATACCTAATTCCACCGCCAGTTATTGGAAAGACAATGAGAAACCTGAGCGATATGTTGGAAATGAATTTACTTCTAAAATTCAATCTAATCTCGATGATACTAAAGTCTTTCTTGATCCTCGAGTTCATTTAGGAAAAGAAATGTTTACCCAAGTTGCTAGATTTTACATTGCTATTCTTAACTTGATTGGTAAAGAACGTGTCTTCTCATCTATTATTAACAACAAAGGAATTATTGTTCAACTATTAGAAAATCTTCATCCGAACTTCCCTTTTGCCAAAAGACTTTTGTTATTGTTCTTAAATATCTCACCAAGACAATATCAATTATGGATTGGTATTCATGAGAATGCTTGTGATAAATCACTTGCCAATACATGTTTCAAAAAACGTCCCAATCAAATTGCTTTATTTGAAATCGAAGTTCTTAAAAACTATATGACAAAAAAAGCGCATCAGTTTTGGTCTATTAGTTCTATTTGGGGTAAAGCGGTTAAAGACGGTGCCGTTTCAATGTCATCTGCCTCATGGTATAAGTATTCTCGTAAACTTGGGCTTTCAGAAGCTAGAAAGCCTAAAAAGAAATCTCAAAAACGAGGTTCATTCGATGCCGAAAGACCTAATCATACTTGGCACATGGACGTTTCTCAATTTAAAACTATAGATAATGTAAAATTCTATATCTATACTGTAGTCGATAATTTCTCACGAAAGATTGTATCTCATCATGTATCTAGAAAACTTTCAGCTCGTATCCGAGTCAAAAGTTTAAGACAAGCTATTAAAAATGAATTTAATGTTGAAATTAAAGATCAGAAAATCGATTTAATTGTCGATGGTGGTAGCGAGAATAATAACTCAACGGTCGCCGAATTTATAAAATCATGTGAGGTTTCTATCCAAAAGAAAATCGCCCTTAAGGACGTTACTTTTTCTAACTCCATTATCGAAGGGACATATAAGATAATGAAGAGTTATTACTTTAGACGAAAAGAAATATCTGCCTCAACTATCAAAGATGAACTCGACTTTTTTGTTTTTGATTATAATTACAACAAACCCTGTCATAAACATCGGTATTTTACTCCTGACGAAGTCCATCTCGATCCTGAAATTCTGGAATCAAAACCCATTTTAACAAACTGCAATCAAGCTCGATTAGATGCAAACAGAAATTACTGTTGTAAACTTCTTGTGGAATCAAGTTAAGATTTTACCAAACTAAACATCATTTTCTATTAAAATCTTAGCTTTTTAAGCTTTTCTTATATCAATGAACGTATTTTTCTTTTTAAGAAATTAAACGAATTTCATTTTTAACGAACTAAACTATCCTTTAAAGAATTTCGTTATTTCTGAGCAGACAATTCGAATTTTCGAACTACCTAATTATAAACAACATAACTTTTTTCAAAGCTATGTTTCTTATTTTCTTATTATTAATTAATAAGGTGACTAAAATAGCTAATTAGTGAGTAATGACCTAATGTATACTTTATAAAGTTTTAAAGTTTCTGCATGAATAAATATAGGAATTCCAATATTGCTCATAGATTAAATTATTTCTTTTGCACTTTAAGAATATTCGCTAACTTAATACAATGAGAATGCTTTTTATCAATTACTAAACCTTTTTTAGTCCATTCTTTTGCTTTTGTTTTATTCTCCAAAAGTATATTAAGCCATGCTAATGTTGACATAGTATCTGGCTCATTTATTTTTTCTTTCCGAACAGTTTCTTCTACCACCCGAACTAACTTACCAACCAATACTTTCTTTTCACCCGTATCTATTTTAAATTTTTTTTCTGTGAACAAAGATAAAACTTTACCTGAACATGCAATTGATTCTTCACTTGAACAAGTTTCAGAAATTGCTATTTCAACTAGTGCATTAACCTGCCCTTGATAATCCATTGTATATCTATATAAATCATATAATCTATTCCATCCTTTAAAGTTAGTATCTTCTGAAGTAGAAGATTCAACATAATTCCGAGCTGCAATTACAGCATCTGGAAATAAGATTAATTCCTGGTAAAAATCAGATAAATCTAACCAATATTTAGGGTGTTTTCTGCAAATATACTCAATCATTGGTTTATGCAAAGTTATTTCTTTTTGAATCTCGCTAATTTTAGCTAAAGATTTAAAGAAGTTTTTTATTCGACGATCTAAACCAAATACAATCTCAGAGTTACGACCTACACCAAATTTATGTAACATATTTATGTCTGTTTCAACAGCAGCTTTCATAGGGCTTGAATTTAGTTTTCGATGACCAAATTCAAAAGCAGCTATGGGAAGTGATAAGAATAAACTGTCATCAGTTGAAGATTTAACTATCTCAATTAATGAGTACCTATTGAGTTCATCTATACCAGCTTCAACATCCATTTTTTCATTTTCTTTTCTCATCAAAACAGATTCAATTGCTACTGATGGAATTGTAGACCTCCAATTAGATAACGTTAAAAAAACTCTTTTTCCTACGAGGCTTAAAGCGTTAAAAGTCCTTTCAAATAAAGCAGTAAGGACATCATCTCTAGATGCTAAAATTCTTTTTACCTTTCTTGTTTTACCTTCTTTTCGGACTTCACCTAGAAGAATTTTGACGATATAGGGATGCCCTTGAGATTCATCAAATAATTCATCTAAATAGTTTGTGTTTAATATACTTTCAATATTTAGTTCTTTTGCAATCTTTTGAACTAATAAATCAAATTCATTTCTATCCATCCCCTTTACTTCGATTGGATAATCTGCTTTAAACTCTCTAAACCTAGAGGTAATTAATAATTTATTTGGGAGTCTGATGAATGTGTTCAACCAATTATAAACATCGCTTGGGTTAGCAACAGTCTCAAAATTATCCATAACAAATAGTACTTTTCCATTTGAGCTCTTTCCTAATTCTTTTTGCATAAATTCAAGAGAATCAAATCCCTTTTCAGAAGCTTTTTCAGGTAACATTAGTCGAGTATATGTTTTTGCTAAATCGTTATTTGTCAATACATCAGGTTTTACTGGTTTTATCCCTTCTGGTTTTAAATCAATATCTCTAGCACTAAACCAAATAATTATATCAAATCTATTTTCATTACAAATCTCAGGAAGTACATGCAAAGCAGTTGTTGTTTTACCAATACCTCCTCTACCAACTAATGTAACTACAGGATGTCGATCATCAATAATAACATCTCTAAGCTCTTTTTCCAGTGCGTTTCTTTTTATGTACAATCCATCATTACCTGGTAAATTGGTAAAGCAATTTCCAATTACATCTAGCTCTGGTCTAGAACTAGATTCACTAAGAGGTAAACTTGATGGAGTAGATTCATATTTTGAATTATCAATATATTTTTTTTGCCCTGTTACGTATGAAATAAGTTCGAACTGGTTTTTAGAATAACCTCCATTAGGTAAATAAAAATCTAATACACTCAAATCAGCTACAAGTAAGTTAATTTTAAAATATGAATCTTTAATGGAAACATATATGCCATCTCCGTCTTGAATATAAGGAAGCCATTCTTCTCTAGAATTCTTTAGAAATTCAAAACTAGTACCTCCTTCAGTAAATACTCTAACATTAAATTTCCCAGATAAATTCTGTTTTACATAAGCCCAGTCTAATTCAAATATGATTCCATTATCAATTATTAATTGGATTGATTCTGCAAGAAGTAGACTTATTTTAGTACATATATTACCACTTGGAGCTCCATGACCTCTCGTAGAATTACGTAACCTAGTAAAAAGTTCAAACCAATATTTAAGTGGAACTTTAACAGGAAGCTTTTCAACGTTTACATCAACTAATAATAATGCTGAATTAATTTTCTCCAAACATAATTTTTCCCAACTTTCCTTTCCTTGTTTTTGTACTAACAGTTTTTGGATGTCAAATAAAGAACTATTAAGAAATTGAGAAGTCCTCCCTGTAAGTAAATCACTAATGGTTCTTGACCAATCACCAATACCATCAGCTCTAACCAAAAAATGTTCACTTCTATATTTATGACGGTCTTTATCCATATCTAAACCACCAATTAGTGTAACTGTATATAACTTTGTTATATACTCACCTATATACATTAAACACATGAAATATGCCTGATCTGATTCTTGTTTATCTATATTTAGACGATCCAATAATCTTGTGATAATTTTTGATTTCTTTGAAAAAGTTTTGTTCATTATAAAGCTTTCTTATAATATAAATATTTGACTAACTAGATTTAAAATTTTAAGTTATTAAATAAGCGTACCTCTCTAATAATATTTCTGATATTTTTTTTTCCAAAAAACAACTTAATAATTAGAACACAAACTCCTCTTGTAGGGAAAATATTAATTAGTATTCTGCTCTAGAAAAATCAAACTTTATATAATCATAAATATAAATTATTGACCATATTATATATTGAATAAATCTTATTATTAATAAGACAATAATAAATCTGAATAGATAAATAAATAATATTTTTATAAAAACTAAAATGCTATCAATATTTATATCATCACTTAAAATAAAATTAGATAAATCAACTTCTCTTAACTGCGGAATAAAAGATTGAATAATTAATAATGTTATAATCCCAATTGCAATAAGTATTGAATATGATAAGAAATAAAAAAATATTTTCAAATAGTTAAGCTCTTGTATTCTTTTATTTTTTTTATTCTCTGAATCAGCATTTTCCTTTGGAGATACTTGTCTAACTTTATCTGATATTTTTAATAATTGTCCAAAAAGTAAACCTGTAAAAAGAGATAACAATGCGCCTATGGTTTTTGTATCAAAATCAAAATTTGCTTTGAATATAAAAACAATTATTACACTAAAAATAACAGGTAAATAATTAAATGTAAAATTTCTAAATCTAGATTTAGATTTCTTAATACCATTAATATCGTACTTGATAAATTTATTTGCATTTAGATATATATCTACAATACTACTCAATTAAACTTGCTTTAGTTTTCTCATAAAATTCTTTTTTTATCTTTTCAAGAAGATTAACACTATAATTTTTCACTTCTTTAAAAATAGGGTTTTCTTGTTTATCAACATAAGCTTCTCCCAAATGTATTACTGGTAATATTTCATCAATTCCTCCTAACTTAAAAGTGGTCTCTCTGCCGTCTTTCTTAATCTTACCTCCACTTTTATCAAATCTTTTTAGAGGTATACCAAATGCCATTTTTTCTCTAATTGAGCTAATAAAATCTTTGTCTAGTTTTTCAAGACTTAATTCACCTTCTCCAGTTGGTTCTATTATTACCTTAACCCTGTAATGACTAGTTCCATTTTGTATTGTTAGTTGATCGCTCAAATTATTACTTAAAACTCTATCTGTAAAAGTTAATTGACTTATTGTAGCTCCAGTCTTAAATTCTTCTTTGATCTCTTCAGGTAAGAAAGGTTCAACATGTATTTTATTATATATTATTCCATGTTTAAAAATATTTCTACTTAGAAAAGTAGCAAAGTCTATACGAATATTTTCTTGTGGGTAACTTTGAAATATAAGGAACCCCACATTACTTTCTAAAGGTGTATATAATAAGAAAAAATGTTTATTATTAATCACCTTATTATCTAAAGATTCACTTCGGTTTTTATCTGAAATATCAGAAGAAGTTTTATTATCTCCCTTAACACCACCTTTTAATAAACCATATACGTATTGACCTTTAGAGCTTAGGGTAGGAATTTCAAGTACTGAAAATGCTTTTTTTGCTTTTTTACCTAATTGATGATACTCTCCTTTGTTATCTAGTTTATTGGATAAGTCTTTATTAAACTTTAGAAATAAATCTTCATCACTTAACTCTGTATCTTCTAGGTATTTTAGTTTAAATAAATCTCTGAATGTAGGGTCAGTAACTTTTTCTACATTATTATTAAGTCTTAATTTAAATACTTCTATTTTCAATTTGTAATCTTTCATTCATGAGGAATTTAAGCCAATAAATATATTAATATTAAACTATTTATTATTACGGAAAACCGCAATCTAAACTGTGTTTTTCCGCAAAAAATAAATTAACTCATCGGATGCAAACTCTCAATCACCTCTTGTAAAGATTCCAAGTTTTCTTGAACATAGCGTTCTGTCGAAGAAATATAACGATGTCCAGCCATGTATTGCACCTCTCGTATATTGTGATGTGAAAGCCAATGCGTAATCACAGAAGCTCTAATTTGTTTGATATTGGTAAGTTTATGATTGAATTTTCGAATCTCCTTACAAATCGTATGACTTATATAGAAACGATCTCCTTTAACAGGAAATAAAGTATTGGTGTGATTGTCTGTTTTTTCTTGAAGAATGGCTCTGTGCTTCTCTAAATACTGAACTAGTGGTAGTATTTGATTCGATTTAAACTCTAATGTTCTGCTATTGGTTTTTCGAGTACTTGGTATATATACCTTTCCTTTGTTTAAAAGGATATGTTCTACTTTCAAAGACTTCAATGCAGTTGAATTCATCCCCTGGTAAATCATAAACCCAATAATAACTTTGTTTCTAATAGCCACTGACGGACAATTCGGGAATTCTCTTAGTTCTGTTTGATAGCTGTAATAGAAATCTTCTAATTCCTCAAACTCAAAAAGATTATGATGAATGGTTTTTCTAACTCCTCTAATATTTAAATTCTCTATGGGGTTATTCATTCTAAAATCTTCATCTACCAAGAAATTAAAAAAGAGCTTGATCGCTCCCATATAGTTTTTAATCGTGTTTTGTAATATTCGTTTTCCCTTCCCTTTCTGAAACTTCTGTACATATTCTAAACAGGATTTATAATCCATACTTAAGACATCGTATTCTTTTAGATCACACCAATTCAGGAATAATTCTGTACTAGTGGTATATCCTTTAACCGTAGTTTTAGAATAGTCTTGTTGTTGCAAGTAATCGGTAAAGAAAATAGCATATTGATTGTTATTGTTCATCGATAGATTTTAGTGTATGTGATTCGGCAAGATGTGTATACAACTGCGTACTCTCCAAAGAAGCATGACCTAGAAATGTACTAATAAGTTGTAGTGATACCTTGTTCTGCATTAAATGGGTTGCAATACTGTGTCTGAGGGTATGCATGGTAATTCCTTTGTCTATCAAAGTTTGATTTTCGGTTGCCTGTACAATTTCTTTTAAGCGTCCAGCAATGGTTAAATCACTCGCTCGTTTTCCTTTGGTAGAAAGTATAAGGGCATCCGTTTGATAGTTTTTTATGAATTCATTTCGGTGTTCGTAGATATAATCTTCTAGAATTTCTAAATTGAATTTATTAATCGGAACAAAACGTTCTTTGTAATTCTTTCCTTTTCGTACATAAATACGTCCTTTTTCAAAAAGAATATCAGAACAATCCATGTGCATCGCTTCATTTCTTCTGAGTCCACAGCTATAGAGTAACACTAAGATTACTTTATCTCGTGCCTTAAAATGCTCACTCATATGCGTGTACTCACAGGCATTGAATAGCTGTTTGATTTCTGATTGCGTTACGATATTAATAAATGGATTCTTGTCTGTTTTCTCTTGTTTAAGATGAATACCAAATTTTACATTGGTATTGTGTTCTTTTAAATACTTCTGAAATTTCTTTAAGGCTTGCTGGTGCTTATTGAGAAATGCTTTGGATAAACTACCTCCTCGTCTTTCATTCTTTCTTTGAGAGAGTTGTTGATAATATTCTTTTACCGTTTGTGTGGTAATCGTTCCAATGTGGCTATGTCCATGTTTTTCTAAATAGTAGAAAAATTCTCTTAAGTGATTGGGTAAGTTATATACAGTGGTAGACGCATAGCCTAATACAGATAACCAATTCTGATACGATACTAGTATCGTTTTATAATTCTCACTTTTCAAATGTAATTTCCTCATCCTTCTGTTTTTAGTGTTTTGTGGCGAGTTTACTTTTTCTCTTTGATTTTTAGCGAGTTAGCCTCGCCACTTTCCTTTGGCGAACCATGGCGCACCGTAGCACGGTGAGGCAAGTTATTTACTTGGTTGTTTGTTGTTTTCTAGTTGTTCTATAGAGAAATTCAGCGCTTTTTCAATACTTTCTTCTAAAGCTTTAAACTCATTGATATCTATAATCTCGTATATAAAAGAATCTCCCTGAATATCTGCTCTTCGTTTGATATATCCTTCTTGTTGTAAGGTTAATTGATATCGTCTAAGGGTACTTTCTGCAATACGGAGTTCTTTTCTTATTTCTCTATTGGTAAATATGACATCGCCTTTAATCGTTAAATAAGCTTTTAATTTCTCTAGATAATTTCTTGTTGCTCCATTTATCGTATCTGATTTCCTTAGTAGAATATGTTTTAGTAATTCATTCGCATATTTAATATCTTCAATACTACTTTCTATATATTCTTCTCCTGTATCTATATCGTAACTCTTCTCTCTTTGGAATTGATGATAAAAAGTAATGGCTTCTATGAATTGAAGATAATGCGCATTAGTTCTTCGTGGCTTAAATACTGATTTTGGTAAACTTAAATATTCAGCATAGGGGTTTATTATTTTTATCGGTTGTAATAATCGTTGCACATTACAAAGAAGTTCTGATGCGAGTAATTCATCTTCTGCTCTAATTTTACCTGCGGAAGCTTTCCGTTGATATTCCATGATACGTTCATCTTGGGATTCACTTTCATCTATGTAGAGTAAAAAACTACGATTGGAATTATCCTCATATATTTTTTCTTTGGTAGTACATCCAGCAACACTCACAGGACCCTCAACCACTAAATGTTTGACTCTTCCCTGTCCGCCAATTCCCTTTTGTACAGTCGATTTAGTAATTCTCTTCTTCGTTTGTAATTCTCGTAAGGGATATAAAGCATCTTCTGCTCCATCAAGGTCTTCTATTAAAATCAGCTTATTTTTAAGCTCTTCTTTCTTAAAGTAATAGAAGCTATTACTCGACAATGATGTCAGACTTAATCGTTCTTCTTCAGGAATGAGTTCTGATACTTTAGATTGTAAATGTGTTTTTCCTGATCCTGAACTTCCGAAAGAAATGCAGTGTAAGGGGTTACTCATTTTTCTACTGGTAAAAATGATATACATTAAGAGTCTATTTTGTTCTTCTCCAATCACTCCAGATTGACCGATTAGTTTATTGGTCTTTTCAAGGAGGTTTTTAGATTTCAAAAAATCGGATGCAGAGCGTCGTTCTTTTTTAGTTAGGAGATATTCTTCTGCTTCTGTTTCTTCCTCGGCATCTAATAAAGCCAATCGGTAGTTTTCTAATTTACTAATCAGTTCTTGTAATGCTCTTCGAATAGTAGATGTTCCAATCTCTAAAAATTCTGCTAATTTTCTAGTGAATTTCTCCACAGCAGTTGAGTTGTATAAATCTAGATTATGTCGGATAGCATGAAATTCGTCTTCATTTTTATGTACCTTTAAAGTAACTCGCATTCTATCCAATCCGAAAGTGGTAATACCACCCAAAATATGGAAGGATAGCTTTTCATTGCTATAGGTAAAGTGATTTTTATTGGAAGTGTTAAATTCGTTCATGATTAAAAAAAGCTTTATTACACAATTTATTATTTCAAATATAAACAAATTTGTTTATAAAAAAATATAATACTTGTGTTTTTTGCTGTTTAAAAAAATACACACTACATTTATAGCCAAATAATTAGCACATGGAGCCAACACATGCACTTTTACTCGAAAACATTAAACGTATACGTAAGGAGAAAAAAATGAGCCAGAAAGCAGTTGCTGAAGGTTGTGGAATGCTAGTTCCTACATATTCTCGTCTAGAACGCGGAGGCGCAAACCCTGGACTGATTACTATGGTAAGGATCGCGGAAGCTTTAAATGTTTCTGTTATAGAATTATTACAAACTTCTGAAATTAAAGATCGTTCAATTGCTCAAAAATTAGAGATGGTAAATGGATTGTCTGAATACAATAAGAATGTAGTTAATATTATGTTGGATTCTATGATAGAGAAAGACCGTATTGAGAAGCTACAGGAAGTTAAAATGAAAAATAGATTGGATGAGTTAGAGAGAACTAGAAAGAAGTAATTCTTTTACACAAAAAAAGGTTGCCGATTGGCAACCTTATATTTTTAATATTTTGTTATTTGATTAATTTAATTGTTGTTATTTTTCCATTATGAGAAACTCGTAATACATACATTCCATTTGGAACAGTTATACCTCCTAAAATGGAAAAACTATGCACTCCTTTTTTTATATTTCCTGTAAAAACATTTCGTACCTCTCTTCCCTGAATATCAATCAGGCTTATATTTATATCTTCACTTTCTTGAAGATTAATATGGAATCTTGAGCTTTGTTTTAGTGGGTTTGAACTTACTGAGAAGTTATTGATATTAATAAAATCTTTTTTCTTTGAAGCTTGTGTTCTAAAACCTGCTCCAGGGGGATCTGGAGAATCGTCTACTGGTGTAATAAAAATATAAACCATAGCACTCTGACAACCATTTGAATCACAAATTTCATAAGTAAAAAAATCTATTCCAGAAAAACCTACATCTGGTGTGTATTGCCAAATATCATCATCAATAGATGTTGTATTATTATCATAGGTAGATACCAAACCATAAACAGGATTAGTAAAACTATACATACTATTCTTAGGTATAACATCATTATCAAAAGGTCTGAATGTCAAAACAGCATTTTCAGCAGTCATAAATGTATCATCATTCAATTCTAAGATTTTTTTAGGTTTATCATTAATCAATACACCAATAGTAAAATAAGATTCTTCAATGCTCAAGTCATTATTTCCTCTATGATCTATTCGAACCCAGTAAGTTTCTCCTTCGATTAAATCATTAAGAGAAATATTTGTAGTCTCTAATCCTGTATTACTCTTTCCACAAGTCTGGTATATTAATGAATCACAATCAGTTCCAGAGTAAACATTTATCACTGGATCAAGAGCAGTATCGTGTATTAACTCAACAGTATAATCACTTTGTTTTGGTATAAATTTATACCAAACATTATTTGATTCTTGATTTGTAGAGACATCACATGATGCAGATTGAACATCTTCCGATGTTGCTCCAAACATAGATCCTTTTGT
The DNA here is from genome assembly GCA_938002045.1 of Tenacibaculum soleae. Classification (GTDB taxonomy): domain Bacteria; phylum Bacteroidota; class Bacteroidia; order Flavobacteriales; family Flavobacteriaceae; genus Polaribacter; species Polaribacter soleae_A. The sequence goes on from CALLBA010000033.1 coordinate 16,267, forward strand.
TCTCGATACTATATCTGAATCTGCTTTTAATGGAGCTATAAATTCTGCATTAATACAAGCATCATTACTTGGGTGAATTTTTGACACAAAGGATAGATTATCTAAAAGAAAACTCCTCATAACAAGTCTTTGTCCTTTAGTAAACATACCTCTAGCGTAGGCGTAATCCATAAAATTTTGCCAATTAGTTTTATCAGAAATTTTTAAATCACAAGAATTTTTAGCATTATCTAAGGTTGTTCCATAAGGGTTCAGAAAATCTTGCCTAGGAGTATCATATATCTCATCATCCGTTTCACAATTCTCATTATCAGTTTTGTCTTTTCTTTTACCATTTGGATGATATAACTTCAGGAAATGACCTATTTCATGAGTCATAGCAAAAGCCAATTCAAATTCAATTTCACTCCCCTCTAAAGAAGTACTAAAATGAGTGTTATTTATAACGATAGTTTTACCCCCAACACCTGAAACAAAACCATTTCCAGCTTGTGGTTGCATAGGTGCAAGCCATATATCCATATAAGCACCATCAGTCTTTGTTATGTTGTTTAGAACCAAATTAATATCTGTAATTAAAGCTACCCCAGAGTACAGTGCTAAATCGTGGAATACATGCATACTAAACTGATCAGGAACATCAGCCGGCACAAATCTAATTTGTATATCTGGTGCTAGATGCGGTTTAAAATCTTTATAAATATTACTCGTGTCTATTTGAGAAAAATTTGCATTTACCAAATCAAGATACCTCTCCGCACGTAACTTAAAGTTTTCTTTACTAATTGGAACACTGTCGTATTCAATGTAATGAAATGCTATCGGCACTTCTAATACTTGATTAACATCATCTGGATGTTTTGTTTGTGAAAATAAACAAACAGTTAAAAATAAGGATAGAATTGTAATAATTTTTTTCAAAATTTCAGGTTTTAAAAGGTTAAAATAAATATCAATCTCCATGTCAAAAACTACATCCTGTAGTTCTAATGACTATGTATAAATAAGTTTATGTTTTCATTTGTGAAGGTTTTAGATTCAAAGATTAGAATAGCGTGTCTAAATAAAAAAACAAGTCATAATGACTTATTCTATTCGGGAATAATATTCATAAGAAAGTTGACCATGGGTAGGATACCCTAAAACTAAATACTTAGAGTTTAAAGCTTGAATAGTAATTGTCACAATAGAACTCTCTCCCAAAATAGGAGTATGTAAATAACCATTATCAATGTTCCAACCTCGTAACGGTTCATTTAACCCAGAAGATATTTTATTTATAATTTCCCCATCTTCTGTATATTCTACTGAGTCTCCATTCTTTGTTTTCCATTTTCCTACTATATATTGCTCATACTCTGATTTAGGTACTGATTGTATAAATCTCCATCGAGTACTATTTTGAAAACGATAATCATATGCTTGTTTTCCTAGAAATACAAATACAATAATAATAGCTACTGAGGTTAAAATCTTTTTTGTTTTTTTACGCATATTATAGATTATAACACACATCATATAACAGTATAATTAATCTGTTTTACTCAAAAATGAATCCTCAATACTAAGCTTTAGAATATCTTAATACACTTTTCAATGCATCACATTTTTGATTATTTATTAAGTTTTTTATCTTTAAGAAGGTTAACTGAAAAAGAACTAAATTCTCCACCAGAAGATAAATAAAGATGTTTTTTTATAATAGAATATTAAGTATTATGGATTAACACCAAATTTATACAAGTATTTAAATTATTAATATCTCTATATGTCGTATTATTTTGTTATTTTCTTCTAAACTTATAAAAGGATTAAGAAATGAGGAAGTTTCATAAACATTTGTATTATTTTTATAAACTATTGCGTTTGGATATATATTACATTGAGAATATATCTTTGTAATAACTAGGAAAATAAGCAATAAAAATATGCTGTGTTTTTTCATTTTATAGATTTTAACGAGGTAAGTAAATTAAGCTCTATAAAATTCCAATATAATATTGAAAATTACAACAACCACTGCGGTTGTTTTTATCTATTTACCTGAAAATCAACATACAAATCGTTAAATATTTTTACAGATTTACTATTACTCATTTTAATATCGAAATCTTTTGAGTATATTTTTAACGCATCATACAACTTGTTTATTCTACTTTTTGTGCCACTAAGCGATAGAGTAATAATATCTGCTATCTCTTTATAGGTTTTCCCTTCCACTAATGGTAAATAGACTTTCAATAAATCATTATCTATTTGTAATTTTTGTTTTAAAAACTTATGAAATTTAGTATCATTAATACCATCAATTTTATTTGGAGTATTTCTTAAATGACTTACCATATTACGAAGACGTTTCCCTCTTTCTAGTTCTTGTATATGTTTATCTTTTTCAGCTTTTAGTTCTTTTCCACGTTTAGCTAGAAAATATACCAAAAGAAAAAGTAATAATATAACAATACATATAACGGAAATTAGTTTCTGTTTTTTTCTTTCTTCTTTTTCTGCTTTTAATTCTTGATTTAGAATTTTATTGTTTTTCTTTTCAACCTCAAATTTTATATTTGCATCAGCAAGTTGTTGTGTAAATGTATCATTCAATAAAAGACTATCTTTCAACTTAGTTAAGATCTCGTAGTTAGTTAAAGCTTCTTTATACCTTCTTAATTCTTTATATGTAGTGTATGCTTCATTATAAATATCTACATTTTTTTCTTCGAAATTCTCTTTAGCATAATTTAAACCTATATTAATTAAAGAATCTCCTTTAAATTTATCCCCCTTCTTATGAAAAATCCGTCCTAACTTAACACAAAAAGAACTTGAATAGATATCCATATTCGATCTTTCCAAATACTCTTTCAAATATTCTTCTCCAAGTATTGAAGCCTTAACAAAATCGTTCTCTTCTTCATAAATAGCTACTATTTTCTTTTTGGATAATAATTTGCCTTTCAAATAGTCAATTTGTTCAAATAGTGTTTTCGCCTCTAAATAATAGTACTTAGCTTGTCTTATCTCATTTTTTCTATAAAAGACGTTTCCTATGTGCATTAGAGCAAAACCTTCCATATTCTTTTTCTTTGATTTTCTAGAGTACTCTAATTCTTTTCTATAGTATATTTCTGCTTCCTCAAATTTTTCTAACTCTAAATTGAGTAAACCCAAGTAAAAATAATTCCAAGCATGAAAACGTGTAATTCCATATTTATTGGATGTGTTAAGATTTGCATATGTCAGTTCTAATGCTTTATCAAATGCTTTGTTTCTAAAGTAATTTTTAACAATAGCTGTTTCAATAAATAGAATCTTGTTAATTTTCTGTATTGAATCTTCCTTTGTTTGAGATCTTAAATTGTTATACCCAATTCCTTGTGCCTTCTTTAGAATATATAAAGCTGAATCTTTAACAGATTTTTCATTATAATAAGCAGCTTTATTTTGATAAGATGATATAACCTTAAAGCTATCCAACCTTTTTGCTATTTCTAACATTAAGTCATCATATTTTTTTACTGAATCAAACTCCCTGTTTCTTAAAAAATAATAAGAATTTGTTTTTAAAGCTTCATATCTAATAGTATCGTTATTTTGCTTTTCAGAAATATTAAGAAGTTCTACTCCCCAAACATAGAGGCTATCTATAGTTTTCCTTTTATTTTTTTTAATCAGATCTATTAAAACATCTGATCTTACCTTTTCAGACTCTTGAGAGTTATCCTGAGATAATAAATCAATATAAAATAAGAAAAGAATCAGTAATAAATAATATTTAGTCATAGTATGGTTAATTAAAAATTAAAGTTAATTTTTAAATTGTAATACATCAATCTAAATCTGTTTTTTCTGTACCCTTCAAAAATTATTCAAGGTTAATCTTATGAGCAAACTCTCAAAATAAAATAAGCTCTCTTTTCTATACGTTAATACTGCATCCTTGAGATGTTATAACGGCGTTAGCAAAACTTCTGAAATACCAATACATTATGTAAAAATCAAATAGGAATGAAATCCTAGATGTTATAAAAGGGATATTCTTAAAAAACAAAAAGAATATAGAATTACAGCTAAAGACCTTTCAATATTTAAAGGCAATAGCATTTATAATCTTTGTTGGATTGTAATCGAAGAAACTGCTACAAAAATGGCTAAAGAATTTGGGATTGAGATATAATCTCTTTTTTTCTTATAAAACTTTCAAAAAAACATCTTGTAAATAAGATGTTTTTTATTCAATATTGGAAAAGAATTCACCCAAACTAATTTTATGTGCATCTAATATTTTAAGGAGACTTTCAAAAGTAAAATTAGTTCCCTTCTCCATACGCCAATACTGCATTCTAGAAATACCGTATTCAATGGCAAAATTTTCATACGAAGTAAAACCTTTCTCTATTCGCATACGTTCCAACTTATCTGCAATTCGCATAATTCTAGAATCCAGTTTCTTTTCTTCTTTCTTTTTTTGTTTCGCCATTATTGTCTGATTTTCTTTCAAACAAAGGTGACTTTTTATGATTTTTCATGTTACCTCAAATAAATTACAACATATATAAACATTTTATTTATGTTTGCTATATAATTTTTAAAACGTTAAACATGAAAAAAGTAATTTTAACCTTTGTAATACTGGTAACATTTAATATTACTTCTTGCCAGAAGAATGATGCAATCAAAACAACTCCTTAAATAAGTATTTTAGGAGAATGGAAACAATATTCAAGAACTAACTCTAGTGGTGTGGAGACAATTCTTACCAGTAGGTGTCCTGATGAATTATCAATATTTAAGAAAGAGATAGCAATTGTTGATTACCTTGAAGTTGAAGAACCTTGTATAGGGTTTGATATTACTTCAGTAGCATACACTATCTCAGATAATATGATGACAATAACAGATAATGGTGTCAGCGAAACTGCTGAGATACTCACATTAACTGAAGATATATTACGTATAAAATCAAGTAATAATGTAATCAATCATTATACTCGAATCCCTCTTTAAAAGAGGTGCAATAAAATATTTTTTATGTCCTTAAGCTAAAAATGTCCTCATCTATTTTTTACCATTTAAAATATTTGAGAGACATTTTTTTTCAATTTAACGAAAGTCGCATTCGCTTTTTCGACAAATCGAAACTTAAACTTTGTTTAAGGCAAGATTGCACCTTATCTGATTAAGTCATCAGTAAGGTGCGATCTTGCCAAAGGGAAATGCGTTTCCCTTTGGAATCCCTACAAATCAATAAGACTGATAATACTTTATATTATCAGTCTTATTTTTTAATTAGTTGATATAATTAATCATCACTAGAGCCAAAAAAATCATTTAAAAGGCTATATAACGTTTTTAAATCTTTTGCTTTTTTTAGTAAATCTTTAATTGCGTCTTGAACATTTGCTGGCTTACTTCCAGAAGTAGCATC
>CALLBA010000034.1:0-21114 GCA_938002045.1 Tenacibaculum soleae
GACATCGATCTTTTGATAACTTTATAACAAATATGATATCTGGATTAATCGCCTATTCTTTTTTACCAAAAAAACCGTCAATTAAAATACCTAATATGCTGCCAAATAACAGCATTGCTTAGGTCGAACTCACGTTAATTATTAAAGAAGTATATGAACGATCCTTTAAGAATGTAATGTAGTCTTGGACTAAAAAGTTTTTCGCCATTTTTTTTTTAATATCTTCTTGTTTTTCTAGATTTTCTTTTCCCCATCCTTCGTATAAGGAGCTTAAGATATTTAGTATTAATATTTGGGTATTAAGGATGTTATCAAAGCTGTTTTTCAGTTGTTTTCTTCTATCGCTTAAACTTTCTCTTAATTCGTTGTTTCTAGATTCATCCCACAAAATGTTTGACATTTTTTCAAAAGGTATTATTGTTTTAAATATCAATTTACTATTTAAAAATGGGACTAGAAAATAATAATTACAAATTAGTTGGAAGAGAAGACAATGATGGGTTTTATGATTTTCAAACGGAGATGATAGTAACCAAAGATGTTCTGAATAAAATAGGAGAAATAGAGCTAGAGATAATTCGTAAACGGGTAAAAAAGATACTTGAAGTTAAAGAGGAGATTTATGGTAAGACAGAAAAAACAGAGTTTATGTATCATTTTCCAGAAGAAATTTACTTTAAAAATAAAATAGGAAACATTATCAGCTTTACACAAATTGAAGCTAGACAGGTATGCAGTTCCGCTGAAGATTTGTATTTAGTAGGGGAACAGAATCCTGAAGAAAATCCTCTTTTATTAAAAAATAGAAGCTGTGAAGAAATATCTACTAAACTTCTAGAGCGTCCTTTCCTTGTACAATTTCGAACAGATTTAGACTTCTAAAAAGAACAATAAATCATACTCAAAAACACTCAACAAGACTTAAAAACAGCGATAAATAGAGTTTTGCCCCCAAAAGGGGCAAAACTATTTAGAAATGCCCCTTTTAAAAAGCAAAAGAATTGGTGAACTAGTAACCTTTAAACAAAGCCTCTATATCGTTGCGCAACATAAGAGCTTTAAAATTCAAATTTTATGACACAATTAAGTATAAAAAATTAAACAATATGTTAATAGTAGAAGAAATTACAAAGATGATTTTAAAAGGCGGAGGAACTTATCAAGGGATAAGAATACCCGCATCACAGACGGGAACGACTACCCAACAAGTAGCGTATGCAAGAATAACAGCAGGAAGAATTTATAAAGAAAATAAAGAATATTTCCATCTGCTGTTAGAATAAACAAAATTAAAACAAAACCATCCTCACAAGTGAAAACTTGTGAGGATATTAAAAGATATAAATTATGAGATTTAAGGTTTCAAGAATAGGCAAAAGACGAATGATGTTCGGAAAGCCAAAAAAAGCAAGAAATGCCATAGCGAGTATTTTACAATCTACAGCAGATTTGATTTATCAAAAAGGGAAAGATTTTTTTAAGAATATAGAAAGTAAATCTTTGGATTTGGTAGGAATAAGGGCTATTTCTTTAGAGAATGTGGTTTCTCATTTTAATAGTGGAATAGCAGATTTTCAGAAGAAAATTTCTAGCGGAGTAGCAACATACAAAAAGGCAGTACGAAATGCTTACTACAAGCAAAGAGAATTATACGATTTAACCGCTTTAAAAGAAGAATCGGAATTATTAGAGCCAAATAACATAGAAGATTTAAAAGAAGATGTGATACAGTTTAAAGAGTCAAAAATTACATCAGTTTCTCTTCCAGATGAGGTGTATATTAAAAAGTATGAGTTATCGGATAAACCAAATAGATTTCGTCCAATTGAGCTTCAAAGACATTTGAATGAGGAAATAGATGAGTCTGCACACGAGTTAAGTTTGCCTTTTAGAGCAAATTTTCAACACTTAGGCAAAACTTCTTTGCCAGAGCCAATGGTTTCAGAATTAGCAGTGCCAAAAACATTCAATATTCTTAATTATTTTAAGTTTTTTTCTCTGTTGAGTTATGTTGTGTCAATATTTGTAGGGATTGTCGCAGAAGCTCTTATTTGGTATTTAACAGGGAAAAATGTAATGCAATTAGATAATGTTAGTTCTTGTATTATTGCTTTTGCCCCGATGGTTATTGTATTTGCGCTGACGTTGGTTTTTTATAGAAGAATAGCTCTTTATGTACGTACTACGGCAAATATTCCTACTTCTCTTCTTATTACGATTTGTGTCGCTGTATTTGTTGTTTTGGTTTTTGGTATGCTATCAGCTTTTCATACAGGAAAGAAGGCAGATATAAAGCATGGAGAACAATTAGCAGGTCAACTCATCCAAAAACAAAATCAATTATTTCTTGATCCAGAAAATGAGATTTTAAAGAAAGAAATAACAGAGATTCAGGGAGAGATTAAAGTTGTTAATGATACTACAGAACATTCTTTAATTACCATCCTTCGTTATGTGGCTTTAAGTCTTTTTGGTATCAGTTTACTGTTATGTTCTGTGGTTTTAAAAATAGTTCTTCTGTTAGGGGGAAAAGTTATTTCTCTTCGTATAAAATCAGAGAACTATGCCTTTGAAGTAGATAGAATAGAAAGAGATTATCCTGTTTGGAATCAGAATTTAGAGAACGCATACATACTACGAAATGAGTTAGTTCATCTTGTTTGTAAGAAACACGTTTGTGAACAGTTATTGATGCAAAGTCCAGAAGATAAAGAGTATAACCTATAAAAAACAAGATTATGAAAAATATATTATTTACATTTTTTTTATTTTTTGCTTTTCAGTTGAGTAAAGCTCAAAGCAAAAATTATCTATCAATTTATGTAGACCAATCCACTTCGGTTACAATTGATAAAAAGAAACTTACTAAATACCTCCGCCATTATATGGTGGGGTATTTAGAAGGGAAAAATTCTGCGACTGTAGATGTGAAGCTTATTTTTGAGAATACTGCGAGTATGACCAATACGACTGTTTTTGAGTTTAATGTTCCTCAATTTCAACCCGAATTATATTCAGAAGAAAAACGAGGAATACAACGCAAGTTGCATAAAGCTCAAGTGCAACAGTACAAGTTGGTGTTTATTACAAAGTTGGTGAATTTTATAACACATCTAAAGGGTACTGCAAAAAGTACAGAGATTTTAGAAATGCTTGTGCCTTTATCTCGGTTAAAACATCCGTCTACAGTTTTGGTTATAAGCGATATGATTCAAGAATCAGCTATTGCAAATTTGACCAAAGAAAAGATTGAAAATGAAGCTCAAATAATTGCTGTAGCACATAAAAATATAAAAACGTTAAAGCAAAAATACGTGCTTTCAGATAGTTTGAAAGAGACAAGCATCACTTGTGTTATACCAGTTTCACAAGGCTCAAAAAACGTCTTGTATCGCTTTTTAGAGACGTATTGGACAACGGTTTATACATCATTTGGTATCACGGTAAATTTTCAAAAGATATGAAAGAAGATTTAAACAACATGCGTACCTTGATTTTAAGCGATGAAGAAACATTTTTTAAGCTATTAGAAAAGTTCTACCAGCAATTAAAATCAAAAGAGGAAGTAGAGGAGTTTTTGTCGGAACAAGAAACGATGAAGCTATTAAATATTACCAGTAAGTCTACATTATTTCGCTATAGAAGTAGTGGGTTAGGATTTTATCAGATTGGAAAACGGGTAATACTTTACAAAAAGAGTGAAGTGATTGAGTTTATAGAGCAACATAAAGTGTCTGGTTTCTAATGGAAAAGAAAGAATTAAACTTGGTGAAAAAATACTTTTCTCGTGGATATAATTTGGGAAAACTTATTACGAAAGATAATTTTCAAAAACTTCAACTAGATCTTCAAGCGAAAGCATTGGATAGAGATTCAAAAGATTTTCAAAAGTTTAGAGCATTATCGCTCGGCTTCGATACAGCTTTGCGAGATCGCGGATTGATATTAGACAAATCCAAGAAACTTGAATCTTTAAAAAAACTCATTGACAACATAATCCCAAGTGTATTTGAAGAAAAATGGGTTAGAAAAAAGAAAGGTAAAGATGATGATATGGAGATTGACTTTTAATACTCCAAGGTAACTAAGAGAAGGGCATAAAACCTGTGTCCTTCCTCTTTATAATTCTAGAAAATTTTAGCGAATTTAAAATCTATGTTAGAGATGTGTTCTCTCTCATACCAGAATACCTATGTCAAAAAATTACAGAGAATATTTAACCTCGCTCGGGAAGTTGAATGCCTCAAAAGAGGAAAAAGAGGAGCTAAAAAAGCAGTTCAGAAAGCAATATCACAAGGAATATAACCAGAAGCGTAAAACAAATTTAAAACTCTTACAAATATGGGTTACTCCCGATCAGTATAATTTGCTTTCAATTGATGCAGAGAAGCTAGGTTTAAAAATAACAGATTTTGTACGTGGCTTAATCAAAAGCTACAAAAACAACAGCTATGTTTTGCCTGACGAAGTTGTACTTCATGACCTTATTGTATGCTTATCTAAAATAGGTACAAACCTTAATCAAATAGCTTATTTGTGTAATACAAAGAAGCAGGTTGATTACGAGCAAATACAGGAGGTTAAAAAGCTTTTTATAAAGATTGAAGAAACGACTTTAGCTCATTTTAAGCCTTTGCATATTGAGGATTACATAAAGAAAGAAGTAGGTAAAAACCCCTATTTCATTGCGATTCTTGAACGTATTATCGAAGATTATAAACGGATGGGACTATGATTATAAAACAGATACCTTATAACGGAACTTTTGAAAAAATCATTGATTATATAGATCGTGGCGCTCACAACGAAAACGATCTTACATTTTTCAAAAATATTGGAGTAAGTGAAGGGAATACAAGAGATGCGGTATTGAATTCGTTTATTAAAAATGATCGCTATAGAGGGCGACGTATTAAGACAAGAGGGCAACACATTATTTTATCATTTCATCACTTAGATAGAGACAATGTAACTCCAGAAATACTTCAGGATTTAGTAGCAAAATTCCTTGAAACACGAAGATATTACAAGTGTGTTCTGTACGGAAAAGTCCACCTAGAGAAAAACATTCACACACATCTTTATGTGTCTCAAAATCAGTTTTTAAAAAATAAATCATGTGATATTCCGAAGAAAGAATACATGGCTCAAAACAGGTCTATGTCAAAGTATTTGGAGCAGAAATACAGCAATGAGTTACCAAACTCTTACTTGTACCATAAGCCACGTGAAAAAGAACGAAAACCTTTTGAGAAAACACCAAAAGGGGCACTTAAAAATAAGCTGATTAATATGCTTGATGCTTTAGTCGAACAGGCAAATAATCTGACGCATCTAAGTGAGCTTATTAAAGGGGAATATCCCGATGTAGAAATTTATGATCGAGGCGAAAATAAGCATTACGGTATCAAATACGGAAAACTCAAATTTCGACTTGGTACGGTAATACGTCCTGAGCAACTGGAAGTACTCAAGCGTTTAGAACAATTGAGAGAAATTGAAGATAGAAGCCGAGATAGAGATGATTTCTCACCATCATTAACCCTTTAAAAAAAATATTTATGAGTTTATACGAAACACTATTTAATAAACAGCAAAATAATTCAGAATTTGGAGAATCCAGATTTATGAATTGGTCGGAAAAAAGAAAGTTTTTCAAAACAAATACGAGAGATGGTTATTTGCTCGACGGAAAGCAAGCTCTACTCAAAAAACATATTCCAACTCACTGTATTACAGTAGCAACAACAGGTTCAGGTAAGAGCGTAGTACTAACTGGACAGTTATTAAATTTAACAGCAAAAGATAAAATTAGTTGTATAGTAGTTGACCCCTCAGGAGAAATACAAAAAACGACGAAAGGATGGCTTGCAAAGCAAGGTTATACAATAAAAAGCTTGAATTTAAACGATTGTAATGAGAGTGAGCAATTCAATCCATTAGAAAGAGCTTTAAAAGGCGAAAACGGCATACAAGAAACGGCTGTTTTACTTATTGATGGGAAAGAGGATTTTTGGACGTTAAGCGCTCGTTCTATTACTGAATTAGTTATTGAAGCATTACTTTCAAAGCAAGAGGAGTTCCCTAAAAACTTGTCCTCTGTTTTAAAAATAATTCATTTAATGAGCGTAAAGCCAGATGTTATAAAGAAATTTATGGCAAAGAATCTAACCGATGATAAATATTTAGCCTATGCTTCATTTTTAAGTACAGAACCAAAAGTAAGGTCTAGTGTACTTGCCGCAGTAAAAGCATCACTTTCTAAGCTCAATAGTTATACACTGCAATACATCACGGAACAAGACACAATAGATTTTGAAACCCTTAGAAAAGAAAAGACCATAATTTTTATCACAGCGAGAGAGGATAAGGTAAAAAAGTATTTTGGGTTCATTTTAAATCTGTTTGTAACTCAATTGCTAGAGTATGCTTTAGAGATGCCAGAGAAAGACGATTTAGAGCTACATTTTTATCTTGATGAATTTGCTACTTTCAATTTAGGGCGTGAAACTTTCCCTGAAATATTGCCAATTCTCAGAAGAAGACGGACAGCCTGTTTTATGTATTTACAGGACATTTCGCAACTAGAGCAAAATTATGGAAAAACAGGAGCTAAAATCATTTTAGCCAATTCCTTAAATAAAATCATATTTGGAAAAACTTCAGTAGAAGTTTCTCGATATGTAGAATCTTTAATGGGAACTACTACGAAAGAAATCAACGGAAATTTACGAGCCATGCCATTGCTTTCAGCCCAAGAAATAAGAGGTATGAAGCAATGGGAGTTTTTGTATATCAATGGAGGAAACTTTAATAAGATGAAGGTTAAACCTTGGTTTAAATCACATCTAAGACGCAGAGCTAATTTATAAATAGAAAAACAAGAAATTATGGAATTTGAATTGATAAAACACAGTATTATAAATTTTGTAGGCAACGTAGTAACGTACTTTTTACTAGCACTATTATTGTCATTTTTAGCCTCAATATGCTTTAGTATCAAGAATGATTATTTGCCGTTTGGATGGGTGAAAAAGCTATTTGATAGTTGGATAAAACCGATGTTCGATTGGCTATTTGAAAAAATACTTTTACTAGGGAGGATATTATTTAAGCTAATAGTCTACACATTAGAAAGACTCTTCATTTTTATAGTAGACATATTTGGAAAGTTTTTTGAACTCATAAGAAACCCTGACGATTGAATTTCATCATAATGAAACAAATTGTTTAACAAAAAAGCTGATAGATTTTTCTATCAGCTTTTTTGTTGCGAAAAACCAAAGCTTCTTTTAAAATAGAGATATGGTACAAATTACTATTGACGGCGACGTACAATTCTCGAAAAAACATTTCAATAACGTTGAAGAGCTTATACTTGAAATATCCGTTCTTCATAAGCCTATGTTTGAAAGAAAAGATTATGTAGTGCCAGAACATCATAAAAAGCTTTTGGATAAGTTTATAAAAGAGGCAGAAGAAGATGGTTACAAAAAAGGACATAGTTTAGCAGAATTTAAGGCTAGGTTTTAATGTATTCTATTGATTTTCGTAGCAGAGCTTATGAGAATATGGAAAAAATTGAATTGTATTACAACTCCATTGATACAACTCTTTTTGAGTCTTTTAAGTATGAGTTTTACAAAATATTAGATGTTGTTTCAATATTTCCAAAGATCTATCAATTATCGTACAGGAATATACGAATTGGATTTTTAGAGAACTTCTCTTATGCAATCCACTATGAGGTAAGAGAACAAGACGTGGTAATTCATGCGATTTTACACACAAGCCAAGAACAAAATATGAATATAAAATAAGTGTTGCATACAACTTTTTAAAAAGTGTATATACACAATCAGCCAAAAAACACGAATTGTGTAATACACAGTTCGTGTGTTTTTTGTTCGTTATAAGCTGGGAGTTGAGAGGGCGAAGAGCCTTCTCACAAGTGGGGGTTTTATAGAATTACAAAGAAAATGAACGGCAATTTATTGCTGTTTATTTTTGTGTAATTCAAAACCCTTACTTGCTTAGCCAAAACCGAAAGAAAATAGTATGTTCTTGGCTATCGCCCACGTGAAATAAAATGAAGCGTAAAAGATAAGTTTAGTGAAACTTTTCCATATCTCTTTCATAATATTTTGAAAATCATTATCTTTAAAATGTAACCCGAAAATCAAAATAGTATGACACCAAAAGGAAGTGATTATTCACAAGATGAATTAGACAATCGTTCAGACCAATTAAATGACAATAATGATGCATATTGGCAATCTAGAGGAGAAGATGAAAGACCAGACGATTGGGAAGATAGAAATGATTAAAACATCAAAAAAGCCTTTTCTTACGAAGAGGCTTTTTACATTTTCATACCACAGTTATCTAAACATATTTGCGTAGCAAATCATTTAAAATAAATCCATAGTATAACGCTGAGTTAGTGTATGAAGAGCTGTAGATAACCTATTTGCTTCTTGATTTAAGTTTTTACAACTATCCTCATCACAACAACATAAAGCTAAGTCAGCTGCGAATTCCAACATTCGTATCTCTTTGGTTACAAAGTGGTAGAAGTTTGGAAATTCGTGAGCAAAGAGTTCTTCCTTTGCTCCTATCTCTGTTATCGTATTCATAAAATATAGATTTTAATTCGTTACTATATCTATTACCATTAAAATCTATATTTTATAAATTTTTCTTTCAAACACAATAAAAGCTCCCAAAGGAGCTTTATAAAAAAATGAGAAAAGAAAAATTATTATCCATGAATTTCTCTAATCTCAGAGAATCGTTGTTCTTCAAAAGAAACATCACGCTCAATACCGACACCTAATGGCGATCTGTAAGCTTTCATTTCTATAAGTGAGGTATAGCCCCATTCATCACAGTGAAGACCTGTAACGTAACAGAAGAAACATTGATCGTTTGGGTTAAACTCAGCTAAGTACCAAGTACCAGCACCTGAAGGGTTGAAAAGTTTAGCGACGATAATTAGATCTGTTTCGTCTCTTTGAGAGCCAATTTCTTGAAAACGTTTACGTAATTTGTTTGTTAAGAGTTCCATAATAAAAAATTAAAATTATGCCCTGCGTAAAAATTCTTTAAGCGTTAAAAACAAGGTGGAACTCGAAGAGGAAAAACCTTGTTTTTATAAGTCTTACAGAATTAGCTTTGGGCTATATTTTAGTTTTCATTGGAACTCTTAACAATAATGAGATAAGAAATAACTAAAATATATTGAAACTCTATTTTATATCTCCCATTTTATCCACTGTTCAATACCTTTAAAATCTCCCTCAACCAACCATTTAGGAATATACTCAGATTCTACAGTTATCTTTATGCCTGAATCATGTGCAAAAACTACAGGCGCTAATAAACGCCAACTTACCCAACCTTGGCTATCATTACAACGATCTGAATCACTATAATATTTTTTATGTAATAAAAGTGCATCCTCTAATTGCTCGTTAAAATAAGCTTCTTTATTTATTAAAGCCGCCATCCAAACACGTAATAAAGGTTCTTCTATATGTAAAACAAAATCGGTACTTTCTTTATCTACATCATACATGTTTAATTTAGGATCGGTTGCTTCCAAAGCTTCTTGAATATATTGCATCATATCTTTTGCTGCTGACTGATTGTATATGTTTTGAACGACACGAAGTATTCTAAAATCTAACTCTGTATGTTGTATTGCTGCATTTTCAAAAGCAGAACGAGGTGCAGACATTAATAAATTTATTCCTGCTCTATCTCTTAAAACAAAAAATAAACCTAAGGCTTTAAACCAATCTATAATACCCATATAGCTTTTGTATTGGCGGCCTTTTAGAATAATTGGAGCATTTCCAAAACGAACCTGAACCTCCTTATCTATGTTATATCCAACGGTATAAAAAGCATTAGCTAAAATACGTGCATAGTGTAATAATTTAATCTCCGTTTCTTGCTTCCTATCCTTACACAATTGGTAATCGTGAAATTTTCTAAGAGTCATAGTCCAACCAGTACCTATATCATACTTTTCAAAATCAGTTTCATATACATTTAAATCATCTTCTTCTATATCATTAATGACATCAATTACACTTTTGTTTAAATAAGCTAAATCTTTAACTATTGTTAATTTTGTTCTTTCAATCATTTTTATCCCTTTAATTTAAATCAAATTTAGAAATTTCTGTAGGTTTTAAAGAACCATCTGGTTTAAAACCTTGTTTAACTTTATAATAATCTATCTTTTTACCTTTTAAAGACTTAACTAAATCATCTGCTAATTTATCTTTTCCAGCTTTTCTAAAGTTTTCAATAATGGCTTCAAAATACTTTTTATTTCCTTGTTGTACACTTTTTCCATCAATTTTTTTACTACCTAAGGTAGAAGCACCTCCTTTGGCTTCTACAATTATAAATCGATCTCCATCTTTGTAAATACGATCGAAATCTCCCGTACCTGCTTTGTTTAAGGAAACGGTAACATCTTCTAAGTCTCCAAGTTCTTTACGTATTAAATTATCGGTTACCAATTCTCCCATTTCTTCACTTTGTCGTCCTACTTCATTTTCTTTCACATAAAAAAAGCATACTTTAAAAAGTATACTTTATTGTTTTAACTATTTTAAGTCCTTTTAATATTTAAACTTCCCATTTTATCCACTGTTCAATACCTTTAAAATCTCCCTCAACCAACCATTTAGGAATATACTCAGATTCTACAGTTATCTTTATGCCTGAATCATGTGCAAAAACTACAGGTGCTAATAAACGCCAACTTACCCAACCTTGGCTATCATTACAGCGATCTGAATTACTATAGTACTTTTTATGTAACAAGAGTGCATCTTCTAATTGCTCGTTAAAATAAGCTTCTTTATTCATTAAAGCAGCCATCCAAACACGTAATAAAGGTTCTTCTATATGCAATACAAAATCGGTACTTTCTTTATCTACATCATACATGTTTAATTTAGGGTCTGTTGCCTCCAAAGCTTCTTGAATATATTGCATCATATCTTTTGCTGCTGACTGATTGTATATATTCTGTACAACACGAAGTATTCTAAAATCTAACTCTGTATGTTGTATTGCTGCATTTTCAAAAGCAGAACGAGGTGCAGACATTAATAAATCTATACCTGCTCTATCTCTTAAAACAAAAAACAATCCTAATGCTTTAAACCAATCTAGAATACCCATATAGCTTTTGTATTGGCGGCCTTTTAGAATAATTGGAGCATTTCCAAAACGAACCTGAACCTCCTTATCTATGTTATACCCTAAAGTATAAAAAGCACTAGCAAAAATACGTGCATAGTGTAATAACTGAATCCCTATTTCACTCTTTTTATTTTCACATAATTCATATTCGTTAAATTTAGCAACATTATGTGTCCATACAGAACCAATGTTTAGTTTGTTAAAATCTTCTTCAATTGTTTTAATATATAAACTTTCCATTTTTTGAACTCTAGAAATAGAACTCTCATTTATATATGCTATATCTAAAGAAGATTGATCTTTTATTCTTAATATCATTTTGCTTAATTTTTAAATATCAAATTTAGAAATTTCTGTCGGCTTTAATGAACCATCTGATTTAAAACTCTGTTTAACTTTGTAGTAGTCTATTTGTTTAAATTCTAAAGCTTCTTTCAATTCATCTGCTAATTTAAGGTGTCCTCCTTTTCTGAAATTTTCAATAATAGCTTCAAAATACTTTTTATTTCCTTGTTGTACACTTCTTCCATCAATTTTTTTACTACCTAAGGTAGAAGCACCTCCTTTGGCTTCTACAATTATAAAGCGATCTCCATCTTTGTAAATACGATCGAAATCTCCCGTACCTGCTTTGTTTAAGGAAACAGTAACATCTTCTAAGTCTCCAAGTTCTTTACGTATTAAATTATCGGTTACCAATTCTCCCATTTCTTCACTTTGTCGTCCTACTTCATTTTTTTTGCTTTTATATGTCTTTGATTCTATTCCTTCTTTTAACTTTAATTCATCTAGTTCTTTTCGTAAACTATTTCGTTTGTCTAAAACAGCTTGTATTTCTGGGGTAATTTCTACATCAATATGTACTCTACCATCCGTTACGCTTCTACTTCCAAATTTAAAATCATCAATATAACTTGCAAAATCATCAACATCCCCAAATTCGTCTAAGTACTTTTTAAGCTCACTAGCATCTTTATTTTCTAAGCCGTCTATTAAATTTTGTTTAGATGTACTCTTAGACTTTAACATATTTTTTAGCTTTTCTGCTAATTGTGTAGGGCCTAACTCTTCTAAAGCATCACTAACTTTTGCGAGGTTCCCAATTTTACGCCTTATATTAGGAAAATGAGATAGGGTTTTATAAGCTTCTATCATCTTTTTCTTAGTTAGCAAATCTTTTAAGAATTTTGGGTCTGTTATGTGTTCAAAATCTTTTAAAAATTGTTTCCCTTTATCGGGTAAATCACTTAATCTTTTTCTAAATTTATCAAGTATTTCTTCTGTTATTTCTTTTAGTGTAGCCCCCCTTGCTTTTAACTTGGCTTCTTTCATTTTTTTAGCTAATTTCTTAGCCATTTTAGGTAATTGGGCTGCAAATTTACCTGCTGCTAATATGGCAACTGTACCTTGTACACTTGCTTTACAAACAATATGAGTACGCTCTCCTGTATCTGCTTTTTCATCTAAAATCTTTTTAAGTTTTTTAGAATCTCCTCCAAAAACTTCCTCTAATACAATTTCTTTCACCATAGGAAAAAACAATTTCGGATTTTCTACTATTTGATCTTTCATTGTAGAAAATGCCTTAACCGTTTGTTCTCTTACTTTTTTATCTAGTACTAAATCATACACCATAGCTACAGTACCAGTTATATCGGTAACTACTTTTGTTGCTGCTTCTGTGGTTCCTGTGGCTACAGGAGGTAATCTTACAATAGAATTATCTTTATCTGAAGTTTTGTAAGTTTTACTTTCTATATGTGCTGTTTTTAAGAACGATTTTAGTAACCCAGAACCTTCCCAAACAATTTTAAAAAAAGTAGCGTTTTCATCTATATTTACCTTTTCTCCATCAGGAAAATCAGCGCTATCAAGCATTATTCCTTTTTGTTGTGGAGTAGAATGGATATCACGAACATCATTATTACTAAACCATTGACTAGCCTTATTAGTCATATTTTCGGACAAAAATTTTAAATCTGCCTGTTTCCCATTAGCTATTGTTACGTTACTTCTAATACCTATTGATGAAAATTGATAAACCCCTGTACGATTTTTAAAAACCCTACAACGTATTTCTTCACCTTGTTTCCATGCTCCTTTTAATACTTCTTCATCTGATAATGCATTTTGAACTTCTTGTGCTACTCCATTTTTAAGATTATATACTTTTCCTCTATGCAAAAACTCTATATCAAAATTTCTACCTTCTGGCATTTGTTTAAGCAAAGAGTTTAGCTCTTTGGTAAGGTTTACAGGAGGTAAAATGCATTTAAATATTTTTTCAAATAAATGTACTGCATATTCTGTTTGTTTATTAGGAGGTGAGTCATTGAATACACAAACACCGTACTCTAATTTTTCTGTTAATTCATCTGTACAATCTATTTTTTCGTTAACT
Source organism: Tenacibaculum soleae (assembly GCA_938002045.1). GTDB lineage: Bacteria > Bacteroidota > Bacteroidia > Flavobacteriales > Flavobacteriaceae > Polaribacter > Polaribacter soleae_A. The sequence continues at coordinate 13,628 of CALLBA010000034.1, forward strand.
GAATAAAATAACAATTCTTTATCTTTTCCTATAGTAAGATTCTGAATTTGAAAATTTTCAGACAATTCTTCTGCTGTTATATTTCCTTCAGAAAAATAAAAAACAGTACATACAGAATTTCCTTGTTGAATAAATTGAAAACGTGTAGTGACTTTACTTCCGCTTACATCTATAACTACTTTCTTTAAATCAGTTACATTGTTTAATTTATCTAATTTTTCACATCGTTGACAATGAGTAATTACAAACTGTTTTTCTCCAGTTTCTTTTTCTATAGCTTTTAAATTGGTTAAAATAGTTTCATTAAATGTGTTATTACTACTTTCCCCTTCCTCATCATTTTGAAACAAATACAACTGAATACCAGAGGCATGAATCTTTTTCCAATCCATGTGATTTAACACTGTACCCGCTCCATAATCCATTAAAAAGTTAGTAGCACCTTTTGGGGTTTTATACGCTTTCCAAGGGTGTTTTAAACCAAAAATACCATGCCCTAATTCGTGAGCTAGAGTTTTAGCCTGTTCTTTATCGTTTTTTATATTAGTATCAAACACAAAACCAAATTGACGTTTTAAAGGCATAAAACCTTTTACATCTGCTTTAGTGGTTGGTATATCTGTAAGAAATACGTAATAGGTATTTTTAATATAAGTAGATTGCTGTTTTATATAATTGTTAAAAATCTTTTCACTAGCCGTATAATTAGACAATACATCGCTATCTCCAACTGTTATTCTGTCTCCTTTCGTCCACCCATTAATATCTTCGGGCAGCACATTACTTTTAAATTGTATGTTTAATTGTACGCCTGCTTTTTTATAAATATCTACTACCTCTTTTTTAAGCGCATCTAATTTATCTTTTAATTGAGAATCCCCTAAAGATTTAAAAACAGGTACTATTGTTATATTAATTGGTTTTAACTCTTGTGAAGCTAAATGCGTGGTGATTAAATTCCCTGCAACATCAAATTTTGTAGTATCTTTTTTAGAACGAATTACGGCTAAAATTTCTTCATCTACATAATCAAAATTTCTTTCTAAAGATAATTTTGCTGTATTTCCATTCCAACCAAGTACTGGTACTTTTGAACCCGCTTTGGTTTTAAAAACAATGCTGTCTTTTATAATATCGGTATCGGTAATTTCAACCCTCGCATGCACAAAATCTTTTCCATTGGTATCTGAAATAGCTTTGTAAGGCACATTATATGTACCATTATTTGAACTTAATATTTTATACTCTTTCTTTAAATCTGCATAATTTCCGTTAGGTAGTGCATCAAAAGAATAATAACCAGAATCTTCAAAATATACTTTTACCCCCTTGGCTGTAATAGCATCTATATCTCCATCAGCATCTAATCCATTGGTAGTGCTTTCTGCTACAGCACCTCCTTCGGCTCCTTCTTTTTTGGTTATTTTCCCATCTTCTCCAACCTCCCAAACATCTCCGTTGGCACTACGTATGCTTACATCTTCATTTCCAGGAATAATAGCTTCATCTGGTTTTCCTTCACTATCAACTCCGGTAACAACTATAGCTCCGTTGGCATCTATTTCTACATTTGTAATTATAAAACCTACTTCAACTGTTTCTCCTTTATCTTTGCTATCTCCACCTACTATTTCATTGAAATCTACATTTACATCTACCGTCATCGAAGCATTTTCTCCAAACTCAGGGTCGTATAAGGTTATTATTTCTCCTTCTGCTAATTGATTGTCGGTATTTATTAAAACATTTTCATAATAGACAGAAAATTTAGCGAAATTTAAATAGGGTATTGCCACATACCCCACACCAGATATTCTGCCGTTAGATTGGCTGGTGATATTGGTTAAAACTACTAAAAAGTCGCCCGCAGTCACTTCATCTCCAACTCTTAAATTAGGATGCGGTTCTCTGTTACTAATAGCAATATGATCGGGTACAATTCCGCAATTATAATTGGCTTCATCATTGGTTACAATATCCGTAGTTATTTCCTTTATCTTAGAATATTCCCCAAACTGATAAGTACACTTTCCTTTTATTTTATACTCATATTTTGTGCCTGGTTTTAAATTCCAAATAGTTACCCAACTACTATTGGTTCTTTTAGTAAACCATTTGGCATACTCTTTATCGGCTTCTCTGTACGCAATAACATACTCAGAATGTATGGTAGGGTCTTGATCCCAAAAAATATTAATTTTTGAGAGTCCTTTCGGCTCGGCACTAATATTTTCGGGAACCATACAAGGAGCGGTTCTAGAAAACCAAAACACCTCGCTAAATCCTTGGTTTTTAAACAAGCCTATTTCTTCTAACCCTTGTAATGCCTTTGCTTTTACGCGCCATGCATAGCGTTTTTCGGGCAAAAGTAATGGTTTATCTGCGCCATAAATTAAAGTGGTAGCTCTGGTGGTTTCTTCATAAATAGGTGTTTGCGATAAAAATGCTGTTTGCGGGTTTACAGCATCGTCCCAAATTTCTACTAAGCTAAAATCGTATTCTACATTGCTAACATTAATATGACGTGGAGTCCATTGAAATACAATATTTTCAAAATCACTGGGTTTTATATTTGCTCCACTTAAAGGCACATTTAATATTGGAGGTTCATTTTTAAAGATAAAAACGGTTCTACATTCTTTAGCCGATAGTTTAGCACCAGAAATAAAATCATAAATTTCAAAACAAAATTTATAGCTTCCTTCAGCAATGGATTGCCCATATACCGTATTGCTAATTCCTTGTAAGTTTTGTAATTTATAATAAGGGGCTAATTCGGTATTTTTTAAGGTTAGTGGAATACCTCCTTCTAAAAAAAGGTTTTCTGCTCCTGCTATAAAACTCCTACTAGTAAAATTAATATTACCTCCTTCAAAATAAACTTTTAATCGAATTTGGCGATTAGATACCGTTAAATCATTTAAAAATAATTGAAGGGTTATAGGACTGTTTAAGCTAGTTTCATCTGCGTAATTATAAAAATTTACAGGTGAAGGTGCTTTTATTCTAGGAACAATCTTTACAGGAAAACGTTGTGCAAAGGTTAGATTTACTAAAAATAATAGGACAATTAAAAAGCGTATTTTTCTTTTCATATAATTTAGGAAGTTATTTGTTTAAACTTAATCATAGATGTTTTTATAAAGGTAAACCTCAGTATCACTGATAGAAAACTTAATAATAAACAGCTACAAATATATGATTAAAATATTTTTTCATTCATAAAATCTTACGGTGAATATTATAATCCACTTAAAAAAATCAGCTCGTGTTTTTCAACACGAGCTGATAGTGTTTAGGGGAATATATAACCTAGCTTTCGCTAAGAGAAAAAAGAAAAATTCTCACTCAAAAAGCAATTCTTCTTGTTTGTGTTTTAGTCTTAATTTTAAGTTTTATATTTATTTTTTAACTTAAAAAGTCAACTCGTACTCTTTATCAAATACGAGTTGACAGAAATTCAGGGATTAAAAAATATAACTTTCGCTAAGTAAATCCCACTTAAAAAACGCTTTTCCCCCGAAAAGCCTTTTTGTTTATGTTTTTTAGTATTAATTTTAAATTTCTATTTTGTTAAAAAAAGCCAACTCGCACCCTTCAAATACGAGCTGGCATTGTTTAGGGATTATATAACCTAACTTACGCTAAGAGAAAAAAGAAAGATTCCCCGTCCAAAAAAACACTCTTCCCCCGAAAAGTTACTCTCCTTGTTTGTATTTTAGTATTAATTTTAAATTTCGTTTTTGTGTTCTTTATTTTTTCACTATTTTTATCATGAACGTTTTAAAACTAGTTGATATCATTTAGGGGTAATAAAAGGTTTCATTAAAAAAACGTTCTTTTGTAAAATAATCAGCTCGTACCTTTCAACACGAGCTGATTTTATTCAGGGATTATATAACCTAACTTACGTTAAGAGAAAAAAGAAAGATTTCCGTCCTTAAGAATGCTCCCTCTCAAAAGCACCTTTCCTTGTTTATGTTTTATTCAGTATTAATTTAAAATTTGTATTCCTGTTTTATTTCTTTTTGTTTAAAAGCCAACTCGCACCCTTCAAATACGAGTTGACATAAATTAAGGGATTATAAAACCTAATTTACAATAAGTAAAAAAATCCCATCTAGAAACTACTCTCCTTGTTTGTATTTTTGTTTCTGTATTAACCTTAACGATGTTCTAATTTTAGAGTTGCATTAATTTATAAACCATTTCACTTATTTTTTATAGATATAAATTATCTATATTTGGAAAACAACAAATCAAATATACGGTATAAATACCGTAAAAACGAAATTAATTTCGTTTTTTTCATGATCGCACTTATTTTTTAATGGAAATACACAAAAGAATTGAAGAGGTAATGAATTGTAAAAATCTAAACTACAGAAGTTTGGGTTTTCTTTTAGACTATTCAGATACTCAGGTAAGAAATATTATAATAGGGAAGTCTATACCAAAAGTAGATTTTATAAAAAAAGTGTCAGAAGTTTTTCCCGAAATTAATGTAAATTGGATAATTACAGGTAAGGGAGAAATGAATAATAGCGGAGATTTGAATTCTTTTTCTAAGGAAGAAATCTTAGATCATATCATAGAAAATAGTGAGAGCTTTAGAAACGAATCCAAAATTGATGCAATTACAGCTTTGTTTTTTAACTTTGAACAACAAAGAGAACTAAAAAAAATGTATGATAGGTTAGATTCTTATGAAGTATTGTTAAAGAAAATTGCAGAGAAGCAGTAAAATTAGATTACAGATTTGAATTTATCAAGTTTTTTTAATTTACTTATTTTTTTTCTTAATTTATTATCAATTTTTATTGTTTTTTTTTCTTCCTCTATTATTTTTGACAGGGTACTTTTATTAAATTCTACTTTATATTTATTACTTATGTAAACTCGCTTAGATAGTATTTTTTGAAGTACTTTTTTAATAAAATTTTTCATTATGCTATTTTATTAATGGTTTCTTTCAAATCAAGATCAAAATTTTCAATATCCTTTTTAGAATTATTTAATACTTCTTTGTTTTCATTCTTGTCTTTCTCATAACTATAGACTTTGTTAGCAACTTTAGGGTAGTGTTTTGTTTTGATTCTATATAATAAATCTAATAAATTTGTTATTATATTATCTTTATATGTATAGTATTTAACTAAATTATAGGTAAAAAAAGCACCTAAAACAGCTAAAAATATGATAACTGTTACATAGGTGTTTTTATTAAAGTCATTTTGAGTAAAGAATATTAAATGAATACCCCAAAACATAGAAACAGTAATACCACTTATTGATATGAATTGATGTTTAAAAGTACTTCCTCGAACAAATTCATCAAAAAGAGACTTACATGAAAAATAAAACAATGCGGTTACAAGTCCAAATACAAAAATCCAAAAATGAAAACTTGAACGTCCTCTAAAGGAAAAATTCTCATTAATTTTTCTTTTTCCGATATTTATTTTTTTGATTTTTTCTTTAGAATTAAGCATTAAAGAAGTTGCAAGGTTATAATATTCTTGAACACTTAAATTACCTTCTTTTAATTCTTCTAAGTATAAGGCTTGTTTTGAGTTTCTATTCTTTATTGTTTCTTTATATGCTAAATTATTTGCTTCTATCTTTTTTGGCTTTGAATCTAAAAAAATATGAAAAAGCGATAGTGAAACTATAAAAAAAACAAATAAACTTTTAAAAAAATATTTACTCTTCCCTATGGTCGTCATCGTCGATAGTTCCGTTGTTTGATGGGTCAACAAGTTGTTGTTCATTTTCTATTTCTATTCTTTCTTCTAATTCTTTTGATTGATCTGTACAACCAGTTAATAATACAACATTACATACTACCATTAAAATTAATGCTACTTTTTTCATAATTACTCTATTTAAAATTAATACTAGAGTAAATATAAGACAGTAATTATAATTTAATTGGTGCTTATTAACTGATTAAAAAATATATGGATACAAAGAATTAACTTAAAAATAAATCTAAGAGGGATTATCTTGTAAAAAGAAGCGTATAGCATAGTTTGATTTAGTTTCGGGGGCTAATTCTAAATATCATTACAATATTTTGTAATACGAATATATATAAAATAACTTAACTTTTAACAGTTATGTAGTTTTATTGATTATCAATAACTGTAAAAGATTAAGGATTATAAAAAAACAAAAGCCTCATTCTTTCGAATAAGGCTTTTTCTAGGTTTCTGGCGATACCTGAACTATAGCTCAAAGGCTACTAATTGTTTTTCAATTTCTTTTTTACGTGCTTCTAAAGTTGTTTTTAAGTGGTTTGTTACCAAATGCGTTAGGTTAGAATTGGTAGTTTTAAACTCTAGTCCGTGAGAATCTTTTAAGAAAAAGCTTGATGAATCAGATTGGTTGTATTTAAACTTATTCAGCTCACTTAGAGTAGTGTTTAAACGTTCTAATTGATGTGCTAAACCTTTCATTTGCTCAAATTTTTCAAGCCTAGATTGTAGGTCAACCACAGGTGATTTTGGAGTTTCTATGGGTTTAACTTCTTCTTTGGTAATAGGAGTTGTTTTTTCGCCAATTGCTTCTTTGGCTAATTTTTCTTGAACTGCTTTTGTAGGTGTTGTAGCCTTTTTTGAGATTCCGTTTTTCTTTGCTAATGTAGCTGTTGCCATAATGATTGAATTTTTAAATGAAACATGATTTTTCGTATTTGAATGCTGTTATTTTAGAGCGGTCTCAAACACAATGCGAACAACAGTTGCAAGCAGTAGGAAAAGGCAAGTCAGAAGGAATATTATTTTGAAAAAGCGAAGCCAAAAAAATATTTCTTCTCTTTAGCTTGGACTTGCAAGCGCGATGGCAGAGCAACTATATTGCATGTGTTTGTATTCCGAGAATAACAGTTTTTAAATAAGATCTATGTTTCATGAAATTTTGAATTATGGAGGCAGTATTAAAAATAAAGTAACAGCAAAAAACACAACTTATAAAAGCTATGTTCTTTGAATGAGAAAAGAAGTTGAAGGACTATATTTCAAGTCCTAATTCTTCTGCAACTTCATAAGCTGTTTGTTCAAAAGCGAACCAACAAAACATAGTTTTCAGATCAAAATTTTGCTTCATCATCTCAGAAAAGTAGTAAGAATATTCTGTACGAATAGCTTCTATTTCATCGTAATGTGTATCATAGAAATGTTGAGTATGACAATAAAAGATATATTTACTAATTAGATCATTAACTTGAAACATAGGTAATTCTTTAAAAAACTCTTCTATATCTTCTTTATAATATTCTAAAATATCTTTCGCTACTTGAGACCGTAACGATAGAGGTTCTTCTGCTATAATCTGTAGTTTTTTAACGTATGTGTTTTTTGATGCATTCATAATAAAAAGAATTAAGGTTAAATACATCAAGCGTCAGATTGTGAAAGGCTCAAAAATCAAGGAGGAACTCAAAGAGGTAAATCCTTGATTTTTGAGAAACTGAAACAATAGCTTTG
>CALLBA010000035.1:0-35257 GCA_938002045.1 Tenacibaculum soleae
AAGTTTGGTAGGAGCTGTAGGAGCTTCAGGGAAAACAATATTAACCGGACATGTTATTCCAACAACCGAGGGAGTTGACGGAGATTTTTATGTAAATACATCAACAAATATGTTTTATGGGCCAAAAGCATCAGGTTCGTGGGGAGTTGGTGTAAGTTTGGTAGGAGCTTCAGGTGTTGATGGAACTTTGACAGGAATAGTAGATCCTAATGGAGTTTTAACAGGTATAGCAGGACAATTATATACAAATACAGTAACTGGTGAGTTATATAAAACAAAAGATGGTATTACTTGGGAGCTGGTAGACAATGATGAACAAGATATGTCTTTAACAGGTAATGTTATTAGTTTAACTAAATCGCTGTCAACGGTTGATTTGAGTAACTCTACGTTAGCAACAAGTGTAACAAATAACACTACAAAAATTGAAAACTTAAATAGGCTAAATAGTATAAGAGTTTTAACTGATCCGTCCTCATCTACAACAATTTTAGATTCAGATGGTACTGTTATCATTCAAAATACAGCGCTCATATCTTTAAGTTTATCTCCTGTTTTGTTACCTGATCCTGTTATAAGCAACGTTGGTCGAAAAATAACAATAGTATACAGAACCTCAGGTTTGGTAAATTTAGGTATTAATGTTACCACTTTGAGTGGTGGAAATAGAATAAAAGGATCGGTTTTAAATGCTCTCAATATTTCTGTAGTAGGAACAAATACTTCTGTAACTTATCAATGTGGATTAGACCCAGATGGTACTAATTACTGGTATGTTGTAAATAAAAGTTTATTATAGTATAAATATATAGTTATGAAAAAGATTTATATGATATTGATAGTTATTTATGCAATTAAGAGTGTACAAGCTCAAGTTATTAATAAAGGGTATTTTTATGTAGCAAACAACACAATGGTTAGTGTTTATGATAATGTTATTAATAATAATGGTAGCGAATTGGTTAATAATGGGGATCTGTATTTTTTTAAAGATTTAACTAATAATGGAAATGTTACTTTTACTTCAAATAATAATATAAGCGGAGTCTATTTTATAGGGGATGAGCAGCAGGTTATTAGTGGATCTGGTTTAACTAATGTGTTTGATATTGAATTTAATAACAGTACAAGTTCTTTTGCTTTTTCTTTAGAGAAAGAATTAATTATACATGGTACTTTATTGTTTCAAAATGGTGTTATACATAATACAACACAAGGAGTATTGAGTTTTCAAAGTAATTCAGATTATGAAAATTTAAACAATCAAAGTTATGCAAATAATAAATCAAGAAAAAAAGGAAACTCAGCTTTTATATTTCCTGTGGGAGATTATAAATTAAATACATTTATACCTAGGCCATTAGAAATTAGTGCTTCAGATAATATCAATAATCAATTTTTAGTAACTTTTAATTGGAGTAACTCTGATGTTGATTTTTCTCACAATAGCAAAGAACCTTCTATTGGTTTAATTGATATGAATGAATTTTGGGAAATCAATAGAGAGATTGGTAGCTTTGATGTATCTGTAACATTAACATGGAATAATATAACTACCCCTGATTTTATAAGATCAAACCCTACAGATATTATTATTGTTAGATGGAATGGTTTTAAGTGGGTTAATGAGGGTGGAGTAGTTGATGTTGGTAATAGTAAAATTACTTCAAACGTTTCTGAGTATGGTATTTTTACTTTAGCAAGTAAGTCAAATATAGAGGTAGCTAGAGTTGCAAATATGTCGGATTCTTTTTCTCCAAATGGCGATGGGATTAATGATACTTTTGAAATTCTCGGTTTAGTTGATAGTTACCCTAATTTTAAGATGAAAATTTATGATAAATATGGTAAATTATTGTTTGATTATAGAAATAATGGAAATTTAAATCCTAATTGGTGGGATGGAACGTTAGAAGGAAAAGAAATGCCTGTAGCTACCTATTGGTACGTTATTGATTATAATGATTCAAAGACAAAAGCTTATCAGGGTTGGTTGTACCTAAATAAATAAATTAAATGAAAATACATATTGTATTATTACTTTCATGCTTTATTTTAATAACTAAAGTTATAGCACAACAAACCCCTGAATACACTCAATACATGTATAATATGTCAGTTATTAATCCTGCTTATGTAGGTATTAATAAAGGGGTTAGTTTAGGTTTTTTAGCAAAAACACAATGGGCAGGTGTAAATGGAGCACCAAAATCTATAAATGCTTTTATTCATAGCAAGGTTGGTAAAAATATAGGATTAGGGTTGTTTTTAATTCATGATAAAACAGGACCAGTAACAGAAACGCATAGTTATGCGGATTTTTCTGTAACAATAAAACCATCAAAAAAATCTAAATTATCATTTGGTTTAAAAGCAGGAGCTACTTTTCAACAAATAGGGTTGTTAAAATTAAATCAAACAGACCCCAACGACCCAAAGTTTAATCAAAACGTAAACAAAACGTATCCAAACTTTGGAATAGGGGTGCTTTATTATTTAGAAAAATTTTATTTAGGTCTTTCAATACCTAACATCTTAGAATCATTACATTTTGAAAGGTCAAATGGGGTTATTGTCAGAGCTTCTCAAAAAACAAATGGTTTTTTAACCACAGGTTATGTTTTTAATTTAAAAAAGTATTTTAAATTAAAGCCATCAATATTGACAAGGTACAATAACAGTTCCCCGATACTTATAGATATGTCTTTGAACCTATTATGGAAAAACAAATTTGAACTAGGTGTTTCACATAGATTTAATAATTCATGGAGTGGAGTTGTTAATTTAAAAGCAACTAATAATTTAAGAGTTGGCTATGGTTATAATCATGTTATTTCTAACTTTAGTCGATTTAATTCAGGGTCACATGAGGTATTACTTCTTTTTAATTTTCAAGAAAACCCCACATTAAATAGATTTTTTTAATTTATTTTCGATACCAGTATACTGTTCTGCCAAATAAAGCAGCGCCAACATAGCCTCTAACTTTTAGTTTGTTGTTGTTTTTTAGTTGGATAAAACAACTATATATTTTTCCATTTTTAGGATCTAAAATTTTACCGCCACTCCATTCGTCATCGTTTTTAGATAAGCCTGTTAAAATATTCATACCTAAAACAGGTTTGTTTTTGCGTTCATCTTTACATTTATCACATACGGAGTTTTGTTTTTCTCTGTCTGTAATTTCGATGATTTTAGCATATGCTTTTCCATTTTTTTCATAAATTTCAATAACAGAATCTACTTTATTGGTTTCTTCATCTCTATTTTCCCACTTTCCAAAAATGGTTTGAGCGTTGATAGAAAAGCTAGTAATACATAAAAAGATAAAAAGTGTTTTTTTCATTTTTTAAAAATTTAATAAAGTTAATATCAAATAATATTCCAATTAATCATATTGCGCATCAAAATTACTATCCCATTTTTGTTGAACTCGTAAAACCTGTTCAATAACATCACGAGCACAACCTTCACCACCATTTTTATCAGAAATATATTTTGATACTTGTTGAATCTCACGAACAGCATCATTTGGGCAACATGGCATGCCGACTAATTTCATTACAGGGTAATCTGGTATATCATCACCCATGTAAGCAATGTTTTCAGGTTGTAAATCGTATTTGCTTACTAATTCGTTAAATTGTTTTATTTTGTCATGTGCACCTAAATAAATATCTGTAATTCCTAAGTTAGCTAAACGGGTTCTAACACCTTCGTTTTTTCCTCCAGAAATAATACAAACCTTAAACCCAGCTTTTACTGCTGCTTTTAAAGCATAACCATCTTTAATATTCATTTGGCGTACTAATTGTCCGTCAGGAAAAACAGTAACAATTCCGTTTGTTAAAACACCGTCAACATCAAAAATAAAAGTATTAATTTTTGGTAATAGTTCTTTATAGCTTTTTTCCATTTTCTTGGATTGATTTTGTAATAAGTTGATAAATTTCTTGTTGTTTTTTATTTAATAAATTTAAATGATTTTGAATTGTTTCCTTATCATTTCTCTTTGCAGGTCCTGTTTGTGCTTCAGCAGGATTTAAGGTAATAACTTTATGTGCTGTTTCTTTAATTAGCGGATGTAAAATTTCAAAAGGTATATTATGTTCAGTACAAATATCTGCACCAATTTTATACATATTATTGGTGAAATTGTTTACAAAAACAGCTGCAACATGTAGTTTTTTTCGTTGTTCAGAATTAATAGCATATGTTTTTTTTCCTATTGCTTTTGCTAATTTTTGCAAAGTTTCAAAATCTTGTTTGTTTTCGGCCTCTAAACAAAACGGAACTTCATTAAAATTTATTTCTTTATTTTTAGAAAAACTTTGCAGTAAGTAAAAAACACCTTTTCTCCCCTTGTTTTTTAATGAGTTTAATGAAGCACTACCAGAGGTGTGAACAATTAAAGCGTTTTTTTTATCAATTTTAGAAGAAACATCAATTATAGCATCATCAGAAACGGCGATAATATAAACATCGGCATCCATCAATAAATCTAAACTATTGGTGATAGAAACAATGTTTTTAAAATGTTCAATTTGCGCAATATTTCTGGCATATACTTGTAATAACGATACTTTTTTTGCTTTATTAAAAGCTTTTACTAAGTGTGTTGCCACATTTCCGCCACCAATAATGATAATTCTAATCATAGGTACGAAGATATTGAATTTATATTATAGTAATTAAGCTAATATTAAAAAGGTAAAATATAAAAGAATAGAAGATTTAATGCTGATTTTGTAAATTAGCTTATTAAAATAAATAGAAGATGAAATTAGATATATTGGCGTTTGGAGCGCATCCAGATGATGTGGAATTGGGTTGTGCAGGCACTATTGCTAAAGAAATTCATTTAGGTAAAAAAGTAGGTTTAGTTGATTTAACTAGAGGTGAATTAGGTACACGAGGATCGGCAGAGTTACGGGATAAAGAAGCAGCAGAAGCAGCTGATATTTTAGGGGTTTTTGTTCGTGAAAATTTAGGTTTTGCTGATGGTTTTTTTAAAAATGATAAAAAGCATCAGTTACAAGTTATAAAAATGATTCGTAAATATAAACCAGATATAGTGTTGTGTAATGCGATTAGTGATCGCCATATTGACCATGCGAAGGGAAGTAAATTGGTTTCAGATGCTTGTTTTTTAAGTGGATTGTTAAAGATTGAAACGGAAATTGATGGTATAGTTCAAGAAAAATGGAGACCTAAACAAGTATATCATTATATACAATGGGAAAATGTAACCCCAGATTTTGTTGTTGATGTAACAGGCTTTATGAATCAGAAAGAAGCATCGGTTTTAGCATATTCATCTCAGTTTTTTGATCCGAGAAGTAATGCGCCTGAAACACCAATAACAAGTAAAAATTTTACAGAAAGTATACGTTATAGAGCAAAAGATTTGGGTAGATTGATTGGAGTAGATTTTGCAGAGGGTTTTACCTCAGAGCGTTACGTTGCGATTGAAAATTTAAGTAAATTAATTTAAAAAAAAGTTTTGTAGATATTAGAAACTGTTATATATTTGCACCCGCAAGTTACATGGTGGTTGTAGCTCAGTTGGTTAGAGTATCGGTTTGTGGTACCGAGGGTCGCGGGTTCGAATCCCGTCTTCCACCCAAAAAGTCTTCTCATTAGAGAAGACTTTTTTAATTTAAATGAATAAAAAAAACTTCTCAATTATTTTTGAGAAGTTTTTTTTGCTTTTAACCATTGATCATATTTATTCATGTGTTTAAATCGTTTATGAGACCATAAATAGTATTCAGGTTGTTTGTTAATGTTTTTTTCTGCTATTTTTAAAAATTTATCGGTTATTTCAAAATTAGCGTACTCTTTAGGCGTTGTTGTTATTAACTCAAATTCTGTTTCAAAATAACCTCTTTTTATTTTAGTGGTATTCATATTAACAACTATTAAGTCGTGTTTTTTAGCTAAAACTTCAGCACCAGTATGTACAGGTACTTTTTGATTTAAAAATTGTGTCCAATAACGTGTTTTGTGTAGTTGAGGAGATTGATCGCTTAATAAAATATATAAGGTCTGTATTTTTTGAGCTTCTCTATTGTTAATGGTTTTGTTAAATATTCCGGTAGGAACACCATCAAAGCCGAATTTGGTTCGTGAAGATTTTATTACTTTTTCAAAATAAGGATTCTGAATTTTAGTGTACGCGCCAAAGCAATTAATAGTTAAATCAAAAGGCATTCCGAAAGCCCATTCCCAGTTTGCTTGATGAGTACCAACTAACGCAATACTTTTTCCTTGTTTGGTTAATTCATTTATTAACTCAGGGTTTTTGTAGATGTATCTTTTTTTTATCTCTTTCTTAGAAATAGTAAATGATTTGATGCTTTCGAAAATTAAATCAACAAAGTGGGTGAAAAATTTTTTACAAAGTGTATTAACCTCTTTCTCGTTTTTATTAGGAAAAGCTAATCGTAAATTATTAATAACCACTTTTTTTCTGTAGCCAATTATGTTAAAGATTATAAAGCGAAAAAAATCAGAAATTACATAAAGCAGTTTCATAGGTAGGATTGATAAAATCCAAATTAAAGGATAAACAATTAAAAATATAAGCAGTTTCATTCAATTAAAAATTTCAGCAAATATCGTATTAAATCACGAACAATTTACTTTATTAACTTTTGATTATGTTTGTGGTTATAAATATATACTATGAGTCAAATTATTTTAATACTAATCGTTGCAAATGTTTTAGCATCGTATAAGGGATTTAATGATATTGTTTTTTTTGATCGCTATAAGTTTCAGATTCAAAAAATACTAAACGGAGAAAAATTACGAATGTTAACTTCGGGTTTTTTACATGTTGATTGGATGCATTTAGGATTTAATATGTATGCTTTATATCTTTTTGGTAAGGTAGTGGTTGGTAATTTTGGTGTTTCTTATTTTTTATTGATTTATTTTGGAAGTTTATTGGCAGGAAGCATGTATTCTTTATATCAGCATAAAAAGGAATTTTATTACAGTGCTGTTGGAGCATCAGGAGCAGTATCAGGAGTGGTATTTTCATCAATAATGTTGTATCCAGATATGGAGTTAATTATGTTACCAATCCCAATTCCTTTGCCAGGATATGTATTCGGAATAGGGTATTTATTATATTCTATATACGGAATGAAAAATCAAGTTGGTAATATAGGGCATTCAGCACATTTAGGAGGCGCAATAGGGGGGTATATATTAACCTTAATTTTAAAACCTAGTGTAATAGGTAATAATACCCTAATGATAGGGGTGATTGGTGTGATTATAGTTGGTTTATTTTTGTTTGGAGATAAGCTGAAGTTAAATAAATAAGTAAAAAAAAGCCGAAACAATTGTTTCGGCTTTTTTTTATTTAAATTAAAGGGCAAAGCTTTCTTTTTAATGTTAATGCTTTAGTTGATTAGTATTTTTAACGATTGAAGCTAGTTATCAACTTATGCTTTTTACTTTTAATCTATCAAAACTAAAGTTAGTAAAATCTATTTTCCGTTTATCAATAATACTAATATCTAAAATATTAAAATAAAAAAAGAATTTCTTAATGATAAAAATAGTTATTGATAGTTAAGATCTCTAATTTTATTTTTTTTAAAAAAGTAGAACTATTTCTGTTGTTATCTAGATAGTATTTTTTTGTTTTTATAAAAACAATTTATGAAAGTTAGGTTTATTAAAAAGTAATTCTTAATGGATAAATAGTTTAAAAACACTGTTAGTTATACTTGTTTTTTTATAAAAATACCCCCAAAAGGTATTTAACTTTTTGAGGGTAGTATATAGTACTCAGTTTTTTTATTATTACTGTTTTGTGGCAAATTCCTTTTGAAGCTCTTTGCTTGTTTGTGAACTTCCGTCGTGACTCCATCCAGGAGGCATAAAAACATATTTTAATCGAGTACCTAAAGGCAAATGCTTTTTTCTATCAAAAAAGTCTTTAAAAATCTCTTTCCATTCATGAAAAATTACATTAACTGGCCCTTTATCTTCTAAATCTTTAGTTAAACCAAATTTTAATTTTTCATATTCCATTTCAGTTTCTTCAGCTTGAAAAGTTCCAAAAATTCTGTCCCAAATAATTAAGAACATTCCCATGTTTTTATCTAAATATTTAGTGTTTGAAGCATGATGAACTCTGTGGTGAGAAGGGGTAACAAAAATATACTCCCAAACACTTAATAAAAAACCAGTAATTCCTTTTTTGTTATTCTTTTTGATAAAATTAGTATGACATAAAGTACCGTAATTTTGATTCATAGCATAAGCAAACATTATATGTAGTGGCTCAATACCTATTAAAATAAGTGGTATTAAGAACACAAAACGGTAAAAAGGTTGTAGTACTGGCGATCTAAAACCTGTTGTAATATTATAAAATTGTGAGTTGTGATGGGTTACGTGAACTGCCCAAAAAAATCGGGAATGATGATCAACATAATGGTGTATGTAGTATAAAAAATCTTGTCCAATAAAAGCAATAAACCAATATAACACGCCAGTACTTTCCCAAGTAATTATTTTATACTCATAAAAGAAATCCATGACAATAAAAGAAATTCCGTACATTAAAGCATCTAAAAAAACATTACAAATAGCAAAATAGACATTAGTTGAAACATCTTTAAAATCGTAATTTTTAGCTTTTCTTTTATAGCTGAAATAAATTTCAAGTAAAATTGCTAAAGCACAAATAGGCACAAACCATTTGTAAGCATTTTCGTGTGTAAAAATATCCATATATTTTATTTTAAGCGTGTTTCAATCCAATTTTTAAAACTGTAAAAGTTTTGCGGAGCAACTCCATGACCCACTGGATATTCAGAGTATTCATTTTTAAGCCCTTTTTCTTTTAATAAAATAGGTGCTTTTCGAGCCCATTCTATAGGTAACACCTGGTCAACAGTACCATGTGAAATATAATAATCAGTGGTAATAGTATTAGGTATTTCTTTAGGTAGTAACTCTTCATTAATATAACCGCTTAAAGCAACAACGTGTTGTACTTTGTTAGGGTAATAAAAACTTAGGGCATAACTTAAAATTGCACCTTGGCTAAAACCTAATAAAAATGTTTTATCAGGATTGGTATTATATTTTGTTTTAATTTCATCAATAAATACAGCAATTTTATCTACAGATTCTTTTGCTTGTACTAAATCAGAAAACTTACCATTAACGGCATCAAAATTAATAGCATACCAAGCATAAGCTCCAAAGCTCATACTATGAGGTGCCTGAGCGCTTACAATAAGCAAATCGTCTGGTAGTTCTTCAGCAAATGAAAATAAATCTTGCTCGTTACTTCCGTATCCGTGTAGTAAAATTAATAAAGGCGGATTTGTAGTTGCTTTTTTAGGTTCTCTTACGATGTAATGTAAACTCATTTTATGAATTTAAAACTAATTGATTGTTATTATAAATACCGTATACTTTCCCTTTTAGTTCTTTATTTAAAAAGAGGCTGTTTTTTGAAGTAGATAAGATATTTTCTTTTGAAAAAGTATAAGATTTATCAGGATTAAAAATCGATAAAATTGCTTTTTCATTTTCTTTAATGGTTGTTTTTTTAACACCAAAACGTTCTTTTGGATTGTTAGATAAACACTTAATTATAGTTTCGATATCTAAAATTGAATTTAAAACGCCAAAAGCACTTTCTAATCCAATAGTACCATCTTTAGCGGTTGAAAATTCTACTTTTTTATGCTCAATATCAATTGGATTATGATCAGAAGTAATTATATCAATTGTTCCGTCTTTTAATCCTTCTATTAAAGCTTTTGTATCTTTTTGAGTTCTTAAAGGCGGATTTACTTTTTTGTTACCATCAAAACCATGTAATTCATCATCTGTTAAAAATAAATTATGAATAGCAACACTACAACTAACATCTAATCCTTTCTTTTTTGCTTCTTTAATTAAAGCAACCGATTTTTTTGTTGAAATTGTAGGAATGTGAAGTTTACCACCAGTATATTCTAATAAAAACAAATCACGAGAAATCTGAAGCTCTTCAGCCAAAGCAGGCATCCCTTTTAAACCTAAAAGCGTACTGTTTTTACCTTCGTTGGCAACACCTTCACCAGCGATTAAATTGTTTTTAGGAAAGCTTAATACTAATCCGTTAAAATTTTGGGCATACAATAAAGCTATTTTTAATAAATTGTCGTTACTAACAGGTCTTTTATAATCACCAAAAGCAATTGCGCCACTTTGTTGCATGTCATACAATTCGGCCATTTCTATACCTTTATTTTGCTGTGTTAAATTTGCTATAGGGTATAGGTTTGTGGCAGAGCCGTTTGCTTTATTAATTAAAAACTCAACTGCCGATTTATTGTCAATAACTGGGTTTGTATTTGGGTTTACAGCAACATCGGTAAAACCACTTTTTGCAGCAACATTTAAACCATTTTTAATAGTTTCGCGCTCTTCATACCCAGGTTCACCAAATGATACGCTAGTATCAAACCAACCTGTAGAAACATGAAGATTGTCAAGTTTAACAACCTTATCGTTGTTTTTTACAGTAATAGAATCATCAATTTTGGTAATTATTCCATCCGTAATTAAAATATCTTTAGTTTGTTTGTGGTAAGGGCTAGAAGCATCAATAATTGTTGCCGATTTTAGCAGCGTTGTCATGGTTTAAAGAATTTTAAGATAAAAATTTCTATAAGCAAAGATACAATGGCTAAGGCTAAAAACCATTTCCAAAGCCATTGAATTTTATTTTCATCATTACTTTTTTTTAAGGTAGTTTCTATTGAATTAGAAAATAAACTCGACTTTGTGTCTGAAATATTTAAAAAGTGAAGTGAACTTTCTTCTTTAGGGTAATTAAAAGCGATGTTTTTTAAAACAGTTCCTTGTTGTTTTATCTGATAAAAACCATCGGTTAGAGGTTGTTCTTTTAAAGATATTTTAATACTGTTTTGAAGTGTTTGTTGTAATGGTATAAATGAATTTTTAGTGTTTGAAACCGTTACAACTTCATTTTTACCTAATTGTTTGTTAATAGTAATGCTTGTTTTTTTATCAACTAAATAATACAATTCAGAGTGCTGTGAACTTTGTTTACCAATATTGTAAAAAACTGGGACAATCAAAGGTGAATTTATAAAATTACTATTTTGTTTATTTAAAGGCGAAGCAACCCAGTAAATAGAAGAATTTGTAGTGTTTATTTGCTGAATAAAGGCTTGTTTATTATCAAAAGACACAATGGTACTTGCATTTTTTAATAAAGTTACATAGGATGTTTTTACAAAAGGATATTGAAAATTATTTACACTTTTTTCAAAAACATTGTTTAAAAGCGGATGCTTATAATTTATAGTTGTAATTTTTAAACTATCATTTTTTTGTGATAATAATTGCCCGATTTTAAGTTGATTAAACAAATTATTATAAGAAGAAATAGCAATGTTTTTTGCTGGTATAATAAGAATGGTTCCGCCTTTTTTAGAATATTCAGCTAAATAAGAGCTAAGGTTTTTTGGTAAGTTGTTAACCTCATTTAAAACGATTAAATTTTGTTTAGTTATTAAATTATAATCTAAATTTTTAAGTGTAGTGTTGGTTAACGTAAACTCTTTTTTAGTATAAATTTTACTAATAAAATCGGCAGGTTTACCAATATTTAAAACAGTAGTTTTTAAATTTGGATTTATTGAAAAATAAAAAGAATTATCAAAGTTATAAGTATCGCTATAATTTAATGTTATTTTCCCTAAAAACACGGATGATTTTAGAATCGAAAAAGCAACTTTTTGTGTGCTGTTTTCTTTAATTGAAAACAATTGTTTATTAATAAGTTTATCTTTATTGTAAATAGCAATCGGAACATTGGTTTTTGCTTTTCCTTGGTTTTTAACAAAAATAACAACATTAAAATTAGTGTTATCAGTATCATTTACAAAAACACTGTCAATAGCCAAATTATCCTTTAATTGTGGACTTAGTTTTACAAACGAAGTGTTTTTAGTAAAACCTTCAAGTTCTTCTTTCTTTATATTTTGAAAATCAGAAATAATAATGTTTTTAAAAAGGGAATTGTTGTTATAAGTACTCGAAATTTTTAAAGAAACATCTTTTAAGCTTTTCTTTTTAGCCGTATTTTTTATTTGAAGTAAAATATCTTTTAACTCAACAGTAGTTTTGTTCTTATAAAAATTATTGTTTGTGATTAATGAATAAGTAGCTTTTTTTGAAATATTTTCTATAATTTCTTGAGCGCTTACTTGTAATAAATTTCCTTTATCACCTTTGGCATTCGTACTTAAAGAATTATCTAAGTATATAAAAAAATGCTCTTGCTCATTAATTTTACGATTTCCAAAATAGGGTTGTGCAAAAGCAATAATTAAAGCGGTAAATAATAGCATACGTGTAGCTAAGATTAACCATTTTTTTATGCGCGAACTTTTACGGGTTTGCAATACTATTTTTTTTAAAAAAGCAACATTGGTAAACGGAGTTTTTACAAATCGTTGTAGTTGAAATAAATGAACTATTATTGGAATAATTAAGAGTCCTAAGAGGTATAAAATTTCAGGATTTTTAAATTGCATAATTCATTTTAAATTGATGATTTGTTAACTGTAAAAATAGCTAAAATGATGGTTAAAAAAACAATGTAGTTAAAAATCTGTTAGAATGTTGTTTTGTTTTCGACAACGTATCAAATTTCACTATTTTTGAACTATGACTACAAACGAAAGTGATTGTAAAATTTCAGAAAAAAAAGATTATCAAAAACACTGGAACAATGCATATGCTAAAAATTCTACAGAAAAATTAGGGTGGTATGAAAAAAAGGCAGCACAAACAATGTCTTTAATTTCTAAATCAGGATTAAAAAAATCTGCAACTATTTTAAATATTGGTGTTGGTTCATCCGTTATAGTTGATGAATTATTGGCAGATGATTATACAAACATAATAGCAAACGATTTATCTGAAAAGGCATTAACTACTTTAAAAAATCGTTTAGGAAAACAAGCATCAAAAGTTGCTTTTATTGCAGATGATTTAATGCATTCTAAAAAATTAAACAAGCTAACTGAGGTTGATTTATGGAATGATAGAGCAGTATTACATTTCTTTTTAAAAGAAGAAGAAAAAGTAGCTTATTTTAATTTATTAAAGCAAATTGTAGCTAAAGATGGATTTGTAATTATTGCAGTTTTTGCTTTAGACGGCGCAGAAAAATGTTGTGGTTTAGAATTACAAAAGTACAATGCCACAATGCTGCAAGAACGTTTAGGAGATGAATTTAAATTAATTGAAGCGTTTAATTACACGTTTGTAAATCCGTATGGCGGAAAAAGACCTTATATTTACACACTGTTTCAAAGAATAAATAAGTAGATGAAAGTAACACATATTCCCTTTAAAAAAACCGGTTTTTTCTCTAAAACAATGATTGATTATTTAGAACAATCAGAAAAAATACAGCCCTTTTACAATAACTTTCCTGCTTTAGATAATTTTAAAAATCAAATAGAAAGCAAAACGTTTTCAAAAACAACAAGAACAGCTCTAGTAACCGTTTTAAAAGAACAGTATTCAGCAGTAAAAACAACAGCAGCTACACAGCAAAATATTGATAATTTATTGTTAGATAATACTTTTACGGTAACCACAGGGCATCAATTAAATTTGTTTACAGGACCGTTGTATTTTTTGTATAAAATAATATCAACCATTAATTTATGTGAGGAGTTAAGAGTTAATTATCCGCAGCAAAACTTTGTGCCAATTTATTGGATGGCTACAGAAGATCATGATTTTGAAGAAATAAATTATTTTAATTTTAAAGGAAAAAAAGTTCAGTGGAATTCTACTCAAACGGGTGGGGTAGGACGATTTTCTACGGATGGATTACAGGATGTTTTAAATGTTTTTTCAAGCCACTTAGGAACTTCAAAAAATGCACAATATCTTATCAACCTTTTTAAAGAGGCGTATGTAAAGCACACTAATTTAGCCGATGCTACAAGATACATAGCAAATAAATTGTTTGGCGAATACGGATTGGTAGTTGTTGATGCCGATAATCGTACATTAAAGCAAGAATTTATACCGTTTATAGAACGTGAATTAAATGAACAAATATCACATAAAAAAGTAACAGAAACGATTAATAATTTAGGAAAAGAATATAAAATTCAAGTAAATCCTAGAGAAATTAATTTATTTTATTTAACAGATAAAATTCGCGAACGCATTGTTTTTGAAGAAGGAGTTTATAAAGTAAATAACAGTACTGTTTCTTGGAGTTTTGATGAATTACAAAAAGAAGTTCATGATTTTCCTGAACGTTTTTCACCTAATGTAATTATGCGCCCGTTATATCAAGAAGTTATTTTACCAAACTTATGTTACATTGGTGGAGGAGGAGAATTAGCTTATTGGATGCAATTAAAAAGTTATTTTGATGAGGTAAAAGTCCCATTTCCTATTTTGTTATTACGTAATTCGATGCAAATAATTTCAGAAAAACAAGCTAAAAAATTAAAAAAATTAAATATTTCATTAGAAGAGTCTTTTCAAAACCAAAACAGTTTATTAAAAAATAAGGTGTTAGAAATTTCTGATGAAAAAGTTGATTTTACAAGTCAAAAAGAATTTTTACAACAGCAATTTGTTAGTTTAAAAGAATTAGCTAAAAAAACAGATGTTTCATTTTTAGGAGCTGTAAATGCTCAAGAAAAAAAGCAGTTAAAAGGATTAAAAAATCTTGAAAAACGTTGGTTACGAGCAGAAAAGCGAAAACAAAATGAGTTGGTTGAAAGAATTGTAATATTGCAAAATGAATTATTACCAAATCAAAGTTTAGAAGAACGTCAACGTAATTTTTCTGAATATTATTTAGAATATGGAGCTACTTTAGTTAAGGCTTTAAAAGAAAGTATACAGCCATTGCAATTAGAGTTTACGGTAATAGAAATGTAAGATTAAAATCCCTGTTTTTTATATTTTTGATAACTATTTTCATTGAATTTATAAGAAATGAAATAAGCAAAAAGAAAATAGATTGCCATATTTATAAAGAAAAATAACGGAAATTTATAAAAGAATTTTTCAGAAAAACCAACTTCAAAAAAGATAAATATAAAAGAAAAAGGAAGTGAAAATGTTAAGGCCTGTTTAAAAGCATATAAAGGTTTGTTACTTCTTTTTACTTCCCAGTTTTTTACAAATTGAGCGGTTTTATTTTTATAGTATTCATTTGAATTCATAAACATAAATTAATGAGTAACAAAGAAAGTAAATTACATAAAAATAACAAACACAAAAACGGATATAATTTTAAGTTTTTAAAAGAGCAATATCCTAAAATAAGTGAATTTGTTATCGAAAAGTTTGATAAAGAAACAATCGATTTTTCTAATCCAATAGCTGTAAAGGAATTTAATAAGGCATTATTAGCAGCGCACTATAATATAAAAGATTGGAATTTTTCTGATGAAAATTTATGTCCGCCAATACCAGGTAGAGTAGATTATATACACCACTTAGCAGATTTAGTAGCTGCTGAAAAAAATGTTAAAGTATTAGATATTGGTACCGGAGCAAGTTGTATTTATCCGCTTTTAGGAAGCGTAGTATATAATTGGGATTTTGTTGCGACTGATATTGAGTTGGATTCGTTAGACTATGCGCAAGATATTATTGATGATAATAATTTAAGCACTAAAATTATCTTACGACAACAGTTTGATGAAAGGCATATTTTAAAAGATATTTTAGAGGATGATGATGCTTTTACAGTAACAATGTGTAATCCACCATTTTATAAATCGGCAGAGGAAGCAAGAGGAGCTAACCGACGAAAATCTAGAAATTTAGGAAATAATACTGTTAGAAACTTTGCAGGAAACTCAAATGAATTATGGTATGTTGGTGGCGAAAAGGCGTTTTTACATACCTATTTGTATGAAAGTTCATTATATCCTAAGGTAAGTAAATGGTTTACAAGTTTGGTGTCAAATAAAGACAATGTAAAATCGTTAGAAAAATCATCAAAAAAATTAGGAGCCAAAGAATTTAAAATAATCCCGATGCATCAAGGAAATAAAGTAACACGAATTGTTTGTTGGCGATTTTAAGTATTTAAAAATAATATTAATGAGTAAAAATATAAAATTAATATAATCACACTAAAATCAGTAGTATATGTTATTACTTTTTTAATGGTCATGGTCATGGTCATGATCTTCGCTGTTCATATGTTTAACTTTATCTCTTAACTGTTCTAATGTTTTTACCCCTAACTTAATTCTTTCTTTGTCTGAGATTTTAGTTGTGTCAATTTTAGCAATAACCCAAGGTTTGTTGTAAGCTTCTTTATAAAATTGAGTTCCATAAATTTGAGGTTTTCCTATACTTAATAAATATCTGTCTGTTGTTTCAGCTAAAAGTAATTTATTAATTGTGCTATCTAATTGAATAGCTTTCTTAATTAAGCTAATTGTTTTTAATTGGTTAATTGAGTCATTTCCATATTTAAAAATCTTTGCAGCATTCAAATAATCTTTTCCAGTTTTAATTTTACTCGAGTTTAAAATACCATCTACTTTTTTTCTCCTAAGACTATCTCGTTTAAGAATTTCATGCCAAGTTATATTGTAGTTTTTTCTATCATCTATACTGTTTTTGTAAATTTCAATTAATTGATAATTGTTAACTGTACTATTTTTATTTTCTGTTTTGCATCCAAAAAATATGATGAATAAAATGATAATAATATTTTTTCTCATGAGTTTGTTCAGTTTTTTGGTCTCAAATTCAGGTTTTAAACTCTGCACTTATAGTGTAGGAGAATTTATTTTTGAGGCGCAGTTTTATTTGTTATTCTTTAATAAAGTTTGGCCATCTTTTTAAATAGGTAATAAAAGTATCGCTTAAACCTTCTTTTTTTAAATGTTCTTCAGAAACAGGAATATCAATTGGTTCAAATTCAGGATTTTCGATAACCAATCTTGGGAAATTATGATGTAATATTCCAGAGGTTCCTATCGAAACAAAATCGACACCGGCATCTAGTATTTTATGAACATCAATAGCGTTACTAATTTTACCAGCAACAGTCCATTTAACATTTTTAAAGTCTAAACTTTTAAAATGAGCTAATAATGATTTGTCTTGATATTTTTCGTCATTTGGCATTTTAAAGCAATCCCATAAAGAGATATCTAAAAAATCAATATTTCCTTGGTTAATTAACCGTTGTGAAACCCATTTAACTTCATCAATATCCATTCCGAATCTTTCAGGAGATAAGCGAACACCTAAAAGAAATTCTTTCCCGCATTTTTCTCTAATTCCGTTAACAATTTCAAAAATAATGCGAGCTCTATTTTCAAGTGAGCCACCATATTCATCGTTTCTAAAATTTATTTCAGCGCTTAAAAATTGTGTTAAAATGTAACCGTGAGCTCCATGTACTTCAGCACCATCATAACCACAATTTTTGGCACGGACAGCAGCAGCTATAAAATCATTTTTTAATTGATGTACTTCTTGTAATGTGAGCGCTCTAGCGTTTGTCTTATCGTTGTTTGAAGGGCAAACAGGTTTTTTGTCAATCAATTCATTTGGAGTTCGCATTCCTGCATGATGCAATTGAATTACAGCTAAACTTCCTTCTGATCTTATAGCTTTTGCTAATTTTTTATGACCATTATTTAAAGCATCATTAAAAATTCCTAATTGACCGTTAAAACCTTTTCCAATTTCTTGAACGTGAGAAGCACATGTCATAACTATACCAAATTCTCCTTTTGCACGCATGGTTAGCCATTTATATTCATCGTCAGAGAGTTGGCCGTTTTCATAACTTTGTCGATTTGTTAAAGGGGCTAACATAAAACGATTGTTCATAGTTAAGCCGTTAGAAAAAGTTATTTTTGAGTTAGGTTTATTCATGCTTAAATTTAGTTATATGTAAACATCAAATTTAAGTAGAATTTTGTTATTGTTGTTAATACTATTAAGTGGTTTTAATAATAATTTGTTTAGCTTTTAAGTAAACTTTTTTTAATTCGACTTAACTGTACTGGTGAAACATTTAGGTAAGAAGCTATATAGCGTTGTGCTATTAAATTATCAACATTAGGAACTTTTTTTCTTAGCATTAAGTACCTTTCAGTTGCGTTATATGTTGAAATATCTAAAATAACCTTTTCTGCTTTTAAGTAAGACTGTTCTAAAGCTTTTACATAAAAAAGACTTAATTCGTGATGTTTTAAAGCAAGTTCTTTAAATTCATAAAAATTACCTCTATAACCTGTAACCTTTGTTAAAGCTTGATAATTAACATCAGCAGGTGTTTCTTTTACCATTGAAGATAAGTTGGTACTTAAATCACCAGGGGTAAATAAATGTCTGGTAATTTCTTTTCCGTCTTCTGTTTCTAAATAAGATCTTATTAATCCAGTTTTAATAATAAAAAAATCAGTGGGGCGCTCATTAACTTTAATAAAAAAATCAAAAGGTTCTAACTCTGTATAGGTCAGTAGTTCTTTAAAGAGAGTAAAGGTGTTTTTAGATAAATTTATAAATTGAGAAGTGTAGTTCTCTATATCATTATTCATAAAGTAAAGGCAATTAACAAGTTGTATCTCTATAAAAAGATAATGTAAATTTAGTAAAAATGAGTAGTAAAAAAAATAAAAACACGAAAAATCAAACCTACTTTAATGCTTTGTAAGTTTGATTTTGCACTAAAAATTTGTGTGGGGGCCTAAATTTTTAGTAATGTAACTTGTTAATTACACTTCAAATATATAGGTTTTTTTAAAAGTGAGCATTAACATATGTTAATATAATTAGTGTAGATAGTTTTTTCTAATTCGACTTAACTGAACAGGAGTGATATTTAAGTACGAAGCTATATGGTATTGGTTGATTAAATTATCAATACCTGGGGATTTTTCTTTTAATAGTTCGTATCGTTGAGTAGCACTTAACATTGATAATTCTAATATTTTTACCTCTTCTCGTATATATACTGATTGTAATACTTTGTAATGAAAAATACAAATATCATGATGTTTAATAGATAAATTATAAAAATCTTCATAGCTGCATTCTATAACCTCACAATCAGTAAGGCATTCATAAATTAAATTAGAAGGTTCTTTTTTTATTAAGGCACCTAAATTACCCGATGTCATTATCGGTGTAAATATGGTTTTAGTATGTTCTTTACCTTTTTCATCGATTATATATGCTCTTATAATTCCCTTTTTAAGAATATAAAAGTTAATAGGGATTTGCTCAATTTTTACTATTTGATGATTTTTATAAAAAGTTTTATTTTTTACAATAGCTTTAAATTCATCAAAAGAATCATCTGAAAGTTTGTGAAAATTGATAATAAATTTTTTTAAGAAATCCATAGTGATAGTTTTTTTGAGAAAAAAAATATTTTATAATAAAATAATAAAATAATAAAAAGTACTGTAAAAATGAGATGTTAATATTTTTATTGTTTTAAATGAAAGTGTTTTTTCGTATTCTACTTAATTGTACAGGAGTAATGTTTAAAAAAGAGGCAATATGGTACTGATTTATTAAATCATCAATTTTTGGTAGTTTTGTTTTTAATTGTTGATACCTTTGTGTTGCATTTAGCATTAGTAACTCTAAAATTTTTGTTTCTTCTCTTATGTAGATAGCTTCCATAACTTTGAAGTGAAAAATAGCTAGGTCGTGATATTTCCTTGATAAAGAATAAAAAGAGTCATAATTACATGTTAACATTTCACAATCAGTAAGGCATTCGTAAATTAAATCTGAGCGCTCTTTTTTTATCAATGATCTTAAATTGCCAGAGGTGCCCACAGGAGTATATATTGTTCTAGTATGCTCTTTACCATTGTTGTCTATAAAATAGGCTCTAATAATTCCTTTTTTTAAAATGTAAAAGTTAACGGGGATATCTCCAATATTAACAATAATTTCGTTTTTTTTTGTGCTTTTTCTTTTAATAAGGTTGCTAAATTCAGTTAATGAATTTTCTGAAACACGATGAATATTATAAACAAATTTTTTAAAAAAACTCACAGTAAAA
Source organism: Tenacibaculum soleae (assembly GCA_938002045.1). GTDB lineage: Bacteria > Bacteroidota > Bacteroidia > Flavobacteriales > Flavobacteriaceae > Polaribacter > Polaribacter soleae_A. The sequence continues at coordinate 20,105 of CALLBA010000035.1, forward strand.
AGTTTTGGTAGGTTACACTCAAATTTACATTTTTTATTTTAAAAAGAAGTTTTTAAATTTAATGTTCTGTAAACGTATTATTTACTTATTTTTTAATTGGGTTTTTTCCAAAAAAGTAATAGCGTTTGGTCCTTCCATAAAAAGTAAATCTAAAATAGATAAGTTTGATAAAAAACCGTGCTTATCATCAAACATTTGAATATAATGTTCTGTTTGAATTTCAATTCCTTTTTTAGCGACAGCTAAATTTCTATAATCAACAATAGTAGGTGACACTTCATAGCCTGTCGTTTTAGTGTATGTACTACTTATTTGTAACGCATCAGTAATAAACAAATGAGTATCAATATTTACATCTTGTAAATAGGTGTAATTTTTGTTGAAAATTTTGAGGATATCATCTTCAAAAAACTCAAAGAAAGGTGACGATCGATAAGCAGATTGTAATGATTTAAAATGTTGTTGTTGCCAATTAACAGTATTGTCAACTAAAGTGTCTTTTGTTTTTTTTCGTCCTTCTTTAACTAAATGTTTTACAGGTATATTTAGGCTTAACTTTCCATTAGCTCCATAAATATAACACCTGTTTCGGTAAGTTTGTTTTTGATAATTATCATCAATTTCAAAAACAATCGAATCAGATTTGTTAATTGCTGCGTATTGTGCAACAGGAGCAAAGTAAGTAGGTATAAAAAGTGACATTAAGCTTTCTTTTTACCTTTTTTAAAACTATATATAGTATAACCAGCGATTAAAAGCATTACTAACCATAAATACGAAGTAGGTTTACCGCTACCACCAACAGTTGTAAACATTCTATCCCAACGAATAGATTGTAATTTTGCAACAAAACTAGGTGCGTTTGGATCCCAGCTTAACCAAATCATAACGGGTTTACCCACAACATGATCAAATGGCACATATCCCCAATTTCTGGCATCTAATGAGTTTTGACGATTATCACCCATCATCCAATAGTAATCTTGCTTAAAAGTATAGTTTTTAGCCTTCTTTCCGTTGATGTAAATATCGTTTCCAAAAATAGTTAAATCATTGTTTTCATATCTTCGGATGATTTGCTCGTAAAAAGGAATCGTATTTTCATTTAAGGCAACAGTTGCCCCTTTTTTAGGTATATAAATCGGGCCAAAATTATCTGATGACCAAGCGTATTTTGGATCGTGAGGAAAAACACTAGCATCATAATTGCCTTTAGGTGTTAAGTGTTTTTCAATACTTTTTACAATAGGGTTTTTAGCAATTAAAGCAGCTTCTTCATCGGTAAGATTTAAGTAATAACGCCCGTCATTTAATAATTTTCCTTCACGAATGTTATACCTGTTAATTGCTCCTTGCGAAAATTTTTGATTATCAGTATCAACAAGATGCATCCATTGTGGTTTAGCTCTATCTGGTAATATTGTTTTTTTTCCGTTTATATATACATAACCTTCACGAACTTCTAAAGTGTCGCCAGCAATACCAGTGGCTCTTTTTACGTAATTCGTTCTTTTATCCATTGGTTTGTAGGTTGCTTTTCCCGAATTGTCATGATACATTGTAGCTAAAGTATCAGCAGGCCAACTAAATACAACAATATCATTGCGTTTAATTTTTTGAAAACCAGGAATACGCATGTACGGTAAAGATAACTTGTTTAAAATTCCGTCTTTATTTTTATCATCAGAAATAAAAGATTTTGTACCTAAAACAGGAATCGTATCATGCGCCATAGGTGCCGCTATTGCTGTACTTGGTACACGCGCACCGTAATGAAATTTACTAACAAATAAGTAATCACCTACTAATAATGTTTTTTCTAAAGATGAAGTAGGTATTGTGTAGGGCTGCATAAAATAAGTATGTACTAGAGTTGCAGCAATAATTGCAAAAGCAATAGAGCTTACCCATTCACCTAATGCAGAGCGTGGTTGTAAACTTCTATTTTGTATATAAGGAGTGTTGGTAATATAATTGATATAAAAAATATAAAATCCTAAAGTAAAAATAGCTAAAAGCGTGTCTTTTTTTTGATTAAAACCAAAGCTACGGCAAGTTTCTACCCAAATAATAGGAAACATTAATAGATTTACGATAGGTATAAATAACAAAATAACCCACCATTTTGGACGGTTGATTATTTGCATTAAAATAACGGCGTTATAAATAGGTATGGCAGCTTGCCACGCTTTTTTACCTGCTTTAACATATAATTTCCAAGTTCCTAAAAAATGGATGACTTGAATTATTAAAAAACATAAAAACCATTCAGTAAATGTCATAATGTGTATATTTTGTTTTCCTAATTAATAGGAATAAATTCTATATTATTGGTGTGCTTTATTGTTTATTAGTTACGTAATTAACCTAAGTTTAACACATCTCTCATTGTGTAAACACCGGTTTTATTAATTAACCATTCGGCTGCAACCACAGCTCCTAAAGCAAACCCATGCCTATTATGGGCAGTGTGCTTAATATCAATAGTATCAATTGTAGATTGGTAACTTACTGTATGTGTACCAGGAACATCAGGTGTTCTAACAGCTGTAATTGGAATGTTTTTTTCTGATGTATTTTTATCTAATTCCCAATTTTCTTTTTCTGAATTATCAATAATACCTTCAGCTAAAGTAATTGCAGTTCCGCTAGGAGCATCTAATTTTTGGGTATGATGAATTTCTTCAATAGCAATATTGTAATCACTTAAAGTATGCATCATTTTAGCCAATTGTTTATTTAATTCAAAAAAAACATTAACTCCTAAACTAAAGTTTGAAGCATAAATAAAAGCACCTTTTTTTTGGTTACATAAATCAACGATAGTATTATAGCTAGCTAACCATCCTGTGGTTCCTGAAATTACAGGGATGTTATTGTTAATGCAATTACTAATATTTGCAAAGGCAGATGTTGGTATGCTAAAGTCAATAGCAATATCCGCTTTTGTAATATCGTACTTTTCTTTTCCTGAGGTTTTTATGATTATTTGATGACCTCTTTGTAAAGCAATTTTTTCAATTTCTTTACCCATTCTTCCATAACCAAGTAAGGCAATTTTCATTTTTAAAAAGTATATTTTAAGTTTAATCCAACTTTTGGAGCTTCAATAAATAAAGGGTCGGGAGTTATTGTAGGGTTTATAGAAAGACTATCGTCTGTATCAAATTGTAAAAGATGTGCATTTACACTGGCTTCTACAATTTGAAGTACATATAATAAAAGTCCTGTTAATAACGACAAATCTCGGTTTTTACGAAATACTTTTTGTGCATTTTCAAGACCTGTTGTTGAAATTAGAGGCGTGCCATTTTCATTAGTAAATTCATCTTTTAACCCTTGTTTTCGTAGTTTAAAAGCAGTTCGGTAACGATCGTATTCATTACTGTTATCAAAATAAAAATAAGCACTAGCTCCTATGGCTCCCCATACGATTGGGGCTTTCCAGTATTTTTTATTATAAATTTGACCTCCACCAGGAAAAATAGCAGAATAAAAAGCTGCTTTTGATGGTGATAAAGGGTTGTATTTGCTACTACCTATTTGTAATTGTTTTGCTCTAATAGCAGTAGAATCTTTTTGAGAAAATAAATTTTGACTCAAAACAAGACTTAAAAAAACGAATATGAAACTTTTAAAATTCAATTATTTTAATAAGTTTTTAATGCGATTAAAATCTTCTTCAGAAGTAAAAGGAATAGAAATTTTTCCTTTTCCACGATTGTTAACACTTACATCTACTTTGTTTCCAAAATAATCACTCATGTCTTTTACACTGTCAGAAACAAAGCTAGGTAACGCTTTTTTCTTTGTTGTTTTAGTTACAGCTCCTGATTTTAAGCTTTTAACTAATTCTTCTGTTTGACGAACAGATAATTTATCTTTAACTATTTTTTCGTAAACCGTTAATTGATTTTCGGTATTAAAAATACTAATTAAAGCACGTCCGTGTCCCATAGAAATAAAACCATCACGCATACCAGTTTGTATAATTGGGTCTAATTTTAATAAACGCAAATAATTGGTTACTGTTGATCTTTTTTTACCCACACGAACACTTAATTCTTCTTGAGTTAATTGAATTTCATCAATTAAACGTTGGTAAGAAAGTGCTACCTCAATAGGATCAAGGTTTTTACGTTGAATGTTTTCAACCAATGCCATTTCTAGCATTTCTTGATCGTTTGCTAAACGAATATAGGCGGGTACTGTTTTATTGCCTATTAGTTTTGAAGCTCTAAAACGACGCTCACCAGAAACTAATTGAAAAGTGTTGTTAGGTAGTTTTCTTACTGTAATAGGTTGTATAACCCCTAACTGTTCGATAGAATTTGCTAATTCACGTAAAGCTTCTTCATCAAAATAGGTTCTAGGTTGGTAAGGGTTCATTTCTATTGAATTTAATTCAATTTCAATGATGTTACCTACTAATTTATCAGCATTTTTATCTTCTGCTGAATTTACTTCTGCAGTTTCTGTTAATAAGGCTGATAAACCTCTTCCTAAAGCTCGTTTTTTAGTTGCTTTTGCCATGTACAGTAATTATGCGTTTTTTGTTAAAATTTCGTTTGCCAAATTTAAGTAATTTACGGCACCTTTACTGGTTGCATCGTATGAAATTATACTTTCACCATAACTAGGTGCTTCACTTAAACGAATATTTCGATGAACTATGGTGTCAAATACCATTGAACTAAAGTGCTTTTTTACCTCTTCTACAACCTGATTTGAAAGACGTAAACGAGAATCAAACATGGTTAATAATAAACCTTCAATGTCTAAATCTGGATTATGAATTTTTTGAACACTTTTAATCGTATTTAAAAGTTTTCCTAATCCTTCTAAGGCAAAATATTCACACTGAATAGGTATAATTACAGAATCTGATGCTACCAATGAGTTTAACGTAATTAAACCTAAAGAAGGAGCACAGTCAATTAAAATATAATCGTAATCGTCTTTTATATCTTTTAATGCCTTTTTAAGCATGTATTCTCTTTCCTGTTTGTCTACCAATTCTATTTCAATAGCAACAAGGTCAATATGTGCCGGAATTAAATCTACATTAGGAGAGTCGGTTTTTAAAATAGTGTCTTTAGCGTTTACAGTGTGTTCTAAAACTTGATAAGTTCCAGATTCTATCGATTCAACATCTAAACCTAAACCAGAAGTAGCATTTGCTTGTGGATCAGCATCAATTAATAAGACTTTTTTTTCTAATACGCCTAACGATGCAGCTAAGTTTACAGAGCTAGTAGTTTTACCTACGCCACCTTTTTGATTTGCAATTGCTATTATTTTACCCATAGTGATTTATAAAAGTTTGAAAGAGGTAAATTTACAATTATTTATGATTATTAAAAGCGAAAGATGTTAACAAAACCTATAATTTAATTAATGAAGTTTCCTATTTATTAAGGAATGTTAATTTTTAGGTTGTTAAACCCTCATAATAAGCGTTTTTAAAACCATACTCTAATCATACTTGTGCTTTAATTTTGCTTTAATTCTTTATAATACTAGTTAAAAGAATTTCTATACTTAAATAAATATAGAGTTAATTAAATGATATCGCGTAAACCGAAAAGCGTAAGAGTAGGTAAAAGTTAAAACAAGTTATTATGAAAAAGTATTTTTTAGTGTTGATGCTGGGTATTATTACTATGGCATGTCAAAGTGAACAAGAACAGGGTATTATCGATAATGAGGCGCAAAGAGGCATTGCATCTAAAAACATTGAATCTAAAATGCTGCAATTTGAAACGGTTAAAGAGCTTAAAAGTTTTATTAATGATCGGCTAGAGTCAGATTCTGACCTATTAGAAGAAGCAAAAGAAATGAGTAGTTCTGGTAGATATAATCCTTTGTTATTGATTTATAATTTAGAGTCAAGTGAGGCAAAAAGCCTAGGGATAAACCAAAAAGAGGTAGCTAAAGTTGGTTCTGATGATAATATGTTATTGTTTTTGTTAAACCAAAATGGAGAAATAGCCATCGAAGGAAAAATTTTTAGAATTGATGGTGATTTTGTGTATACCTATACAAAAGGTTTTAGTAATACAATAAATGAGTTTTTAGAAAAGTATAATTCAGGGGCAATTAAACTTGAAAAAGGAAAAAGAATTGATTATACTAAAGAGTTAAATGTTTATGCACATACTAATACTTTTACTGATGTTAATGTAAAAGAAAAAGCAATGGCAAGAGGAGTCACAGCACATAAGTATTTTGATAGTAATCATAGAATGAGAGCTAGACAATTTAATGGTTTTTGGGGTTTCTATAGTGCTATTGGGGCAAATACATTGGTTCAACAAAAAAAGAAGTTTTTATGGTGGTCTTGGTGGAAAACAGTAAAAACAGATAATAGGTTAGAGTATAATGTGGCTTTTAGATCAAATGTAACGCCTGGTTATCCTGGTTACCCATCGTCACTTAATGTGGCTAAATCAGGACATAAATATTGTAATTGTAATCAAGCGCAAGCAGTTTATAGTTGGTCTGTAGGTTTTCCATGGGCGCCAGAAAATTACACGCCTTTAGAAGGAGAGTCTAAACATTGGGCACATTGGTATAGCGCTAATCCTAATACGGTGTCAATAACATTACAATATTAAATTTAAGAAATATTCAGATAATTATTTAATGTTATTGTAAAACAGTAAAAGCCACATATTTTTAAGTATGTGGCTTCTATTTTTTTGTTTTTAAATATTTTATCCGTTTAACATTACTGGCATAACTAACATAGTAACTTGTTCTCCTTCGTCAGTTCCATCAATTGGAGTTAAAATTCCAGCCCTGTTTGGTAATGACATTTCTATTAATACATCATTAGCACTTAGGTTATTAAGCATTTCGCTTAAAAAACGTGAGTTAAAACCTATTTGCATGTCATCACCTTGATAATCACAATGTAATCGCTCGTCGGCTTTGTTTGAGTAGTCTAAATCTTCTGCAGAAATATTTAATTCTGTTCCTGCCATTTTTAAACGTATTTGATGCGTTGTTTTACTAGAAAAGATAGAAACACGACGAACAGAGTTTAAAAAAGATGCTCTGTCTACGGTTAATTTATTTGGGTTTTCTTTAGGAATTACTGCTTCGTAATTTGGGTATTTTCCGTCAATTAAACGACATACTAAAACAACATTGTCAAACGTAAACTTGGCGTTTGTGTCGTTGTATTCAATAGTAACATTGTTTTCTGAACCTCCTAATATTCCTTTTAATAAATTTAAAGGTTTTTTAGGCATGATAAATTCTGCTGATTTATCTGCAGTAACATCAGTACGGGTATATTTTACTAATTTATGTGCATCAGTAGCTACAAAAGTTAATTCTTTTGAGTTGAATTGAAAAAATACGCCACTCATCACTGGTCTTAAATCATCATTACCAGCAGCAAAAATTGTTTTTGAAATAGCGGTAGCTAAAATATGTGACGGAATTTCAGTACTACTTGGTGATGGTAATTCAACAGCTTTCGGAAACTCTTCTCCACTAAAATATGCCATATCATATTTACCTTGCTCAGAAATAATTTCGATAGTACTATCACTTTCTACTTTAAAAGTAAGTGGTTGTTCCGGAAAAGTTTTTAAAGTATCTAATAATAAACGAGCATTAATAGCTATTGATCCTGTGTCAGTACTTTCTACTTCTATAACAGAAGTCATCGTTGTTTCAAGATCAGAAGATGATATTTGAAGTTCATTGTTAGCTAGTTCGAACAAAAAGTTGTCTAAAATAGGTAATGTGTTATTGCTGTTTATAACCCCTCCTAAAACTTGTAGTTGTTTTAATAACTGAGAGCTAGATACGATAAATTTCATTTAGTATAGTTTCTATATTATTAGATTTACAAATATATCTTAATTTGATGATTTTAAAAATTATTTTTTTAATAAGAAAAATAGTTAGTTAAATTGATAGTTTACTAGTATTGTGCCGTAAAAATTTTCTTTAGGTACACGTATGCTTTTAAGTTTTTTAGTGTGGTACTTTACTATGTATCCAAAGTTAAACCGATTTGCGGTAAAGCGTATTCCTATTTCGGTTGTAAATTTAAATGGTTCGATATTATAGGTAATAGGGCTGTTGGTATTTAAAAAACTACCTTCAATAGTTGCATCATAAACAACATAATGCAGTATTGGTTTTATATATATAAACGCTTCACTTTTGTTATTGTAGTTTGTTTTTTTATTGTTTAAGTTACCGTTAAAAGCAATGGAGTTAATTATTTTTTGTAAAGGTTTTAAGCCTACTCGTCCGTATAATCCTGATGAAAAATCAGTGTAAACTGTTCCAGCCTTTAGGTTATTAACCCAGTTGATGTCGAAATAATTATCGCCACCTAAATTTTTTATATAATCAATATTTAAATTTACGCCAAAAGCATTGGCTATTTGATATTTCCACCCAACTGCTTTTTTGTAGCCGTAAATATCATGAATAAAATCTTGCAATTCTTTACTCATTGCTGAAGTGCCTATTACACCAATTTCTAAAGATGTTTTTAATATGCTATTGTTTTTGTAAAAATTATGTACCCCGTAACGACCAAATAAATAACCAGCAAAGGGGCGATCATGATCCATATGTTGGTCAACAGTTGCTTTAAATGGCGTGTACATGTGATGACCAAGTTGTAATTCAATTATTTTTTTTTCAATTTTTTTTGATGTCTTGTTACTTAGATATCTGTATGATAAAAACATTCCATTGGTGTAATATCGGTCTTGACTGGTTGAAATATATAAGTCATTATCGTTAAGGAAACTAAATTCTTTAGCGTATTTTCGTTGAGAAAAAATATTTATAGTAATAAAGATAAATAAAAAAAATATTTTTTGTTTCATAGCTGCTAATATCGTCTTATTTTAGCAAAGCTATAGTTAAATAAATAAAAATTCAACATGTTGTTTTAAATGGGGAATAAAATAAAACTTACAATTAACGACTTTGAAAATGTATCATCAAATGATGAGTTATTGCATTTGATAAATGAAAAAGGAGTATCGATAGAAAAGGTTAAGGAGAAGATGGCCTATGAAGAAGAGTTGAAAGAATTACAAATCGAGTTGGTAAAACTGCAACAATGGATTGCTAAGAATAATAAAAGAGTAGCAGTCATATTTGAAGGAAGGGATGCTGCCGGTAAAGGAGGTAATATTCGTCGCTTTATGGAGCATTTAAATCCACGATCTATGCGATTGGTGGCTTTAAATAAACCAACTGTAGTTGAACGGGGACAATGGTATTTTCAAAGATATATTAAGGAGTTGCCAAACCCTGGTGAAATAGTATTTTTTGACCGTAGTTGGTATAATAGGGCGGTTGTTGAGCCGGTAATGGGTTTTTGTACAAAAGATGAATATAAAGAGTTTTTAGTGCAAGTGCCAGAGTTTGAGCATATGTTGTATGAAGATGGCGTGACGATAATTAAATTTTGGTTATCAATATCAAAAGAAGAGCAAGAACGTAGGTTTAATGCTCGTAATGATGATCCTTTAAAAAGGTGGAAGTTTAGTCCTGTTGATAAAAGAGGGCAAGAGTTATGGAGTAAATACACTTATTATAAAAGCGAAATGTTTAGTAAAACACACACAGCTTATAGCCCTTGGATTGTGGTTAAAACAAATGATAAGAAAAAAGCAAGAGTAGAGTGTATGCGTCATGTGTTGTCTCAATTTGATTATCAAGAAGAAAAGGAAGAAAAAGTAATAACAAATCCAGATCCCAATATAGTAATGCGTTACTATCGTTCAACAAAACATTTAGATTAATATGGGTAAGTTAACACAAAAAGACGTAGATAAATTAAATTCTACTAAAGGATTAAAAGCAATTTTATCAAAACCTTTTAATTTAGAGCGAGCTATTCGATATGTAGATTACGAACGGAAACTGAAAAAATTACAGGTAGAATTAATACGCCTGCAAAAGTGGGCTATCAATAAAAATGAACGTATAATCATTATTTTTGAAGGACGAGATGCTGCAGGAAAAGGAGGAGCAATACGAAGAATAACCGAACGTATAAATCCGCGTCATATGCGAATTGTTGCATTGCCAAAGCCTAATGAAGATGAAAAAACTCAATGGTATTTTCAGCGATATGTTGAGCAGTTTCCAAAAGCAGGTGAAATGGTTTTTTTTGATCGTAGTTGGTATAATAGAGCTGTAGTAGAGCCGGTAAACGGATTTTGTACCCAAGAAGAGTATAAGATATTTATGAATCAAGTAAATGATTTTGAAAGAATGATTTTAGAGTCTGGTATTCGATTGGTAAAAATATACATGTCAATTAATAAAAGAGAGCAGGCTAAGCGATTTCTTGATATAAAAAATAACCCTTTAAAACAATGGAAAATTACACCAGTTGATGAAAAAGCGCAAGAGTTGTGGGATGATTATACTGAATATAAAAAAGCAATGTTTAGTAAAACAAACACTGAAATATCACCTTGGAAAGTAATACAAGCAAATAGAAAAACAATTGCTCGTGTTAATGCTATAAATCATGTGTTAAAAAGTATACCTTATGATAAAAGTACAGTGGTGTAGTTTTATTATAATATAGTTGATTCTTTTTTATAGTATTTAGTTTTAAACGAGTTTGGTTTAGGTTGGTAAAATAAAAAAAAGATGATTTAAAATTAGTGTAACCGTTGTCTAAAATAGCTCTGATGTTAGGTTATCTATTTCTTTTTTTATAAACTCAAAAATAAAAAACACCTCACAAGCAATTATTTTACTTGTATTTAAATAATTTTCAGAAACTAAGTCAGTGTTGTCAAAATTTTTCGGATCTGAGTATGGTAAATGAAACCTGGTTATTGCATCTGGAATAAAAGGACAATTTTCATCAGCATTATTACAAGTTGTAATGGCTATGTAAGGATAACTGTTGTTTGGATGGTCGTAAATTTTAGAAAACCCTAAAATAGATTTTTTTGAGCCTTTAAAAGTAATTAGATAGCGCGGGTTTTGGTGTGAAAAATCAACAATATTAAAGTTAAAACCTGTTTTTTGTAAGCTTTTTACGGTGTTTCTATGAAAAGCGGTGGTTTCGGTTCCGCCAGAATACGCAAAAATATTTCTCAAGTTAAAATATTCAATAGCGTAAAAACTCCAAACTTGTGCAAATTGACTTCTTCTTGAATTGTGAGTACAAATAAAATTTAAATTTATCTTTTCTCTATCTTCGTATTCATTAACAATTGATTGCGCAATATCGATTAGTAGTTTTTTGCGCTCAGTGTCAATAATTATTTCTTTTCTTGCATCTTCAAAAAATGCTTTTGTGTCAATATTTTTAGTGTTTATCATTTTTTTACAGTTCTTTTGTAAGAAAGAATTACTGCAAAAATACGCTGTAAAACTCTTTTAATTAATTAAGTAAAGGTTAAGGATGTGTTTAGAAATAGGTAATAAAGTATCAGTTTTAGATGCTGATATTAAAGGGTTGATAACTAAAATAGAAAATAATCTATTTTTTGTTAAAGATGAAGATGGAATGGAGTTTTCTTTTTTTGCACATGAGTTGGTAAAAATTAAAGTTGAGCAAAACGAGTTAAGTAGGCAAGTGCGCGTTAGTAGTTCGTTGTTAAAATCAAAAATGAATGAAGTTAAAAAAACTAAAAAATCATTATTTGTAAAAGCAAAAAACGAAGTGGTGATGGAGGTGGATTTGCATGCTGAAAAATTACTAAAATCTACTAAAGGAATGGATAATTATGATGTGTTATCATTACAATTGCAAACAGCAAAGCATAAATTAGAGTATTGTATTGCTAAACGTATTTCAAAATTAGTGTTAATTCACGGAGTAGGTGAAGGGGTTTTAAAAACAGAATTGCTATATTTATTAAATAATTATCCAGTAAAATATTACGATGCTTCCTATCAAAAGTATGGTCAAGGAGCCACAGAGGTTTATGTATATCAAAATGCAAACTAATTAAGAACTAAATTATGAAAACTGTATATTTAGATAATGCAGCAACAACACCTATGTTGCCAGAGGTGATTGAGATTATGCAGCAATCAATGCAAGTTAATTTTGGTAATCCATCTTCTACGCATCAATTTGGTAGAAAAGCAAAAGCAGCAGTTGAAACAGCGCGAAAAAATATAGCCAAACATTTTAACGTAGCTGCTGCTGAAATAATTTTTACGGCGGGTGGTACCGAGGCAGATAATTTAATTTTATATAACGCAGTATTAAACTTAGGAGTAAAAAAAATAATTACCTCTAAAATTGAGCATCATGCGGTTTTACGTACTGTACAGTATTTGCAAAAGCAGTATAATATATTGGTTGAATATGTTGAGGTTGATAAAAACGGATCGGTAGTTTTAAGTGATTTAGAAAAACACTTACAAGAGTCAACTCAAAAAACGCTAGTAAGTTTAATGTATGTAAATAACGAAATAGGAAACCTGCTTCCTGTTAATAAGGTGGTTGATGTATGTAAAAAATACGACGCTTATTTTCATTCAGATACTGTGCAGGCGATAGGGCATTATCAAATAGATTTACAAAAAACACCTATTGATTTTATAGTAGCAAGCGCACACAAGTTTCACGGGCCAAAAGGAGTTGGGTTTGCTTATATTAAAAAAGGTATTAGTATGCAGCCAATTTTACATGGAGGGGCGCAGGAAAAAGGAATGCGTTCTAGTACCGAAAATGTACATGCAATTTTAGGCATGGAAAAAGCTTTAAAAATTGCTTATGATAATTTAGAGGAGGATAAATTATCTATTTTGAAAATAAAATCGTACTTTATAACGCAATTAGAGGAGCATTTTAAAAACGTACAGTTTAATGGGATGTCTTGTAATTTGGATAAAAGTAGTTATACAATACTAAATGTACGTTTTAATATAAAAGATAAAATGATGCTTTTTAATTTAGATTTGCATGGTGTTGCGGTTTCCGGAGGTAGTGCTTGTCAAAGTGGAGCAAATAAAGGATCGCATGTGTTAGTTGCTTTTTTAAGTGAGCAAGAAGTTGATAAAACTTCAATTAGGTTTTCATTTAGTAAGTTAACTACGGTAAATGATGTGGATTATTGTATTTTTAAATTAAAAAACAATAAATACTTACAGTAAGAGGTTTTAAAGGAGTTAAAAATTATTTAACACTATATTGTCGTTGTTTTTGTTTTAATTGCTTATATTAGTTTAATAGTTGTTAGTTTTAATAGTTGTTATTTATTTGATTTTATTATTGTATAATTAATTGTTATTTAAAATTATTGTGACTAATTAAATGAAAAAGTGTCTAATAATACATGTGTCATACTTAAAAGTTAATTATATTTGCAATATTTATTAAAAATACCCCCGAAACAATACATTTGTCTTTAAAAAAAAAGACTGAATGCGTTTTTTTTTGGGTTTTTTTATGCTTCAAAATAAAAAAAACAAAGAGTAATTATATTAAATAATTATAGTAAATTTTATGGAAAATAACTACTATTCAAAAAAAATACAGTTTTGTAATAAAGTAACAATAAGTTTAATTTTATTGTTGTTTACTTCGTTTTTAGTAAACGCGCAAGCTACTTTTAATGCAAACCCAACGGCAGCTGCAATAGCTGCTGAGTTGCAGTCTTCAGGGGTTATAATAACAACCCCTGTTATTACACGAAGTGGTAGTGTTTCAAATCAAGCAACGACAGCTTCAAATGCTACAGGTGATTTTCAAAATCCAGCAGTAGCATCATGTAACTGCCCTTTTGCTTCAGGAGTAGATACTGACGGGGATGGGTTAGATGACACCTGTGATTTAGATGATGATAACGATGGTATATTAGATATTGATGAATTAGAATGTTCTTCAGGTTTTGTTGATTTAGGAAAAAGTTTTAACCGGAATGATACAGGTACAAATGGGGGTACAGCAATAGCTACACTATCAGATATTTACACCTTTGGTAGTGTGGATATAGTTACAGCTACTTTTGAGGTTCAAGGGGTTTCGGAATGGGCTAGAGGAGTTATAAGCGAAAATACAGTAGGAGTATCTGGTGATTACATAAGCACACAGCCTTTTAAAACTGATTTTCCTAATGGGGATGTGGCTGTTTATATATATACATTTTCAGAGCCAGTATATAATGTAAGTTTTAAATTAGGAGGACTAGATAATCAAGATAGAGCAGATTTTATAGCTGAAAATGCAGGTGAAAATGTAGGAGTAACATTAACTGATATTAATCTAGGTGCTAATGGTACATTTAGAGGACAAAGTGTAATTAGTGATGCTTCTTCAGGAAATGCACCAAATAACGCCGTTCAGATTTCAATTAATGGCCCTGTAACAGAAATAAAAATAATTGTTGGAAAACAAAACGGTAATGGAGGTAATGTAACCATGCAATTTTATGAATTAGAATATTGTATTGAACGAAATTCCGATGGTGATGGGGTTCCGAATCATTTAGATGTAGATTCTGATGGCGATGGTTGTTATGATGCTATTGAGGGAGATGAAGATGTTGAGCTATCACACTTGGTAGCTTCAGGAATTCATCAAGGAAGAGTAGATACAGCAGCAAACGGAGGTGTTAACTCAAATGGGGTACCTGATTTAGTAAACATATCAGGAACAGCTGATGGAGCAAATGATGATCAAGGTCAAGGAGTAGGTGTTAGTACAGTAGTTAATCCTGCACCTAATGCAGGTGCAATATCTGGAGGAACTTCAGTTTGTACTACAAAAACATTAAATTTAAGTTCTGATGGAGATGCAGGAGGTGTATGGAGCTCTTCAGATATCGCTCGTGCTACCGTTGATGCATCAGGTGTTGTAACAGGTATGAGTAGTGGTACTGTAACAATTACATACACCATTACATCAGCAGGAGGTTGTATTGATGAGTCTGACGTAGTAGTAACGGTAAATGAAACACCAACAGCAAGCATTACTAATGATCATGGTTTGGCATTAAGTTGTACAACACCAAGTACTACGTTAACAGCAAGTGGAGGAACAAGTTATTCATGGTCAGATGGATCAACAGTAGTTGGAACAAATGCAGGTTTAACAGTAACAACCGCAGGAACATTTACGGTAACAGTAACAGGAGCTAATGGATGTACAGATACAGCATCAGTAACAACGACATTAGATAA